>NZ_QWGL01000036.1 GCF_003435375.1 Clostridium sp. AM34-11AC | reverse complement strand
TTTTTAGCCACAAGTGTTACAAAAAAGCTTGACCACAACACCGGACGGCTGGTTTGTCCGGGAGGACGGAAGCTGGGATGAGAAGCGGTAATGATACCGAAATCAAGCTCCCATGAAAATTGAAGAAAGACAGGAAAAGGTCGGCACGGGAAATGTGCCGACCTTTTTTCGGATGCAAATCCCCGGAAAACACTTGCAATCCGGCCATTTTCTGATATACTAAACTACATTAACGCTTTATTAAACTAATATAGCAGACTAAAATGAGAGGAAGTATGAAAAATGAATGGAGCGATCATCGGTGTTTTTCTTGTGATCATTGCCTATCTGGTGATGATGCTGGCAATCGGTTTCTTCTATTCTAAAGGGAACAATGACTCCAGCGATTTCTATCTTGGCGGAAGAAAATTAGGTCCTTTTGTGACGGCCATGAGTGCGGAGGCATCGGATATGAGCAGCTGGCTGCTGATGGGACTGCCGGGAGTGGCTTATCTCAGCGGTATCTGTGACGCATCCTGGACTGCGATCGGACTTGCCATCGGTACCTATTTAAACTGGCTGATCGTGGCGAAACGCATCAGGAGATACAGCGCAAAGACGAATTCGATCACACTGCCGGATTTCTTTGCAAACAGGTATTGCGATGACTCGAAACTGTTATTGGGAATTTCTGCAATTTTTATTATTATCTTTTTTGTCCCGTATACAGCGTCCGGATTCGCGGCATGTGGAAAACTGTTCTCCACATTATTCGGAATTCCGTATACGGCGGCTATGCTGATTAGTGCTGTCGTCATTGTCGGTTACACGGCACTCGGTGGATTTATGGCAGCGAGCTTTACGGATCTGATCCAGAGTATTGTTATGACGATCGCGCTTGTCCTTGTGGTATGTTTCGGTGTATCCATGAGCGGCGGAGTTCAGAATGTTCTTGAAAATGCGAAAGAACTGCCGGGCTTTTTATCATTAACAGCTACATATAACAGCGAGGCAGGAACCGCTTCCTCTTATGGAACCATAACAACCGTCTCTACTCTTGCCTGGGGGCTTGGTTACTTTGGAGTTCCGCATGTGCTTCTCCGCTTTATGGCGACGGAAAGCGAGGAGAATATATCACTTTCCAGACGAATCGCGACGGTATGGGTCGTAATCTCTATGGCAGTTGCGATCTTTATCGGCGTTGTCGGTTACAGTCTCTCAAAGAATGGCGTGATGGCAGAGTTAAAGGGATCCGCTTCGGAGACGATCATCATTCAGGTTGCGACACTCTTAAGCCAGCATGGATTCCTCGCGATCGTGGGTGCGGGAATCACACTTGCCGGAATCTTAGCCTGCACGATGTCTACCGCAGATTCCCAGCTTCTTGCTGCATCTTCCGCTGTTTCTGAGAACCTGTTAAAGGGGATGTTTGGCGTAAACCTTACGGAGAAGAGAACGATCCATGTTGCCCGGGCGACGGTCCTCTTTATCGCAGTGATCGCAGTATTTTTGGCAGGAAATCCGGACAGCTCCGTATTTGGAATCGTGTCCTTTGCGTGGGCTGGATTTGGCGCTGTATTCGGACCGGTGGTCCTTGCGGCATTATTCTGGAAACGTTCCAACAGGAACGGTGCTCTTGTCGGCATGATCGCAGGCGGAGTCATGGTATTTGTATGGAAATACTGCGTTCGCCCGTTGGGCGGTGCATGGAATGTGTATGAGCTTCTTCCGGCGTTTATCATTGCAATGCTCTGTCTGATTGTTGTCAGCCTTGCGACCGATGAGCCGTCAAAGGAGATCCAGGAGGAGTTTGAGGAAGTAAGAGCAGGAAAATAATTGTTACTGTACACGGGTAGGAATTTTCTGAACTGAAAATTCCGTACAATACAGTGGTGGTAGTGGATTTTGCCGATTTGGAATGCGAAGCATCGGCAAAATCAGTTACTGTTTGCGCAAGGCGTGAACAGTAACAAATAATTGCCGGAACAGATCAGTGAAATCGGAAGAAAAGACTGGAAAATTCAGGCGAAAAGAACTATAATACGCATTAAGAGACCTGACAAGTAGGTTTTTGTCAGGCCTTTTTCCTTATAAGAATACTGCAGTGAATTTATGGGATAAAAGAAAAGGAGATTGTGGATAATGGACGAATTACAGAAGAAAATTGTGGATTATGTAGAGGCAAACGGCAAGACATATCAGCAGATCGCTTTGGAGATCCATGAGAAGCCGGAGGTCAGCAATTATGAGTTTTTCGCTTCCAAGCGTCTTGCAGATCAGATTAAGAGCGTGGGATTTGAAGTAGAGATGCCGGCGGCAGGTCACAGAACCGGTTTTGCGGCGAGCTATAAATCCGGGAAACCCGGTCCGGTCATGGTTTTCCTTGCGGAGTACGATGCCCTTGTAGGACTTGGACATGGCTGTGGACATAACCTGTTTGGAGCAACTTCTTCTCTGGCGGCTGCGGCGTTAAAGAGCGTGATCGATGAGGTCGGCGGAGAGGTCCGCCTCTACGGAACACCTGGAGAGGAAGGCGGAGAAAACGGAAGTGCGAAGGGAAGCTTTGTCCGCGAGGGATATTTCAAGGACGTTGACGCGGCTCTTTCCGCACATCCGGGTGTGGGACATCGCCTTACAGAAAAAACACTTGGATGTGTTCCGATCGATATTGAATTCTGGGGTAAGGCGTCTCATGCGGCTGCGGCACCGGAGCAGGGAATCAATGCTTTAGACGCGCTGATCCAGACCTATAACTCCATCAATGCTCTTCGCCAGCATCTGAGTGATGATGTGCGGATTCACGGGATCATCGTAAACGGCGGACAGGCACCGAACACGGTACCGGATTACGCGGCAGCAAAATTTTATCTGCGGGCTGCTGCAGCTTCCACATTAAAGGATGTTTACGCTAAGGTAGAGCGGATCGTGGAAGCCTCCGCGATGGCAATGGGCGCAAAGGGCAGCATGAAGCCGTATCAGAACTGGGTAGAAAATATGGTTCCGACACCATCCTTTGATGCGGTTTATGCGAAGAATCTGGAATTGTTTGGAGAGACTGCAGATCCGGCAGGAGAGCGCCTTATGGGGTCGACAGATATCGGAAATGTATCCCAGGTCGTTCCGGCGATCCAGCCGACCATCAATATCAGCGACGAGCCGATCAAGGGCCACAGTAAAGAGATGGTTGCGGCGGCATGCTCACAGAAAGGACTGGATTCGATCCTTCTCGGTGCAAAGGTTCTTGCATTTACAGCCCTTGATCTGATCCGTGAGCCGGAGACGTTAAAAAAGATCAAGGAAGAACATGCCTATGAGGTAGAGCATCAGGCAGACTGATCGAGGAGAAAAATATTATGAAATATCTGATCATCGGTGCAGGAGGCACCGGAGGAATTCTTGGTGCCTATATGACAAAGGCGGGAAAAAACGTGACGCTGATTGCGAGAAATGCTCATCTTGCCGCTATGAAGGAACATGGACTTACCGTCCGCCATCTCTGGGATGAAACTGTGGAGACGATCCCAGTGCAGGCGGAGAATATGGAATCTTATGAGAAAAAGATCGAGACAGCAGGGGAGGAAGAAAAGCCGGATGTGATCCTCGTGTGTGTCAAGGGATATTCCCTGGACAGCACGGTGCCTTTTATCCGGAAGATCGCAAAGAAGAGCACGATTGTGATCCCGGTCCTCAATATCTATGGAACGGGAAGCCGCCTGCAGGAAAAGCTCCCGGGAATTCTTGTAACAGACGGCTGTATTTATGTGTCCGCGAATATCGAGGAACCGGGTGCCCTTGTGCAGCACGGAAAGATCCTGCGGGTCGTATTTGGCGTCAAGGAAAAGGGCGAGTTCCAGGAAGAACTTAAGGAGATTGCGAAGGACTTTAACGACAGCGGAATATCCGGAGAACTCTCTGAAAATATCCGCCGGGATGCCCTGGAAAAATTCTCCTATGTATCCCCGATCGGTGCTGCAGGCCTTTACTATCATGCCACAGCGGCAGATTTTCAGAGAGAGGGCGAGGAGCGCGAGGCGTTCAAGGCGATGATCCGCGAGATCATGGCGTTGGCGGAGGCGATGGGGGTTCCGTTTGAGAGAGACTATGTGAAAGTCAACCTTGAGATCTTATCCCATCTCGCACCGGAGTCCACGACATCCATGCAGAGAGATGTGATGGAAGGAAAGCAGTCAGAGATCGATGGGCTCGTATATGAGGTGGTCCGCATGGGCGAGAAGTACCATGTTCCGATGCCAGTGTATAAGAAGATTGCGGATGAGCTGAAAGAAAGATAAAGAATACTTGCAAAAGGTGGATGAACTGAAAGAAAAATAACAGAAATTCAAAAGCGAATAGAATCGTATAAAAATACTGCGTGCAGATTAATTTTGCAGGCAGCATTTTTTTGCGTGTGCCTTGCGGCGCACGTTTCTAAGTATGATGAACTTACCGCCAGTCTGCGTTGAAAGTCCACAAGGGGTGTTGCGATTGCCGACACCCCCAAAGTTTATATCGTGAGACATAGTATTGTTATCGATAAAAGTCATAACTGTTATTGAAAAAATGATAATTACAATTCTTGAAACATCCAAGTTAATTCTTTAATGAACTCTTTGGCAATAGGAGAAAGCGTATAGTCTTCATGTCGGATCCAGCCAATTTCAGAAGTAATTGTGCATCCATCAATTAGAAAAGAACGTAAATTTTTGGGAGTTTCTATTTTCCGGTAGCCCTGTTTTAAATCAGAAGACACATAATAAGCATCTGTATGTTCAAGAGTATCATAAATAATAGCACGGGATCCAGCAATAATACGATTTTTGTTTTCTGGGATTCCTAAGCGGGAAAAAATATCAGAAAATGGTCCGGAATGTAAATTAGGGTGAACAACCATAGGATAATCTGCCAGCACAGATGCGGGAATAGAATCTTTTTTTTGATAGTTATACAATTATGTATGCATTGCTCGCAAGAGAGATTATGAACGCTCTTGGAGAAAAGGGGGAACGAATCGTCCGCGAAGCAACGAGGCGATATGGCAAAGACCGTGGTCGAACTCGAAGAGAAAAGCATGAGGCACTGGGTGTAAAAATTAATATGCATAGTCTGTTTGCCGTATGCAGTGATCTGCCGTCAGATCCGAGATTTCGCAGGGATCGCTTGAAATTGACAGATGAAGAAAGAAATTCACATACACTTGTTTGCCCGATGGCAGAAGTTTGGGATCAATATGATGCAAGAAGAATAGGAAGAATTTATTGTGAAGAATTTCATCGCGCATGCTATCAGGAATATGCATTTGGTCTGACTCAGGTTAATCTGGCACAGACCCTGACACAAGATGGGGATGGCTATTGCGATTTCCACGTTGTTTTGAGAAAGGCAAATGTTCCGTCCGACAAGAAAGCGAAGTGTTTTGCGGAATATGATCCAGGTTATAAGGTCCCTCAGATTGACGGTTCAGCTGAAGCAGGTAAATCGGGATTCTCTTCATTATGTGTAAGAGTTTACTATTATATGTTGGAAGTTTTATATGAGGAATGTCCAGATCAGGCGGTAAAAGTAATGACAAAGGCACTTCATGTATGGGCGGAGGATGCTGCAGAACATTTAATACAGGAGTCAACGGAAATGCATCAAAAGCTTAGCAGAGAATTTGCAGATAAACATTTTCCATTATATGTTAATATGGATGATGATCCACTGTGGAATAAGTATGACCGTTATGGTGCTAAAGAACTGTTGAAAACAGAATTTTATAAGAATTTTTTTGAAAGATTAGGAATTTAAAAATAGGACTGGCAAAAAGCATTACGGTGTTTTGCCAGTCCTTTTTCTGCGTAGCCGGAGATCACGGAAAGTGGGGAGCGGAGCTCAGGGGAGACATTGGCGATGACTTCCTTTCGAAGAACATCGACGCGGGCGGAAAAATCATTTTCTGCGAGCCGGTCCACCGTGTGCTTGATTGCAAAGATCGGCTTTGTGAAATATTCGGAGTTTCCGGCGGTGGCGGGGCACCGGCCGGAAGATAGGAAAGCGGAAGAGATCTGCTGAACCGTTATAGAAATTTCTTCATATGATCTCTGAGATTTTCCTCCATCCCGGTGAGCTCATCGGCGATCTCCATGACAGCCTTTGACGCACCAGAATACTGATTTTTATAACCGCATATGGTCTTGATCCCCATATTACAGCCGTCAGTGACAATACTGGCGGCTTCTTTGTCGCCGCCCTTTGCCAGCATACGCATTTCTGTGGACATCCATGACCAGGCAGATGCCATTTTTCCCGGTTCTTTTCCCTCTTCCTCCATGGCGCTTAAGGTCTTTTTGATCTTTGCGTCCAGCTCCTGATGTTTTTCATAGCTTTCCGTGATATCCTTCCAGAGCTCCTGATCCGACACCATATCCCGGATCTGTTCCAGGCTTTCCGCCGCCATTTTGCAGCCGGAGTCACATTCGCGGAGAAGATTGACTGAGTGCTCTTCCATCATTGATCCATCCTTTCCATAATAATTGCCATGCAGTTTCTTCAGACAGCTGATAAAAACAACAGCTATGGATCTGTCTGATATTCATCTGCAAAAAAAGTATGAGAGATACAGGGGAAAATTATGCATGGCACTTCTGGAATGTCGCTGACATGCCATAAGAATTCAAGGACGGCGGAACGTATTCTGCCGCAGACAGAAAAACTTAAGAAAATGAAAAGCAAAGGACAAGAGGGATCAGTTGAATCCAGACCCCATTTATGTTATGATGTTAACGTTCGAAAACGAATTATGCAGAATATTGGAGGAAAAGCTTGGAAAAGACAGAAGCAGAAAAGATCCTGAAGGAAAAACTGGAAAACGCGGAAAAGATCCTGGTGGGGATCGGCTCTGAGTGGAAGAAAAAAGAAGGCACGGAGGAGGAAGAGGTCCTTCATGCCGCCGAAAAGTTAAAAAATTTTCTGGATGGAAAGGATTATTATATCATAACTTCACTGTCCGGTGAGGATGCGGACCGGCTGGGCTTTTCTGCCGGTCATATGGCAGTTCCCCACAGCGTATCCTTTACGGAAGAAGCGTGGAAGCATTATACCTTATGGCTTTCCTGCACCCTGAACCGGAACACGGTGCTCCTGGAGCTTGGTGAGAACTATAAAGATCCGTCCCTGATCCGCTGGCCCTTTGAGAAGACAGCAATGTTAAACAATAAGGCGTATCTGTTCCGGGTTCACAAGATCTTTTCTCAGGTGCCGGAAGAGCTTTCTGGGAAATCATGTCCGGTGGCGGAGGTATCGTTTAAATTAGTGGATGATTTCTTAGAAAGAGTGTAACTGTTCAGGAGGTTTGAGCACTTGCTGTGTTGACGGTAAGAAAACATAAAATTATGAAGGTACTGAAGCGTTACGAATAAATACAACAAGGAGGAAATATGGCTGCGATCGCAAATGACTGGTTGGTCCCTATGAGCGGGGAATTCAAAAAGCCGTATTACAGGAAATTATACGAGACCGTAAAGAGCGAGTACGAGACAAAGGAAGTCTACCCGGCGCCGGATGACATCTTCAACGCCTTTGCGTTTACTCCGCTCTCAAAAGTAAAAGTAGTGATCCTGGGACAGGACCCGTACCACGAGCCGGGGCAGGCGCATGGACTGAGCTTTTCCGTAAAGCCGTCGGTGGAGATCCCGCCGTCCCTGGTCAATATCTATAAGGAACTTCATGAGGACTGCGGCTGCTATATCCCGAACAATGGATATTTAAAGAAGTGGGCAGATCAGGGTGTGATGCTCTTAAACACAGTCCTGACCGTTCGTGCCCATGCGGCCAACTCCCACAAGAATATCGGCTGGGAGGAATTCACGGACGCCGCGATCCGCGTCTTAAACGAGCAGGACCGCCCGATGGTATTTATCCTCTGGGGACGCCCGGCGCAGATGAAAAAGCCAATGCTGACGAATCCGAAGCATCTGATCCTCGAGTCACCGCACCCGAGCCCGTTGTCCGCCTATCGTGGATTTTTCGGCAGCAGACCGTTTAGTAAGACAAACAAGTATTTAAAAGAGAACGGAATCGAGCCGATCGACTGGCAGATCGAAAATATCAACTAGCAATCTGGCGTGCGTCAGCGGGTTCGGAAAAATGCGCCGCAAGCTTGCTTGCAGAAGCATTTTTTTGAACCTGTTGACATAGGGCGGATGCCCGAAGCTTCTTGTTTTCATGACAATGAAAACAAGAAGACCGCACGCTATATTTAAAATATAAAGCATAGGAGTGAATATGAGCAACTTTATCGAATTTCTAAAGATCGTCGTATTCGGTGTCGTCGAAGGTTTCACCGAATGGCTTCCGATCAGCAGCACCGGTCACCTGATCCTTGTGGAGAATATCGTCCACCTGAATGTATCAGAAGAATTCATGAACGTGTTCCGCGTCGTGATCCAGTTAGGCGCAATTCTCGCGGTACTGGTCCTGTATTTCAGACGCCTGAACCCATTTGATCCGGGGAAAAAACCGACACAGAAGCGCGCCACATGGCATCTATGGTTTAAGATCATCATCGCCTGCCTTCCGGCTGCCGTGGTCGGAATCCTGCTTGACGAAGTGCTTGACAAGTATCTCTATAATCCATATGTGGTAGCGGCGATGCTCATCATCTACGGTGTTATTTTTATTGCCTTCGAGAACCGCAACCAGCACGCGGAATTCCGCATAAAGAAAGTATCCCAGATTAGTTACCAGACCGCATTTTACATCGGTCTCTTCCAGCTTCTCGCGCTGATCCCGGGTACATCGAGATCCGGCGCAACGATCCTCGGTGCGATGATGCTTGGCTGTTCCAGAACCGCCGCATCGGAGTTCACCTTCTTCCTTGGAATTCCGGTCATGTTCGGCGCCAGTCTCTTAAAGATCCTTCACTACGGCCTGGCATTCTCCGCAATGGAGCTCTTCTTCATGGCAGCTGCCATGGTGATCGCCTTCGTCGTTTCCATGTACTCGATCCAGTTCTTACTCGGATATGTCAAAAAACATGACTTCAAATTCTTCGGATACTACCGCATCGTCCTCGGTGTGATCGTCCTGATCTATTTCGGACTGACTGCGATCCTGACAAAATAAAGAAAAACAAGAGTTTCCCGGAATCCATCCGGATGGGTACAGAATAGCAGCCCACTGATGGATTCCGGGATTTTTTTGCGTATTACAAAAACACGGGAATTGTGACGCTATTTCACAGAACCGTGCATGTTTCATCACACTTTCATCACATTTCACTGGTACACTATGTCATGTAGTTAAGGAGAGGAAAGAAAAAGAGAGAGTCCTTAAGTACAAAAAGAAACATCGAAAATTTCAACACAGAAAGGAGATTCCTATTATGTATGATGAAAATAAATGGAACGAAGTAAATAATGAAAACGAAAAGAAAAATAATGAACAGCCGATAAATACGCAGAACACTCAGAACACCCAAAACGGAGCCCAGCAGCCTCAGGGTGAGCATACAGGAAGACAGGTCTACGGAAGACTTGGTTCCGGTACACAGAACGGCCAGCCGTATAACGGAAATCCGAACGGCCAGAACGGTTACTACAGCGGGCAGCAGCATCAGCAGTATTACGGAAACCAGAACCAGTACACGAACCCGTATCAGCAGTACGACTATTATCAGGGACATGGACAGAATCCGAACGGAAACGGAAACAGCCACCACGCTTCGAAGAAACACTCCTACGCCAAGACGACAGCTCTTGTCGCGGCGGCAGCGATCCTCTTCGGTGTCGTATCCGGCGGAACGATGTACGGAGTCAACCGTGCGGCCAACACCCTGTTGCCGTACCAGAGCTCTCAGGTAAACGAGACCATCGGGCAGACGACCCAGATCCCGGCAGCGAACACATCCACAACTTCCAGCAACGGTGTTGTTATTGAGGATGTCTCCGCGATTGTGGACGCAACCCTTCCGTCTGTCGTATCGATCACAAATACCCAGGTCTACCAGAGCAACACCTGGTTTGGACAATCCCAGACCTACGAAGTCCCGAGCAGCGGTTCCGGCATCATCGTCGGACAGAATGACTCCGAGCTTCTGATCGTTACAAACAACCACGTTGTCAGTGATTCCGAGGGACTTACCGTGACGTTCGCAGATGAGAGCACTGCGGACGCGGCCATTAAGGGCACAGACTCCGAGGCGGATCTCGCAGTAATCGCAGTTCCGCTCGACAAGATCTCCGCTGACACAAAGGACAAGATCAAAGCGGCGACACTCGGTGATTCCGATTCCTTAAAGATGGGGCAGGGCGTTATCGCCATCGGCAACGCGCTTGGACTTGGCCAGAGCGTGACAGTCGGACATGTAAGCGCGTTAAACAGAGAGATCAAAGTTGACGATGCGACTAAGACCGTCATCCAGACAGACGCAGCGATCAACCCAGGCAACAGCGGCGGAGCTCTCTTAAACTCCAAAGGTGAAGTTATCGGCATCAACGAAGCAAAGTACGCGGATACAAGTGTTGAAGGCGTCGGTTACGCGATCCCGATCTCTAAAGCAAAAGACATCATCGATGACCTCATGACAAGGACCACAAAGATCGCGGTTTCCGAGTCTGAGCAGGGCTATCTCGGAATCCAGTTACAGAACATTGATGAGTCCATGGCAAAGATGTACGGAATGCCGCAGGGTGTCTATGTCTACAAGATCATGGAAGACTCCGCAGCCGCAGGTTCCGATCTTCACGAGAAGGACATCATTACAAAGCTGGATGGTGAGAAGATCTCCAACTACGCGGACCTTGCAAAGCTTCTGACTTACTATAAATCCGGTGATACCGTAACATTGACTGTCCAGTCTCTTGTAAACGGCAGCTATCAGGAGAGAGAAGTCCAGTTAACCTTAAAGCAGCGTCCGGCTGAGTCTGACAGTGAAAACAGTCAGAGCCAGGGCGGACAGCAGGATCAGAAACCGGCGCAGAGCCAGTCTAAGATCGGAAAATAATAAAGAGTCGATATAAAATAGAGAAACAAGACCGCCTCCCTGGAGTGATCACGGGAAAGGCGGTCTTGTTTTGTAAAGGTATAAAGGTTTTATCGAAAAGTTCCTGAAAACATGTTTACAGGAAATTCATGAACGTGGTCAGTACCATGGAGTTGAAGAAGTCAACGAATAAGCTTCCTACTAACGGTACGATGAAGAATGCTCTCGGAGCTGCACCGTAGCGCTCAACGAGTGCTCTCATGTTTGCCATAGCGTTCGGGGTAGCGCCCATACCGAAACCGCAGAATGCAGTTGTCATGGCAGCTGCCTCGTAGTCACGTCCCATAACGTTGAATACAACGAAGTTCGCGTACAGGAACATAACAATCGTCTGAACAAGCAGGATGACGATCATCGGAAGAGCAAGTGCTGCTAACTGCCAAAGCTTTAAGCTCATCATAGCCATGGACAGGAACAGATTTAAGGAAAGTCCGCCGAGGGCGTCAATCTCAACCATCGGAAGTTCTTTGTGCTGGACATCCCAGATATTGCGGATCGCTGCTGCTGCGAGCATAGCGCCGATATAAGTCGGGAATGTCAGGTGGCATACATCTTTGAAGAATGTGAAAATAAGAGTACCGAGACCGATGGCAACTGCTAAAAACATTGCGGATGTTGTGAATTTCTGACCATCAACGGCCGGCATAACCTCAGCTGTCTCGTTGCCTTCCTCAGCTGCTGTGGATTTTAAGTGGAGTTTTTCAACACGGGCACGTGCGATCGGGCCGCCCATCATACTTCCGGATACAAGTCCGTATGTAGCTGCCGCGAGAGCAACTGTGGTAGCGCCTACAACGGCGTAATCTGTTTCAAGAAGCGGTCCGAAGGAACCGGATGTTCCGTGTCCGCCTACTAACGGCATGGAACCCATACATAAGCCGAGCAGCGGATCCAGACCAAAGGCTGCTGCGAGACCGCTGCCAACTGCGTCCTGGATGACACAGATGGCGACTGCGAGTCCGAGGAACAGAAATACCTGAAGTCCGCCCTTTTTCAACAGACGGAAGCAGGCTGTGAATCCGACGCTGCAGAAGAAGACCGTCATGAAGACACTCTGTAATGTTGTGTCAAAGGAGAGTTCCAGAATTCCTGCTGCGTATAACGCCAGATGAGCAAAGGCGAATACGATACCGCCGGCAACCGGTGCCGGGATGCAGTACTTACTTAAGAATGAAAGTTTGTTGACCATGAGTCGTCCGAGACAATAGACGAGAGCGCCGAGGGCGCAGGCCTGGTACATGTCGAGCTGTAAAGTGATCATAAGATTTACCCCCTCTTATATAGTTGTTCACCAGGTAACGGTTCAGTGAATTCACAGCCGCGGTCAAGCCTGTGTTACTTACGGTCGGTGCAGGGAATGCGCTGACCTGCCAAACAGTTACTTAGTTGCTACAATTCCATGTTAAATTCAAACTACAAAAAACATCAAAAAAATACAGGGGGCAGAGTTCAGATACTGTTAAGAGGAAAGATGATTCTGTCAGAAAATTTACACATGGTTTTTCGGTTGCGGGAAGACTCAATTTGCATTATAATAGGTTATAATTCTGTAAAAACAGGCAGAAAACGCGTGGACAGGCCGCGGCCTGTATCCATGAGAAACGATAGAAGGTTCAGGGAGAAAAAATTTGGAAGACAACAAAAATAACGGATATGAGAAGATCTGCTGCATGTGCAGACGGACGGAGAGTCAGGCAGGAAAAATGATCACGCTGCCGGGCGGATTGCAGGTGTGCCGGGACTGTATGCAGAGATCGTTTGATATGATGATGGGAAGCGGTATGGACTGGACAAAGATGTCCGGGATCACGCCGGAGCTGTTGAAAAATATGTATCTGAATCCGATGGGAAGCGGAGATGGAGCGCAGAAGCAGGAGAATACCGGAACTGCTGCGGGTAAGAAAGATGACGTGAGCGAAGCGGAAAAACAGAATTCTGTGGATAATCCGACTGAAGCAGACACGGATGAGGACGCAGAGCAGACCGTTGTGGATGCTGACGAGACCGAAGATGGCGATGATTTCGAGGAGGACGGTGACGGATCAGAGGGAATTCCATTGGGAAATATTTTCGGAATCCCGGTGGGGCAGATCGACCTCGGCGCCCTCATGGGCCAGGGCCATAAGCGCAGGAAAAAGAAGAAAAAAGTAAAAAAGGAGCTGTTTAAGCTCAGCGAGATCCCGGCCCCCCATGCGATCAAGGCGCAGCTCGACGAGTATGTGATCGGCCAGGAGCAGGCGAAGAAGGTGATCGCTGTCGCAGTCTACAACCACTATAAGCGTGTATTTTCCAAGACATCCCCGGATGCCGGGAAGTACGGAACCGATATTGACATCGAAAAGTCAAATATCCTGATGATCGGACCTACTGGAAGCGGTAAGACGTATCTCGTAAAGACTCTGGCGAAGCTCCTCGATGTGCCGCTTGCGATCGCGGACGCTACATCCTTAACAGAAGCAGGTTATATCGGTGACGATATCGAGAGTGTTCTCACAAAGCTCCTCGCAGCGGCGGGCGGTGATGTGCAGAAAGCGGAGATGGGCATCGTGTTCATCGACGAGATCGATAAGATCGCAAAGAAGAAATCCACGAACACCCGCGATGTCAGCGGCGAGTCCGTGCAGCAGGAACTCTTAAAGCTTCTAGAGGGCGCGGACGTGGAAGTCCCTGTGGGAACAGGCCAGAAGAATGCCATGACTCCGATGGAGATGATCAACACCGACAATATCCTCTTTATCTGCGGCGGCGCGTTCCCAGATCTTGAGAATATTATCAAGGAACGCCTGACGAACACCACGTCCATCGGTTTCGGCTCTGATCCGAAGGATAAATATGATAAGGATCCGGACATTCTCTCAAAGGTCACAAACCAGGATCTCAGAGAATTCGGCATGATCCCGGAGTTCTTGGGAAGACTTCCGGTGACCGTGACACTTCAGGGACTCACGAAGGAATTCCTCGTGCGGATCTTAAAGGAGCCGAAGAACGCGATCTTAAAGCAGTATAAGAAGCTTCTCGCCATGGATGAGGTAAATTTAAACTTTGACGATGATGCCCTGGAATGGATCGCAGAGCAGGCGCTCAAAAAAGACACCGGTGCGAGAGCGCTCCGGGCGATCATCGAGGAATTCATGCTCGATATCATGTTCGAGATCCCGAAGGACCCGGAGATCGGTTCTGTGACGATCACCCGCGCGTATCTGGAAAAACACGGTGGCCCGCGGATCGAGATGCGGGAGTATTCTACGGCGGACAAGAAGGCGGCTGCTCTGCCGGGGCCGACGGAAGCCTGTTACAAAGCTGAATAAATATGAATCCTGCTGATAGTGTCTGCACGGCATCGGATGTTATAAATTAAAGGTTTCTGAGATGTAAAAAAGCTTCATACAGATTCAGCGTTCCATATCCGAACTCACGGTTCGGGTATGTGAGCGCTGGATTTCTTTGTGCCCCACGGACGAAGATGGACTTTAGCACCGGCGTGTTGAGATATGGATAATTTGCATTGAGGACGCCCCAGTTCAACAGGATCGCCGCGGCACCGGCGAGGTGGGCGGCGGAGACGGAGGTGCCGGACATTCTTGTGAGACGTCTTCCTGAGACGGACGCGCCTAAGATGTTGACACCCGGGGCAGCGAGGTCCGGCTTTATCTGGCCGGACAGGCTGTAGCCGCGGCTGGCGTGGATGTAGATGCTGTTTTTGGTGTGGTCGTAGGCGGTGACAGTGATGGGATACCGGGCATTTCCGGGATCCGTGATGGTCGTATCGGGATCCGGGCGGAGAAAATAGGTCTCATCGGAGATAAAGCCCCGGACCGGCAGCCAGATATGAAAGGTCTCACGGATGTCCAGAGAGTTCCGTATCAGGATCCGCCAGATCCCGGACATGGGGTTTTCGAAGCGCATAAAGATAAACTGGCTCCCGGAGCTCACATCGGCGATCTGGGTGTAGACTGTGATCTGGGTCTGTTCCAGGAGAAAGGACACCGTGTTCTCGCCCCGGAGCGGAACGGAAATCTCCCGCGCAACTTCGCCGGTCGGTGAGATAAAGCCCACCGTGTAGGCACCCATGTTCTCCGCCCAAAGTTCCATGGAAAAACCGGCTTCCCGTTCCCCCACCCGCAGCTCCGCGGTGACTTCATCCGTATCTGCGTCCATGACAGCCCGGAAGTGATGTCTCGCCCCGGTCTCGTTCCCGGCAGCGGTGATGACGGCGGAACCGTTTGAAAGGCTGACCTGGTTTAAATACTGCCCGAGGCGGCTCATTCCCATGTGGCTTCCCATATTGGTGCCGAGAGGAATGCAGACGACGAGGGGCATGGAGTATTTTCTGGCGAGAAAATAGAGATAGGAGACGCCCATCATGATATCGTTCTCCTGGTAGGCCTCTGCCCCGTCCTGGATCAGGTAGAAGTCACGGAGATACTGCTTGGCGGGTTTTAATTTCACCATGGCGATGGATGCCTGCGGTGCCGCCCCGGAAAATCCCGCCCGTTCATCCCGGTTCCCGGCGGCAATGGAAGCGAGAAATGTTCCATGTCCGTTTTCGTCCCGGGTGGGGACGATGGAGGCGGGATTGTCGGAGTTCAGGGCCAGGTTGATCTCCTCGGCAGTGTATTGCGTGCCGTAGAGAGCTGAGAAGGCAGAAAATGGTTTTGCAGTTTCATTCTCTATATTGTTAGAATTATCTGAATTATTTGTCTGGTCCCATATCCCAATAATTCTTGTACTTCCATCTACATTCCGAAACAGCGAATCTGTATAATTGATCCCCGTATCCACAAATCCCACAATAACTCCCGCGCCCTGATTGTTCAGCACCGGAAGCTCCCCCGCTGGCGTGATCCCGGCAGCATCCATACTTGTGACATCCAGAAGACTATATAGCTTTGGAACTGCCGAATATGTATAGGAAGTATAAGTAGAAGGTGTCACTGTGGAGAGCGGAACATAGACGACCGCCAGCGTAGAATTCACAAAATCAATGCAGTCTGTCCCCTGTGAACGAATAAACTCTTCAGGTGTAGTAAAATAAGGTGCGATAAAATCCGCAAAATCTTCCGACGCGACAGAATTTGTACATGACATGGCTGATACTCCACAGAAAATGGTTCATACTATATATGTATATGAGGGACAAGGGCACATGTTCCAAAAAAAATTACAGGATCAGAAAACGGGAAGAGGAACGAGAGGCGTAAATGAAATGGGTAAGAAAACGTGTGAAAATGGTGCCGCAGTCTGACCGTGAAATAAGAAATATATGGACGGACCCTTTAAAATGTTGTAATATAAGGATATCTGTGAAAGTATGCAATCATGTAAGATAGAAAAGAAAGGGGAATCGCAATGTTTGGATTTTTGACATTCGGAACGACGCTTGCGCTTACAGATCTGGCTGTGAAAAAAGAGATCGAAGCCAGACCCGATGGAGAATTCCCGAAAACCGTGAAAGAATCAGGCGGCCTGATCCGCCTCCACAAAAACCACAATCCGGGCTTTTCCTTCGGATTCATGAAGGAATACCCAAAACTTGTGGAGATGGTCCCGGTCTGCATGCTGTCGGCGGTAGCCGGTGCATGGGCGTATGTGATCGGAAAGAAGGGACGTGTGCTGGAGAAGACGGCGCTGACCCTGGTGCTGGCCGGCGGAGCGAGCAACCTTTATGACCGGCTCAAACGCGGATATGTGGTGGACTATTTCAGCATCCAGTGGAAGAAACTGAAAAAAGTGGTCTTCAACCTGGGTGATATCTTTATTTTTGCCGGATCGGCCCTGTTTGCGGCAGTCCAGCTCGTGGAGGAGCTCCGCGAAATTCTTCCGAAAGAAAAAATCTTTGTTAAGGAAGAAGAGTAATTCAGGCAGCAGGACATAAAATCCAGCTCACCCATGCTGCAAAATACATCGGCGCAGAAAAGCCGGGACAATGAGGAGAACAGTCTATATGAAGAAACAATATGATTACCTGTTAGTGGGCAGCGGACTTTTCGCCGGAGTTTTCGCGTACTACGCAAAAAAAGCCGGAAAGACCTGCCTGGTTCTTGAGAAGAGAGAACACGCAGGCGGAAACATTTACTGTGAAAATATCGAGGGCATCAATGTACACCGCTATGGTGCCCATATCTTCCATACCAGCAACAGGGAAGTATGGAACTTTGTGAACAGTCTCGTGGAGTTCAACCGTTATACAAACAGCCCGGTTGCGAACTACAAGGGCGAGATGTACAACATGCCGTTCAACATGAACACCTTCAGCCGCATGTGGGGAATCTCCACTCCGGAGGAGGCAAAAAAGATCATCAATGAGCAGAGAAAGGTCATCAAGGGCGAGCCGAAGAACCTGGAAGAGCAGGCCATCAGCCTTGTGGGAACCCATATCTACCAGAAGCTTGTCAAGGGCTACACTGAGAAACAGTGGGGCAGAGACTGCAAGGAGCTCCCAGCCTTCATCATCAAACGTCTCCCGGTACGCTACACCTACGACAACAACTATTTCAATGACCTTTACCAGGGAATCCCGATCGGCGGCTACAATAAGATCACGGAAAAGCTCTTCGAGGGCTGTGAGATCCGCCTCGGAGCCGACTACCTGGCTGACAAGGAGAAATATGACGCCCTTGCGGACAAGGTCGTATATACAGGAACCATCGACAGCTATTTCGACTACTGCTTCGGAAAACTCCAGTACCGCAGTCTGCGGTTTGAGACGGAGGTCTTAGACTGCGACAACTATCAGGGCAATGCGGTCATCAACTACACCGACCGCGAGACTCCGTACACGAGGATCATTGAGCACAAACACTTCGAGTTCGGAACCCAGGAGAAGACAGTCATCACGAGAGAGTACCCGGCGGAGTGGACCGAGGGCATGGAGCCATACTATCCGGTAAACGATGAGAGAAACCAGGAATTATATAAGAAATACGCGGAACTCGCTGAAAAAGAGAAGAATGTGATCTTCGGCGGAAGACTCGCGGAATACCGCTATTACGATATGGATAAGGTTATCGAGTCCGCCCTGTCCTGCGTAAAGAAGGAATTTGGAAATGAATAACCGACCGAAAACGCCTCACGGGTTTGCCAGACTCATCATCGGCGACGGATCCGCGGTGTCGGAGCAGAAGAACATTATCTGGAATATGATCGGAAGCTTCCTCTACGCCTTTGCGTCCATGGTGCTCTCTATCGCGGTGGTCCAGCTTGCGGGCGAGGACGCGGGCGGAGTGTTCACCTTCGCCTTTACCACCTTCGGACAGCACATGTTCATGGCGGCATACTTTGGGATCCGCCCGTTCCAGATCACGGATACCGGGGAGAAGTACACCTTCGGTGACTATCTCGGGCTGCGTCTCATCACCTGCGGTCTCGCGATCCTTGTGGGCTTTGGCTATGTGATGGTCAGCGGCTATACCTTTGAGAAAGCGGTCATTGTCTTCCTGATGGTGGTCTACAAGGTCATCGATGCCCTGGCGGATACATACGAGGCGGAATTCCAGCGGGGGGGAAGACTGTACCTGACGGGAAAATCCAATGCGTTCCGGACGATCCTCTCCGTGACCTGTTTTCTCGGAAGTCTCGCGGTGACGGGAGAGCTTCTGACCGCCAGTATCTGGGCAGTGGGCGCGCAGACCGTGGGATTTTTCCTGTTTGACTTCCTCGTGATCCGGGAACTCCCGAATGTGACATGGAAGTCGGTGCAAGGAAAGAAATTCCAGCTCTTCCGGGACAATGTTCTGTTATTTTTCTCGGTGGTTCTGGACTTCTATATCTTTTCTGCATCAAAATACGCCATCGAGGCCCATATGGCAGACCGTGATCTCGCAGTCTACGGCGCGATCTTTATGCCGACCAGCGTGATCAATCTGGTTGCCGGCTTCGTGATCCGCCCGTACCTCACAAAGCTCGCGGTGGACTGGGAGACAGGCCACTTAAAAGCATTCCGGAAGATCATCATGAACCTTGCCCTGATCATTGCGGCCCTGACCGTTCTCGCGGTGGGCGGTGCGTGGTTATTGGGAATTCCGGTGATCAGCCTGCTGTACCCAAACTTAAGAGAAGGACTTTCCACCTGCCGCATGGCGTTGGTACTGATCATCATCGGCGGCGCCCTCAATGCATTCATGAACCTGTTTTACTATTCCCTTATTATCATGCAGAAACAGAGGTTCATCATCCTGGGCTACGCCTTCGTCAGCGTACTCGCGGTGCTTTCTTCCGGCTGGTTCGTCCGGATGGGAGGAATCCAGGGAGGCGCCTTCGTATACATGCTTTTGATGGCGGCACTGATGGTATTCTTTGGAATTTTCTCTGCAGGATTTATGAAACAGAAAGAGAGAGCTCAAAAACACGATGAAGGTTGATGTGATCATCCCGGTCTATGGTCCGGGAAACAGATTGTTGGAATTATTTGACCGGCTGGGACGCCAGACCGTACCGGTGGACCGGCTGATCATCATGAATACAGAAAAGTACCTGTGGGATAAGTGGACGGAGACCCTGGAACCGGGAAGACTCCCGGAAAATCTCTCCGTGTACCATGTGACGAAGGAAGAGTTTGACCATGGCGCTACAAGAGACGCAGGGATCGGGCACTCCGATGCGGATGTCTGTGTCTGCATGACCCATGATGCGCTTCCAGCGGATACAAATTTGATAAAAGCCCTGACGGACGCACTTTTCTCCGGGGACGATATCGCTGTGGCATATGCGAGACAGCTTCCGGCAACGGACTGCAATATCATCGAGTGCCACACGAGAGATTTTAACTATCCGGACAAAAGCCGGGTCAAGAGACTTTCAGACCTCGACACCCTGGGGATCAAGACCTACTTCTGTTCCAATGTCTGCGCGGCATATAAGCGGGAGATCTATAGGAAACTCGGTGGTTTTATCCGGAAGACGATCTTCAACGAGGACATGATCTTCGCGGCGAAGGCCATGAAGAATGGATACGCGGTTTACTACGCGGCGGACGCGAGAGTGATCCACTCCCATAACTATACGGCGTCCCAGCAGTTCCACAGAAACTTTGACCTGGCGATCTCCCAGGCGGACAATCCCGACGTATTCTCCGGGATCCGGTCCGAGGGCGAGGGCATCCGCATGGTGAAGGACACAGCCCGCTGGCTCGTAAAGACGGGGCACGCGTACCTCGTCCCGAAGCTTGTGGTGGACAGCGGATTCAAGTATCTGGGGTATCTTGCCGGGAAAAGGTATAAGAAGCTGCCAAGAAAATTGGCAGTAAAGCTGTCTATGAACCGCAATTACTGGAAATAGAGCTAAAAATTATGTAAACTGACCTGCTGCCTGCTTCTATATACAAATGGCGGCGCAGTGGCACAACGCAGAAAAAAGTTGTCATTCCGCCTGTGGGGTGGTATGATGTAGTGCGGAAATGCCGAAAAATGGCGAAAATACAGCGGTGTGCAGGAAAAGCATATATTTCTGCTTCAGAAATGAGATGGGTATATGCCGAAAGAGAAATATTGCAGCCGTAAATTTATAAAAATGTGAGGTAAAAAACTATGGGAAAGATCAAAGTTTCTTCCTGTGAAACAGATGGAATGGTAATCGAAGGCCTTCATGTGATCGAGCCGACCGTATTCAACGACGAGCGCGGATACTTCATGGAGACATACAACCAGAACGACTTCAAAGAGGCTGGACTCAACATGGTATTCGTACAGGATAACCAGTCTATGTCCGTAAAGGGCGTACTCCGCGGCCTTCATTTCCAGAAGCAGTTCCCGCAGGGCAAGCTCGTCCGGGCGGTACGTGGAACAGTTTTCGATGTAGCCGTTGACTTAAGAACACACTCCAAGACATACGGAAAGTGGTTCGGTGTTGAGCTCTCCGCAGAGAACAAGAAACAGTTCTACATTCCGGAAGGTTTCGCACACGGCTTTGTCGTTCTCTCCGACGAGGCAGAGTTTGCCTACAAGTGCACCGATTTCTATCATCCGGGTGACGAGGGCGGACTTGCATGGAATGATGAGACGATCGGCGTAAAGTGGCCGATCACACCGGACATGCAGCTCATCATCTCCGAGAAAGACCAGAAATGGCCGGGATTCAAGGAAATTTTTAAATTCGACAGATAAATTATATTAAAACTCACACATAGTCTCCGCCCCGGGAATGTGCGGATAGCGCTCCCCGCCCCCGGAGACCAGAAAGGTTGTTAAAGCGTGAATTATCTGACTTCATTACTGAAGGAGCTGGTGGCAAAAAGAAAACTGATCTGGGAACTCTCCAAGGCAGATTTCAGAAAACGTTTTGTCGGCTCCTATTTTGGCGTTGTCTGGATGTTTATCCAGCCCATCGTCACCGTCCTGATCTATTGGCTCATCTTCGGTCCCATCGGATTCAAGAGTGCGCCGCCGGTGCCGAACGCCTCCTATGTCCAGTGGCTGGTTCCGGGTATCGCCCCGTGGTTCTTCTTCTCCGAAGCCTTAAACTGCGGAACAGGATGCCTTCAGGAATACAACTACCTGGTAAAAAAAGTAGTATTTAAGGTGGAGATCCTGCCTGTGATCAAACTGATCTCCTGCCTGTTCGTCCATGTGTTCTTTGTTGCGATCATGTTCATCGTATTCCTGGTCAGCGGCAAAAGACCGCAGATTTCCTGGATCCAGATCATTTATTATTCCTTTGCCGCATCCATGTACGCCCTGGCGCTCACCTATCTTACCAGCGCGATCCAGGTATTCTTCAAGGATATGGCACAGATCGTCAGCATCTGCCTGCAGTTCGGCATGTGGCTGACCCCGATTATGTACAGCGAGCAGTTATTCCTCGACAAAGGTCTGACGATGGCTCCGATGATCCTGAAGCTGAACCCGTTTTACTATATTGCGGCGGGATACCGTGACAGCATGCTGACGGGAGACTGGTTCTTCATGCGTCCGACACTGACCGTGTATTTCTGGGCAGTGACCCTGATCACCATGTTAGTGGGACTCAAAGTATTCAAGCGGCTCCGTCCGCATTTCTCAGATGTATTGTAGGAGGAAACCATGTCTGCCAATGCGATTACAGTAAAAGACGTGACGAAGGTGTACAGGCTCTACGACAAGCCGATCGACCGCTTGAAAGAATCCTTAAGCCTGACACATAAAAGCTATCACAAAGACTTCTATGCCTTAAATGGTCTGTCCTTCAACGTGGAAAAAGGACAGACGGTGGGCATTATCGGAACGAACGGTTCCGGTAAATCAACGATCTTAAAGATCATCACCGGTGTCCTCACACCGACCACAGGCCAGGTGGACGTTGAGGGAAAGATCTCCGCACTTCTGGAGCTTGGTGCCGGCTTCAACATGGACTACACCGGAATCGAAAATATCTATATGAACGGCACGATGATGGGCTATTCCCGGAAGGAGATGGATGAGAAGTTGCAGGATATCCTGGATTTTGCGGATATCGGCGATTTTGTCTATCAGCCGGTGAAGACATACTCCAGCGGTATGTTCGTCCGTCTGGCGTTTGCGCTCAACATTAATGTGGAGCCGGAGATCCTGATCGTCGACGAGGCCTTGTCCGTCGGAGACGTATTCTTCCAGGCAAAATGTTACCGGAAGATGGAGGAGATCAAGCAGAGGGGAACAACGATCCTCATGGTTACCCACGATATGGGCAGTATCATCAAATACTGCGATAAGGTCGTTCTCTTAAACAAGGGCGAATTCATCGCGGAAGGTGAGCCGGGTCACATGGTGGATCTCTATAAGAAGATCCTGGCAAACCAGCTGGATTCCTTAAATGAAGAACTGGAGAGCGATTATTCCGGCGGGATGTTAGGCGATGAGAAAAAGGCGAAGGCGGAGGAATCCCATTCCGACGGATCCCTCATGAAGGATAAGATCACCATCAACACAGACCGCACCGAGTACGGTGACGGCCGGGCTGAGATCTTCGACCTGGGACTCTTCGACGCGAAAGGAAATCTCACAAACCTTCTGTTAAAGGGAGAGATGTTCACGATCAAGGAGCGGATCCGCTTCCATGCGCCGATCAAGAGTCCGATCTTTACCTACACGATCCGCGATAAAAAGGGAACAGACCTCACCGGAACGAACACCATGTACGAGGGATGCGATATCAAACCGGTGGGGGATGGCGATGTCTACGACGTTTCCTTTACCCAGAAGATGACATTACAGGGCGGCGAGTACCTGCTCTCTATGAGCTGTACCGGCTTCGAGGGCGAGGAACATGTGGTCTACCACCGCCTGTACAACATTGCAAACATTACGGTGATCTCCAACAAGAATACGGTCGGCGTCTACGACATGGAGTCTGAGGTGGAGACATCGCTCACAAGGGCGTAAAAGCGGGAGAAAAGATGAAGGATTACAGTTATGAACTTCTTGACCTGCTCGAAAAGTATAAAGGAGATGCGGAGGCGGCACTGCGGGGTGAAACAAGCCCGTGGTGTCTCTACGCATTTTCGCCGTTAAGGGAAAACCTTTTCGAGTGGCTGGAAATAGGAAAAAAGGACCGGGTTCTCCAGGTCGGATCCGACTACGGTTCCTGTACCGGGCTCTTTGCGGAGCGCGCCGGTGAGGTGGTCGTTCTGGATCCGTTGGATGAGAACTTGGAGGTGAACCGGAAAAGACACGGAGAGAAGGAAAATCTCTGCCTGGTCCGCGGCGAACTTCCAAAGGCGGGAACAGAGTCTCTTGGATGGAAAGAGTACAAGGGAAAAGAGCGTGCGGCAGAAGAACTGGATGCTCTCTATAAGGATGGCTTCGACTATGTGATCCTGCCGTCCATGCTCTCCAGGACAGAGAAAAACGGGGCAGCAGATCTGCTGGCAAGAGCAGCTGCTCTTGTGAGACCTGGCGGAAGGCTTTTAGCGGCAGCGGAGAATGAGTCTGGTGTCCGCTATTTCATGGGAGCGGAGCCATTTGAGCACTCCTTCCTGGAGGTGGAGTTCCGTGGTCTGTTTGAGGACTTAAAAGAGAAATTTGGCGGAACCGCAATGCTCTACTATCCGGTTCCGGACTACCGTTACCCGGTGACCATCTACTCCGACGGCTATCTCCCGCAGACCGGCGATGTGACGAACATCTCCGCCCGTCTTGACGGACCGGGACTCTGGTTCGGAAACGAGGAGAAAGCCATGACGAACGCATGCAGAAATGGGGACTTCACGAAATTCACGAACTCATTCCTTGGCATGTGGGAAAAGGGGAAGGCATGAGACAGATTTTATTTGTAAAATACAACCGGACCAGAGCGGCGCAGTTCCAGTTAAAGACAGAGATCGTGCGGGAGGACGAAGTTCTCACCGTTGAAAAAACGGCTCTCACAGAGGCTGGCGAGGCGCATATCCGCTCCTTCGGAGAAAAATATGAGAAGATCCGTGATCTGAATCCTGCCATCCGTTTCTTGAAGCCGGAATGGAAAAAGGATAAGAAGACGGTCTCCTTCCAGTACTTAAACGGCAAGACGGTCGGGGATGCCCTGGGCGAGGCTATCGTTATGGGCGAGGTTCCGTATCAGGAGCTTGAGACCGTGATGAAGGTGCTGTTCCCGGAAAATGCAGACGCGAAAATCTTTGAGGCGACACCGGAGTTCGAGACGGTATTCGGAAAAGTTCCGATGATCGACGATAAGGCAGCCGCGGTCTCCAATGTGGATGGGCTCTTCGAGAACCTGATGGTGCCGGAAAACGAGAACTGCATCTACGGAATCGACTATGAATGGGTATTTGATTTCCCAATCCCGGAGAAATTTTTGAAATACCGCGACCTCTTATATTTTTACAGACGCTACGAGAGAGTCCTCAACGTAAAAGAAGAGGATCTCTATGCCCATTTCGGGATCACAGGGGGAGAACTCCAGATCTTTGACGGCATGGAAAAGGCGTTCCAGTCCTATGTCCATGATGCAGGCTCCTTCGGCTACATGAAACAGTACGAGCAGCCGACAAAGACCGTGGAATTTCTTCTTGACCGCGAGAGCGAGCTCTACAAGGTAAAAGACTGGTGCGAGAACTTAAAGCAGGAGATCTCCGAGAAGGACATCACGATCATGAAGCAGCAGGAAGTCCAGCGTCTCACAAACAATCATGTGACGAACCTGGATGCCATCATCGCCAGCCTGAGAAGCGAGAACGCGAGAATGGCGGGAGACCTGCAGTACCTGTCGAAACATGAGGCGATCATGTGGAAAGTTCTCCGGAAATGCCACCGCGCTGTGGATAAAGTCATGCCGAAGGGCACAAGAAAGAGAAAGATCGCGGGGTACTTCAAGAATACCGTCTTTCATCCGGGAAAATACGGAAGGCTGTATTTCACAAAGGACGGAAGAAACAGGATCCGCGGCGACTTTAAGATCGGCGCCGGTTACTTAGAGCATGGAAAACTCCATTTTGACTATGTGGAGCACCCGACCGTGTCCATCGTGATCCCGGTCTACAACCAGATCCACTATACCTATGCCTGCCTGCTCTCAATCTTAGAGAACACGAAGGATGTGACCTATGAGATCATCATCGCCGATGACGTGTCCACGGACGCGACGAAGGAGCTGTCCCTGTACGCGGAGAATCTCGTGATCTGCAGAAACAAGACGAACCAGGGTTTCCTGAGAAACTGTAACCAGGCAGCGAAGGCGGCCCGCGGAAAATATGTGATGTTCTTAAATAATGACACACAGGTAACTCCGGGCTGGCTCTCATCACTCGTGAACCTCATCGAGTCTGATCCGACGATCGGTATGGTTGGCTCCAAGCTGGTCTACCCTGACGGACGTCTCCAGGAAGCGGGGGGAATCATCTGGAGCGACGGCTCCGGCTGGAATTATGGACGTCTTGACGATCCGGAGAAGCCGGAATACAACTACGTGAAGGATGTGGACTATATCTCCGGTGCGGCGATCCTGTTATCCAATGACCTCTGGAAACAGATCGGCGGTTTCGACGAGCTGTTTGCACCGGCGTACTGCGAGGATTCCGACCTTGCCTTCGAGGTGAGAAAAGCCGGATACCGCGTAGTCTACCAGCCATTGTCAAAAGTCATCCACTTCGAGGGCGTCTCCAACGGTACCGACGTAAATGGAACTGGTCTAAAGCGCTACCAGGTGGAGAACAGTAAGAAGCTAAAGGAAAAGTGGGCGGAGGAGTTCAAAAAGCAGTCTGTAAATACAGGCAATCCGAACCCGTTCCGTGCCCGTGAGAGAAGCCAGAAGAAGCCGGTGATCCTTGTGGTGGACCATTATGTTCCGACCTTCGATAAGGACGCGGGTTCCAAGACTACTTACCAGTACCTCAAAATGTTCGTGAAGATGGGATATTCCGTGAAATTCCTCGGAGACAACTTCCTTCACGAGGAGCCGTACTCCACAACACTTCAGCAGATGGGCGTGGAGATCTTATATGGGCCGGAGTACCAGGCAGGTATCTGGGACTGGCTGACAAAGAATAAAGATGAGATCGATTTTGCGTACCTGAACCGTCCGCATATCGCCATCAAGTATGTTGATTTTATTAAGAAGAACACCAATATCAAGGTGATCTACTACGGACATGATCTGCATTTCTTAAGAGAGTACCGGGAGTACGAGCTTACCGGCGATATCAAGAAGAAACGGGAGTCCGATTACTGGAAATCCATCGAATTCTCCCTGATGGAGAAGGCGGCGGTCTCCTACTATCCGTCCTACGTGGAGGAGGAGGCGATCCACGCGATCCATCCGGAGTACAAGATCAAGGCGATCACAGCCTATGTCTATGAGAAATTCCTGGAGAATATCGACAAGGACTTCGCAAAGAGGGAGGGACTGCTGTTTGTCGGCGGCTTCGCGCATCCGCCGAACGCGGACGCGGTTCTCTGGTTCGCAAAGGAGATCTTCCCGCTGATCAGACAGAGGATCGACGTAAACTTCTATGTGGTTGGCTCTAAGGTGACAGACGAGATCAAAGCGCTTGAACAGCCGGGAAGCGGCATCATTGTCAAAGGCTTTGTCACGGAGGAAGAGCTTGCGTCTCTTTATTCCACATCCCGCATCGTTGTGGTTCCGCTGCGCTACGGCGCCGGAGTTAAGGGCAAGGTCGTTGAGGCAGTCTACAATGGAGCTGCCATCGTCACCACATCCATCGGTTCCGAGGGAATCCCGGAGGCGGATCGTGTCATGAAGGTTGCCGACGGACCGGCGGCATTCGCTGACGAGGTAGTCAAGATGTATCAGGATCCGGCAGAATGCCGCAGAATGTGCGAGGAGACCCAGAAATACATCCGCGAGTACTTCAGCGTTGAGGCTGCATGGAAGGTCATCGAGGAGGACTTTACGCCGAAGAAAAAGAGATAGGACTTGGCTGTAAAGTCATATATGGAATCGAATATTGTGATAAGACTCTGCCGGGAATTTATTTCCCGGCAGTCTGTTCACATGAACGAAAATTCCGGCAAAAATCCGGCAGATCCGTCGTGCATGGTGTGCAAGCCTGTGGAATGCGGTTGAAAAGGAGAATATAGTGGAAAAAGACATTATTCATGAAAATTCCAACAATCACAATAAATACATAAATAACGAAAACAGCGGTGAAAAATCCGCGGAACAGGCAGGAGCTGTGCTTCGCGCGATGACTGTGGATGATATTTCCGCTGTGAAGCAGATCGAACAGACCTGCTTTTCGGATGCCTGGTCTGAAAAGCTCCTCTCTGACCTGCTTGAGAGTGAGTGGGACGAGGCCTGGGTGCTGACAGATACAGACGGCACCAGGATCGGATACGCGAATTTCCGCTTCCTCGCCGGCGAAGGCGAGCTCATGAGGATCGCAGTGCTCCCGGAACACAGGGGCTGTGGGGAGTCAAAGAAACTCATGGACCGTCTGGAAATCTCTGCAAAGGAAAAGGAAGCGCCGGACCTGACTCTGGAGGTGCGCGCCGGAAACACACCTGCCATAAACCTTTATAAATCCTATGGTTTTCAGGCGGAGGCTGTGCGGAAAAATTACTATCAGAATCCGGTGGAGGATGCCCTCATCATGTGGAGACGTTCCGTTCCATCGATTCCCACTTAAAATCATGAAAATATCCGCTATACTGTAGGGGACTCCGGAAGAGCCGGAGATAAAGAAGGCGGAGGAAAAGAAACGATGAGAAAATACGGAAAAGATGGCAGGCTGGATTGTGTGATCTGCAACCGCTGTGGGAAAAAACTGGCGGTGAAACATGGGATCGTGCGGGAAGGTGTGTTTACATCAGATCACAGATGGGACTTCTTTTCGGAAAAAGACGGGGAGATCCACCATTTTGACCTGTGCGAGGATTGCTACAACGAAGTGACAGCGGAGTTCCGGGTTCCGGTGGACGTGGAGGATGAGATCGAGCTGCTTTGAAAACGCAGGCGGTATGCGGCAGAAATGCCGTTATGCTGAAACAGGTTCAGACCAGATTGCGCTGCAAGAGCATATTTGAATATTAGAAGCGGGTACGGGCGGTTGTCTGTACTCGTTTTCTATTGCCGGGTATTCAGAAGAAGCTGACGTCGGCAGTTCTGTACTTCTTGGTCACTGTACACGGGTAGGAATTTTCTGAACTGAAAATTCCGTACAATACAGTGATGGTAATGGATTTTGCCGATTCGGAATGTGAAGCATCGGCAAAATCAGTTACTGTTTGCGCAGCGTGAACAGTAATACTTCTTGCGGTTCCTGCCCAGGAATCAACCACGAAAAACGCATGAGTAAATAAATTGTGAACATGCCC
>NZ_QWGL01000035.1:3360-28913 GCF_003435375.1 Clostridium sp. AM34-11AC | reverse complement strand
TTTGCCATGCGTCTTGCGGCGGCTTGCACCAACCGAAAGCCCTTACCCGGTATGGAGACACTTGAGCCTTTCAATATCATCTATCAGACCGCCGAGGACGGTCTGGGCGATACCGTTAAGCCCCGGCTGATGGAAGCTGACGCAGACCTTGAACGAGTGCTTGTTATTGACGATAGAGACACGCCGCTGACCCTTGCTGATGAGCGCATCGCAAGAGCAATCCGAGAGAACAACGCAAGGCTGGTTATCATTGACCCGATGCAGGCGTTTCTGGGCGCAGATGTGGACATGAACCGGGCAAATGAAGTCCGTCCCATCTTCCGTAGTCTGGGAGACATTGCACAGGCTACCGGATGCGCTATCGTGCTGATCGGACACCTGAACAAAGCCGCAGGAACGCAAAGCACCTATCGGGGATTAGGGTCTATCGACATTACGGCGGCAGTCCGCAGTCTGCTTTTTATCGGCAAGCTGAAGGACAGCCCCACAACGAGGGTGCTTATCCATGAGAAAAGCTCCCTTGCGCCGCCCGGACAGTCCCTTGCCTTTTCTCTGGGAGACGAGAAAGGCTTTGAATGGATAGGAGCTTATGACATTACCGCTGACGAGCTTCTTGCTGGGACAGACACCGCCAAGACCGAGAGCAAGACCGCACAAGCGCAAATGCTCATTCTGGAACTGCTGGCAGATGGAAAGCGTATGCCAAGTGCAGAGCTGGAAAAGACGGTCAATGAGCGTGGGATTTCCTCACGCACCATGAGAACGGCAAAGAGCCGTATCGGGGACAGGCTTGTGACCGAGAAAGACGGCACAGTATGGGTCTGCTATCTCCGAGACTGACAACAGGAACACGGCAAGCGTGGCAAAGACGGCAAGGTTTTTATAGATACCTTAATGTTGCCGCCTTGCCTTGTTCCCTCATACCGACATCGCCCGATGATGAACAGTCACCGGGCATTTTTCATTTACAGGAGGATTTTGAATGAACAATACCGCAACCAACACCGCCCCTTGCCCGACTGTCAGAAAGCAGATCGGAAAGACAACCTATATCGTCCGTGTGCATTTCAGCCAGACCGCAAAAGAGACGATGGAGGACAAAATCAAGCGTCTGCTCCGTGAGGAAGTCCGCAAAATGTAACTTCTTTTTGAATTTGATGAAAAAGTCCTTGACTTTTCGTCTCTGGCAAAACACTCAAAAGTATCTTGATTTCCTGCGGTGCCCGGCTTGCTCCCTTCGATATCAAGGAGCTGCGGGACCTGATGGAATATGACGAACTGGAACTGGATACCCTGGGCGACCAAAAGACGGCATTGTTTGTGATCCTGTCGGATACGGACAGCACTTTCAATTTCGTGGCCGCCCTCATGTATAGTCAGCTTTTCAATCTGCTCTGCGACAAGGCGGATGACTTCTACGGCGGACGGCTGCCCGTCCATGTCCGTCTGATCTTGGACGAGTTTGCCAACATCGGCCAGATACCGAACTTCGATAAGCTGATTGCCACCATCCGAAGCCGTGAGATATCGGCTTCTATTATTTTGCAGTCGCAGAGTCAGTTAAAGACCATCTACAAGGATGCGGCAGATACCATTGTCGGTAACTGTGACAGCACCTTGTTTTTGGGAGGCAAAGAGAAATCCACGCTCAAGGAAATTTCGGAGCTGCTGGGGAAAGAGACCATTGATCTCTATAACCAGTCCGAAAACCGGGGCAGTCAGGTTTCCCATGGCCTCAGTTATCAGAAATTAGGAAAGGATATGACATACTTGTTTGTGAAGAGTTCAGTTGCCTTGAATTTCACACGGACAGGGACACGATCAACTGGATTCTGAAAATTGAATACAGGAGGTCGTCACATGGAAAAACTACCCAAAAGAATCACGGAGAACGGCATAGATTATGTTCTCGCCGGTGACTACTATATCCCCGCTTTACGGCTGACGGAGGAATCCCGCCCTATCGGGCGCTGGGGACGGCTGCACAAAGCCTATCTGGAAGAAGCCCGCCCCGCCCTCTATTTAAGCCTTTTGCTTTCGGGAAATCTTTGGACGTATCTTGCTGACCTGAACGAACAGGCGCAGGAACGCTTGGAGCTAATTATCATACAGATGAAAGCTGCGGAGGGCGTGACGGAAGCATTAAAAGCCAGTGACCAGCTTGCATGGGTGCAGCACATGAACAGCATACGGAACCGGGCGGAGGAAATTATCTTATCGGAACTTGTGTACGGAAAGGAGCCGCTATGAAATACCGCATTGAGCGCATGGAAGGTCAGCATTGCCACTTTGTAAACGGCAGGACGGAGCTTCTCGCCTACTTGGAGCAGGCGCCGGCGGGGACGGTTACGGACATCCGCAAGGTTTACCAAAACGGCGTCACCGATTCCGTGATGGAAATATATCTGCCATATATCAGGGGCAGGAAATCCTTTTAACCATAAAATAAAAAATCTTCACATTGAAAGCCATTCACCGGTCAATCCGGCGGGTGGCTTTTTTATCGCCGCTTCCTGCCGCCGTTCCATGTGGGCGGGATAGGGCTGCCCTTCCCCCGCATACTCTGGAACTTCCTTGCGTGTTTGGATTTCCCCAGAATCCCTAAAAAAGAGGTAAATTCCTCAGAGGTTATCTTATCATAAGGGATTTCCATCTGGTCGCAGAATACCTGAATAAAGGCTTCTTCTCCGCTGGTTCCTGTCTGGATAAGCTGTGCAAACTTCCTCTGTATCTCCGCTACCGTGGGCTGCCGTTCATCGGCGGTTGTGGTGTCGCTTGTGTGCGCCGTCTGGATGTCCTTTACAATCCGGTCAAGGTCTTTGTGGACGATGTGGTTGAAATAATCGTCACTGTCCACCTGTGCCACTTCAAGGGTACGCATATAAAGGTCATCCTCCCCCGGCGCATAGGTTTCCATGACCGTCTGGCGGGCTGCTTCTAAGTCCATGTTGAGCTGGTTGACACGCATACCGGCGATGCGGTCAACGATGATAGTAATGTCTGTCAGGAGCCGTGGAAAATCCTCATGGGTGGCAATCTCGCAGAGCAGCCGGTTGTTGATTCTTCCGCTTTTTAAAAGCTCTATCATGCTGTCGTTTAAGTGCAGCGACTGGACTTCTATGTTCGGGATCTCCTTGTTTTCCGTCAGCCCCATCAGGTAATCGGCAGACACGCCGTAAAAATCAGCCAGCGTTGCAATGGCAAACGGGCTGATGTCCTTATAACCGTCTCCCTCGTATTTTGCAAGGGCAGACCGGGACAGTCCGGTTTCATTTGCAAGCTGCTCTAAGGTCAGGTGCTTGTCTACCACCCTTAAATCCTTTAGCCGTTCCGGTATGGATAGCTTCACATACATAAAAATCAATCCCCTTTCTTCTTTAAAATCCGCTGATACAAGGATTATACCACGATTTCCATAAGCGTGGAAATATCCGGTTTCTGCGGATTTTTCCATCGTCTTGGACATACGGGGAAAGCCGCTTTTTTTCGATAAGATGGAGAGGTCAGAAGGAACATTGAAAACAGAATGACCGGCTGCAAGCGGATATGGCTCTGGGGGAAGTGCCGCCATGACAGGAGCGCACCAACAGGGACGATACGCCGGGAGAGAACCTCCGGGCAGGAACGGCTTGCAGGAAAACGGCAAATGAAACTGGTTGACACAAAAGGGAATCCGGGAGACGGATGCCCTTTCACACCGGGGCAAAAGCCCCAGAAAGAATGAGGTGCAGAATGAAATTAAATATCAAAGAAAAGAAGGCGTTGTATGTGTTTGGCTGCCCCAGCCATAAAAACACGGTGACACGGTTTAAGCTGCTGGTTTCACTGACGGTTGACCCGGAAGCGAAGCACTGGCTTTTGGGGCTTACACGCAAAATTGAGCAGGAAGCCGGTGAAGAATGGTTCCCCGATTTTTACCGCCACCTCCGCATGGAAATGGACGGTTACTTCCGCTGCAAACGCTGCCTGCGGGTCGTGGAAGCCAGCACTGATTATGAGGAGGGAATGTATGAGGAAGCCGTCTAAGTATGAGAAGGAAACGATTGTGAATTTCAACGAAGCCGAACAGGAAGCCACCATTTATACATTCAATGCGGATTTAAAGCGGCGGCTGGCGGAGTTCTCCCAAAAATATCCGCTCCTGTGCCGCATGGAAAGAGCCACGCCGGAAGGAAGCGTGACCTATGTTCTGGATAAATCCCGTCTGTCCATCCGGCTGGTGCCGCCATACAGTGAAGAACGGCGGGCGGCGGCAAGGGCTTATGCAAAGGAACATGGCTTCCAGCCCGTAACAGTAGGAAAGAAAACAGCATGATTTGGGAGCGTTTTCGGTCAAAACAGCGGGTGTGGAACCGGCGTTTTTCCTGCGGGATGATTAGCCGGTATCAGACATCAGGAAAGCCCCGGACGGCGAAAATGCCCGTTCCGGGGGCATTTTCCGGGCTGTCATGCGGCGGCGGGTTAAGGGCGGCAAGCCCTTATCGGGTCAAGGGCGAAGCGCCTTGGCAGGTTGAGGGCGGCAGCCCCATCGGGTCAAGGGCGAAGCGCCTTGGCGGGTTGAGGGCGGCAAGCCCCATCGGGTCAAGGGTGAAACGCCTTGCCCAGCTAGAGTTGATGCTTGCGTCAACTCGTACTGGGTATTACCTGACGCAAAATCACTCAGGTTCGGCAGCTTCGCAGCCCTCCCCCTCACGGGGGAAATCTTCAAACAGGAAGGAGGATGCAAACTTGAAACTGACACGGCACAATGGGCGTTCCGGCAAGAACGGCACTTATAATCCCCGCCACAATGACCGGCGCTTCGATGTGGGAAACAGCGAGCATATTGATTCGGAACGGGCAAAGAAAAATATCTATTGGGACTGTTACCGGGGCTACACGACAGCCGGGAGCCGGGAGGATTCCTCCCAGCCGGATTGCAGCTTTGAACAGGTTGAGCGGATGTATTACACGGAGCATTATTCCGATTTTGTGGATGCCCAGAACGCAAGGAATGAAAAGACCCGGCACACGGAGCGCAACCGCACTGTGGGCGATTTGTTAAAGAACAGCAAGACCTGCCCGGAGGAAACCATCTACCAGATTGGGACGGTGGAGGAATCCGTCCCGCCAGAGGTGTTATTTCAGATTGTAAATGAATTTTACGGGGAGTTTGAGCGGCGTTTCGGCGCTCATGTCCATCTCCTCAACTGGGCGCTTCATCTGGATGAGGGTACGCCCCATATCCACGAACGCCATGTATTCGACTGCCAGAACCGGTACGGCGAATTATGTCCCCAGCAGGAAAAGGCGCTGGAGGAACTGGGGATTCCCCTGCCTGACCCGGATAAGCCAAAAGGCAAGCATAACAACCGCAAGCAGACCTTTGATTCCGTCTGCCGCACCATGCTCTTTGACATCAGCAGGCGGCATGGCGTCCATCTGGAGCAGGAGCCGTCCTATGGGGGACGGGAGTATCTGGAAAAGCAGGACTATATCCTGATGAAGCAGAAGGAAAAGCTGGCGGCGCAGGAGCAGAAGCTGGAAGAACTGACATTGAAAATTGAGGATGTGGAGACGCTTCTGGACGATGTTTCCGATGCCGCCTATGACAAGGCGGTGGAGGTCGTGGCGGATGCCGTCCGGCTGGAAACCCATAAGGAGGACATCCGGCTGGTGGAGGAATCGAAAAAGTGGGTTCTTTCCCCGGAACGGAAAGCCCCGCAAAAAGAGCGGGAATACGCCGCTGCCCGTCTGGATGGGGTGATTGGGAAAATAAAAAATACGATGCAGACCGCCTTTGCCAAAATCCAAAAAGCGCTTATGCAGCCGGAAACCAAACGGGCAGGCAAGGAAAGAATCAAGGAAAAAGCAAGGGAATCCATCCGGGAGCAGCTAAAAAAAGCGCAGGAGGAAATGGAAAGACGGGAAGATATGCGCCGCAGACCGGAACGGAAAAAGCCGGATATGGAACGGTAGGAGATTTTCCCCTTATGGAGATTGGAAGGAGGATTGCGTTTGGATGTATTTGAAGCGGTAAAGCAGGCTGTCACCACAAGGCAGGCTGCGGAGCATTATGGAATCCATGTAGGAAGGAACGGCATGGCGTGCTGCCCCTTCCACAAAGATAAAACGCCCAGCCTGAAAGCGGACAGACGCTTCCACTGCTTCGGCTGTCAGGCAGACGGCGATGTGATTGATTTTGCGGCAAGGCTCTTTGACCTGTCCGGCGTGGAAGCGGCAAAACGGCTGGCTGCGGATTTTGGAATCCCCTATGACAACCGGGGCAGACCTTCGCCAAAGCCTGTAAAACGGAGCATACCGGCGGAGCTTCGCTTCTTGCAGGCGGAGCAGAAATGCTTCCGGGTGCTTAGCGATTATTACCATCTGCTGGGGAGATGGAGAACGGAACACGCCCCCAAATCGCCGGGGGACGCATGGCACCCGCTGTTTGTAGAAGCCTTGCAGAAACAGGAGTATATAGGGTATCTGCTGGACACGCTGCTTACCGGCGGGGCGGAGGAAAAAGCCGATATTATCATCGGGCATGGGAAGGAGGTGGAACTGATTGGAAAAAGAATATCAGAGCTTACCGGCAGCCACAAGGAATGCACTGCAAGCCGCAGCCGACAGCCTTGTCGGTGACAAAACGGTATCCGAAGTCCGGGATATGCTGGAAGTGACCCAGAAGGGGCAGACTGCAAACACGCCGGGGAACTACCGGACAGTGTTCCTCCATGACCCGCTCTTAAAAGGGGCGTTCAGCAACAACTTACTGACCGATCAGGTGGATATTGTGAAGCCCCTCGGCTGGTATCGGGACGGGAACCGGCTGACGGATGTGGACATCCAGTATCTGGTTTTGTATCTGGAAGAACACTATGGACTGACATCGGAAAAGCGGATTGAAGGGGCAATCAAGGTCGCCGCCAATGAATACCGCTACCATCCCATCCGGGATTATTTAAACAGCCTTTCATGGGACGGGACAGAGCGGGTGCGCTTCGCTTTACACCGGTTCCTCGGCGCAGAGATAAGCGATTATAACTATGAGGTTCTCCTGCTGTTCATGCTGGGAGCTATCACACGGGTATTCAAGCCCGGCACAAAGTTTGAGGTCATGCTCTGTCTGGTGGGCGGTCAGGGAGCCGGAAAATCCACCTTTTTCCGGTTCCTTGCCGTCCGGGACGAGTGGTTCTCCGATGATTTACGCAGGCTCGATGATGATAATATCTACCGCAAGCTGCAAGGACACTGGATTATTGAAATGTCAGAAATGATTGCTACCGCAAACGCAAAGAGCATTGAGGACATCAAGGCTTTTTTAAGCCGCCAGAAGGAAACCTATAAGGCTCCTTATGAAGTCCATCCGAAAGACCATAAGCGCCAGTGCGTCTTTGCCGGTACTTCCAACACGCCGGATTTCCTGCCCCTTGACCGTACCGGCAACCGCCGGTTTCTGCCTGTTCTGGTGCAGGCGGAAACAGCAGAGGTTCACATTTTGGAGGATGAACCGGCTTCGAGGGCTTATGTCAGCCAGATGTGGGCGGAGGTCATGGAGGTGTACCGGCGGGGAGAAGGGAAGCTGAAACTAAGCGCAGGCATGGAACGGTATCTGAAAGAACATCAGAAATTATTCATGCCGGAGGACACGTTTGCCGCCCGGATTTTAAACTTCCTTGACGGATATGGAGGAAAGATGGTCTGCTCCCTGCAAATCTACTATGAAGGGCTGGGGCATCCGTCCTATGAGGAACCGAAACAGTATGAAATCCGGGACATCAATTCCGTGATGAAGAATTATGCGGCAGGCTGGAAAGCTTTTGAAAATCCCAGACATTTTCCTGCCCCTTACCACCGGCAGAAAGGATGGGAACGGGCAGCGCCTGACAACGGAGGTCAGGAAAAATCCGGTTTCCAGTTTTTACCGGAACAGGAAGCCGTCCAGCTTGGGCTGCCGGAGGAATGGCTGCAAGGGGAAAAGGCGTAGCCGGTTGTCAGCCGGTTGCCGCCCCCGTTGTCAGCCCCGTTGTCAGGGGGAGAGCCTGCAAACGGCTTATTTTAAGGATTTTTCCCTGCTGACAACGAAAGCAACGAAAAAATCAGAAAAAAAGAAATCAGGAAAGGAAACGGTATGCCGGGGATTGTGTACGGGGTTTTTAAACGCCCGTTGTCAGACTTCGTTGTCAGGCTCCCACCCAACCGGCAGACCGCACGCAGCACCCGGACGGCAACGCTCCGGGTTATTTTATGGAGGTAAATGCCTATGGCAGAAACAAAGCAGAGCAGCTATCCGGCAAAGGCGCCGGAACCGGAACGGAAGCGCAGGGGCGTCCGGTTCATCGTCTCCCGTGAGTTTGCAGGCAGCCAAACCATGCAGCAAGCCTTTGAGCAGCTTATTGAGCGGCAGACCTGTGAACGGTTTGAGGAATGGATGGGGCAAAAAGCCAGTTAAAAGGCTAAAATCCGGCGAAAAACAGTTGAAAGGACGGCGGGGGCATGGTACTATAATAGTATCGTGTCCCTGTTCGTAGAAGGAGAACACTATGAACAGGAATAAAAAAATAGTCAAAAAAGTAACCGCCCTCTATTGCAGGATTTCCCTTGACGATGGCAACGCAAACGAGAGCATGAGCATTTCCAACCAAAAGCTCCTGCTCAAAGATTATGCTGAAAAGAACGGTCTGCTCCCCTATGAATACTATGTGGACGATGGCTACACGGGGCGTAATTTCAACCGCCCTTCGTTTAAACGCATGATTGCCGACATCGAAGCCGGGAAGGTTGGCTGCGTCATTACCAAAGACCTTTCAAGGCTTGGCAGAAACTATATTGAAGCGGGCGGCTATATCGAAGTCTTTTTCCCAAAACACAATGTAAGATATATTGCCGTCACGGACGGCGTGGACAGCCTGACCCGTCAGGAAATGGACATCACGCCCTTTAAAAATATCCTGAATGATATGTATAGCCGGGATATTTCCAAAAAGGTGCTGGCTGGACGCATGACCCGCTCCCGTCAGGGAAAGTTTTGCGGAGGTCAGCCGCCCCTCGGTCTGATGCGTGATCCGGCTGACCGGGGGCATCTGGTGCTTGACCCTCAGACCGCCCCCACAATCCGAAAGATATATGACCTTGCTTTAAACGGCTGGGGCTGTATGCGGATTGCAAAGCAGCTCATGGAGGAAAAAATCCCTATCACACGGGTAAAAAGCAATACGGCTTGTGATGTCAATTATTATTCGTGGGGGAGCGCAAGAATCAGCCATATCCTGCGGAATCCTTTTTATAAGGGCGCACATCTGGTTTGCCGGACACACCAAAAAGGAATCCGCTCCGGCACTGTGGACACCATCCCCCGCAAGGATTGGGAGGTCATAGAGGACTGCCATGAAGCCATTGTAAGCCCGGAAGATTGGGAGAAGGTACAGGAACTGATTGACCGCCGCCCTCCTATCATGCAGGGGAACGCCTGCCCCTTTTACAACCTGTTCCACGGTATGGTTTACTGCGCTACCTGCGGCAAATCCATGCAGGCACGCTATGAAAAGGTCGGAAGGACAGGGAAGAACCGGTTTACCGGTAAGGAACGGGAACCGATTGACAAGGCGTATTATATCTGCCAGACCTATAACCGGCTGGGGAAGGATGCCTGCACCAGCCACAAGATAGAAGCAAGGGACTTGTATAACCTTGTGTTGAAGGATATTCAGGAATTGGCGGAAATGGCGCTGAAGGATGCAGACGCTTTCTACCGGCGGCTGTGCAGCCGCATGGAACGGAGGTATTTGTCGGACGCTTCCGAAATGGAGAAGGAACGGGAACGGCTGGAAAAGCGGAATCAGGAGATTGACGAAATGTTTTTAAATCTCTACACCGACAAGGCAAAAGGAATCCTGTCAGAACAGCGTTTTTTAAAGCTGACGGCGGCGATGGAAAAGGAGCAGGAGGAAAACCAGAGCCGCATAAAGGATTTATCCCTTCTCCTGCACCGTTCCAACGAACAGGAAAACGATGTACGAAGCTTTATCCGGGAAATCCGCCGGTACGCAGCGATTCAGGAACTGGATGAAACTGTCCTGAACCGCCTTATCAGCCGGATTCTGGTAGGCGAGATAAACAAGGTTGATGGCGAAAAGGTTCAGGAAGTCAAAATCATCTATAACTTTGTCGGGGAAATACCGGCGGCGCAATAATGACAGCAGCCCTTCTTCCATTCCGGGAGAAGGGTCTTTTTTTCGGGCATGGAAAAAGCCGGGGCTTTTATTCTCCGGCTTCCGGGATAAATTCCAGATGTTCCAACGCATAGCGCAGAGCCATGCACATAAGTTCATTGCGGGAGCGGTCGCTTTTAGCTGACAGTTTATCAAATTCCTCCTGCAATTCCCTGTCTATCCGAAGCGTCATCACTACGGATTTATCTTCCTTTCTGTCCGGCTTCTTCTGCCTTACCACAAACTTATCCGCCATGTTACACCTCCGTATTACAAATATGCAATCATTATAGACGATTTTTCTTGACTTTTATATATCACATGATAGAATACAAATATGTAATACAAAACTATAATACAAAACAAGGAGGATGGACAAATGAAAAGTGTACTGGAACAGCTTTATGACGGGGAAATCTACCCAGCCGAACAGGTCAATGTCAGGACGGAAGGATACCAGAAAATGCGCCGGGAGCATTACAGCCACTATGAGGATTTCATCGAACAGCTAAAAGCATTTAACCCGCCGCTTAGCGAACGCTTTATAGAGATTATGGACGAGCAGCTTGACGCACTCCCGCTTGAGACAGCAGAAACCTTTATTTTCGGTTTCCGGCTTGGGGCAAAGATTATATTGGAAGTGCTTGAGGACAGGTAAAAGAAATGAGGAAGGCAGCCGTGGGCGGGAAGCGGCTGCCTTTCCTGTCTGTAATAAAAAATATTTCAAAGCCGGGAGTAATGGATTCTTTATTCCGGTATAAATAATTCTTCCACTGTAACGTGTAATTCCCTTGCAAGATTCAATGTTACGATTTTTTTATAATCTCTTCCCGGATTGTTTTTAATTATCCAGAATCATTTTTTCATCAATCTTAGAAAAAATAAAAGGAATACTGTATTTATATTGTTTGCCGTTATCATAATCAGATAATGTCAGGGTAATTGTATCTTCTCTTATTTTTTCATCTTTAGGAACTGTATAAGTAAAAGACATAGCGGATAAATCGGATATTGTTCCATTTGCCGCAGAAACAGTATAATCCCAATTTTCTATGTCCGCAGTAATAATTACAGTTGTTTCTTTTTCTTTTCCCATTTCTAAAGTGGGTTTATCGATTTGCACTTTAAATGGCGAAGATGCCAATGTATCTTCAGTTATTTCAACAGTCTCGCTATTGTTTATGTTTTCTGTAGTTACTTTTGGTTCTTGAATAGATTCAGTGTTTTCTCCATTCGCGTTTGTATCTAAAGTATTTTGGGAACACGCACAAAAAAACAAGGAGCATAATGTCAATATTGCCACCGCTTTATTTACTTTCATATTCGTCCTCCTGAAATCAAATGTTTTTCAATCCTACAAAGATTTTACTTTATTGGAGCATATCTGGTTGTTGAAATAAGTTTAACATATCTATGAACAATCTACAACGTATTTCCTCTTACATGCGAAAAAACCGAATTTACCACTTGACAAGATAGCAAAGAGTTGATGACCCAGGACGAATTGGCAGTGATGGACGGCGGCAAGTGTATCTTCATGCTGCGGGGCGTGCGCCCGTTCCTTTCGGACAAGTACGACCTCACCCGACACCCGAATTACAGATACACGGCCGACGCCGACCCTAAAAATGTCTTTGACATGGAACGGTACATGAAGAAGCAGCGTGCCGTGGTAAAACCCACGGACACCTTCGATGTGTACGAGATTGACGCAACTACTTAAACCCAAATCAAAAACATTTTTTAGGAGGATTATTTTATGGCATTTTTCAACAGTGCAGTTGGTGTTTTGCAGACTCTCGTAGTGGCCCTGGGCGCAGGTCTTGGTATCTGGGGCGTTATCAACCTTCTGGAAGGTTACGGCCAGGACAACCCTGCTTCCAATGCTCATGTACGGTAAGGAAGCAAGCAACCGAAAACAAGAGATAGACCGCCAGCACTACACTATTCCGAACCAAAGACCAAAAGATAAGCATTGTGGGAAAATCTAAACTTTTGGATTTTCCTACAATGCCGACTACGGCGGAATCCTTCCCACTCCTTATATCTTTATTTCCGTATACATTGAATTTGTATTTAGTAAATGCTATAATGTCCCTATTCAAATTATAAATGTGTTGAATTAGTTACATGTACATATTTTTTGTGCCGCATAAATACCCTGTTGAGGTTGTCGTTCTTTGTCCAGATGTGGAAACAATAAAAGGAAGGGAACGATACAGGGAGAAAACAGGCTATTCCGGCTTTACGGTTGAAACCTTATACGATACATTTATGCAGACAACACCACGGATCGGCTTTTGGCTGGACAATTCCAACCAAACACCACAGCAGACAGCAGAAACCATTCTGAACGCCAGAAAGTCGGTATGATTGTTACATATAAGGGGAAGAAAAATTTCTTTTAGGTACTTTCTTTCCTAAAACTAATGTGATATAATAGCATCATTCCAAAAAAGGAGTAAAAAATATGCGGCAAGGTATTCTTAAATAAAACTATAATCAAATAGTGGGAACAAAGGATTATGATAGTCCCTTTTGTGGGGGCTTGGTTTTTTGTACCCAATTTAAGAATACTTTTGCCTTATCAATTTTGACATATCCGAAAAACAGCAATCACAAACAGGTGTATGCTGTATATGTGTATGTCCGCAAATTATAATCCCCAGTGGTAAAAGTATTTTACTGCTGGGGATTTTTATGCCCTTTTGGGGCTGTAAAAGGAGGACAATCACATGAAAATAATCAATATTGGAATTCTCGCCCATGTAGACGCAGGAAAAACAACATTGACGGAAAGCCTGCTGTACACCAGTGGAGCGATTGCGGAACAAGGAAACGTGGATAAAGGAACTACAAGAACAGACACTATGATTTTGGAACGGCAGCGCGGAATTACCATTCAGACAGCGGTTACTTCTTTTTGCTGGAATGATTATAAAATCAATATCGTGGACACTCCCGGTCATATGGATTTTTTAACCGAAGCATACCGCTCTTTATCTGTCCTTGACGGAGCTGTTTTAGTCATTTCGGCAAAAGACGGCGTACAGGCACAAACCCGTATATTATTCCATGCGCTTCAGAAAATGGACATTCCGACAATTATCTTTATAAATAAGATAGACCAAAATGGGATCGACCTGCGGCGTGTTTACCAAAGCATTAAAGATAAACTTACCAGTGATATGATTGTCATGCAGGAGGTTTCCCTGTCGCCAAAGATAACCATGACCGATATTTCTGATTTGGACAAATGGGATATGATTATTTCCGGAAGCGATGAACTATTAGAACGATATGTTGCAGAGGATTCTTTGGATATACAGGAATTACAATATGAAAAGTGCAAAAGAACCAGATGCTGCTCTTTGTTTCCTGTTTATCATGGGAGTGCAAAAGACAATTTAGGAACAGAAAAACTGATTGAAGCGATTACAGAAACTTTCATTACAGAAACAGACGATATTCAGTCTGAATTATGTGGACATGTTTTTAAGGTTGAGTATACAGAGCGGAAAAAACGGCTTTCTTATTTACGCCTGTATCATGGGACGCTCCATTTACGGGATACCCTGCTGCTGTCAAAAAAGGAAAAAATAAAGATTACAGAAATGTGTATTCCGTCAAATGGTGAAATCGTCCCGGTTGACCATGCCTGTCCGGGAGAAATTGTTATTTTAGCTGATGATACTTTGAAACTGAACGACATTCTGGGAAATGAAAAACTCCTGCCTCACAAAACACGGATTGATAATCCCATGCCATTACTTCGGACAACGGTAGAGCCGCAAAAGCCGGAGCAAAGGGAAGCCCTGTTAAATGCCCTCACAGAGATTGCTGATACAGACCCTCTTTTGCATTTTGACATTGATACTGTTACACATGAGATTATATTATCTTTTTTGGGAAAAGTACAGTTAGAAGTTATTTGTTCGCTATTAGAAGAAAAATATCATGTGGGCGTGGCTATGAAAGAGCCTTCGGTTATTTATCTGGAAAGACCGCAAAAAAAAGCGAGCTACACGATTCATATTGAAGTGCCGCCGAATCCGTTTTGGGCATCTATTGGTTTGACTGTAACACCGCTTCCTGTTGGAAGCGGAACACAATATAAAAGCGAGGTATCTCTCGGCTATTTAAACCAAAGTTTTCAAAATGCCGTCATGGAGGGTGTGCGTTATGGAATGGAGCAGGGCTTATATGGCTGGGGAGTGACAGACTGCCAAATTTGTTTTGATTATGGAGTTTATTACAGCCCGGTCAGCACCCCCGCTGATTTTCGTTTTCTTGCGCCTGTCGTGTTGGAGCAGGCATTGAAAAAAGCAGGAACACAACTGTTGGAACCATACCTTTCCTTTACCCTTTTTGCACCGCAGGAATATCTTTCACGGGCTTATAATGACGCACCAAAGTATTGCGCAATCATTGAATCAACCAGACTTGAAAAAGATGAAGTTATTTTTAAGGGGGAAATCCCTGCCCGTTGTATTGGTGAATATAGAAATGATTTGAATTTTTATACAAATGGAAGAAGTGTCTGCATTACAGAATTAAAAGGGTATCAGGAAACTTCCGGCGAGCCTGTGTTTCAGCCACGCCGCCCGAACAGCCGTTTAGACAAGATCCGGCATATGTTTCAGAAGATAATGTAACATCTTGCGCAATGCAAACGTTCATTGCTGGCTATTGCGAAATATCATTGATAAAATCAGCATCAGAGAGGAGGAACCATTTTGAACCAGAAACAGACGGATATTACAACAGGAAAGCAAATACGTCATCTGCGAACACAATCGGGAATGACACAGGAAGAACTGGCTGGGAAATTGAATGTTACCCGGCAGGCGCTATCGAATTGGGAGAGAGATGTTAATGAACCCGATTTAAATACGTTGAAAAAAATTTGTTTTCTTTTTGGAGTCCACATGGACGATTTTGCGAAGGAGGTAATAACAAAAATGGAAACATGTGAAAAAAAGAGAAACGACAATTTAATAAGTATGATATGGCAATTGGACTTTTTTATGGTGTCGGGATATTTCTTGGCATTGGTATTTTCTTTGTTGGCGGTTTTATGACAATGTCGGGTGCAGGGTGGGGAGCATCACTATTTGGCGGTGGCTGTTTTTCTCTTGTATTTGGCTTGATATGCCATGCAGTTATTACATTGAGAAGAAATGACAAATGATGACATATCCTGCTTTCTAGTCTTTTCGGTCATATCGCGTAAAAAAGCCGCTGCTTTTGGCTTTCCAATAGCGGCGGCAAAGGGAAATATCCTTTGAATACCTTACAGAAGAAAAGTTTTGCAGCATTATAAAAATAAAAGCCTATACCATTTTGGAAAGAAAAGATACATAATAGTCAAGACGGCAACAATCAGAAGTTATGGAGGGTAACAATGGAATATAGTAAGGAAGATTTAATGGAAGCAAAAAGGCAAATTTTGGGAGTGGGAGAGAACATGGGAACAGAGGAAAGCAAAAAGATCTGGGAGAAAAACGCACAATTTTGGGATGATGCAATGGGTGACGAATCCAATGAATTTCACAGAGAGGTAGTACGTCCCAAAGTAACGGAACTTCTCTCTCCTGATCCTTCGGATTACATTTTGGATATTGCGTGCGGCAATGGAAATTATTCTTCGTATCTTGCACAGAGAGGCGCTTCGGTCGTCGCTTTTGATTACAGCAAAAAAATGATAGAATTGGCTAAAAGACGGCGATCACAATATGCAAAACAAATTGAGTTTTGCGTAGCGGATGCGACCAATAGAGAAAGCTTATTAGGATTAAAAAGAAATCGAGCCTTTACGAAAGCAGTTTCTAATATGGCAATTATGGATATTACGGATATTGAACCGCTTTTTATGGCTGTTTATGAACTATTGGAGGAAAACGGGATTTTTGTCTTTGCAACGCAGCACCCTTGTTTTATCACATTGACTGAAAAATATATGACACCGCACAGTTACTATGATATAGCGATCGAAGGGCAGCCGGAGGAGCAGATTTATTATCATCGTTCCATACAAGATATTTTTAACCTTTGTTTCAGAGCTGGATTTGTCATTGATGGATTTTATGAAGAATGTTTCAAAAACAATAAAGAAATTCCTATGGTAATGATAGTAAGGCTTAAAAAGGTAAAACGTGATAGCTTAAAATAAATTCAAGTTTGCCGGATAAATAGCAAACCCGGCCGAGCCAGTCAACGGTCAAGATGAACGGGCTTCGCCCGCCGTTGACAGCCCCGCCCGGTTTTGCAGTTAGGCAGTCAAGGAGCGACAGCCTAAAGTGCTGCCGCCCCTTACTATCATAAAAAGCAACTACTAACCAGCCACAGCCCTTTTGGGAGGAAAGGGGGATTTTCCATGACCTGTACAGAAGAATATCGGGAACATATCGAGTACACTTTCCATGCCTTTTGCAAAGTCGTTATCCGAAATGCAACGATCAACGCAGCGAGGACACGGAGCAGGAAGCACAAAAGAGAAATATCCCTTGAATACCTCACAGACGAAAAGCACTACCCTTTAGGCACGACAGATGAATATTTCCAAGCCCCGGAGCCGGACGAGGAATACATACTTACCCTTTGCGGCGATACGGTCATTTTCAGCAGCGGTTTACTTGCGGAAGCCCTGTCACGGCTGGACGAACGGGAGCGGGAAATGATTTACCTGTCCTTTTTCAAGCGTATTCCACAGCACGAAATTGGCAGACAGTACGGGCGCAGCCGCAGCACAGCGGGCTACCATATCCGAAAAGCCCTACGGCAGCTCCAAGCGGAAATGGAGGGAATGGCATATGAGAAATAATAGGCTTCTCCCCTATGAAACAATCGTCCAAGCCGCCAGCGGGGAGCCGGAAGCGGTGGGAACTGTATTGCAGTATTACCGCCGCCGCATACAATGTGCCGCCCGTGTGAATGGACGGGTAGACCAAGATACAGAGGACTACATCACCCAGACGCTTCTCACAGCTATTTTCAAGTTCCGCTTTGGGAGATAGCCCTACCGCCTACAACTGAATAACCGCCGCTTCGCCGGCAACCAGAAAGCAGTAAATCTATTCAACAGATTTGCTGCTTTTTTTCGTTCCTGTTTGGCATTTTTGAAAATCCCCAGTATGAAAAAACAAAAGGGAAAATAGCCGCCGCAGTTGGCAAAATCCCTTACTTATCCGTAGAGGGTATCAAAGAAAAAAATACTGCCATTGTCCGCCTATTCCGGCTTGCGTGGTGTTGTAGGGAATAGAGGGGAAATTCTAAAAATCTCCGTCCATTTTGCTTTGCGTGGTGTTGTAGGTAGTGAAAGGAAAATTTTCAAGATAAGCCGGAATAGCGGGTAGCAAAGCCCTTTTGAAACGTTTTGTTAGCGGAAAGGACGGGAGCCGGGGAACGCCGGAGTTTTTCAGAGCAAGATTCTACCGAGGTGCCAAAATTCGCTCTCCGCTTATTTTTGCCCCTGCGGGAATCTTGTTGGGGAGTGCCTTCCCCAAACCCTGCTATGCGCCCTGTCGGGCGAGAAAGGAGGTCACAGACCATGCGAAAGAAATACAATACGCCCCACCGCCGTCATGTGGTAAAGACCCGCATGACCGATGAAGAATACGCCGACTTCACCGGGCGGCTGGCGGCTTATGAAATCAGCCAGTCCGAGTTTATCCGGCAAGCCATACGGAAAGCGACCATACGCCCCATTGTCACCGTTTCCCCGGTCAATGACGGGCTGCTTGCCGCCCTCTCCAAGCTCACGGCAGAGTACGGGAAAATCGGCGGCAACTTAAACCAGATTGCCCGGAGCCTGAACGAATACGGAAGCCCCTACCGGGGGCTGGAAAAGGAAGTGCGGGGAGCCGCCGCCGACCTTGCCGCCTTGAAGTTTGAAGTCTTGCAGAAAGTAGGTGAAGCCGTTGGCGATACTCAAACATATCAGCTCTAAAAATGCCAACTACGGGGACGCTGAAAAATACCTCACATTCGAGCATGACGAGTTTACCATGAAGCCCACCCTTGACGCAGACGGGCGGCTCATACCGAGGGTAGACTACCGCATATCCTCTCTGAATTGTGGCGGGGAGGATTTTGCCGTTGCCTGTATGCGCTCCAATCTCCGCTACGGCAAGAACCAGAAACGGGAGGACGTAAAGAGCCACCACTACATCATCAGCTTTGACCCACGGGACGGCCCGGACAACGGCTTGACCGTTGATCGGGCGCAGGAGCTGGGCGAGAAGTTCTGCGCCGAGCATTTCCCCGGACACCAGGCCCTTGTCTGCACCCACCCGGACGGACACAGCCACACCGAAAATATCCATGTGCATATCGTCATTAACAGTCTGCGGATTGCGGAGGTTCCCATGCTGCCCCACATGGACAGGCCAGCGGACAGGAAAGCAGGCTGCAAGCACCGCTGTACGGACGCAGCTATGAACTATCTGAAAGCCGAAGTCATGGAGATGTGCCACAGCGAGGGGCTTTACCAGATAGACCTTTTGAACGGCAGCAAAGAACGCATTACCGAGCGTGAGTATTGGGCGCAGAAGAAAGGACAGGCTGCCCTTGACAGAGCCAACGCCCCTATTGCTGCGGACGGTATCGCGCCCCGGCAGACCAAGTTTGAAACGGATAAGGCGAAGCTGCGCCGGACTATCCGGGAAGCCCTTGCCGCTGCTTCCGGCTTTGATGAGTTTGCCGCCCTGCTTCTCCGGCATGGTGTGACCGTCAAGGAGAGCCGGGGGCGGCTAAGTTACCTCACGCCGGACAGGACGAAGCCAATTACCGCCCGGAAGCTGGGGGACGATTTTGACCGGGCTGCTGTCCTCTCCGTTTTGGAGCAGAACGCCGCCAGAGCCGCCGAAAAACCCGCAGCCATAGCGGAATACCCCGGCAGTATCAAAGACCGCTTACGGACGAAAAAAGAAGCGAAAAACGCCCCGAACAATGACGCTGTACAGCGCATGGTAGACATAGCCGCCAAGCGAGCCGAGGGGAAAGGACGGGGCTATGAGAAGTGGGCGACCATGCACAACCTCAAACAGATGTCGGCTACCCTCATGCTCTACCAGCAGTATGGCTTTTCTTCCCCGGACGAGCTGGACGCTGCCATTTCCGCAGCCAACACCGCCACGCAGGAGAGCCTTGCCGGACTGAAAGGGCTGGAAGCCGCTATCCGGGAGAAAAAGGAATTGCAGCGCAACCTTTTGGGCTATATCGGCACGAAGCCCGCCCGTGACGGTCTGAAAGCGCAGAAATCGGAGAAAGCCCGGAGAGCCTACCGGGAACAGCACGAAAGCGATTTTATCATAGCGGACACAGCCGCCCGTTATTTCCGGGAGCATGGAATAACCAAGCTGCCAGCCAGCAAAGCCCTGCAAAGGGAGATTGAGCAGCTTACCGTCCAGAAGAACGCCGGATATAACGACTACCGGGAGAAACGCCAGTGGGCGCAGGAGCTTCAGACAGTCAGACGCAATATCGACCAGATTTTAAGGGGCGCACCGAGCCAGCAGAAAAAGCGTGAACAGGAGCGTTAAAGACCGCCCCGAAATGATACCGAAACCCTACAAAAATACAGGTATGATATGAACCCTTACCGCAATACTCCCCGACTTCCAAACGGGGCTTACAGGGCAGAAAAAGCCCGAAAATGATACCGAGAACATACAGAAAATGCCCCCTATCCCGCTACACCGATAGGAACGGCAGAAAGGAGCTTACCATTGCCGAGAATGAGCAAGAAGCGGCGGCTGGAATGGTCTTTCTTCCTCAACCACCGCAACCGTATCACTTACAACGACCTATGCCGGGGCTGCACCCGTGACTGCAAACAGAGCTTCCGGGCGGTTATCATACTATGCCCTCGCTATTATTCCAAACGCTGGAAAAAGGAGGACGCAGCCTATGGCAGATAACCGCAAATATTACTACCTCAAGCTGAAAGAGAGCTATTTTGACGATGATGCAATCGTTCTGCTGGAAAGTATGCAGGACGGCGTTATCTATTCCAACATTCTCTTGAAGCTGTACTTGAAATCGCTGAAAAACGGCGGGAAATTGCAGCTTGACGAGAATATCCCCTACACCGCCCAGATGATTGCGACCATTACCCGCCAGCAGGTAGGTACCGTAGAGAGAGCTTTGAAAATCTTTATGAAGCTGGGGCTTGTGGAGCCTTTGCCAAGCGGCGCACTCTACATGAGCAACATTGAGCTTTTAATCGGCCAGTCCTCTACCGAGGGGGAGCGCAAGCGCAGGGCGCGGCTGGCTTTGCAGGAACAAAAAGCCCTGCCGCAGACAGGGGCGGACAAATGTCCACCATATCGAGCGGACATTTGTCCACCAGAGATAGAGATAGAGAAAGAGATAGATATAGAAATAGAAAAAGAGAGAGAGTTAGAAACGGGACACCCCGCCCCCGCCGCCTATGGCAGATACCACAATGTCATTCTTTCCGATACGGAGCTTGACGGGCTGAAAACAGAGCTTCCCGGCAAGTGGGAGTATTACATTGACCGCCTATCCTGCCATATCGCTTCCAGCGGGAGGAAATACAAGAGCCATGCAGCCACGATTTTCAAGTGGGCGCAGGAGGACGCAGCCAAGAAAGCCCCGAAAAAGGGCATACCCGATTATACCTGTAAGGAGGGCGAGAGCTTATGACGAATGGATTTGATGAAATGATTTTGAATATGACCGACACCACGCCGGAGCCGGAGGACTACACCGGCGAGGACGGGCTTTTATACTGCGGGAAGTGCCACAAGCCCAAAGAGGGCTATTTCCCCAAAGAAACCGCCGCATGGCTGGGGCGTGACCGCCACCCGGCAGAATGTGACTGCCAGCGGGCAGAGCGTGAGGAACGGGAAGCCGCAGAGAAACAGCGCAGTCACCTTGAAACTGTCGAGCGGTTGAAGCGGCGGGGCTTTACAGACCCGGCTATGCAGGGCTGGACGTTTGAGAACGACAACGGCAAGTGCCCGCAAATGGAACACGCCCATTTCTATGTGGAGAACTGGGAAACCATGAAAGAGCGCAACATTGGCTATCTGCTATGGGGCGGCGTTGGCACAGGCAAGAGCTATTTTGCGGGCTGTATCGCAAATGCCCTTATGGAGCGTGAAATCCCCGTGTGCATGACAAACTTTGCATTGATATTGGGTGACCTTGCCGCCAGCTTTGAGGGCAGGAATGAATATATCTCCCGACTTTGCAGCTTCCCGCTGCTTATCCTTGACGATTTTGGAATGGAACGGGGAACGGAATACGGCTTAGAGCAGGTCTACAACGTGATTGACAGCCGTTACCGCAGCGGCAGGCCGCTGATCGTCACGACTAATCTCACGCTGGAGGACTTGCAGCACCCGGAGGACACCGCCCACGCCCGCATTTATGACCGTCTGATTGAAATGTGTTCTCCTGTCCGCTTTACCGGGAGCAACTTCCGAAAAGCCACGGCGCAGGAGAAAATGGGACAACTGAAAAAGCTGATGAACAGAAAGGAGAGCCGCCTATGACCAACACCCCAAAGAATGACCGCAGCACCCGCCGCCCGGATTGCGTGACGGAAATCCGCATAGGTAATTCTGTCCTTGTCGTTTCCGGCTATTTCAAGCAGGACACCACCGCCACCGCCGCCGATAAAATGCTGAAAGTGCTGGAAGCGGAAGCTGCTACACAAAAATCGGCAATTTGACGGGACGTAAAGAAGCAGAAAGGACTGTACAGCCAGCCCCGGCGTGTGGTATGATAGTCATACGGAATAGTGGGGCTGGCTGTCGGAAATGGAGGACACTATGTTAAGACAGACCACCCGAAACCTTATTACCGCCCTTTATCCGAGATTATCCCACGAGGACGAGCTGCAAGGTGAGAGCAATTCTATTTCAAACCAGAAGCGTATTCTTGAAACCTATGCGAAGCAGAACGGCTTTTCCAATCTGCAATGGTACACAGATGACGGTTATTCTGGGGCGAACTTCCAAAGACCCGGTTTTCAAGCCATGCTTGCGGACATTGAAGCCGGAAAAGTCGGCACCGTTATCGTCAAGGATATGTCACGGTTAGGGCGAAACTATCTGCAAGTGGGAATGTATACGGAAATGATTTTCCCACAGAAAGGCGTCCGCTTTATCGCTATCAATGACGGAGTGGACAGCGCACAGGGCGACAATGATTTTGCCCCTCTGCGGAACATTTTTAACGAATGGCTGGTGAGAGATACGAGCAAGAAAATCAAAGCAGTAAAACGGTCTAAGGGTATGAGCGGGAAGCCCGTCACGAGCAAACCCGTATACGGCTACTTTATGGACGAGGACGAAAATTTTATCATTGACGGGGAAGCCGCCCCTGTTGTGCGGCAGATTTACAGCTTGTGCCTTGCCGGGAACGGGCCGACCAAGATAGCCCGTATGCTCACAGAGCAGGAGATCCCCACGCCGGGAACGCTGGAATACCGTCGGACGGGAAGCACCCGCCGCTACCACCCCGGCTATGAGTGCAAGTGGGCGACCAATACCGTGGTACATATCCTTGAAAACAGGGAGTACACGGGCTGTCTGGTAAACTTCAAGACGGAGAAGCCGTCCTACAAGACCAAGCACAGCGTAGAGAACCCCATTGAGAAACAGGCGATTTTCGAGAACCACCATGAGCCTATCATTGACACCCAGATGTGGGAGCGTGTGCAGGAGTTACGCAAGCAGCGCAAACGCCCGAACCGCTATGATGAAGTGGGCTTATTCTCCGGCATACTCTTTTGTGCCGACTGCGGCAGCGTCCTTTACCAGCAGCGTTACCAGAACGCCACCCGCAAGCAGGATTGTTATATCTGCGGGAGCTACAAGAAGCGTACCCGTGACTGTACGGCGCACTTTATCCGCACCGACCTGTTGACCGCCGGAGTGACCGACAATCTGCGGAAAGTCACCAGCTATGCAGCGAAGCACGAAGCCCGGTTTATGAAGCTGCTGATCGAGCAGAACGAGGACGGGGGCAAGCGCAGGAACGCCGCAAGGAAAAAGGAGCTGGAAGCCGCCGAGAAGCGTATCAGCGAGTTATCCGCTATCTTCAAGCGGCTGTATGAGGACAGCGTGACCGGGCGCATTTCAGACGAGCGTTTCACGGAGCTGTCGGCAGACTATGAAGCCGAGCAGAAAGAACTGAAAGAGAGAGCCGCCGCTATCCGGGCAGAGCTTTCCAAAGCGCAGGAAGCCACGGTAAACGCAGAAAAGTTTATGAATGTTGTCCGCAAGTACACCAGCTTTGAAGAACTTACCCCTACCCTTTTGCGTGAGTTTGTGGAGAAAATCGTTGTGCATGAGTGCAGCTATGACGAGAACGGCACACGCAGACAGGACATTGATATTTATTACTCTTTCGTTGGCAAGGTAGACCTGCCCGAATGACCGCCCGACCTATCCGGCGCAATGCGCAAACGCCGGATAGGAACGGCAAAATTTTTTACACTTCTACTACTTCTTTATCACACATCAGCAAAAAGCCAGGGTATGAAACAGTTCATGGCTAATTAAAGGGAACAAAAAGAAAGGGAATGCACAATCCAGACGGTATCAGCGGCAGGCTACAAGAATAAATTGTGATTTCACAAGATTGGTGTTATAATAAGAGAAAAGTTCCTGCCGGGGCAACCGCCCCGGTGGTATGGATAGAAAGGCAGGAAAACAATATGCACATCAGCTATAAACCACTCTGGCACACACTGTTAGAGCGTGATATGAGAAAAGAGGATTTAAGGCTTGCTGCTGGTATGACAACAAATATGATTGCCAACATGAGCAAAGAGGGAAAGCACATCAGCATGGATACATTAGCCCGTATCTGTGAAACTCTGAATTGTGAGATTACTGATGTGATTGAGTTAGTACCAGACGAGCCTGCTTCCACAGGAGGTAAGGAACATGAGCGAATTGAAACCAAGAATAACGGAAAACGGAATTGATTATATCCTTGTCGGAGATTACTACATCCCGGACTTGAAACTGCCGGAGGAACACCGCCCTATCGGAAAGTACGGACGAATGCACCGGGAATATTTAAGAGAAGTCCACCCAGCCAGATTGAATACATTGATACTGACCGGAGAATTGTTGACATATCTTGCAGACCTGAATGAACAGGCACAAAAACGGTTAGACACTATCATGGAGCAGATGAAAGCTACCGAGGGCGTGACAGAGGAATTGAAGTGTACCCGACAAATGGAATGGGTGCAGCGTTGCAATAACATTCACAACAGGGCAGAAGAAATTGTTTTGTATGAGATGATTTATTCATAACGGGAGCAATTAAATCGGAGGTATATAAGATGATTGAAATTGTATTTGGTGAAAGTGCCTGTGGAAGTTTGAAAATTGCCCAAACTTACGGCAAGGGAAAGTATAGAGGAAGTGCTGTTTCAATATTTATGAGGCACGAAGACGGGAGTGTTCCATCTTCAGATGAAATGAAAAAGGCACAGCTTCAAGCACAGGAACAAGAACGCATTGCTTGGGAGAATGCTATTCCATTGGGAGGCAAGAGCAGTGATGTTTATTGTTTTGATATGGCTCTTAGTGTGGGAGATATTTCTGATAATGGAATTGGCGAACAGCGGAAAAATATTTTCAAGAAAATGCTGTCTGTCTGCTTTGTAGAGGATTTAGATTATCAGGTTGAAGAAAAAATACAGAAAATTAAAACTACATTGACCTCAGTGATTGAACGATATGTAGCTGGGGAAGAAATTCGCATTTGGTATAGCTATAATCCAGATGAGCTTTGTGGTATGTATTGGCTTATGAAACAACTTCAACCATTAAACTGCCAGACAACAATTTATTTGGTTAAGTTACCTACATGGGAATATGGAAAAGAAAATACTATGACATCCAAAATAGCATGGGGCGAGGTCTCTCCTGGCGAATGGGGAAACTATATAACTCTACAAGAGAAAGCTAATCCTGTATTTCTTTCAGCTTGTACTATGAAATGGAATCAACTTCAAAATGAAAATGCACCTTTGCGTGCAATGTTAAATGGTAAATTGCAAAGCGTTTCAGAAGATATATATGATAGTTTCATTCTTCGTGAAATTGCGGAACAGCCAGAGCAATTCAAAATGGCTATTGTCATAGGTAATGTTTTAGGAAAATATCAACTTGGAATTAGTGATGTATGGATTTCCAATCGCATTGATAAAATGCTTGAAGATGGTGTGTTGGAAATTATACAGGACGCACCAAAGGGAGAAACAAATTATCGCCGAATATTAAGAAAACGAATGAAATAATAACCACAGCACAAACCGCTGCTACATGGAATCCAACAAACCATGCAACAGCGGTTTTCCTTTAC
>NZ_QWGL01000035.1:0-3350 GCF_003435375.1 Clostridium sp. AM34-11AC | reverse complement strand
TGAAATTGCGGAACAGCCAGAGCAATTCAAAATGGCTATTGTCATAGGTAATGTTTTAGGAAAATATCAACTTGGAATTAGTGATGTATGGATTTCCAATCGCATTGATAAAATGCTTGAAGATGGTGTGTTGGAAATTATACAGGACGCACCAAAGGGAGAAACAAATTATCGCCGAATATTAAGAAAACGAATGAAATAATAACCACAGCACAAACCGCTGCTACATGGAATCCAACAAACCATGCAACAGCGGTTTTCCTTTACCGTTTTTTCCTCTGGCTGATAGGCGTTCCCATTTTCTTTGATTTTTTGAGAATACGAATGAACCAGCGAAATTCTTCTTCTGACAGGTTTTTATAGTTGATACCAAGCTGCTTGCAGTAAAGGATAACCAGTTTTTCATCTCGACTGCCCTTGAAATTTTCGACCGCTTCCAGATTTTCTTTCAGTTCATCGGCAACGGTAGTTTGGGGCGCACTCTCGCTGTCCTTTTTGTGGAATTCCCGAATATCCCGGATAATCAGGTTGAGGTCATCCAGAACCATGTGACTGAAATACTCATCATCACTGATATGTGCGGCTTGCAGCACCTTCAAATGCGGGTCATCTTCGCCGGGGCGATACCGTTCAATAATTTCATGCCGGACGGTATCAACAAGGGAGTTGAGATTTTGGATTTGCATGGTGGCAATCCCGTCCACATAAATCTCAATGTCCGCAAGAAACTTGATAAAGTCCTTATGGGTGGCAAGTTCGCAGAGCAGACGGTTGTTAATCCGACCGCTTTTCAGCAGTGCCACCATCTCATCGTTCAAATGCAGCTCCGTCAGTGGCGTGTTGATCTGCTCCCTGTTCTCTGTCCGGCACAGCAGATAATCGACGGAAACCCCATAGAAGTCTGCCAGCGTGATAAGGTTGCCATGATTGATTTCCTTATAATCCTCTTTTTCATAACTGCCAAGGGCTGATTTAGAAATGCCCGTCAGCTTTGATAGTTCTTCCAGATTTAAGCCTTTGTCTTTGCGGAGTTCCCAAAGGCGTTCCTGTATGCTTGTTGCAACTTTCATGGGCGCACGCTCCTTTCCGGTGGTTTTATTTCTGCCGTTTAACTGGATTATATCACACTTTCCGCAATCGTGGAAATTTCTGATTTTCCCCCTGATTCCTACTTTGTGGATATACGGCACAGGGCACAAAAATGTTCTATGATACAGGTAGTTCATCGATGGATTATTCCAATCGAATGACCAGCCTGTGTGGGATATGCTTCCCCGGCGATGTAGTGCCATGACTTTTGGCAGGGATGTGGAGGAATCCTGACCGAAACGAGCGTACCAAAGGGAGCGATACGCCGCTGTGAGATTCAGGGGAGGAACGACACCGGGGAGAACTGGCGAACTGACACCGAAATGATACCGAAACACGACAATCGGATAGGGGGATAGTCTACCCTATCGCTGTATACTTCGGGAGATTTTAAGCGGCTCTATGACCGTAATTTTGCCGAAAATCGCCCCGAAACCATACACTAAAACGGGAGGAAACACAATATGCCGAGAATGAGCAAAAAGAGGAAGCATGAGCTTTCCTTTTACCTCAATGACCGGGGGCGTGTCACTTACAACGAATTATGCCGGAAATGCCAGCATGGGTGCAAGCAGAGCTTCCGGGCGGTTGTGGTTGACTGCCCCCGTTATTTATCCAAACGAGCAAAGAAAAAGGAGGAACACACCGAATGAATTTTGAATTTATGACGATAGACACACCCTTGCCGCCATGTATGCCATTTCCCAGAGCGTTGACAGGATTTCCAGTTAGCAGCACCGCAAAGGTCATGTACTGCCGGATGTTGGACGCTATGCTATTCAAAGGGCAGGAGGACGAGAACGGAATCCTGTTTGTCTGCTTCCCTGTCACAGCCATTGCCGCAGTCCTGTCCCGCAGTCCCATGACGGTCAAGCGTTCTCTGAATGAACTGGAAACCGCCGGACTTATCATGCGGGTGCGTCGGGGCGTGGGAGAACCGAATAGAATTTATGTGCTGATACCGGGAAAGGAGGACGCTGCCCTTGCCTGATACCTCAAAGCTGGAAAAGCTAAACCGGGAGCTGGAGAAAAGCGAAAAGAAACTGCGGAAAGCCATCAATGATGAAAAGGCATTGCAGCACCAGTTGAAACAGCTTACCCGAAAGGAACGGACGCACCGGCTCTGTACCCGTGGCGGTATGCTGGAAAGTTTTCTGCAAGAGCCGGAACGCCTGACAGATGATGATGTCATGGTGTTGCTCAAAATCATTTTTCACAGACAGGACACGCAGGAACTATTGAAAAAACTGCTGGAACGGGAGAAGCCAGAAACCCCTTAGTTTACTAAGGGCGCAATTATACACCACCCAGAGGTTGGTGCATTGCGTTCTCCGAAGGCTCCTCGCCGGAGGGCTGTGATTTTCCGCAGTCATGGTCTGCTCCAAATCATACAGGGGACGCTACACTTCCCCTGCGCTGGCTGCAGCCAGCTACCCTTTTGTGGACTTGCCATCTGGGGACACTTTGCGTTGCAAGTTGTTCCCAGCCGACAAGTTTCATAAAATACGCTATCTTTTCGATAGGCGATGAAGTATAATGAAGATGACAACAAATCGGAATTTGGCAAGGAGTTTTGATAGCATGAAAAAGAGATTTCTTAAAATTGTGATAGGGATTGTTTTAGTTTGCATTTTATTCGTTGGATTTCTTTATGCAAACAATAACATCGGTATGACTTCGACCAATTTGGAAACGGATATTCGTTCATCGCAGAAGATTAAAGATGATTGGACGCTCGATGGAAGCGTTTCTAACACGATGGCTGCTTATATTTCTTATTCTCAAGACATGAGCGACCACACTTTTTCCGTCTATGTCAATCGTCCAGGACTTTCCTTCGGATATTTTTTCCGTGGAGGTGGAACTCTTTCGGGGATTCAAAGAGGAATTGTGGAGTTTACTGTAGAGGGATATAATGAACGAGCATTTATTTCTATGAATCAACAGCAGGTGCAACAACTTGAAATAGATGATGGCAACACAATTCAAGTGGTTGATATTGACCGCAATAAACCTTTTGCGATTGTCTTGCCTATAAATGCGGGTAATATTACTTTTTATGATGTAAATAGAAATACTGTGGAATATTGGAATAATCCTCTTTGACAAATTCAAGTTTGGAGAATTGAGAAAATCGGAATTGACCGAGCTCTTTGAGCGAGGGATACTTCTTGTCCGAAGGGCAAGAAGGTGGGCGTAAAAAAGATTAGAACAATCGGGATTTGAGGAGGTGTTCATATGAAGAGAGCATTGCTTTTTAT
>NZ_QWGL01000034.1 GCF_003435375.1 Clostridium sp. AM34-11AC | reverse complement strand
ATGTAATTATCTTTCACTGACAACTATCCTAACACACAGGGATTGCAGAATAACTAAATCTATTTCCATACTTCTTATTTCATTTAAAGCCAACTGTACCGCATGACGATATTCCTCATCAACAATATTTCCATTTATATCCATGACAATACCATTTACTATTTCCGCACTAGGACGTGGTGTAGGCATATTCGCTAATAATTCTGGACAAATTTCGATAACTTCTTTGTCTTTTAGAAACTCTACAACTTTCGGATTGAGATTATTCCCACCGTTATATTTGCAGTTTTTTCCCATGATACATGAACTAACTAATACTTTCATAGATAAGCACCTCACAATTTATCCTAATTATATCATTCAACGAATTACCTCACAATAAATATCTAATCTCTAATTTTATTTTTTCGGCTGTCCCTGTGTGTTATTATTCTGTGGATTGCCTACGTTCTGATTGCCTTTGTTCTTCAACACAATATCCTCTGCTTTTACATACCAGTCCACATCTGCACCACCAAACGTCTTTCTTGATACTGTATCGGCTACGGGATTGACAAGCTCCACAACTGCATTGTACGGAAATTCCCTTAACGGTACTTCTGGCGGTACAGACACGGGAATAATGCCACCATGCAGACTGCACTTCAAATCATAGATACGCTTTTTAAGCTGGGTACTCGGTGTCCCGTCCTCATTCTGTAAGAACACATCACGCACCGCTGTAAATTTTAATTCTCCAAATGTTTTCTCTTTGTCAATAACAAACCCGTTTGATAATCTCATAAATTCTTCACTCCTTTACTTCTCTTCAACTGCTACAATATCATCAGCAACTAACACATAATCGGTATGTCCCATATCCCCGATTGCGTAACCTCTGCCGTATAACTTCGGATTGACAAGTTTTACTTTCTGCTCATACTTGAAATGCTTTTCGCCAGCCTGCACAGGAATTTCCACGACAACATTTTCTCCTCTCTGCACATCTGAATAAAGGTTGTAGCTTCGTCTGGCTAAGACCCTGCGGTTGTTTTTATCCCTTTCAAAGATAGGCTCGCTTTCGCCTGCAAATTCAAGAGCCCCAAAAGACTGTGCCATATCTGGCACGACATATTTCATTTCCATATTGTTTTACCTCGTTTCTTTCTATTTTTAATAAGTTTTTTGATTGTGATTTCTTATTCTGGCGGTTCTGGAAGTACCAGCAATCCCCCAGATAGTAAAGGGTAAAATCAATGCTTACGCACCCTTGACTATCCGTGTTCTTGCAGGTTGTTGGCAGACAAGCCAGAATAAGCGGAAGTCTGCCGTTTGACCGCTTCGGCGGAGAGCGTGATTTTTCTTTCATCATACCGTTACTGCCTTATGATTTTTTCATTTTACGGCGTTTGTAAAGATATGTTCCAGCCAATCCACCAGCAGACGCAAGCAACATCACAACAAATGCCATTACATTTGTACTGTCGCCCGTTTTGGGACTGTCGCTAGGTCTGTTAGGCTTTTCTGGTGTCGGTGGAGTTTCGGGTTTCTCTGGTTCTTCTGGCTTTTCCTTAAAGGTAATCGTCTGTCCCTTATCCTCAATATCCTTATGCTCGGTAACTTTCTTTGGTTCGTCTGGATTGCTTAAATCGTACAATTCTTCAAAAGTTACAAGCTGTTTGCCGTCAAGAGAAGTAGCGTCAAACGTAAAAGTAACTTCCACTTTCATAGTTTCGTTGTCAGCAGTAAACGTATAATCACTTTCCACACGCTTTCCATTGATAAGAAGCTCTGCATTTTCTTCTTTCAACATCTGCCAGCCCACAAGTTTGTACTGTGTACCGATTTCTAAGCCCTCTAAGGTTACGGTATCAATGATTGTTACCTCTTTTCCAGCTTCAAGCTCTTTGTTGCCGTCCTTATCGGTAGCGGTAGTATGTATCTTGATGATACGCTCTGTGATAAGTACCGTCTGCCCGTCGTCCTCAATGTCTTTGTGTTCTGCAACTTTTACGGGTTCGTCTGGATTGCTTAAATCATACAATTCTTCAAAGGTAACAAGATTTTTACCGCCAAGTTCGGACGCATTGAATGTATAAGCAATTTCTACTTTCATAGCTTCATCATCAGCGATAAAGGTATAATCATTTTCTACACGCTTTCCGTCAATGATAAGCTCGGCGTTTTCTTCCTTTAACATCTGCCAGCCTTTCAACTGATACTTTGTGCCTTTTGTAAGTCCGTCCAATTTGACAGTATCAACGATTGTAACCTCTTTTCCTGCAAGGATAGTTTTTTCGCCGTCTTTGCTGGTCGCTGTGGTATGGATAGAGATTTCTTTTTCGTATTCATCAGTCAAAGTCCCTAAATCAACCACAAGGTTATTTCTTGATACCACGATTTCAAAAGGCGGGATAAGTTCAAAGCCTTTGTTACTATCAGAGCGTAATTCTTCAATGATGTAGGTATCATAAGGTAACGCACCCTTGCTGTCGTCTGGTTCAGAAGTTCCAAACCACACACCGTCCTCGCTGGTCTTTCCTGCGTTGGTATTATGCTTGTGAGAAGCCCAGTCAGCAAAAGTGGAGAACTGCCCGTTATCATCAGTTACCACAACATGATTTTCGCCCGTCGTCTTGCTTGTGATCCTAAAGGGAACATCAGCAAGACGCTTGTGTGTGCCTGCACCGATTTTTACACCCTCAATATCTCCACGCTTAATCTGATTATAGATAGAATGAGCTTTGTCGGTTAAGTCCACGATTTTTCCATTTTCTGTGATTGTAAAATCAATCGGTTTTGCACCGTCAGTTAAGTAACCGTCGGGAGCTTCACTTTCAACGATACGGAATTTTCCATAAGGTAAGAGGTCAGCAGAAGTAGAAGCGATACCCTCAATATCGGTACGAATTATCTTTACCACTTCATTTTTCTTGTATAACTTGCCCTCAACCAATACCGCATTATCATTTAAGGAAATGATGTCAAAGGCAGTATCTTTCAAAGTAGCACTTCCTTGTGGCTTTGTATCGCCCGTTTCTAAATCTCGTTTCTGAATTTTGACACCGCCACGGATAACCTTGTCAGATACGGAAAACTGGTTATTTCCAGTTAATACGGCAAGGTCGCCGTCCTCGGTAATCTGTGTAAGGTATAAGCCTTTTATCTGTTCGAACTTATCGCCAGCCTGCATATATGCACCCTCTAACAAGTATCCGTTTGGAGCTTTTATTTCCTCAACGGTTAGTGTCCCAAGTGGAAGAAACGCTTTACCGTCCTGCATATAGAAACTGTCGCCAGATACTTGGTATGTGTCCGCTAATTTTGTGATGTAATGAGTTATCCCATTGCTATCAGTTTCAGCGATTGTCTTTGTAACCCATGTACGAGTAGCTTCGGCAGGGAGATTGTCTTTGTTATAGAAGCCTGCATAATACTTCCATGTAAATTCCGCACCTGCTAAAGAAGCATTCCCCTGCGGATTGTCTTTCTGTGTTTCCATATCTATCTTGAAAAGCTCAATCAAAGTGTCTGTTACTTTCGGTGTATCTGATACTTTCAAAGTCGCTGTTTTTCCAGCTTCAACCTTTAAGGAATATACAGTTTTATCTACTTTATATCCTGCTGGTGCGGATAATTCCTTGATATAGACTGTGCCTGCTTTTACCTCTACAACATCTGTATTTCCGTTTTCATCAGTCGTAAGGGTGGCAAGCTGTTTTGTGCAGTCCTTATCAGCAAAGACACCATAGGTTGCACCAGCGATTGAGTAATTCCCGTTACCGTCTGTAATGCTGGCATTACTGGAAGTCTTTTGCAGTTTTGCATTTCCAACATTCAGTTTCGCCCAGAATTGTCCCAATTCCTGCCCCTCGCCAGAGTAGATATAACCGCCACATTCATAGCGTCCTTTATTTTCTTTGACAAAGGTTTTTGCACCAGAGAAAACTTCGTCCTGCGTAGTCTTTGGAATTTCATCATAAGAAGCTCGCACGTTATCACATTGCCAGCCAAGATGTACGCTCAATTTCTGCCAGACAACACATTGTTCCAACAGATAGACTTGTTTATAGTTCAATTCCTTGTGAGCTTCGCCATACTGTTTGACATACTCTAAGGATAACGCCACATCTGAAATCTGGTCGGCACTCATGCGTGAGCTTGCGTCAGCTCTGGTCTTATAGCCGTTCTTAAAATCTGTATTGATGTCAATACAATAGGCAGTTTCGCCCTCGACTTTCATATAGCCCTCATTGAATGTCGAACCAATAGAACCGTCATTCATTACTTTTTCAATGATACCGACACGTTCTGCACTTTCCGTCCAGTATTGCTTGCTTTCTGCATGAACGGGTGTAGTCGGTAAAGCAGTAACGACAGTTGCAAGAGCTAAGAAGCCCGTACACAATCGTTTCCATGTCTTTTTAATAAATCTAATGCTCCTTTCATTTTGGGTATAAAAATAGACGCTCATTTCTGAACGTCTACATTATTGAAAGGCTTGTCCTCTCACACATATTTTATTTTAATAGGTACAACAGTTGCCTTTCTCCTTGTATTTTCGTTGTTTTCATTACTTGCGTTATCTACAACCCCCATGACCCGGATCAATGATGACACTGTTCTGCTTTGCCAAAATTATTCTCCTTTTTCATAAATTTTATGATATGATACAATCATTGAGTCCAAAATCTGCGCTGTCCGGATATCCACAGCGATTTTTTGAATGAATGATCGGATACCTTATCATATTCCCGTATCATCAGACCTGCGCCATCCATGTCTTAAAACTTTCCCTGGCAATCACACGAAAGGATCTCTTTACACCATGTTAATCGTATTCAACCAGATGGTGAGTCTCTTTCTCTTAATGCTCACCGGCTATCTCGCCAACTGATCCGGCGTGATCGATAAGACTTTTGAGTCGAAGGTCTCCCGGTGATCACCTTCCTCGTCCTGAGATTCTTTATCAGGAACCGCATACTTTTAGAGATCTCCACGATCCTCTCCGGCTGCCCTATTGCTGGAAACGTGTCCATGCTCTGTATGGAATACAACCAAGATGTCACCCTGGTGTCGAAAGGGATCTGTATCTCCACTCTGCTGCCCATGATCTCGATCGTGTCGGCATTGGTTGCGATCTTATAAATATCTCTGCCTCAGGCCATCCAACAATTGGTTGGAAATTCCTGCGGCAGATTAAAAAACGCTGTTTTTGCAGCAAAAAGGACATCTGAACCAGAAATACCCTCGTATCTCTCGTTCAGATGTCCTTTTTATTTTTCGTATGTATTCCTATTCCTGTACCTGCACGCCTCGTGGACCTACATGGGTGGCGAATACCACCTGGGTACTGGTCTTGCCGAACTTCTGGAGCTGGCCGAGGAAGCTATCGAGCTGCATTGTGCTCTCGAAGGCAACCTTCATGATCACGGAGTATTCTCCGGTAACGCTGCTGCACTCTAAGATGTTCGGGATTCCTTCCGCGTAGTTATAGAATTTCTGCTTGTCCTCCGGAAGCACGTTGAGGTTGATGAAGGCGAGGATGTGATATCCAAGCTTCATCGGATCGATCTGTGCCTGGTAGGATGTGATGATTCCATCTTTTTCCAGTTTTTCAATTCTTGCTGAAACCGCCGGGGAAGAAAGGAATGTCTTCTCCGCGATCATTTTCAAGGACGCTCTCGCGTTATGCTGCAGGATCTGCAGAATCTCCCTGTCAATATGATCCATAATTATCTCCTTTGTTCCGGTTTTCAAGTATATTTAGCTGTGTCATATGCCCGGAACTCCTTATCTATATACAGATAACCGTTCAGCCGCGCCGCATCCCTACGGCAGACATCTGTGATATCCAGACCACCAAACGATTCCTGCGTTCATGTTTTATCTATGCTGCCCGACCGTATTTTCACGGATCCAGCACTGTTTTAAAGGCACCCGGCTGCTGTCAGTCTGGTATTTCAGATCTCCCCGTGGAACACTTCCGCCGCCGGACCTGTCATAAATACAGTGTCCTTTTCTCTGTCCCAACGGATCAGAAGGTCGCCGCCGAGCAGTGTCACGCGGACTTCATCGTCAGTAAGACCGTTTAAGATGCAGGCGACCGCCGTCGCGCAGGCACCTGTTCCGCAGGCAAGCGTCTCTCCGGAACCACGCTCCCAGACACGCATATTTACATGTCCGCGGTCTACGATCTCCACGAATTCCGTGTTGGTGCGGTCCGGGAATTTTTCGTGGACTTCAAAGGACGGGCCGATCTTTTCGATCTCCATATCCTTGATTCCATCCATAAATACCACCGCGTGGGGATTTCCCATGGACACGCCGGTAAAACGGTACTCTTTTCCATCCACCGTGATCGGCTCCCCGATCTCGGAGGTCTGCACCGGACGCCCCATATCCACCGTCACAAGCTCTACCTTGCCGTCTTTTAATTTCATAGACAGATGCTTGATTCCGGATGCAGTCTCCACGTCGATCTCCGTCTTATCCACGATTCCGTGGTCATAGGCGTATTTTCCGACACAGCGAATCCCATTTCCGCACATGGCACCCCGGGATCCATCCAGATTGTACATGTCCATCTGGCAGTCCGCAACCCTTGACGGCTTAATTAAAATCAATCCGTCCGATCCGATTCCGAAATGGCGGTCGCTGACCATCTTTGCCGTCCCGCAGGGATCTTCCACAGTCTCTTCAAGACAGTTTACATAAACATAATCATTTCCGATGCCCTGCATCTTCGTGAATTTCATATTTTCTCTCCTATATGCTCCATCCCCTGTGCGAGGATCGTCTGGATGTGACCGTCCGCAAGAGAGTAGAGAACGCTCTTTCCTTCCCTGCGGAACTTGACAAGGCGCATCTGCTTCAGGATCCGAAGCTGGTGGGAGATCGCAGACTGTCCCATTCCGAGAAGACTTGCAATATCGCACACACATAACTCCGACTGGCTGAGTGCATACAGAATACGGATCCTTGTGGAATCGCCGAATACCCGGAAGAATTCCGCAAGATTCTGGAGCTCCTCGCCTTCCGGCATCACGTCCATCACCCGTTTTACCACCTTGTCGTGGACATGAATAAACTCACAGTGCGGGGCGATCTTTTCGTCCTCTCTGATACCCATGTTCCTGCTCCTTTACTGCTGCTGCCGCAGGTCATACGGACAGCAGTTCTTTCCACGCAGTTAGCGCACGAGAAGTTTGCTTACTTCGTACTGCTCCTCCGGGATGTCTTTCTTCATATTCAGTGCCTCCTGGATGTCGAAATCCACGAACTTGCCGTCCTTGTAGGCTACGATACGGTTGCTCTTTCCTTCCGCCAGAAGCTCTGCAGCTCTCGCACCCATGATGGACGCGTAAACACGGTCCTTACAGGTCGGTGTACCGCCTCGCTGGATGTGGCCAATGATGGTGGCACGGGTCTCGATACCTGTCGCCGCCTCGATCCTTCTTGCCATGGAAGTGGAGTGTCCGATTCCTTCAGCGTTGATGATGATGTGATGCTTTTTGCCGCGCTTTCTGTTCTCAATGATCCGGTTGATCAGGTACTGCTCATTGCCGTCGTAGCGCTCCGGAAGGAGAATATCCTCCGCGCCGTTGGCAATACCGCACCAGAGAGCGATATATCCGGCATTTCTTCCCATAACCTCGATGATACTGCAGCGCTCATGGGAGGTGGAAGTATCACGGACTTTATCGATGGCTTCCATCGCTGTGTTTACAGCGGTATCGAAACCGATCGTATAGTCGGTACAGGCGATATCAAGGTCAATGGTTCCCGGAAGACCGATCGTGTTGATTCCGAGAGCGGAAAGCTTTCCGGCACCGCGGAAGGAACCGTCTCCTCCGATCACAACGATACCATCGATACCATGTTTCTTACATACCTCAGCGCCACGCTTCTGGCCTTCCTCAGTTGTGAACTCCTCACAGCGGGCTGTGTAAAGGATCGTACCTCCGCGGTTGATCGTGTCCGCAACGCTGACGCTGTCCATATCTACGATTTCTTCCTGAAGGAGTCCGGCGTAGCCACGCATGATTCCTTTTACCTTCAGGCCTTTATTGATAGCGGTTCTTACAACCGCACGGATTGCCGCATTCATTCCAGGGGCATCTCCGCCGCTGGTCAATACTCCGATCGTTCTGACTTCTTTCTTTGACATATGGGTTTCCTCCATAAAAAAATTCTGTCAATCATTCGCCGTACACGTCCTTATTTTAATGTAACTGCTCAGTTTTTTCGCAGTCACATGCAAAAATCCATTCCGGATCGACTTCGCCGATGGGATTTTTGCCTTCCAGCCAATGTTCTCTTACGGTCAGCGCAGTGAATGCACAGACCTACCAAACAGTTACATTTTAATACACTTTGCCCTTCTTTTCAATGACCTTTTGCACAACTTTGACATTTTTTTCACCAAGGATCTTATACAGGCGGTTCAGAAGATCCGGCCCTGCGAGGACTGCCCAGTTTTCGGAAAGTCTGCGCATTTTCCGTTCTTCTTTTAAATACATAATGACCCGGTCTTTTCCGTCGGAATCACGGAGTGCCGCCATGACATCGTCGATGTGGCTCGCGTAGAATGCCTGATTTTCGAACTGAAGCCAAAGCTCATTCGGGATATCGGTGAACGGGATCACTTCCTCGCAGATCAGCTTTCCTACCGGGTCATCACCGATGGACGCCCGGCCGCGGATAAACACCTTGTTTTCCTCGGTGAACGCCTGACGGTTCTTCTCGTAGATCTTCGGGAACACGAGAACTTCCACCGTGCCCACAAGATCCTCAACGGTGATGAATGCCATGAGCTGGTTCGTCTTTGTAGTCTTCACCTTTTTCGACGTGATCATTCCGCCGATGACCACATTGGAATTATCCTCCACAATGGTCTTTCCGACCTCATCCACAACGAAATCGGAAGTTCTCGCCGTCACATTTTTCTCCCAGAGTTCCCGGTATTCCTCCATCGGATGACCGCTGACATAGATGCCGATGGTCTCCTTCTCGAATGCCAGAAGTGTCTGCTTGTCATACTCGCCCACATCCGGGAACGTGATATGGAAGTTGTCCTTTTCCTCCTCCGGGGCGATGTCAAAGAAGCTCATCTGACCTTCCATGACCGTCTTTTTCTCTTTTGACTTGCTCTCCAGAAGGTCACCGGAGACGATAAGCTTCTGCTTTCTCGTTCCCGGAAGTGTGTCCAGGGCACCAGATTTAATGAAGCTCTCCAGCGTTCTCTTATTGACTTCCTTGTTGGACATTCTTGACACAAAATCATCGAGGTTTTTGAAGAGACCGCCGCTCTCACGCTCGGCGATGATCACGTCCACCACGGCCCGGCCCACACTCTTGATGGCGGAAAGTCCGTAACGGATACCGTTTCCGGATACGGAGAAGCCGCTGTATCCCTCGTTGATATCCGGCGGCAGGATCGGGATTCCCATGTTCCGGCAGGCGAGAATGTACTCGGAGACCTTCGTGGTGTTGTCCATCACGGAGGTCATGAGCGCCGCCATGAATTCCTTTGGATAATAATATTTTAAAAACGCGGTCTGGTATGCAACCACCGCATAGGCCGCCGCATGGGACTTGTTGAAAGCGTACTTTGCGAAGTCCGTCATGTCATCGTAAATCTGGTTTGCCGTCTTCTCGTCGATCCCGTTGGCGATACAGCCCTTTACGCCCTCTTCCTCATTTCCGTAAACAAAGTTCTGGCGCTCCTTCGCCATGACCGCTGCCTTTTTCTTCGACATGGCACGGCGCACAAGGTCGCTTCGGCCGAGGGTATATCCGGCGAGATCGCGGACGATCTGCATGACCTGCTCCTGGTAGACGATACAGCCGTAGGTCGGCTTTAAGATCGGCTCCAGCTGCGGGCAGGTGTAGGTGATGGATTCCGGGTCATTCTTTCCCTTTAAATATTTCGGAATAAAGTCCATTGGACCCGGACGGTACAGGGAGATTCCGGCTATGATATCCTCCAGGGTAGTCGGCTTCAATTCCTTCATGAAGGTCTTGAAGCCGCCGCTTTCCAGCTGGAACACGCCCTCGTTCTTTCCTGTTCCGAGAGAATCCATGACCTTTTTGTCATCATAATCGATGTGCTCGAGATCGAGCTTCACACCGCAGTTCTTTTCGATCATCTTCACCGCGTCCTGGATGACAGTGAGTGTGCGGAGTCCCAGGAAGTCCATCTTTAAAAGGCCCAGTTCTTCCAGCGTCGTCATCGTAAACTGGGTCACGATGGTGCCGTCGGCACCTCTCGATAACGGGACATACTCGTCAATGGAGGTCCTGGAGATCACGACCCCCGCCGCGTGCATGGAGGTGTGGCGCGGGAGTCCTTCCAGGCGCTTTGACATGTCGATGAGCTTTCTTACCTGCTCATCTGAATCATATAGCGCCTTTAATTCCGGGTTTTTCCTGAGTGCCAGGTCCAACGTGATATTTAATTCCGCCGGGACCATCTTCGATACCTGGTCGCAGAGGCTGTAGGGCAGGTCCATGACGCGCCCCACATCGCGGATCACGCCGCGGGCCGCCAGGGTACCGAAAGTGACGATCTGGGCCACCTGGTCCTTCCCGTACTTTTCCACAACGTAGTCGATAACTTCCTGACGGCGCTCGTAGCAGAAATCCACGTCAATATCGGGCATGGATACTCGTTCCGGGTTCAGGAAACGCTCAAAGAGGAGCTGGTACCGGATCGGATCGATATCTGTGATTTTTAAGCAGTACGCCACGATACTTCCCGCCGCAGACCCCCGCCCCGGTCCCACAGCGATCCCATGGGATTTCGCGAAGTTGATGAAATCCCACACGATCAGGAAGTAGTCTACGTAGCCCATGCTCTTGATGGTTCCGAGTTCATAATCCAGGCGGGCGCGGAGCGTTCCGTCATCATTCGGATAGCGCATCGCGAAGCCCTCATCGCAGAGGTGGTTTAAATAGCCCCAGGAATCGTAGCCCTCCGGCACATCGAATCTCGGAAGTTTTGTGACACCAAACTCGATCTCCACGTTGCAGCGCTCCGCGATCTTGTTGGTGTTCTCGATGGCTTCCGGGGCGTATGGGAAGAGTCTGCGCATCTCCTCCTCGGACTTCACATAGTACTGTCCGCCCTCGTAGCGCATACGGTTCTCGTCGGAGACCTTTTTCCCTGTCTGGATACAGAGCAGGATGTCGTGGGCCTCCCAGTCCTCGGCGTTGATGTAGTGACAGTCGTTTGTCGCCACAAGCGGGATATTTAATTCTTTTGAGAGGCGCATGATCCCCTGATTTACCTGGCGCTGCATCGGAATACCGTGGTCCTGGAGCTCCAGGAAATAGTTGCCATCACCGAAGATCTCCAGGTGGCGTTTTGCAGCCGCCTTCGCGTCCTCGTAGAGACCTTTTTCCAGGTATCTCGGGACTTCACCGGCAAGGCAGGCGCTTAAGGCGATGATTCCCTCGTGGTACTCCCGCATGACCTCCTCATCGATCCTCGGTTTATAGTAGAAGCCGTCCACAAAGCCCTTGGAGACGATCTTCATCAGGTTCTGGTATCCTGTATTGTTTTCCGCGAGGAGGACCAGATGGTAGTAGCGGTCCTCGCCGTGGACAGTCTCACGGTCAAATCTTGAACCCGGGGAGACATACACCTCGCAGCCGATGATCGGTTTGACCCCGGCCGCACGGGCTGCCCGGTAAAAATCGATCACCCCATACATGACACCGTGATCGGTGATCGCCATGCTGTCCATGCCAAGCTCTTTTGCCCGCGCCGCCAGCTCTCCGATTTTACTGGATCCGTCCAAAAGACTGTACTCTGTATGGACATGCAAGTGTGTAAATGCCATCTGTCTCCTCCGTATTTTTTATCATCAATTGCAAAAGGACTGTCACCCCGAAAGGCGGCAGTCCCGTAATGTCGCTATATACAGACATGCTTCTTAGTTGTTGCTTAAATATTTCTCAATATCGTTTACTGCTTTCTCTTCGTCCACTCCGTCCGCTGTCACGACCACCTGCTCGCCGACCGGAAGATCAAGTGTCATCATGCCCATGATGCTCTTGGCATTGATCTTTTTGTTGTCGCTCTGGACGTAAATTGTACTCTCATAGCTGCTTGCAAGCTGCACTAACATCGCAATCGGTCGAGCCTCCAGACCAGAAGCAAGTTCGATAGTCACCGTACGTTTTGTCATAATAATCCTCCTCAATTGCACAAAGAATGGCGCTTACTAGTCTCCATTCACGTTTCGGTTCCCTGTTCCCGCAGTTTCTCCGCCATCTCACCAAGCTTCCTCAATCGATGGTTGACACCCGATTTTCCAACCGGCGGTTCCAGGTCTTCGCCCAGTTCCTTCAGCGTCGCTTCCGGTTTTAAAAGTCTTGCCTTTGCAATCTGCGCAAGACCATCCGGAAGACTTTCAAAGCCTACCGTGTCGCGGATAAACTCGATATCCTCGATCTGCTTCACAGCGGCTGACACTGTTTTGTTGATGTTTGCCGTCTCGCAGTTGACCTGGCGGTTGACATTTCCGCGCATCTCTTTCAGGATGCGGATGTTCTCCAGTTCCATCAGTGACAGATGGGCCTCCATCACATTCAGGATATCCACGATCTGGCTCCCCTCTTTAATATATACCACATAATAGCGTTTGCGGATGACTATTTTTGCATCAATGTCAAACGTTGCCATAATGGACTGGATCTGGCGGGCTTTCGCCTCTGTCGCGCAGACGATCTCAAAATGGTAAAACTTCTCCGGATCGCTGATGGATCCTGACGCAAGAAAAGCGCCGCGCAGAAATGCCCTGCGGCAGCAGGGGTTCTGAACGACCACGTTTCCCACAACAGAAAGATTCTCTCCGATCTCTCCGTCTTCCGTAAGAAGTTTTGTGGCTTTCAATACGCGAAGTGCATCCTCATGCTGTTTCACACAGACCGAATAGATCCTGTTTTTTCCCAGATGCGCGTTCCGCCGTATAGAAATATCAGTTTCTATATTAAATGTTTTTCTCAATAATGTAAAGCACTTTCTGGCAACTGTCACATTTTCCGTGTGGATCTTGATGCTGTAATGATCGTCCCCGGAAATCTGGATCCGTCCGCAAAGGCTTAAAATCGCCGCAATTTCGGCGATCTGGCAATGCCTTGCCGGACTCATATGCCTGGAAAGCTCTTCCTTGATCCTGGAAGAAAAAGACATACTTACTTTCCTCCATCCTTCCCCGCGTCCCTGTGTTCCAGCCGGATCTCGTACCGCCCGGACTCCGTCAGACGCTTAAATACTTCTCCTGCGATCGTCACCGAACGATGGCGTCCGCCGGTACATCCGATCGCGATCACGAGCTGCGTTTTTCCTTCCTGTTCATATTTCGGAATCACGAATTCCAGAAGATCATTCAGTTTCTTTAAGAACTCTTCCCCGGTACCACCCTGCATCACATAGTCCTGTACCGCCTGCTCCGTTCCCGTATGGAACCGGAGTTCCTCCACATAGTAGGGATTCGGGAGGAATCGCACGTCAAACACCAGGTCGGCATCCGCCGGGATCCCATACTTGAAACCGAAACTCACGACTGTGATGAACATGCTGCTGCGTCCATCCGCTTCGCTGTAGAGATTTTCCAGCTCATGGCGCAGTTCTTTTGTCAGAAGTCTGCTGGTGTCGATGACCTGGTCCGCCTCTTTTTTTAAGAAGGCGAGCTTCTCCCGCTCCAGCTCGATTCCCTTTTCCACGCGGCCGTTTCTTGAGAGCGGATGGCTGCGTCTCGTCTCCTTGAAGCGCTTGATAAGAACTTCATCGGAGGAATCCAGGAACAGGATCGAGAACGGGTATTTGTTTTCTCTCCATTTCCGGATGATAATCTCCAGATACGGCAGCTCCTCACCGCTTCGGACATCCACACCCAGGGCGATGTCCTGCTTTTCGCTCTGTCCGTTCATGACCAGCTCCGCAAATTTTTCAATTAAAAGGACCGGCAGGTTGTCGGCACAATAGAAGCCCATGTCTTCCAGTGTTTTTAATGCCGTGGTCTTTCCTGCGCCCGACATGCCTGTCACAATTACAAGTCTCAACGAGAATTCCTCCCTGTATTGTGCACCTTTAAAATTCGCCTAAGAGTTTTACTTCCAGCTCGAGATCTACCCCGGAACTCTCCTTTACCCGGCGTTTTACCTCATTGCAAAGTCCCAAAATATCCGCCGCCGTTCCATGATCCTTATTGATCACGAATCCGGCGTGTTTCTCGGAGACCGCGGCTCCGCCGACGGAAAATCCCTTTAAACCGGCATCCTCGATCAGTTTTCCGGCGAAATATCCTTCCGGGCGCTTGAAGGTGCTTCCAGCGCTCGGGTATTCTAACGGCTGCTTCTCTTTTCTCTTTCTTGCCAGCTCTTCCATCTGCGACCGGATCACCTCCGGATCGCCAGGTGTCAGCTTGAATGCCGCGCGGACTGTGAAAAGTCCCAGGCGCTCCAGACAGCTCGTTCTATATCCCAACTCCAGCTCCTCGTTTTTCATCAGCTTCACATTTCCGTCCTGGTCCATCACATCTGCCCACAGGAGTACGTTCTTCATCTCGGATCCGTAAGCGCCCGCATTCATCATGACCGCACCGCCGACGGTTCCCGGGATTCCCGCTGCGAACTCCAGGCCGGTGAGCTCCTCTCTCGCCGCCGTATTCGCAAGCTTTGAGAGCATCACGCCTGCCCCGGCGATGATAATGTTTTCGTTTTTCTGAACTTCTAATTCAGCGAGACGCTCTGTGCTGATGATCGTGCCACGGAAACCTTTATCTCCCACGAGGAGATTGCTTCCGTTGCCGATCATGTACCAGGGCTGTCCTGACTTTTTACAGTCCAGGACCGCCTCGCGGAGTTCTGTCTCTGATTCCGGAATCACGAACCGGTCTGCCGGGCCGCCGACGCGGAATGATGTGTGCCGCGCCATCGGCTCATTTGTTCTGGTTTCCATGAATGTTTCTCCTTTTTATTCGCCTCTTTTAGCGATATTCGCCTGCACGCGGTTGTAGAGCTCCTGGGCCGCGTTGTAGCCCATCTTCTTCTGACGGTAGTTGACCGCCGCGGACTCTACGATAACTGCCAGATTACGTCCCGGACGGACCGGAATGTTGTGGCAGACAACTTTATTTCCAAGGAACTCCGTGTACTGGTCCTCAAGTCCGAGACGGTCGTATTCCTTATTCTTATCCCACTCTTCGAGCTTGATGACCATGTCGATGGACTGGGTATCTTTTACACTCTCGACACCGAACAGGGTCTTCACGTCGATGATGCCGATCCCGCGCACCTCGATGAGATATCTTGTGATATCCGGGGCGGAACCGACGAGAGTTTCATCGCTGACCTTGCGGATCTCCACAACGTCATCACTTACGAGACGGTGTCCACGCTTGATGAGCTCCAGGGCGGCCTCGCTCTTACCGATTCCGCTCTCGCCTGTGATCAGAACGCCTTCGCCGAACACATCAACGAGAACGCCGTGAATGCTGATGCACGGGGCAAGTTTTGCCTTCAGCCAGCGGATGACTTCCGCCATGGTATCGGATGTCGGCTTCGCGGAGAGCAGGCACGGAACACCGTAATGACTGCAGAGTTCTGCGACCTCCGGCTCCGGTGTCTGGTTTCTGCAGAACACGAGACATGGGATCTTGCTGGAGATCAGCTTGTCATACATGGCGATCCGGCGCTCTCTTGTGAGCCCGGAGAGGTACGCGATCTCCACGTTTCCGATCATCTGTACACGCTCATTGTCGAAATGTGCGTAGAATCCGGTGAGCTGAAGCGCCGGACGGTTCACGTCCGGGTGGGAGACAACGATCTTCTCGCAGTCCAGCTCCGGGGTCAGGTTTTTGAAATCCATTTTTTCTATTAATTCAGCTATTGTAACTCCGTACATGGCATAGTTCTCCTTTCCTGTATCTGGCCGCTGCCTCGAATCATGGCGGCAGTTCTTCGGAACAATTCGCAGCTATTCTATCGATTTAAAATACTGTGTAGCTATTCAGTACCTTCATAGTTACACGCAAAAATCCATTCCAGATCAGCTTCGCTGATGGAATTTTTGCCCTCCAGCCTATGTTTTCTTACGGTCAGCGCAGCAAGTGCGCAGACCTACTGAACAGTTACAATACTGTTCTTTTTATCTTATATCCTGTCGGCATCGCTTCTGATATAAATTTACAGCTCTGCGCACAGTTATCTCCATCCTATCATATCACAGGCCGAATGTCACGAGATTTTCCTGCTTCATCCCGTGCATTTACTCCGTGATCTCCGGCGCACGGTCCTTCTCGCGGAAATAGGCGTAGACGCTCTCCGCCGCCCGCTTATTCATGCCCTCCGTGCTCTCAAGCTCCTCTAAGGTTGCATCACGCACCGCCTCCAGTGACTTGAACCGGCGCATCAATGCTTTTCTTCTCGCCGGTCCGATGCCCTCGATATCGTCGAGGACTGAGTGTACCTGTGCCTTGCTTCGCAGACTTCTGTGGTACTCGATGGCGAACCGGTGTGCCTCATCCTGGATCCTCGTCACAAGCTTGAAGCCCTCGGAATGGCGGTCGATGGGGATCTCAACATTATTATAGTAGAGTCCCCTGGTCCGGTGATTGTCATCCTTTACCATGCCGCAGACCGGAATGTTAAGCTTCAGTTCGCTCAGCACACTCAGCGCGATGTTCACCTGTCCGCGGCCGCCGTCCATGAGGATCAGGTCTGGGAACCGCGTAAAGCTTCCGAAGCTTCCATCCGGTGCTTCCGCCCCGTCTTCCTGGTTCTTTCGCTCCTCTTCCAGCTCCTCCATGCCATGGGTGAACCGGCGGGTCAGCACCTCCTCCATGGACGCGTAATCGTTGGGTCCCTGGACGGTCTTTATTTTAAATTTCCGGTAATCGTTCCGCTTCGGACGTCCGTCCTCGAAGACTACCATGGAACCAACGGACTCGAAACCGCTGATATTGGAGATATCGTAGGCCTCCATCCTGCGGACTTTTTCCAGCCCCAGCCAGTCTCCCACCTGGTTCATGGCGCCGATGGTCCGGAGTTCTTCTCTCTTGATCTTATCCTTATCCTGGTCAAGCACAAGCTTCGCGTTCTTCTGCGCAAGCTCCACCAGTCGCTCTTTCTGGCCTTTTTTCGGGATCAGGAATTTTACCGCCTGACCGCGGCGTTTCGTGAGCCACTCTGCGATGAGATCCATCTCCGGAAATTTTTCCTGCACCCATATCTCTCTCGGGATAAATGGAGTTCCCGCGTAGAACTGTTTTACAAAGCTTCCGATGATCTGGTAATTGTTGTCTGCCGTGGATGCGGAGACACGGAAATGTTCCCGGCCGATCATCTTTCCATCCCGGACAAAGAATACCTGCACCACAGCGTCCGCGTCGTCCCTCGCCATGGCAATCACATCCCGGTCTTCCATGCTATGGCTCGTGATCTTCTGCTTCTGGGCGACCTGCTTCACGCTGTTTAAGAGTTCCCGGTACTCGATAGCCTGCTCGTACTCCATCGCGTCGGAGGCCGCCATCATCTTTTCCTCCAGCATCGTCAGCACCGGAGTGTACTTTCCGTCCAGAAATTCGATGACCTCGGAGACAGATTTCTTATATTCCACCTCGGAAATATAGCCCTGGCACGGCCCTGAGCACTGTTTGATGTGGTAGTTCAGGCACGGACGTTCCTTTCCGATGTCCTTCGGAAGATTCCTGCTGCATGTCCGGAGCTTCCAGAGCTTGTGGATCAGGTCGATGGTGTCCTTCACCGCTCCGGCGCTGGTATATGGTCCGAAATACCGGCATTTGTCCTTTTTCATGGTTCTGGAGAACAGGACTCTCGGGAACGGCTCGTCCGTAGTGACCTTGATGTAGGGATATGTCTTGTCATCCTTTAACATCGTGTTGTACCGCGGGCGGTGTTCCTTGATGAGGTTGCACTCTAAAACCAAGGCCTCCAGCTCGGAGTCCGTGATGATATACTCGAATCTCGCGATCCTGGATACCATCTTCTCGATCTTGGCCGTCTTGTTCCGGCTGCTCTGGAAATACTGGCGCACACGGTTCTTCAAGCTTATGGCTTTTCCTACATATATGATCTCATCGTGCTTATCATGCATGAGATAAACTCCCGGCGATGCTGGGAGTTTTTTTAATTCTTCTTCAATATTGAAAGGAGTATCATTCTCTGTCAACGCAATCTCTCCCCGTCAAACTTTCTGATCATCGCAAGGTGGCGCTTGATGAACATGATCTGGGATCCAACATCATCGCAGCTCACCGGCGGATGGATGTCCAGGACCATGCAGATATCATCCAGCTCTTTCTGGGTTGCATGGGTCTGGAGCTTTGTCAGGCATTCCAGCATCAGATCATAGTTTTTTTCGTCCATGGCATCGAAGAAGTCCAGGAGCTCCTGGTTGACGGGCTGGTCTTCATCCGGGGCCTGGGCGGTGATGTTTTTGGCGCTGCTGTCGCTGTCTGCCGACGGCTTCTGTTCTGCTGGTGCCTGCCGCACTGGCTGAGCTGCATTCTGAGCGGAATTTTCCGCATTCTGTGGCTTTACAAGCCGTACTCTCTCAAACCGATACTTCTGCACCGCATCCGGGTATTTCTCCCGGTCGACTTCCTCTAAAAACATGTCAAGCGGACGCACCCATATCTTGAAGTCCCCGTAGAGCGCCTGGTAGACTACCATTTCTTCCCCGGTCTCTGAGTGGGTCGCAACCGCGATGATCTGATATAACTTATTTTTAAAGTGCCGGTAGAATTCTCCCGGCACTGGTGTTTTACGAATCTGATTCATTTTGTTCTCCATTTTTACTGTTGAGCTGTTTCGGGCTCTGTCTCGGCAGATGTTTCTCCACCATCCGAACTGGCTTCGCCTTCGCCCAAAACTTCCGCTGCCGCTGCACTGCTTCCGTCCCCGGAAAGTTCTTCTAAATGGTACTTATTCGCCGCGCTCCACAGCATCCACTCCTCATATCCGGCATCCTGGACGGCGCGGACTTCCTCCGCGACCTCAGCATCACCGTAGGTGATATAATTTCCTTCCCCGAGATATGTGGCTGTGAAGTCCTGAAGCCACGGGCGGACGATCGCCTGGCGGCTCTCATGGTTGTCGGCTCTAGACGCATCCAGCAGGACCTTTCCAGACTTCTGAAGCGCCCCGAAGATCGTTTTATACGGTTCCGTATCCGGGTGTTCCAGCCCGAAGTTTCCAGAGCTGTAGTGGGACGGGTAGATCATCGGGCAGATATAGTCGAGAATCTTCGCCATCTCCGTATAATTCTGTCCGACGGCAGTGGAATCCACGCCGCTTCCGATGATCGTGCCGAACACATCCGCAGAGACGAAAAGTCCCTGGGACGCGAGATTTTCATATAAATAATTGGTACACTCCAGGATCGTATCCGTCTTGGAACGCCCCCGGATCACTGCTTCGTCGTAGACGACCTGACCTGCCGACGCCTCGTTCGGGAATCTCAGATAGTCGAGCTGGACCTCATCAAAGCCGAGATCTTTTGCCTCTGTTCCGACTTCCAGAAGATAATCCCAAACCTCCTGGCGGTACGGATCCACCCAGTACATTCCCTGGCGGTCCTGGTACAGGCTTCCGTCCGGCAGTTTCAGGCTCCACTCCGGTTTCTTCTCCGCGAGATAGGAATCCCTGAAGGCCGCGACTCGCGCGATCACATAGAGATCCTTCTTCTTGAGGCTCTCGATCAGGCTTTTCATGTCCCGTACATACGGGATACTGGCACCGATCTCGTTCACTGTCGCCGCATCCACCGGACATGTGATCCGTCCCTGATCCTCCTTAAAGTCTATGACCACCGCGTTGATTCCCGCAGTCAGGGCCCCGTCCAGAACACCGTTTAAGACTTCCTCATTTCCGGCCACCGGCCCCGTAATGTAGATGCCGCGGACCTTCTTCGCCTCGCGCCCCGGAAGCGCCGGGTTCGAGGAGTCAACGATCCGCACGGAGATCGTCTTATTTTTATCTTCCCCGGCATCCTCGATCACCAGGACACCGCTGGTCTCCTGGGTGCTCTCCGCCGCAGCTGTCATCTCTGCTGTCTCTGTCTCCTCCGCCGCAGGTCTGCTGCATGCCGATAACAGGAACAGGCCCGCCATGGAGAACGCAAATAGCATTTTTTTCATGTTCGCTCATCCTTTATTTCAATCCACAGTCAGTAATTTCACGGAGACTGGCACATTTATTGATTCCTTGTCAACAGGGAATACTGATTTTTCTCCGTCACTACTGCCATTAAGTTTTCCTGCAGTTTATTTCATCATCTGCCAGGAGATAAGAACTCAAGTTACCACCATAATATCATAAGTATATGGATTTGGGAAAGAAAAATTAAAAAACTACTGTTCAAAATGAGGTTTTTGATGGATAATAGATAGATAGGTACGAACGGCTGCCAAAAGCCGCAGGTACGAAAACTTTTTGAAAATGATCCGGATGTCTGCCCCACAGCTGTTTCAGCCGGATGTCTTTCCTGGAAACTCCAGACCGGCTCATTTTCATTTAATATGACTATTAAGAGGAGAAAAACAAATGATCAAGCAGGGTTTCGACAACGACAAATACCTCGCCATGCAGTCTGACCATATCCGCGAGAGGATCAGCAAATTCGGCGATAAATTATATCTGGAATTTGGCGGCAAGCTGTACGATGATTACCATGCATCCCGTGTACTTCCGGGCTTCGAGCCGGACAGCAAGCTCCGCATGCTCATGCAGCTGGCTGACCAGGCAGAGATCGTCATCGTCATCAATGCCGCTGATATCACAAAGAACAAGGTCCGCTACGATCTGGGCATTACATACGATCTGGATGTACTGCGCCTGATCCATGTATTCACCGACCGCGGACTCTATGTCAGCAGTGTCGTAATTACCCGCTACGTTGACACACCGGCGATCCAGCAGTTCAAACACAAGCTGGAGAAGCTTGGCCTTAAGGTATACCGCCACTATGAGATCGACGGCTATCCGAGCAACATTCCGCTTATCGTCAGCGATGAAGGTTACGGAAAGAATGACTATATCGAGACGACACGTCCACTCGTTGTCGTTACAGCTCCGGGGCCGGGAAGCGGAAAGATGGCGACCTGCCTTTCCCAGCTGTACCACGAAAATAAGCGCGGCGTAAAGGCCGGATACGCGAAATTCGAGACATTCCCGATCTGGAACCTGCCGTTAAAGCACCCGGTAAACTTAGCTTACGAGGCCGCAACTGCAGACTTGAACGATGTGAACATGATCGACCCGTTCCATCTCGAGGCTTACGGAAAGACCACCGTCAACTACAACCGCGACGTTGAAATCTATCCTGTGCTCAGCGCCATCTTTGAGGGAATCTTCGGCAAATGCCCGTACAAATCCCCGACCGATATGGGTGTCAACATGGCCGGTCTCTGCATCTTCGATGACGAGGCATGCCGCGAGGCTTCCTGCCAGGAGATCATCCGCCGCTACTACCAGGCTCTTGAGAAGGTCGTAAAAGATGATTCCTGCCAGAACGAGGCATACAAGATCGAACTGATCATGAAGCAGGCAAAGATCTCCCCGAAGGACCGCGTTGTTGTTCCTGCCGCTGTAAATCTTGCGAAAGAGACAGATGCCCCGGCTGCTGCCCTGGAACTCCCAGACGGAAAGATCGTTCTCGGTAAGACAAAGGAGCTCCTCGGCGCTTCCGCTGCCGTTCTCTTAAACGCAGTGAAGGAGCTGGGCGGAATCGACCACTCCATCGACCTGATCTCCCCGGAGTCCATCGCTCCGATCCAGGAATTAAAGGTCCGTTACCTCGGCAGCGGCAACCCGAGACTACACACCGATGAGGTGCTCATCGCCCTCTCCACCTGTGCTGCTACCGACGAGAACGCAAGGATCGCTTTAGAACAGCTCCCGAAGCTCCGCGGTTGCCAGGTACACACAACAGTTATGCTGTCCAATGTGGATAAGAATGTCTTTAAGAAGCTCGGCATCGGACTTACCTGTGAGCCGGTGCAGGAAGATAAGAAAATTGGGTAATTCCTAGATTGCAAAGACCGCCGTCTGCCAGTAGGATGTCCTGCGACAGACGAGCGGTTCTTTTTTCGTCCGACACTCTGTTGAAACGCAAAGTTTGTCGAAAAAAATGATTGCCTTTTCGACAGAATGTACCTACAATAGGTAGGAAGAAAACTTTGGAGAATCAGATCATGAATCAGAAATCAAGAAATGCACTTTACGCAGGTCTCGGGACCGTTTTTGCGGTCATGCTCGCGAATCCGGCTATAGCCTATGCCGGAACATGGTCCAACGAGGGCGGACCGAACCAGTGGAAATACTATACCGATGACAATACAAGCGCCGCCGACGGCTGGTACTGGATCGACGGAGATCAGGACGGCTTGGAGGAATGCTATTATTTCGATAAAAACGGCTTTATGATGGCGGACACAAGAACACCAGACGGTTTCCAGGTAAATTCCGACGGATTCTGGACCGTAAGTGGACAGGTACAGAAACGTGAAACGCCGGTGCAGGACCTTCCAACCGGACTTCATGAACAGGAAGGCGGGCTTATCTACCGCGACGAGGGCGGCGAGCTCGCTGCGAACGCCTGGAGAAGCTCGGACGGAAGCTGGTACTATTTCGACGCTGCGGGTCATGCCGTCAAGGGATGGCAGTATATTGACGGATACAAATTCTACTTCGATGAGAATGCCTGCACGCTGGTCCAGAACCTTGAGGGCATCCTCTCTGCACAGTCTTTCCAGATCGTTGTGGACCGTGCCCGCTGCCAGGTAACCGTATATGCCCCGGACGATGGAAACGGATATATCATTCCTTACCGGACCTTTATCTGTTCCCCGGGAAAAGAAAACTCCCAGACTCCAACGGGAACCTTTAAAACCACACGCAAATACCGATGGCATGCCCTCGTCGAGTCCACATACGGTCAATATTGTACAAGACTCAGCAACACCAGCATCCTCTTCCACAGCGTCCCGGGAAAGACCACAAGCATTCACAACATTACCGCTGAGGAATACAACAAACTCGGCGCTCCTGCCTCCCACGGCTGCATCCGCATGACTGTTGCCGACTGCAAATGGATCTACGACCACTGCCCGTCCGGCACTGTCGTCACCGTAGGCGACAATCTTCCGGCACCGTTTGACAGACCGGAAGCCGAGAAGATTCCGGAAGGTCAGGATTGGGATCCTACGGATCCGGAAATTGGATAAACTATTTACACAAAGGACCTGACACTCGCCAGGTCCTTTGTGTATTTCAACTGCTTCATTGCTTAGTTCTCTTTTCCACCAATAGAACGGCTGCCATATTATTTCACTGTAATTTCTGATATTTATACCAAAGCATTCTGCTCCTTCAATATTTCCCTGACATGCTCGATTTCCGCTCTTTCATCCGCCGCCAGACACGCTGCCCCGACGCCTGCTGCATGCCCGGTCGCAAAGCATGTTCCCATAACACGCACAGCCGCAAATGCCGCCTCATCCGCCGAGATCATTCTGCCTGCCCCAAACAGATTTTTCACATTCTCCGACTGAAGTGCCCCGAGAGGAATGTCAAAATAGCTTCCCGACTTCACTTCCATATAAGTCGCCATCTTGTTGACATCCCTGTGAATCTCCGGTTTCCATCCGCCCCGGGCCACACCGTCCGGGCGCCTTCTCCCGGAGATCACGTCGTCCGCCGTGATCGTCTCCTTTCCCACCAGCTTTCTCGTCTCCCGAAAACCGATCGACGGTCCGATCACCGCCAGCTCACTGTGCTCCATTCCCGGCATATAGGTTCGCAATGCCTGAATATATCCGAGCACCTGCTTTCTCGTCTCCCTCTCCATCCGTGTCATCTCTTCTGCCGAAAGTCCTTCCGGAATAATGCTCGGAAGAAGGACATGGACGATCCCGGAGTTTTCCATTCTGAGGATAAATCCTTTTTCTCTGGTAAGATTTCTGATTCCTTCTGCCTTCGCTCTCACCACTGCCCGCTCAACCGCCGCCGGTGACAGATCCACATCCGCTGCCACACCGCTCAGCCGGAAGGTCAGCGTCGCTGCCTGCGGATGTCCGCCATCGGTTCCCCATATGAGCTTCGCACCAGCAAGTCTGGACAGATTTGCGTCTCCGGTTGCATCCACGAATGCCTTTGCCGAAACGGTAAACAGGCCCTCATCATCCGCACACTGAATCGTCCGGATCTCATTCTCCACAGTCTCTGCACCAATCAGCACCGTATGTAAAAAATAATCCACATGTTCCTTTTCCAACAGGTTATCCAGCGCGCATTTCAGATACTCCGGCTGAAAGATAATATCCCGGTTCCCGGATGCGGAAATCTCCTCGGCGATCGTCGGCCCCAGTGCCCTCATCTCATCCAGCACAAGCTGCCCGATCCCTTTCACCACCCGCACCGGATCCGATCCGCATGTATAAAATCCACAGAAGCAATTAACTCCTGAGTTCGTCGCCTCTCCTCCTAGATAAGCATTCCGCTCCACCAAAAGCGTTTTCGCTCCAGCCTTCGCCGCTCCGACTGCCGCGGCCACACCTGCAGTACCGCCGCCAACAACTACTATATCATATTGATAGGAACGCTCCATATCAAAATTCACTCCTTTTTGTAAGCACATGTTGTCAATCAAGTCAGAGCCCCTACTCCCGCCGATATGAATTTACGATGATTCACGATCGGAAAAAGGTGTGGCTTATCTGACCAGGGTGAACTACCCATTGTCCTAAGCTAATGGGCTTCCTGCTTCATCGACCTCGTAACCTACTATCTCCACAGGCGTTAATTTGGGCAGTCCCTGCCCTATATATTTCTTTATGCTATTTGTCTTAATCCTTCTGTCAGTATATTTTTCGCGGCATTGATATCCCTGTCATGTTCTGCTCCGCATTTCGGACATATCCATGTCCTCACTGACAAATCTTTTGTATCTGGATTCTGATACCCGCAAACAGAACATAATTGACTACTAGCATAAAATGTATCTATTTTGATGTATTTCCTGCCATTCCATTTTGCCTTATACTCTAACTGTCTTGTCAGCTCATACCATGATACATCACTTATGGCTTTTTCCAGATGATGATTTTTTACCATGTTTTTTATCTGTAAATTCTCTGAAACTATCACTTGGTTTTCGCTGATAATCTCATGTGAAACTTTATGTAGATAATCTTTTCTTATATTCCTTATTTTCTCATGGCATAATGCTATCTTTTTCTTTGTTTTATAATAGTTCTTGCTTCTCTTTCCTTTATGTGACAGCTGCCTTTGCAGCTTTACAAGCTGTTTCTCGTATTTTTTTATAATTTTTTGATTCTCATATACCTTCCCATCGGAAGTAATACATAAATCTTTAATTCCTAAATCGATTCCTATGTTATGATTTGTATGTGCCAGTTCCTTATGCTCCGTTTCTACAAGTATGGACACATAGTATTTTCCACTGGAAACCTGCGAAACGGTCGCTGACTTAATCTGCCCACGATATTCCCTGTGTAACCTTGCTTTTACCGCTTTTAATTTTGGCAATTTTATCTTCCCTGTCTCAAAATCTACCGCAATGTTTCCATTTGTGAAGTTTGTTGTGTATGATTTATGGTTATCGTGTTTGCTCTTGAATTTCGGATATCCTGCATGTTCCTTAAAGAATTTTTGATATGCGGCGTCCATGTTATAGATTGCGTTGGTCAGAGCAAATTTATCTATTGCTTTTAACCATTCATAGTCTTTCTTTAATTCTCTGTTACAGTAATTATTACAATCCGTTTTACTAACTGACTTTTTCTCCTTCTCGTATATTTCTTCCCGATATGCCAATGTCTGATTGTAAACAAAACGGCAACAGCCAAATGTTTTTGCAATCTGAATTCTTTGTTCGCTATCAGGATATATCCTGTATTTATATGCTTTTAACACCCACTGTCGCCACCTTCCTACCCTTGATTTTCTATATATTTTCGGGGCATCTCTTCTGATACATTTCCCACACTGCAGACAAAATATCCGTCCGTCCAAAAAGTATGTTCTTTCCAGAAATGTTTCGTAGATAATCCGGATATCTTTTCCAAATATGATATGTTGTATAACTCTTCATCAGATTTACTATTTTACTGATAGACATTGTTGGTTCTGTTTCTATCATGTAATGAATATGATCTTTATCTGTCTGCATATATCTGATAATGACTTTATGCTTTTGACATATCTCATAAGAAAACTGCTTTATATCATCTGATATTTATTTTGACATCAGCAATTTCTTTCTATACTTGCATACGAAAATAATATGATACTGAAACAAATATTTGTGTCTGTTTTTTGATTTCCACCTTCCCATAACGCAAGTATAGCACAAACCTCCGCTTCCGGCTACCTTAACCCACCGTCTAAAGCCAGTGGGATTGCGGTAGCCCTATTTCAAGTCGAAATATTTGCACAACTATAACAGAAATTTTAAAAGTCCCTGACACCCGGCTGTCACATCCCGCCAGGTATCATCAAAATTCCCGGTATACCACGGATCCGCCACATCCGGCACCTTGTCCGGGTTCCGCTTTCCGGCTTTAAGCTCCTTCCAGCCATCCCCGGCAAATTCCAGCATCTTATAGATCTTCTTCTCGGGATCACCGCCCGCGATCTGCGTTATATTCCGGATATTCGCCTGATCCATCCCGATCAGATAATCGAATTTCCGGTAATCCTCCCTCTCCATACATCTCGCGGTCTTTCCCGCGCAGGAGATGCCTGCCGCCGCCAGCTTCTTTCGCGTTCCTGGATGTACCGGATTTCCGGTCTCCTCATAGGAGGTCGCCGCGGATTCGATATAAAATTCAGCGGAAAGGTTGTGTTTTGCCACGAGGTCTTTAAAGTAGAACTCGGCGAGTGGGCTTCGGCAGATGTTGCCGAGGCAAATAAAAAGTATTTTTATCATCTTTTTATATCTCCATTTAAGTCTTGTATTTCTTCTCAAACACTTGATATTTCAGGGTTTTCCGACTTTTGAATTTTCCTTTCTTTTTAAGGTATCTTCTCAAATCTTCTCGTATTTTCTTATGTTTTTCCCTGCAATCTTGGTAAATCCGTTGGTAAAGCAAGCGTCCTTACCAACGGGCTTTTTTAACTATTCGCTATCCGATATACTTCTTCCTTTGCATCATCAAAATTTACATGGGTGTAAGTGTTCAAGGTTACACTGATGTCTGCGTGACCCATGATATACTGCAAGGTTTTTGGATTCATCCCGGATTTTGCCATATTAGAGCAAAAGGTGTGCCTGCATACATGAGGGGTAACTTTCGGCATCTGGATACGGTAAATTTTATTGTATTTCTGAATGATATGCTCCAGATACTTCTCCCAATGAAGGGCAACCATCGGCATATCGTTTTTATCCAGAAACAAAAATCCGGCATATCCTTCCACCATCGGCTCAACCTTTGGCGTCTTTCGGTTGGCAATGATTCTGCGAAAACACGCTGCAACAGCTTCTGTCATCGGTACATATCGAATACCTTTGTCTGTTTTCGGTTCTTCGATCACATACTGCATCTGTGCAGTACGCTGTAGCTGATGGTCTACCTTGATACGCATTTCTCCATACTCAATTTCTGAAACTGTCAGCCCACAGAACTCTGAGATACGAAGCCCTGTGTGAAAAAGAATATAGATTGCATCATAGTATCTGCTGAAATGCTTATCTTCCTGAATAAACTTCAGCAAATCTCTCTGCTGCTTTCGGGTAATCGCTTCTCTGGTAACAGAATCATTGACAATGACAGATGCAAGCTCAAATTCAAATGGATTTTTACGAAGCAGGTCATCATCGACTGCCATCTGAAATGCCGGTCTTAGAACTCCCCGGATAGAATGAATGGAACTGTATCCCCGTCCATCAATCTGCTGGAGCTTAATCAACCATGCCTTTGCATCTGACAAACGCACCTTATCAATTCGCAGATTCCCAAAACTCTCTTTTTTCAGCATATTGATGACCGTTTTATATCCGGCAACCGTATTGTGACGAACTCCTGTTTTCAATGAAACATATTTTTCTACCAGTTCCAAAACAGTATAGTTGCCGCCGTTTGTTACGATACGGTCAAACAAATCCGCTTCAATCTGTTTTTCTTTCTCACGCAGGGAAGGCTCCCGCTTCTTCCCTTTTGGCATTGGGTCATTCTTGTCCAAACGCCAACTGTATACATTTTTCTCTTTTCCGTCCTCATCAATATAGCGGAACCGATACCTCCCATCTTTACGCTGGTACTCGCCCTCTCGCAAAATCCGATTACGGTTATCTCGTCTTTTCTCACTCATCGTGAACTCTCCTTTCAAAAAAGAGAGCCAGACTTGCGCTCTTATCATAGCACAAATCCAGCTCTCCGCATAGTTATATCATGTGAAATCGGTAAATCTGTCAGCTCTGTTTACACAGCAGTAGCCTGATCCAGATACCTCTCAAATTTCTCACGCTTAATGAGGGCACGATTGCCGTTCATCACATAAAAATCCTCATTGGGATGTGTGTCAATAAGCGTTCTCAATTTTCCTTCGCCGATATGATAATATCTGGCTGCTTCCTCAATGGTAAGCGTATATCTACGCCACACCGGAACATCCGAGTAATTTTTTCCTTCAATATTCATCTTATTATTCGCCATAGGCAGTTATCCTCCATACATGAAAATAGCCAGACAGAGGGTGTCGGCAACGAAGTCCGGCAACGGGCTTCAAAAGACCTTGCAAACAATCTCAATCTGGCGATGGTTACTATTTATACTTTTCTTTTATTTTTCTGTTGTTTTGGTTGTTATAAGGGAGAAAAGCTGATAGTTTCGGGGTTTTCCCCGGCAACCGGCTCGGCAACGGGATAGCAACAGGGGATGCAACGGGCTGTCATTTTCAGAATGGAAGCTCCATCTGTTCTGTGACCTCCACAAAACCATCCATCGTTTTTTCAGACGGGTTGCCGGAGTCCGTTGCCGGGTTTTCACGCTCCCAGCCCTTTTGTCTGCCATATTCTGAAAACATTCTTGGGTTCGGGAAGTACCGCCAGCCGGAAATGCACTGGTTCATAATCTCGTTGATTTCCCGGATTTCCCATTGCTTCGGCTCGTCAAAGGCATGGTTCAAGGCTTCCTTGTAGAGCTGCTTGGAACAGACCATGCTCCCGGTGTACTTATCAAGATACGCCTGTATCATCCCGGCTTTGGTGTCCTCCGGCATAAAATCCCGCTGGTGTTCTTTGAGATACCGCTGCATGGCGGGGCTGAAAGCCAACTTGAACCTGCCGCTTCGGTAAATCTCCATCGCTTCCGCCCACATCTGCTCGATATAGGCTCTGGAAGCGGCTTCATCCTCCAAAATGTGAACCTCGGCTTGCTCTGGGTACACCATGACCGGGATAAAGCGGCGGTTGCCGGAACGGTCAAGGGGCAGGAA
>NZ_QWGL01000033.1:27045-29523 GCF_003435375.1 Clostridium sp. AM34-11AC | reverse complement strand
GGCAACGACAACCGTGCGACACGTTCGTAAGTGAAAAGCTTACGCACAAAGTCGAAGGGCTTTCAAGCCTGAAACTTTGGAGAACTGATATTCCGATGAGTGAAATGAGGGAGTAACGCCCCGAAGCGCTCACACTGATACTCCGACTGGCATCAGCGTGCAACCGCCAAAGTGTCAGAAGCTCGGTAAAGTCGGCAGAGAGTAGTCGTAAATATGGCTAACTTTCATATACGAAAGCTATCCAGCGGTGGATGGTGCTACCTATATGCCGGGTGTCGGTTACCCATGGTCAGAATGTACGAAAGTACTGACAAACTTCCGAATGTACGAGTCTAAACGTTGATACTGTCGAAAGGCAGTAGCCCTTGTATGGGCGTGTCCGTGGATTAGTAAGAATGGTTGTTATGAACATCCATATATCGTTACAGGCGATATGATTATGCATGATTGGACACAGGCTTAGAGGAAGGACCTAAAGGTAATCAATGATAGGAATATCGGAACGTGGAAAGCTGGGAACGTATGAAAAAAGCCGTTGCAGGTCGTTGGACGGGAAAGCCGGGCAAAACCGGTACAACCGTACTTAATCCCAGTGAGAGTAGGGGCACAGTACCTGTGAAGTGATGCTAAACATCGTGGAGGGATAGCCCCAAGTCGAATTCAACGGAAAAAAATGAATATACGATAAACGCAGCTTCGAGTATGACAAAGAAAATCCAAACCGAAGGGAGAGGATGCCTGTGTTGACTTCGAAACAGCAAGAACAGAAATCTAAACAGAGAAAAATTCGCAATTCTGAGTATTATGACATGATAAGTACTTTTGACGAATTGTATGCAGACAGTAAGAAAGACAAGATATTTAATCATCTCATGGAAATCATCGAGAGCGAAGAGAATATCAAGCTGGCATACAGAACGATAAAGACGAATACAGGAAGTGATACCGCAGGTGTGGACAAAAGGACAATTAATGACCTTGCTAAATTAAACGAGGAAGAATATGTCCGTCTCATAAGAAAGCAATTCAGCTGCTATCACCCACGCCCAGTAAAGCGTGTGGAGATACCAAAGCCCAATGGAAAGACCAGACCTCTGGGAATTCCAACTATCGTTGACCGAGTGGTACAGCAATGTATCTTACAAGTCATGGAGCCGATATGCGAGGCAAAATTCAGCGATAATTCTTACGGATTCCGTCCGAATAGATCCGCTGAACATGCCATCGCTCAGTGTATGCGATTGATACAGGTACAGCATATGTATCACGTAGTAGACCTTGATATTAAAGGATTTTTCGATAACATCAATCATACTAAACTGATAAGGCAGATATGGGCATTGGGAATAAGAGATAAGAAGCTGTTATGCATCATTAAGGAAATGCTGAAAGCATCTGTTATTCTGCCAAATGGAGATAAAACTTTCCCCATCAAGGGAACTCCACAAGGCGGTATCCTGTCACCATTGCTTGCAAACATTGTTTTGAACGAGTTGGATTGGTGGATTACTTCCCAATGGGAAGAAATGCCAACGAAAACAGATTTTACAACAAGAAGCAATAAGCAGGGAACAGTTATCAAAAGCCATGCTTACAGGGCTTTGCGCAGAAGCAGACTGAAAGAAGTGCATGCGGTGCGATATGCCGATGATTTCAAAATCTTCTGCCCTACACACGCAGAAGCCGTCAGAGCGTATAAAGCCACAGAAATGTGGTTAAAAGACCGCCTGGGTCTTGATATAAGCCCAGACAAATCTAAGGTTGTCAATCTAAAAAGACAGTATTCTGATTTTCTCGGATTCAAACTGAAAGTGCGGAAAAAGGGGAAGAAATATGTCGTCAGGTCACATATGTGTGACAAGGCATACAAAAAGGCTCATGAAAAGCTGACCAAGGAAGTAAAAACTTTGGCTCATTCGCCAGATGACACAGCTCAGTTTATACAGTTACAGAAATATAATTCTGTAGTCGCAGGACTGCATGAATACTACTGTATAGCAACAGAAACAACAGCGGACTTTGGAAAGCTTGCCTTCAGTATCAATAAACAGCTTAGAAATCGGCTGAAAGGCGATGTGTCCCGTAAGGGTTCTCTGAAAAATGGTTTTATCAAAGACAAGTATGGTAAAAGCAGGCAATTGAGATTTCTGCACGAACGTCCCATTGTTCCAGTGGGAGCCGTTCCGCAGAAAAATGCCCAAAATAAAAGGAAAAACATCAATAAGTACACTGTCAAGGGACGAGAGCTGATTCATAAGAATCTAACTATTAATACCGACGCAATGTTATGGCTGATGCGTAATCCTGTCAAGGGCAGGTCAATCGAATATGCAGACAACAGAATATCACTATTTGCGGCTCAATATGGAAAATGTGCAGTTACAGGACTTCCTATGGAAGTACACGACATTCACTGTCATCATAAAATGCCATTAAGCAAAGGTGGTACAGATGCATACGAAAATCTGATTTTAGTCT
>NZ_QWGL01000033.1:0-27035 GCF_003435375.1 Clostridium sp. AM34-11AC | reverse complement strand
TGGTACAGATGCATACGAAAATCTGATTTTAGTCTCAAAAGCCATCCATGTGATTATCCATGCATCGTCTGAAATCACTATCAGAGAATATCTGAACCCACTGCAATTAGATGATTCTAAACTTGCAAAGCTTAACAAACTTCGAACTATGGCAGAAATGCCTGTAATCATTCTTTGATAAATATGCTGTTACGAAGTGTGTAAATCGTATATGAAAAAACCTGGCTGTTGAATTCGATGGAACGCCATGTGCGGTGAAAGCTGCATGCACGGTGTGGAGCGGGGGAAAATCCGGAGATTATATCAAAGGATTACCTATCGCTATCTATTAATACAATTTTATAAGTCATAGCTGTGCTGTGGAGCCGCTGACAGGCGAAGTCTTCCGAATGCCGCATGAGACAGAATTATGGGATACCCATGTTCTGTTTTATCGGCACAGGATTTTTTCTTTACCGTCATGCGGCTCTTTTTTTGACCTTCCGTCGATCCGGTTCTGTACCGGCTGTGCGGAAGGAGAAACGTATGTATTTTGACGCAAAAGAGTTTGGTAAGAGACTTCACGATGTTCGCACTTCCCGTGGCATTACGCAGGAGGAACTGGCGGTTCGCCTGGGACTGGCAAGCAAGCAGCATGTCAGCCGCATGGAGAACGGAGAGCGCAGCTGCTCCATTGACTTGCTGATCGAACTGTCCTGCATCCTCCATGTCAGCACGGATTATCTTCTGATGGGCAGTGAGCCAAGTAAAGAGGAAGTCAAAAATGATCTTCTGAGCATTATTTCGGAGCTGTCTACGATTGCGAAGAAAATCTAATCGTGCTCTGCGTTTGGAAATGACAAAATAGAGATATTACTTGCCCGCTTCGATGTAATCTCTAACGAGGCGACTGAGATCTTCTTGTGTCAAGTAAGGAAAAAAATTGAGAATTTACAAGCCGTTCATAGGCGGACAACCATCCGTGAACGGCTTGCATGTAAACTAAACTCAGAATGAATCCAAGCAAATTCATCATACCCTGCGAAGTTCTGTCAAATGTAGATAATCTGACAATACGAACATGGCTCACACGTAGTCTTCGACACCGAATATCAGCCAGCACACATATGAGGACGGAAAATGTAGCAGCTTTTGAAAAATTGCTTTTTTCTGCTCAAAGTGCTATAATCGGAATATACCGAATACAAAGGGAGGAAAGCTCCCATGCCAAGACCGCCACGGTGCCGTCGAATTTGTGGCGTACCACAGGTCGATACATTCTGTCCCAACGGGTGCGAGAATACCGAGCCGATCCTGCTGACGCTGGACGAATACGAGGTCATTCGGCTGGTTGACTTGGAGCAGCAAACCCACGAGCAGTGTGCCGCTCAAATGGAGATTTCCCGCTCTACCGTGCAGGAGATTTACGAAAGCGCACGGAGCAAGATCGCAGCGTATCTTGTCCACGGGAAACCGCTGCACATCACCGGGGGAAACTACCGCATCTGCGGAGGACAGGAGGCAGCTCACTGCGGCTGTTGCTGCCGGATGCAGAGAGCCAACATGGAAAAATCAGGCAAAACTTGCAAAGGAGATTCCATTATGAAAATTGCAGTTACCTATGAAAACGGTCAAATCTTTCAGCATTTCGGTCACACCGAGCAGTTCAAGCTTTATGAAGCTGTGGACGGCAAAATCGTCCATGCGGAAGTCGTTGATACCAACGGCAGCGGTCACGGCGCACTGGCAGGATTCCTGATGCAGAACGGCGTGGACACTTTGATTTGCGGAGGCATCGGCGGCGGTGCGCAGGCGGCTCTGGCCGAAGCGGGCATCAAGCTCTACGGCGGTGTCAGCGGGGACGTTGACGCGGCGGTGAGCGCATTGCTCAGCGGAAATCTGGGCTACGACCCCAATGTTCACTGTGATCACCATGACCACGAGCACGGCGAGGATGGGCACACCTGCGGTGACCACGGCTGCGGCAAGCATAGCTGCCATTGATATGGAACGCACACTGACACAACTTCCGTTCTGGTCATCCTTGACCGAACACGAAATGGAAACGCTACGCCGAAGCGCCTTTGTCCGTCATTATGAAAAGGGCGCGTTCGTTCACAGCAGCAACAATGAATGTCTCGGAATGCTGTTTGTCCTTTCCGGCGAGATCCGCACCTATCTTCTCTCCGAGGAGGGGCGGGAGGTAACGCTGTTCCGCCTGTATCCGGGCGAACTATGCGTGCTTTCTGCCTCTTGTGTGATCAGTCAGATCACCTTTGATACGCAAATGACCGCGGGAATGGATACGGAGGTTCTGATTATCCCTGCAAATGTCATCGCTGTGCTCAAGGAGCAAAATCTTCATGTCCGTTGCTTCCTCTATGAACTGGCAACGAAACGATTTTCTGATGTGATGTGGGCGATGCAGCAGATCATGTTCAAGGGTTTGGATCGGCGGCTGGCAGATTTTCTCCTGGCCGAAGCGGAGCGTACCGGCTCCGATACCATACGCATGACCCATGAGCAGATTGCCCAGCACATCAGCTCGGCGCGGGAGGCGGTGGCGCGGATGCTCAAGAGCTTCTCGGAGGACGGGCTTGTGGAGCTAAGACGAGGCGCAATCACGCTGCGGGATATAGACGGATTGAATCACTTAAAATGAAAATATTGTTTATAACACGAATCCGTGTTATAATATGAGCAGAAGAAGCTGGAAGGAGCATCGACCATGAAAGAAACGAAATACGCAGGTACTCAAACCGAAAAAAATCTGATGGCCGCCTTTGCCGGTGAGTCCGAGGCACGCAACAAGTACACCTATTTTGCATCCAAGGCCAAGAAGGAAGGCTATGAGCAGATCGCGGCGTTGTTCCTCAAAACCGCTGACAACGAGAAGGAACATGCTAAGCTGTGGTTCAAAGAACTGAACGGCATCGGCGACACTGCCGAAAATCTTCTCGCCGCCGCTGAGGGTGAGAACTACGAGTGGACAGATATGTACGACGGCTTTGCCAAGACTGCTGACGAGGAGGGCTTCCACGAACTTGCCCAGCGCTTCCGTCTGGTCGCCGCCATTGAAAAGCACCATGAGGAGCGCTACCGTGCCCTGCTGCGCAATGTAGAGACGGCGCAGGTCTTCGCCAAAAGCGAGGTCAAGGTGTGGGAGTGCCGCAACTGCGGTCACATCGTTGTGGGCGAGAAGGCCCCGGAGGTCTGCCCTGCCTGCAATCATCCCCAGAGCTATTTTGAGATCCACGCGGAAAATTATTAAAGAAAGAAAAGGAGAATCATCATGGAGCAGAAGTTTTATATTTGCAAGCATTGCGGTAACATCATTGCCAAGGTCAAGGACACGGGCGTTCCCGTCATCTGTTGCGGTGAGCCGATGAGCGAGATCGTTCCCGGCACCACCGACGCCGCCGTGGAGAAGCACGTCCCTGTCTGGACAGTGGAAAACGGCATCGTCCATGTCAAGGTCGGCTCCGTGGAGCATCCCATGCTGCCGGAGCACTACATTGAGTGGGTGTCCCTCCACACCAAGCAGGGCAACCAGCGCAAGGAACTGCATCCTGGCGAGAAACCCGAGGTCTGCTTTGCTCTCTGCGAGGGCGACGAGGTCGAAGCGGTCTACGCCTACTGCAACCTCCACAGCCTTTGGAAAGCGTGACCGCTCCGCACATGGAACTTGATGTATTAGGCTTGCTTGGTGCCTGCTCCTATGCTCTGGATTGCGTGGAGGCGGAACTGGTTCATGTGACAACGTTCCACGCCAAGCGTGTGGCGTATATGAGTGTGTGTACGGCCGAACAGTTTGGCGTTTCTGGCGAAGCACTGCAGGATCTTGCCGTCTGTGCCCTATTGCACGACAATGCTCTGACGCAGTATCTGCACGAAGAATTTCGTGGTGACAGCTCTGCCGCGGAATGTTTGCCGGAGCTGCCGCATCTCGGCGCTCACTGCGTTATGGGCGAGGAGAACATATCCGCGCTTCCGTTTCATACAAATGTAGAAAATATCATCCTTTACCACCACGAAAACGCGGATGGCAGCGGCTCCTTCGGAAAAACATGGCAGGAGATCCCGCTGGGCGCCCGTATTATCCGTCTGTGCGATCTGCTGGATGCTTTCTGCCGCGCCGATGTCTTTACGCCGGATGTGTGGGAGCGTGCGAACGCGTTCCTTACTCGGGTACGCGGCAGGATCGTGGATGAGGAATGCGCGGACGCGTTTCTTCGCGCTTTTTCAGAACAGCATTTTTGCTCTCTTGGCGGCAGGGGGCTGGAGGAGCGCCTGTGGAGCAAAGTGCCGCGTACCAAGCAGCAGCTTGATTTTGCGCAGGTAAAAGCTCTGGCAAAATTCTTCGCGAAAATTGTAGACTACAAATCGCCCTTTACCAGTACACATTCTCTGGGTGTGGCCGACGATGCGGAATGTCTGGCCCGGTTTATGGGATTTGACGAGGACACCGCCCAGAAAATGTATCTTGCCGGCGCACTCCATGACATCGGAAAGGTAGCGATAGGCAATGAAATACTGGAAAAGCCGGGACGCCTGACCGACAGCGAATATGCGGAAATGAAGCATCACGCTGCCTATACATATTACGTTCTATCGGAAGTCCAGGACTTTGCGGAGCTGCGCGATTGGGCCGCGTTTCATCACGAGCATCTGGATGGAACGGGGTATCCCTTCGGAAAAAACGAGTCCGAGTTAAATACGCAGGAGCGTATCATGGCTTGCGTGGATATTTATCAGGCCCTGACCGAAAATCGTCCTTACAAAGCTGGAATGTCTCACGAAAAAGCCTGCTCTATTCTTCTGGATATGGCTGAAAAGGGCTGGTTGGATCGGGCGATCGTCGAACAGGTGAACGCCTGCTTTGCCTGAATAACGAGATAGGCGAAAGCTGTGAAGCGGTACGTGAACTGCCGCTTCACAGCTTTTTCTGTTGCCGCGAAAATTTTTGTAATGTGACCTTGTTACAGAAAGGCAGGGCGGAGTTTGCTATGATAGGGCCATCACAAAGAACAAAGGAAAGAGGGAACCGATATGAAAATCAAGCTCAATTCCGATCAGGAGGTCGTGGACACCATCCGTGAGGGTCTCAAGCGCACCAGCGGGTACTGCCCCTGCCGCGTGGAGCGCACGGAGAAAAACGCCGGCACCCTCAAGGTGGGCAGGATCAATGTGGACGAGCAAATGGAACTGGCGATGCGTTTTCAGGTATCCAGTATCCCGATGCTTGTCGTATTCAAGGATGGAAAGGCCGTTGCCAAATCCGTGGGCTACCGGTCCAAGGCGGAGATCACCGCCATGGTGGAGGGCGCAAGATGAAAGTTGTGATCGTAGGCGGTGTGGCTGGCGGCGCGTCTGCCGTTGCCCGCATCCGCCGTTTGGATGAACACGCGCAGATCGTGATGATCGAGCGTAGCGGCTATATATCCTATGCCAACTGCGGCCTGCCGTATTATGTGGGCGGTGTGATCAAGGAGCAGGAAGAATTGACGCTGCAAACTCCGGAGAGCTTCTGGGACCGCTTTCGCATTGATGTACGGGTACGGCAGGAAGTAACTGCGATCAATCCCGCAGAGAAAACCGTCACCGTCCACGCACTGGACAGCGGGAAGGTCTACACGGAAAACTATGACAAACTGCTTCTTGCCCCCGGCGCAAAGCCGACGGTTCCTGCGCTTTCCGGCGTGGACAGCGAGCGGGTCTTTACCCTGCGCACCGTGGAAGACACCCTCCGCATTCGACGCTTTGTAGAGGATCAGAAGCCGAAAACCGCTGTTTTGGCTGGCGGCGGCTTTATCGGTCTGGAAATGGCGGAAAACCTTGTGGAGATGGGCGTTTCGGTTACCATCGTCCAGCGTCTGAAGCAGCTATTAGCGCCGCTGGATGCGGATATGGCCAGCTTTGTCCATGCGGAAATGCGCAGACACGGCGTGGCTCTGCGGTTGGATGAAACCGTCACCGGATTCCGACAGGACGGAGATTCCGTGCTGACGCTGCTGGAGGAAAGTGAGCCGCTGCGCTCCGACATGGTGCTGCTGGCCATCGGCGTCACGCCGGACACCCATCTGGCAAAAGAGGCCGGACTTGAGCTGGGCATCCGGGGCAGCATCGCTGTCAACGAGCGGATGGAAACCTCCGCGCCGGATATCTACGCTGTGGGCGATGCCGTAGAGGTCACCCATTTCGTGACCGGCCAAAAAGCATTAATCTCGCTGGCGGGGCCTGCCAACAAGCAGGGACGCATTGCCGCCGACAACATCTGCGGCGGAAACAGCCGCTTTCACGGCTCTCAGGGCTCGTCTGTTCTGAAACTGTTTGGCTTGACAGCGGCCTCCACGGGGATCAATGAGAAGGCAGCGCAGGCAGCAGGGATCGCTTACGACAAAGTCGTATTATTCCCGGCATCCCACGTTACCTATTATCCCGGCGCACAGTCTATGGCAATGAAGGTGATGTATGAAAAAGAAAGCCTGCGGCTGCTGGGTGCGCAGATCGTTGGCGGCGAGGGCGTGGACAAGCGCATTGATGTACTGGCAACGGCCATTCGCGCAAAAATGACAGCCTTGGAACTGACGGAGCTTGACCTTTCCTATGCGCCGCCCTATTCCTCTGCCAAAGACCCGGTCAATATGGCCGGTTTTATGATCGAGGATTTGGAGAGCGGGAAGGTACGGCAGTTCCATTGGAATGAGGTTGAGGACTTGCCTTGCGATGGCAATGCGACACTGCTGGATGTCCGTACAGAAGGCGAATATCGGCGTGGGCACTTGAATGGATTCCGCAATATTCCACTGGACGATCTGCGGGAGCATTTGGACGAGTTAGACCGGGGTAAGCCTGTTTATGTGAATTGCCAGACAGGGCTTCGCAGTTATCTGGCCTGCCGACTTTTGACGCAGTACGGTTTCACCTGTTCCCATCTCTCCGGCGGATACAGTTTTTATCAGGTCGTAACACAAGAGCGGCAGACAGCGCGGAGCGCCTATCCCTGCGGAATGGAGAAGCTATGAGTGAGAATTTATTTGGCTTGACGGTTGCGGCAGATAAAGGCTTAGATGATTTGCAGTGCCAGCGCCTTTTAAGCGAAAATCGCAGGTATCAGGAAGTCATGCTGCAATACCGATGTGCGCTGAAAGCACTGGAAAGCAGGTTGGAAATTCTAAACGAAGAGTTTTCATTGCAGCATGATCGCAATCCGATAGAAAGTATAAAAAGCCGCTTGAAGTCGCCGTCCAGCATTATGAATAAGATGCAGAAACGCGGACTTCCTCTGGATTTTCCGACCATGCAGACAAATATCATGGATATCGCCGGTGTGCGGGTGATCTGCTCTTTCGAGGAGGATGTGTTCTTTTTGGCAAAGTGCTAAAAAAAACAGTCTGACATTGAAATCATCACAGAGAAAGATTATATTTCACACCCTAAGCCAAATGGCTATCGCAGTCTGCACCTGACGATCCGGCTGCCGGTATTCTTTGCGGAAAAAGTGATCCATGTGCCGGTGGAGATACAACTCCGTACAATCGCTATGGACTTCTGGGCAAGCCTTGAGCATACCATCCGCTATAAGAAAAACCTGCCGATAAATGCTGAAGTCGAAACTGAACTGAAAGAGTGCGCCGATTCCAGCAGAGAATGGGACGGTAAGATGGAACATTTATTGCATATCATAACATAATGTGTCGAATATAAAATGAAAAGCACGCACTTTGGTGCTTGCCTTGGACTTGCCAGGGACCGCCTTATCCGCCTTGGGTGGGTGACCCCTGCGAGCCCCAACCAATTTCTCCGCTTTCTGGTTTTCAGGCATAGTCTTTTCTGCTTTCGGCGGACTGCCACGTCACAGCTTTTTCGGCTCCTATATTGTAAGGAACATGGCTTTTCGCTGAATGGAAAGCGAAGCTGACCCGGGCTGGAGCGGTCTGTGTTAAAACGATATATTTTTTTGGAAATTATCTTGACAAAATTTATCAAGATTGATATGATGGCATTAACAAGCAAGCGAAAAGAGGATGTGGAGCATGATCATCACCAAAGAGACGGACTACGCACTGCGCATTTTGCGGGTGCTGCTGGACGGGGAGAAGCATTCGGTGGCCGAGATGTCGGAAACGGAGCTGATCCCCAATCAGTTTGCCTATCAAATCCTGCGCAAGCTCTCTGCCGGTAATTTGGTGCGGGTAAGGCGCGGCGCCCTTGGGGGCTGCGAACTGTCCGGCGATCTGGATGCGACCTCCCTCTACGATCTCATGGAGGTCATGGGGGAGCGGGGCATCCTGTGCACCTGCATGGAGCCGGGATATGTATGCCGCTGGCAGGACGAGCACGGGAGGTGCGCCATCCACTGTCAAATGGCGGTCTTGCAGCAAAAGCAGGACGAGGCGTTCCGCGCCGTGAGCCTGCGCAGGCTGCTGACCGGAAGATCCGCTCCCTAAGAAATAAGCGAGCTGTAAAATTTTAAGAGGAGGTAACCTGTATGCTATTTCAAACCACGGCGGCGCACGAAGAGCTGCGCGCGAAGATCCGGAGCTTTGCGGAGGAGGAGATCAAGCCCCTCGCATTTCTGATGGACCAGAACAATGAGTTTCCCGAGGAGGCTGTCAAGAAGCTGGGTAAGCTGGGCTGGATGGGCATTCCTTACCCCAAGGAGTACGGCGGCGCCGGTCTTGACGCCCTGAGTTACGCCATCGCGGTGGAGGAGCTGGCCCGTGTGGACGGCGGCGCGGGCGTGATCCTTTCCGCCCATGTCTCCCTCGGCTCGTGGCCCATTTTCGCCTACGGCACCGAGGAGCAGAAGAAGAAATATCTGATCCCGCTGGCCAAGGGCGAGAAAATCGGCGCCTTCGGCCTGACGGAGCCCAACGCCGGCTCCGATGCCGGCGGCACGGAGACCACCGCGCTGGACAAGGGGGATTACTACCTCCTTAACGGCGGCAAGATCTTCATCACCAACGCTCCCAAGGCGGACACCTATGTGGTTTTCGCCGTCACCACTCCGGACATCGGCACCCGGGGCATCTCCGCCTTCATCGTGGAGAAGGGCTGGAAGGGCTTTGAGTTCGGCGATCACTATGACAAGATGGGTATTCGCTCCTCCTCCACAGCGGAGCTGATCTTCAACGATGTAAAGGTCCCCAAGGAAAATCTGCTGGGCAAGGAGGGGGACGGCTTTAAGATCGCCATGTCCACGCTGGACGGCGGACGCATTGGCATCGCCGCCCAGGCGCTGGGCATCGCTCAGGGCGCGTTTGAACAGGCCTTGAGCTATTCCAAGGAGCGCATCCAGTTCGGTAAGCCTATCGCGGCCCAGCAGAGCATCGCCTTCAAGCTGGCGGATATGGCCACCAAGCTGCGCTGCGCCCGGTTCCTTATCTACTCCGCGGCGGAGCTGAAGGAGCAGCACGCGCCCTACGGCATGGAGTCTGCCATGGCGAAGATGTACGCCTCGGACATCGCGCTGGAGGTCACCAACGACGCCTTGCAGATCCACGGCGGCAGCGGCTTCCTCAAGGGCATGGAGGTAGAGCGGGCCTACCGTGACGCCAAGATTACCACCATCTACGAGGGCACCAACGAGATCCAGCGGGTGGTCATCGCCTCCCATCTGGTGGGCAGGCTGGGCAAGAGCTCCGGCGGCGAGAGACGCTCGGCAGCCAAGAAGCCCGCGCCCATCACCGGTATCCGCAAAATGACCATCTTCCGGGAGGGGGATGCCGCCCAGCAGGTGGCCGACCTTGTGGCGGCGCTGAAAAAGGACGGCCACGACTTCTCCGTGGGCATCCCCATGGATACGCCGATTCCGCAGGCGGAGCGCGTAGTCTCCGCGGGCAAGGGCATCGGAGAGAAAAAGAACATGAAGCTGGTAGAGACGCTGGCCAAGGCCGCCGGCGCGGCCATCGGTTCCTCCCGCCCCGTGGCGGAGACCCTCAAGTATCTGCCCCTGAACCGCTATGTGGGTATGTCCGGTCAGAAGTTCACCGGTAACCTCTACATTGCCTGCGGCATCTCCGGCGCGACCCAGCACCTCAAGGGTATCAAGGACGCCTCCACCATCGTGGCCATCAATAAAAACGGCAACGCCCCCATTTTTAAGAACTGCGACTACGGCATCGTGGGCGATGTGGCGGAGATCCTGCCTCTGCTGGCCGCCGCGCTGGACAGCGGAGAGAAGCAGCCCGCGCCGCCCATGGTGAAGATGAAGCGGCCCACGCCGCCGAAGCCCACCCCCATCGGCGACCGCTATGTCTGCGGCGGCTGCGGTTACGAGTATGTGCCGGAGCTGGGCGACGAGGACAGCGAAATCGCGCCCGGTACGCTCTTTGAGCAGCTTCCCGCCGAGTGGGTGTGCCCCGAGTGCGCGGAGGCGAAGGATCAATTTATAAAGGCTTGAGCCGTGAAGGAGGTAAGATAAGATGTATTGCGTGCGTAAAGTAACAAATGATCTCTATTGGGTAGGCGCCAACGACCATCGCCTGGCCTTGTTTGAAAACTGCTTTCCCATTCCCCGGGGCGTAAGCTACAACGCTTACTGCCTGTTGGACGAAAAGACGGTGCTTTTTGACACGGTGGACTGGTCTGCCTGCCGCCAGCTTTTGGAAAATTTAGAATATGTGCTGAACGGCCGCGAGCTGGACTACCTGCTGGTCAACCATCTGGAGCCGGATCACGCCGCCTGCATCGAGGAGATCCTGCTGCGCCATCCCAAGGTGAAGCTGATCTCCAACGAGAAGGCCTTCATGCTCATGCGTCAGTTCGGCTTCCATGTGGACGGGCATGAGTGCATCGAGGTGAAGGAGGGCGATACCTTCTCCTTCGGTAAGCACACCGTCACCTTTGTGGGTGCGCCTATGGTCCACTGGCCGGAGGCCATGGTGACCCTCGACGTTACCGACGGCGTCCTCTTTTCCGCCGACGCTTTCGGCACCTTCGGCGCGCTGGACGGCAAGCTGTTTGCCGATGAGGTGGACTTCGAGCGGGACTGGCTGGACGACGCCCGCCGCTACCTCACTAACATCGTGGGCAAGTACGGTCCCCACATCCAGCTCCTGCTGAAAAAGGCCGGCGGCGTTTTGGATCAGATCAAGTATATCTGCCCGCTCCACGGCCCCGTGTGGCGCAAGGATCTGGGCTGGTTCATCGAAAAGTACGACACCTGGAGCCGCTATGCCCCTGAAACCCAGGGCGTGCTCATCGTCTACGCCTCCATGTACGGCAACACGGAGAACGCGGCGCAGGCTCTGGCGGCGTCGCTCTGCGACAAGGGCATGAGCAAGGTGGCGATGTACGATGTGTCCTCCACCCATGTCTCCCAGCTGATCTCCGAGGCCTTCAAGTACAGTCACATCGTTCTGGCCTCCGTGACCTACAACCTCGGCATCTACCCCGCCATGCACGACTTCCTCATGGACATGAAGGCGCTGAATCTGCAAAACCGCACCTTTGCCATCATTGAAAACGGCTCGTGGGCGGTGAAGTCCGGCGACCTCATGCAGAAATTCGTCAACGACGAGCTTAAAAACATGACGGTGCTCAACGAGCGGCTCAGCCTCGCATCGTCCATGGGCGCGGACAAGCGCACTGAGCTGGAAGCGCTGGCGGACGCCATTCTGGAATCTATGAAGTAACTGGCAGGAAAGCCAAAACCAAGACAACAGACAACAAACAGCCCCGCCGTGTCGGCTGCAGAAAAACCGGCTTTCAAAAACAGAGCGGGCAAGCGTGATACTGCGCTTGCCCGCTCTTTGCCCAAAAGGACATGAGAAGTGACCGGAGAAGATGAGAGGATCGAAATGGAGATCAGAAAACGAAACGGGAAGTCTGTTCCTTTTCAACAGGAGAAAATTTTCAACGCTATGAAAAAAGCGTTTGATGGACAGGGAAGGGAGATTGGGGGCGGAGAGCTGGAGGAGATCCTCACTGCCGTTCTCGACAATCTCTCCGTCACAGTACCGCTCACCGTGGAACGTGTGCAGGACGAGGTGGAGCGGACGCTCATGGAGCGCGGACACTATGAGGTGGCCAAGGCGTACATCCTCTATCGCGAAAAGCGGTCTGCGCTGCGCCGCGTCCGGCATACCATCGCGCAGACGGTGGGGGATAACTCGCTTGACGAGGTGCTGCGCCGTATCCAGATGGATTTTACCGAGGAAATCTACTCCCTCGCGGCGCTTCAAATGAAGTTTGAGAGCTTCTGTCGCCCGGGCATGACGGAGGATGAGAGGGCTGAGGCACTGACCAAGGCAGCGGTAGAGCTGACTACGGCAGAGGCACCCAAGTGGGAGTTCATCGCGGCGCGGCTTCTGAACCACTCCTTTCGCTGTCGCAACGCACAGGAATGGGAGGGGCGCGGCGTCGGCGACCTCTATGGCAGGCTTCGCTATCTGACGGATAAGGGACTCTACGGTGACTATATTCTTGCCCATTATACCCACGAGGAGATCGCTATGGCGGAGGACTTTCTCTGCCCGGAACGGGACGAGCTGTTCACCTACTCCGGCCTTGACCTGCTGCTCAAACGCTATGTGATCCAGTCACGCAGCCGCGTGCCGCTGGAAACACCGCAGGAGATGTTTTTGGGTATCGCGCTGCATCTTGCTATGAACGAAGGCTCTGACCGCATGGGGTGGGTAAAACGCTTTTACGATATGCTCAGCCGTATGGAGGTCACGATGGCGACACCTACCATGTCCAACGCACGAAAGCCCTACCATCAGCTTTCAAGCTGCTTTGTGGACACTGTGCCGGACAGTCTGGACGGCATCTACCGCTCGCTGGACAACTTCGCAAAGGTCTCTAAATTTGGCGGTGGAATGGGGATGTACTTCGGTAAGGTGCGCGCTGCAGGCAGCACCATCCGCGGCTTTCAAGGGGCGGCGGGCGGTGTTATCCGCTGGATCCGGTTGGTCAACGACACCGCCGTGGCGGTGGATCAGTTGGGGATGCGGCAGGGCGCTGCGGCGGTTTACTTAGACGCATGGCACCGGGATCTGCCTGAATTCCTTCAACTGCGCACCAACAACGGCGACGACCGCATGAAGGCGCATGATGTGTTTCCCGCCGTGTGCTATCCGGATCTCTTCTGGCGACTGGCGGAGGAGAACATAGACGCGCCGTGGCATCTCATGTGTCCGCATGAGATCCTCACGGTCAAGGGCTACGCACTGGAGGATTACTGGGGTACAGAATGGGAGAAGCGGTATCTGGACTGCGTCAATGACCCGCGCATCGAAAAGCGCAGCGTCACCGTCAAGGACATCGTGCGGCTGGTGCTTCGCTCGGCAGTGGAGACCGGCACGCCCTTCGCCTTCAACCGCGACAGCGTAAATCGTATGAACCCAAACGGCCACACGGGAATGATCTATTGCTCCAATCTCTGCACGGAGATCGCGCAGAACATGGCGCCCATCGAGCATATCAGCACTGAGGTGCACACGGAGAACGGCGACACAGTGGTGGTGACGGCCACACGCCCCGGTGAGTTTGTGGTCTGCAACCTGGCGAGTCTGTCTCTCGGTAATCTGCCGGTGGAGGATGAGGCCTATATGGAACGCACGGTGGAAACGGCCATCCGCGCACTGGATAATGTGATCGACCTCAACTTCTACCCGTTGGAATACGCGCGGCTTACCAATCAGAAGTACCGCAGCATCGGCCTGGGCGTCAGCGGCTACCACCACATGCTGGCAAAGCGCGGCATCCGTTGGGAGAGCGATGAGCACCTTGCCTTCACCGACGCGGTGTTCGAGCATATCAACTACGCCGCCATCAAGGCGGACACAGCACTGGCACGGGAAAAGGGCCGCTACGCGCTCTTTGAGGGCAGCGACTGGCAGACAGGCGCGTATTTTGAAAAGCGAGGTTATACCTCAGAAAAGTGGCGGGCGCTTGCGGAAACGGTGGCGGTGCAGGGAATGCGCAACGCCTATCTGCTGGCTGTCGCACCCACTTCCAGCACATCCATCCTCTCCGGCACGTCGGCAGGCATCGATCCAATTATGAAGAAATTCTTTTTAGAGGAAAAAAAGGGCAGCATGCTGCCCCGCGTTGCTCCGGAGCTTTCTATGGATACATGGTGGTACTATAAGGCGGCGCATCTGATCGACCAAAGCTGGTCGGTGCGCGCCGCGGGCCTTCGCCAGAGACATATTGACCAGGCGCAGAGCATGAATCTCTATATCACCAATGACTATTCCATGCGTCAGGTGCTCAGACTGTATTTGGAGGCGTGGAGGGCCGGCGTCAAGACCATTTATTATGTCCGCAGCAAGGCCCTTGAGGTCGAGGCCTGTGAAAGCTGCTCGTCATAAGGAGGATAGCATGATGGAACTGAAGAAAAAGCCCCTCTTTAACCCGGAGGGCGACCCTGATGTGCGCCTGCGGCGCATGATCGGCGGCAATACCACCAACCTCAACGACTTCAACAATATGAAGTACGCTTGGGTCAGCGACTGGTACCGGCAGGCCATGAACAACTTTTGGATCCCTGAGGAGATCAATCTCTCGCAGGATGTGAAGGACTATCCCCGCCTGCTGTCAGCCGAGCGCAGCGCCTACGATAAAATTCTGAGTTTTCTTGTCTTTTTGGATTCCATTCAGACAGCGAACCTGCCTAATATCGGCGCCTACATTACAGCCAACGAGGTCAATCTCTGCCTGTCCATTCAGGCGTTTCAGGAGTGTGTCCACTCACAGAGCTACAGCTATATGCTCGACACCATCTGTTCCCCCGTGGAGCGCAATGACATCCTCTACCAATGGAAAACGGACGAGCATCTGCTGCGCCGCAACACCTTCATTGGGGACTGCTACAACGAGTTTCAGGAGCGGAAGGACGCTCCCACGCTGCTGCGCGTGATGATGGCGAACTATATTTTGGAGGGCATCTATTTTTACAGCGGCTTTATGTTCTTCTACAATCTCTCCCGAAACGGGAAGATGCCCGGCTCGGCGCAGGAGATCCGCTATATAAACCGCGACGAGAACACGCACTTGTGGCTGTTCCGCAATATCATCACGGAGCTGCAAAAGGAGCAGCCGGAGTTGTTCACCGCCGAGAGCGTACAAGCGCTGCGCGAGATGATGCGTGAGGGCGTGGAGCAGGAGATCGCATGGGGGCATTATGTGATCGGCGACGACATCCCGGGGTTGAACCGGCAGATGATTAGCGATTACATCCGCTATCTCGGGAATCTTCGCTGGACGAGCCTTGGCTATCCGGCATTGTATCCGGGCTTTGAGAGCGAACCGGAGAGCATGGAATGGGTCAGCCAGTACGCTGACGCCAATATGGTCAAGACCGATTTCTTTGAGGCACGCAGTACCGCCTACGCCAAGAGCACCGCACTGATAGACGATTTATAAGAAAACCAAAGACATCAGAATAGGAGGTATTTTTTATATGGATATCCGAACGGTAACAGATGCCATCCGCTATGTAGGGGTGGATGATAACACATTGGCACTCTTTGAAAACCAGTACCCCGTCCAGCCTATGGGAGTGAGCTACAACTCCTATGTCATTCTGGACGAGAAAATCGCCGTGATGGACAGCGTGGACGCACGGGCGGCGGAGGAATGGCTTTCCAATGTAGCGCAGGTGTTGGGGGGGCGCAACCCCGATTATCTTGTGGTCACACACATGGAGCCGGATCATTCCGGCAGCCTCATGCGGATAGCGCAAGAGTACCCGGAGATGAAGATCGTGGGAAACGCGAAAACATTTACCCTGATCAAGCAGTTCTTTGGCACGGGTGCATTGTCGGAAGACCGTATGCTGGAGGTTGGCGAGGGCAGCACGATCTCTCTGGGCTCACACCGGCTGCGCTTCCTGCTGGCACCGATGGTACACTGGCCGGAGGTGATGACGGCGTATGAGGAAACGGAAAAAATCCTGTTCTCGGCGGATGCCTTCGGACGCTTTGGCTCACTGGAACGGACTGCCCGTGCCCCCTGGGTGCCGCAGGCCCGACGGTATTATTACAATATTATCGGGAAATATGGCGCACAGGTGCAGGCTCTGCTGAAAAAGACCTCCGCGCTGGAGATCCAAACGATCTGCCCGCTCCATGGTCCCGTGCTTACAGAAGGGCTGGAGGAGTGTCTGCGGCTCTATGATCTCTGGTCACAATGGGAACCAGAAGAATCGGAGAGCATACTGATTGCCCACGCATCCATCCATGGAAATACTGCCCATGCGGCGAAGACCCTCAAGGGTAAATTAGAGAAAAAAGGCGTGCAGGTCAGCATATGTGATCTCACTGTGACAGATCTTTCCTACGCTGTTGCCAGTGCGTTCTACTGCGGGAAACTGGTGTTGGCCTGCTCCACTTATGACGGAGGACTGTTCCCGCCCATGAAGGCCTTTTTGGATCATTTACAGACAAAGGGATTCCGAAACCGCCGGATTGGCCTCATGGAAAACGGCTCATGGGCCCCTGCTGCCGCGCGGCTGATGCGCGCCGAGTTGGAAAAGATGAAGGAACTCCGACTGTGTGAAACGGAGGTATCGCTGCGCGGCGCACTGAACCAAACCAGCGAAGCGCAGATGGACGCTCTTGTGGCGGAGCTCTGCGCGGAATAAGCTGCAACAAACCGCAGCTATTCTCGTACAGATGATGGTCTTACTCATCTGCTTTATGTCCCAAGGGCAGAGTACCGTCATCTCAGGTTGAGGTCACTATGTGGTGTGAGGCGAGAACGGAGTCTTGAGAATACCCAAACAAAAGAAAGGAGCTGACAGATATGGCAGCTATGAATATGAATCAGGAGCAGTTTGAGCAGGCGACCCGGGGCGAAAAGCCCGTTTTGGTGGATTTCTGGGCGCCCTGGTGCGGCTATTGCCGGAGGATCGGCCCTGCGTATGAGAAGATTGGAGAGGAATACGCGGACAGCCTCGTTGTCAGCAAGATCAATATTGACGAGGAGCCGCGGCTGGCGGGGGCCGAGGGGATTGAGGTCATCCCAACTCTGGTGCTGTACCGGAACGGAAAGGCCGTGGATTCCATCACCGCGCCCGGCTCAAAGGCAGAGATCGACCGCTTCATTCAGGAAGCCTTGGCGAAATAACGGAGGGTTCAGATATGAACAACAATCATGTTTATGATATGCTCGTGGTGGGCGGCGGCCCGGGCGGCTACACCGCCGCCCTGTACGCGGCCCGGTCGGGGCTGGACACCGTTGTGCTGGAAAAGCTGTCTGCTGGCGGGCAGATGGCCCTGACCGAGCAGATCGACAACTACCCCGGCTTTGAGAACGGGATCGACGGCTTCTCTCTGGCGGAGAAGATGCAAAAGCAGGCGGAGCGTTTTGGGGCACGCAGCGAATACGCGGAAGTTCTCCGCATGGATCTGACGGCGGTTCCCAAGCTCGTGGAGACCAGCGAGGGGATCTTCCGGGGGAAAACCGTGGTGCTGGCCACCGGCGCAGACCCCAGAACGCTGGGCGTTGCCGGAGAGACGGAGCTGTTGGGCCGGGGCGTGGCCTACTGTGCCGCCTGCGATGGGATGTTTTACAAGGACAAAACGGTGGTCGTGGTGGGCGGCGGCAATTCCGCCGCGGCAGATGCCCTCCTTCTCAGCCGCGTGGCGAAAAAGGTGATCCTCGTCCACCGCAGAGACACCCTGCGGGCCACCAAGATCTATCACGAGCCACTGGAACAGGCCGAAAATGTGGAATTCCGCTGGAACAGCACCGTTTCCGCGCTGATTTCCGGGGTCAGGCTGACCGGCGTACGCCTGCGGGACACCGTCACCGGTGAGGAAAGCGTGGTGGACTGCGACGGCGTATTTGTCAGCGTGGGCCGACAGCCCGCCACGGCGCTGGCGGTGGGTCAACTGGCGCTGGACGGCGGCGGCTATATCGTGGCCGGAGAGACCACGGAAACCAGTATTCCCGGCGTTTACGCCGTGGGCGACGTGCGGACGAAGCCCCTCCGTCAGGTGGTCACCGCCGTGGCGGACGGCGCGATGGCAGTCCACATGGCGGAGAAATATATCGCGGAAAACCGATAAGGGAGGTAGATTGAAAAAGCCATGTTTAAGGTCAGGCCGGATACGACCGCAGTGGGGATGCCGACATATCTGCAAGGCAAACTGCCAGAGTGATGGTAGATAAGATAACCCATGTAAGATCGGGAGATATGTTGTCTCTCCATATCCAGTCCACGCAACAGTGAGCAACTGAACACAAAACACAGCCACAGATGTACTCTGCGGCTGTGCTTTTATGCATAGTACTTACGGAAAGGATTCGATAAGCAGATTTCTGTGATACGGATTTTGGATTCTCGCAGAGAGGAATTTCGATTGAGTAAAGCATATGAGCAGAAAATTGACGTGGTAAATGTCATTACTGCTCCAGAAATTGAAATGCTGATTATTCATGCGGAAGGAGCATATGATCAGTTTAAGCGTTCTGGAAAAAACCAAGCGAATTTTGTAAAACAAATCTTCGGATGCATGATGTGAAGTCGTATGAGATAGAATCGTCTTCGATGTCTCGTTGGGAAACCAACGAGGCATTTTTTTTGCCCCAATCCGACTGCATAGGACACTGAAAAAATCAAAACGAACCGTATGTAGTCCTGCAAGGACAACCAAAGTGCGCCTACGAGGCCAACGCGAAACCGGAGGATTCTTGTTAAACTTACTTTGTAAGGACGAAAGTCCGGATGTCCCTTGAAAACTGAATACTCATTCTTCAGGTACATTCCTGTTTGGTCGAGCCTTCGACTGCACGCCATGAATCCCATCGGGGCGATAGCGGTTTCGCAGAAGCAAATGCCGGATTGCAACCGGCGGCGGTGCTAAAGCCAGACAGGGACAATGATACTTCCGTAATTCGCGGTCCGGCCATAAGGAAGGCGGGATGGTTAAATTCCAATGGAGCAGTGAAGCACACTGCCGCCTGTGAGAAATCCTACATCTCTGGGGTGATAAGAAAAAGTACAGAGAAACCATATTTTCAGAAAGCACTGCTGGGTGCTGTATCAGCATGATACCTGGCAGGCTTTATCCATATCAGTGTATGGAGATTGGAGACAACAGAAAATGAAAGAAAACTGGGTTTATCGGCGAGGTGATTTATATCTCGCCAATCTCGGTGTTCCGGTTGGATCAAAGCAGGGCGGTGTTCGTCCTGTTGTGGTTCTTCAGAATGATGCCGGTAATTATTATGCGCCGACAATCACGATTGCTCCGCTGACATCGAAAATTGAGAAGAAGCGAAAGCAGCCAACGCATTTCTTTCTCCGTAAAGCAAAGGGACTGGCAAAACCGTCTATGGTATTGGCAGAACAGCTCGACACCTGCGACAAGATATGCGTGATTCGCTATCTTGGGCGGGTAAGTAAGGGGCAGATGCGTGGGATTGACGAAGCTGTAAGGATTCAGCTTGGTTATTACATTCCGGAACAGGCAGAGAAAAAAAGACAGGGCAAATGCCGAAAGGAAGGCGAAGAAGGCGATGGATAAACTGATTACAAGGAAGGAAGCAGCCAGTATACTGGGAATCAGCGTAAAAACACTGGATGCTGCAAGAACAGACGGTTTGATCTCCTATGTTCAGTATGTGGAAAACGGCTGCGTTTATTTCACGGAAGTGGGGATTCAGGAGTACATTGCAAAATGTACGCACCGTGCAAAACCGATGGAACGTGCTGCGACATATCGCAAACCTCGAAGCTTTCGGCGGTAAAAATCGACATCGTTGAGTATGGACGATGAATCCGCAATAATGAAAGCAACAACAGGATTGGAGGTAATGATATGGCGGCAAGAAGAATGATGCTTCCCGATTATGGTACGGTGGGTATGAAGGGAACGCAGTATTATCGCACCCGTGTAACAGATCAGCAGGGGCGGCGGGTTTCCTTATATGCAAGAACGAGAGAGGAACTGTACCAGAAGGAACAGGAAGCGATCCAGCAGATTGAGAACAAGACGTATCGCCGCAGTACACCTATATTACGAATCTGATTCATGCTTCGGTTGATCCGAAGACAGTTCAGTATCTTGCCGGTCATGAAAGCAGCAAGATCACCATGGATATTTACGCCAAGGTGAAATATAATCGCCCAGAGCAGCTCGAAGGAGTGCTGGAAGATGCTTTTGCATCGTGGGATTAAGAGTAAATCAGAAAAAACTTGGGGCAGGGATGGTCAAAAATCCCTGCCCTTTTTACATACATTCGACATCCTTGAAGGAAGTAGTGTACGCCATGATAATAAGAGTAGCAACACCCAATGTATGAAGATAGACGAGGAGGAGAACACATGGCTAAAGGAAAAAAGCGCCCTGCTGAACTTCCGGAATACGGAACAGTGATGATGAAAGGGGTACAGTATTACCGCACCCGGATTACAGATGCAGACGGAAAGAGAGTGGCGATTTATGGGCTGACACGCGAAGAATTATATGACCGGGCGGAAGATGCCCAGAAGAAAATCGCGGAAGTGGTTTTCCACAGAGAGAATCCGACCGTAGAAGAGTACTGCGAAAAATGGCTGTTGATGCGGTCTGGAACGGTAAGAACCAATACGTTGGAGGGATACGCGCGGATGGTGAATCGGTACATCGTGGGGCCGATTGGACAGATGTATATGGATGAGGTGACCACAGATGACCTGCGGCTGCTGATGGTTCCTCTATCAAAAGGTTCTTCCGGAATGTATGGTCAGCTCAATATGCTGATTAAGAACATTTTTAATTCGGCAGAAGAGAGCAAGGTGATCAAAGAGAATCCATCCAAAACGATTTGCGCAAGAGGAGGAAAGCCTGCGAAACGGCGCGAAGCTTTGACGGATGAACAGACTGCCATTTTGCTGGATAGCATTCATGAGCTACCACCGTATGTTTTCGTAATGATCGGCTTGTACGCGGGATTGCGTAGAGAAGAGATTCTTGGACTTCAATGGGACTGCGTATTCCTGGATGAAAAAACGCCGTACATTTCTGTAAGGCGTGCATGGCATGTGGAAGGCGGTGAGCCGGTGGTCAACACACTTTTGAAGACTCCGACAGCGAAGCGAGATGTTCCGATTCCCAAATGCCTGGTAGCCTGTCTCAAGGAAGCAAGGGAAAAATCAGAATCGGAATATGTGATCTCCAATTCAAAGGGAACTGTTTTGACGGAAGCACAGTTTGTGAGGGTCTGGAAGTACATAACAGTCCGTTCCACCGCAGAACGCTGTTATTACACCTATGTAAATGGGCAGTCCATCAAGCATAGAATAAAGCCAAGGCTTGGTGAGCATCAGCCGAACAATCCCAAGCTGGTGTATACGATGGACTTCAAGGTGACTCCGCACATGCTGCGGCACACCTACATCACCAATCTGATTTACAAAGGTGTTGATCCAAAGACGGTGCAGTATCTGGCAGGCCATGAGAACAGCAAAACGACTATGGACATCTATGCGAAAGTCAAGTATAATAAACTTGAGAAATTAAGCAGCGTTGTGAATGCTGCATTCGGGCTGCGTTAAACGGCACCAAAAATCTCGCGATTTCGTGGGTTTACCTATGGGTTTACTGAGAGAGGAAAACCAGAAAACCCGCATAAATACTGGACTTTTTGGACCAAGGATAGGTGAGTACGGTCTCAAAGCAGCTCGTCGCGCTCCGCAGTTCAGCAAGCGATAATCGACTGCTCAGACTATATCAAAAGGTTTACAAAAGCCCGGAAAATCAAGGTTTTCCGGGCTTTTGCTATATCTAAACGGGCTGATATGGTTTGACCAAATTTGGCAAAACGAGAGCCGATTTCATCCAATTTTTAGTGGTCCGCAAGTGGTTAACTGGCTAAAAAGAGGGCAAAAAGAGGGGGAAGTGGTTCCTAAAGTGGTTAACCGAGAGCCGATTTTTTGGGGGGGGCTTTTCAGCCCTCCTTCCCCTCGTTTTTGGCTGTGGCAGTTTGGCATAGTTTGAGCTAATTTGAATAATTGAATATGAATTTGATGTAGCACACAGTATAAATGCTGGGTGCTTTTTTCATTTCAGGAACTCGTATTCCGGCGATAGAAAGAGCCGTCACTTCACTGTTAATTTTGAAGTGGCGGCTTTTTCTATTTCCAGAAGCAACAGCAATAATCAGAAATGAGGTGAAGTCAATGAACACGCAAATCATCGCCATTGCCAACCAGAAAGGGCGCTATGTGCCAGTGGCACATGTTCAGCGCCGACCGGAGCGGGAGCGGAGAAGCGTTGGCAAGACAACGACCTGTGCCAACTTGGGAATCGGGCTGGCGCAGGCCGGAAAGAAAGTCCTGTTGATCGACGGAGACCCGCAAGGCAGCCTGACGATCAGCTTAGGCAATCCCCAGCCGGACAAGTTGCCCTTTACGCTGTCGGACGCTATGGGGCATATCCTGATGGATGAGCCGATTCATTCCGGCGAGGGTATCCTGCACCACCTGGAGGGAGTAGACTTGATGCCCGCCGACATTCAACTTTCCGGTATGTGAATATAATTTAGAATGAAAAGTAGCAGGACAATGGGAGATGAGACCCAATGCCCTGCTTCTCTGTTTATTCGGAACGAACTGTAATATATTTTTGTTTTCGACTGTTTGGCTTATCTGGAATAGTCATTTTAAGCTGGCCACTTGCCAGTAGAGGATTCAAATATTTTCTTGTAAAATAAGTGAGATTTCGATAACCAATAAACGAGCAAATTTCTTGTTTGCTTTTTTCTGTTATACAAAAATCCAAGACTGCGTGTAGGATGTCCTGTGATTTATCTTGATCACTAACTTGGTCACTGACTAAGTTTTTCTGACTAAGATGGTAATTCACATTTTTCAAAATGACTCTGAAATCTGTCGCTGTTGAGGAAAATTCGGGCTTATATGCCTCTGTGTATCCAGGCAGCTTTTCGGTTTCACTGACGATTTTGCGTAGGCCACTTCCACGGCGTTCCATGTACTTCATGCGGTGGAACAGGTCAGCAATCACAGGGTTTCGCCGCATGGAACGGATACTGTAAATATCGGATTCCTGAATTGAGCCGCCGCCAAACATACCGCCCGGAGATGTGATTTCCACCCGATCATCAAACATATCAATATGGATTTCGCTGCCAAGCACAATATAATCACGATGGATAAGCGCATTGACAAGAGCCTCTGTCACAGCTCGTTCAGCATAATCCGGCTTGTCTACCCGATACTGTGCCTCTTTGACAAAACGGACTTTGGAATTATTGCGAATAAATTCACTGCCGCTTTTCAGTAGATAAATCAGATTCCCTTCGTATTCTTTATCGTCCAATGCATCATCAAAGATAGAGCCTTTTTCCAAGCCATTCCACCGGGTACAGAACATACGGGAGTTAGGGTGATTCGTTCTTTGATTAAGCGGCTGATCGCTTCAGCATCCTTTTGAACATCGGACAAGCCGAAAGGCTCCCGGTCATCGGAGACTCCGAAAAACAGAGTGCCGCCGATTCCATTGGAAAAGGAACTGACACTTTTTTAACCAGCTTTTTGGCTTTTTTGTTTCGAGAGCAACTTTGAAATCACATTCTGTTGCTTCAGCAATGAGCTGTTCTATCATAGAAATCCCTCCTTTGAGGTTGTAGAATGTTCTTTTTTATTATACCTAGCGGAGAAAGTTATTGCAACGATAGAAGCAAAGAGTTCAGCGAAAACAAAAATATTTATGAGAGGAGGTCCTTCTATTATGGTAATTACAAGAATCATGCCGCTTCGCCAGCAGAAACTCCGCATCGGCGGTCCGGCTGTCACAGCCATAGCCGGTAATCAGTTTTCCGTTGTCGGTCTTTTGCGGATTTGCCACATAATCAATAATATCGCTGATTGCCTGACTCTCAGTGCGCCCCTTGCCGATATGCAGGGGCATGATGCGTGTGGTTGCCATAGATGGAGCCTCCTTTCTCATAAGCAGAGAAGATATTTTCTGATTTTTCATGGGGATTGACATATTTTCTAAAGTTGCATATAATAATAGTACAAGGTAGGCAACGGCGTGTGTCTGCCAAAGCGTTGAAGCATAATAGCGTACCGGAATGCCTTGTTATGCAGAGCTTTCAGTAGGGGTTGTGCAGTAACCTCAAACCGGAGTAGGCTGCAAGCCGAAAGAAAATGCTCAAAGCCGCCTTGCATTGCAGGGCGGCTTTCTTTATGTGGACAGAGAGGTTTTATGGATAAATTACAAAAGTGTGCAAAAGCATTTGAAAATTTGTTGGAGATACAATATCGGATCATTATTGGCCGAAAGGGAAAAACCGTAGAGTTGGTGATTGGCTTCTCCAAACTGGACTTTCATCATTTGATGGGTCTTGGAAAACTGAAAGATTTGCGGATCGCAAAACAAAATCGTGGTTCTGTATTTGATGAAATCATAACCGGAATCATGACATTGCGCCGAAGCGTCCCTTTTTTCGTCCTTTATGATTCGTTTTCCGCAATGGTACGCCGCAAAAGATTCATTTCGGCTTCATAGCCGTAATCTTCTTTTTCGCTGCTCTCCTTTGCCAATTCCAACGCCTGACGGCATAGATCCAAACCGGCTTTCTTTTCCCTGCGGTCGCCGATACCCAAAAGCTTGCAGCGCGCCAAGCGCATTTTGCATTTCACACTGCCCAATTTCTCGCCAGTTTCATAGCAGCGGCGCGCTTCCTTTCCGTCCTGCGCAACGACGACACCGTTTTCATAAAAACGCCCCAACGCCCACCAGGCGCTGTCGTCATTCCCATCGGCAGCTTTGCGGTAATGGGCATACGCCTCAGACAGCTTCCCTGCCTGCTCCAAATGCCATCCCATGTTGTAATCCGCCATGGCTTCGCCCAGCTCCGCCGCGCGGCGATACCATTCCATGGCCGTTTCCAAATCCCGCGGCACGCCCCGTCCCATCGCATAACATTCGCCCAGGCTATTCATGGCAGCCGGGTGGTTCTGCTCTGCTGCTCGTTCGTACCAGCAAATTGCCTTTTTCATATCCTGTTCCACGCCTTCGCCGTGGTCGTAAAGCCAGCCGAGATCATGCATGGCATCAGCATTTCCGCCCTCGGCGGCAGCAGTATACCAACGGATCGCTTCCGTCATATTTTGTTCCACGCCTTCGCCATTGCTGTAATTCCAGCCAAGGCAGTACATGCAGTAATCACTTCCTGCCTCAGCTCCCCGCCGGTACCAGTAAAGCGCCCTTTCTTCGTTCTGTTCCACGCCTTCGCCGTACTCGTAGCAGTATGCCAGATTATCCATGGATTGCAAATGGCCACACTGTGCGCCCTGCTCATACCATTTTACGGCTTCCTGCCAATTCTGCTCCACGCCATGTCCCATTTTATAGCACCGGCCAAGATTGCACATGGCACTGCCGTTGCCGCCTTCGGCACTGCGGCGATACCAGTAAAGCGCCCTTTCTTCGTTCTGTTCCACGCCTTCGCCGCGCTCGTAGCAGCATGCCAGATTATTCATGGATTGCAAACGGCCACACTGTGCGCCCTGCTCATACCATTTTACGGCTTCCTGCCAATTCTGCTCCACGCCATGTCCCCTTTTATAGCACCGGCCAAGATTGCACATGGCATCGCCGCTGCCGCCTTCGGCACTGCGGCGATACCAGTAAAGCGCCCTTTCTTCGTTCTGTTCCACGCCTTCGCCGCGCTCGTAGCAGCATGCCAGATTATGCATGCATTGCAAATCGCCACACTGTGCGCCCTGCTCATACCATTTTATGGCTTCCTGCCAATTCTGATCCACGCCATATCCCCTTTTATAGCACAAGCCCAGATTGCTCATGCTAACCGGATAGCCGCACTCCGCACCTCTGCGATACCAGGAAAAGGCCTGCTCCCAACTCTGCTCCACGCCGCGGCCCTTTTCATAGCAGTATCCCAGATCCGTCATTGCCGTGCTCACGCCACTCTCTGCCGCCTCGCGGAACCAATGCACAGCCTGCTCCCAGTTTTGCTCCACGCCGTCGCCGTATTCATAGCATACGCCCAGCCGGTACATACCTTCACCGTAGCGCTGATACGCCGCCGCGCGCACCCAGTGCACGGCCTCGGCAGCGTCGGCTTCCACGCCGATCCCGTCGTGGAAGGCGCGGGCGAGCAGCATCTGTCCGCGGGGCGAACCGTATTCCGCCGCCTTGCAGTATAACTCGGCAGCCTTTTCCGCATCCGGAGCCGTGCCAATGCCGTATTGATAGCACACGCCCAAGCAGCACACCGCATTCAGGCTCCCCATTTCCACCGCCTGTTGATAAAGCCAAAAAGCCTGAACCGGATCCGCCTCCACGCCGTTTCCCTGCTCCATGCAGATGCCCAGATTGCATACGCCCCATGCGCTGCCGAGATATGCAGCTTTCCGAAAACAATCCACCATGCGCTTTTTATCCGATGCCTCTGCATCCCAAAGGGTGTTGCCTAAAGCCGTCCAATCATCTCCGGTCATATCGGCCTCGTTGGCGCGCAGCAATTTCCGGCCGCACTGCGGACAGCGCTCCGGCAGCTTTTCGCCTTCATCCCAATAATTACAGGTGTGATCCTCGCAGTGATAAATCATCGTTTCTAACTCCTTCTGCCTGCTGAAAAAAGCAGCGCGTTACACTATTTTCCATAGTATAACACGCTGCTTCAAAAAAGGAAAGACCGATCGGTCAGTCCTCGTTGCCGAAGAACTTATCGTGCACCACTTTGATGGCGCGGTTTGCATCGTCCTTGCAGAAGAAGTATCTGGAAGATTATGCAGTACAGCATGGATTTGATAATATTCAGCATTTCAGTGATGATGGATATTCAGGAACGAACTTCAACAGACCGGCATTCAATTCTCTGCTGACAGAGATTGAAGCTGGCAGGGTGGGAACAGTGATCGTCAAAGATATGTCCCGATTTGGCAGAAACTATCTGCAAGTAGGTTTCTATACTGAAATGATGTTTCCTAAGAAAAATGTCCGTTTTATTGCAGTCAATAACGGAGTTGACAGTGCCAATCCGGCAGATAATGATTTTACACCATTTCTGAATATCATGAATGAATACTACGCCAGAGACACCAGCCGTAAAATCCGTTCCAC
>NZ_QWGL01000032.1 GCF_003435375.1 Clostridium sp. AM34-11AC | reverse complement strand
TATTAGCCACTACTGTTACAACGTTAGTATAGCACTTCAGATATACCGACCAGTTCCACGGTTACAGATGTGATTGTGTGGAATATCGAACAGTTGGGAACGGACACTTTTTCTGCCACCTACGAAGTAGATCAGCAGATAAAAGAGGGAGAACAGACAAGCAATGTGAAAGCAACCTATACCGTAAAAGTCCATGTGGACGCTGACGGGGATATGGTAATCGTTCAGAACCCTACCCTTGCACCAGCAATCGAAAAATCAGACTATGAGCCTAAGACACCAGAAGCAGATGCAAGTGTAGACGCTGATACTGTAAACGACGCTACCGCATTTCTGGAAACATTCTTTAAGCTGTACCCAACAGCCACAGAAAAAGAGCTTGCCTACTATGTATCTGATAATGTACTTGAACCTATCGGCAGGGACTACCTTTATTCTGAATTGGTAAACCCTATCTTTACAAAGGACGGGGACAATGTGAAAGTCAAGGTAGCGGTAAAATTTCTTGATAATCAGACAAAGGCGACGCAGGTATCACAGTATGAGCTTGTACTACATAAGGATAGTAACTGGAAGATTGTAGGATAATAAAACATGGAAAGTTTGCTTGACATTCTTTGCTCGCAGTAGTATCATAAGATTAGAAAAGGAAAGTGAACTTTCCATTCGTTCAAGAAAGGGGTATGTTGTGAAAAATCGTTTAGAAGAATTACGAAAACAAAGAGGTATTAAACAAGAAGATTTAGCGACTGCTCTTGAAGTATCTCGTCAAACAATAGGCTCTTTAGAAAATGGACGCTACAATCCCTCTATTATGTTAGCCTTTAAAATTGCAAGGTACTTTCAAATGAGCATTGAAGAAATTTTTATTTATGAGGAGGAAAGTAAATGAAGCATAAGATACAAAAAGTAGAATTATTTGTCGGTGTAATAATTCTTTTAGGTGGTTTACTAACTTATGGTTTAGGAGTACATCAACTATTACCTGTACCTCGTCCAGATTTGGTTGTCTATGGTACAACACTTATTGGAATAATATTGATTTTAATGGGGTGTGATATATTCAGTAAGCCGACAAAGGAAATGCAAATATTAGAAAATGATGAAAGAAATATCGCAATTACTAATGCTTCTCTTGCGAATGCTTATAAAGTAACACTTACATTATTGGTTCTTGTATTATTTGCTCTTATCTTTATGGGATATATGAGTAAAGTTGTATTTTTTTCGATAGTAGGAGTTATTGCTATCGGACAAATCACATGGGTTATAACAGCTCGTTATTTAGATAAGAAAATGTAGTCTTTTGAAAGGTGGAATTAACAATGAAGAAAAAATTACCATTTATCATTGAAATTATTATAGGCATAATCTTTATATGTTTGGGATGTTTCGTTATTGATACTGACTATTACTCTACACTTTTTTGCGCAATGGGGTTCGGATTAGCTTTTGCTTCTGGTGTTCAATTATTGAAAATTTGTTATTATGAAATGCCAAAAAATAAAGAAAAATTGGAAAATATAAATAGAGAAAATCACATCAATAATGTTGATGAAAGAAAAGTATTTTTAAGAATGAAAGCTGGTTCTTTAGTGTATCAGATAATGACCTTCGTGTACTTGTTTGTTGCGTTTGTATTTGCGTTACTTCATATTGAAGCTTGGATTATAGGAGTTATCTTTGGGTTATTCCTACTGCAAACATTTTTAGGGATTGTTCTGTATAAACATTTTGAAAAACATTTTTAAAACATTCGCTAAATTATGATGAGGTAATACTATGATAGGACTTAAAAGACGAGATATTAAAAAAGCCTTGAAAGCAGGAGCAAAAGCTGGCGGTGTATCATTGGCTGATGTTCGGGCAGATATTGAAGCAACGATTGATGAAGCTATGAACAGTAACGACCCAGAAGTGCAGGCAAATTTTAAAAAGTATTTTGGAAATAAACGCCCTACACCAGAAGAATATATTTACAAGATTACCAAAAAGACAAAAGTGTAATACAAAACAAGTGCTGTAAGGGGGATTGTATTATGGAACATTTTAAGCGAAATTCTATACAATCATTCACTACCTAATAGCATTTTATTAAAAACTGAATATCTTACAGCTTTAATAGCTCGTATAAAACTATATGTTTTGTGCGGGCTTTTTTCATACCCGAAAAAATTAAATTTTTTTCAAAATAGGTCATTAAATCACACCTTTCATTCCCTATATGGTGCGGAAAGAGGGATAAACACTTTTCAAATCATAGAGGAAAGGGGGTGAGATTGATGAAACCGTCTGACTTCCAGAAAACAGTTCAATGTCGCTTTGAAAGTTGTTTGAAGAAAGTTGTCCGTCATGTTGTAAAGGACTACCAGCAAGGATTGAAACGACGAAAAGATAAAGAAATTCCATTTTGTGAACTTCCAGAAATTTTCGTTGAAAATTTTGCTGTGTGGGACGATTACGAAACAGATTATACAATCTTTTCAGTATGTGGCATTGATATTCGTGTCCTTGATGATGAGCTGGCAGAAGCCTTGAAGAAACTTCCAGAAAGAAAGAGAAACACTTTGTTAATGTATTACTTCTTGGAAATGACAGAAAGTGAAATTGCCAACTTGCAAAAGATTACGCAAAGCGGTGTATTTAAAAACCGACATCATGCTTTGGAAACTATGAAAAAAATACTAAAGGAGAAGCAGTAAAATGAAGCAAACATTTAAGAAGCCGTCCTACTATTTGCTTTCACAAGCAATGGACGGGGACGAAAAAGCGATTGAAAAGATACTGGCATTTTATGACCCGTACATATCAAAGTGCTGTCTGCGTCCACTCTATGATGAATACGGCAATGTCTATATTGTTGTAGATATGGAGCTAAAAGGACTTATCCGAGAAGCACTTATCAAAATGATTTTAGGGTTTGATATTGCCTTAGAAATCGAAGAAGAATAAGCAGTTTTTAGCAGAGCATGATTTAATGTCCCCCTCTTTCCTGCTCTGCCCTGCTTTTATATGAAAGCAACACGCTTTCGCCACAGCTCTTTGACAACTGAATAAAGCAGACAGATACGTTTGTGAGATAGTGAGCCACGGGGACTGTACGCCACGACCTTTTCAAAAGAAAGCGAGCGACCCACGCAGTGATCCGAGAGCGACTGTTGGAAAAGTCGTTTTGCCACGACCTATCCTCACAGGATAATGATACGTCCGCATGGTGCGGTTCTGCCCACAAGAATGGGAATAGTTGAGATACTAACGGAGCTTTCCAAAGCCGTCTGTCTGCTTCTGTAACATTGTGAAAAATACGCATATTGGATAAGCCTATGTGCGTATGTTGAGAATAGATAGCTGACTAAGGGGGCTGATAACTTGGCTAAAAAAGAACCTGCACAATATATCGTAGAACGGGAATTTTTAGGTAAATTTTCCGTAGAGGAATTGCTTGTCCGTATCGTGAAATCTCATGTAAAAAAAGGACTATCAAGAGGGTAAAACCCTTGAAAATAATGGAAAGAAGCCGTACTTTATGGTATAATATTATCATAGGTACGGCAGTTGAATAGGTGGAAAAATGATTTATCAAAAGGGTTCGAACTTATTTAACGTGGCTATTTATATCAGATTATCACGAGAGGACGGAGATAAGGAAGAAAGCGATAGTGTAGGAAATCAGAGAAAACTTTTAACAGAATATGTGAACAAGCATGATGACTTTATCCTATATGATGTTTATATTGATGACGGTTTTACGGGAACGAATTTTAATAGACCAGACTTTCATAGAATGATTGCCGACATTGAGGATAGCAAGGTAAATTGCGTTGTTGTAAAAGACCTTTCCCGTTTCGGACGAGATTATATTGATACGGGGCGATATTTGGAAAGAATATTCCCAGAGCTTAATGTTCGTTTTATTTCTGTAACAGATAATATTGATAGTATGAAGCAGGCATACGATATGTTACTTCCTATTAAAAATATATTCAACGAACAGTATGCCAGAGATATTTCTAATAAAGTTCAAGCGACTGTAAAATCAAAGCAGAAAGCAGGAGAATTTATCGGAGCTTTTACAAGTTATGGTTATAAGAAATCTCCTGCAAATAAAAATAAACTTGTGATTGATGAATATGCGTCCGAAGTTGTAAAAAGAGTATTTACTATGTATGCACAAGGAATAGGGAAACAAAGCATTGCCAAAATACTAAATGCAGAGGGTATCCTTTGTCCGTCGGAATATAAAAAGCTCAATGGAGAAAATTACAAAAATTGTAATCGGTTAGAAAAAACTTCTTATTGGACTTATTCTACAATTAAAGTGATGTTGCAAAATGAGATTTATATTGGAAACATGGTACAAGGAAAGAAACATCAACGTATGAGAAGCAAACAGCGTCTAGTTGAGAAAGAAAACTGGATAAGGGTTGAAAATACACATGAACCGATTATAGACCGTCAACTGTGGGATAAGGTACAAAAACTGCTGACGAAAAAGCATAGGGATATTGATTTAGAAACAAATAAAAATATCTTTGCAGGTTTTATTAAGTGTGGCGATTGTGGTCGGGCAATGATGAAAAATTTCTGGCGACGTGCTGACGGAAGTAAGTCCTATTCATTCTATTGTGGAACTTACAAAAGAAGCGGAAAAGATTATTGCACTCCGCACACGCTCCCGTTTCAAGTATTGAATGATATTGTGCTGGGAGATTTAAAGCAGATTATCCGCAATGTAGAGAACTTGCAGGAACTTGTAAAATCACAATCTTTCACAGCAACAAAAATCAGAAAATCAACAGACATAGAACTGATAAAGTTAAAAGCAGAGCTTGAAAGAGTGAAGAAGTTGAAAAAGTCAATTTATGAAGATTACAAAGACGAACTGATTTCTAAAGAAGAATTTCTTTCTTATCGAGAGGACTATCAACAAAAAGAAACGCTTTACTCCAAACAAATTGAAACGCTGGAAGAAAAGAAAAAGGAAAGTGTAACAGAAGATGTTTTTGAAACACCGTGGTTAAGGCGGTTGTTGGAACTGAAAGACATTGAAGAATTAGACAGAGATATTATTGTGGAAATGATAGACCAGATAACAGTTTATGAAAACCGCAAACTTAAAATCTCATACAACTTCGGAAATGAACTGGAACATTTATTTTCAAGCGTTTACTGTGAGGACTTGGAGAAAAAGGCTATCTAATCTCAATACATTTCTAACTCCCCATATATACTGGGGAATACATATCACAATTTGCGTAAACTACAACCAGCACACGGCGGGAGTGATCCGGGGGCGGTATATGGGAACAGACGGGAGAAGGACGATACGCTGGCGTTGTCTTATGATATCGGAAATGCCCTGGAACGCCGGGGGGTCCGGGTGGAGTACACGAGAGTCGGCGATGTATACAACAGTCCATATGAGAAGGCGCAGATCGGGAACAGCTCCACGGCGGATCTGTTTTTGTCGATCCATCGGAATGCCATGGCGGTGCCGGGGTCTGCTTCCGGAACTCTGAGCCTGATCTTTGGGAGAGGTGGCGATGCGGAGACATTTGCGGAGAATATCAACAAAAAGCTTGCGGCGGTGGGCTGGAACGACCTTGGAATCAGTGAGAGGCCGAATCTTGTGGTCCTCAGGGATACAGCACTTCCGGCGGTTCTTGTGGAAGTTGGATTTATCGACAATGAGAAGGACAATGACTTCTTCGATGAGAACATGAGCCGGACCGCGGATGCCATCGCGGATGGGATCGTGCAGACATTTGCGGAGCTGGAAAAGCAGACGGCAGGCGAGGAGATGCCGGGCTTTTATATGGTTCAGACCGGGATCTATCGGGTAAGAGCTAACGCGGAGAGGGAAGTGGAGCACCTGAAATCCCAGGGATTCCCTGCGTTTATGACGTTTAAGGACGGACTTTATTATGTCCGCGCCGGGGCATTCCGGAATATGGAAAATGCAGTGCGGCAGGAGCAGGAACTTCGAAAGCTGGGATATCCGACATTGCTTGTAAAGACATGAGTTATATGCCTGTATTTTGTAATTGTGAAACTTACGAAGGAGCTGAAAAACAGCGAAAATATTATAAAAAAGACTTAAAATTTCAAACTATATATGGTAAAATACAGATAGAATAAAAAGCATTCCCATGATTTTTCCAGGTACATCTGCCGAGAGGCGGGAGGGGAAGAAGGAGGCATTTATGGCGGAGAATAAGAAATTTGTGATCACGGTCGGAAGACAGTATGGAAGCGGCGGAGCGGAGATGGCGAAACGTCTCGGCGAGCGCCTTGGACTTCATGTTTACGATAAGGAGATCTTAAAGATGACCTCCGAGGAGAGCGGGATCCGCGAGAGCTATTTCCACCTTGCCGATGAAAAAGCCGGAAATAAGCTGTTATACCGGATCATCCACTCTCTGATTCCGGAAAACGGAACCCCGTCTCTGGGATCTGACCTGATCTCATCTGACAACCTGTTCCGGTTCCAGTCATCGGTCATCCGGAAACTGGCTCAGGAAGAATCCTGTATTATTATCGGCCGCTGCGCCGACTATGTCCTCGACGGAACTGAAAACCTTGTCCGGCTCTTTGTGTATGCGGAGATCGAGGAGAGGATCAACAAAGTCCGTGAGAAAGGATACTTCCCGGAGGAAGATATCTTAAAGAATATTAAGCGGATCGACCGGGAGCGCCGCGACTATTACCGCTACTATACCGGAAAGAGCTGGGAGAATCTTGAGAACTACGATCTGATGATCAACACCACGAAACTTTCCTACGATGATATGGTGGAGTGCGTGGTAGACTACCTGAAAATGCGCGGGATTCTTGCAAAATAGAGGGAAATACGATAGAATATAGGCGGCTTATCCTTAAGCCGCCTTTTTCCGTTAACCGGAAATTTTGATGGAGCTTCCGGCTGATGAAAAAGGCACTACATACCAATCATGCACACCCGCGTGAAGATATGGATTGCCGCAGGCGTCCGCGCGAGGTTTGCCGGAAAGGAATTTACATGAAGATCACACGCCCGATCAGGGCCGTCCTCTTTGACATGGACGGCGTTATGGTAGACAGTGAATTTGTATATATGAAATACCTGCTGGAGTTCGCAAAAGAAAAGAACCCGGCGGTGACAATGGAAGACATCACCCCAATGGTAGGCCGCAGCAGACAGGATAGCTGGACTGTGATGGAACGGGCCGTGAATAACGGTGAGACCTGGGAAACACTGATCAAAGAGTGGGCCGAAAGAGACATTTACAGCCGGATCGATTATCGGAAGATCTTCCGCCCGGAGATGAAGACCACAGTGCAGGAATTAAAGCGCCGCGGCTATACAGTCGCGCTGGTATCCTCCACAGGTCCGAAGCTGATCTCGAGGATCGTGGAGGAGGTGGGCATGCGCCCGGAATTTGACCTGATCGTCAGTGGAAAGCAGTTTAAACAGAGCAAACCGAATCCGGAGATCTACCACTATACAGCGGATACTCTGGGAATCCGTGAGGACGAGTGCTTTGTCGTGGAGGATTCTACCGTGGGCATCGAGGCGGCATACCGCGCCGGAATGTCAATCGCCGGTTTGAAGGATGACCGGTTCGGATTCGACCAGAGTAAGGCGGATTACCATATCGATTCAATATCTGATATTTTGAGATACCTGTAATTTCTTCTAAAGCAGTTAAGCTTCAAAAATGCTAAAACCATGGACAGGTTATATAAAATGATGTTGGGGTCAAAAACATTTGCCCTCACAGTTACGCGCAAAAATCCATTCCAAATCGGCTGTGCCGATAAGATTTTTGCTATCTATTCTAAGTTTTCTTACGGTCAGCGTAGTAAATGCGCAGACCTACTGAACAGTTACAATCACACTATATGACAGGAAACGGAGCAAACATATATCATGGCAGAAAACAACAATAAACAGGAAAACATTATCCTCTGCGGCGCAAACTCATACCAGCAGAAATATTACTTCAACGAAAAATTCAAACTTCTTCCGGAAAACATCAAAAAGGAACTTCAGATCATGTGCGTCCTCTTTACTGAGGATGTGGGCGGCATCCTCTTCCTCGAATTCACCCCGGAAGGAAACCTCGAGTTCCGTGTGGAAGCGGAGGATCAGGATTATCTCTTCGATGAGATCGGAAGTGGTCTTAAGATCCGCCAGTACCAGAGAGAAAAGAAGGAACTTTTAGAATCTCTGGAGTTATTCTACCGTGTGGTATTTCTCGGCGGCAAGCTGGAAGACCAGCTGGAAAAAGAGGGAGAATAACACCGGTATCGGAGGAAACGATATGAGAAGAGCAGGCTGGAAATGCATACGAAACAAAATAAGCATCTGTGCGGGATATGTTTATAAGGGAAAAGCGAGGAAAACGATGATGGCGGCAGCGATCGGAATTGGAGGTGCTGTACTTTTGAGTCTTACAGACTCCGGAACAGCAGGGATGACTGCCTATGCTTTCAACATTGGTCCGGGCATGGAGGATCACGATATCATATATTATCAGGAGCAGCCGGAAAACAACCCGGCCTACAACAACGGCTGGACTTCCAATGTCGGCCCCGGAGCGTCCGGTTCCAATCCGGGCGGCGGACTCGACAGCGAGAAAGATTACGTGTACTCGAAAGGCCCGGGAAACGAGGCGGCACAGCAGTACGCAAAAACAGAAAACAGCACGATCTACATCCACAATACCTACCGCGGCGGCAGCTGGAGACAGCGGGCTGACGGGAAATGGGCCTTATATAAGCCGGACGGAAATCCGGTCTCGAGTCAGTGGGGCTATGTAGATGGAAAGACATATCTGTTGGATATGTATGGAATCATGCAGACCGGCTGGCAGAATGTCAATGGAAACTGGTACTATTTAAACAGCAAAGGAGCTATGCAGACGGGCTGGCTCTTGAAAGAAGGAAAATATTATTTCCTGAACACGGACGGAACGATGGCATACGGATGGGTCAACTCTCAGGGCAGCTGGTATTACTTCCAGAAACCAGACGGAGACATGTTAACCAACGCTTATGCGCCGGACGGACGGTACGTAAACGCAGAGGGAGTTTTGATTCAATGACGTTAAAAATCGGAAATGTGGAACTTGAAAACAATGTGATCCTCGCCCCGATGGCGGGCGTGACGGACATGCCGTACCGGATCCTCTGCAGGGAGCAGGGAGCAGGTCTGGTGTGCATGGAGATGGTGAGCGCGAAGGCGATCCTCTACAAGAATAAAAATACTCAGGAGCTCTTAAAGGTGGATGAGCGGGAGCGTCCCGTGTCCCTGCAGCTTTTTGGCTCTGATCCGGATATTGTAGCGGATATCGCGGCGAGCCTGGAGGATGGTCCATACGATATTTTCGATATCAACATGGGCTGCCCGGTGCCGAAGATCGTTAAGAATGGTGAAGGCTCTGCCCTTATGAGAAATCCGAAGCTGGTGGAGGAAATCCTCACGAAACTCGTGAAAGCGGTGAAAAAGCCGGTGACTGTGAAATTCCGCAAGGGCTTTGACGATACCTGCATCAACGCCGTGGAGATCGCAAAGATCGCCGAGAGTGCCGGTGTGGCGGCGGTGGCTGTCCATGGTAGAACGAGAGAGCAGTATTACTCTGGAAAAGCTGACTGGAATATCATCCGCGAGGTCAAAAAAGCTGTGAAGATCCCGGTAATCGGAAACGGAGATGTCTTTACACCGCAGGATGCGAAGCGCCTTGTGGAGGAGACGGGCTGTGACGGGATCATGGTGGCCCGGGGTGCGAAGGGAAATCCGTGGATCTTTAAGCAGATCACCCACTATCTCGAAACGGGCGAGCTTCTCCCGAGACCTTCCGTGGAGGAGCTGAAAGCCATGATCCTGCGCCATGGCCAGATGATGATGGAGTTTAAAGGCGAGCTCGCGGGAATGCGGGAGATGCGGAAGCACGTCGCCTGGTATACCGCCGGGTATCCGAATTCTGCGGCATTAAGAAATGAGATCAATTCGGTTGCGACACTGGAGGAGCTGACGGAATTGATCGGGACGAGATTATAAGGAATATCAAAGGGAGATCCGAAGGATAACGGATCTCCCTTTATTCTTGCGTAACAGGGAATTCTGTGAAATTCCCTGTTACAAAAAGGCACATTCTATAAAAAATGGGGGGTGATTCGCCTATTGACAACTGCCATAGATATCTGAATAGGAGACGAGAGTCACGTTTCCGAGTTTTTCGGCCATTTCCGTACATCCACTTGTAAAACCGTTTTTCGAAAACAGAAACAGATGTGTGGAGTTGTAGTGGAAAAGCTGGCTTCGATGGACAAGGAGCTCGAGGACACCGGAATCAACGAGATCGTTTGTCCATTTGCATTCGCAAAACAAGGCTGTATTCTTGTCCTGCTCTCCCATGATGTCGATTTCTGTTTGCGCATGTGTGGCTGGATCAGTTCCCCACCAACGCCCAAGCTCCTTGAAGAAAACAGGAGATTTTCCATTTAAGAGCAGCTGCCATAAATATTGGGTGCAGATATCTTCAAAGATTTTTCCCATATAGTCGGAAAGCTGAGGTCTGATCCTCTGATAGGCCAGATCAGATGCGCCGCGGACGATCAGGGAGGCATTATCAGGAATAAACCGGTACCAGAAGCGGAACATGTTGTCCTCAACCGTGTAAATTGTTTTTTTGGAGTTCTTTTCCCCGTAAGGTGTTTCGCGGCGAATTAGTCCCAGAGAGATCAGATTTTTTAAATAAGCAGTACAGGTGCTGCTGTTTTCGCCGACTTTTGTGCTGATTTCCGATAGCTTGGAAGCTCCGGAAGCAATCGCTGAGATAATTGCGTTATATAGCGATGGTTCGCGTACTTCCTGTTTGAGAAGATTTTCAGGTTCCTCGAAGAGGGCGGAGGATGAATTTAAAAATGTATTTTTTATGTTTTCATCAACACTCATGGAATCATCCATCTGAAGAAGATATTGCGGGGTTCCACCGGCAATCCCGTAAATCAGGGCACAGTCAGATGGAGAAAAATTTCTGAAATAGCGGCATGTTTCAAAAAAGTTAAAGGGTAAGATCTTAAACTGTGCGGTTCGCCGCCCGTACAGGGGGGCTTTATATGCCAGCACATGATCCTCCATATAAGACATGGAGGAACCGCAAAGGATCAGCATGAGTTTTGAGCGATCTTTATATTGGTCGATTAACAGCTGGAGTACAGAAGAAAAGCTTTTTGATGATCGTGCAACATAAGGATATTCATCAATAACAAGGATGATCCGTTCCTGTTCTGAACGTCTAAAAACATACTCTAATGCTGACTGGAAGGTAAGAAAGACAGATTCAGCAGGATTACGACTGTCTGATTCCAGAATACTTCTGCTAAAGTTTTCAAGGTTCTGCTTTGCGTTGCTTTCAATTCCCATAAAATAAATAGAATTTTTATCTTTAATAAAATGGCTGAGCAATGCGGTTTTTCCAACCCGGCGTCGTCCGTAGACAACTGCAAATTCAAATTTATCCGATCGATATAGTTTTTCAAGAGAGGACAGCTCTCTTTCTCTTCCAATGAACATGATTTCACCTCCGGCTGTTGAACATGTGATCAGAGTACAAACAGGCAAAAGACTGAATGGTTATATCTTAATTATAGCCGATAATATGCTCATCGTCAAATACAAAAAAGTCATTTACATTTTACTTAATCATAAATTAGTTAATTATAATTAAGTAAAATGTATTAAAGAAAATTTACACTGTTTACACGACATACGGACAATAAAACAGTTGTTATCATAGCAAATTTGAAAGAATAAAAAATCCGGATCTGGTTTCTCAGAAGATAACAGATCCGGATTTTGTGGTTTTGAGTGTTTAAAGGGTCATACGATGTGCAAGGCTGCTTACCTCGGAATCAGCGACGAGACGGAACGCGGAAGCTTTTGAACGTTCCAGGTGGTAGATGAGCCGCTCCGCGGCCTTTTCCCAGTCACCCTCCAGACATGGTTCCACGATCGCCGTGTGCTCCTTGAAGGTCGCCTCCAGGCGGAAATTCGAAACATTTCCAGTCATATATCGGAAACGCTCATTCTGTGTCTGGATCGTATCGTAGCTTCTGTTGATAAATTCATTCGGGCAGGCGGACATGAGGAACGCGTGAAAACGGTAATCGAGGTCGTAGAAGAAATCTTTGTCACGATATAGTTCTTTTTCGGGATCCCATTTTTGAAAGATCTCATAGAATTCTTTCAGTTTGGAAACTGAAAGATTTACACCATAATGGGTCAGGATGTATGGCTCATACAGCATTCGGACTTCAAAGGTCATATCAATGTCATTTAATGTCAGAGGACGAACGAGAATTCCGCATTTCGGGCGGATTTCCAAAAGACCTTCCTGTTCGAGACGTCCCAAGGCATCGCGGACAGGCGTCCGGCTTAAGGAGAGCTCTGTTGTCAACTGTTCTTCATTCAAAAAAGTACCCGGCGCATACTGACAAGTCACGATTTTATTTCGGATTGTATTGTATGCAAGGGTTTTCAGATTTATTTTAGGCATAATGGACTCCTGTTTCCGTGAGATAGAGTGGCAGCAACAGACCCGTCAGGTTTTCGAACACCGGATTCTGAATGCAATGTATTCATATTATCATAAAACAAGGCACATTTCAAGAAAGGAAAATCAAAATTCCCGAAATAGTCAACTGGCAATTTGCACAAGTCTGGAATCTGGATTTTGTTGAAATGGACAAATCACATATAACTTTCTTAACAATTATTGACAGCAACGTGAAAAGTATTATAATCTGTTGTATACAACAAAGAATACAACAACTATGATTTTGAGAAAACTATACAGCTGGTAAAATCGTAAAATTAAGGAGGAAACAACGATGAAAGCAATGTATATTGACGCACCGGGTCAGGTTTCTATTAAAGATGTAGAGATGCCGGTAAGAAAAGAAGGAGAAGTTTTATTAAAGATCCTTTATGGTGGAATCTGCGGAAGCGATCTTGGTTCCTACCGTGGAACATTCGCATATTTTGATTACCCGAGAATCCCGGGCCACGAGTTCTCCGCTGAGGTTATCGAGGCAGATGAGAACAACGCGTATGGCATCAAGCCGGGAATGATCGTAACCTGCAACCCGTACTTCAACTGCGGACACTGCTATTCCTGCGAGCACGGAATCGTAAACGCATGTATGGACAACCAGACCATGGGATGTCAGAGAGACGGTGCTTTCCAGGAGTACATCACAATGCCGATCGAGCGTGTGTATGACGGTAAGGGAATGGACGCAAAGACACTTGCAGCAATCGAGCCGTTCTGCATCAGCTACCATGGTGTGAGCCGTGCAAACGTAAAAGAGGGAGACAAAGTCCTTGTAGTCGGCGCCGGTACGATCGGTGTTCTCGCAGCGATCGCAGCAAAAGCGAAGGGCGCTACCGTTTACATCTCCGATGTATCCGCAGGTAAGCTTGAGATGGCAAAGGACTTCGGTGTTGACGGAACCTTATTAAATGATTCTCCAGAAAACTTCGAGAAAGGTGTTGCTGAGATCACAAACGGCAACGGTTTTGATGTGACGATCGAGGCTGTTGGTCTTCCGTCCACATTCCAGAACTGTATCGATGCCTGCTGCTTCGGTGGCCGCATGGTTCTGATCGGAGTCGGCAAGAAGAACCTTGACTTCAACTTCACACTGATCCAGAAGAAGGAATTAAATGTATTCGGTTCCAGAAACGCATTAAAGAAGGACTTCTTAGAGCTGATCGATATCGTGAACGCAGGCAAGGCACCGCTCCACAAGATCATCACAAATACATATGCGTTTGATGATGCTGCAAAGGCATTCGATGACTTTGCGCACAACCCGGGCGATATGTTAAAGGTTGTATTTGATTTTTCCAAGATTTCCAAATAATATGGAATGTTTGCTAAAATAGTGGTAAAATGAATTCACTTTTCAGACACCATTAAAATTAGAACCTTTCCCCGCGCAACGGGGTGAGAGAGCCTTCCGGCTGGTGGGGATCAGACGGAAGGCTTAAATAAATGTTTAATACATTACGGAGGGAAACATTATGAAACTCAAAAAAGTTATGGCATTAACCATGGCAGGTGCTATGGCAGCAACAACACTTACCGCTTGCGGAAGCAGCTCTTCCACAACAGAGACAACAAAGGCAGCTGAGACAACAGCAGCCGCAGCAGCAGATACTACAGCAGCTGCAGCAGCAGATAACGGTTCTTCCGATGCTGAGACAGTTCTTCAGGTCGCTTTCGAGAACTCCATTTCCGAGCCGGTTGGACAGGGCTGGGAGAAAGCTCAGGAGATCATCAAAGAGAAATCCGGCGGCAAGATGGCAATCGAGATCTACCCGGATTCCCAGCTTGGTGATAAGTCTTCCTTAATCGACTCCATGCTTCTCGGCGAGAATGTCTGCACACTTGCAGATGGTGCTTTCTATGCTGACTACGGTGTACCGGATTTCGGTATCGTATTCGGACCGTTCCTGTTCGATTCCTGGGATCAGGTTTGGAAACTGGTTGATTCCGACTGGTACAAAGAGCAGTGTGGCAAGCTTGAAGAAAAAGGCTTAAAGATCATCGCTTCCAACTGGATCTACGGTGAGAGACATACTCTTACAAACGTTCCGGTCAACACAGTTGATGACTTAAAGGGATTAAAGATCCGTGTTCCGTCCAACGAGATCCAGTCCAAGGGCTTCGATGTACTTGGCGCAACATCCACAGGTATGGCACTTGGAGATGTTTATCAGGCTCTTCAGACAAAGACCATCGACGGTGCTGAGAACCCGCTTGCAACTCTGTACGGCAGAAAGCTTCACGAGGTTGCTAAATACTTAATCCTTGACGGACATGTAAAGAACTTCACAACATGGGTTGTATCCGCTGACTGGTTCAACAGCCTTCCGGAAGAGCAGCAGACATGGTTACTTGAGACAGCAGAAGAAGCTGGTGAGTACAACAACGAAGTACAGCAGGCTGCTGACGCTGAGTACCTTCAGAAGATGAAAGACGAAGGCGTAACTGTTGTTGAGCCGTCCGAGGAAGTTCTTGCCGGATTCAAGGAGAAAGCACAGCCGTTCTATGAGATGGGGGCTGACTTTGGCTGGAGCGATGGCCTCTATGACACAGTTAAAAAGGCTATGGGTGCTGAATAATCCATTTTGCAGTAAATGCATAAAGTAACTGTTCCCGGCGGATCTGTCCGCCGGGGCAGTTTCCCTGATAGGAGTCTGAAAATCTATGGAGAAGAAAGAAAATAAAGCTTCAGCGATCCTGATGAACATTGACATCGTTGTCGCTTCCATTATTCTTGCGATCCTGATCGTCCTGACATTCCTCGGCGTTGTATGGAGATATATCTTCAACGCGCCATTTACATGGCTTGAGGAGGTTCAGACCTCATGTATGGTCTGGATCGTATTTGCAGGCGCAGGTGCAGCATTCCGCTCCGGCAACCATGTTGCGATCGAGATGATCGTCGACCTGATGCCGAAGAGCATGCAGAAGATCATGGAAATCCTGATTTCCATCGTAGTTGTAGTCGTAATCGGATATCTGTTCATGCAGAGTATCGGTTTCATCCAGGTGTTCGTAAAGAGCGGACGTTCCACCAGTATGTTAAAAATTCCGTATTCCTGGGTATACGGTATCGCGATCGTATCCTATTTTGATATGATCATCAGCTATTTCTACGCCCTGTTCCACGGCGTAAAATCTGAGGCAAAGGAGGCAGCAAGCAGCAATGAGTAATGTGTTAATGTTATCTGCAATTGTGATGCTGGTCCTTCTTTTCTTCAAGGTTCCGGTATTTATTGCCGTCCTCGGCGGTTCCATGGTTTACTTCGTTATGAACCCGGGAATCAATACCGTTATCTTTGCCCAGCAGGCAATCATTGGTACTGAGAAAATTTCCCTTATGGCGATCCCGTTCTTCGTTTGTGCCGGTATCTTCATGAACTACACCGGTGTTACAAAGAGGATCATGGATTTCTGTGAGGTTGTAACAGGACGTCTTCCTGGCGGTCTCGCACAGGTAAACGTACTTTTATCCACCGTTATGGGCGGACTTTCCGGATCCAACATCGCCGATGCAGCGATGGAGTCCAAAATGATGGTTCCGGAGATGACAAAGAAGGGCTTCTCTCTGGAGTTTTCCAGTGTTGTAACAGCCGCTTCCTCCATGATCACACCGCTGATCCCGCCGGGAATCGCAATGATCCTTTACGGATGTATCGCGAACGTTTCCATCGGTAAACTGTTTATTTCCGGTTTCGGTGTCGGAGGTCTTCTCTGCGTTTCCATGATGATCCTTGTAGGAGTGATCTCCAAGAAACGTGGCTATGGTCTTTTAACAACAGAAAAATTAACCTGGTCCAAATTCTGGACTGCTTTAAAACCGGCGATTCTGCCGCTGCTTCTTCCGATCATCATCATCGGTGGTATCCGTATCGGTATCTTCACGGCTACCGAGGCCGGAGCTGTAGCGATCCTCTACGCTGCATTCCTTGGTTTTATCTACCATGAGATGCACATCAAGGATATGATCCAGGGCTTAAAGGAGACTGTCTGCACGACAGCTTCCATCATGCTCATCGTATCCGCTGCGTCCGTATTCTCCTGGATCCTCACAAAAGAGAGAATCCCGCAGGCGCTGACAGCATGGATGCTTGCAAACATCCACAGCAAATATGTATTCCTGATCGTTGTAAATATCTTCTTACTGATCGTAGGTATGTTCATCGAAGGTAACGCTTCCATGATCATTCTGGTTCCGCTTCTTGCGCCGATCGCTGCACAGTACGGAATCAACGAGATCCAGTTCGCAATGATCTACATCTTCAATAACGCCATCGGCGCATTATCACCGCCTATGGGAACCCTGATGTTCGTAACCTGCTCTATTACAAAGTGTAAGACCGCGGCATTCATCAAAGAAGCAGTACCGTTCTACATTCTGCTTATTATCAACCTGATGCTCCTTACCTGGGTCGAGCCGTTTACCACATTCCTTGTAAATCTGTTCTATTAAATAAATACATTGCCGTGTAAAATTCTGAGTTTTCGCATGGTGAAGAAAAACCGTCTTATTGCAATGGTTGTATCAACTTATTGCAAAATAAGGCGGTTTTTCAGATATTTATTTAACAAAAATAAAACTTTAAACAATAAAGAATGTCAATTGGCGTTTTGCACAAGGCAAAATGATTGTATTTGTTAAAATAGACTAATTTAGAACGAATTTCGCAAGACTTATTGACAAAAATTTAAAAAGTATTATAATCTGTTGTATACAACAGAAGATACAACAAAGTATATTTTGAGATATGTGCTGAATGACCAAAACATAAAAGCTTCGAAACTTTCCCCTAAAAGGGGTGAAGGATTCTTCTGGCTGATGGGGATCGGACGGGAGAATAAATAAAAGTAATTAAATTACGGAGGGAAAATTATGAAGTTAAGAAAGGTTATGGCATTAACCATGGCAGGAGCTATGGTAGCAACAACACTTACCGCATGTGGAAGCAGTTCTTCCAAAACGGAGACAACAGCAGCAGCTGAAACAACAACCGCAGCAGCAGACGCAACAACCGCAGCAGCAGACGCAGCAGCTCCGGAAGGTACAGTTGTAATTAACGTTGGTTATGAGAACGCTACAACAGAGCCGGCAGCAAAAGCAGTTGAAAAGTGGAAAGAATTAGTTGAGGAGAAATCGAATGGCTCCATTGAGTTAAAGCTTTTCCCGAACTCTGCATTAGGTAAAAAGACAGATCTTATCGACCAGATGGTCATGGGTGAGAATACGATCACAGTTGCTGATGGCGCATTCCTTGCAGATTATGGTGTACCGGATTTTGGTATTTTCTATGCACCGTTCATGTTTGACAACTGGGATGAAGAGTGGGCAGTTATCGACTCTGACTGGTATAAGGATCTTTGTGATCAGCTTGCATCTAAGGGCGGTATCCGTGTTCTGTCCTCCAACTGGATCTACGGTTCCCGTGACATTATGTCCACCAAGCAGATCACAACTCCGGAAGATCTTAAGGGCTTAAAGCTTCGCGTTTCTTCCAATGACTTATCCATCACATCCTTCAATGACCTCGGTGCAGCTTCTGTAGGTATGGATATGGGTGATGTATATCAGGCCCTTCAGGCTGGCACGATCGATGCAGTTGAGAACCCGGTTGTTTCTCTTGCAAACCGTTCCTTCCAGGAAGTTGCAAAATATGTAGTTCGTGATGGACACATCCTTGCAACATCTATGTGGATCTGTGGTGAGTCCTTCTACAACACACTTACAGATGAGCAGAAACAGATCCTTTCTGAATGCGCAGATGAGGCTGGTCTCTACAACAACGAGCTTCAGGATGACGCGACTGAAGATGCTTTAAAGAAGCTTGAGGAAGCTGGCGTAACTGTTACAGAGCTTACAGACGAGCAGAAAGCCGCATGGATCGAGGCTGGACAGTACTTCTACCAGAACGATACAGCGAAGCTTGGCTGGAGTGATGGACTGTATGACACAGTAAAAGCAGCAGCAAAGGCAAACTAATAGTTTCATAAAACAGTCAGCAAACGAGCGGGGGACGGGGATTGCTCCCGATCCCCGCTTTTATATGTCGGCTGGGAGGTAAAACATGGAAAACAAAAAGAACTGGAAAGTCATGCTGCTGAACATTGATGTTGTAATCGCATCTGCAGCAATGGTGCTTCTTGTGGCATTGACATTCTCTGGGGTAATTGCCCGCTATGTTGTGGGCCGCCCGTTCGGCTGGATCGAGGAAGTGCAGGCCGCCTTGATCGTATGGGTTATTTTTGGCGCTGCCGGTGCGGCATATCGTACTGCTAACCATGCGGCTATCGAGATCTTCTATGAAATGTTTCCGAAGATGGTACAGAAGATCCTGAATGTTTTCATTCTTCTGGTCAGCATTGGTACTTTATTATTCTTAGCGAAGACAAGTATTGATTATATCAATATGTTTGCGGCAACTGGACGTAAGACAGCAGTTCTTCATTTATCTTATCAGCTGATCTACTGCCTTACACCGATTTCCTGCATATGGCAGCTTTACAACTTTGTAATCGTTAATTTCTTTGGCTACTCTGAAAAAGAAGTCATTGAATCGATCTCAGAAGAAGAATTCGAGGAGGCGAAAAAGAAATAATGAATCACGTTATTGTTATTGCAGCAATTGCCCTTCTGGTTCTGCTGTTTTTAAAAGTTCCGGTATATATTTCGGTTCTCGCCGCTTCGGTAATTTATTTCATTGGAAGCCCGAATGTGAATTCCATGGTATTTGCACAGCAGGTACTGGCAGGATCACAGGGACTGTCCCTTTTGGCAATTCCGTTCTTCGTTATGGCCGGTGTATTTATGAACTATACAGGCGTTACGAGAAGAATCATGGAGTGCTGTAATGTTTTAACTTCTCGTTGGTATGGTGGACTTGCACAGGTTAACGTTCTGTTATCCACACTTATGGGCGGTTTATCCGGATCCTCTCTGGCAGATGCAGCTATGGAATGTAAAATGCTCGTTCCGTCCATGGAAGCAGAGGGATATTCAAAACCGTTCTCCACGGTAATCACCGCAGCCTCCGGAATGATCGTTCCGTTAATCCCGCCGGGAACCGGACTTATCATTTATGCATGTATCTGTAACATTTCTGTCGGAAAACTTTTCGTCGCTGGAATTGGACCGGGTATCGTTCTGAGCGTTACGTTAATGATCTTTACGCGTTTCGTTTCAAAGAAACGCGGATATATGCCGCATCGTACAACCAAGATTCCGGTAAGCGAGAAATGGGCAGCAATCAAACCAGCTATCTTACCGTTGCTTCTTCCAATTATCATCATTGGCGGTGTTCGTATTGGCGTATTTACTGCAACTGAGGCCGGTACGGTCGCAATTGTTTACGCATTGATACTTGGTATCCTTTATCATGAGATGAAGGTTTCTGATTTCGTTAAGGGCTGCAAGGAAACAGTTACGACAACATCCTCCATTATGCTGATCGTAGCGGCTGCATCCTGCTTCTCCTGGATCCTCACAAAGGAGCAGATTCCGCAGACCCTTGCAAGCTGGATGACAAGCGCGATTTCTAATAAGTTTATATTCCTTCTGATTTGTAACGTATTCCTGATTGTTGTAGGAATGTTTATCGAGGGTAATGCCTCCATGATTGTACTTGCTCCTCTTTTACACCCGGTAGCTGTTGCGTTTGGTATCGATCCGGTACACTTTGCAATGGTTTATATTTTCAACTGTACGATTGGTGCTTTTACACCGCCTATGGGAACTTTGATGTTTGTAACCTGTGGCGTTACAGGTTGCCGTACAAAGGACTTCATCAAGGAAGCAAAACCGTTCTACCTGTTATTCCTGATCGATATGCTGGTACTTACATACTTCCCGCCGCTTACAACATTCCTGGTTGACCTGATTTACTAATCGTATTAAAATGAACTTTTGCGTACGGGATATATCCCGTACGCAAATTTGCTTGAACTTCACAAAGAAAGGAATCCGTTATGAGAGAAAGACAGTTTGTGGCAGACATGGTAAAGGATACCTACGTTCCTAAAATGTTCCGCGTAAAACAGACTTTTCCGCGTCCAAAGATCGAACCGGAAGAGATCCCAGAAATCATTGAAAATTTACTCAACCAAGAGAAATTTGCTTCCCGTGTAAAGCCGGGAATGCGTATTGCAATCACCGCCGGTTCAAGAGGTATCGCTAATAATGCCCTGACAACAAAGTGCATTGCGGATTTTGTAAAATCCAGAGGCGCACATCCGTTTGTAGTACCGGCCATGGGAAGCCATGGTGGCGCAACTGCAGAAGGACAGAAGGCGATTCTTACTGGTTATGGAATTACAGAAGAATACATTGGCTGCCCAATCATTTCATCCATGGAAGTAAAGAAAATCGGTGTAAATGACGAAGGCGGAGATGTCTATATTGATAAAAATGCGGCAGAAGCAGATGGAATTATTTTAGGGTGCAGAATTAAACCGCATACAGCATTTCGTGGCCCGTACCAGAGTGGTATGATGAAGATGATGGCAATTGGACTTGGAAAACAGTATGGAGCAGAGGTCTGCCACGAGGCAGGATTCAAGAATATGGGCAAGAATGTTCCTTTGTTTGGAAAATGCATCATCAAGAATGCTCCGATCCTGTTTGCTGTTCCGACAATTGAAAATGCATATGATGAGACCTGTAAGATTGTTGCTGTTGCCGCTGAAGATATTGAAGCGTTAGAGCCAGGACTTTTACAGGAGTCAGCAGATCTGATGCCAAGAATCCTTGTGGATTCATGTGATGTGCTGATTGTGGACCAGATCGGCAAGAATTTCAGCGGTGATGGCATGGATCCGAATATTACAGGTACGTTCTGCACTCCGTATGCAACGGGTGGAATTGATGCCCAGCGTGTTGCTGTACTTGATCTGAGTCCGGAAACTCACGGAAACGGAATAGGACTTGGATATTCCAGTGCAACGACCAAACGTGTATTTGATCAGCTTGACCTTGCTTCCATGTACCCGAATGCAATCACATGTACTGTCCTTGGAGGCGTTCGTATTCCGATTGTTATGGAAAGCGATAAAGAATGCATTCAGGTATGCATCAGAAGCTGCAATGAGATCGATAAAAAGAATCCGCGTGTTGTCAGAATTCATAATAGCCTTCATATTGATCATATCTGGCTGTCTGAATCTTACTGGGAAGAGGCTCATCATATTCCGGGAATGACGATTGAGTCCGAGCCTGAAGAGATGCCGTTTGATGAAGACGGAAATATGTGGTAAACAACAGCTTTCGATTAAATTATATAGTTTTCAATAAGATGGATAGTTCCTTGCATGATATAAGGAATATTACCCCAATACATTATAAATAATATAGAAAGGATTATAAGAGTTATGGAACGCTTAAATTATGATGTTCTCAAAAAATCTGGTTATGATGGATATGTATTAAAGGATGCACCTGAGAAGGTTCTTCAGTTCGGTGAGGGAAACTTCCTTCGTGCTTTCGTAGATTACTGGTTTGATCTTGCAAATGAAAAAGCAGGCTGGAACGGAAAATGCTGTCTGGTACAGCCGATCGCCCCGGGTCTCGCAAAGATGATCAACGAGCAGGAAGGTCTCTATACTCTGTACCTCCGCGGAAGCGAGAACGGACAGAAGGTAGACGCTAAGAGAGTGATCTCCAGCGTAAACCGCTGCTTAAATCCCTATGAAAAAGAAGACTACGAGAAGATGATGGCAGTTGCGGCAAGCGACGACCTTGAGATCATCGTTTCCAACACAACAGAGGCCGGTATCCAGTACGATCCGTCCTGTAAGCAGGATGACTGCCCGCCGTCCAGCTTCCCGGCAAAATTAACTCAGGTTCTTTATCATCGTTACAAAGCAGGAAAGAAAGGTATCATCATGCTTGCCTGCGAGCTGATCGACAACAACGGTAAAGAGCTCTTAAAGTGCGTAAACCAGTACATCGAGCAGTGGGGACTTGAGGACGGATTCAAGAAGTACGTAAATGAAGACTGCACATTCTGCGGTTCCTTAGTAGACCGTATCGTTCCGGGCCGTATCAAAGACGCAAACGAAGTTGCTGAGCTTGAGCAGAAGAACGGCTACGCTGACCCGCTTACAGATGTCGGCGAGGTATTCGGCGTCTGGGTCATCGAGGGCGATGAGAAATTAAACGACATTCTTCCGTTCAAGAAAGCAGGTCTTCTTGACAAAGTATTCGTAACACCGGATATGAGCCCGTATAAGAAGAGAAAGGTTAGAATCTTAAACGGTGCGCACACAGGTTTCGTCCTCGGCGCTTACCTTGCAGGAGAGAATATCGTTCGTGACTGCATGCATGACGAGGTCATCAAGGGCTTCATGAACAAGATGCTCTACGATGAGGTTATCCCGACACTCCCGCTTGACAAGAACGACTTAATGCAGTTCGCGTCCGCAGTACAGGATCGTTTCAACAACCCGTTCGTTGACCATGAGTTAATGAGCATTTCCTTAAACTCCACATCTAAGTGGAAAGCAAGAAATATGCCGTCCTTCCTTGAGTACATCAAAGAGACAGGTAAGCTTCCGGAGTGCCTGACCATGTCCTTAGCGGCTTATATCGCATTCTACAGCAATGACATCCAGGCTCTGACAGACGCAGGTCTTGTTTGCAAGCGTCCGGCCGGCAACGAGTACACCGTAAGCGATGACAGATGGGCACTTGAGTTCTACTATGCGCACAAGGATGACTCCGCAGAGGCTCTTGTAAACGCAGTTCTCACAAACGAGAAGATGTGGGATCAGGATCTCACAAAGATTGCTGGTCTTGAGGAGAAAGTTGTCGCTGACCTTAAGAAGATTCGCACGGAAGGAGCAAAGGCTGCATTTGCAAGCTGCCTTTAATTAACATATGAAAGTAATTCAGATTTCCAGACTGGATAACGTTGCGGTCGCTCTTCACCCGATCAAAAAGGGTGAGGAGGTCACTGCAGGCGGTATCACAGTCACAGCGCTTGAGGACATCCCACAGGGCCACAAGATTGCGTTAAAACCGATCAAAAACGGTGAGAATATCATCAAATACGGCTTTGCCATCGGTCACGCGACAGCAGATGCAGAGGCCGGTGCATGGATGCACACCCACAATGTGAAGACAAATCTGGAAGGAGAGATGGAGTATACCTATACTCCGGCCCTCGACTTCCCGGAAAAAGTTGAGCCGGAGACCTTTATGGGCTTCCGCAGAAAAGACGGCCGCGCGGCGATCCGCAATGAGATCTGGATCATCCCGACCGTAGGCTGTGTCAATGATATCGCAAAGAAAATGGTCCGCGACAATCAGGATCTTGTGAAAGGCACCATTGACGGACTCTATACATTCCCGCATCCGTTCGGCTGCAGCCAGACAGGCGCAGATCATGCACAGACAAGAAAGCTTCTTGCAGCCCTTGTCCGTCATCCGAACGCAGCCGCAGTTCTCGTATTAGGACTTGGCTGTGAGAATCTGACCCACGAGCAGTTCCTGGAAGAGCTTGGCGATTACGACCATGATCGTGTAAAATTCCTGACCTGTCAGGAAGTGGATGATGAGTTTGAGGCAGGAAGAAAGCTTCTCGAGGAATGTTCCGCATACGCGGCACAGTTTGAGAGAGAGCCGATCCCGGTCAGTGAGCTTGTTGTCGGCATGAAGTGCGGAGGTTCCGACGGACTTTCCGGCATCACCGCAAACCCGACTGTCGGACGTTTCAGTGATATGATGGCAGCCAGAGGCGGTTCTACTGTGCTTACAGAGGTTCCGGAGATGTTCGGAGCGGAAGGCTTCTTAATGAACCGCTGTGTCAATAAAGAAGTATTCGACAAAGCTGTCAACATGATCAACGGCTTCAAGAACTACTTTATCAGCCACCACGAGGTCGTATACGACAACCCGAGCCCAGGAAACAAGCAGGGCGGTATCACTACCCTTGAGGATAAATCCTGCGGATGTGTCCAGAAGGGCGGTACAGCTCCGATCATGGATGTTATCGGCTATGGTGATCCGGTAGTCACAAAAGGTCTTAATATGCTTTACGGACCGGGAAATGACCTGGTATCCGCAACAGCCATGACGGCTGCAGGAGCGCATATGATCCTGTTCACAACAGGTCGCGGAACACCGTTCGGTGCACCGGCTCCGACCTTAAAACTGGCGACAAACAGCCAGCTTGCGGAGAGAAAGAAAGGCTGGATCGATTTCGATGCCGGTCCGATCGCTGACGGTGAGACCATCGATGACGCTGCAAAGAGACTTCTGCAGCTTGTGATCGAGGTTGCCGGCGGAAAACAGACAAAGGCTGAGGAGAAAGGCTTCCGCGAGATCTCCATCTTTAAAGACGGTGTTGTGCTGTAATAACAGCTTCACAATTTTTTATGTTTCCCTTATAGAGACACCTGCTTCTGGTCAGAGATGACTGGAAGCGGGTGTCTTTTTTTGAGTAATAGGAAATTCCGAAGAATTCCCTGTTATATAAAAAGGCACTCACGTGCCAATGATATGCACTCGCGCAAGGATGCAGATTGTCGCAAGCGACCGCGCGGGGCGCGGGAATGTGCCAGAGCACATTCATTTTATGGAGCGTCCGAACAAGCTGCTTGCAGCAGGTTCTGTGTGTGGGGCTGTGTGGATCGTCCTATATTAAAAGCCCCCGGCAGTGTCCTGTGAGAGGCACTGCCGGGGGGTAAGTAGGGGGAGTATGGGTATGACGATTGGAATCAGTCTGTAAGTCAACACTTACTAAGTTGAGTAAAGAGCGGGACTATAAAATGTAATTACGGTGTATGATTCTCCGGAACTGTTTCTGCGGCCGATGTGGACGGCATTGCTGAATCACCCGTTCCGGAACTTAAAACGGAAGTATCGGTTTCAGATCCTGCGGCTGCGGGGACTGCGGTTTGTTCACTATGTACAGCCGGGATTGTAAGTCCGCTGACATTAATATTCCGGTTCACCTTCGCGTCATACGTTTGCGCTTTCAGGATATCCCTAAAATCCACACCGGTGGCCTCAGACATAGTATCAAACACCTGCTGCATGACAGCAGCTGTATTTCCGGAGATCTCGCTGACTCCGCTTCCGTTTGTGCCGTTTACACCGCCGGTTCCGTAGATATTGACCTTGTCGATAGAGGACAATGGCTTCGCGATCTCTGCGGCCATCTGCGGCATGATGCCAACTAACATCTCGACGATAGCGGCGTTATTGTACTTCGCGTAAGCTTCCGCTTTTTTCTCCATACCTTCCGCCTCAGCAACGGCTTTTGCCTGGATCGCAGCCGCTTCTGCCTCACCGCGGGCACGGATTCCGGCGGCTTCCTGCTCCGCCTGATATCTTGCGGCATCTGCCTTTGTACGCATGGCTTCCGCCTCTTTTTCTAACTCATATTTTCTGGCTTCCGCCTCACGCTGACGTTTTGCAAGCATGGCAGCCGCTTCCTGCTCGACCTTGTAGCGCTCCGCATCGGCTTTCTTGTTGACTTCCGCGTCTAACTGCTGCTGTTGAACGGCAACTTCCTGCTTCCGAAGTTCTGCTTCGCGCTCTGCCTTTGCGATCTGGGCATTTACGGTAGCTGTCTGGATCGTTTTTTCCTGTTCCTGCTTCTGGATTTCATAAGCAGCGTCCGCTTCCGCTTTCTTCGTGTCGGAGTGCTTCTGAAGCTCTGACTTACGGATCTCCAGCTCATTATTTTTCTCCGCGATCTCTGTCTCCGCAAGTACGCGGGCATCGTTGGCAGATTTGTTCGCTTCTGCCTGGGCGATGGCGATATCGCGGTCTGCCTGAGCTTTTGCGATCGCGGCGTCCTTCTTGATCTTTGAGGTATTGTCGGCACCAAGATCCCGGATCAATCCATTATCGTCAGTGACATTCTGGATATTACAGGACAGGATCTCGATTCCCAGCTTATCCATGTCCTTGGATGCCTTTAGCATAACCTGATCAGAGAAAGAATCACGGTCGGTGTTGATCTCCTTTAAGGAGAGAGTACCGATGATCTCACGCATGTTTCCCTGGAGGGAATCCTGAAGATCCATGGTGATATCCTCGGGTTTCTTATTTAAGAAGTTTTTTGCTGCCAGACGGATCCCTTCCTGGGACGGAGTGATCCGTACCTTGGCAACGGCGTCCACGTTGACATTAATGAAATCATTCGTCGGAACAGACTGTTCCGTCTTGATATCGACGGTCATCTGTCCGAGATATAAACGGTCCATCCGTTCAAAGAACGGGATCCGGATTCCGGAACGTCCGATGAGGATCTTTGCGTCATGCTTAAGACCGGAAATAATATAAGCCTGATCCGGCGGAGCTTTCACGTATCCACATGTGATGAGGACAAGGATCAGAATCAGAATGACTGCAATGGTGATAGGGATGATCAGATGATTCAAATTCATAGAAACTCCTTTCTGGACCTTGACTTTTGTTGCAAAATTCTCATGTGTAACAGAAAAGTTTGAGGAATTTCCTGTCACATAAAAAGGTATATTCCTTTTCGCTAAATTCACAGTATCAGAAAGTATCAGAAAATACAATACGATGCAACAAAGTGTAAGAAAACGTAAGAGGAATGTAATCGGAATGCCATAAAATTGCCACATAGATTACATTTTTCTTAAAACTGAGCGCGGTGGATTGATAGCGGAAGAAGTTATGGTATATTTATAGATAGAAGGATTGGATCGTGTCGAAATATGATATGGACTGGATTGTGGCGGTTGTGGATACGAAAAAACTTCGGATGTTCGGAGACCTAACGCCCACCGAGACAAATTTACTGTTACATACCACCTGAAAGAGGTGGGAGTTTTCGCGACTGAGATAAAAGGGAGGGATCACATGGATACCAGAATCTGGATGCAGGAGTCGTTTTGGGAGAGTGCAGAGGAACAGAGTGTGAAAGATAGTCCGCAGGAAAACGCTGGACATCTCTCAATAGACCAGAATGAAAACGGTGGAAATAAGCTGGTGGATCAAAAGACAAGTCTCTGGCAGCAGACGTATGAGAATATTCTGGTTGGGATGGGATTCTGCGTGATCAAACTGAATTTTCTTCTGTTATATTATATTCTGCCGTTCATAGGAATCCTTATGATATTTGCAGGATTACGGAAATTGAAGCAGGAAGATAAATGGTTTAAGGCGGGGTATGCTGCGGCAGCGATCAACGTTGTGATTACAATGATTTCCATAGTGAGTGGAACTTTTATCAACAGAAGACAAATTTATGATACATATATTTGGCAATTCATGCTCTTATGGGCATTTGCATTGCCGCTGATCATAGCATCCTGCTTTTTCTGCGGCATGCAGACAGAGCTGAAAAAGCGTGAGAAGGAAGCGGACAACAAAATCCTGATCCATTTAGTGATCTGGTATGCAGTCATTATACTGCTTATGAACATGAATGACAGCGGCTGGATCATTGGAATCGCTGTTCTTGCGACATATATTGGAATTCTTGTGGAGTTAAAACATACCGCTGAAGATCTGGAAAAGGCAGGGTATGTATTGGAAGAACCGCCGATGCGTGTCTCCAACGGGAAGTGTGCGGCAGGGGCAGTTGTTCTAACCGTAGCAGGACTTGTAATCGGAACCATATTCTTTGGTTCCTACCATATGAAATGGAACGAGGTGAAAGCACCGCAGGATCCGGCATGCGAGGAGATAAAAACGCATCTGGTCTCGATTGGATTTCCGGAGGATATTCTGGATGATCTGAAGGAGGAAGATCTCTTAGCGTGCAAGAACGCCAGACAGGTACGATTGCAGCAAACGGATTATCCGATCAATGACGGAGAGCAGATCGTCACAAGATCAGAAGGCTACACGCAGTATTCGCGGGAGTATCCTCATAAAGAACTGAGACTCAGTGGAATTGCAGTAGAACTTGAGCAGGAAGGGCACTGGAAGATCATCCATCATTTTCTTTGGAATGAAGATCCGGGCTTTCGCGGGACAGAGGCTTTGCAGCTATATCCGGCATGCCGGGAACGGAATGGTGGCTGGCTCGAAGAAGGAGAGCTGACCGGACAGGTCCTTTATAATAAGAAGGAAATTTCCTATGCCGCGGATTACGCGTCTCTGGAAAACGAGACTTATGATATGGGGCAGAGCTGGCCGTTTTATGAGAGCCGGGAGACGAGCAGTATCTTCGCAGAGTTCTCGATGCCATGGCGCGGGGAGCGGTGCCGTGGATATGTATCTTATGGCATCAGGGAAAAAGAGAAGGACTGGTGGATCGATTCCTGGCTGAACTATACGCATCAGAAGAGCATTCTGCAATATCCGGTTATGACGGCGGCTCAGAACCGCAAAAATGGCAGTTGGACCGATGATCCGGTGTTCATCACGATGCAGGATGCACTGCAGGTATTACCGGAAGGGGAGGTGTAGATGGCTGAGAAGATACGAAAGTTCATGAGATCAGAACGCGGCCGGGCGTTTGTAAATGCCATGTTCATTCTCGCGACCATGGTCAGGGGAAGCGGTATGATGTTTATGGCAGATATTTTCTGGGTCCTCTGGCTGATTTTTTGTATCAGGGAGAGTAAAACGAAAGCGGAGAGAGTAATATATGGATGCTTTGTTGTAGTCGGTGTCGTACTGTTTGGGATGAATTTGTATGGATGGCGGACGATAAGAAGATGATCGGGAAAGCGGCCAGAACCTGAAGATGGTTCTGGCTGAGAGGAAAAACGCATCTCAAAACAATATTTTGTATTTATAAGAATTGATAATAACAAAATGTAGATATTGCACGCACAAAAGAAAAAACTTTGGAAAAAATGGAAAAAACAGTTGACTTTCGGTCTGGGATTTGATATTATAATACTCGCCTTGAGCGACAGGGCAAAACTTATTAAGAGTCATTAAGAAAACTTCTTAATCGCTCGAAAAAAGTTTTAAAAAGTTCTTGACAAACCGGAAACGGTATGATAGAATAAATGAGTTACTGCTGAGAACGAAAGCAACAACGAAGCAAAGTTCCTTGAAAACTGAACAGTATGTAAAACCCTGAAA
>NZ_QWGL01000031.1:4196-30717 GCF_003435375.1 Clostridium sp. AM34-11AC | reverse complement strand
TGAATATTCCGTTGCGGCGAAGCCGTCTGTCCGGAAAAATGGAAACCACCTGTCCGGATAGGCGGAAACCGCTTTAGGTTATTGCTATGTGCGGCGAAGCCGCCTGTATGTTATTGTGCCTGAGATGGATCCAGTCCATAAACCTCCCTCATGGAAATATCCTTTTCTGGGTCAAGACTCATAATCGGAATCTTGTATGAATCGAATGAGATTCGATCCATGATGGCATCTGTGAGAGGGTTGTCCTTACCACCAAGCTTTTGGTACCAGTCTTCCTCAAGATACTGGGAACAGAAGATCGTGGATGAGTGCTTGCGACGCTTATGAATAAGCTCAAGCAGATTGGCTGAGTCTTTTTCAGTAACTCTCATGAGCAGCCACTCATCCAGGATTAGAAGCGTGGGATTGGTGTATTTTTTCAATGCATCTTTAAAGCGGCCTTCATCTCTGGCCTCTTGTAAGTCCAGGAGCAGATCTGGCACACGGACGTACTTAACGCTGTAATAACGCTTACATGCCTCCATTCCAAACGCACAGGCCAGATATGTTTTTCCACTGCCTGTTGCGCCGGTAATGAAGATGTTACGGTATTCTGTGATGTACTCACAAGTTGCCAGCCGTTCGATCAGGTGGCGGTTTACTTTGCGGTTATGACCGTAATCAACTGCCGCAATCGTTGCGTCTGGCTGCTCGAACTCTGCATTCTTAATCAGTCTTTTCAAACGGCTGTTTTTACGGGATGTATATTCGATATCAACGATCATCCCAAACCGATCATCGAAAGGGATCTCCTTCATGGAGATATCCTGCATCTGGTTACGGAATGCATCGGCCATCGATGTCATGTGCATTTCAATAAGCTTGTCAATTGTACTCTGATTTGTCATGATCTCTTACCTCCGTAATAACGGGCACCACGGGTGATGCCGGACTGGGAACTCTCGTTTGTCTGCTTCTGAGGTGCCTCAGATTTAGCTCCACGATCCGCAGTAAGGATGTTCTTGATACTTTTATAGCTGGGTGAATTCGAGTACTGCAGAGCCTTTGCACAGGCGTTTTCAAGCTGCTGTGAAGACTTTCTCTCAGCAAGCTTCAAAAGGCCCATACAGGCCCTGTAAGACTGCTGCTCCACTCTGCCTGAGGTAAGGATACTGTTTACAACTTTATAGGTATTGATTCCAATTGTTTCTGCCCATTTGCGGAAACGGTCACCGTTCCACTCCAGATATTTCTGGTGATCTGGTGGCATATGTTCGAGTACTGTGGAATACTGCCCAGGACGCCCGTACAGGCGTTTGTGGGAAGCAATTCTCCTGAAATCCTTAAAAATTTCAATGGTGGTATCTGTCACTCGCACATCGACCTTATCTTTGATATACTGATAAGGCACCGAGTAGTACATTTTGTCTACGGCGATGTGATAGTTGAACTGTACTGTGGCGGTACGATGTTCAGCTAATTCAAAGCGGGTGGCAGGCAGGGGCATGAGCAATGGCTTCTCATCTTCGAGAAACAGCTTCTGTCGGCTGCCTTCTTTCTTTTGAAAAGAAGCCGCGTTGTACTTTTTGAGCTTTTTCCTGATTTCCTGGTTCAATTCTTCCAGAGAGAAAAACTGTTCATTACGAAGCGCAGCTGTGATCCATGTAGAGACATGGCCAACATTTCCTTCTACACTTGGCTTATCCTTCGGGGCACGTACCCGGGCCGGAATGATAGCAGTGTTGTAATGCTGTGCCAGTTCCTCATAGGACTTAATCAGGACAGACTCATATTTGTCACTCTGTTTACGGTTCGTTGCTGTAGGAGCATTGTCTGATACCAGAATCGGCGTAACGCCGCCAAAGAACTCGTACATATGGACATGAGCGGTAATCCATGACTTTTGTTGTTCATTGATGAACGCTTCGACAAAAGCATACTGGCTGTAGGTCATAACACCAACAAAGATCCATGCTTCGGTAATTTCACCGGTATCCGGATCAATAATCTTTGCCGGATCACCAGCCCAGTCAACCTCGATCTGCTGGCCTGCTTTCCGCGGGATGTGCATGGTAGCACGGCTTTTTTGCTCGTTCTGCTGAATGTAATAACAGAACTGGGAATACATCAAAGCATCATCACCATTCTGACTGCATTCTTCGAGGTATTCTGTCCAAAGGAGCTTCTTGTTGACACCATTTTTGAGCAATTCCTTACGGATGTAGTCGAAGTCAGGCATCCGCTTGGTGGATTTCGGAGACAAATCTTTTGGAAACATCCGCTGCTCCAACTCAGCATCAGTGAGTGATTCGTCCAGTGGCCAGCTCAGAGATAATTCATCTGCACGTTTCTGGACCTTTACAAGCAACGGTGTACAAGGGGTACAAACAAGATTAAAAAGAAAAGATAGATTTGAAAGTAAGTAGAGTGGGATAATCCAGAAGTTAGAGCTTAGATTTTCCACTCTACTTGAACGTGGTCGCTAGTTGCGCTGATTGAAATAATCAGGCCGTCAACGGCTTTCCTTTTGTCGTCAAATTCAATGCTGTCCCAATGGTCGAGGTAATAAGAGAGTTCCTGCTCCTTTTGGGGTGACATTGTTTCAATGGACATTTCCGCAATCTCCTTTGAAATGGTCTGGCGGCGAGTGTCCAGTTCTTCAATTTTTTTGTTAGCATAGGCAAGAAGTGTTGCGTTGGCTCCGGTTAGCGTATCAAGTAGTTTTTCAATCTCGGCTTCAACTTGCGCCAGTTCAATTTGATGGGCGGTCAGTTTGGGATTGACTTTTTCCTCCCGGCTATGGCGGACTTGAAAATTTTTAAATCTCGCCCGCATAGCACTGAAAATAAATTCCTCAAATTCAGATTTACGGATTTTACCACAGCCCGGGCAGCCTTTATTTTCAGTCCGTTTACTACAGCGAAAATAGCCTTCGCTGTTCGGAACGTGTGTTGCCTTTAAGGCATATCCGCAACACCCGCATTTAACTTTTCCGGCAAGCCATGTATTTTTCGGCTTACGTCCTTGTTGAAAACTCTTATTTGTCATTAGCTTCTTCCTGCATTTCAGCCATACATCAGACGGTATGAGCGCTTCATGTGGAGCGATTACAAGTATCTGGTCTTTCAGGCTCCTGTCTTTATCCTCCTTCACGTCCCGGCCCTGATAGAGATAACAGCCATTGGTTCCGGCAAAATCGGAAGCGTCATTGACAATAGCCGCCCCCTGGCTTTTAAAAAATTCGTAGAGTTCTAAATCTGCTTGTGCGTAAACAGGATTTCTTAAAAGCTGTGAAATAAAGGTACGGAATAGCGATTTACCGTAAACTTTGATGTTCTGTTCCTCAAAGTACCGTGTAATGTCACCAAAAGACGTTTCCGGCTCGGAATACATTTCAAACATGAGCTTTACATATTGGGAAGTTTCGGGGTCTGCCACCATCTTTTTTGTGCGGATACCTTCAACCACTGTCGGCTCCAACTGATAACCATAGGGGGCCTGTCCGCTCATGTGAAAACCTTTCAGGCACCGGGAGTAGTAAGCGTCCGTGACGCGTTTCTGGATTGTCTCACGTTCAAGCTGTGCGAATACGATACAAATATTCAGCATGGCCCGCCCCATTGGGGTTGAGGTGTCGAACTTTTCTGTGGACGAAACAAACTCCACGTCATATTCCTGGAACAGCTCCATCATGTTTGCAAAGTCCAGAATGGAACGGCTGATTCTGTCCAGCTTATAAACGATTACCCGCCGCACCCGGCCCTTTCGGATTTCTCCTAACAGCTTTTGAAACTCCGGCCTGTCCGTATTCTTCCCGGAATAGCCTTTATCCTTGAATACTTTACAGCTTCCGCCTTTCAGCTCATACTTACAAAAATCAATCTGGCTTTCAATGCTGATACTGTCCTTACGGTCTACCGACTGTCTCGCGTATATACAATCTTCTCTGATAATGTCCATATTGGGCTCCTTCCGTATGGAATGGAGCTACCAACCTTACAATTATATTATACCATAGGCAGCCCCGGACAACAATGTTGCGGTTGATTAGTAAAATCTGTCCGTGTATTTACTGAACACATCATATAAGTGATTTTCGATTTCTCTTTTTCGCTTGTTCTTTTCATCCGGGGATAGTACCGGAATTAGATTTTCCAATACGATAAGTTTCCCTTGAAAATATACGGATTGTTTTTCGCTTTGGTATGTAACAGATTGAACCATCGAAAACCTCCACTTTTCAGTACGGATGAACAGCGGCCAGCTTCCCTCTTGTCTGCTGGGGAAACCTAAAAAAGCGGCTCCCTGGAAGGAACTGCCCTTTGAGCTTTCCCCAGCCTCGGGCCACGTTGGCCCGAAGCTAATAATCGCCGTTATAATATTTCTGTTCAGCCTCGTTGAGTGTGTATAAGTCAAACACTCCATAAAGCTGATTTACTACACGGCTAATATCTTTATGGGTGAATCCACAGTCCTGCATGGCCATAATCACATAGCCCCGGCAGGCGTCATTACTCCATATATTCAGCGTTAATTCTGGACTAGATATATTTTCCTTCATAAAATTCTCCTGTTCATAGAAAAATATGGGGCCCAGCCAGAACGGTTGCCCTATCATCAGACAGTAATAGAGGAAGGGCCCCACAGGTTAGAAAGTTTTTTCAGATAGACCGGACGGACAGTTGGCTTTTTGTCCCATAGCATTTCAGCTCTCCCCATTCTGATGGCAAGGCGATCTCATTACCTGCGACGGCTCACGGTTCGCAACACCGCTGCACGCTCGGATTGTGACTAATCGCAAGTATCCGGGTTTTGTGTTTTGTCCGGCAGACCTGCCACAGTCTGCCTACGGCATGGGCCTGGTCGCTCTCTCTAGTGTAAAAATAGAGGTCATGGCGGGCCTGTCACTGGACACAAGCACCCTTCGTATCCGTCTATCTTTTATTCAGTTTTCAATCTGCGTGAGGCGTGTCCCGCTTCGGGCCAATGTGGCCCGAGGCTTTGACTGCCTCTCATAAGCCATTTCATTTTTGAGGCGAAATCGGTACACCTTATAAAAATTTTTTTAAAATTTTTTCCAAGTTCCGAAGGCCGCGCTCAATGGCGAGCCGCACGACCTTTTCATCCACACCCTCGGCCCGGGCAATGTCTTGTTTCGTCAAGCCGAGAATGAAATGAGCGTAAATGCGCTTTGCCTGTTTGTCGGGCAGTCGTGAGATGGCGGTATAGAGTTCTTGTATCGTCACTTTACGCTCATACAGTTCATAGGGAGAGAACGCAACGAAAAGCGCCTCATGCTCAATTCCATCATTCCGATCCAGGGAGTAATAGGCTTTGTGCCGGTATGTACGCAGACGGTAAGCGGCTTCCTTCCGGTCAAACTCCTTGAACATTTCAACAACATCTTCTGGTACTTCCATAAAGTAGTCTGACGTATAAAAAGGGTAATAGTCCCGTAAATTTATAATAGCCATATTGAACCTCCGCTTTGTTTTGTGATGGATGGACAACAAAACAGAAGCGGCGGGGAGCGTATATGTAGGCTGAAATTTCTGAAATTTTCAAAAAATAACAGTGAAAAATCTATAAAATAGTAAAGATGGCTACTCGTTCTAAAAAAGCCTCGACAGCTTATCTCAAGACTGGCTCTGTTTCGATAGCAAATCCTGAAATAAGGTGTCGAACATAAAAAAAGCTCAAACAAATAACAGCTTGTTTGAGCCTTAAAAAAGTTTAAATTGGAATAAAACTCCTCCCATCTAGGAGGAGGTAAAGCAAAAGGGGCGTTGCTTCATCTATTTTTTCTCAATAATCTAACTCATGTTATTAGCAACCTCCGCGTAAAAATCTCGTAGTTCTTTTATTATCATATAATGTATTTTTTGCAAAATTTGTCGTAGATAGGAGGCAAAAATAAAAAAATAGAGTAGAGGATATGTTAATGGTTAACGTACCTCTACTCTATCTAATTGTTACTAAAAATTTTCTTTTAAAAAGGTTGTTACAAAACAGACTCAATTTACTATATATAGTATATGTCAATTATTAAATCTACCATATACAGAACATTACTTTTCTCTTTGCAACAACCCTTTTAAATTGTATAATTGCTTTCACTTAATCAGCATTATTTTTTATCTGATTGAATAGCCATCCTATAATTCGAGCTATACAGTATAAAACACCAAGTCCAAGGACGGAGCATACAACTAGAAAAAATATAGACATTGCCGACATATTTACATCAACACCTTTTTGAATAGGACTCTACTTATATTATTCTTAATTTAATACGGTAGAAACTTCTCCATTAAAAACTTCCGTTCTTAAAGCGAAAGAAAGTGTTCCTACTCCGCCGACTACATTTGCTCTCATAGAGCCAGTCACTTCGGCCGCTTTGCTTGAGGTAGATGTTGCACGGCCAATGGCTAAACTTTCATCTTCAACCGTTCCGCCAACACAGTAGGTATTTAAATCACGTGCATTAGAAATTTTCCACTGGCTACCACTCTTTGATAAGTCAAATCTGTAATCCATACCTGCGACACCCCAAAATGCATCCGATTTCCACGTTCCTTCAGTAGCAGGATCACGAGTTAAAGGAGGCGTATAGCTAAGTGTCACTGTTACCGGCTGACCGTCCTTCTCGAAATGTAATGTTTCCGAATAGGGCTGGCTTTCGTCAAAATTATTCAGATCGACACTGAATGTTTGTCTCTGTTCTGGAGAATCAGCAGCAAGAGCACTAAATGCGCTACCAACTACCATGAGACTCAGCGCTACCAACAGACCCAATGCCTTTTTCAAACCTTTCTTCATAAATGACCTCCTTGAGACTTTACCATAGTAACAAACTCAGATTTTTTAGCGCCCACCATTATGTAAGGCACTATTCTCTCAAATTCTCCTCCTCTATAGCCCCAATGGTATCCCTCCCTTTACTAATCGGTTATGAGCTTTTTATAACTAACTGTAGTATACCACAGAATCCCTATATATGCAATATAATCTAAAAATGGTAAATAAAACTTAATAAATTGTTAATTATCAACATATATCGTATATTTTTCTGATATAAAAACCGGGTATTCAAGTTTTGTGTTTTGATGTTTGAGTTAAAACGATAAAAAGAAAGAGAACTTGTTGATATAAAAAAAATATCATTCTTTTTGCATAAACATATAAAAACTCGAAAAGCGATTGATAAATCACCGAAAATTTGTGGCGAATTTTCTTAATATAGATATTTTAAGGAGGTATTGCGTAAAACAATAGATGTTGTATAAACTCAATAATCTTTTTTGCAGTATATTGCTAAATAGCTAAATGGCAAGCAATGCCTCTGTGGCCACAAGTGGCACAAAGGCTGCTTGTTGGGGCTCGCCCCAAACCCATATCTTCGGGCCAACATGGCCCGAAGTGTCAGCGTCGCTTTGCTCCTTATTTTCATAACCTTAACGCTCCTTTTCCTGCTTTCTTCCCGGCTCGGTGTAGCCCATCAGAGTGTCAATGTTCGCCTTGATTGTGACGATCTCCTGCATATCCCGTCGTGCCTTCTGGTATTCTCCATAGAGCTGTTTTTTCTTTGCTGTGAGCTTACGGCCTTCTTCCTTCAGCACATCCATTTTGGGGAGCTTTGCCCCGCCCAGCAGAGAGCGCATTTCCGCTTGTGCAACCCGGTACAGTTCAAGGTCGGCCTCATGCTCCGCAAGGAATTTCCTGCTGTACTTCGTCGCCTTATACTGCTCAAAGACTGGGCGGGTTTTGGCATACTGAACCGTTGCAGCCTTTAGCCCGGCATTGGTTTTCATAGCCTGTTCCGTCTGCTTGACCTGCTCGGAAATAGCATGGAAACGGTCTGCCGCCTCGGTGGCTTTCTGCGCCAACTGCTCATAATCGGTCAGGTTATTGTCCTGTATATAGGCAAGAGCGGCGGCCATCTGCTTAATGTTAAATACCTTCGCCCAGCGTTCATATCCAGGCCCCTTACCGGCAGCCAGCTTTGCTTGAATATCCACCGCCAGACTGATTTTCCGTTCCGAGCGCCCGGGGCGTTTTTCTTTGCCCTCAATGGCAGACAGAACATCTTGCAAGTCGTAGCCGTCTCCCAGCGTGGAAGCCCGCAGACGGGTAAAGCGTTCCTGTCCCTGCCCGGTCAGCCGGAAACTGATACCGCCGCCCCGAACCGTCTTGACCTCATATCCGGCCCGCTTCATCAGATTGAGAAATTCGTCCAGATCAGCGGGGCGTTCCGCCAGCGCAGTATCAATGGCAAGGCGCAGTCTGTCCTGATAGGAAAGCGGCCCTTTTCGTTCTTTCTGCCATTCTCCATAATTCCGATACTTGCCCTTGCTCCGGGGCTTCGGGTTCTCTACAATGGACAGCCCGTTTTCAAGGCACAGCCTGTCAGAGAGCCGCCGGAGGGCGAAGCTGGAGCCCCAAAAGTTTCGGAATTTCCGGGTGCAGTCAAGGGTGGTGGAGTTGTAATAAATGTGACAATGGATGTGCTGCTTATCGGTGTGCGTGGTAACGATAAAAGCGTGCCGCCCCTTTGTCCAGCGCATAGCCAGCTCATAGCCGATACGGTTCGCCTCCTTCGGGGTGATCTCGCCCGGATAGAAGGATTGTCGTATCTGATAGCACAGCACATCATTTTCTTTTTTCTGTTCCCGGCCCGTCATAGCGGCATAGCTGGCTTTTGCCAAAAGGAACTCGTCCGCCACGGTGGCCGGATCACATTCATAAGCGGAGATATACTTTCCTCTTTCTGTTTTCTCCGGGTCCTTGCCATAGTCCAGACAATCCCGGATTGCCTCGGCAATCGTTTCGCCTTCGCCCGCATGGCGCTGCAACAAAGTTGTGGTAGCCAGAAATCATCCCTCCTTTCCATGAGAAAAGGGCGGCCCATCCAGACCGCCCCGACTTCGGGCCAACATGGCCCGAGGCTGTTTAACTTGCCAGAAACCGGTACAGAGCGGATTTGCCTCCGTCCAGCGCCCAAAGAAGGGAGCCCGCCGCCGCTTGCAGTCCATACGGCGAAAGAAGGAAAGCGAGAAACAGAAATACAATCCCGCCTATGGGCGTCGGCGTGAAAAAGAGAGCGACACCCAGCACCACCAGAATCACAGAGGCAATCGTCAGCAGGACGGCACAAATATCAAACAGGAATACCAGCAGAGCCGCCAGAAGGGACAACGCTAAAGCAAAGGGAGCAACCAATATTTTCAGCAGTATCTTCATCTCCAAAACCTCCTTTATCTATCCTTCCTACCTCTATTTTATCATGCCTGCCCGGGGACATAAATGTTGCGAAAGATTAGTGAATCCTGTCCCAAACCTTCGGGCCATGATGGCCCGAAAACAGAAAAAGCAGGACACATTCATGTCCTGCCAAATTTCTGCTATTCTGTTTCCTGCTGCGGGCAATCGGGAACTGTCAGCAGCGAAGTGTCGATAACAATATCCTCTGCTGGTTTCAAGAGCTCTGTCAAATCGTGCTGCCGTCCCACGTTGGTCACATCAATTTTATTCACGCATATTCCAATCCACGGAAACTGTCTGCTTAATTCATCCATCAAGTCGTATATATCAGCAGTTGCCAGCTTATCATCCGATATGTAGCCGGAGCCTTGACGGTGAGAAAAACGATGCCGTTTGAAGAACCGGCGCAAGTCGTCATACGCCTGCCGGTAATTGGCTCCGGGGTAATGCTCTTTTAATTGATGGGTGTCCAGATCAAAATTTAAGGCTTTGAAATATTTTCTCTCCAAAACTCAAGCCCTCATTGCTGTTTTTTCCTGATAGTGGGTCAACAGATCTTCTTCATTGAAATCATCTGGACTGTCAGAATCGTCACTGTCACAAAGACGCCACACAGAAACATTATCCATGAACCATGTCTGCCGCTTCAAGGTATTGACGATCCGGCCGAACAGACTAAAATCCCTCGCTCTGCCGCAGTCACGGAATACCAAAGCGCCGGAACCATCCTCCATACGGGGAAGGCCCACGGTTTGGAATGTATGATTGATTGTGTTGTAAATGCCATCCAGCCGGTACTTATTTTCGGCTGTGATTTTATCATCATTCATGCGAATAACCATTTTCAGCATGGTATCAGCCTCCCTTCTTGAATTATTATATCATTATAGAGCTGGTTCTACAATCTTGAAAATCTGAATTTTTTATGACGGGCTTCGGGTCATGCTGGCCCGAAGTGGTAAAAAAAGAGCAGGGCGGCAAGCCCCACAACGGAAGCCTGCCGCCCTCGTCTTACTTTGCCACCAGCTCGGAAAGCTCCCGCAGCACTTTTGACACCTCGCCCCACAGCTTTTCATAGTCCCGCTTCAATCCGTCGATTTCCTCCGGGTACACGCCATAGGTGTGTGCGTGTACGGCGACCTGATTGAGATTGTTGGAACAGCGCCGTTGCAGAGAGATCAATTCTTTTACGGGCGCAAGGTCGATGTGCAGGATATACCCGTTCAGAGCCATTTTTCGCACATAGGCCCCGGCGTTGGAAATGCCCGCCTCGACCATCCGTTCATGGATGGCTGCCAGCTCGTCCGGCGTTACCATGACGTGCAGATGGACATTCCGCTTGCGGTTCTCCATCATCGTTCCAGCTCCCGGCCTTTCCGGCGCTTTTTGGGTTCCTTTACCTTATCCAGCGGTTTTGCGTCCAGCTCCGGGGGCGTGGGTTGGATGGGCGTGTTGTTGGGTACGCCGTCAATCATGTTGCAGTTCTGCTCCGTGGAGAGCTCGGCGGTTTTCAGATAGTTGTCTTTTTCGTGCATGGCGATCCTCCTTTATCGTTCCTCATGGTTTTTATGGCTCCGCTTCTGGCCGGGCTCCTTCGGGGGTTCCTGCCCTCTGGTTCCTTCTTTGAGCCGGGCGGTAATGGATGAGCGCACCCGGTCAGGATTGCCCGGTGCTGGTTTCAGTTCATAATCCTCCATTTGCTTTTCGGTCAGCGGCTTTGTGTAGGTCAGTTCGCCCCATGCCATCAGCCTGCCGTCTGCCACAGGACGCCGCCTGTCATCGTCGTAGTTGACAATGGAAAGAGGCTGGTTATCCGGCGGCTTCGGGTAAGTTCCTATGTCCACGGGCCGCTGGGTGGAATAATAGCGGTAAACGCCTTCCGGTCCCAGCTCGGTATGCTTGACCGCCGCATGGTAAAGCTGCTGATAATCGTCCACCCGGCGGTCAAAATCCCGCTGCGCCCATGCCTGGCTGTTTCCATAGCGGCCCCAGTAGTAATCCCGATGGCCGTTTTCCCCCTCGGTAAACTGCCAGGTCACAAAGGGGCTCGGCGCTCCCGGATTATGCCCAAGCGCAAAGCCGTGTCCAGTTTCAAAGGTGGCAGCTTTCAAAATCACATATCCTTGTACTGTCTCCAAGAGATCCCTCCTTTCTGTGCCTCGGGCCAACATGACCCGAAGTGCTGGATGTTACGAAATAAGAGGGCAGACCGGGGAGGAATGTAATAAGATATTCCCACCCCGGAAACACCCTCAAAAAAGCCCGGAATGTCAAGCCTTTGGAGGCGGCAAATCGTAACAGCCGCCCGGCCTTTTCTCCCGCATTTTCCTCATGCGTTCCCGGCTTTTCCGGCGGTTCCCTTCGGCCTTGCAGGCGTCGGAACAGTAGGCTTGACGCCCCTCGGGCAAAAACGCCTTTCCGCAGACCGCACAGGCCCGCAGCTCCGGGGAGATGCCTTCCGTTGTCAGCGACGCTTGAAGCTCCGGGTTAAGAGGCAGGACAGCCTCACGGAAATAACGGCAGTACGCCCCTGTCCAGCACTTGTGCAGCATATAGCAGGCACAGTCAAGAGGAAGGCACAGGCCGCTTTCCCGGTCATAGTTGGCGCACATCCCCGTGACCAGAGTGCGGATTTTCTTCTTCTCGTCACGGGTCAGCTCCCGGGCGTCCATTTATGACTTCGGGCCACGATGGCCCGAAGGGCGGGGCTCCACGATCAGCGCCCGGAACTTCTTCCGGCACTGTTTTTTCTTTCCTTTGCACTCCTTGTAGTAACGGCATCCCTTACAAGGATCGTCATTGTCCCAGCCGGGGTGCGGTACTTCCTTCATCATTCGTTCAAAAGGGCTGCTTGTAAAATTCATTCTCATTCCTCCGTATCTTCCTCCCACGGCGGGGTATCTTCGTCCTCGGGTTCCTCTGCGATCTCCTCCAGCTCCCCGTCCTCATATTCGCAGTAATCATCCTCCAAATCCGGGGCCTCATGCTTCGGCTTGTAAATCTTGAAATAGTAACCAATCCCACCGCCGGCCAGCACCACCGCACCGATCAGGAGCAGAGAGAGAAGGGGGCTGTCCTTTTTCTCCGGCTCGGGTTCCGGTACTTCCTCCACAGGTTCGGTGGGCTTTGGCTCTGGCTCCGGGGTCACTTCTTGGGGCGGTTCCTTACCCTGTTCGGCAAGAGGCAGAAGGTCGTCTGTGGTAACGGTATTGAGGAAATAGACGTTCTCGCTGGTTTTCTGTTTGTCGATCACCAGATAAAACACGCTCTCGTCTGCGGTGGTGATGGTGTAGAACTCTTTACCGTCCTCGTCGGTGGCGTTGTCCACCACGGTTCCCGTCCCGTCCGGGGTAAAGGGGTTCTGGGTTTCCGGCTCCGCTTCGGTTTCCACCGGGGCGGGAGCTGTCTCCGGCTGCGGCTCGCTGCTCTGGGCGTAGGCCGGGACCGTAAAGATCAGGCAACACAAAAGGCTGGCAGCCATCGCCGCCAGCCTGCGGTATTTAGTTTTCTTCATGGGCTGTGTCCTCCTTTTCGGGTGCCTCCGGCTTCGGGTCAGTATGGCCCGAAGCGGTAAGGCTGTTTTTGGGGTCATTCAAAAAAGCCATAAGCTGGGCGGGGGTCAGTTTGAGCGAGCGCACCGCCTGCACGATCTGGCTGTTTTCTTCCTCCTGTTTCTGCTTTTCCAGCTCCCGGATTTTGGCCTGCCACTCGGCTGCCTTCTCCCGGGCTTTTTCCAGTTCCTTATCGAGCTTGTCGATCTTGTTCATGCAAGGACTCCTTTCCTCTGGCTCACAAACGCCCGAAGGCATAGAAATGTGTCTGCCAGTAGCTTGAATTGATGTTTGCGTATTGGATGGGCGAACCACAATGAAGCATCATCCCGTCGCCCACATAAATCCCCACATGGGACACAGGGCCGGGGCTGTCATAGGTTCCCGTGAAAAAGATAATGTCGCCGGGCTTTGCCTCGGAGGGAGAAATGATAGCGCACTGGTTGTAAATGCCCTGCGCCGTGGTACGGGGCAGGTTGTGGACGCCGCTGGCCGTGTACACCCAGCAGACAAAGCCCGAACAGTCAAAGGAGGTGGACGGGCTGGAGCCGCCCCACACATAGGGCCAGCCGATATACTTTGTGGCTTCTTCCATGAGCGCCGCAAAAGCCGGGTCATCCAGCGCCTCGCCGGGTATCTCATAGCTGGGGCCGGTATCTTCGCCGCCGTTGTAAATCCCTTCCCACAGATAGGGCTTGTTGCCTTTGAGCTGCTGCATAACGGTGTAGATTTCCCGCTGCTGTTCGTTAAGCCTCGGCAGGATCACGGCAGGCAGCGTCTTGTTTGTGAGGGTCACATTTAAGATGTAATACTCATAGGGGACTTCCTCGGTGGTGGTTTCCCCTGTCTCCGGGTCGGTGCTGGTTTCGGTGCGGTAGCGTATCTCGACTTCCTCCGTCAAGGTCAGTTCATACTGTGCCTCAAAGATCTCCCGCAGCTCGTCCTGCACCTGTTCCCGGAAATACACATGGTACTTTGCCGAGAGATAGGACGCCAGCTCATAGGGGTTATGGCCGATCTCGTCCACGGAATAGCGGTACTCGTCATAGCCGGGATGGGTGCTTTCGATGTTTGCCACCGTCTGCGCCAGCTCGTTTTCCAGCGCCGTGTAGTCCTCGTCTACGCCCAGCAGGTCCGTATCCTCCGAGGCGTAGGAGGTGCCGGATAACGCATTGGCAAGGCCGCTGCCAAGCGTGGGGAAGATGGAGCTTACCGCCGACACAAGAAAACAGAGCAGCAACAGCAGGAGCAGGACCAGCACCGCCACGGGATGACGGGTCACAAACTGCGCCGCCCGCCGGGTCGCAGTTCCCGAAGCGGCAGCGGTTTTCTTTGCGGCCTTTGCGCCCTGTTTTGCAGCCGCCTTTGCTTCTTTGGAATACCGGCGTTTCAGTTTCCATTTCTGCTGCACACGGGAAAGCGGATTGCTGGCAAGCTCCGGGTGCTCGGAGGCCATCTTCTGAAAATCCATATTGGCCCGGGCTTTTATGTCCTTCCGTTCCCACTTTGCCACCTTCCGGGCCGGGTGTTCCTGCCAGCGGCGTTTGGCATACCGGGTCAGTTTCCGGGCTCCGGCCTCGGCCACAAGTTCCGACTTATGGGCTCCTTCCACACCCACATTTTCATGCTCGACTTCGTGGATCTTGTTGTGGACATAGAACCATGCTTCTGTACGGGCTCCCCGGACTGCCTTTTTTGCAAGCCCCGGCGGTTTCTTCGCTGCCCGTTTTGCCTCGGTCTTGTCCAGTTTCTCCCGAGCCTTTCCCAGCTTTTTCCCGGCGTGTTCCGCTTTTGCCTGTGCTTTCTGGTACTTGTCCTTTTTGCTCCCGGCATTCTCTGCGGAGCCCTCCGGCTCCTGTGCCTTGCTGGTATCCTGCGGCCCGCCCGCTTCATCCTCCTGCCTCATGCGGTCAGAGGGACGGCTTTTGCGGCTGTCCTCTTGAAACTTGCCGCTTTTGGACTTCGGGCCATCGTGGCCCGAAGGGCTGTCCTGCCCGGTATCCTCGTCCTCAAACCGCAGGCGTCGGGATGGTGCAGGGGAAGGCCCTTCCCGTTCCGCCGGTCCGGGGCGATTGCCCCCGGTATCCTCCGTCGGCCCCGGCCTTTGAAAACTCCGTTTGTCCGGTTTCTTTCCGATGATGTATCCCTCCTTTCCAAACCTCGGGCCAGCATGGCCCGAAGTGTGTTATGCCCGGTTCATTTCCTGTTTTTTGTCCTCCGGGCGGGTGGTCATAATGGCGTACAGCTCGGTGTTCTGCGGGAAGCGGTCAACAAACGGGATGGTGGTGTTCCCGAAGAACAGCAGCCCTTCGCCGGAATTGGTATGGGTCACATAGGAAAGCTGGTGGGGGCTGATCCCAAGCTGTTTGGCTAAAATCTGCCGGTCCCCCTGTGCCTGCGAGAGCAGCACAAGGAAGTCCGAGTTTTCAAAGATGTTCTCGATCTCCGGGCTTGCCAGAAAATCCTTTACGTTCTGCGTTAAAGCACTCGGAACGCACCCTTTTTTCCGCAGCATTTTCCAGATCGCTACACAATAGCTTGCCGTCAGACGGTCACGGAGCAGCACATGAAATTCGTCAAAGTAGCACCATGTAGCGATACCGCGGAGGAAATTCATGGACACCTGCGAGTTTACCAAGTCCTGCATAATGAGCATGGCAATCGTCCGAAGCCCGGCTCCCAGCTTTTTTAAGTCAAGGCATACCAGACGGCGGTTTAAGTCCACGTTGGTTTCATGGTTGAACACGTTAAGGGAACCGGACACATAGATTTCAAGAGCCGTCGCCAGCCGCACCGCCTCGCCCTCCGGCTGGGAACAGAGCAGGTCATACAGGGTTTGGAGGGTCGGCATTTTGCTTGTTTCCGGGTCCTGCAAGTGTTCCCGGTACATCTGGCGCACACAGCGGTCAATGACGGTACGCTCCACCGGCTGCAAGCCGTCCTTGCCGCCAACGATCAGCTCCATCAGCGACAGGATAAAGTCGGCTTTCAGCGCCATCGGGTTTTCCTCGTCGAAGCTCAAATCAATGTCCATCGGATTGATGTGGTGGGGGCTGTCCGGGGCGATCTCGATGACCTGTCCGCCCAGCCGCCTGATAAGGGGCGAATATTCGCCCATCGGGTCCACCACGATAATGCGGTCTTTTGTGGCAAGGAACACATTCACAAGCTCCCGCTTTGCGGCAAAGGATTTGCCGGAGCCAGGCACGCCGAGGAACAGGCCGTTGGGGTTTTTGAGCTTTTTCCGGTTCGCCATGATGACGTTATGGGAAAGTGCGTTGAGCCCGTAATAGACGGCTTCGCCATCCATGCGGAGCTCCTGCGTCATAAAGGGAACGAAAATGGCCGTGGAGCTGGTCGTCATGCCGCGCTTGATCTCAATGCCGTTATGGCCCAGCGGAAGGCTGGAAAGAAAACCGTCCTCCTGCTGGAAGTCCAGCCGCTTCAAGGTGCAGTTGTATTTCTGGACGATACCGGACACCGTGAACAGGTCATTGTCCAGCTCCCGGCGGGTCGGAGCCATGTTTACCACAAGGAAGGTCAGCAGGAACATTCTTTCATTCCGGCTCTGTAAATCTTCCAGAAGGGTCTTTGCGTCGTTGCTGTATGTTACGAGGTCGGGCGGAAGTATGTCCATGTCGTACCCTGACCGGGCTGCCTTCTTTTGTTCCTCCACCTTCATCTTGTCAATGTCGGAGACTTTGGCCTTGATGGATTTTACGGCGGCGGCCTGATCAACGGTCTGGATATGGAGGGTGATGGTCATTTCCGCATCCATTTCCAAAAGCTCCGCCAGCAGCTTGTCCGAGAGCTCCGAGGCCAAAATCTGCAAGTAGGAGGCAGCGCCCCAAGTCGTCCCCACCCGGAACAGTCGGCTGAAACGAAAATCGAAACTGTCCGGGGCGATAAAGTCTTTGGTGGAAAGCCCGGTTTTGGGGATCATATCCCATGAAAACCGGAAGGGGGAGCCGCTGCCGGGGTGGAGCTGCCCGTGAAGAAGCTCCAGCCGTTCCAGCCCTGAAAGGGAGCGGCACTTGACGCCCAGCTTTTTGAAGTTCCCGCAAATGTCCGCCTCTACACGTTCCAGCCTTGCCCTGGCGGTGGAAAGGTCGTCCACGTTCACGCCGAAGGTCAGGAGCTTTGTGCGGACAATGCCGTTGTTGCTTTTGGCGATCTGGTTTTCCAGCATTTCCACATACTCACACCGGACGCTGTTGTAATCGTCATCCTGCATGGGGATGTTCACGCTGTACCGGCTGCCCGGGCGGCTTCGGTGGTTGAGGAAGGAAAGCTGGAACGGAAGGCTGCTGTCAAAGTAGTTGAGGCAGGCGCTCCACCCGTCAAAGATGGCCGCCTGATCTTCGGACTGTGCGAGCTGGTAGTTGATGTCCTCGTATTCAATGGTTTTGGTGTAATAGCGGTCCGTTACCCGGCACACCCCATCCCGGTACATTTCCCGGTAAGGGAGGGTCTGCTGGGCGGTGGTGGGAATGTTCTTTCCCTTTGTGAACAGGCCGGTAAGGCCCTGCTTTTCAGGCTTTCTGCCTGCGGGCTTTCCGGCCCTTCTGCTGTTTTGCAATCGGCTGCGCCTCCTTTCTGGCGCTAAGCAGCGCATAGAAGTTTTCGGTTTTGTAAGGCCGCACCCGGGGATAGAGGAACCGGGTGCGGATGATGTTTTTCAGCACTTTTTCCAATGGCAGGCCGTCCCGCTCATACATAGCCAGAAAGAAGAACGGGAGCATGAGGCCGATCATTAGGAACATGGCGGCGCTGTTCCCGATACTGTCACGGGAAAGCAGGTAGGCCGGGAGCCCCACCGCCGCTGCGCCGGAAAAACAAACAAGCTGGCGCTTCGTCAGATTGAAGGCCAGCTTTGTCTTAATTTTGGAAAGGTCTTTTGGTACTGGCACATAGGCCATTTGGGTACACCTCCTTTACTGCTTCGGGCCAGCATGGCCCGAGGTCATCTTGCGGCCTCTTTGGCCGGGGCTGTACTGCGGGCGGCTTCGGCGGCCTTACGTCCGCTCTGCCTTGCCCGCCAGTATTCGGGATTATACTGCCGGATGGACTGGTTGAGGTTTTCTTCAAACTGCCCTTTGTCCTTAATGCGGTCAGGTATGTTCCACAGCTTTTTGTCCAACAGTTCCCGGAGCACCACACTTTCCTGCGCGTCCTCCTCATAGCAGATATAGCCCTTATCCTTGAAGCCGCACTTTTTCGCTGCTGGGGAGAGGACGGCGGCTACCTCGTTTGCCACCATCGTTCCGCCGTGGCTGGCGGTAGATACCAGAAACACCCCTGGACAGAGGGTTTCACAGCTCTGCACATCACCCCACGGGGAACTTTTCGGCGCATGGAACATTCCGCCCGTCCGGCTCCGGTCCGCCTGCATGAGCGCCGCCTTTTCCAATATGGCGCGAAGTTCCGGGGAAAAGTAGGCGTATTCCCGCAGGACACGGGCGGCCTCCCCGCCGCAGGCGTTCATCAACAGGGTATAGGCATCGCTGTCCGCTTTGGTACAGCGGCCCAGCAGTTTTCCGTCGTAATAGCAGGCCGCGTCATAGCCCGTCCGTTTGCGTGGCATGGTTCCCGCCTCCTTTCTGCTTCGGGCCAGCATGGCCCGAGGTCAACGCTCTGCGCTGCGGCTGGGCTTTTCCTTCGGAGGCCGTTCTGCCTTTGCCTGTTCGGCAGCCGCTTTTCCGGCTTTGAGCTGGTCGCTGATGGATGCACGCCCCACAGAGCCACGCTCCGCCATCTGTTCCAGCTTTGCCTCATAGGCTTGCAGAACAGCGGTGTTGAGCTGTTCCCGGAACTCCTTTGTGACAGGGTAGGCCATATCCCGGTAGCCGCCTTTGCCGTCTGGCTGGCTGGGCATCCCAAGAAAGAGCCCCTTGCTGCCCTGTACGATTTTCAGATTTTCCACCACAAAGCAGTCATTGAATTTCACGCTGGCAAAGCCCATGAGGTTTTTCACAGGTTCGATGACCCGCACGCTTACATCCAGCTTTATAGGGGCAGCTGGTGTTCCGCCCGCATTTTTTTCCTGCATGGATTTCTCCTTTCCGCTTCGGGTCAGCATGACCCGAAGCTGTTACAAGTTTACAGTGCTTTCAACTTCGTTTCCCCACACGTCCCATCCGGGCTTTTTTTCTCTGGCGAACAATTCCACTCGTGGTATATCGCCCATCAGTTCTACAATTTTCCGCCTGGCCTCGTCCGGCTTTTTACTGTGGCGCTCTATCGGGGAAACAATAAGCTGGTGAACACCGGTAGACTTACGCTTCGGATGTCCTTTTACTGCTAAAAGACAAATTTCTGCATTGCCTCTGGTCCAATACCCCAGACCGTAAAACCATGAGTAGGAGCGCCGGTTCCTCTTTATCCATACAAAAGCCACAGAACGATAAGAAAAGCCCCATGCTTTAATGACCTTTAAGGCTTCCGGCAGTTGTGGGAATGTTGCCCACAGAAACAAAACGCTGTCTTTTGCAGCCAAGTCGGCCACTGGAAGGGAACAAATTTCTTCAATACTCATAGTGGGATAATGAAGCTCTGCTGATCCCTGCCTGTTTTTCTGCTCATACCGCCACGGTGGATCTGCATAGATTATCGAAAATTTTTCTTTCGGCATGATCCTCCTTTCCGCTTCGGGTCAGCATGGCCCGAAGTCTCTTAATGGCAGCCGAAGATGGATTTTGCAAGACTGCCTGTTTTGAATAAGGTAAAACACAGCAGCACCGTATATCCCACGCAGCCCCAGATCGCCCCGATGGGGTCGCCGTCGGTGGCGATACTCTGGATCAGCACCGCATAGATTGCGACACAGACTAAGATCAACAGACCTTGAAAGCCCACCGCAAAGAGGGAGCGGAAATAGTTCTGCCCCATGTGTCCGGTTTCCCTGTTGGGGACTGTGGCAAACGGGATAGGCGCTAAACTTGTGAGTAAATAGATTTCAGTCATACGGCCATATACGATGACGAAGATCACGATATTTAAGGCAATCATGGTAAGCTGGATCAGGAAGGATTGTAGCCAGAGTCCGAACAGAGGACCCAACTCCATCGCTTCAAGTTCTGTCCGTAGACTGTCCAGCACATCCGGCGTGATCTCTGTCCCGTTCTGGATAATGCCCGCTGACTGCTGTATCACATGCTGGCTCACATCAAAGACCGCCAGCACGATATTGAAGGTATTCGTCAGGATCATCACAGCCACAAAGGTTTTGAACACCCACTTAAAAAACATCCATGTGTCAACTTCATGGAGGTTGTTGCGTTCTATGAGCATCTGTATCAGCTCATAGGTCATTACAAAAGTGAGGATGACCCCGGCGATTGGCAGGATGGCAGTTTCAGAGATCTGTCGTATCATGGAAAAGACCCCGGCGTTCCAGTCCGCCGGGGTCGTGCCGACCTGTGTGGCGATCTCGCCAACGCTCTGATTGACGTTATCGAAAAGGCCGTCCAGATTTCCCATGATACCATCGACGAGCAGACCTTTCAGCCATTCAACGATTGCGTCGATGATAAAGTCCATACATCAGCTCCTTCTGGAAAAAGGGACAACGGGTGACACTTAGCTGAACAGACCGGACAGCAGAGGGATAAGCTGAAGGCCGATCAGAACGACACCGCCGCCAGCCATGAGCTGCTTAATGCCCTGTGATTTTGCCGCAGGGTTGTCCGACCCGTAACCTTCCAGAAGGTTGATGACACCCCACACCGCCAGACCGGCGCCAAGAGCCATGACCAGAATTTTAAGAATGTCGATTGCCTGATTGAAAAATTCCATATACGTTCCTCCATTTTGTTTGTTTGATGGTTTTGGGTACAAAAAAAGCCGCCCACATCGGCGGCGCTTCGGGTCATCATGGCCCGAAGTTACACGAACTCGTCGCTGTCCAGATCATCGAAGTTCAACAGGTCAGCTTCTTCGTCCGTGTCGGAGCCGTCCACTTCGTACACCGTGTATTCGTCCTCCGGCTTTAGTCTCAATGGCCGGTGGCGGAACAGGCTTTCCAAGCGGAAGGCGTTTTTCTTTTTATCAAATTCGGCTGTGTACTTGTAATTCGGGTGCTTTTTCAAGTCATACTTCGGGGACAGGAAGGGCGGGAGCCCCCGAAGCTGCAAGATACATTTATCCCCGGGCATGGTGGTGATCTCGCTGGTAGTCATCAGCTCCCGGCCAAGCCTCTGCATATTCTGGCTGTAACTTTCAGACTGCCCCCGGCTCCGGCCTTCGGTCTGCATGGAGATGGTGGCCTTGCCCAGCCAGTTTTCCGAAATATCCTTTAGGGTGGAAGCCTCCCGGCCTCCGAGGAACACGATACTGTCCATGTTGCCCATGATGGTTTCAGAATGGTCCTTGTACAATGCCTTGCACTGGCTCATAGCCTGATAAAAGAGTGTCAGGCTGATCTCACGGGAACGGATGACAGCCACAATTTTCTCCAGCCCCGGCACCTGCCCGGTGTTGGCAGCCTCGTCCCACAGCACCCGCACATGGTAGGGCAGACGCCCGCCATAGGTATTGTCAGCCCGTTCACACAGAAGGTTGAACATCTGCGAAAAAGCGAGGGCAACCAAAAAGTTGTAGGTGGTGTCCGTGTCGCTGATAAGGAAGAACAGCGCTGATTTTTCATCCCCCAGCTTATCAAGCTCCAGTTCGTCATAGGACATGATCTCCCGAAGCTGGGGAATGTCAAAGGGGGCAAGTCTGGCTCCGCAGCTAATCAGTATGCTTTTAGCTGTCTTGCCGCTGGCCAGCTTGTATTTCTTATACTGTCTCACAGCGAAGTGCTGGGGACTGCGGCGTTCCAGCCCATCGAACATATAGTCAACCGCATTTTTGAAGGTTTCGTCATCTTCCCGGACTTCCATGCTGTTTATCATTTCCACCAGCGTATTCATGTTGCGTTCTTCCTCCGGCCCCTCAAAGACGATATAGGCCACAAGGGCGCAGTACAAAAGGGTTTCGGCTTTTGTCCAGAACTCGTCGCCCTCCTTGCCATCGCCTTTGGTATTGGCAATCAGGGCGGTAACGAATTTCAAAACATCGCTTTCCGTCTTGATATAGGCCAGCGGATTGTAGTGCATGGATTTGGAGAAGTCGATACTGTTGAACACCCGCACCCTGTATTTTTCCCTTTGCAGGAACCGCCCGCACTGGTCGAGGGTGCCGCCCTTCGGGTCTACCACCACATACGAGGAATGGGCTTGAAGGAGCTGCGGGGTCAGCCAGAACCTTGTCTTTCCCGAGCCGGACGAGCCGATGACACAGGCGTTTAGGTTCCGGGCATTGGCAGGTACCTTCGGACGGGTGTTCATGGTAAGGAACTCCGTCCCGGTTAAAATGACATTGTTCTGAAATTTAGGGTCTACAAACGGCTTTATATCCTCCTTTGTTCCAAAGCGGGCGGTGCCGTACTCCGCATCCCGCCGGAATTTTTTTGCCTTCCTGATCTTTGACTGTATCAGCAGATACATCCCAGCCGCACCGGCAAGGCCCACCAGCAGGTCAATACCGCCCAGCCCCGGCCAGTAGGTTTCAAAGGCTTTCGGGAAGGTGTCGAGCATCCCCATGAGCTTTGTCCCGAAGTCTGTGCCGGGTGCAGTCCGGTAGGCCGTCCCGATTTTGGAAAAAAACCAGAACACAAAGAGGTACGGCAGGTTGGGGAGCACATATTTTCTGATCTTGTCACTCAACGTCCGTCCTTCACCGCCTCTCTGGTCCGCTGCTTCTCCTTTGCCTGCGTCCTGATCTGCTCCGTGAATTTCCGAAGCTGGCCGAGGATAGAAGGCTTGTCCTGCTCTTTGTCCAGCACCTTTGCACTGTACTTCTGGAAGGCCGCCGTGATAGCGTCCGCCTGATTGGCTTTGAAAAACAGCAGGTAATGGCCGGGGCTCACTTTATGGAAAGCGTAGTCCACATGGAACTCCTTCGCGATCCGGTCAAAATCCTTCGGGGCTCCCACATAGGGCATGGCGCTTTTGCCGCCATAGTGGTTCATCAGCTTTTTCACACTCTGGCGTCCCTGTGGGGTCAGCGCCTTCCGGTGGTGCTTTTGCAGCGTCCGCACCACCTTCCCAAGAGCGGCAGCCAGCACTTTTCCCGTGAGCTTCGTTGTCCTGATCGAAAGGGCAACCGTTTTTTGGTTTACTTCTTCCTGCATAAAACCTCCTTTCCGTCGGGGTTCCCGCTATCCGGGAGGCCCCCGTACAATCTCGGCGAACAGAAAGCCTCGGGCCAATGTGGCCCGAGGCTTACCGCTCGGCATCCCTGCCGGACGGAGCTTTCTTTTCCGGCTCCGTCTGGACTTTTTCGCCCTGTTCCCGCATGGTCTGCAAGATAGAGGGCTTCTTTTGAAGCTGGGAGGGCTTTTCGCCGGACAGCGGCTTGATACATTCCAGCCGGTCAGCCGCCCGGATGGCGTTGTCCGTGAGCTGCCTCTGCCATGCACCCACGCTGGGAGCCCAACGAAAGCCGCTGCTTTTCAGCTCGGCCCGGGTGTCCGCGTCAGGCTTTCCGTCAAAGAACACCTGCAAGCGGTTGTCCTCCCGGTTCATTTCCACACGACCCCCATCGAACTCCCAGCCGGAAAATTCCTGCTGTGCCTGTTTGGAAAGCTGTTCGATACGGGCCTTTACCCGGCGGATCTCCGCGTTGTTGTTGGTAAGCTGGTAGCTTTCAAAGGGCCTCGGGTCGCTCCGCCAGCTTGACGCCATGCTTGCTTTCAGCTTTTCGATCTGGTCCGGCGACAGCAGCGCACAGCCATCCAGTTTGCCATGCTTGCGGTAATAGGCGTTGACCTCCTTCATAATGAGCTGGGAGCGTTCCAGCCCGTCCAGCTTCTTCTGGAGCTTTTCAATCGCTGCCGGGTCATCGGCGCTGATCCCGCCCATGCCGGTACTGCGTATCTTATCCAGCAGCCCTTGAATATACTGCCATTCCTCCATGTTGCTGTCCCGGGCCCGGTTCTGTTTTTCCTTCTTCCCCACCGGGAAATTGGCAGGTCCGGCGATCATCACAGAGGGAACCCTTGCGTCAATGGCAAAGCCCTGGTTCATGTTTTCAGCCAGCTTTCGGGCATAGGTGTCTAACAAATGGTCGATCTTCTCATGGTACATGGGGGCCACCCGGGATTTCTGCTTTTCCGCTATGGCGGCGGCCTTGTCCACCATTGCCCGGTATTCCGCCGTTGCGCTCCCTTCCTTGTAGTCGGAAAAGCTGTTCATTTCCTTTGCCCGGCGGGCGGCTCCTTCATTGATAGGGTAATAGTTGATGGTATGCACCTCCTTCATGCTTCGGGCCATGCTGGCCCGAAGTCCTACCGTTCTTCATGGGAAGGCCCCGCCTTGTCCTTTTTCGGAGCGGGCGGGGCTTCTTGAAACCGTTTGAGTGCAACGAGAATGGAGTGGACAGGTTCGGCCTTTTCAGGATAGGCAAATATCCGGTGTTCCGGCGGAATGTCCTGCGGCCCGTGGTAATACTCCTTGAAGCCCTCCGGGACTGCCGACACATATCCACCGGGAGCGAATACGCCGCCCTCGTTGATACGCACATCCCGCCCGTATGCTTCATAATCGAAGTAGTTCTGAATGTGCTCCGGTATGTCGATGGTCCCAAGCTCGTCGGCGTAAAGGCGGCCCAGCCCTTCATCATCGGAAATATCCGGGTAAAAGCGGTAAAGGTCAAGGTTCTGCGTCAGGTTTATCAAATCCTTCACGCTCCGTGTGTGGTTTCCCAAGACAAGAGCGGCTTCAAAGGTTTCCAGTCCGCCCTTATCCCGTACTTCCAGCAGGGCGTGGCCCAGCTCGTTCAGCTCGTCGATGTTCTCACATTCGTAGAGATGATCGTAGAGCCCCAGCACATCGCTGTCAAAGCTGGTAAAGAACACTTCGCTGTACCGTTTCCCGTCTATCCCGATTTTGGCAAGGGCGGCCTGCAACTCCTGTGTCGTCGTGGGGAAATGTACCGTTGTCCCTACCTCAATCCCCATCAAGGGGTACAGGGCGGTGTTGGTTATATAGGCTTCAAACATGGGCTCATTCCTCCTTTCCGGCCCGGTCAGCCAGCACCTCATAGATCCCGGCCATAATGTAATCGGCGCAAGGGAGGGCAATCGCGTTCCCCAGCGCCTTGTAGCGTTGCAGAGGCCGGATCTCCACGCCGTCCGCCCCGTACTTTGTCCAGCCCTCTGGCAGCCCCATCAGCCGTTCGCTTTCCGTTTCCGTCAGAAAACGGATACAGCCGCCCTCCGGGTCGCCCTCATACCAGAAGGCGAAGGGCGTCACGTCACTGGCTAAAAGAGTGGGAAAAGGGTCAGTTGGTAATCCGAAGCTGTTTCGGAAGGCCGTTTCTTCCTGCCTTTTTGCCGCTCCCCGCATACGGAAGCACTGAAAGGGGTGGATGACTGGTATCTGCCGCCCTGTTTCAAAAGAAGCTGTTCGATCTCCTTCGGCGGCGGCCCGCCCGCCCTCTCCGCAAGGCGGAGGAAGTGGGAGCATTGGACGGGGCTTAAATAGTATGTCTGCGGCACGTCTGCCTCCAAAATCCGCCACGACGAAAATCCGCTGCCTTCGTGCCAGCCTTCGGGTGCCTGCCCAATACTGGGCGTCCATGAGCCGCCAGCACACATCAGGCGTTCCCCCTCGCACCATTCCGGCATTTCCCCATCTTCCCGAAGGAGGCATTGGAACTTCGGTGTCCGAGAAGGCGGATAGGACGGCTCTAAAGTCCATCCGGTCATTTGTAGAAAACGCTCCCATGACGTTTTCCCAAACAGCGATAGCTGGATATAGGTTATCAGTAGCATCCCTCATTTCCTGTATGATACGAAACGCCTGATAGAACAGGCTTGATTTTGCCCCGGCAAGGCCGGAGCGGTTGCCGATCAGAGAAAGGTTCTGACAGGGGGAACCGAAGGTTATCACATGGACCGGCGGGATTTTCCCGCCGTCCACCTTCGTAATATCTCCCAAATGCGCCATATCGGGAAAGTGCCTTTTGGTTATGGAGATGGGCGCTTTTTCAATCTCGCTGGCCCAGACCGGACGGATACCGCACCGGGAAGCAGCCAGAGGGAACACGCCGATCCCGTCGAAAAGGCTCCCCAGCTTAATGTCCGGCATGGCCCGGGGTGCCGTGTCCCTTCACGGCAAGCACCCCTTCCAGCGTTGTCGCCGCAATGCCCAGCCGTCCGGCAACCGCAATATCGTTTTTCACATCCTCGTCCACAACGCTGCCGCAGACGATCAGGGTATGAGAACGCCGCAGCATATCCCGGCGCATATCAATCCCGGCCTTATGTTCCTCGGGAACGCTGTCATTCAAAAACAGCGGCAGGTACAAGAGCGGGCAGATCGGGGAAAAGCCCGCCTCATAAGCAAGGCGGCAGTAGTGAGCCGCCAGCTCCATATCAACATCCGGCTCGCCGCTCCATGCGGCGGTCAGGTACGCTAAAGGTCGTTTCATTGGTTGAGCCTCCATTTCTGTTTTGGTTTAGGGAAAAGCAAGAGTTCGCCCAATCCCTCCGCCCCTTCCCCCGGGAAGGGGAACGGCTCTGGAGAATTTATATCCCCGTCGCTTGACCGGGAAAAAGCATAACCGGGAGAAATCCGTCAAGGGTGCCTCTGGCACCGCCTGCGGCGGCGCTGCCCTTGACTGATTTTCCCGGCTATGCTACGGAATAACTGGCGACGGGGAATCATTTATATCTCCAGAGCTTC
>NZ_QWGL01000031.1:0-4186 GCF_003435375.1 Clostridium sp. AM34-11AC | reverse complement strand
GGGGGCGGGGGGGCGCGGGGCAGAGCCCCGCAATCCTCGGGCCATGCTGACCCGAAGTTTTAGCTTACTTTTCCTGTTCGGTTTTCTTCTCCGGTTTTTCGTGTTCCTTCTGCTGACCCTTCCAGTCGTCCAGCAGCTTGATGATCTGGTCCTTCATTTCCCTCGGCGTAGTTTCCTTGCCGAAATACTTGCTCAGTTCCGCACCTGTCAAAATCACTTTGTCTACCTCCTTTTTGTCCTCCATCATAATGCCGTCGATCACATCCCCGTTGAGCAGCTTCTTTTCGTCCAGTTCCCGCATACGCTTTGCCTGCGCCTGTGAAGGCGAGGACTGCTGGCTGTCAATGGCAACGGCGATATAGTTCTGGTTCTTCTTGCCGATATAGGAAAGCTCCACCGCCGTAGTAAAGCCCAGTTTTTTTTCATCCATCAGCTTCATCAAGTCGGGAACCAGCTCATTGAGCCGGATATACCGCTGCACCTGTTTGACCGCCATCTTATTACGCTCGGCCACAATTTCGTTGGAGCGTTTTCCTGCGTCCTTCGGGTCAATCTGGCCCGAAGTGCGGGAGCCCTGGTGCTTGATAGCCTCAAGCTGCATTTTCAAGGCTTTGGCCCGCTCACTGGGGAGGATTTCTTCACGCTGGTTGAGATTATCCTCGACCATCTGCGTGATGGCTTCATCGTCTGTCAGGTTTCGGACGATACAGGGCATATCCGCATATCCGGCAAGCTCGCTGGCTTTCTGGCGGCGGTGGCCGGACACGATCTCATAGCCGCCATCCTCACGGGGACGGACGATAGCGGGCTGGGTCACGCCCTTGTCCTTAACGCTGGACACCATAGCCCGCATTTCTTCATCGTCCCGGACTTCAAAGGGATGGTTCTTGAAGGCGTGGAGTTCGTTCAGCTTGATATAGACGATCTGCTCCTTGCCCCGGCGTGGAGCATCCTTCGGTTTTTCGGGTTCCTTCGGAGCGGGAGCGGCCTGTACCGTTGGAGCCGTTTTTTTCTCCGGTTCCTTTTTGACCGCCTTTTCCGTTTTCTGTGCGGGAGCTTTGGATTTCGAGGCTGCGTCCTTGTCCTTATCTGCTTTCGGGGGACGGCCCCGGCGCTTCGGCTGTTCCGGCTCTTTGGGTTTTTCCTCTGCTTTTTTCGGAGCCTCCGGCTGCTTTTCCGGTTTCTCCGCTTTTGCCGGGTCAGGCTTTTCCACGCCGGGAGCTGCCGCTCGTTCCTCGGCTTTCTTTTCCTTCATAATTTCAGCGAAGTTATAGACAGAAACCTGTGGGGTCTTTACCTCTGGTTCCGTCTTTTTTTCCGGCTCCGGGGAAACGGAAACCTTCTCCGACTCTTTTGGGGGATTAGGCGGTGTTTCCTTGCCCGGCCCGCTATCCGTTACCGGCTGTTCCGGCGTTTTTGTGGTTTTATCATCTGCCATAAGCATTTACCTCCTGTTTTTTGGCATGAAAAAAGGGGCTCAACTTTTCAGTCAAGCCCCCGTGGGAAGTTCCTCCTTTCTCCGCCATGATACAAAAATACCGCCCGTAGTCTCGTTTGGGCGGTACTTTGTGTAAGATTGGCAGTCCATTATTAAGTTTTTTATTATGTTCCCTTTGTACACCGTTGCAACTGTCTTTCTTGAAACCTTGAGGCTTTTCTCAATGTCACGAAGAGACAGACCCAAGGCTGTCAGCCTTAGGATTTCACGATATTTGGTCATATGAAGACCTCCCTCATAATGAATTAGCATCAAATTCGATGCTTACATCCATTATAAGAGTGGTTCCCTAATGACCGGAAGAGCGGTTTCCATCAATCCGGAACAATGGTTTCCTCAATCCGGACAAGTGGTGTAAAAGTACCCGTAATATTCAAAAACCATCCTATTTTTTCCAAGTGAACTAATCACATTACGAAAGCGTACTCTCTCCTTTGGATCAAGCCCTGCTGTAGGTTCATCTAAAATCAAAATTTCAGGATTATTTAGAAGTGCCTGTGCAATTCCTATTCTTCGTATCATACCTCCTGAAAAAGTCTTCAGCTTTTTCTTTTTCACATTTTTTAACTCTACCATATCTAAAAGTTCGTCAATACGACTATCGGCATAGTCTTCCGGTAGCGCTTTCAATGCCGCCATATATCGCAGGAAGCATTCTGCAGTAAAATCACCATAATATCCAAAATCCTGTGGTAAATAGCCCAATAACCTACGATACTCTGTTCCCATACTGTCTATCTCAATATTATCACAATAAATACTTCCCCTCGTTGGCTGCAAAACACCACAAATCAATCTCATTAATGTTGTTTTTCCCGCACCATTTTCTCCCAACAGTCCATACACACCATTTGTAAATGTATAATTGAATTTTCTGACTGCTTCTTTATCCTTGTATTTTTTTTGTATATCCATCAACTTTAATTCGTGCATAATACTTCTCCTTTTTCCATTTTGCTAAGCAATTTTTTTATCTGTATTACAAATAAAAGTCCCGACACAAGAAAAGCTACTGACCATATCCAAAGAGTTGTTACAAAACATTCCTCAGCTTCTTTCCTTGTCTTAAATCCTCGCTTCTGGGATTTTTTCTTAGTTCCCGTCCAGTCTGTCCAACGGTACTGAATATGCCATGTTCCGTTTGGATCTCGCTTTGCACTGCAGCTCATGCACTCACCTCCTTGGCTCCGCCATACCATTTCTCACGAAAATACTCCACCGGAATTTTGCCTGCGATTGTAAGGAAGCCTTTTCCGGCAAGCTCCTTATTCATTTCTCGCAAAATCTTGTAGGACTTTCCCATGCTCACACCGAGCATCTTTGCAATGTCTTCTGCACTGTAGTAAATTTTTTCGTTCATAGTGTTCTTTCCTTTCTTTGTTTCTGCATAGTATCATTTTATTTCGCTTTTATAGTATAGTAACATTTGTTTCGTGTCGATATCTTTTTCTTTTATTTTGTTGTGTTGTGTGGTATGCTATATATGATGTTGAAACATCCATAGCTTTAAAGCAGGAGGAAATCACTATGACAGTTGGTGAAAATATAAGGCGCATCCGTCAGGAACGTCACCTAACTCAAAGACAATTAGGAGAAATAGTTGGTGCAAGCGAAGCCTATATTCGTGCTTACGAAAGTGGCAGAAGAAACCCCAAACCAGCATCTCTTGAAAAAATTGCAGAGGCACTTGCGGTCAATCCCGAAGTACTTGCAAATTCAGATTTTGATGGTATAAAAGCCATACACCGACTTTTTCAGATATTCCGCCAGTATGACGGTTCATTATTTGAATATCAGGATAAAGACGGAAATGATATGGTAGGCATCAGCTTTGGAACATTATCGCTGATGCAATCATGGCTGGAACGCTATGAGAAATATATGGATGAAGTCGAGAAATGTAATGAAATCAAAAATGTCAAGAAACGTGGAGAAGCTCTGCTGAAAGCGGAAGCTAATTTTAATGTTTGGATGGATATTTATCCGGAATCGGAGGCATGGCAGGATAGATTGAAAATTCAAAAGGCACATGATGATGTTATGGATAAGATGGGCTTAAACATCAAAAATTAACTTAATACTTTATTTAGACAGGGGAAAACATGGATAAGAAAAAATTTATACAAATTACATCCGGTGAAATAGCTAGTATTACTCATGAAATGTTTTTTGACTACACAGATGAAATTATTAGAAAATCTAATCCTTTGCATGGGGAACGAAGCTTTGTCCTCTGTATACTCGAACAGATTGCTGCATTATTAAAACGTGATTCAAAAGATGATAAAATGATTATCACTCATATTCAGACACTTTTACGTGCTAGTTTATCTCATAAGGAATATCATGATTTTTTAAATTTCATGGTTCCAACAAAAATTGCACAATATAAAGATTTAGATCCAATTTCAGATATTGAAAGATATGTATTGCATGAGCTTATTCAAAGTAATTACCATGAATATCTTTTGAAAAGTGATTTTGTTTCCTGCTGCTATACAGCAATGAACGCTTTTTTGACTACTGCTTATTGTATTATTTCTAAAGGTTTAACTCAGTATGCATCAAATATTGATATTACTGTAGATATCTATGATACTGTTATTGAAATTACACTTACTCTAGTTGAAACAAAGCCAGATGTTATATTAACCTGTTGTGCTAGATAAAATAATATAAAGAAACTTC
>NZ_QWGL01000030.1 GCF_003435375.1 Clostridium sp. AM34-11AC | reverse complement strand
GAGGGGTAGGGGAGTTGAATAGGCGAAGCCTATTTTTGATGCGGGTTTGCGGGATTTCCGGAATAAGCTTATCCTTTCGAATAAGAGGGTAAAAGCGCATATTTCCGGGGAAAGTATCACACGAAATATCACACGGGAAAACTGATTTCGTGTAATCCTACTGATAGCGATAGAGTGAGGCGGTTATAATGAAGGAAATGAAAAGAAAATTTGAACTGACCTTTTTAAAAATGTAGTTATGCTGTCGGAGCAATCATATTATAATTTGATGGAAAATATTTATATTATAGGCAGCAAGAATCGTTATGATTGGCCAATGGAATTCAAGACGCAGTTAGAACGGGGAAAACGTGTACTGCACGATTTTATATAGGATGAAATTGCTGGGCAAAGTAAACATTGAAACTGCCGGATTCTTCGAAAAAAAGAAGATCCGGCAATTTCAATGTTTACAGACCGATTTTATTAAATGATGTCATGGAGAACAATAGAAAATGGCCTATCGTGCACTGATAAAACTTCCGCATGACGCTCCTGGAATCATGGAAACATTCCCGGATGTCAGGCAGTTCCCGCCAGTGCAGGAATTTAAACCGCAGTTTGTTCCGGAAGAGCAGCTGCCTCCATTGAAGCCGTTTGCGCAGCTGGTGCCGCAATTATTTCCAGTCCCCCAACTTGGATATCCTTTCCCAGATAACGTATAAAGACCAATAGCATTAACATTGGAAATCACGCATCCGCCTTGCGTCCGAACCATAGAAATAGCGTTGGTGCCAGTTGTGTATCCACAGTTGTTTCCTAGACGGAAGCCGGTCTGGCAAGAGCGGGATGCAGCGAAGGACGCGAAAGGCATTGCGAGTGTCATCATGGCGGAAACTGCGAGAGCAGTCATTATCTGTTTTTTCATGGTAAAACCTCCTGTTATGTAAAAATATTACAAAAATGTTACAAGAAGGATTCTACCATAAAATTCCGCGCATAGAACTGGGAATGAATGGCAATATATTTTGCGATAAGAGCCGTATGATGAGAGGCAAAGCGCTTATTTCGCAGCAAGCTCCGCCCGATCTTTTCTGATCAGCTTCCTCATTGCCTCCACCGCTGTAACAACAGCGGCTTCCGTATCATAGACCTGCGGATCCTCTAGCCCAAGTTCCCGTCTGGTCTGGTTCGCGATCACGAGCATGACGGAACCGGTGCGGACTCTGCGGACGCTGCCGACGATGAAGAGGGCAGCGGACTCCATCTCGGAGGCGAGGGCACCGCATGCAATCCAGGCCTTCCATTTGGAGTTTAATTCATCTGCCACAGGCATGGAATCCGGGGAGTGCTGTCCGTAGAAGTTGTCCTTGCACTGGACGACGCCGAGGTGATGGCGGTAGCCGAGTTCCTCAGAAGCTTCCTTTAACGCAGTAGTGACATCGAAATCCGGAACCGCCGGATACTCGATGGGTGCATATTCTTTTGTGGTCCCCTCAAAGCGGATCGCACCGGTAGCGATCACGAGATCTCCGCCGAGCACTTCTTTCTGCATGCCGCCGGAGGTGCCCACACGGATGAAGGTGTCCGCACCGCAGTGGATAAGCTCTTCGACCGCAATGGAGGCGGACGGTCCGCCGATCCCGGTGGAGACAACGCTGACTTTTTCTCCGTCGAGATAGCCGGTGTAGGTGGTGTATTCCCGGTTCTGGGCGATCTTTACCGGGTTATCGAAATGTTTCGCAATCTTCTCACAGCGCCCCGGATCGCCCGGCAGGATCACATAGCGTCCCACATCCCCGGCGCCGACGCCGATGTGATATTCTTTTCCTTTTGTATAGACAAGTTTACTCATAAGCTGCCTCCTCGCATAAGAAGTTTATAAGCAGGAAAAAGCATTTACAGCCGATTTTCGGAATAAGAAAGGTACCTTCCGTCTGTATCAGGGCTGTTTTCAAATCTTTCCTTTATCAATATTCATTTTACCATTTTTCCGCAATAGAGACAACTCTTTATAACATCTGAAAAGATACTTCCAACGTAACTGTTCAGTAGGTCTGCGCACTTGCTGCGCTGACCGTAAGAAAACATAGGCTGGAAGGCAAAAATCCCATCAGCGAAGCTGATCTGGAATGGATTTTTGCACGTAGCTATGAAGGTACTGAATAGTTACCTTCCAACAAAAAATAAATCCAATATCAGAAGTCAGAAAAGTACCAGATACCGGTCGCTGATATTTATCTGGAAGAAAGATATCACGAAAAAATACAGAATATATTTTTGCTTCGCAGCAGGAAATATACCCATCAGTCGAGTTAACATAATTCAAAATTTCACTCCCGGACAACACTGGTTAGTCCGTCATAACTTTCACAAACAATTTCTGTTACAGTTCAGCCATGCGCTGGTTTGAATGAGAAAGTGTGTTGCAAGCTTGCTTGCATAAGCACTTTTTCATCCAAATCAGCATATGGTGGAACCACCAAGCTTCTTGTTTTCATGAATATGAAAACAAGAAGATGTAATGGCTGAACTGTAACCAATTTCTTGAAAAATTTCAAAAAACCAGTTGAAAAATCTCTCACCGCATGATAGAATAGTGAAAATTTGGGCTGAAATAAATTTTCAATCCCAGATAGGAAACGAACACGAACACAGAAGAAAGGGTGGCGTCATGAAAGCATATTTAATACTGGAAGACGGAACCGTGTTTGAAGGAACAAGCATCGGCTCTACCAGGGAAGTAATCAGTGAAATTGTTTTTAACACATCCATGACCGGTTATTTAGAAGTCCTTACCGATCCGTCCTATGCAGGACAGGCAGTGGTAATGACTTATCCGTTAATTGGTAATTACGGTATTTGTAAAGAAGATATGGAGTCCGGACAGGCATGGCCGGATGGTTATATTGTCAGAGAATTATCTAGGATCCCCAGTAATTTCAGAAGTGGGGACACGATTCAGCATTTCTTAGAAGAACAGGATATTCCAGGTATCAGTGGTATCGATACAAGAGCCCTCACAAAGATTTTAAGAGAAAAAGGAACCATGAACGGCATGATCACAACGAACGGATCTTTTGATCTGGAAGAAGTGAAAGAACGGATCAAGGCGTATCAGGTAACAGGCGTTGTATTAAAGACAACCACAAAAGAGAAATACGTTCTCCCGGGGGAAGGAAAGAAAGTTGCACTCATGGACTTTGGCGCAAAGAAGAATATCGCCAGAGAGTTAAATAAGAGAGGCTGCGAAGTGACCGTATATCCGGCAGATACTCCGGCTGAGGAAGTCTTAAAGACAAACCCGGATGGAATCATGCTTTCCAACGGTCCTGGAGATCCGGCAGAAAACACGGAGATCATCAAAGAAGTCAGAAAGTTTTATGAATCCGATGTTCCTGTTTTTGCCATCTGTCTCGGACACCAGCTCATGGCTCTTGCCACAGGCGCAAATACATATAAGCTGAAATATGGCCACCGCGGCGGAAATCACCCGGTAAAAGACCTTGAGACGGGCCGCGTCTACATTTCCTCCCAGAACCACGGATACGCGGTAGACGAACACAGCATGAATCCGGAGGTTGCCGTTCCGGCGTTCGTGAACGTGAACGATAAGACGAACGAGGGATTAAAGTACGTGGGCAAGAATATCTTCACCGTCCAGTACCACCCGGAAGCATGCCCGGGACCGCAGGATTCCGGATATCTGTTTGACCGCTTTTTACGCATGATGGAGGAGGAAAGATAATGCCTAAGAATCCAGAGATCAAGAAAGTACTTGTAATCGGTTCCGGTCCGATCGTTATCGGCCAGGCCGCAGAATTTGACTACGCGGGAACACAGGCCTGCCGTTCCTTAAAGGAAGAAGGCATCGAGGTCGTTCTCTTAAACTCCAACCCGGCAACGATCATGACAGATAAGGATATCGCGGACCGGGTATATATTGAGCCGCTGACAACTGAGGTTGTCGAGCAGTTGATTAAGAAAGAAAAACCGGACAGTGTCCTCCCGACCCTTGGCGGACAGGCCGGCTTAAACCTTGCAATGGAACTGGAGGAGGCAGGTATCTTAAAGGCAAATAACGTGCGCCTTATCGGTACAACAGCCCTCACGATCAAAAAAGCCGAAGACCGTGAAATGTTCAAGGAGACAATGGAAAAGATCGGCGAACCGGTGGCTCCGTCTGAGATCGTTGAGGATGTGAACACAGGTCTTGCTGTTGCAAAAGAGATCGGTTATCCGGTCGTTCTCCGTCCGGCTTATACCCTTGGCGGCTCCGGCGGCGGTATTGCCTATAATGAGGAGCAGTGCGCAGAGATCCTGGAGAACGGACTCCGTTTATCCCGTGTGGGCCAGGTCCTTGTAGAGCGCTGTATTGCGGGCTGGAAGGAGATCGAATATGAGGTTATGCGTGACGGTGCAGGCAATGTGATCACCGTCTGCAACATGGAGAATATCGACCCTGTGGGCGTACATACCGGTGACAGTATCGTTGTCGCTCCGTCCCAGACATTAGGAGATAAAGAGTACCAGATGCTCCGTACCTCCGCGTTAAAGATCATCACAGAGCTTGGTATCACCGGTGGCTGCAACGTACAGTACGCACTTCACCCGGAGAGCTTCGAGTACTGTGTAATTGAGGTAAACCCGCGTGTAAGCCGTTCCTCCGCCCTTGCGTCCAAGGCGACAGGATACCCGATCGCGAAGGTTGCCGCGAAGATCGCCCTCGGCTACACACTTGATGAGATCAAGAACGCTGTTACAAAGAAGACCTACGCAAGCTTCGAGCCGATGCTCGACTATGTGGTAGTCAAGATGCCGAGACTTCCCTTCGATAAATTCATCAATGCGAGTCACAAGTTAGGAACCCAGATGAAAGCGACCGGAGAGGTCATGAGTATCTGCACAAGCTTTGAGGGCGGCTTAATGAAAGCGATCCGCTCTCTGGAGCAGCATGTGGACTCCTTAATGTCTTACGACTACAGCGGACTCACAGATGAACAGTTAAAAGAGCAGCTTCACAACGTGGATGACCGCCGGATCTGGGTCATTGCGGAGGCACTCCGCCGCGGTTTCGATTACGAGCTGATCCACGACATCACGAAGATCGATATCTGGTTCATCGACAAGTTAATGATCCTCGTTGAGATGGAGAATGCCTTAAAGAAAGTTGGGAAGAACCTCGACGCTGATCTTTTAAAGGAAGCAAAGCGCATCGAATTTCCGGATCATGTGATTGCGAAACTCACAGGTCTCGCAGAAAATGAGATCAAGGAGATGCGTCATGCAAACGGCATCCGTGCTGCCTTCAAGATGGTAGATACCTGCGCGGCTGAGTTTGCGGCTGAAACCCCGTACTATTACTCCTGCTTCGGCAGCGAGAATGAGGCAGAGGGCGAGACTGAGAAGAAGAAGGTTCTCGTTCTCGGTTCCGGACCGATCCGCATTGGTCAGGGTATCGAGTTCGACTTCTGTTCTGTTCACAGCACCTGGGCCTTCGAGAAAGAGGGCTTTGAGACCGTCATCATCAACAATAACCCGGAGACTGTCAGCACAGACTTTGATATCGCTAACAAACTGTATTTCGAACCGCTGACTCCGGAGGATGTGGAGAGCATCGTTGATATTGAGAAACCGGACGGAGCAGTTGTCCAGTTCGGTGGACAGACAGCCATCAAGCTCACAGAGGCTCTGATGAAGATGGGAGTCCCGATCCTGGGAACCGCTGCCGAGGATGTTGACGCCGCTGAGGACAGAGAACTCTTCGATGAGATCCTGGAGCAGTGCCAGATCCCGAGAGCAAAGGGACAGACTGTATTTACAGCAGAAGAGGCGAAAAAGGCAGCAAATGAGTTAGGCTATCCGGTACTCGTTCGTCCGTCCTACGTTCTTGGCGGACAGGGTATGCAGATCGCGATCTGCGATGAGGATATCGACGAATTCATCGGCATCATCAACCGGATCGCGCAGGAGCATCCGATCTTAGTTGATAAGTATATCATGGGTAAGGAGATCGAGGTCGATGCGATCTGCGACGGTACCGATATCCTGATCCCGGGTATCATGGAGCATATCGAGCGTACCGGTATCCATTCCGGCGACAGTATCTCCGTATATCCGGCGAAGAGCATCACCGAGGACAACAAGAAGACGATCGTGGAATACACAGAGAAGCTCGCAAGGGCGCTCCATGTAAAGGGAATGATCAACATCCAGTTTATTGTAAATGACGAAGGTGTATTTATCATCGAGGTCAACCCGCGTTCTTCCAGAACCGTTCCGTATATCAGTAAGGTAACGGGAATCCCGATCGTACCGTTGGCAACTCAGATCATCTGCGGTCATACGATCCGGGAACTCGGCTACACACCGGGACTCCAGAAAGAGGCAGATTACTACGCAGTGAAGATGCCGGTATTCTCTTTCGAGAAGATCCGTGGAGCTGATATCAGCCTTGGACCGGAGATGAAATCCACAGGTGAATGCCTCGGCATCGCAAAGACCTTCAACGAAGCTCTTTACAAGGCCTTCCAGGGCGCAGGAATCAAGCTTCCGAAGTATAAGAACATGGTCATGACTGTCCGCGATTCCGATAAGGAAGAGATGCTCGACATTGCTGCGAGATTCAAGGCACAGGGTTACCGTATCTTCTGTACCGCAGGAACCGCAAAGTATTTCAACGAGCACGGCGTAAAGGTCATTCCGGTAAGAAAGATCGAGCAGGAGTCTCCGAACCTTCTTGACCTGATCCTTGGACATGAGATCGACCTTGTCATCGATATCCCAGCACAGGGCGCAGAGAGAAGCCATGACGGCTTTATCATCCGCCGGAATGCGATCGAGACAGGCGTTACCGTTCTCACTGCAGTCGATACTGCGAGAGCGCTTGTGACAAGTATGGAAAATCGTGCAAAAGAACTTACACTGATCAATATTGCTGAAATCTGATATTGGTAAAAAATAGAAGAGCAGCCCGTTTCACGCTGGAGTGAGATGGGCTGCTTTTTACGTTGCCCAGCAGCGTATGCCGGAAATTTGAAAAAGGTAACGCGCTATGCAAAAAACGAAATGTTAACGCTTTATCAAGATGAATATATGCATTGATAATGTATAAAACATTGAAAAAACTGCATGAAACAATATAATTATGCACTGAGTATTGTATAAAATGCATAATCTGTAAAAAAAACATAAAAAAGTGCTTTACAAAAGAATAATTATACATTATAATGCGTATCAACATCACACATGTGAGACATAGAAAAAGATAGAAACGAAGAGGAGAGGATCGATTATGAAGAAGAACATTGTTTTAGCTATGACAACAGCAGCGGTCATTGCTGCCCTTACAGGATGCGGAAGCTCCAAGACCACTGAGACAACGGCAGCAGCAACAACGGCAGCTGAGACAACAACAGCTAACGCGACAACAGCGGCTGAATCAAAGGAAACAGATAAGACAGAGGCAGCAGCCGCAGCGGAAGGTTCCTTAAAGGCACTTGAGAATGTAGATCCGAATGGTCATCTCGGAAAAGTTCTTGCGGCAGGAAAGATCACAATGGGAACCTCCCCTGATTTCGCTCCGTGGGAATTCAAGGATGTCAGCAGTGGAACAACCGAGTATGTCGGTGCCGATGTGGAGCTTGCAAAATACATCGCTGAGAAGCTTGGCGTAGAACTTGAGATCAAGCCGATGGAGTTCTCAGCAATCCAGCAGGCAGTTACTTCCGGAAACATTGATATGGGTATCTCCGGCTTCGCTTACACAGATGAGCGTGCAGAGGCTATGGGACTTTCTGAGCGTTACAATGTAAACACGAAGAAAGGTCAGGGACTTTTAGTTAAGAAGGAGCTTGCTTCCCAGTACAATACAGCAGAGTCCTTCGCAGGCAAGAAGGTTGCTACCCAGAACGCAACCTTACAGAACAAGCTTGCTACAGAGCAGCTTCCGTCTGATGTTCAGATCCAGTTAGTGACAAACGTAACAGACGGTGTTATGATGTTAACAACAGGCAAGGTTGACGCACTCGCTGTATCCGGTGATAACGGTGAATCCCTTGCAAAAACATATGATGATATCGCAATGGCAGATTTCATGTTTGACTATTCAAGTGAAGGTAACGTTATCGCGGTCAAGAAAGGCGATGATGATCTCTTAAATGCGATCAACGAAGTGATCGTTGAAGTTAACGAGAAAGGTCTCTATGAGCAGTGGAGAGAAGAGGCGGTTGCCCTTGCTGAGAAGCTCGGTATCGAGACGAACTAATTTCGGAGCAGATCGTTTCGTTCCGTGATGGAAGATCTGCGAAGGCCGGAATCGGTTATCACTTCAGGTTACAGAAAATACAGAGCTCGGTCTTTCCGGTGAAGATACCGGAAAGACCTTTGTCTGTTTTCAAGTTTTATCTACGAAAGGAGTTTTCCAGATGGAGTTTCTTAACGTCATGTTAAAAGTCTGGATGAAGTACTGGAACTTATTCTTACAGGGTCTTGGAATGACACTGTTTATGGGTCTCCTCACCGTCCTCATCAGTACCGTTTTCGGTTCTCTGATGGCACTGATGCGCCGCAGCAACGTGGGCATCGGAAAATTTAAGCCGCTCCGGCTGATCGCTACCGTTTATGTCGAAATTATCCGCGGTACGCCGATCCTGCTGCAGTTATATTTCTTCTACTTTATGCTGCCGACCTGGCTTCCGTTCTTCAACTTGAGCGAGTTTACATGCGTTATGACTGCATGCTGCGTAAACTCTACCGCTTATGTCTGTGAGATCGTCCGCGCAGGTATTCAGGCTGTCGATGTCGGACAGACTGAAGCAGCACGTTCTCTGGGCTTAAACGCGCGCCAGACCATGATCCATATCGTTCTCCCGCAGGCAGTCAAGAATATTCTTCCGGCGCTTTGCAACGAGTTCGTAGCGATCGTCAAGGAGACATCTCTGGCCTCCACGTTCTTTATCGGAGAACTTATGACCCAGTTTAAGACCATCAACGGTCTTACATTCCGTGTACTTGAGCCGTTGACCATCGTTGGTATCATTTACTTCGGCGTGACATTTATTATGTCCAAACTGATTGCCTTACTGGAGAGGAGGATGAACGCAAGTGAGCGCTAATGAAAAAGAACTGATCCGTGTAGAAGATCTGCACAAATCCTTCGGCAGTCTTCAGGTATTAAAAGGTGTTACCGAGCATGTCGATCAAGGAGAGGTCGTTTCCGTTATCGGACCGTCCGGCGGTGGTAAAAGTACATTTTTACGCTGCTTAAACCTCCTTGAGACACCGACATCCGGCAAGATCTATTTTGAGGGAACCGACATTACTGACAAGAATGTGGATATCAACCTGCATCGCCAGAAGATGGGAATGGTATTCCAGCACTTTAATGTATTCAATAATCTTACAGTTGGAAAAAACGTAACGCTTGCCCCTGTCCTTCTTGGAAAGAAAACCCAGAAGGAAGCCGACGAGATGATGCGGGAGCTTTTAAATCGCGTTGGTCTTGCGGATAAGGAAAACCAGTTCCCGAAGAAGCTCTCCGGTGGACAGAAACAGCGTCTTGCGATCGTGCGCGCGCTGGCGATGGAACCGGATGTTATGCTTTTTGATGAGCCGACTTCCGCCCTTGATCCGGAGATGGTAGGAGAGGTCCTTCATGTTATCAAAGACCTTGTAAAGACAGGAATGACTACTGTGATCGTAACCCATGAGATGGGATTTGCGAGGGAGGTTTCAGACCGCGTATTCTTTATGGATGGCGGCGTGATCGCGGAGAAAGGCACTCCGGATGAGGTCTTTAATCATCCGCAGAATCCGAGGACACAGGAATTTTTAAGCAAGGTATTATACTGATGAAAGAACAGCGGGAAAAGCTGTTTTAACAGGAGGCATATCCCGCCCAGGCAGACTTTTGGAGTCTTGCCTGGCGGGATTTTTGAAAGGAGAACATGACATGTCAGCATCCAAACAGACAGCATTCGATTATATCGACGAGAAATCCGGCGTGATCACCGACGTATCCGATAAGATCTGGGACTATGCGGAGCTTTCCCTGAGAGAGTACAAATCCGGTGAACTTTACGCAAAGGTATTAAAAGAAGAAGGATTTACTGTCGAACATCCCTTTGACAACATTGAGACTGCATTCCGCGCTTCCTACGGTTCCGGAAAGCCGGTGATCGGAATTCTCGCCGAGTATGATGCTCTGACAGGTCTTTCCCAGATCGCCGGATCTGAGACCAGAAAAGAGCTTGTCACAGACGGAAACGGTCACGGCTGCGGTCACAACCTCTTAGGCGCGGGGGCCATGGCTGCGGCTTTTGCCATCAAGAAATATCTGGAAGAAAAAGGTGAGGGAAGCGGTAAGGTAATTCTTTACGGCTGTCCTGGTGAGGAAGGTGCCGCTACGAAAGCATTTATGGCAAGAGACGGCGTGTTCGCGGAGTGCGACGCGGCCCTCACCTGGCATCCGGGGAATGTGAATCAGGTCACTTCCGGTACCTGCAACACCTGTATCCAGACAGAGTATAAGTTTACCGGTGTTGCCTCCCACGCAGCGGGTGCGCCGGACAAGGGACGTTCTGCCCTCGATGCGGTGGAGCTTATGAATATCGGGGTCCAGTTCTTAAGAGAGCATATGCCGGACAGCGCAAGGATCCATTACTCCATCACGGATGCCGGTGGAGATTCTCCAAACGTGGTACAGCCGAAGGCACAGGTCCTCTACATGGTCCGCTCCATCTGGGTAAAGGACGCACTGGAGCTTCAGGAGAGAGTCGACCGTATTGCTCTTGCGGCATCCATGATGACAGATACAAAGATGGAGAAGAAGTTTATCGACGGCTGCTCCAATACCGTTCCGAACAAGGTCCTGGAGTCCCTTATGTGGGACAACTTCAATGATCTCGGTGTCTGCCATTACACGGAGGAAGAATTAAAGTACGCGAAAGCCCTCTACGATTCTGTTGAAATGAAGTCTGACAAGCTTCCGGGAGATGCAACGGAGGACAGCAGCGATATCTACGAATATGTTGATGAGAAGTCCAAACACGGCACGACACCGATGAATGAGTTCCTTGTCCCGTATCTCTACTATGAGAAACCGAGAATGGGATCCACGGATGTCGGTGATGTGAGCTGGTGCATTCCGACGGCGCAGATCAACACATCCACATTCCCGGCGCAGGCGCCGGGGCATTCCTGGCAGAATGTCTCCTGTGGACGGACATCCATTGCCCACAAGAATATGCTGTTAGCGGGAAAGGTCATTGCGGCTACCGCGATCGACCTTATGGAGAAGCCGGATGTTTTACAGGCAGCGAAGGACGAGTTCAACAAGAAGATGAAACGCTATGGCGGCTATACCTGCCCGGTTCCGCAGGGCGCAGTTCCGGTCATCCCGGGTGAGAAGATGTAAGAGGCGACATGGCGGAGTCTCTGAAAGAAAAAGAATAGAATGACTGTAAGTCCGGCAGGACAGGGGAAGGCGGAGATACTCTGCAAAAGACCTGGCCTGCCGGGCTGTTTTATCTCAGTGGGAGCTGAACGAAAAAATTTCAGAAATTTTACATATTTTTCAGTAAAAGGACAGGAATCGTGGTTCTAAAATGCCTTAAAATATGATATACTATAAAAGTATATTCTTAGGACGGAGAACAAATGTACGCCCGTGGGAATGACGGGCTGCGCCGGAAAAGGAGGCGGTCAGGTATGAATATCAGGGAAACGATGGAACAGTGGGAACGCCAGAATCTGAGTCCTTACGCGTCGTTAAGCAGTGAGACGCTGGGGCGTGACCGGGAGGAACCGCTCTGCGATATCCGCCCTGCCTATCAGCGTGATCGTGACCGGATCCTGCACAGCAAGTCATTCCGGCGCCTGAAAGATAAGACCCAGGTTTTCCTCGCTCCGGAAGGGGACCACTACCGGACGAGACTGACCCATACGTTAGAGGTATCCCAGATCGCGAGAACGATCGCAAAGGCACTCCGGATGAATGAGTCCCTGACTGAGGCGATCGCCTTGGGGCATGATCTCGGCCACACGCCTTTCGGACATGCGGGGGAATACATATTGAATGAGATCTGCGAGGACGGATTCGCCCACTATAAGCAGAGCGTCCGGGTGGTGGAGATCCTGGAAAAAAAGGGACAGGGGTTGAACCTCACAAAGGAAGTCCGCGACGGAATGTTAAATCACAGAACGTCCGGAAATCCGGCGACCATGGAGGGAAAGATCGTGCGGTTCTCCGATAAAATCGCATACATCAATCATGATATCGACGACGCGATCCGCGGAAAGATCATTACCGAGCGGGATATTCCGAGAGAATACGCAGATGTACTTGGGGATACCGTAAAGGACCGCCTGAATATCATGATCCATGATATTATCAATAACAGTATGGACAGGCCATCGATCTTTATGTCCCCGGACGTAGAGCGGGCCATGCGGGGCTTGAGGGAATGGATGTTTGAACATGTGTACCGCAATCCTGCCGCAAAGGGCGAGGAGGGAAGAGCCCAGCAGCTGATCGTGACACTTTACGAATACTACCTGAAGCATGTGGACGAGCTGCCGGAAGAGTACCTGGCGATGATGGAGCTTCGCGGGGAGAAGAGAGAGCGGGTCGTCTGTGATTATATTGCCGGGATGAGCGATGGATATGCCATCGACCGGTTTGAAGAATTATTTGTACCGAAAGGCTGGAATGTCTGAGAGACGGATCCGGCGGATCTGCGAGGTTTCTGAGAGGAAAGTGCAGAGCGGTTTTGCGGAAAATACATATCGCGGGAGGGATGAAGCGTGTATTACCCGGAAGAAGTGATCGAGGAAGTACGAACAAGAAATGACATCGTGGACATCGTGTCCCAGTATGTGAATTTAAAGAAAAAGGGCGCAAACTATTTCGGATTGTGCCCGTTTCATAATGAGAAATCCCCGTCCTTTTCCGTTTCACCGGGAAAGCAGATGTATTACTGCTTCGGATGCGGAGCAGGCGGAAATGTCATCACCTTTGTGATGGAATATGAAAATTATACCTTCGTGGAAGCCGTGAAGATGCTGGCGGACCGGGCGGGAATTGCCCTGCCGGAGGTGGAATACTCAAAGGAGGCGAGAGCTCAGGCAGACCTGAAAAATACGCTCCTTGAGATCAACCGTCTCGCGGCGAACTTCTTTTATTATCAGTTAAAGCAGCCGTCCGGAAAGGTTGGATACGACTATTTTAAGGAGAAACGCCGTCTGACGGACGATACGATCCGCCACTTCGGCCTTGGGTATTCCAGCAAGGTGCCGGACGACCTTTACCGGTATATGAGGTCGAAGGGATACAGTGACGATATTTTAAAAGAGACAGGTCTTTTCTTTATCGATGAGAGGGGGGCCAGAGATAAATTCTGGAACCGTGTCATGTTCCCGATCTTAGACGTCAATAACCGTGTCATCGGTTTCGGTGGCCGTGTAATGGGGGACGGGGAGCCGAAATATTTAAACTCCCCGGAGACGAAGATCTTTGATAAGAGCCGGAATCTCTACGGACTGAATTTCGCGAGAACGTCCAGGGCGAAATATATGCTGATCTGTGAAGGCTATGTGGACGTGATCGCTATGCATCAGGCCGGATTTACGAACGCTGTGGCATCTCTGGGGACCGCGTTTACGTCCCAGCACGCGATGCTTTTAAAGCGCTACACGGATCAGGTAGTCCTGACCTACGACAGCGATGGGGCGGGAGTGAAGGCGGCGCTCCGCGCGATTCCGATCTTAAAAGAGGTTGGAATGTCCATCAAGGTTTTAAATATGAAGCCCTATAAGGACCCGGACGAGTTTATCAAGAATCTTGGGAAAGAGGAATTCCAGAAGCGGATCGACAATGCCGTCGGAAGCTTTATGTTCGAAATCTCCGTGATCCGGAGCCAGTACAACATGCAGGACCCGGAGTCGAAGACAGGGTTTTATAACGCCATCGCGAAGAAGCTTCTGGAATTTCCGGAAAAGCTGGAGCGTGATAATTACACGGAAGCTGTTGCAAGGGAGTATATGATCCCGGAGACGGATCTCAAAAACCTCGTGAACTCCATGGGCGGACTCATCGGAGTGACCACAAGGGAGCGGGAGTACGATAAGGAGCGGACCCGCCAGAAAAAGGAGAAGGAGGACGGGATCCGGAAGTCCCAGAGACTGCTTCTCACCTGGCTTATCGAGCGTCCGCAGCTTTTCGAAAAGATCCGCGGCATTATCACACCGGAGGATTTTGACGACGAGCTTTACAGAGAAGCGGCATCCATGGTCTTCGATGAATATGAAAAAACAGGAAGCGTGAACCCCGCGCAGATCCTGAATCATTTCATCGAGGGCGAGGAACAATACAGGGAAGTGGCGGCCTTATTCCACGCGAGTCTCAGCGAGTCCTTAAATAATGAGGAACAGAGGAGAGCGCTCTCGGAAACCGTCAAAAAGATAAAGAAACACAGTCTGGAGGTAAAGGGAAAAACAGCAGATATCAGAGAGTTACAGGAAATCATCAGGCAGCAGTCAGCACTGGCTGTCCTGAATATCACACTTGACTGAGAGAAGCAGAAGCAAAAAGGCAGACACGAGGAACGTCAGGTGCCGGGAAGGATGGAATTATGGAGGAAAAGACACTTACATTTGAAGAGAAGTTATCAAAACTTCTGGAACTCGCAAAAAGTAAAAAGAACGTCCTTGATGAAAAGGAAGTTCTGGATGCCTTTGCGGGGGAAGAACTGACACCCGAGAAGCTGGACCGCATATACGACTTCCTGGATAAAAAACATGTCGACGTCTTAAAAATGTCGAACGATGATGATATGGATCCGGATCTGTTTTCGGAGGATGAAGATGCAGATCCGGAGGATGAGATTGATGTGGAGCATATCGATCTATCCGTACCGGAGGGGATCGGTGTAGATGATCCGGTCCGGATGTACTTAAAAGAGATCGGAAAAGTGCCGCTGCTTTCCCCGGATGAGGAGATCGAACTGGCAAAGAAGATCGAGCTCGGTGACGAGGAGGCAAAGAAGAAGCTTGCGGAGTCGAACCTGCGTCTTGTGGTGAGTATCGCAAAACGGTATGCCGGACGGGGCATGCAGCTGCTCGACCTGATCCAGGAGGGAAATCTTGGACTCATTAAGGCAGTCGAGAAGTTTGATTACAGGAAAGGCTATAAATTCAGCACCTACGCGACCTGGTGGATCCGTCAGGCGATCACCCGCGCCATTGCGGATCAGGCGAGAACGATCCGGATTCCGGTACACATGGTGGAGACCATCAACCGTCTTGTGCGGACCCAGAGACAGTTAGTCCAGAAGCTTGGCCGTGAGGCAACGCCGGAGGAGCTCGCGAAGGAGCTCGATATGCCGGTGGAACGTGTCCGTGAGATCATGAAGATCTCTCAGGATCCGGTGTCCTTAGAGACTCCGATCGGCGAGGAGGAGGACAGCCACCTCGGGGACTTTATCCAGGATAATAATGTGGAAGTCCCGGCGGATGCCGCGACCTACACGCTACTCCACGAACAGCTGATGGATGTGCTGTCAACGCTCACTGAGAGGGAACAGAAAGTTCTGCGCCTGAGATTTGGCCTGGATGACGGAAGACCGAGGACTCTGGAGGAGGTCGGAAGACAGTTCAACGTGACGAGGGAGCGGATCCGCCAGATCGAGGCGAAGGCCCTTAGAAAACTGCGCCATCCGAGCAGGAGTAAGATCTTGAAAGATTATCTGGATGAGTAAAAAGATATGGGAAGCAGGAAAAGATCTGTGCAGGAAAAGGCAGTCAGGGATGGCCTGTCTGTCTGTGTGCTCCGGGGCGAAGTTAAACTGCCGGGAAATACAAAAAGACGGCTGCGAAATCGAAAAGCAGTCATGTAAAAGAGAAATGGAGAAATCAATATGAAATTATCAGAACGCCTGGAGCTGGTGCTCTCGTTTGTGGAACCTGGGGAGTCCGCGGCAGACGTTGGGACGGACCACGGACATGTTCCGGTGGAGCTTGTCAGGAGAACGATCGCGAAGAAGGCCGTGGCTATGGATGTGCGGAAAGGTCCGTTATCCAGGGCGACGGAGAATATTGCCCTGGCTGGACTTGCCGATAAGATCGAGACGAGACTTTCTGACGGTGTCGCAAAGCTTCTGCCGGGAGAGGCAGATTCTGTCGTGATCGCGGGAATGGGCGGCGAGCTGATCATTAAGATCCTGGAAAACGGAAGACATATGTGGGATCCGGTGAAACAGTGGGTCTTATCACCGCAGTCGGAGATCTTTAAGGTCAGAAGATGGCTTTTTGAGAACGGTTTTGTGATCCGGAAGGAAGATATGGTCCTTGAAGACGGGAAGTTTTATACAGTGATGGATGTGCGGAGAGAGAAAGACGCAGATTCTGAGGGAAAAACAGTGGATCCGGATGTTTTAAGCCTTTCTGAGGACAGCCGCATGCTCTACGGCGATTATCTGATCCGAACGAAGAACCCTGTTCTTCTTACATATCTGAAGGAGGAAGAGGCGAAGCTTCTGCGGTTCATCGAGGATCTTTCCGCGAAAGCGGGGGATTCCGAACGGGCGGCAGAGCGGCTTTCCGAGTTGAAATTACAGTTAAAAGAAAATCAGGAGGTACAGCATGAAATGCAGGGAGATCATTGAAATCTTAGAGACGCTTGCGCCGAAGTCCTGTGCCTGTGACTGGGATAATCCGGGACTTTTAGCAGGGCGGATCGACAAGGACGTGAAGAAGATCCTTTTGACGCTGGACGCGGATGATGCGGCGGTGGAGCGGGCGAAGGAGATCGGGGCAGATATGCTGTTAAGCCATCATCCGCTGATCTTTAAGCCGGTGAAGCATGTTTCGGACGAGGATTTTATTGGAAGACGGCTTGTGTCCCTGATCCAGTCGGATGTGTCATACTATGCGATGCATACAAATTTTGATTCGGCGCCGGGGTGTATGGCAGATATTGTGGCGGACCGGTTGAATTTTACCGATCAGAAGCCGCTGGAGGCCATGGGAGAGATTTCCGGGACGGAGTACGGAATCGGTAAGACAGGATCGTTGAAAGTGCCTATGAAGGGCTTGGAGCTCGCGAGAGAGGTTAAGAACCGGTTTGGACTTCCGTTTGTGACTGTTTATGGAAGTGAGCTCTATGAGGATACTCCAATTGTGAAGGCAGCTACCTGCCCGGGGGCCGGTGGAAGTGAGCTTAAGGAGGCACTGAAGGCAGGCGCTCAGGCGTTTATCACCGGAGATATCAGCCACCATGAGGGAATCGACGCGGCGGCTCAGGGGATGATGATCATTGATGCGGGTCATTATGGGCTGGAGCATATTTTCATGGATTTCATGGAAGGATTTTTGAAGGAAAAGTTACCTGATGATATCGAAGTCGTGAAGATGGCGGTGAAGTTTCCGGCGGTCGCGGTGTAGGTAATTGGCTTCGGGGACGCACCGGTCAGCCTCCGCCCCCGGGCTGAGATGATTTTCGGGGCGGTTCCTCTAAGCTTGCATGCGAATGCTAAGGGCGGAGAAAAGGTGACACAACTCGCTTCGCTCAGACAAGTGTCACCTTTCCTCCAACGCATTCACCTGCGAGCTAAGAGGAAGCCAATCCCCGAAAAACAGGCGCCCGGGATCGGAGGCTGACCGGTGCTATAGATCGAAATGAGATGGTTGTTGCTGATGTTGTGAATGGCATCAGCGGAGAGGTTGTGGGAGGTGGTTTTATGGCAGTTGTTAAGGTGAATGGAATCGAAAGATCGTATCCGGAGGGAACAACCTATCTGGAGATCGCGAGAGATTTTCAGGATCAGTATGAGAATGATATCCTGCTTGTGCGGGTCAATGGAAAGCTCAGGGAGCTTGAAAAGACTCTGGCGGGAGATTCTGAGATTTCTTTTATCACAGCGAAGGAAAATGCAGGTTATAAGACGTATGAGCGCAGTGCGATCTTTCTGATGCTGAAGGCGTTTTATGAGGTAATTCCGCGAGAGAAGATCAGGAAGATCCAGATCGACTTTGCTCTGGGAAACGGGATTTATGGAGAACTTGTCGGGGATATTCCGGTAGACGAGAAGCTGCTGACTTCAGTGAAGGTACATATGGAGAAACTTAGGGACGCAGCGATCCCGGTGAAAAAGCGGAGTGTCAATACAGATGACGCGGTGGAGCTCTTTGGAAAGCATGGGATGCATGATAAGGAGCAGCTGTTCCAGTATCGTCGGGCGTCGCGGGTGAATATTTACAGCATTGGGGAGTTTGAGGACTATTTTTATGGATATATGGTTCCGGACACAAGTTATGTGAAGTATTTTGACCTTGTTCCGTGTCATGCGGGATTTTTGCTCCTGCTTCCGGTGAAAACGGATCCGAAACATGTGGAGCATCCGGCGATCCGGGAGAAGCTGTTTTCAATCCTGCATTCTTCCTACCGCTGGAGTGACAGCCTGGAGGTACCGAACGTCGGCGCATTAAATAAGATGATCGTGGACGGCAGAGGGCAGGATCTGATCCTGATGCAGGAGGCGCTGCAGGAGAAAAATATCGGTCAGGTTGCTGAGAAGGCAGTGAAGGATCCGGACCGCAGGATCGTGATGATCGCGGGACCGTCTTCGTCCGGTAAGACAACCTTCAGCCACAGGCTTTCAACTCAGTTTGCGGCGCTTGGATACAATCCGCATCCGATCTCTGTGGACAACTATTTTCGCAACCGGGAAGAGTATCCGCTTGACGAGAACGGGCAGCCGGATTTTGAGGCGCTTGGGTGCGTGGATATTCCGCAGTTTAATGAGGATATGAACGCTCTGCTCTCCGGTAAGACCATCGAACTTCCACGGTTTAACTTTAAGACCGGTAAGAGGGAATACAAAGGCGAAATGCTGAAGCTTGGAAAGAAGGATATTCTCGTCATCGAGGGCATCCACTGCCTGAATGACGCGATGTCCTCAGAACTTCCGAAGGACAGCAAATTTAAGATCTACATCAGCGCCCTGACCCAGTTGAATGTGGATGAGCACAACCGGATCCCGACAACTGACGGACGACTGATCCGCCGGATGGTGCGGGACGCGAGAACAAGAGGAACCTCCGCGTTAGAGACGATCGAGCGCTGGCCGTCGGTGCGCCGCGGCGAGGACAAGAATATCTTCCCGTACCAGGAGAGCGCCGATGTGATGTTTAACTCCGCGCTTGTGTATGAGCTTGCGGTATTGAAGCTCTATGCGGAACCGCTGCTCTTCAATATCCCGAGAGACCGGGAAGAGTATGATGAGGCAAAACGGCTCCTCAAATTCCTGGACTATTTCCTTGCCATCGACAGTGATGTGATCCCGAAGACTTCGATTCTCAGGGAGTTTATCGGGGGAAGCTGCCTGAACGTGTAGTTGTATCCGCTTTTTTTCTGTGGTATTTTCATAGGAGTGTGCATCCATATGGACATTATCTGTAAAAGCCGTAACGAAAAAAATATAAACACACGTCTGGACATCAAAATAAATATATGCTAAAATGAACAAGTTCTGAGTAAGACAGATGGTCGCTGCTGCAGTCCTAAGGGATGCAGGAGAGGAAAGTCCGGGCTTCAAAGGGCAGGGTGCCGGATAACGTCCGGCGAAGGCGACTTCAGGGACAGTGCAACAGAAATAAACCGCATGGAAACATGTAAGGGTGGAAAGGCAGTGTAAGAGACTACCGCCTCAATGGTAACAGGGAGGGCACATGCAAACCCCACTCGAAGCAAGGCCAAACAGGAAGCATAAGGCGGCCCGTCTGCTTCCGGGTAGGCCGCTTGAGCCGTCCGGTGACGGACGGTCTAGATAGATGACCATCCAACGACATAACCCGGCTTATCGTCTTGCTCAGAATATTGAATAAGGAAAATGATGAAGACCGCTTTCCAGGATCTCGGGTTGAGATTTTGGGGAGCGGTCTTTTTAAATCTTATGATAGATACATAAATGCAGGAAAAACTGTAGCTTTTTTGTCACCTGAAATGCGACACAAATACTAATATCTGTGATATGATAGAGAAAAAGAAGGTCTGCAGGTGAACCTGCGGTGAATCAGGGGGTATTATATATGCGTGAATGGATGGATTTAAATGATGATGGAGAAATCGATGCTTTCGAAACAGATAATGAAAGATGAAATGCTTTGTACCAGTCGTGAAGAGCATATAGCATTGTTCGGGGATGCCGTGGATTTTGATGATGATAGTGATGAGGATGATGATTTCTAACATTGTGTTTGATTGGAGATAGTGATAGTTGCATGGCAGGCTGGGATTTAAAATGTGGTTTAATAACAAAATATGACTTAGATGAAGAGTATATATGGTCATTGTTCAACTATGTATTTTCAGATGAGTGCAGAAAAAGAAATACATATAAATTTGGCTTGATTAAGGCAATTTTGGATAATGTTTTTTCGGGAAAAAGCAAAGAACAAGGTATCTATTATACGTATGAGCAGTTATTTGCCAAATTTGCAGAAAACTATTGGAATTTAGTTGTTAAGTACCATTTGTGTCAAATGAGAAAAGATGGAAAATCGGAGTATTCAAAGATAGAAAAAATTTTCCAGGAAGCAACAACGGAAAATCCGTTGTTATCCATATTAGAGTTTGCATCTATTGAAGAAGGAAAGAGAACAAGTATTATTAAATTGGTTGTACAGGAATGCTAAAAGAATGTTATTGGGGCACTGTATAATGATTTTAATGGAACGATTTATTCATTTGATTTGAAAGAATCTGGCCTTACATTGAATCCCTGTGTTTATGAGTTTATATTGAAATATAAATACGAACTTGAAAAGTTAAATTATTATTCCTGGGCGCGTATGCTGGAGCAAATTAACAATGATGATGTTCTGATCAGAGTAATAAACAAATTGGAATTATCAACACCGCGCAGAGATAATCTGTCGGTATATAGAGAAATTCTTAGAAAAGAATTCGAAGAGAATACATGCTTTTATTGCGGAAAAAAATTGCAGAAGAGCATTCACGTAGACCATTTTATTCCATGGTCATTTGTAAAAGATGATAAGATCTGGAATCTCGTTTTATCATGCGCAGAATGCAATGAAGGATGTAAACTGTTTTAAATCAATTCGATATGCTTTAATTGTCTTATAGTATAGTCTTTTCTATGATTTACAGTATTCAAGGTATTTCTCAGTAATGGGAATAAGTGTATTCATGTGTAAGTATCTCCTTTTTATAATTCAGTTATTGTTTTTAGAGTTATTAGGAACCTGATCCATTTTACCTCTTATTTATATCGACAATGAGTGGAAAGACTTTCAAAACGCGGAAGCGTGTGTAATGTGTAAAATGTGGAATGCACATTGTGTATTGTAAATAGGTCGTTGGTGTTTAAAAGAATAGAAAAAGGTATATTCAAGTGCTATAATATAAGTGTTGGAAGAGGTTGAACAATTCTGATATGGGAGGTATTCGTTCTATGGCAGAAGAAAAGAATATAGATCCATTAGTTTTCATGCAACAGGAACTGTGTGATATGTGGGGGATCAACAATCAAACGAAGTATGTGTTCTATTATGATGAAAGTAATAATTGCAGAAAGTTTTGGGTTGATGATAGTAAGCAGCAGTTTAATACGGATCATACAGCTGACTTTGTGCTGGCAGGGTTAGTAAGAAAAGAGGAAGAAAAAGTAGAAGCTTCGCTTGAAACATTCCGCAAACCATTAAAGTTGCAAGCAAATGTAGAAGAGATTAAGTTTAAAAATCTGTATGCAAAAGGTGATTTTTTGCAGTGCGTGAAGGAAAGACGATTATTTGAAACTTTATCATGGATAGATAAATCGCCTTTTTATATTCATTACACTAATGTGAATAATTTATTTTATACACTTGTTGAAATATTCGATTCCATTGTAAAACCTGATGAGATAAGTGAATTTGGATATGACTATTTTAAAATGAAGAGTGTATTTTATTATATGTTTAAAGGGAAAGCAGACGCATTACAAATCTTGATGTTCAAATATAAGTACCCCAATATACAGCGGGAGGATGTAGAAGCATTTTGTAATGACTTACTGTTCTTGCTCGGGAGCAGGAGAGAAATGAAGGAAGAGGAAAAGTTCCTAGCAGGAATGCTTGCCAGGGCAGCACAGAGTGATGAATTAGTATTTTTACATGATAACGATGATTATGTTATGCAGGAAAACTATGCGGAATTCTATGCTGACCCTATCCGAAAATATCAGAAGTCAAGGCACATATTTGATGAGGAAACGACAGTACAGGACATAGTAAAAAAGCAGATAGCAATGGGGGAGAATATGGCAGATAATTTCAACTTTGTGAAATCTGAGACAGACATATTCGTGCAGTTATCGGATGTAGTAGCAGGGATTTTAGGAAAACTATTTAAGTACATAAATTCCACAAGTGTAAATCAGCGTAGAAGAGATGTTGAAGGTTTATCAAAGCTTCAGGTTGAAAATATTTTACTGATTGATAAGCTACGTATGGAAGCAGATCGGGAGAATCCCGGATTTTTATGTTCGATTGGTCCTTGGGATGGGATAGGAATACTTAATAGATTTTTCGAAATGGTAAAGAGCAGAAAGGAAAAATAGTTTGAATCGGGAGGTTTGATGATATGGATGTTTTTGCAATAGAAAAAGGAAAGGCACTGAAACTTTCAGTAGATGAATTTGAAAAACAGACATGCCATGATTATCCTTATTACAGAACTAATAAGGATAAACGACTTTCTTTGTATTCGATTTGTCCTGAATGTGGAAATCCAATTCAGATTGTCAATATGTATGGGGAAGAAATGATGCAGAATGTAACCCATAAAGTAACTCTTTATGGGAAACATACAGGTCGAGCGGTAGAAGGCTTTCCGTATTGGAATGAGGCTGAGATGAAAAATTGCTCATTATATAAGCCATCACCATTGGGGAACACGGAAATAAGAACAAAAACAGAAGAGTCCGAGGAAATAAAAGAAATTATTGAAAAGAATTGGAGAAGGATAAAGCAGGATATTAGAGGTATTGTAGGAGTTAATATACCGAATTCTGTAATGGAACATATGTATGAAGTTTTTATGGAATCTCATGCGTATAGTTATAAAGCAGTAAATAAGTACAATATACCATATGCTATGCTTAGATATCAGGAAACAATATCAATTTATCACACTTTTTTGTTTGACTCTCCAATGAGCGAAATTGTAAAAGAGAAAATAAATAATAATAGTAAGTACTTTGAGATTTTGGATAAGGAAATAAAGAGAAAGTTAAGTGGAGGTTACAATTTAGGCATATACTTGACAAAATATCAAAAGAAAGAGCACAAGCAGTATATACATATGGTGGTATATGAAGTCGGTGGCCATGGGAAGGAAAGCAGAAATATTATCTTAGAAGAAAAAATAGAGATGAAATCTTGGATTTATACGTAAGTGTATAGAAATAGGTAATATAGTATATTTCTCATGATGGGAAAAGATGTTGTTTTTGGCAGAAATACATATGAGCAATATGAGGAGATATAGAATGTTTATTAGAAAAGTCAAAATTCATAATTTTAAATGCTATAAAGATTTTGAAATTACTCTTGAAGAAGGTTTAAACATTGTTGTTGGAGATAATGAAGCGGGAAAGTCTACAATACTAGAAGCTATAAATCTGGCACTAACCGGAATTATTAGCGGGAAGAGTATTTGGAATGAAATTTCGCAGTATATTTTTAATAAAGAGGCAGTAGATGAGTATATTGTTTTGTTAGGCACGGCACCTATAGCACTTCCATACATAACAATAGAAATCTTTTTTGGTGGGGATGAAAATCCTTTGATGAATGGGGATGCAAATTCAGATAGAGATAACAGTGCGGAAGGATTTTGCTTCAAAATTGCATTTAATGACAAATATGCAGATGAATATGAGGCATTAGTGCAACAGGGCAATGTTAAAAGCTTGCCAATTGAATATTATGATATTACATGGACAACCTTTGCCAGAGATGCAATCACAACACGTGGCATACCTTATAAATCAAGTTTGATTGATTCATCTGAATATAGATATCAAAGTGGAAATGATCTGTATTTGTCAAGAATTATAAAGGGGGCATTGGAACCGGAGGATATAACATCTATTGCACAGGCACATAGAAAAATGAGGGATACATTTATTAATGATCCTTCAATAGAAGCCATTAACAATAAAATAAATCAGGATGCAAGTTTGACAGATAAAAAAATAGCATTATCAGTAGAATTGGTTACTATAAATGCATGGGAGAATAGCCTTGTTACACAATTGGATGAAATACCATTTCATTATGTGGGAAAGGGAGAGCAATGTGTTGTTAAGACGGAACTGGCATTAGCAAAACGTACCTCACAAAATGCAAGTATTATTTTGTTAGAAGAACCAGAAAATCATCTGTCACATACAAGATTGAATCAATTGATTAAGTGTATTTCGGAACAATATGCAGAAAAACAGATACTTATTTCAACACATAGTAGTTTGGTTGCAAATAAGTTAGGATTGAGGAAAGTGATGCTACTTGAGAATTTAAGGATAATAAAATTTTCTGAACTATCGGGAGATACATATAATTTCTTTAAGAAGGTGGCTGGGTATGATACATTGCGAATGATTTTATGTAAGAAAGCTATTTTGTGTGAAGGAGATTCGGACGAGCTGGTGATTCAAAAAGCATATATGCAACTTAATGATGGGCGGTTGCCGATAGAGGATGGTATAGAAGTGATTTCCGTAGGTGTATCATTTTTACGTTTCCTTGAGATTGCAGATTGTATTCAGACAAAAATCGCGGTTGTTACAGATAACGATGGGGATTTGGCAGCTATCAACAAAAAGTATGAAAATTATATAGGTGCAAATCAGAAAGAATATATAAAGATATGTGTTGATGATGTTGTGGACACAGGGACACTTAAGATTGGCAAGAGTGATTATAATTACAACACTTTAGAACCGAAACTTTTGAAAGCTAATGGTTTAGATAAGTTAAATCGTATTTTTGGTACTGCTTATACGGATGAGGACGATTTGAGGAAATTTATGAAGCATAACAAAACGGAATGCGGATTGAAAATCTTCGAATCTTCTGAACAGATAGAAATACCGGAATATATTTTGGAGGCTATCAAATGGTAAATAGATTGATAATTGCGGCAGCAGGATCTGGTAAAACTACATATTTGGTTAGACAGGCGATGCAACAATCGGACAGTGTGTTAATAACAACATACACTATTGCTAATGAACTGGAAATCCGTAAAAAATTTGTAGAACTTAATGGTTGTGTTCCGCATAATGTTACCATACAAACATGGTACTCATTTCTTTTACAGCATGGGGTTCGACCATTTCAGGGAGTGGTCTTAGATGATAAGATTAATGGTATGATATTAGTTAATGAAAAGTCTGGGAAAAAATATAATGGTAAATATGGTCCGGTATATTATGCAGAAGAGGACTATAGAAATTTTTATTTCACGGATGGAATGAAAATGTATTCTGATAAGATTGCAAAATTTGTATGTCGTTGTGAAAAGGAGACTAAAGGAAGGGTTTCGCAAAGAATTAGCAGGATTTATCCTAAGATATATATAGATGAAATTCAAGATTTGGCGGGATATGATTTAGACATCATAAAAAGTATGTTGCAAGCGGATTGTGATGTGACAATGGTAGGAGATCCCAGACAGGTAACATATCATACGCATAATGAAGCAAAGTATAAGAAGTATGCAGATGGTAAGATAGAAGAATTTATTAGAAGTGAGTGTAAAAAAATAGATTGCATTATTGATAAAGAGACTTTGAATGATTCTTACAGAAATAACCAAAGTATATGTTCATATTCATCGCAGTTGTATGAAGAATATGGCGAAACTGGAACAAAGCAATTTGAGGTAACAGGGCATGACGGAGTTTATTTGGTAAGACCGAATGATGTTGATGCATATTTAGAAGAATTTAAGCCAATACAACTCAGGGAGAAGAGAACAGTAAAAGTAAATGACGGGTATTCTGCAATAAATATGGGCGAGTCTAAAGGATTAACATATGATAGAGTCTTAATTTATCCAACCGGAACAATGAAAAACTGGATGAAGGATCATTCAAAAAAATTGCAACCCAAAACAAGGTCTCAATTTTACGTTGCAATAACTAGAGCAAGATATAGTGTGGGAATTGTTTTTGATTATGATGAGAAAACCAATATTGAAGGTGTGGAAAAGTATCAGTAATTTGAAAATTGTGTTGTGTAATGTAACAGTAATAAACTGTGACATATACGAAGGAGGAACGTAAAATGTTTTTTTTCTTTTATGGTGAACTAGGAGAATTGGAATATAATGCCATTGTCAAAAGTGCTTTTGAGAAGATGATGTTTGAAAAATTGCAATCAGAAGGATATTGTGATATTAATCCGTTAATAGGGCGACCGAGAACTTCTAAATCTGAAATTGAAAATAATTTGAAGAGATTAGATTCTCCATTAGCTAAGGTTTTCGCAGGAAAGTATGCTACAAACACTAAGGAACTCGAAACAATAATGCTACCGGTACTTAAAGAACTTGAAGAAAAAACATCAAAAAATAAATGTTCTTTTGATGAATACAATTATTTTGCCATTATTTATTTTATTTTTCAAATGTACAAATCTGTTGATAAGAAGCTTGATTGTGTAAAAGAGTTATACAGAACTTGGAATGAACATGAGCATGAGTATGAGTATGATATCAGGATGTCAAACGGAATTGTTTTTGATGCAGCCAAGGTTGAGGTTAACTTCATATCTTCAATTAATCAGTATGTAGATTTTTTGGGACAAATAAGAAAAAATGATGGCAAACTGTTTTTTCGAGGGCACAGTAAAGTTTCTTATGATTTGAAACCATCGTTATTTCGAAAAGAAGAATGGTTATCAAACGAAAAGAAAATGTATTTAGAATTAATGGCGAAATGTCCTTTTGAATTTGAACGATTAAAATCTCATATAGAAAAACTGGCAGAAATGCAACACTATGGATTACCAACAAGATTGCTAGATATTACCCAAAATCCATTGATTGCACTATTTTTTGCCTGTGAATCCCAACATTCGTATCATGGTGAAATAATAATTTTTTCACAGAATCTGGATTCAATAAAATATTTTCAAAGTGATACTGTTGCAATGCTTGCATCACTTCCCTTATTTACCAAAAGTGAACAAATGCAATTTTACCATTCAAGTTTTATTAAGGCATCGAATGTGAATGATTTTAATGATAATGTTGAACGACTCGTTCACGAGGTGCGAATGGAACGTCCGGGGTTTAAATCGGAAATAAGGGCAGAGGATATAAGAGATGCTGTTGTTTGTATTCCTGCAAAAAAGAACAGAAGAATTGATAATCAAGAAGGCGCATTTGTTGTTTGTGGACTGCTTGATGAAATATATGGTAACAAAAAGTATAATACATTATCAAATCTGCGCTTAAAATTGGATAATAAAAAGATTGCAATCTGCATTATTGATAAAAAGGCCGAGTTATTAAATGAATTGGAAAGTTTAGGAATAAATAAGGCAAAGATTTATCCGGAAATAGATGACGTTGCGGATTATATAAAAACTCATGTTAATAAAACTGTATAAATATGGGAAATGCTTTGACATGAAGTATATGGGAGGCGCATGAACGTGAAATACACTATGCTGGAAAATGGATTAGATTTTATAATTACAGGTCTTGAACACCTTCAAAATGCAGAACAGGAAAACGTGGAAGAGATAGTGAGGGATAGATAATAGTTAAAATATTCATTGCTTCATTTATCCGCCGGTATAGAGCTTGTATTTAAAAGCCGGTTGGATATAGAGCATTGGACTTATATTTTTGATGATATGAATCATGCTTCAAGGAATAAATATACGGATGGTTCATTAAAAACGGTTGATAGTAATACAGCCATCGAACGATTAGAAAATTTGTGTGGATATGTTTTTGCTGAAAAACAGAAAGTACAGTTAAAGCGACTTAGAGAAACGAGAAACAGATTTGAACATGGAGCAATCGATAATAACCCTAGAGCTGTGGAAAGTGTAATTAATAATGCAGTTGAAGTGATTGTTGATTTTCTAGGGAAAAACTAAAACGAGTTTGAAATACCATCTAATATGCTTAGTGATGGGTTGACAGAGAGAGAAAAGGAATATTACAAAAGGCTTCAAATTGAAACAAAAAAATTGAAGAATCATCATGATGATGCTGTAAAACTAGCCATTTCAAGAGCGTTAAATATTACATTGCAAGAATATTTAATGGAATGTCCGGAATGCGGAGAAATGTTATTAAGGTATGGTGATGGTAATACACAATGCGAGTGCTATTATTGTGGTTATTCTGAGAAGCCGGCTAATGTTGCAAAAAAATATATTGAGAAAGTATTGCATATATCTGAATATGAGGTAGGGAATCATGGGGGTGAATTTCCCTTATTTACCTGCCCTGACTGTGATACTGATAGTATGGTAAAAACAGATTCATCATATTTTTGTTTTTGTTGTGGAACGAAATATCAGTTGAATGAAATGAAGTACTGTGAGAGATGTGGAGAATTATTTTTTCCTATAGATGACGATTTTATCTGTAAAGATTGTATGGATGGACAAATTAATGAGCGATGATGTTTTTTCATGGAGGGAAAAGTAAGAATAAAAATACGAGGGGGATTCCAATATGGATAATAGTTTTAGTATGAAGCGAGAATTTGAATTAAAAGAAGGATTATACTTTGTTCATGGGTATTATCTAAGTGGATGGAGAGAGAATGATATAGAGGAGTTATATCGTGACCAGATGATACTGATGCAAGATAGCATGGATGACATATATGATATTGATGCTTATGATATAAATCTGAGAGAAATGCGGCTGGAAAATCAAATTATGATTCCGGAAGGAGAGTTTGTGTATTACGATGGTAGAGAATTTCAAACAGCAGAGGATAATCCCACATCCATTGTGCATACCGAACTTAATAAGCAACTAATCAGAACGATTGGATTTCAAAATTACGGAAATCAGCCCAAGGAAGTAAATGAAGATATATCAGACGTATGCTCATATCATATAAATGTTGGACATGGAAACTGTAGCATTATCGTTTTTTGCGAAAATGGTTCATACAATATGTGGATGGTAGACTGCTCGGCATTTGATTTTACCAATAAGCATAATTACAGTTCTAATTTGGAAGATTGTTTACAGTCTATTTTCAATAAGTTTGGAATAGACAGAATATCAAAATTGATGATTACACACCTGCACTATGATCATATTAACGGAATTGAACATTTAATTAAAAGAGGATGGATTGATGCCAATACAGAAGTATGGATGAATACACAATATCCTTGGAAACAGCCTACATATAATCGTATTTTATTACAATTAAGTGCTTTAGGAGTTAAATTTATAGATCCGATTATTGGTAATTCTACAAACAATATTCATATTCTGTATCCAGATGTCAGTTTCAACAAAAAAAACAAGGCACCAAAGAACAATATCAATAATACATCTGTTTTATATCAGATATGTTTTGGGGAAAATAGTATGCTATTTACAGGAGATATTGAGACGGAAGGTTGGGAGAATGTATCAACTTGTATGCCCAATTTGTGTAAATCAACATATTACTGTATATCACATCATGGTAGTATTACAGGGCATATTCGAAGTAATTGTATGCCAGCAAATTGTTGTATTACAACACTTGCAGATTGTGCTGATTCAACAAGATTACAAGTATTAATGGGAAGAGACGGAGCATATAAGGGGGTGTACAGCAGAAAAGTTCTTGGAGATTTTAAGAATATAGAAAAAACAGAGGAAGCACAGAAATACCTTAGTCTGGACTGGAAAACGGGTAAAGTGCGTAGTGTTTAGGAGAGCGGAAAGTGAAAGATTTTGTTTCTTTTGTAAAAAATACTTCAACTGAGAATTTATTAAATTTTGGGGAGAAATGTCTATAAAAATATATCAGAAACAGCTAAAAAACACTGATAAAAATGAATTAAAGGCAACGATTAACTTCCCTTTGAAAATACACCAATATGGATTTATTCAACGAAATGTAGAAGTAATGCTTTCGGCGTGGGATATTCCTGACATGATATATACATCTATTTGTGAAAGCAATGATTACCGGAAAGGACATATGACAGAAGATATGGCGGGCTATGTGACAAATTTGTATAGAGGATTTGAAAACGATAAATCTAAGATACATTATTTGAATGAAGTATCGTTGGCTGGAGTTTTTACTTATCTTATGGGAATGACATATGAACAGTTCGAGTTTCAGAATCTGGCTTGGACTTTACAAAATTTCAATAGAAATTATCATATTCTGGTTGCATCTGATAAAATTTGCAGAAAAGAGATAATTGACATCAATGCAATCGTTAGGGAACAATTTGGATTCGGACTCGATGAATTGTTAATGACTGAACTGATTATATTATGGTTGTGCGGTCAGCATTCTGATCCGTTGACGGCACCGGAAAATATGTATCAAGGAAAGGTTTCTCAAAGTGTAACAAGAGAAAAAATCGAAAGAATTATAGACTATTATTCCGTTGACTATGATCAGGTTCGAAATTGCGAGATAAAAAAGCAAATATTTTACTCGAAACCATTTGTGAAAACTCAAAAGCATAAACAGACCCTGTTAGTAAGTATGCACCTTTTGCAAATGTCTTTTGCAGATGGATTATATTGGATAGAGAGAGATTACTATTTAGATAAACACAAGGGGCAGAAATTTTTAAATGCATTTGGCAATATGTTTGAGGAGTATTTTCAGAAATTGGCACAATTGTATTTGCATCGGGATATGTGGGATAAAATCCCTGAAGGAAAAGAAAAGAGTGCGGATTTTTACATAGAATTTGAAGATGTGATATTTCTTTTTGAATTAAAGTCTGGCACTATGGGGATAGGCGCAAAACAACAGGTCCCGGAGGTGGATCTGATAGAAAAGTTCTATTCAAGGAACATTAGGGAAGCATATGAACAATTAAAAGCATCGGAAAAGGTTTATCAGCAGAAGGGAAAGCGGATTATAAAGGTCTTTTTGTTGTATGAGTTTACAAATAATACGCAAATTATGATGTCTTCTTTGCCGGAGATATTTGAAAAGGTTTGTTAATTTTGATTTTTTTAGATGTATGTAAGATATTGGAGGATTAGTATAGTATGGATGTAGTGGCAAAGATTGTTTTCATAGATGAACAAAGATTATTGATAATGGAAATGTCACCTGTAGCCGAAGTAAATCCATTTTTGAATGGAATTCTTTTTAACTTAACATTAGATAATGTTTCTAATGAACAGCCTATAAAAATGACTTGCGAAGGGAAAAATAGAGTTGTTGATTTTTTGGGACGTAAATATTCAAAGGTAAAAGAAGTAAATCGTTTGATAAAATTTTTTAGGGATGTGCCAATCCAAAACTATATTTATATTTATCCATATAATGAACAGTTTAATGAATTGTACGATACCTTGAAAGAATCATTACCATATTATAATAAAGGAGAGACAGATGAGACAATTGCATTAGAAATGAAGGAGTATATGGAAGTAAAGGGAAATATACAAAAATATTTAGATATATATCCATATGAAATACAAATGATAGTACCCGAACAAAAAGTGATAAAAGGTGAAAAAGATAAACGAAAAAGAAAATGTATTTATTGTGGTGGTAGTGTAAAGGATGGTAAAACAAGATATCAGGAAATCGCACATGCAATACCAGAGGCACTTGGAAATACTAAATTTATACAGAGAGAAGAGTGCGATGCATGTAATGATTATTTTGCAAGAAACGCTGAGGAAGATTTGTGCAATTTTCTTGTATGGAAAAGACTACAATATGGACTTAAAGGAAAAAATGGTTATCCAATTTTTCAACTTACAGATGGTAGATATGCAAGATTTTTTGATTATGAAAAAGAAGAATATGAGTCAGACTGGGGATGCTTTGAGAGTATAAAAGCATTTGTAAAAGAAAATAAAGTGAAAGGACCAGTTGTTATTTCGAACCAAAAGCCTGACAGTAGTGGTAATATCAAAATTACTTACGTCAAAGATTATGTTCCTCAACATGTTTATAAAACTTTTGTAAAATGTGTAATAGGTCTTATTGGGAATGAATCGTTGTTTCCCTTTGTTAAAACAATAGATTGGCTTCGATATGGAAACGATAATATTCAGTTGCCAGATGTTGTGTTACTTAAGTGTAAAAGATTAATATTAGAACCGGAATTATACATTTTTACGAGAAAAAAGCTATGTGATTATAGGATACCATATTGTTATGGTGAATTAAGAATTTTGGATACTATTTTTGTATTTATAATTCCGTTTACAGAAAACGATAAATATGATTTTGTTGATGAAAAAGAATGTAGAATATTTCTGGAAATGCTGAGAAATCAGTATGGGAGATATGAAACAGAAAATTTTTCAAGCATAGTTCCACGAAAAATAGACGAACAGTGCGTAATCAGTAAGCAGATTATTTAGAGATAGTAATTTGCTAAATTTTTTTTGTCCTATACTTGACATAAGCTGATGGCAATGGCAGGATGGCAAGGTTGTGGCACACAGCCATTTTGGTTAAATGGAATCCTATTTTTGAATACATTCCAATAGAAAGCCAGATTGAAAAATTTCAGGATGATTATTATGATGCGATAGCAAAATGCCATGTGGAGGGAGAATCTACGGTATTTATTGAATTTATGCTGGCTCAAATAGATAACATTTTAGATGAACTTTTGAATCAGATGACAAATAGCGCCACTGATGACGCTATTCTTGACGCCAATGGCGCTAATCATGACGTTGATAATATGGAATGCATTTTACGGAGCTCAGCGGTCGCCATTCTGTTTTAGAA
>NZ_QWGL01000003.1 GCF_003435375.1 Clostridium sp. AM34-11AC | reverse complement strand
CACTTCAAGCGTGAGCTAAGTGGTGGGAGTATGTCACTTCAAAGATCGATAAGAACACTATGATCCTGACGGCAGATCCTAAATGCAAGCATTTGCAAGCAATATGAAGATGCAAAAATCATATTTCAGTACAGTCTGTTATACAGAACTGTAGTTCAAGCGATTGATGGAACGAATAAAAAGGCTGCCGCATTTCTACTCCTGCGGCAGCCTCAAAAAGAGGAGATTTATATTGTAAATGTTTTTGAAACAAAAGGGAGGGACCGACAGAACGCTCTGCCGGTCAAGTATGAAAAAGTATATCTTGTTCCAGGCTTGCTGTCCTGTTACGCTTTACAGGATACTGGAAAAATGTGTCGAAATATTGTGTTTGATGTGAAAAAATTGTGAAATCGCTGTAGGATAGAATGCTCACCTGGAAGGAAGCTCCTTTTTTCGGGTATGAGTTTTCTGGAGTGGAAATTCCGGAGAGAACGAAGGCGGGGAGGATCGTGTAGATCAAGACTGATAAATTTATAACAATTTCTCCCTCCAAAACAGTTGCAGGAACGATATAATTGGTATAAAATATAGGTGTTTCTGCGATGATAGTACCAATATCAAAGCGTTAGACGGAAAGCTCCGTTCCGACCGCAGAAAATGATTGCATTTATAAAGAACGCAGGAAGCTTCCGTTTGGAGCTGGCTCCTGCAGTCACGCAATAAAGGAGAAAAAATCATGAGCAAAAAGCCAGTAGTGTTAATGATCCTCGATGGTTACGGACTGAATAAAACACATGAAGGAAATGCGGTATATGAGGCGAAGAAGCCGGTGATGGACCGCTTAATGAAGGAGTGCCCGTTTGTGGAGGGTCAGGCCAGCGGACTTGCTGTCGGACTTCCGGACGGACAGATGGGAAACTCTGAGGTCGGACACCTGAACATGGGCGCAGGCCGCATTGTTTACCAGGAACTGACAAGAATCACAAAGTCTATCCAGGACGGCGATTTCTTTAGCAACGAAGAGTTCCTTGCAGCTGTTGAGAACTGTAAGAAGAATAACTCCGCGCTGCACCTGTTCGGACTCTTATCCGACGGCGGCGTACACAGCCATATCACCCATGTTTACGGACTTTTAGAGCTCGCAAAGAGAAACGGTCTCGACAAAGTATTCGTTCACTGCTTCTTAGACGGCCGTGACACTCCGCCGGCATCCGGAAAGGATTTCGTCGCAGCGTTAGAGGAGAAGATGAAAGAGCTCGGTGTCGGCAAGGTGGCATCTGTTATGGGACGTTACTATGCGATGGACCGTGACAACCGCTGGGACCGTGTGGAGCTTGCGTATAAGGCACTGACAGCAGGCGAGGGCAATAAGGGAACATCCGCGACGGAACTGATTCAGGTGTCCTACGATGACGGAAAGACAGATGAGTTCGTTGTTCCGGCTGTCGTGACAGGAGAAGATGGAAATGCCATCGGAACCATTAAGGACAATGATTCCGTGATCTTCTTCAACTTCCGTCCGGACCGCGCAAGAGAGATGACCCGCGCATTCTGTGATGACGAGTTTACAGGATTTGCGAGAGCGAAGAGGATCAAGACCACCTATGTATGCTTTGTTGATTACGATGAGACGATCCCGAACAAACTTGTCGCATTCAAGAAAGAGACGATCAAGAATACTCTCGGTGAGTTCCTTGCTGCCCACGGGAAGACTCAGGCGAGAATTGCTGAGACAGAGAAATATGCCCACGTTACCTTCTTCTTCAACGGCGGCGTTGAGGAGCCGAATCCGGGTGAGGACCGTATCCTTGTGAAGTCCCCGAAGGTCGCAACATATGACCTTCAGCCGGAGATGAGCGCACCGGCTGTTTGTGAGAAGCTGACAGACGCGATCCGCTCCGGAAAATATGATGTTATCATCGTAAACTTCGCAAATCCGGATATGGTAGGCCACACAGGTGTTGAGAACGCAGCGATCAAGGCCATCGAGGCTGTCGACGAGTGCGTTGGAAAAGCAGTTGAGGCAATCAAAGAGGTTGATGGCGTGATGTTCATCTGTGCTGACCACGGAAACGCAGAGCAGCTGATCGACTACAAGACAGGAGAGCCGTGGACCGCTCACACAACAAACCCGGTTCCGTTCATTCTTGTAAACGCGGGCGAGGGCTACGGCCTCAGAGAAGGCGGCTGCCTCGCAGATATCGCTCCGACCCTGATCGAGCTTATGGGAATGGAACAGCCGAAAGAGATGACTGGTAAGTCACTTTTAATAAGAAAGTAAGAGAACTTTACCGCGATAAGATCATGTAAAAATAAAAACAGTTCCGGCGATATGGACAGAAGAGTCTGTATGCCGGAACTGTTTTTATGTAACAGAAAATTCCTACCCGTGTGCAGTAACGCCAAAGATGTGTTATAAGAACAATTTCACAGTGTATACTTGACATAGAGAATTCTCTGACATTAAGATAAAAGAAATATTTTCGGCAGGACAAAAGGAGAAGGTTATGGAACAGGAAACAAGAATCGCAGTAGTGGGAATCATTGTAGAAAATAAAGAGGCTGTGGGGGAGGTCAACCAGATCCTTCACGATTACAGCCCCTATATTATCGGAAGAATGGGACTTCCATATGAAAAGAAACATGTGAACATCATCAGCGTTATCGTAGACGCTCCGGCCGACCGGATCAGCGCGCTTTCCGGGAAGCTTGGAAAGATCAGAGGGATCAGTGCGAAAGTGATGTATTCGAAGAATGGGCAGTAGGTGGAGAATCGCATGCTCCAAAGCTTCCCTGCATGGCATTATTCCCGTATGATATCAAGCAGGGTATCATCTCTGGTTTCGAACCATTTCATAAAGGCATACCATTTTTTGCCATAAGACGTATGCTTCCGAACAAAAAATGCATAGACGATCATGATCACCGCTATCTCGATTAATAGTGGTATGTAGAAATAAGCCCGCATTACTCATCGGTTATCATTCCCTTCCGTATACAGGTAAACAGGTATGACATAAATGCCTCTCTTGTCTCTTTTTTCTTTCGACGGCTGCAGAAAAGGCAGGAACCATTTTTCAGACGGACAGAACCATCCTCCTCCACAGAGATCACCTGCGAAAAATTGAGGAGGAGACTGCGGCCGCTCATATAAAAACGTCCGCCTTTCGGCAGCAGCGCCATTAGATCCGAAAAAGAGAGGCGCGTGGCAACGTCCCCCTTTAACGTGTGGATGATCAGGCGGTGATTCTGCGTTTCCGCGTATAAAAAATCATCCAGAAGAATCCGCTGGCAGGATGACTGCCCCTGCCCAAGGACAGCCTGAATCTCAATGTAAGCCGGTTCGGAGAGAAAGGTGCGGATCTCATTGAGGCACCAGTCCAGAGCGTCTGCATCCACCGGCTTTAAGAGATAGTCAAGCGGATGTACCCGGTATCCCTCAAGGGAATAATCCCGCTCATTGCTCACAAAGATAAGAGGGATCCGTGCGGCAACAGTTCGAAGCTTTTCGGCTGTTTCAATCCCGTTCAGACCGTTTTTTGCAAGCATAATATCCATAAATACAGCGTTGAAAAGACCGGGGCGGAAAGCCTCTAAAAATGCTTCACCGCTCTCATAGCAGGTAAAATCAGCCATTTCTCCATGTCCCTCGAAATTCTTCTGTATTAAATCGATCAGATGCTTCTGATCGAAAACGAAATCTTCCACAATAGCAATATGCATCATAATTGCAGCACTCCCTTCACCACGATGCTTCTGAACCAAATAGGTCGAGGTTTGACCATTTGCGTCGAGGTGGTTTTCAGAAAAACACGTAATTGATATACTATTAGTATAGAAGATTATGCGAAAAATGTAAATATTGCGGGAACTTGATGTTTATCTCAGTCGAGAAGACTCCCGCCTCTTTCGGGTGGTGAGTAATAGCAAATTTGTCTCAGTGGGAGGAAAAAAGTATGAGAAAAAAATCGAAACGAATTTTAGCAGCTGCATTGTCAGCTATATTAATATGGAACACATGTGAATGGCAGCCGCAGGCGTTGGCGGCCGGTTCACTGCAGCGGATCGGGGCTGAAACGGAGTCAGATGATACTGCGGAAACAGCAGAAAAAGAAGCTGCATTAAAAAAATCTGCATTAAAAGCCTCTCCGTCGGATGCTTCTCCGTCGAATGCGGAAGTAAAAGATAACCGCGGCGAGTCAGGTGCAAACGGAGCACCAAACGGCGCAGCAACAGGAGCAGAGATAAAAGCAGAGATAGAGGCATTTCTGGAGCTGGATGAGGCCATTGCGGTGCAGAAGCTCTCTCTGGGTGCCAAAGAAAGCGATATCATCCTTCCGGATACCCTGGAGGTTCGGATGAAGCAGGAAACCTCAGAGGATACTCAAAAAGCAGAAGGCGAACAGCAGATAGATGCGGAAGCTGACGCCGAAAAAGAAAGCTTGGAGACGGAAGCAGATGAGGATATCAGCAGGATTTCCGGCGTGACCTGGAAGCTGGATATCAATGAGAGCGACTATCCGGAATTTCACGGCGGGATCTCCCCACAGGATTATTTTGAAGAATTTGACGAGGATGGAGAGCCTATCGAAACCTCCGATAAGACTTGGAATGGCTATTATGAGGCGAATCAGGACTACAACGGCTGTGCCTATGTCTACACACCGATTCTGCCGGAGGAATATTCAGTGGGAGAGGAGGCAAAGCTTCCGGAAATCTGCGTTCTCGTAGGAGAGATGCAGCTGATGACTCTGGCAGGCGGGGAGTATGATCTGAATAATAACTATCTGAACATTAACAGCGATAACCGAAATGACTTTAATGGAAAAACCATAACCGGCAGATATTGCCCGAGCACCCGGCTGAGTGATTATTTAAAAATCAAGGGCGGTATCACAATTGATAATGTTACGGTCGATCTGACCATTAAAGATGTAACGATCCAATCCGGTGGCGACGGTGCCAGAGGATGGGATCTGGCTGGTATTTACCTGAAAGGCAATGCCCAGCTGAATCTGACCTTAGAAGGAGACAATACACTTTTGGGGCTGGAGCATGGAGCCGGAATTGAGGTGGAAAAAGGGGCAACACTGGTTATTACGGAGAATAGTAACGGAAGCCTGAGGGCAGTGGGAGGTGCCTATGGGGCCGCCGGTATCGGAGGAAATGCCGATGCGGTCTCCTATTTCCATGGAGCTCTCGAAACAAAAGATTTCGACGGTACGAAATATGGGACAGGAACGATTATAATCAAGGGTGGAACCATTGCAGCTGAAGGTGGAGTTTATTGGGTTTCCGGAGTGACGGATTATCAAGGAGGAGCCGGAATCGGAACCGGTACCTATGGAATCGGCGGAACCATTAAAATACTGGGTGGAAGGATAACCGCAACAGGAGGAAAGAATACAGGAGCCGGAATCGGAGGCGGAACTGGTGGAGGTGTAGACACGATCGTGATCGACGGGGCGAATGGCGAAGCTCCCGATATAACCGTATCTTCTTATAATAGTGCGTGGGGATATCTGGGAGCAGCCATCGGCAGCGGATGGAATGGAGTGAGTGATTTAAAATTATCCTGTGGTGAGATCCAGATATTAAGTGGATCTGTGAAGGTAAAGGGCGGAAATATTGGTTATGGAGTGTTAAGGGATGTTAATGGAAATAGCATGAAAGGCGGCAGTGTCACTATTTCCGAGAAGGTGCAGCTGGAGCTGCCGCTTGAAAGCAAGATTGCTCCCCGGGGAGAATGCACCTACGGGAAAAAAACATTCCGGATCACCGCTTATGATAACCAGCTATCAGGTGGAACCTATCAGGCTGACATATCCCTGTATCGGGAGAATGATACAGAAAGAACAAACCCGGTTTATCAGACAAAGGCAGAAATGACCGTCTCCGGATTCATGGGAACGATACCGGATATAACCCAGTGGATAGGCCATTCCGGAAATATGCAGATGGTTGTAGAGCTGACGCCTTCCGGTGGTGGGACAGGTAAGACGATGGAGGGAAGGGTTGCTTTAAACAAAGGAATGGATGAAACCATCTCCGTCACACTTGGAAAAACCGCCTACCAGAAGACAATGGATCTGACCATCCATGATGGCCGTTTGAGGGATGGTAAGAAATATACACTGACAGCTCAAATCGGGGAAGAAGCAAGCGAAGGCGGCACTGCACCGGATGTAGTAACCTATTCATCTCAAAAAGCTTCCGGTTATCAGATAAAGACTGGTAATGTCAGCTGGTATACGCCTCTGTTCGGAGAGGTTCCGGTATCGGTTCAGGTACAGGAAGAAGGAGAAAGTAATAGCTTTACAGTAACAGGAACCCTCAAGATGAAGTCAGAGAAGGAAATGAAGCTTTCCCTCACCATCGGAGAACCCCTGTATCCTGTCCGGTTCCACTTCTATTCATCAGAGGTGCAGGCGGCAGAGAATGTATCCCTGACAGCCGAACGACTGGCTGGAGCCTTAGAAGCTCTGGTGGAATTAAAGCAGGACAAAGGCCAGTTTGCCTTTGACGGGAAGCTTACAATCGATGCAGAAGCAGGCAATCATGCATATGCTCTGGCATATCTTCCGGCCGGAAATTACCAGTTTGTGATAAATACAGGCATCACAGAATTAGGCAGCTCCGACGGAAGCTTTACCCTGGACAGCGAAACGGTAAAGGCAGAGGACGCCGGAACGGATATCATCGTATTAAATGCGGCAGAGGCGCTGGCGGGAGAACTGGATCTTTCCCTTGGAGATATATCTTTTTCCGGGGCAGATGGTCAGCTGACCATTTTATATTCTAAAAGAGATGATTCCGGCCAGGTGGTTACAGCAAGGCTAATAGGCCAGTCCTATGATAAATGCTATCGGATCACTTCATCTGGGAATAATGTAGAGAAGTATCATCTCTCTGTGGATACCCCAGCTTCCGCGGAATTAAAGCTCGTATTAAAGAACCTTACGATTACACCGGCAGAGGCTATCGCACCAATTCAGATAAACGGAGCGTCCCAGGTGACCACCTATCTGGAAGGGAAAAACAGGATTTCGATTAATAAATCAAAATCTTCATCTTCACCTGCCGGTATCAGCGTGGCGAAGGATGCAAAGCTTATGATTGACAGTGAGCCGGAACAGCAGGGCTCCATAGAGGTGCTCAATAATACAAATGCAAGCAAGACGGGTGCAGCAATTGGAGGAAATGTAGAACAGGATGCAGGAATCATTCACATCCAGGGGGGAACTGTAATTGCAAAAATGACGTATGAAGATCCTAGGGGAGCTGCCATAGGTGCTTCGGTAGGAAAAAGTGTAAAAGAAATACAGATTAGCGGAGGAGTTGTAACTGCAAAAGGAAGTTGGGGTGCCGGAATTGGAACAGGAGTTGCTAATAGCCAGGAAAGAACCGGTAAAATCGTGATAGAAGGCGGAACGGTGAATGCAAGCTCGTGGCAGGGTGCCGGAATTGGAAGCGGTTATGGATATGCTCCTGGAAACCAAGCGATAACTGCTGATATTGAGATTCATGGCGGAATGATTACAGCCTATTCTGAACAGGGAGCCTGCATCGGAAGTGGTAAGAGCAGTTCATCGAAGGTGCTGATTGACGGTGGCACAATCTGCTTAGATAATAGAGACAAAGGCTATAGGAACGTTGCTCATATTGGAAAGGGGGCTGAGAATTCTACACTGCCACAAACTGATGTGACGATTACGGGCGGAACGATCTGTTTGATAGGGGCGAATGGATATGTATCGCGACCGATCATTTATGGTTGGGAAATGGTAGATAGAAATGGGCGACAGAATAAGCCAAAAGATGCGGAGGGTAACCCGGTTTATTACACCACAGCGGATCTGACCGGTATCTATGAGAATAATATACTGGTTGAAAAAGCAGGTATTGAAGGAAGCTCCTACGGCTTTCAGGATGTCCGGACAGATGCCAGCGGAAAGCTCTATATGTACCTTCCGGCTTCGGAGGCAGTGAAAGCCTCCTTTGGCGGTGTGGAATTTACCGGAAAGGTTGAGGCAGGTAAGGATGAGAATGTATTGGAGCGTGAACAGACTTCTATTGATTATCAAAGAGAAGTCCTGAAAAATATGGCTCTGTATGAGCTCGAATATGCGGAATCTCAGAATGCCACAACCTGGACAAGAATCTCGGCGGGCGGCGAGGTTTCTCTGACAGAAATTCTGGATAAACAGCCGGAGAGTGCGACCGAGATTACTCTGTATGTGCGAAAGGCGGCCGCAGGTTCCGAAGCAGCAGGCGAAGCAACCGAGATAAAGATTCCGGTAAGACCGAAAAAACCGGATCCGATAACAGATGTAACGAAAGGCAGCTACACTATCAAGGTAAATGGACAGCTCGATTCCAGTTACGAGTACGGAATTTCAGAATCCGTGGATGGTGAGCTTCAGTGGCAGCCGGAGAAAACGTTTAGGTCGCCGCAACCGGCTCACACGTATTACGTAACCCTTCGTGTGAAAGTAACAGACAGCAGTTTTGCATCGAAGCCGGCTGAACGCTTGTCGGTGACAACACCGGATGCATTACTGATCGACGGTCCCGCCGGCAAAGTATCCTTTGAAACGAAGGGAACCTATGGACAGACACTTGATCAGATTTCGGTACAACTGGCAGAAGGATTTCAGGTTGTTAATTATAGTAGATCACCGGTTTCTGGAACATGGAGCTTCAGTAAGGATCAGAAAGGAACGCTCGCTTCATCCATTTATCCGGAGGTAAAGGGAACAACTGCATATCAAGTAGAATTTATACCGACTGAAACATCGGAAGGGCAGTATGGAGAAACTTTGACCCAAAGTGTGACTCCGGAGATATCTCCGAAAGAGTTGACCGCAGTTATTACGACGCCTATTGAAAAAGACTATGACAGAAGTACCGGTATCGCATTAGAGGCGACGGTGGAGATAGAAATTCCGGGTCAGAGCTCGGGTCAGAGCTATACCATCAGCGGCCTGAGAGGAAGCTTTGAAGATGCCAATGCCGGAACCGGTAAGACGGTAACCATTGATTCCTCAGAGGCAAGGGTTGAGACGGGTGAGAGTGCAGTGAATCTGCAGAATTACCTTATCACATATCCAGCTCAGACCGGAACCATCCGTCCGATACAGGGTTCGATTTCAATCGATCCGGAAGCATGGAGTGGAGAAAAAACCTATGGAGATGACAGCTTTTCCTTGATGGGTGTGAATGTAGTGGGAGATGGAGCTCTGAAGTATGAAAGCTCCAATGAAAATGTTCTTACCGTGGACGAACAGGGTCAGGTGACCATCAAAGGTACTGGTGCCGCTGATGTAAGCATCACCATGGCAAAGGGAACGAATTACCTTGGTACAAGCACACCGGCAAAGGGAACGATCACCATTGAAAAAGGAACACTCACCCTTGCCTTAACGGCTGTGAACCGGAGTACCGGAGCGCAGCAGCCGGAAGGGATTCTCGGAACCTACGAGGATGATTTTGATATCATTGCAAGTATTCAGGGAGCGTATGGTGACAAGCTGCAGGGTAAGATCCGCTTCTATGATAATGGAAATCAGGTTCCGGATACGATCCCTGTAGGGGAAGCTGGAACTGCGGTTCTCAACCTGACGAAGCCGGGAGTCGCATCCGTAGGAACGCACCGGATGACAGCCGAGTTTGATTTTGACACTCATCAGGAGTGGGCGGCCAAATACAACACGCCTGCTCTGGCTGCATTTACATTTACGATCGGAAAGGTGGCTGCACCGCAGATCACCTGGCCGACGGCAGCGTCGGTGAAGGCGGGAAGTCCTCTGAGTGATTCTGCCTTATCAGGAGGAAGCACCGAATACGGAAGCTTTGCCTGGAAGAATCCGGCGCAGACGGCACAAGCGGGCACCCATAGCTACGAGGTGGTATTTACACCGAATGAATGGGCATCCGCTCGTTATGAGATCGCAGCAATGACCGGTACGGCAGAAGTGACAGCAACGGAAGATAAGCCGGGTGAAACAGGCAAGCCGGGCGAAACGGAAAAGCCGGGTGAAGCAGAAAAGCCGGGAGAAACAGGCAAGCCGGGAGAAACGGAAAATCCGGGCGAAACAGGCAAGCCGAACGAATCGAAAAGAACGGATGATTCCGATGATTCGGATGAGCCGGAAAGACCGAGTCGCAACAACCAGTCCTCCGGACAGGATAAAACCTCCGGCAGCGGTGCAGTCAGCCACGATTCAGTCAAAGGAACGATCGACAGTATAACAGGAATTATCACAGGAGAAACAAACAGCTTTGTCAATGACGGAAAGAGCCATTGGATGATGGATGAGCATGGCTGGTGGTTACGCTTTGCAGATAATACCTACCCGAAGGGAAGCGTGCGTGATTCCGGTGGTGTTTCGCATTGCTGGGAGCAGATCAACGGAAAATGGTGGGCCTTTGATGAAACGGGTTATGCTAAGACAGGCTGGTTAAGAGATGAGGATTACGGCGGCTGGTTCTATATGGATCTGGAACACGGCATGCAGACCGGCTGGGTGCTTCTCGATGGAGTCTGGTACTATTTTAACCCGAGTTCCGATGGAAAGAGAGGGATTATGTATGCCGGACAAAGGACACCGGATGGATACTATGTAGATAAAAACGGTGTCTGGGACGGAAGAAACAAGCAGTAAAGCGAGCTTCAAGTCGAATCTCCGTGGGACTTGGCGCGTGATTCTGGTCAGCGAAGCTGACATGCTTCTATCAGAATCACTGCGCATCTTCGCGGAGAGATGTTCTTGCACTAAGTATAGAATAATCCGGAATGGATCCGCAGGCTTTGGGAATCCTTCCGGATTTCTATTTATTTTTTTCCGTGCAAAAAAACAACAATTCGTGTGCATTTGCTTGACATGTCGCGCGGATTATTAAATAATGAAAGTAGAGCAATAGGCTGACTATATGAGCGTATATTAAGTGTGAAAAGGAATCAGAAAGGGGCGTTGTGTTAATGAGAAATACACGTAAAGCAACGGCAATCTGGCTGGCCATGTCGTTGGCAATATCGACAGCTTTTGGGAATACAGCATGGGGAGAGATTCGGCCGGATACAGGGAATAACCGGTGTGTCCATGTGCATACGGCAGAGTGCTACAAAGATGCAGACGAAACAGCAACTCCATCCCAGATCGGAAAGGAGCCTACGGAATGTACCCACATTTGCAGCGTAGAAAGTGGCTGTATACGGGATACAGAGAAGGAAAATAATGGGAATGCCGACACGTTGGATACTGTTGCTTCCAATACAGGCAAGAATGATTCTAAGAAAGAGCAAGCTGGAGAAAAAGCCGCAGACCGGAAGGATTCTTCTGGTAATGCAGATGAAAATAAAAACTTAAATGATGTGCCTGCTCAGAACGGGGCAGCACTTTCTGTCAGCACGCCATCCAATGCGGAAGATACCACAGCCACAGGTGGAACCGTCACACCGGTTTCACAGACGAAGATCTTGTCATGGTCATGGTTTGATCCGGAGGAAAATCTGCTTGATGGCAGACTGGAACTCACCGGAATCACTGAGGAAGCTCAGCCATCTTTTACAGAGATCATCGAGTATTTACCATCGGCCATTATCGCCCGGGTGGAAGAAGGCAAAGACGGCGAAAACGTTGAAGATGGGGAAGAAAAGAATCTGCTGATCACCAACTGGAGCTGTGCGGAGTATGTGCAGGACGAAGAAGGCCGCTGGCCACTGGAAGGCACCTATGAGTTTAAAGCAGAGCTGCCGGAAGGGTATGAGCTGGCAGAGGGCGTGGATGCGCTGGTGGTGGAAGTGTCTGTGGCGGGAGACCAGGCAGCGGTGACGGCGAATGAATTGCCGGTGTTACGTGTGAGCCCTGCTTCTGGACAGGAACCCAAAACGCTTAATTTTGATGGGGTGAGTTTTTCAAGTCTTAATGGTGTTTTTGATAGTATAATGAAGCAGACAAATATACAGGTTAAATATTTGGGAACGGGAACTGATGGCCAGTATCAATTTCGCTTAACACTAAATGATACTTCAGCAAGTAATATTATTATACCTAATGGAGACTGGGAAATAGTGTTAAATGGTAATAATCAGTTGGATGGGAAGGGAACGTCTTGTGGTGGAATAGGACTTTACATTACTGGCTGGGGAACCCGCGCAACAATTGTTGCAGGAACTGGAGATGCTTATTTGAATGTTAGTAATTATCCAACTACAGGAAAGAACTTAGATGGATCCAGTGGAATACAGGTTGAGGCGCGTTTGACGATAGAAAGTGGAACTATTATAACAAATGCGAATCGTGCAGAGAACAATAATCTATCATCAGGAGCAATTTATGTGACGAGTAATGGAACCTTAAATATTAACGGAGGGGAAGTTAGAGCGACAGGAAATGGAAAGTATGGTCTATGTGCAAGAGGAACAATTAATATGTCTCGTGGTAAATTTGATATTATTGGAAACGGTATAATAGCAGTGGACCATGAGCTAAGTTCTAATTTTACACTTTCTGGTGGTACAATTAACATCAAATCCCCGACTGGTCATACGGGACTTAGTACAAAAGGCAACCTGACGATTAAGGGTGGGAGCATGAATGTAAATATTCTTGAAATAGTGAATAATACTACAATGATAGTAGAAGGAGGAATATTAGAGACTGGAGGAATAAAGATTGGAGATAATGGTAAGCTGATAAATAAAGGAATGCTTATTGTACATGGTAATTTTGAGGGAAATGGAACGATTAAAAATACCGGTACAATCAGTGGAAATGGAACTGTGCCGGAAGGAAACAGAACAGATCCTGGTGGTATCAGATTTATCCAGCCTGCGGATGTTCCGTATAAGGATGAATTGGTAGTGGATGTTAAGACTTGTGCGGAAATTGAAAAGCCAGAGAATGCAGGTGCATTGACATATGGAATTCTTAATGAAAGCACAGGAAAAGGTACTATTGATACGAATGGTTTGTTGACAGTTAAAAAGATAGGTACGTTTGTAATTCAGGTTACAACAGAAGGGACAGGAGTCTATACACCTGCAAAGCCAGTTACGATAACATTGAAGGTTACTCCGGGAACATATCCTGCTAGGTGGGATTTAAATGTGGAAGCTGCTAAGGGTGTATATAATGGTGCTGAGGGATATCCAGCAGCTACAATTAAATATAAATCGCCTGGTATCCCAGCTGATGCAAGGTACGAATATCAGCTTGCTGCAACATCGAACAGTAGTAATTTACCAGATCAATGGCTGTCAAAGTGCCCAAGGATTGTAAATGTAAATGATTCTGGCCGGTATGTATTTATAAGAGTGCTCACAGACAATTATCAGCCGGGAATCTTTGTTTCTCATAATCAAACGGAAATTACCCAGCGTAGCTTTGCTTCGGAAGTAACAGTAACGATCGATCCCAGTACTTATAATGGAAAAAATCAGAATCCGAAGATCAAAGTGGTTGAGAACTGGAACGGTTCGTCAGGAAATGAGTTAAAAGAAGATGTCGATTATAGCATTAAGTGGTGGATAAATGAGGACCGTGTAATAGTCGACGAACCAAAGAACGCTGGAAACTATAAGGTTGTTCTGGTGGGAAATGGGAATTATACGGGTGAACAGAATGGAGCTATATTCACAATCAACAAGTGTAAATTAAAATCACAGATAACAGGAGATTCCTTCGATAAAGTCTATGATGGGACTACGGATATTACAGAGGAGCAGAAGCTGGCAATTCAGCTTTGCGACGACAATAATGGTACTCTCAAGCTTCAGGATGTTCGCGCAGATCAGGTGAAGTGGGCATATCGAAGTGCAGATGTTGGAGAGCACGAGATAGATGCGACGATCATCTCGTTAGCAGGTGATCAGGCAAAGAATTATGAGCTGACAGAACAGACGGTATCGCAGCAGGGCACGATCAAGTCTCGTGATTTCGCGTCCATGACCGTATCCGCAGCCCCGCTTACCTACAACGGTACCGAGCAGCAGCCGAAGATCAATGCTTCTGTGGAAACCGGTCTTGAAAATGTAAGCCCGGATGCAACATTTACCTACTCGAAGGACGGTGTCAATTACCAGAGTGAGATCCCGGGCTTTACAGAGGCGGGAACGTATCTGGTGTATGTGAAGGCGTCCATGGCGAATTTCAATGACGCAGTCAAAACCGTTGCGGTGACGGTGACTCCGAAAGAAAGTTCATCTGGCGGTAATTCCGGAAATAATTCTGGAAATAACACGTCCGGAGGCGGCGGCTCCAATAATGGCAGCTCCAGTTCAGACGGGGACAGCTCCGATTATGATGATCCGAACGAAAGTAGTGTTAAAGTAACCCCGAATCCGTCCAACAAGGTTACAAAGGACAGTCAGAAGGGCTACAGAAATGTGGAACAGGGCATCATCACCGGCACAGCCAATCAGACCGTGAACGATGGCTACAGCCATTGGATGAAAGACGCCAAAGGCTGGTGGCTCCGCTTTAGTGACGGTACATGGCCAATGGCCGATCGTACTGGTGCATATCACTGGGAGAAGATCAACGGAAAATGGTGGGCCTTTGATGAAATGGGTTATGCTAAAACAGGCTGGTTAAGGGATGAGAATTACGGCGGCTGGTTCTATATGGATCCGGAACACGGCATGCAGACCGGCTGGATGCTTCTCAATGGAGTCTGGTACTATTTTAACCCGATTTCCGATGGAAAGAGAGGGATTATGTACGCCGGACAAAGGACACCGGACGGATACTATGTAGATAAAAACGGTGTCTGGGACGGAAGAAACAAGCAGTAAAGCGAGTTTCAAGCCGAACCTCCGTGAGACTTGGCGCGTGATTCTGGTAAGAGAAGCTGACATGCTTCTATCAGAATCACTGCGCAGGAAAAAATCTGCTAAAATTAAGCTTGTTAAGCGTTTCGGTGAACGCTATAATAAAAAAGCATTAATCGGCATCGGAAACAGAAAAGCAATTGAATTGAAAGATTCGATTGCTTTTTTTAATTTGGCATCCCCATTCCATCCATGTTCTCCATATAGATGTCCATAAAGACAAGTTGAAAATTGACCTGGGCGGCAGCTTTCAGACAGTTCTGCTCTGTCCTCTGCTCTGTCATCCACAATCGCAATCTGCATCGTGCCATCTCCTTTGCACAATAATCCAATATTAGTATAACATAAAACCGCAGGAAAAAACTTGCGTCTTAAACAGGAAACCTGCGTCTTAAACAAAGTCGGTTGCATTTCTCTTGACAAGATGCTACGCTAATTATATTACCAGCCTTTTAGGTGAGAAGGTCCGCGAGGATCGCACTGCGGCGGAAAGGAAGAGTGCCGCTGTCGCGCCCCGCCGCAGGCGGAGAATCCTGTAAGCAGGATTCTTTTTCATATTTCTTTTCGGAAAAGGAGGCCCGGCATGAAAATCGCACTTTGTACGGAATTAAGGAATGCAGAATGGTTTGAGAGCAGGCTGCGCTCCCTTTTTGATGGGGATGATCAGCTTGTCATCGACGAGCTATGGAATGAGAAGCAGCTATCTCAGGCACTGCGGCGGAGCCGATACCATGCGGTTGTCATCGCCATGACCGGAGCAAAGGGATTGGAGGCTGCCATTCAGGCAAAGCAGCTGGCACCGGAAGTACCGCTTGTCTGGTGGAGCGATGATGAAAACTTCGCCCTGATCGCGTATCAGCTTCGTATCCCGGCATTCCTCTCCATAGATTGTAGTGATCAGGAGCTATATGAGGCGATGGAGTCCATCAGGAAACGGAGGTATGGAAATGCGAATTGCGCTATGCAGCTATAGTCAGAAGGAGAAAGCATTCTCCCGGCTTCTTCAGGGAAAAAGGGGAAGTAATGAATCAGGTGAGAAAGAAAAGTATGAATAAAAAATATTACCGGAGAGAACAAAACCGTCACGCTATATAGAAAATAATGACAACAGGAGGAAATGGATATGAGGTATAAAAAGAAGAAACGGCAGATCGTATCTGCAGCATTGGCAGCAGTGATGGCGATGCAGTTATGCGTACCGTCCGCAACATTTGCGGCAGTACCTGCAAAAAAATTAAAGGTGATCACAGGATTTACAGAATTACCGGAGGAGGTCGCGCATATTCAGATCCCTGCGGATGCCGGAGAAAACTTTGAGGATTATCTGAATTTCCCGGAGACGATCGAGGCTTCGGTGGTGGAATATAAGAACGTGGATCATCAGAAAAATAATGCGGATCGCGATAAGGGCGCGGAAGATGAGAAAGCGGCAGCAGACGACCGTGATAAGAAAGAAGACTTGGAAATTGCTACCGGCAGTAATGCAAAGAAAGAAAATCTGAATGAGGAGGAAACTCCGGAAACAGAAAATTCAGAAAACGTGCCGGATAGCAATGATGAGGAGAAAGCAGATAAACAGGAAGTTCAGGAGAAAGACCAGCAGGGTACGTTTCTGATCGCGACCGACAGCAATGCCGGGGATTTTCTTGAGGATTATGAGTTTGAAGATGAGGAAATCTCAGAAGATATCCCGGTGCTGACGGATATCAGCGTTACTTGGGAGCCGGATGAGAACCGGGAAGATGAAAGTGGTTTCTATTATTATCTTCCGGTTCTTCCGAGAGAGTATATTTTGGCAGCGGGCGTGGAGCTTCCGGAGATCGAGGTCAGCATGGACGGCGGAATCGCTTTGCTAGCATCAACAGGTACTTATGATATTGCGAATGGCGGTATCAGCATCAACAGCAACACATTGGAACAGTATAATGATGCGACTATCACGGGAAGCAGTACGACCCATGTTATTCTGGTTAATGGTGTGGAGGCTACAATCACGATTTCGGATCTGGATATCCAGATTCCGATCGACAATAACGCTACGACAGCAAGTAACTGGATACCGGCGATCCGACTGGCAAATGGTGCAAACCTGAATCTGATTCTGAAGGGAAAAAATACACTCAAGGGCGGTGATATGTGTGCGGCTATTGATGTGCCGGAAGGCTGTACCCTGACGATCCGCGGAGAGGGAAGCTTAAAAGCAACCGGTGGAGTAGGCGCCGGAATTGGTGCATCGAGCATGAGAAAGGGTTCCTTGGGGACGATTGAGATCAACGGAGGCAATATCGAAGCTTATGGCAGCGGGATGGCAGCAGGTATTGGCGGCGGTTTAGAGGGCGGCATCGGTACCATTGTCATCAACGGCGGAACTGTTTATGCCAAGGGCGGATATGGAAGCTACCCCAAGGATATTAAAAATGTATACGGTGGAGCAGGAATTGGCGGTGGGCCGTTCGGCTGCGTGGATAGGATTGAGATCAACGGTGGCAATGTGACAGCCTGTGGAGGATATGTTACGAACGCAAAAAGACACCCCGGAGCCGCAATCGGCACTGGCGGCGGTGGAGCAAAACCGATAGGCGAAGGTAAATACAAGTATGGTGATATTGTGATCAATGGCGGAACGGTTTCAGCCATTGCATATAATAATGAAGTATATGCGATCGGTGTCGCAGTGAAGCCCGGTCAAGCGCTGCCGGAGGGTAGTACCTTGGAGGGCTCCATTTCCATCAGTAATGAAGCAACAGTAAACTTAAATGGCGGCGATTATTTCCCGAAAAGTGAAAATCCCGGACTGAAAAACTATGCCATTCAGGGCACGATTGCGGATGTACGATTCACCGAAAGCACTTATCCGGTGACAATCAGCGTGGGAGGGATTACCTGGAATGCAGGGACGATGAAGGTGAGCGATTATCAAGGTACACTTAAGGCATCCAATTATCTGAAGCCATTAACGCCAGGGACACCGGTAACGGTAACGGTGACGGTTGGAGACTATGTTTATCAGATGGAAGCTGACGTTGCTGATGTTGATGATAAGAATGCAACGATCACTTTGAAGGCCGCAACTCCTCTTTATGAGACAAGATTAAAATTTGTTTCCACGGTGATCACGAGCGATCAGATATTACAGGCAACCGATATCACGGTCAAGCAGAATGGTGAACCGTTGAGCAATCAAGAAGGTCAAAGTGCAGCTATGGTCATTCCTTCCATGCAGATTTCGTATGATGAAGCGAACACGGGACATCTGACGGTATATCTGCCGGAAAATAAGAATAAAACAGAGATTTCGGTGACGGTACCGGGCTTAAATGACGGCAATCCGATCACAAAATCAGGTGAGACGATTTCGACAACACCAAATGAAATCGAGATGTTTCATGATGATACCGTTTGTAGTCATGAGTACTATAATGCAGATGGATTTTGTGAAGCATGTGGTGCATATCAGGAGGCAAAAAATTGGAAGGGATATTATGAGATTTATAATGCCGGTCAGCTTTTCTGGTTTGCAAAGCAGGTTAATGATAGTAATATCCCTAATAACAGCAATCTGAAGCTGATGAAGGATATTGAGATCCCGGGCGGACATGACTGGACAAGCATTAGAGACAAATCTAATACTTGGTCTTTCGAGGGGACTATTGAGGGAAATTACCATGTAATTTCCGGACTGCGACCTGCTAATGACGGTACAAGTTCTAACTACGGACTGGTGGCAAGTATTAAATATGGGAATGTACAAAATATAGGGCTGGTGTTTGAAGGTGATTGGACTTGCGGGTTGTGTAGACTCACTGTGGGTGATATCAAAATTCAGAATTGTTTTGTAGTAGGAACAAATTTTTCATATAGTTGTTCACAAGGAGCGGTGACTAAAAATGGAACGGTGACTAATTGCTTGGCTGTATCAGGAAAACTGGAAGGAACTAAGTACTCGAATGATCATAGGGCTACTTTTACGAACTGTTATGAGACAGAAAAGAGTGATTATAGTTCTCCGGGTATTACTACTATAAGCGAAGAAAAACTGAAATCCGGAGAAATTGCCTATAAATTAAACGGTGATCGATCAGATGGTACGTGGGGACAGGTGATCGGAACGGAGGATTACCCGCATTTCCGCAAGTACAGTAAGACGGTATATTATGATCCAGCTACTGGTACATATTCTAATAATAATGCGGCAAGTATCACTTCCGCAGCTGTCACGGATATTAAGACGATTTCTGACACAAAAGCGACTGCTACACTTAAGGCAACAGGAACTCCCGGAGCAGAGGTTAAGTTTTTCTTAACCTCCGGCGAGGATGAGCAGACATTAACATTAGATGATATGTTCTCGAAAGGAACGTTACTTACGGAGAGTTCTTCCGGAAACTATGAGTATACTATTACGGATTTAGCTCCGGACACAGAACATCATGTCAGACTGATGATTAAAAAGGATGGTGTGTTATCTCTTGATGTAACCTATGTAAATTTCCAGACAGAAAAAGTGCGGCAGGAGGCACCTAATGCTGCTGATGTTTCTATCAATTACGAACAGGAGACTTTAGAGAATAAAGCTTCCTGCGATCTGGAGTATGCTGCTTCTAAGGATGCACAGTCATGGACAACGATAAGACAGGGTGGTAAGGTTCGTCTGACAGGGCTGCTGGATAACATTCGTGAAAATGGTGGGTCTGTACCATTCTATATTCGCAGGAAAGCATCCTCGTCCATGTCAGCCAGTGAAGCGGTTTTGGTGGCGGATTTGCAAACACAGGCGATTCCGGAAGAATCGAACAAGCCGAATATTGATTATCGGAAGGAAGAAATCACAATTTCCTCATCTTTACAGTATGTGATTGTAAACGGAACCAATACCTCTCCAAACTGGACATCTGCAAAAATGGGCAGTGGATCAGGAATTTCGATTACAGACATCATTTCTTCCGATCATGAGAGTACGGTTTATTATCGGTATGCTGCAAGCAACACGGATAAGAAATTTGCCGGAAAACCCGAAAGTATCACGATTCTTAAAAGAACGGCAGCACCGGCTGCAATAACTGAGGGTGAGGTGACTATAACCGGTACGACGATTACCATAAACAGAACTAATCCGGAAAATGACATTGAGTATGGATACCGTGATGTAGATTCAGACGGAGCATTTACATGGATTGACGGTACGAAAATTCAGGGATTATATCCGGCACATGGATATCAGGTAACCAGCAGAATAAAGGCGAAAGAGAATGCATTTGCTTCTGAGAGAACGGAACCGCTTCATGTGTCTACCAAGGATACACTGAGAATTGTAGGAAACGGAACACCAAAGTGGGATGCGAAGGGGACTTATGGGGTTTCACTTGCTCAGATTCCGGTTTCCCTGGCTTCTGGTTATGGTGTGTATAATGGTGCAAATCAACTGGTAGCCGGAACCTGGAGCTGGGAACCGGAAAATAGTAGTTCAGCATCTGGTATTTATCCGAATGTAAAAGGTAACAAGGCTTATACCGTGAAATTTACACCGACAGATTCAAGTGTTTCATACGATAGGACATTAACAGATTCCGTGGTACCGGATATTTCTAAGTACCCACTGAATTTTTCAGTTGCGGTAGAAGATAAGACCTATGATGGCACGACAACAGCAATTGTACAGCAGCCACTCATGATAGACACTGGTGTGAATACAGCTGCCGGAAATGAAAAACTGCAGATCACAGGCTTAACAGCCGCTTTTAATAATGCAAATGCCGGAAGCGATAAAGAGGTTGTGATCGATGCCTCGAAGGCAGTGATAACAGGAGCAGCAGCGAGCGGTGGCGGAGCAACAGCCGATCCGGATAACTACCAGGTCAACATTCCTTCCAGTGCAACCGCAACGATCAAAAAAGCAGCATCTTCGATCACGATCAATGATGCAGAGTGGCCGGGAACGAAAACATATGGCGATCCTGATTTTCCATTGACTGGAGTTACCACCGTTGGAGATGGAGCGGTGACCAAGACAAGCGACTCTGCGAATGTACTGACGGTTGATGCAGATGGCCGGGCAACGATCCATGGCGCAGGTACGGCAACGGTAACGATAAGTGTGGCAAGTGGCACCAATTACACGGCAGGTAATAATTCCAGACCGATCACCGTTCAGAAGGGAACCATTTCCCTGAATCTGAAAGCCGGAAAGAAAACAGATCTGATGCAGAGACTCCTGGCAGTTCTTGGAAATGTGGAAGATACTTATGTTCTGACTCTGGAAGCGAAGGGAGCTTATCAGGATGCGCTGGCCGGAACGGTAATATTTTATGAAAATGGACAGCAACTCAATCAGACGCCGATCCCATTGACCAATGGAACCGCGTCCATGGAATATTCGGTTCCTTCTGCCGGTACGCATGAAATTTCGGCAGAATATATGCTTCCGGCCGATGGCCCAGAGAAGGAAAATTACAATGATCCTGCACAGGTAAGCTGCAGCTTCGAGGTCGAAAAAGCAGATGAGGATCAGATTCAGATCAAAGAAGTGGACGGGAAGCTTTACGGTGATGATCCATTCGAACTGGAACTTACCGGACAGAAGGGAACCGGAGCTGTGAAATTCTCCGTTCCTGCTGACAATGGAGTTCTGGAGTTATCAGAAGTGAACGGAAAAACAGAGGCGAAGATCATCGGAGCCGGAACGGTCCTCGTGACAGCTGAGGTTGCCGGGGATACTGGCTACAATGGAACAACGGTAACAAGAGAGATTACCATTGGAAAGGCACAGACCCCGGAGGTTTCGGTGGCAGCGCCGAAGATTGCACCGGTTCCGGCAGATGCACCGGAGGAGGTAAAAGAGATTGCTAACCTCTTGGAAGAGAAGACCCCGGAGATTACCGGACTGGATACTGTGGCAGCAGATCTGATCCGGGAAACAGAAAACGGGGATGTGATCGTAAAAACAGGAGAAGATCAGACGATTTCCGGAGTGGAAGCGAAGGAAAAACTTCAGAAGGAAGGAGTCAATACCGCAGGAAAGAAGGTAAGACTGGTGGTTGAGCCGTATATGTCGGTGGAAGTAAAGGGTGTGACCGAAAAACAGGGAGTGAATGTGATCACTTTTGAAATCACCGCATTATACAATGTAAAAGCCACAACAGCCGGAAAGAATGAGACCATGCAGGAGAAAGGCAACGGTAAGAATACAGTTCTGATCGGCTCAGCGATCCCACAGAAGGTCGGAATCCCGGTTACGATCACCCTGCCACTCCCGGCAGATTATCCGACCGAGGATCTCTTTATCCGCCATCTGCTTCATAATGGAAGAATTGTATATTATCCTGTAACAGTAAGGGTAAAACAGGGAAGTGCGATGGCAGAGTTTGTAAACAAGGATGGCTTTAGTACCTTTGAGCTGCTCTCAGACAGCCGAAAGGGAACGGTTGCATTTGATCATGGAGTCGGAGAACGGAGCTATAGCCTGGAGCAGATGGATGAAGCGCTTCCGACAGTCAGCAAGGATGGAGTTGTGTTCAAGGGCTGGAAGATCAACGGCACGTTGTATACAACTGTGAACGAAGCACTCCTGGATGTGCTGGATCAGGCAGAAGGACATCGTGTGACGGCGCAGGCAGTTCTGGAAAGCAGCAGTCCTGAAACTCCTGATAATCCGAAGGAAGACAATAAACCTGGTTCTGCAACTCCTGATAATCCGAAAGGTGACAGGAACACCGGTTCCGGCAGTGACAGAGAGGATACTGACTGGAATGTGACCAGAAATGCATGGGAAACAAAGAAAGTCAATGGCGTAGTCAGATGGAGCTACTATGATAGCGATGGACGTCGTGTATTCAATGTATGGAAACAGCTTTTGTACGAGGGAACCATGTTCTGGTATCACTTTGGTGCGGACGGGTACATGGATACCGGCTGGTTTAAAGATGCGGATGGAAACTGGTATTATCTGAATCAGGCATCCGACGGCACGCAGGGAACCATGAAGACCGGCTGGTTTAAGGACACAGACGGGAACTGGTATTATCTGAACCCGGTATCTGACGGTACCCAGGGAGCGATGAAGACCGGCTGGTTTACAGATCCGCAGGATGGACATCTCTATTATCTGGATCCAAAGACCGGTGCAATGGTGACCGGAAACATACAGAATGATAGCGTGTGATTCTGTTTCATGGGGATCCATCAACTTTTATGGTTGATGGATCCCTGCTTTTATCTTCTCATAGGACAAATGGAAATTTTTACTTGACAGTTCTATGTTTTTTCATGTATGATAAAAATAGTGTGAAGAGACATTTATCGTTTTCATGCAAATGTATGTAATGACCACTCCCGCAGAACAGACTACGGAAGTTAAGCCCATCGGACAGGCGGGTCAAGCGCCGCGTGGGGTTAAGCCCACATTATTGATTGAGTTAAAAGCTCAAATTTATAAGTTGATTACTTTATAATCAGTGTTTGAAAAACACATCATCTTGTGAATCGGTCAATAAGTGCAGGGACAATATATTTGCGATTGCAGACTTGGAGGAAAAAACGATAAAGGTCAGAGGCAGACGGGAGCGGAGTGACGCGCCCCAGACCCCAATGGAATAGAATCGTTTTGAGCAGATGATGGTTTTGGCGTCATCTGCTTTTTTTTATGATTCAGATGATGCGCAATCAATAAAATGCATGAGGAACAAAACCATGGACAGAGAGAGACAAAAGAAAGCCCCGATCTATGAAGCGCTCGAGGAATTTAAAAAGAAGAGAGTTGTCCCGTTTGATGTACCGGGACATAAGAGAGGACGCGGAAATCCGGAACTGGTACAGCTTTTAGGCGAAAAATGTGTATCTTTGGACGTAAACTCCATGAAGCCGCTTGACAACCTCTGTCATCCGGTCTCCGTGATCCGTGAGGCGGAAGAGCTTGCGGCGGAGGCATTCGGAGCGGCCAGCGCCTATCTGATGGTAGGCGGAACGACATCTGCGGTCCAGAGCATGATCCTCTCGGTGGTAAAAGCCGGAGATAAGATCATCCTGCCGCGAAACGTACATAAGAGCGTCATCAACGCTCTGGTGCTCTGCGGCGGAATCCCGATCTACGTAAATCCGGAGATGAACCAGAGACTCGGTATTTCGCTGGGAATGCAGGTCGAAAAAGTAAAACAGGCCATCGAGGACAATCCGGATGCGGTTGCGGTGTTCGTCAACAACCCGACCTATTACGGCATCTGCTCTGATATAAAAACGATCGTACAGCTTGCCCATGCGAGGGGCATGAGGGTTCTCGCGGACGAGGCTCATGGAACCCACCTGTATTTCGGAAAGAATCTTCCGATCTCCGCAATGGCAGCGGGAGCCGATATGGCGGCGGTATCCATGCACAAGTCCGGCGGAAGCCTGACCCAGAGTTCGCTTCTTCTTTTAAATAAGGGAGTGAACACCGATTATGTGCGCCAGATCATCAACCTGACCCAGACTACAAGCGCATCCTACCTGCTTCTTTCCAGTCTTGATATCTCAAGACGAAATCTGGCTCTCCGCGGTGAGGAATCCTTCGCGAAGGTCGTTGAGATGGCAGAATACGCGAGACGGGAGATCAACTCCATCGGCGGCTATTATGCTTATGGAAAAGAACTGGTGAACGGTGACAGCATTTTCGATTACGATGTAACGAAGCTCTCCGTATATACAAGAGACATCGGACTTGCGGGAATCGAGGTCTATGATCTTCTGCGCGACGAGTATGATATCCAGATCGAATTCGGTGACATCAGCAACATTCTGGCTTACATCTCCATCGGAGATCGTATCCAGGACATTGAGCGCCTTGTTGGTGCTCTGGATGATATCGAGCGTCTCTACAAAAAAGACAGCTCCGGACTGCTCTCTGGCGAGTACATTTCTCCAAAGGTTGTTATGTCCCCGCAGAAAGCGTTCTACTCCGAGAAGGTCTCCGTTCTGGTGGAAGCGTCTTCAGGAAGAGTCTGTGCGGAGTTTGTGATGTGTTATCCGCCGGGAATCCCGATCCTGGCGCCGGGGGAGATGATCACGGACGACGTGGTCCAGTATATCCTGTATGCGAAGAAAAAGGGATGCTCCATGCAGGGAACAGAGGATCCGGCAGTGGATCATCTGATGGTGCTGGCAAACATATAGCATGAATTTTTAAGGCGCCGGAGCTGGCTGCAGGCAAACAGGCTGTCTGCCCGCATACAGGCTTTGGCCAATACGATACAAGGAGTCACGAGATATGGAATTCTGGTTTTCAGAACTGCACACCGGAAATGTCAAGCTGTCCATCAAAATCGAAAAGCAGCTGTTTTCCGGGGAGAGTGAATATCAGCGGATCGATGTGTTCGATTCCGAGGAATTTGGAAAATTTATCTCTCTGGACGGGGAGATCGTATTCTCCGAGAAGGACGAGTTTATTTATGACGAGATGGTGACCCATGTGCCGATGGCGGTCCATCCGTGTGTGAAGGACGTACTGATCATCGGCGGCGGCGACGGCGGTGTCGCGAAAGAGCTTTTGCAGTATGACTGCGTGGAACATATCGATGTCGTGGAGACGGATGAGATGTTTGTGGAGGTTTCAAGAAAATTTTTCCCGGAGGTAGCCTGTGCCTTAGATGATCCGCGTGTCGAGGTCCACTATGATGACGGTCTGAGATTTTTAAGAAACAAGAAGGCAAAGTATGACCTTATCATCAACGATTCCACAGACCCCTTCGGCCATACTGAGGGACTGTTCACGAAGGAATTCTACGGTAGCTGCTACAGCGCCTTAAAGGAAGATGGAATCATGGTCTACCAGCACGGAAGCCCATTCTACGATGAGGACGAGCTGGCCTGCCGCAGCATGCACCGCAAGGCATTCCGCTCCTTCCCAATCAGCCGTGTGTATCAGGCGCATATTCCAACCTGTCCGTCCGGATACTGGCTCTTCGGCTTCGCTTCAAAGAAATATCATCCCATCAAGGATTTCAAACCCCGGGAATGGGATGCATTAAATATCGAAACCTGGTATTACACGACACATCTTCACATGGGAGCATTCATGCTGCCGAAGTATGTTGAGGATCTTTTAAAAGAGGAGGAAAAATAAACATGAGCAGATTAATGATCATCGGCTGCGGAGGTGTTGCGTCCGTAGCGATCCACAAGTGTTGTCAGAACAGTGATGTATTCACAGAAATTATGATCGCAAGCCGTACCGTATCCAAGTGCGATGCTTTAAAGGAGAAACTTCAGGGAACGACAAAGACGAAGATCACGACCGCGAAAGTGGATGCTGACAACGTGGACGAGCTGGTGGCTTTAATGGAAAGCTACAAGCCGGATGCAGTGTTAAACGTTGCACTCCCGTATCAGGACCTGACGATCATGGATGCATGCTTAAAGGCCGGCGTAAACTATATCGATACCGCAAACTACGAGCCGGAGGACACCGACGATCCGACATGGCGCGCAATCTATGAGAAACGCTGCAAGGAAGAGGGCTTTACCGCATACTTCGATTATTCCTGGCAGTGGGCATATCAGGAGAAATTCAAAGAGGCTGGACTTATGGCACTCTTAGGAACCGGTTTTGACCCGGGTGTCACAAGTGTCTTCTCCGCGTATGCGTTAAAGCACTATTTCGATGAGATCCACACCATCGACATCTTAGACTGCAACGGCGGCGACCATGGCTACCCGTTCGCTACAAACTTCAACCCGGAGATCAACCTCCGCGAGGTATCCGCAAACGGTTCCTACTGGGAGAATGGTCACTGGGTAGAGACAAAGCCGATGGAGATCAAGCGCGAGTACAACTTCCCGCAGGTCGGCGAGAAGGACATGTACCTTTTACATCATGAGGAGATCGAATCCCTTGCAAAGAACATTCCGGGCGTAAAGCGCATCCGCTTCTTCATGACCTTCGGACAGAGCTACCTGACCCACATGAAATGCTTAGAGAACGTTGGAATGCTTTCCACTTCCCCGGTAAACTTTAACGGACAGGAGATCGTTCCGATCCAGTTCTTAAAGGCTCTTCTTCCGGATCCGGCATCCTTAGGTCCGAGAACCGTCGGAAAGACAAACATCGGCTGTATCTTTACCGGTGTGAAGGACGGAAAAGAGAAGACGATCTATATTTATAACGTATGTGACCATCAGGAGTGTTACAAGGAAGTCGGCTCCCAGGCCATCTCCTACACGACAGGCGTACCGGCTATGATCGGTTCCATGATGGTCGTTGACGGAACCTGGAAGGGCGCAGGCGTATTCAACGTCGAAGAGTTCGATCCGGATCCGTATATGGAAGCACTGAACAAGTGGGGACTTCCGTGGGTTGTGGATGAGAATCCGGAGATTGTGAAATAAAAATTTGAAAATGAATGACTGTTTGGCATATTCGCGATGAATGCAGGAAAAGCGCGGAATGTGGAACAGGTTCAAGTACAGAAAACACCTCTGGCAGGAACGAGTTGTCAGGGGTGTTGCTGTATTGTGATACGGCAGTAGAAAAATGAACTTCGTTTTCTGGTAGGGCTGAGATGTGTATCAGGAACGAGTCAGTAATTGGAGAACAAGATGAAGATTAATGAATTACCAACTCCATGTTATGTAATTGATGAAAAAAAGCTTCGGAAGAATCTGGAAATTTTAAAGAAGGTCAAGGACGACACCGGCTGTAAGATCCTTCTTGCCCAGAAGGCATTCTCGAACTTCTTTGAGTACCCACTGATCGGGCAGTATCTGGACGGAACCACAGCCAGCGGTCTTTTCGAGGCAAAGCTTGGATATGAAAAAATGGGAAAAGAAAATCACGTATTCGCTCCGGCCTTCAAGGAATCGGAGATCGGGGAACTCACCGATATCTGCGAACATCTGGTATTCAATTCCTTTTCCCAGCTTGAAAAATACGCGGACTTCTGTAAGGAAAAAGGCGTCAGCATCGGCATCCGCGTAAACCCGGAGTGTTCTACTCAGGGTGACCACGCGATCTATGATCCATGCGCGCCCGGCTCCAGACTCGGTGTGACCCTGGCAAATTTCCGGGAAGATCTCGTGGAAAAGCTTGACGGGATCCATTTCCATACTCTCTGCGAGCAGAACTCGGATGATCTGGAGACAACTCTGAAAGCTGTGGAAGATAAATTCGGAAAGTATCTGAAGCTTCCGAATATCAAATGGCTTAACATGGGCGGCGGACATCATATCACGAGAAACGATTACGACATCGACCGTTTAGAGCGCTGCATCCGCCATATGCAGGAGACATATGATGTCACTGTCTATGTGGAACCTGGGGAAGCCGTGGCGTTAAACGCGGGATATCTCGTGACGGAAGTCATGGACATTGTGGATAACGGCATCAGGACTCTGATTTTGGATGCCTCCGCTGCCTGCCACATGCCGGATGTGCTGGAGATGCCCTACCGTCCGCCGTTAAAAGACTCCGGCGAAGCAGACGAAAAGCAGTATACCTACCGTCTCTCCTCCATGACCTGTCTTGCGGGTGACGTGATCGGTGATTATTCCTTCGACCACGAGATCCGGATTGGTGACAGACTTTATTTCGAGGACATGGCGATCTACTCCATGGTAAAAAACAACACCTTCAACGGCATGTGCCTGCCGTCCATCGCGCGAATGGATGAGAATGGGGAGTGCAGTGTGGTGAAAACCTTTGGGTATGAGGAATTTGTGAGAAGACTGGGATAAAATAGAAACATGATTATAGAAAACGGGGCTGCCGCATACCAAAATTGGTGCGGCAGCCCCTTCTCATTATTTTCGTTTCACAACGGCTGTTTTTCCACGAAAAGCAATCCCGATTTTTATGATCGGCCGGACACCTGCATCCCGCAATTCCGTGTCATATTTTTTCACATCTATTTGTTGGAGGGCGCGATCTGCCAGCGCATCCAGATCCACATGATCATCATTTGTGTGTTTGAATTCAAACAGGAATCCCGGAATTCCTTTTACTAATGGATTCAGTTGAATATCAAATCGGCCAAGTCCCGATTCTCGATTGGAACGAATCTGGTACCTGTTTCCAAGGATCGCACATAATCCAAGCATCATGCCATGATAAAAACTTTCATTTGCCCCATCCATAGAAGAAATACTCTGCAGCATAAAATTCTCCAGCAAAGATTGAAGCTTTTTTGCATTTCCGGAGAATATCGCCTGATTGATAGAAATCGCGACGCTGTTCTGATTCGTCCGATTCAAAATTTCTTTTTCATAAACACAGGCAATCTCTTTATTTGGAATTGCAACATCACACATGAAATTCCCATCATTCTGTGGATAAATTTCTGCAACTTTTAAGTAACCCGCAACAAGAAGAAAACTATAAATCGTGTATGGATTATTCTGGATCTCCGGATAGATCACGCTGGTGTCTATATAGGTAGTGATTTTTTCACCGCAGAGCAGTTTATGAAGTCCTTCCGTTATCTCGGGAGTAGATGTCGCGATAATCTCACCAATGATTTCGTTGCTGCCGGTAGACTGCCAGAATGCCTTTGGGAAGCATTGATCGGTAATGTAATTGATCACAGACCATGGATTAAAGATTTCTGTATGACCAAATCGGTATCCGTCATACCAGCTGCAGATCTCCTGATATTTATCCTCTTTTCCATAGTAGTGCAGAATTTCTTTTACTTCTTCAGGCGTAAATCCGAAATATTCACTGTAACTGTCATCCAAAATTGAATTGGTTTTCAAATTATTCATGCCGCTGAAAATGCTTTCTTTTGCAACACGGAGAATTCCTGTGAGAAAGCCGAAAGCCAGATGTGGATTATCCTTCAGGCCGCCGGAAAAGAAATTACGCATGAAATTCGCGATTTCAGGATAAAAATTGCAATGATGTCCCTGCTGGATCGGTGTATCGTATTCATCAATAATGATAATACATTCTTGTCCATAATGCTTGTGCAGCAACAGAGATAAGATTTGTAATCCCATCTGGCAGTCTACTTCATTCGCATTGTCACTGGCAAGGCGATGGTACTGTTCTTTTTCATAGATTCCAAGTGCAGTACTTTCCTCAAGTTCACTGTGCCGTATAAATTCCAGTGAAATCAGCTTACGGATCTTCTGAAATGTCTCCTGCCATGTCAGACATTTTACATCCTTAAATGTCAGGAATATGACCGGATACTTTCCCTGATGCCGGGTATAATCAGAACCACACTGCCATATCTGCTTATCCTTGAAATAAATGGAGGTGTCCTCCTGTGTTTTTTCAAAAAAGACCCGAACCATATCCATATTCAATGTTTTACCGAAACGTCTCGGACGGGTAAACAACGATACCATAGGTTTCGTATCCAGAAAATCACGGATCAGCAAGGTTTTATCTACATAATAATAGCTTGTGGTCGCCGTCTTGAAATCAGAAATCCCAATGGGCATCGGCTTTTTCTTTTCGCCTGAATCTGGCCAAACTGCATTTTCTGGAATCAGCCAGGAATGTCCCTTTTTCACAGCTCCGGAAATTTCGCCCTGCTTGCACATCTGCTGGACTCTGCGCACTGTGATTCCCATTGCTTTTGCCGTTTCCATGCTGGATAAATAGTTCATAGAACACCTCCAAACGTAATTCTATCATAAGTATATCCCATTAAACGAAATATTACAACTCTGCATTTCGCTTATATTTCGTTTCAAACGAAATGTATAGACAGCAACAGTCGGGAGGACAATTCTGAATAAAAAAGCCGAATGAACGTTAATTTCATTCGGCAGTGAAGCTTTACGCATCTTTTGTTTCTGTATTTTGTCTGTACAGGATCATCAGTCCGCGGAGCAGAAGATCCGGGTCATAGGTGATTTTGTGGGTGCAGAGCGGTGTGATGAATCTTGCCATACCGCCGGTAGCAATAAGGGTTGCCGGTTCGCCGAGCTCTGCGGTCATGCGGTCGATAAGACCGTCAAGCATTGCGGCATTGCCAAGCATGATACCATTTCTCATACATTCGATGGTGTTCTTTCCGATCGTACGTTTCGGAACATCGAAGCTGATCCTCGGAAGCTGGGCTGTATTGGAAACGAGGGAGTTTAAGGCAACCTTTACACCGGGGAGAATCACACCGCCGATGTAATTTCCATCGTGGTCCACCACATCGAGCGTTGTCGCGGTTCCCATGTCCGCGATGATGATCGGTCCTTTGTATTTGGCATTTGCAGCGACAGCGGCCACGATCCGGTCACCGCCGACGGTCTTAGGGTTATCCATCTTGATGTTTAAGCCTGTCTTCATGCCGGAACCAACAAGAAACGGTTTCTTTCCGGTGATCTTCTTCACGGCGGAAGAGATCGGCGCGTTCAGTGGCGGGACAACGGACGCCATAATGGAACCTTCGATATCATTTTTCTTTACTTTATGAATCTCCAGAATATTCTTTAAAAGGATCGCGTATTCGAGACTCGTTTTTCGGTCATCGGTGGTGATGCGCTCCTCAAAATATGTTTTATTGTCGTCAAGACCTCCGACAACGATATTGCTGTTTCCCATGTCGATTGCTAAAATCATTGAGAAAACTCCTTCCACAATTCTAAGTAACGTGTTATACTGTTTTTACGTGTGCAGTTGATCAAAGGTTCCGTATTTGCGGGATTTGTCAACCGTCACTGTGAATATGAGAAACGTGTGAGACAGGTTCCTCATAATTTTAAAGTTCGAATTATCTTACCATAAATTGACTAAAATTACAACGGAGGATTCCAAATGTTAGCAGGAAAAACCGTACTTTTATGCGTGAGCGGCAGTATCGCTGCATATAAAATCGCATATCTCGCCAGCGCACTGAAAAAACTGAAGGCAGATGTCCATGTGCTTATGACCCGGAATGCGACAAATTTCATCAACCCGATTACATTCGAGACACTGACCGGAAATAAATGCCTGGTGGATACATTTGACCGGAACTTTGAATTTTCCGTTGAACATGTTTCCCTTGCGAAGGCAGCGGATGTTGTCCTCGTTGCCCCGGCTTCCGCGAATGTGATCGCGAAGCTGGCCCATGGCCTTGCGGACGATATGTTGACGACCACGGTTCTCGCCTGTACCTGCAGGAAGATCATCAGCCCGGCGATGAATACGAGAATGTTCGAGAATCCGATCACACAGGACAACTTAAAGATCTGCGAACACTACGGAATGGAAGTGATCAGCCCGGCAAGCGGATACCTCGCCTGCGGCGATACCGGAGCCGGAAAGATGCCGGAGCCGGAGGTGCTGCTCCAGTATATCTTAAAGGAAGTCCAGTACGAGAAAGACTTAAAAGGAAAGAAGATCCTCGTGACCGCAGGCCCGACGAGGGAGGCCATCGACCCGGTGCGCTATATTACAAACCACAGTACCGGAAAGATGGGATATGCCATCGCGAAGACGGCAGCTCTCCGCGGCGCTGACGTGACTCTTGTTTCCGGACCGGCAGAGGTGGAGCCGCCGATGTTCGTAAACTTTGTTCCGGTGGTTACCGCCAAAGATATGTTTGAGGCCGTGACAAGCCGCAGTGATGAGATGGACGCGGTGATCAAGGCCGCGGCTGTCGCTGACTACCGCCCGAAATTCGTGAACACGGAAAAAACGAAGAAGAAAGACGGAGATATGGCGATCGAACTGGAGCGCACCGACGATATCTTAAAATGGCTCGGAGAACATAAAAAAGACAGCCAGTTCCTCTGCGGATTTTCTATGGAGACGGAACATATGCTGGAGAATTCCAGGGCAAAATTAAAGAAGAAGAACCTCGATATGATCGTTGCCAACAATCTGAAGGTTGCCGGTGCCGGTTTCGGAACGGACACGAATGTAGTGACGATGATCCGCGAGAATAAGGAGACGGAGCTTCCGATTATGTCGAAGGAAGAGGTTGCAGGGGCGATCTTAGACGAGATCTTTGAAATTAAAAGATAGAAAATTCCAATCTTTACCAGAAAATAGAAGATTCGACTACTCAGATGCCTTTACAGGTGAAAAACGCAAAGCAGGCACAGAGTGGTGAAGATTGCTATAAATATAACGAATTTTAGGGCTTTCTTCTTGACGAAACTCTTAAATACTGGTAAAAATTAATTGGAATAAGAGCAGCAGAAAAAAACGGCAGTCAATGAAGGACCGCGGTTCTTTTGTGCTGTCAGCAGGAAAATATTGTTAGACGAAACACAAGATAGATTTGGAGGAAAATTTTTTGGCTTCATTAAATGATGAAATAAAGAGACGACGGACATTCGCGATCATTTCTCACCCGGATGCCGGTAAAACGACACTGACCGAGAAATTCCTGTTATACGGAGGCGCGATCAACCTTGCCGGAACCGTAAAGGGACGCAAAGCGACAAAGCACGCAGTCTCCGACTGGATGGAGATCGAGAAGGAGAGAGGTATCTCCGTAACATCTTCCGTACTCCAGTTCAATTACGAGGGATACTGCATCAATATTCTTGATACCCCAGGACATCAGGACTTCTCCGAGGATACCTACCGTACCCTGATGGCAGCGGACTCCGCGGTCATGGTCATCGACGGATCAAAGGGTGTCGAGGCGCAGACCATCAAACTGTTCAAAGTCTGTGTGATGCGCCATATCCCGATCTTTACCTTTGTAAACAAGATGGACCGTGAGGCGAGAGACCCGTTCGAGCTCATGAGCGAGATCGAGGAGGTTCTCGGAATCCATACCTGCCCGATCAACTGGCCGATCGGCTGCGGAAAGAGCTTCAAGGGCGTTTATGACCGCCAGACAAAGAAGATCACGACCTTCACGGCTGCCATGGGCGGACAGAAGGAAGTTGCCACAGAGACTTTCGACGTGGAGGGAACAGACGTGGATTCCGTCATCGGTTCCGATTTCCACGCTCAGTTAAGGGACGATATTGAGCTTCTCGACGGGGCAAGCGATGAGTTTGATCAGGAACTTGTAAGTGCCGGAAAGCTTTCACCGGTGTTCTTCGGATCTGCTCTCACAAACTTCGGTGTTGAGACATTTCTGGAGCATTTCTTAAATATGACGACTTCTCCGCTTCCGAGAAAGACAACGACAGGCGTGATCGACCCGTTCCGGGAAGATTTCTCCGCGTTCGTATTTAAGATCCAGGCAAACATGAACAAGGCACACCGTGACCGTATCGCGTTCATGCGCATCTGCTCCGGTAAGTTCGAGGCCGGAATGGAAGTCAACCATGTCCAGGGAGGCAAAAAGATCCGTCTGACCCAGCCGCAGCAGCTGATGGCTGAGAGCCGTAAGATCATTGACGAGGCTTATGCCGGAGATATCATCGGCGTCTTTGATCCGGGTATTTTTTCCATCGGTGACACGCTCTGTACGTCCAACGAGAAGTTCCAGTTTGAGGGTATCCCGACCTTTGCGCCGGAGCATTTCGCGAGAGTCCGCCAGATCGATACCATGAAGAGAAAACAGTTCTTAAAGGGGGTCAACCAGATCGCTCAGGAAGGCGCGATCCAGATCTTCCAGGAGTTCAATACCGGTATGGAGGAGATCATCGTCGGCGTTGTCGGTGTCCTGCAGTTTGAGGTCCTGACCTACCGCTTAAAGAATGAGTATAATGTAGACGTAAGACTGGAACAGCTTCCGTTTGAGTACATCCGCTGGGTTGAGAACCCGGAGGAAGTGGATGTGGCGAAGATCCAGGGCACATCCGATATGAAACGCATCTGCGACCTCAAGGGCAATCCGTTATTGTTATTCATCAACAGCTGGAGTGTCGGCATGGTCGAGGAGAGAAATCCGAACTTAAAGCTCAGTGAGTTCGGAAAGAACTAATCAAGTGAATTTCAAAAGGCACTAACATGCCAATGACGTGCATTCGCGTGAAGATGTAGATTGTCGCAAGCGACCGCGCGAGGCGCAAGAATGTGCCTTGGCACATTCTCATTTCAAAATATATCATCACAGAAACATGCGGAACCAGTTGTTTCGACTGGGAATACCGCATAGACAGGAGGAATATAAGATGAGTAAGATCGATGTTGTAAGAGCAGCTATGGTCGAGGCGATGAAAGCAAAAGATAAAGAGAGAAAGGATTCCCTTTCCATGCTTCTCTCTGCGTTAAAGAATGCGCAGATCGACAAGCGTGAAGCTCCGCTCACAGAGGATGAGGAGAACGCGATCGTAAAGAAAGAGATCAAGCAGGTCAAGGAGACCATCGAGACAGCTCCGGCAGACCGCGCCGATATCATCGATGAGGCAAAGAAGAGACTTGCCGTATATCAGGAGTTTGCTCCGGCTGATATGACTGAGGACCAGATCAGGGAGACGATCGCAAAGGTTCTCGCAGAGCTTGGAATCGAAGCCCCGACAGCAAAGGACAAAGGAAAGATCATGAAATCCCTGATGCCGCTCGTAAAGGGGAAGGCAGACGGCAAGATCGTAAATGAGATCTTAGCTGGATTCATGAAATAAGGTAAACGAACAAAACGCCTGCGAAGCAGACAATAAAGCGCGTAAGTGCAGGTTTGTGATCAGGCATGCAGCCAATAACTGGCGCACAGAATAAGTATGGTATAAGCGGGGCTGGCTTTACGATCTCGGAAACGCCCGGGATGAGACGGTCCCGCCTGTCTGTAAAATGGGTTATAACAAAAGAAATATGGAGGCGGAAATTTATGTATAAAGAGAAGATCAGCCGGTATATTGACGCGCACAGGAAAGAAATGCTGGAGGACATCGGAGCTCTTTGCCGGATCAACAGTGTGAAGGGGTCTTACCGTATCGGAAAACCGTATGGGGAAGGGTGCTCCGAGGCACTGCGTACAGCTCTGCATATTGCGGAATGCTACGGTTTTTCCATCAACAACTACGACAACTATGTTGGAACCGTTGACATGAATGACAAAGAGGCACAGCTCGATATTCTGGCACATCTGGACGTTGTTCCGGCCGGAGACGGCTGGACTGTTACAGAACCTTTTGAGCCGGTAGTAAAAGACGGAAAGATCTATGGCCGCGGAACCGCGGACGATAAGGGACCGGCAATTGCTGCCCTCTACGCGATGCGTGCCGTAAATGAACTTGGAATCCCGATGAAAAAGAACGTCCGCCTGATCCTTGGCACTGACGAGGAGTGCGGAAGCTCCGATATCACCCACTACTACAGTGTGGAAAAGGAAGCTCCGATGACCTTCTCACCGGATGCATCCTTCCCGGTGATCAATATCGAGAAAGGTCGGATCGGAGGTAATTTTACGGCAGAGTTCGAGCCGTCTGACTGTCTTCCGAAGATGGTATCCTTCCACAGCGGAACAAAGACGAATGTGGTTCCGGGCGCGGCAGAGGCATTATTTGAGGGTCTTGACGGAGATGAGACAGAAACTCTCGCAAAGAGCATGGAAGAGGAGCTTGGAATCCGGTTTACGGTATCCTCTGAGGATGGCTGCCTGAAGATTGCTGCAGCTGGCGAAAACGGCCATGCAATGGCACCGTGGAAAGGAAAGAATGCCCTGACAGGACTCTTATCCCTGATCGAGCGTCTTCCGTTGGCGGAATGCGGACAGGTAAAGGCAGTCCGCGCGTTAAACCGCCTGATGCCTCACGGTGACTGGTACGGCGAAGCGCTTGGAATCAAGATGAGCGATGAGGAGTCCGGCGAGCTGACACTGGCATTCAGCATGTTGGATATTTCCGAGAAAAGTTTAGAGGGCGAATTTGACAGCCGCTGTCCGATTTGTGCCACAAAGGAAAACACCATCAATGTGATCCGTGAAAAAATGGAAGCAGATGGAATCTCCTTCAATACAGAAGAAATGAAGCCGCCGCACCATGTACCGGCAGATTCTGATTTTGTGAAGACTCTGCTCTCCGCATATGAGAAATATTCCGGAAGAAAGGGCGAGTGTATCGCCATCGGTGGCGGAACCTATGTCCACAATTTAAAGAACGGCGTTGCTTTCGGCGCTGCCCTTCCGGAGACCGAGAACCACATGCACGGCCCGGATGAGTTCGCGGTGGTTGACGAGCTCACAATGAGTGCGAAGATCTTTGCACAGGTGATTGTGGATCTTTGCTGCTAAAAGAGGTCATGATTGGGAGAAAATGAATAGATAAGCGCAGCAGAGCGCACACGGTCCGGCTTCAGAAATGGAGCTGGGCCATTTTTTGTTATGGCTTATAGCAAATTACGCAGAATGAGCGGAAGCCGGAATAGCCGCAGTAAGCAGAGCTTTTTCTTGTAAAAACACGAGATTCATGGTAGCATAGAAGCAATGAAAAATCTGTGCATGGCTGCACGAAAGGAGCAGCAGAGATGAAAGAAATGAACATTCCTGTTGGAGTTTCGGATTTTGAAGAAATTCGTAAAAATGAGTATTACTATATTGATAAATCGGAATTAATAGGAGAGCTGCTCAGCAGAACGGGGATAAAAGTAACGCTTATTACCCGTCCCCGGCGCTTCGGCAAGACATTGGGCATGAGCATGCTGGAAAGATTCTTCGACATCCGCAAGGAGAGCAGAAAACTGTTTGAGGGACTGAAAATTACAGAAAACCAGGCATTGTGCGATGCGTGGATGAACCAGTATCCGACAATTTTTGTTTCGTTTCGACAGGTAGATGGACTGGATTTCACTGGGGCATACGATATGCTCACAATGGTGATTGCGGATTTGTACAACAGACATCTCTATTTGCTTGATGGTAAAAATGCCACGGAATTCCAAAAAGCGGCGTTTGCACATCTCGCACATGGCAGCGGTTCGATAAAAGAAGTTAAGAGCAGCCTTATGCTTTTGACAACGATGATGCAAAGCTATTATGAAAAGCCTGTAATTCTTCTTATAGATGAGTATGATGTTCCCGTAGCAAAAGCGAACAACAACGGTTACTATGATGAAATGCTCGATGTTATGAAAGGCTTGATGCAGGCACTGAAGGACAATCAGGCACTTCGGTTCGCGGTTGTTACGGGGTGTTTGAAGATTGCAAAAGAGAGCATCTTTACTGGAACAAATAAGTTTGTGTCGGATACGATCACAAATTCCCGTTTGAACGAGTATTTTGGTTTTGTACAGAGCGAGGTTGACCAGCTGCTGAATGACGCCGGTCTGACGGAACAGGCTGACAATATCAGGAAATGGTATGATGGTTACCATTTCGGTGATTTTGATGTTTACTGCCCGTGGGATGTTATGAATTATATGTTGGAACTGCAGCGAAATCCGAAAGCCAGACCGGTCAGCTATTGGAAAAACACCAGCGACAATGCCATCATACGTTCCTTTATTGAGTATGCAGGCGGTACGATTACAAATAAGCTTGAAACTTTGATGGCGGGCGGCTGCATTGTTCAGCGTGTAGATGAAAACCTGACCTATGATTATCTGCATTCTTCGGAAGAGAATCTTTGGAGTACACTATATCTGACGGGCTACTTAACCAAAGCGCGCAAGGGAGATTACAAGGACGAACTGCCGGATGGCATGGCTGCTCTTATGATTCCGAATGCAGAAATCAAAGAGATTTTTGAAACGACAGTTATTAAATGGTTCGATGACAGCACGAAGAAGTGGAATCGAAATGCTTTGTTTGACGCTGTATGGAACGGTGACAGTGAGAGGATTACCAAAGAAATGAATGCCCTGCTCCGGCGGACGATCAGCTACCATGACTATCGGGAAGACTTCTACCACGCTTTTCTTGCAGGTATCTTCACCGGCGCCGGATATATGGTGGATTCCAACAAGGAACACGGAGAAGGCCGGAGCGATGTGGTTATTTACGATTCTATGAATGCCCGTGTTGCAATTTTTGAGGCAAAGTATACGAAGGTTCTGGAAAATCTGGGGAGTGCGTGCGATACAGCTTTGCGGCAAATTGATGATCGAATGTACGCAAAGGAGTATGAGGAAGACTATGACCAGATTCTTTGCTACGGTATTTCGTTTTTTAAAAAGCGCTGCATGGTAAAGAAAAAGTGACTCATTGCAAATAAAAACCAAAGCCGCAGAAAAATTCAGGAACATGCTGCCGAAAACGGTGCATGGAGGAAGAACTGGAGAAGAATAGATGAATTGCAGGATCATTGACATTCATACGCATATCTATCCGGTTGCCCTGGCGAGACGGGCCATGGAGGTCACCGGGCATGAAAATGATGACTTTAAGAAGCTTCCGATCAGGGAAAATCTGCTGGCGCGGATGCGGGAGGCGGGAGTGGATATCTCCGTGAACCTGCCGGTGGTATCGAAACCACAGAATCAGGGGGAGGTAAACCGGTTCGCGAAGGAATCGGCAAGGAAGAATATTATCCCATTCGGGGGGCTTCACCCGGACTGTGCGAATGTGATCGAGGAACTGGAAAAGCTGAAGGATATGGAGATGGCGGGAATCAAGTTCCATCCGCCATTTCAGAAGGTCCATCTGGAAGATCCAAAGTACGAGGAGATGTGGAGAAAGATCAATGAGCTGGGATTTCCGGTGCTGATCCATATGGGGACGGCGAGGATCGTGCGCCCTTATGATCTTTACCCATCGGGAATCCGAAAAATCTTAAAATCTGCCCCGGATATCCCAATTATCATGGCCCATATGGGAAGCTTCTGCATGATGAAAAATCCCAATGAGAATCTTGAAAATCTGCCGGAAAATGTGTTTATCGATACGGCCATGAGCGCGGAGCTGGAGGAAGCCGGAGAGTTCGAGAAGATCGTCCGGCAGTTCGGCACAAAGCGGGTGCTCTACGGCTGCGATTTTCCTTATGGCAGCCAGAAAGCCGCAATCGCGAGGATCAAGGACAGCAGCTTTTCGGACAGCGAAAAGGAAGACATGCTGTGGAAAAACGCGGCGAAGATTTTGAAGGCAGTGGGAAAACTGCCGGAGAATATTGAGTTGTAAAGCTTCAGAAAAATTACAATTAAGTGAAAATAATGCTGGATATTTATCTCAGGGACAAGAAATGGAACATAGACTATAAATAGAGAGTATGACTGGTTGACGGCAGCCTGCGCGAATAACAGGTCTGTGGTTGCTGGGATACATAAAATGTTTCTGTCCGGGAGATGATGCCATGCGGATGAGCGAGTTAAAGAGGCGGGAAGTGATCAATGTCTGCGACTGCAAACGGCTGGGCTTTGTGGGGGATCTGGACATTGATCCGTGTACAGGCAGGATTTTAGCGATCATTGTGCCGGGACCGGGCTGTGTCTGCGGATTCCTGGGACGGGAAAAGGAATTTGTGATCCCTTTTGGGGATATCTGCCAGATCGGGGACGATATTATTCTGGTCCGGGTTGAGGAGAAGAAGGAAAAGCCGCCGAAGCCCCCGAAGCCGTGTCCACCGCCGCCAAAGCCGCCGTTTTGTCCCTGCCCACCTCCATGTGAGCCGGGAGGAAGATGTGACTGTCCACCGCCGTGTAATATGGATTGTGGCTGCTCTCCGCCTTGTGACAAGGAAAAAGGCGGTTATATAAAAAAGTGGCGGTAAAAAACCTGGAAGTGAGAGTTGTTTCCGGGTCGAACAGCGGGAAGATGGACATGAGATAGATTGGTATAATTAGTAGTTAATGAAGATAAGTCAGGAAAGGAACTGAAGAATGAACAAACTTCACACGATACCGGCAGCAGATGGATTCCGCATGCCGGGAGAATTTGAACCCCACAGAGGCTGCATCATGATTTGGCCAAAGCGTCCGGGAAGCTGGAACTACGGCGCGAAAAAAGCGAGAGAGGCATTCAAGCGCGTGGCATGGGCCATCGCGGAGAGCGAGGAGGTCTTTATGCTGGCGGAGCCGGATGTGGAGGAGAATGCCCGCGAGATGTTAGCCGGGAATCCGGGACACGGGATCCACGTGATCCGGATGGAGTCCGACGATGCCTGGGCGCGGGATGTGGCACCGACCTTTGTGGTGAACGGGGAAGGCACTGTCCGTGGCATTGACTGGGAGTTCAACGCCTGGGGTGGAACCGTGGACGGACTTTACGCCCACTGGGAGAAGGACGATCTTGTGGCGGAAAAAGTCTGTGGGGAGCTTGGCTATGACTGCTACGAGGCCCACCCCTTCGTTCTGGAAGGCGGTTCGATCCATTCTGACGGAGAGGGGACGGTTCTTGTGACGGCAGCGTGCCTCCTGAGCGGAGGAAGAAATACGAAGCTCACAAAGGACGAGATCGAAAAGAAGCTCTGTGCTTACCTCGGGGCTAAAAAGGTGATCTGGCTGGAACATGGAATCTACAATGACGAGACGAATGAACATGTGGACAACATCTGCGCGTTCGTGCGCCCGGGCGAGGTGGTCTTAGGCTGGACAGACGACGAGTCAGACCCACAGTATTCCATGTCAAAGAGCTGCCTGGACATTCTGGAACGGGAAAGAGATGCAATGGGAAGAAAAATCAAAGTCCACAAGCTTCCAATCCCAAAGACACCGATCTGTGTGACGGAGGAAGACCTCGGCGGTTATGAGTTTGAGGACGGCGAGGACACGAGAGAAGTCGGGGAACGTCTGGCGGCAAGTTATGTAAACTTCTATATCTCAAACGGCGGGGTGATCGTGCCGCAGTTTGGGGATGAGCATGATAAGACGGCGGTGGAGATCCTCGGAAAAGTGTTCCCGGAAAGAAAGATCTGCCCGATCCCGGCCCGGGATATTCTGCTCGGCGGCGGAAATATCCACTGTATTACGCAGCAGATCCCGCAGGGAAGATAGGAAAAGAATACGATAAAAAATAGAATCAGAAAACGTGTATTGAACCAGGATAGACGCTGTACCTGAGGAGCAATTCAAAAAATTAAAAATGAAAGAACAATATAGAGCTGGAATATAGACAGCACATAGGGACAATAAAACGGATACCCCACAGGAGGAAATATAAAATGCGAAAAGTAAAAGTCGCAGCGGTACAGATGCGCTGCACAAGAGACGTGAATGCGAATATCGCAAACGCGGAGAGACTCGTGAGAAAAGCGGCAGCGGACGGAGCCCAGATCATCCTGCTCCCGGAGCTTTTTGAGCGCCAGTATTTCTGCCAGGAGCGCCAGTACGAATACTATGAGTTTGCAAAGCCGGTGGAGGAGAACGACGCGGTAAAACACTTCGCGAAGGTGGCGGAGGAGCTCAAAGTCGTTCTTCCAATCAGCTTCTACGAGAAGGACGGAAAGCGCCTGTTCAACACTGTTGCGATCCTTGACGCAGATGGAACAAATCTTGGAATCTACCGGAAGACCCATATCCCGGATGACCACTATTATCAGGAAAAATTCTACTTCACACCGGGCGACACGGGATTTAAGGCATTTAAGACCCGCTACGGCACCATCGGCGTGGGCATCTGCTGGGACCAGTGGTTCCCGGAGACCGCGAGATTTATGGCGGTAAAGGGCGCAGAGCTCTTATTCTACCCGACAGCCATCGGCAGCGAGCCGATCCTCTCCGTGGACAGCATGCCCCACTGGAGACGCTGTATGCAGGGACATTCCGCGTCGAACCTGATGCCGGTGATCGCGGCAAACCGTGTGGGACTGGAAGAGGTAACGCCATGTGAGGCAAATGGAAACCAGAAATCAGCCCTGAAATTTTATGGCTCCTCCTTCATCACGGACGGTGTCGGCGAAGTGATCCAGTCCATGGACCGCGACAGCGAGGGCGTGATCACAGCGGAGTTTGATCTGGATGAGCTGGAGCGCGAGAGATTCTCATGGGGACTCTTCCGCGATAGAAGACCGGAGATGTACCACGAGTAAGAAAAATTCTGAGAAGAAAAAGGGTTACTGTACACGGGTAGGAATTTTCTGAACTGAAAATTCCGTACAATACAGTGGTGGTAGTGGATTTTGCCGATTCGGAATGCGAAGCATCGGCAAAATCAGTTACTGTTTGCGCAAAGCGTGAACAGTAACGAAAAAGGCACATGCCATGGAATAAACATTGGTTCCGGGTGATGTGCCTTTTATCATGAAGAGAAGCAGTGAGAGTGAACCCCGCTAAAGTATAACTGTGATTCATATAAATAATAGAAAACATATATGCCAGTAATTCCTCCAATTTGTTGAAAATTAAGAAAAATTAGAGTATGATTACAAAGAGATAATCGGACAGAAAAGGAATTAGTCCGGTACAAATATGAAAAGTAAAATACCCGAAAAATATGGAAATGACGGCAGCATTTCGTGAATTTTCAGGCGGGATATGGAGGAAAAAGACATGGAATATAGAATTGCAACGATCTCCGGTGACGGGATCGGTCCGGAAATCGTGAGAGAAGCAAAGAAAGTTTTAGATAAAACAGGTCAGAAATACGGTCATAAATTCAACTATGAAGAGGTCCTCATGGGTGGAATCTCCATCGACACCTACGGTGTGCCGCTGACAGACGAGGCGCTGGAGACTGCAAAGAAGAGTGACGCTGTTCTTCTCGGTGCAGTCGGTGGAAATGTCGGCAACTCCCGCTGGTACGATGTTGCCCCGAACTTAAGACCGGAGGCAGGACTTCTTGCGATCCGCAAAGGATTAAATCTCTTCGCAAATATCCGCCCGGCATACCTCTACAATGATCTTGCAGGCGCATGCCCGTTAAAACAGGAGATCATCGGTGACGGCTTCGACATGGTCATCGTCCGCGAGCTGACCGGAGGCCTTTACTTCGGTGAGCGCCACACAGAGACCGTAAACGGTGTTGAGCAGGCGACAGATACTCTCGTATACAGCGAGAAGGAGATCCGCCGCGTAGCGATCAAGGCATTCGAGATCGCCATGAAGAGAAAGAAGAAAGTAACCAGCGTCGATAAGGCAAATGTACTTGACTCCTCCAGACTCTGGAGAAAAGTCGTTGCGGAAGTCGCAAAGGACTACCCGGAAGTCACTCTTGAAAATATGCTGGTCGACAACTGCGCAATGCAGCTCGTTATGAACCCGCGCCAGTTCGATGTTATCTTAACAGAGAACATGTTTGGCGACATCTTATCCGACGAGGCGAGCATGATCACCGGTTCCATCGGTATGCTGTCCTCCGCAAGCTTAAATGAGAGCAAATTTGGTCTCTACGAGCCGAGCCATGGTTCCGCACCGGATATCGCAGGAAAAGACATCGCAAATCCGATCGCGACGATCCTCTCCGCAGCTATGATGCTCCGCTTCTCCTTCGACCTTGACAAGGAAGCAGATGCTATTGAGGATGCGGTCAGAAAGGTCCTCGCAGAGGGCTACCGCACCGTCGATATCATGGACGAGGGCAAAAAGCAGGTTGGAACCACCGAGATGGGAAATCTGATCTGTGATAGAATCTGATAAAATAAAGCAGAACGAGACTGGCAGAATACATGAGTTCATGTGTTCTGCCTTTTTATGTAACAGGAAATTCCCTGTTACATAAAAAGGCACTAACGTGTCCAAGATGCACACTCGCGCGAAGATATAGATTGTCGCAAGCGACCGCGCGAGGCGCGAGAATGTGCCAAGGCACATTCTTTTTATAGAAATCCGGAAGAAATTGCCGACGGCAGTCATATATTTTAAAAAAAATTACCAAAAATGGAAAAAAGTTTGCATAATTCGGGGCAAAGCAAAAATTTATCATTGATTTGCCCGGGCACTTGTGTTAGGATATATGTCAAATCATCCTAAGGCGTCGCGTTGCAATGGTAGAGAAGAGACAGAGTAAAGTGTGGCGCCGGATCGCGAGACAAAGGATGGATGTGTGGTCATTCCTGAAAGGACCGATCATAGAGCAATCAGAGAGAGGGGAACAAAACTATGAGCAGAGTCTACAACTTTTCCGCAGGTCCGGCCGTGCTGCCGGAAGAAGTCTTAAAAGAAGCAGCAGCCGAGATGCTTGATTACAATGGAACCGGAATGTCCGTCATGGAGATGAGCCACCGCTCAAAAGCTTTTGAGGAGATCATCCAGACAGCAGAGCAGGACATCCGAGACCTCTTAAAGATTCCGGATAACTACAAAGTCCTGTTTTTACAGGGCGGCGCTCACCAGCAGTTCGCTGCAGTACCGTTGAACCTGTTCAAGAACCGTGTCGGCGATTATATTATCACCGGACAGTGGGCAAAGAAGGCATGGAAGGAAGCAAAGCTTTACGGAACCGCAAACGCCATTGCATCCAGTGAGGATAAGACATTCAGCTATATTCCGGATTGCTCCGATCTTCCGGTCGATGAGAATGCTGACTATGTTTATATCTGCGAAAATAATACGATCTACGGAACAAAATTCCACACACTCCCGAACACAAAGGGAAAAACACTCGTCTCTGATGTGTCCTCCTGTTTCCTCTCTGAACCGATGGATGTATCAAAATACGGTGTGATCTATGGCGGTGTCCAGAAAAATATCGGACCGGCAGGTGTTGTGATCGTGATCATCCGTGAAGACCTGATCCGCGAGGATGTTCTTCCGGAGACACCGACGATCATGCGCTACGATGTCCAGGCGAAGGCCGGATCCCTCTACAACACTCCGCCGTGTTACGGAATCTATATCTGCGGCAAGGTCTTCAAATGGCTGAAGAAGCAGGGCGGACTGGAAGCTATGAAGGAGAGAAACGAGCGAAAGGCAAAGATCCTTTACGATTATCTGGATCAGAGCAGGCTCTTCCACGGAACTGTCCGCAAAGAGGACCGTTCCATCATGAATGTGCCGTTCGTTACAGGCGATAAGGATCTGGATGCCCTGTTCGTAAAAGAGGCAGAGGCAGCCGGATTCGTGAACTTAAAAGGACACCGTACCGTCGGCGGCATGAGAGCCAGCATCTACAACGCAATGCCGGAGGAGGGCGTTGTGAAGCTTGTAGAATTTATGAAGAAATTTGAGGCGGAGCACGCGGACGCGTAAGACTGCCGGATGAAAATATCAGAGGAAAAATCATGAGAAATATTTGTTGTTTAAATCAGATCTCCCACTATGGCACAGACCGCCTCACGGGAGACTATAAACTTGTAGATGATATTAAGGACGCGGAAGGAATCCTGGTCCGTAGCGCGTCTCTCCACGAGACAGAATTCCCGTCCGGACTCCAGGCCATTGCCAGAGCCGGAGCCGGAGTCAACAATATCCCGCTCGACGAATGTGCGAAGAAAGGCATCGTCGTATTCAATACACCGGGCGCAAATAAGAACGGTGTAAAGGAGCTTGTTCTCGCAGGCCTGTTCCTGACATCCAGGGACGTTGTCGGTGGTATCGGGTGGTGCAGGGAACATGCCGGGGAAGAGGACATTGCGAAGAAGATGGAGAAGAGCAAAAAGGCCTTTGCAGGAAACGAGATCAAGGGCAAGAAGCTCGGCGTCATCGGTCTCGGTGCGATCGGCTGTGAGGTCGCAAACGCTGCCGCGGCTCTCGGAATGGAAGTTTACGGGTATGACCCGTTTATCTCCGTCAACGCCGCATGGATGCTGTCTCGCTCCGTAAAACATATCATGGACGTGAACACGATCTACAAAGACTGTGATTACATTACAGTCCATGTGCCGCTTCTTGATTCCACGAAGGAAATGATCAACAAGGATGCTTTTGACCAGATGAAGGACGGTGTTGTGATCTTAAACTACGCGAGAGACCTGCTTGTAAATGATGATGATATGGCAGAGGCGTTAAAGAGCGGAAAGGTAAAAAAATACATCACCGACTTCCCGAACGCAAAGACTTCCGCAATGGAAGGCGTGATCGCTACACCGCATCTTGGCGCATCCACGGAGGAATCCGAGGACAACTGCGCGGTGATGGCCGCGGATGAGTTAAAGGATTACTTAGAAAATGGTAATATCAAGAACTCTGTAAACTATCCGGCGTGCGACATGGGAATCTGCCAGGTTGCAGGAAGGATCGGTCTGCTCCATGCGAACGTTCCGAACATGATCGGACAGATCACGTCGATCCTGGCTGCTGAGGGAATCAACATCGCCAACATGACAAACAAGAGCCGTGACAAGTACGCGTACACACTTCTTGATCTGGAAGATCCGGCGAAAGCGGAGGCAGTTTCCCATCTTGAAAAGATCAATGGAATGTATAAGGTCCGCGTGATCAAGGGCTAAAAAATATAGTCGAAAAGAGAATAATACGGCTGCATAAGAAGATGGCAGCTGTGAAATGTAATTGTAATTCATCCATGTACGAAAAATCGTCATGGATGAATTGCGTTTATAGAGAATTGAGTGTAATATAGAGGCAGGATAAAATAATATGGGGAGGTAACAGGCATGGCAGTAGTGAGACCGTTTTCATGCGTGCGCCCGGCAGCAGAACATGCGGCAGAGATCGCGGCACTTCCGTATGATGTATACAACAGGGAGGAGGCAAAGCGAGAGGTGAAGTCCCATCCGCTTTCCTTCCTCGCCATCGACCGCCCGGAGACGGGATTCCCGGACACGGCGGACATGTACGCGCCGGAGGTCTATGCCCACGCAAAGGATCTTTTCGAACAATGGGTGAAGGACGGAAACTATGTGGAAGATCCGAATGAGACCTACTATCTCTATGAACTCACGATGAACGATCATCCCCAGACAGGAATCGTGGCATGCTCAAGCGTAGATGACTATGTAAACGGCGTGATCAAGAAGCACGAGAACACGAGAGAGGAGAAGGAACTGGACCGGATCCGCCATATCGATGTGATGGACGCCCAGTCCGGACCGATTTTTCTCGCATATCGCCCGGTAAAACGCTTAAAAGAACTGGTTGCACTTGCAAAAGAGGAGAATCCGCTTTATAATTTTATCTCAGAGGATGGAATCAGACACCGGGTATGGAAAATCGGATCCGGTGATATGATAAAAGAGATCCGGGAGGAATTTGAAAAGCTCCCGGCGACATATATCGCAGACGGTCATCACCGCGCGGCTTCTGCCGTGAAGGTTGCCTTAAAGCGCAGGGCGGAACACCCGGACGCGCCGAAGGACGCCCCGTTCAACTACTTCCTCTCCGTACTGTTCTCAGAGGATGAACTGACGATCCTGCCGTATAACCGTGTAGTGTGGGATCTGAACGGACACTCGGAGGAGGAGCTCTTAAAGGAAGCTTCGAAGCTTTTTGAGGTCTCCGGACCTTTAAAGGAAGCTGTGGAGCCGAAGGAACGCGGTGAGGTCGGCATGTACCTCGGAGGAACATGGTATGATCTGAAATTAAAGGCGGGAGTCCGACCGGATGATCCGGTGAAGGGACTTGACGTGTCCGTGCTCCAGGAGAAATTCCTGGCTCCGGTGCTTGGAATCGGAGACCCGAGAACGGATAAGCGCATCGACTTTGTGGGCGGGATCCGCGGCGTGAAAGAACTGGAGCGCCGCTGTGAGGCGGACATGAAGATCGCCTTTTCCATGTATCCGACATCGATGGAAGAACTGCTGTCTGTTGCGGACGCGGGGCTTCTGATGCCGCCGAAATCGACCTGGTTTGAACCGAAACTGCGAAGCGGAATTTTCATCCACCGGCTGTAGCCTGAAACTTGGGGTCAGCCGACAGGATTTCTGGAGATCGAAATGGGACTGCAGTCGTGGAGCCGCCGGTATCACAGAAACCTGACATCACAGGAGAGAAAGGAATATTGTTGTGGGAAAGATTATTTTAACAGGAGACCGTCCGACAGGTCGTCTTCATGTAGGACATTATGTAGGATCTCTTAGAAGAAGAGTAGAGCTTCAGAATTCCGGAGAGTATAGCGATATCTATATCATGATTGCTGACTCCCAGGCGCTCACAGACAACGCGGATAACCCGGAGAAGGTCCGCCAGAATATTCTGGAGGTTGCGCTCGATTACCTGTCTGCAGGTCTTGATCCGGAAAAATCCACGATCTTTATCCAGTCCATGGTGCCGGAGCTCTACGAGATGACCGCTTACTATATGGACATCGTTACGGTTTCCAGATTACAGAGAAACCCAACCGTAAAGAGTGAGATCCAGATGAGAAACTTTGAGGCCAGCATCCCGGTTGGCTTCTTTACCTATCCGATCAGTCAGGCTGCCGATATCACAGCCTTCAAGGCAGACGTGGTTCCGGCTGGTGAGGACCAGATGCCGATGGTGGAGCAGACGAGAGAGATCGTTCACAAATTCAATACGGTATACAATACAGATACTCTTGTTATGCCGGATATTCTTCTTCCGACAAACGACGCATGCCGCCGTCTTCCGGGCACCGACGGAAAGGCAAAGATGAGCAAATCCTTAGGAAACTGCATCTACCTTTCCGATACAGAGGAGGACGTAAAGAAGAAAGTCATGTCCATGTACACAGATCCGAACCACTTAAAGGTAAGCGATCCGGGACAGGTTGAGGGAAATACCGTCTTCACATATCTGGACGCATTCTGCAAGGACGAATACTTCGCAGAGTTCTGGCCGGATTACAAGAACCTCGACGAGGTGAAAGAGCACTACAAACGCGGTGGACTTGGCGATGTAAAGGTCAAGAAGTTCCTGAATCGTGTGCTTGAGGAGGAGCTCCGTCCGATCCGCGAGAGAAGAAAGAGATGGGAGCAGGACATCCCGGCTGTATACGAGATCTTAAAGAGCGGAAGCGAGAAGGCAGAGCGCGTGGCTGCACAGACATTAAAGGAGATGCGTGCGGCTATGAAGATCAACTACTTTGACGATGCGGCGCTGATTGCGGAGCAGAGTAAGAAGTATAACGGTTAATATAAAAGCTGAATCTGCAGATGAATGGATTCGGGAAAAGTGAATAAAACAGACTGGATGCTGCATATATTATACCCATGGTAAAGCGGGGGTGTCTGTATGCGGGAGCTGGTACTGGAATTGATGGGGGAATACGGCAATCTTGCTGTGTTCCTCCTTATTTTAGTTGAAAATCTCTTTCCTCCGATCCCGTCGGAGGTGATCCTGACCTTTGGGGGCGTCATGACGGTCTGCACGGACATGACGCCCGTCGGTGTGATCCTGTTTTCCACTGCCGGATCGCTAGCGGGGGCTGTCATTCTATACAGCGTGGGACGGTTTCTGCCGGATGAGGTGTTCCGGAAACTGCTCTGCGGACAGATCGGACATCTGCTTCACTTCCACTTGGAAGATGTGGATCTTGCGAAAGGATGGTTCAGGGAACGCGGGAGATCGGCGGTGTTCCTGTGCAGGCTGATCCCCATCGTCCGCAGCCTGATCTCCATCCCTGCAGGGATTGCCAGGATGCCGTTTGTGCCGTTTCTTGTCTTTACGGCGGCGGGAAGTCTTCTGTGGAACACGGTCCTCGTCTATGCCGGGAGGATCGCTGGGGATTCCTGGGAGAAGGTGTCGGCGGCCTTTGGGGTGTATTCGGATCTGTTTCTCATGATAGCTGGGATCTCCATCACCTTTGCTGTCCTGTTTCGCGGGTGCGGAGAAAGAAGAAAGCTGTAGAAGCCATATAGAAAGGTCATTGCGGATGGGAGAAGGATGAAAAAAGAGAGGGAATTTCTTTTGCGAAATAATATAATTATTTGAATAATTATACACAATAAAACAATAAACTAATAACAATAAAATAAAAAATATTTTTTCTAAAAACATATTGACAAATAAGAAGTTATCGAATATAATGAAGACAACAAAAAGAAAGAGAGAACAAAGCAAAGAAGACGAAAAGGTTCGTACTTAAAAAAATCTAAGTAAAGGAGGTACAGTCCACCGAACACATAAGTCTCGTTCCGTTTTTCAAATTTGAAAAATCCGGAACAAAGGAAAAACACAAAACCGGGTAATTAATCGAAAAAAGATTATTTGAAATCCTTCAAGATATGACGAGAAAGTATCAAAAAGAGAAATACAATAATCGATATGAGAACGAAAAGAAAGATAAGATTTCGGAAAAAGCCGGTGGAGTGAAAAAGGAAAACTTCATATAGAAAAAAATCTAATGAAAACGAGGTAAGATCCATTGGATAACGCAGAACATTAAGGTGGGTATCGAAACAAGAAAATTGATTCGGTACCCACTTTTTATGCGCAGAAAAGAATTACTGCCCCTTGCTTTTGGGGGGAGAGTAGCAAACTGTCTGTATGAACCAGGTGCAGGTCTGTAACCGGGCAGGCTTATTAATCTGTATTAAAGCCCTTCACAGTCAAACGGTGGCGTATATTCTTCTTTCGCGCTGCTTCTTTCCTGCACAAACCCTTCCGTGAGACCGAGGTCAATCGCGGTGTCAACGACTTTGTTGTACTCATAGGAGGTGATCCGCCGGTTGATCTCCGGATATTCGGTGCTCCTGTAGAACGGCGTATACTGGCTCATGATGCTGATAAGATACTGGTGATCCGGGAGATTTTCCCTGATCCAGTGAAGAAGATGGATCGAGTCTTCTTTTGCGCCCGGAAGGACCATATGGCGGATGATGACACCGCGGTCTAACATAGCCGGGTTCTTTTTATTCCAGGAAAGTCCGCCGGTGAGGCGGATCATTTCTTTTATGGCAGTGGAAGCTTTTTCAAAATAGTCCGGTGCGGAGGAGTATTTTTTTGCGAGACTGCTGTCCATGTATTTGAGATCCGGAAGCCAGATATCGACATAATCGGCGAGCTCCCGGATCGTCTCGGTCTTTTCATATCCCCCACAGTTGAAGACAACTGGAATCTGAAGCTTCGGCTTTGCGAGATCCAAAGCCCGGATGATGGAGGGGGCGAACTGGGTCCCGGTCACGAGGTTGATGTTTGCGGCGCCTTTTTCCTGGAGTTCCAGGAAGATATCGGCGAGGCGGGAGACGGAGATGGTTTTTCCGTAGTTTTCGTGACTCAGCTGGAAGTTCTGGCAGAAGACGCAGCGTAACGTACAGCCGGAGAAGAAGACGGTTCCGCTTCCGGTGGTGCCGCTGATGCAGGGTTCTTCCCACATATGCAGGGCGGCCCTGGCGGCGCGGAGCTCGTGCCCGGCGCCGCAGAAGCCGGTGGAGATTGTACGGTCGGCGTGGCATTCCCTGGGACAGAGAGTGCATGATTTGTAGATGGATTCGGTTAACATAACTTTAAATGCTTCTTTCGTGTTGGTTTAGGATTTATAATGGTCGGAATCATCAGCTGTCTGGTCCGGGGAATCCGGCAGGTAGTGGTAGAGCTCCTGATAATGTTCTAATTCTGCGTCGGTCTCCGGGAGCGCCGGGATCAGGCCGGTGCAGTCGGTGGCGGAGCAGGCCTGGATGTCGATGTCCCAGTCGGCGCTGGTAAGCAGTTTCTTTGATGAGTTTTTCATGGAATCACCTCCTGAATGATAGTTTCCATCGAAAAAGGAAAATAAAACAGGAAAGTAATTCATAATTTTTTATTCGAGATAATCTGAAATCACACCCCAGGCTCCTTCTAATTTCTCCAGCGTCCACGCCGCGTTCGCCGGGCTCGTGGAGGGAAGGGAGACTGCCGGGATTCCGGTCACGGCCTCCTGATATTTTTTATAATAGTTCCAGGAGGTCTTCCCATTGCAGAAGATTGCCTGAATACTGGAGGCAGACAGGATCCGGGAGAGATCGTTGGGCACGACATCGTGGATGGAGCTGTCGCTGGAACCTTCGATGGAGCAGGATGCGATCACATCCCAGAGGGCAATATGATGGGAGAGGAGAAATTCCTTTTTCTCATCAATACTGCCTGGAACCGGAACCGCGAGAATTCCGGCCAGGGTCTTCCAGAAACGGTTCTGCGGGTGGTGATAGAAAAAATGTCCTTCCCTGGATTTGACGGACGGGAAGGAACCGAGGATCAGAATCCTGGAGGCGCTGTCAAAAACAGGCGGAATCGGGTGTGTGACGGTATTCATGATAAATATCCTTTCAGATATATTTTAAATGATAAAATTGCTATCCATGTTGTATTGTAGCGTTTCTGATATTTTTTGTAAACATAGAAATTTCATACTTTTTTTATTGCCTTATGGGGAAACTCAACTTATAATGATTAGGTATCACAAAATCATGGGTCAATATACCCAAATGTGATATATGCGCAAAAGAAGTGGAGAAAATCAATGGACAATAACAATCAGAACAGAAATGGCGGAAAGCGGCCAAGCGGACAGAATATCGGGGTGCTCGCCCTGATCCTAGTGATCACGCTGATCGCTGTGACCGTTATGAACAACATGGTCCGCAAAAACCAGACCCAGGAACTCGGGTATGAGGAATTTGTGGAATACTTAAAAGAGGGAGAGATCGATACGGCGAAGATCTCCAGCAACAGGATCTACTTAACGCCAAAGACTTCTTCCACGAAGCTTTCCCGCTTCATCCAGTATTATACGGTAAGAATCCCGGATGTTGATCTTGCAGAGCGTCTTTTAGATGCCAACGGGGTCCATGTGGTGGCGGAAGATACGAGTACGAGCGCGAGTATTTTAAACTTTCTGATGGGATGGGTACTCCCGTCGGCGCTCATGATCGGACTTCTCTATATGATGTACAGCCGGATGGGCGGCGGAGGAATGATGGGCGTTGGAAAGAGCAACGCCAAGGTCTACGTCCAGAAGGAGACGGGAGTTACGTTTGCTGACGTAGCGGGCGAGGACGAGGCGAAGGAATCCCTTGTGGAGATCGTTGATTTCCTGCATAACCCGCAGAAATATTCAAAGATCGGTGCAAAACTGCCGAAAGGAGCGCTCCTTGTGGGACCTCCGGGAACAGGTAAGACTCTGCTTGCGAAGGCGGTAGCCGGTGAGGCCCATGTTCCGTTCTATTCCCTTTCCGGTTCTGATTTCGTGGAGATGTTTGTCGGCGTGGGTGCGTCCCGTGTCCGTGACCTCTTCAAGCAGGCACAGCAGTCCGCACCGTGTATCATCTTTATTGATGAGATCGATGCCATCGGACGCAGCCGTGACAGCCGGATGGGCGGAAATGATGAGAGAGAGCAGACCTTAAACCAGCTGCTTTCCGAGATGGATGGATTTGATTCCTCTAAGGGACTTCTCGTCCTGGGCGCGACGAACCGTCCGGAGATCCTGGATCCGGCACTTTTGAGACCGGGACGTTTTGACAGACGTGTGATTGTTGACAAGCCGGACCTGAAGGGCCGCGTCAATATCTTAAAGGTACATTCCAAGGATGTGCGCCTGGATGAGACTGTCGACTTCGAGGAGATCGCCCTTGCGACTTCCGGTGCTGTGGGCGCGGATCTCGCGAACATGATGAACGAGGCGGCTATCAACGCAGTCAAGAACGGACGCCAGGCTGTCTCCCAGAAAGACCTCTTTGAGGCTGTGGAGCTTGTTCTCGTCGGAAAAGAGAAGAAAGACCGGATCTTAAGCAAAGAGGAGCGCCGGATCGTCTCCTACCATGAGGTTGGACACGCGCTTGTCACCGCGCTTCAGAAGGATGCTGAACCGGTCCAGAAGATCACGATCGTTCCGCGTACCATGGGAGCGTTGGGATATGTCATGCAGGTTCCGGAAGAGGAAAAATATTTAAATACGAAAAAAGAACTTGAGGCAATGCTCGTGGTTTCCCTTGCCGGACGTGCGGCTGAGGAACTCGTGTTTGACACGGTGACGACAGGTGCTGCGAACGATATCGAGCAGGCGACAAGGATCGCGAGAGCGATGGTCACCCAGTATGGTATGTCTGAGAAGTTCGGTCTTATGGGGCTTGCGACCCAGGAGAACCAGTATCTGACAGGACGCACCGTCTTAAACTGCGGTGACGCTACGGCGGCTGAGATCGATACGGAAGTCATGAAGATGTTAAAGAACGCCTATGCTGAGGCAAAGCGTCTTCTCTCCGAAAACCGTGATGCGATGGATCAGATCGCCGCGTTCCTGATCGAGAAAGAGACGATCACAGGCAAGGAGTTCATGAAGATCTTCCGCCAGGTGAAGGGAATCCCGGAGCCGGAGGAAGGAAAGAAAGAAGAGAAGAGCCGTATGGGAGGCGAGTTCGCGGAGGACGCGGCGAGCCAGCCGGTACAGGCTGCTGAGGCTTTGGAGGCCCCGACGGAGCAGAATCCGGAGCAGCAGAACTAAATATGGATAAATGTGGGCAGGGTGACAAAAAGTGTCATCCTGCCCATTTTTCTATATCAGCAAATTAAAAGAAATAATTCATGAAAAAGACAAGAATATCTGGTAAAATAAAATACAGATTTGAACCCAGCTCAGAAGACAGCAGAAACGAATTGCGAATGTCCGCTTTGCAGGGCTGGAAATGGAGAGAGAAAAGAGAATTTTTATGGATCAGAATGATTATGGAAAGAGAAAAGCGGTCTGCAGACGTGCGGCCGGATTTATGGCGGCGGTGATACTCGCGGCAGCGGGACAGCCGTCTATGGTGTATGCGTCTGAAAAACTTCAGACGAATGACCCGTCCGCATCGGAGCAGTGGGCATTCTTCAACGATGGATCGTTCACGTCGGAAGAGGTTACGAAGTATCCGGTCTACTCGGATCCGTTCGGGCAGCCGTCGGAGAACACGGAGCTTCTTGGAACTCTCGTGGAGGTAAAGAAGAGACAGGCGGTTTCCGGCGTGGATATCAACCTAAAACAGGCATGGGAGACATATGGGAACGGAAGCCATGATACCATCGTCGCAATGATCGATACGGGAATTGATGATACGCATGAAGATCTGAAGGACACTTTATGGGTCAATACCGATGAGATTCCGGAAAACGGCATCGACGATGACGGAAACGGCTACGTGGATGATCGGTATGGGTGGAATTTCTACAATAATAACAATCAGATCTTCACCGGGAATGAGGACAGCCATGGAACCCACGGGGCCGGGACGATCAGTGCCGGGACAGGAAACGGGATCGGAATCTCGGGAATCGTGCCGGGAACTCGGGTTCGGGTGATGGCGTTAAAGGCTCTTGGGGGAAATGACGGCGGCGGAAGCACGGCGGCTGTCATCAAGGCGATCAAATATGCGGAGGATAACGGAGCGGTGATCTGCAACCTGAGCCTGACGTCGACGACAGATGATAAGGCGTTATATGAGGCGATGAAGAATTCCGGTATGCTGTTTGTAGTGGCAGCGGGAAACGGAAATCCGAAGACGGGAAAAGGCGTTGATACGGATATGATCCCGTTTTATCCGGCGGCGTATGATCTGGACAATATTATTTCCGTCGCGAATCTAAGCTTTGATGGGGCACTGTCCGCAAGCTCCAACTATGGAAAAACGACTGTGGATCTTGCGGCGCCGGGAAGTTATATTTTAAGTACGACCCCTGGAAACACCTATGGATACATGAGCGGAACGTCCATGGCGGCACCGATGGTGTCCGGGGCGGCGGCAATGATCTATTCGTATTTTGACGGGATCGGGGTTGCGGATGTGAAGGAGATCCTGATGTCCACGGTGACACCGATGGAGAGTCTCAAGGACGTGACGGTGTCCGGCGGTATGCTGAATGTGGGCGCAGCCCTTTCCTATGATATCGGCAGTTTATTAAGAAGGGGATTTCAGAACGGTGGAACGAGACCGGCGAACGGAACGGCTCCATATCTGGAGATGCAGACCTCGAACCGGAATGGTGGAATGTATCTGACGGTCCGCGTCCTCGATATTGACGGGGATCTTGATAAGCTCTTCTATGCAAAGGGCGAGCATACAGCCGGGGAGTTTGCGAACGGGACTGTGGAAGGAACGGCGTTTACGGTGAATGAGAAGGATATGGCGGCGTTCCAGATCACGGAAAAAGGAACGTATACGTTCTATGCTGTGGATAAGAATGGAAATGGAGCGGTGAAGATCGCAAAATTCGTGTCGGAGAGCGACGGACCGGGGGCATTTCAGTAGGATCCTGATGGGAGAAATGCCGGAGGCAACAGATGATCGGAGGAGAACACATGAAGACAAGACGATTGGGAAAAACAGGGCTCATGGTGAGTGAGATCGGATTTGGCGGGGAATGGCTGGAACGGCATACGGAAACTGAGGGCATTGAGCTGATCCGGTATGCGTCAGAGAAAGGGATCAATATGCTGGACTGCTGGATGGCGGATCCGAAATCGAGAAATATCATCGGCGAGGGAATTAAAGAGAACCGGGATCAGTGGTTCATTCAGGGACACATCGGATCTACCTGGAAGGACGGCCAGTATTTCCGCACGCGGGAGATGAAATATGTGCGTCCGGCCTTTGAGGACCTTTTAAAGAGACTGCAGACCGACTATATCGATCTCGGAATGATCCACTATGTGGATTCAGAGGAAGAGTGGGAGAAGATCCAGCACTCTGATTATCTGGATTATGTGATGGAGCTGAAAGAAAAAGGCGTGATCCGGCACATCGGCATGAGCTCCCACAATCCGAAGGTAGCTATGAAGGCGGTTGAGTCCGGATATATAGAGATGATCCTTTTCAGTATCAACCCGGCGTTTGATATGCTGCCGGCGAGTGAGGATATCGATACGATGTTTGCGGAGGAGTTTGACGCGGGACTTAAGGGGATCGATCCGGACCGGGCGATGCTCTATAAGGCCTGTGAGGAGAACGATGTGGGGATCACGGTCATGAAGGGATTCGCGGGCGGAAGACTTTTCGATGCGAAGAGATCTCCGTTCGGTGTCTGTCTTACCCCGGTCCAGTGTATTCACTATGCGCTGACGAGACCGGCTGTCTGCTCCATCATGTGTGGATATGACACAAAGGAGCAGGTAGATGCGGCAGTGGGATATGAGACTGCCTCAGAGACGGAGAAAGACTATGCGTCTGTGATCGCGAATGCGCCGTTCCATTCCTACCGGGGCGAATGTACATACTGCGGACATTGCAAGCCGTGTGCCGCAAATCTGGATATTGCCATGATCAACAAGTTTTATGATCTGGCAACCATGCAGCCGCAGATCCCGGCGACAGTGCAATCCCACTATGAGCTTCTGGAACATAAGGCATCGGAGTGCATCGGATGTCATTTGTGCGAAGCACGGTGCCCGTTTGGCGTTCCGATCGCGGAGCGGATGGAGAAGACTGCAAAGTTATTTGGATGCTGATATTACGGAGATCGAAAATCCAGTCAGCGGATTATCAACAAAGGAGAAATAGAATCATGTCACTTGAAAAAAGCCGTCCTGATCCTGACGGAAGGGACGGCAAAGGTCGATAACCACAAATATAAAGATACGTTACATCGAGATCCACCCAAACGCGTTCGCCACAGAACTGATCAGTATGATAGCCGCAAAGATCGGGCAGAGATACTGGATCATAAACTGGAAGATCACTTTTCTGCGGAATGGATGACCGCCGTCTGTGACCTCCTGTTCGATCTTTGCAACTCCGATGACTCTCGATACGAGAAGGCAGGTCGCGATCGCCGCGATCGGCATCATGACAGAGTTTGTCAGGAAATCGAAGAAGTCAAGGAACTGCATTCCGATCACGGTCACACCGGCCAGTGGACCATAGCCGAGACAGGAGAGTGTTCCGAGCAGGAGCATAATGACAGCCATAAATACCGTCGCCTTTTTCCGGCTCCAGTGCAGCTCATCCTCAAAAGTGGAGACGGCACTCTCGGTCAGGGCGATGGAACTTGTGACAGCCGCAAACAGGACCAGGACAAAAAACAGGATGCCGACTGCGGCTCCGAGTCCCATGCTTGCGAACACCTTCGGGATCGTGATGAACATCAGCGCAGGACCGGCCTGCAGGGTATCCGGGTCACCGCCGGAGAAGGCGAAGACGGCCGGGATGATCATGAGACCGGCCATGATCGCGATCGCGGTATCGAAGATCTCAACATTCTGGGTGGAATCTTCGATCGAAGTATCTTTTTTCATGTAGGAACCGAAGGTGATAAGGATTCCCATAGCGATGGACAGGGAGTAGAACATTTGTCCCATAGCGGATACCACCGTCATCCATGAGAAGTTCTCAAGGTTTGGTACCAGAAGATATTTCACACCACTCATAGCCCCTGGTCTCGATACGGAATAGCCCGCGATGAGCAGGGAAAGGACCACGAGGATCGGCATCATAAACTTCGATACACGCTCGATCCCGTTGCGTACACCTGCGTAAATGATAACAACTGTAAACAGGGTGAAGAGAATAAAGCAGATCTCCGTAGAACGACCGTTGGAAATAAACGCGGAGAAATATTCGTCTGTGGCAAGGGCCTGTCCATGTCCAAGAAGGTATTCAGCCAGATATTTGATGACCCAGCCGCCGATCACAGAATAGTACGGGACGATCAGGATCGGGATCACAGCATTGATCCAGCCGCCGAAGGACAGCCATTTTGACTTTCCGAAGGATTCATAGGCACCCACAGGACTCTTTTTGGTCATGCGGCCGAGAGCAGTTTCCGCCACGATCATCGTGTAGCCAAAGGTCAGTGCCAGAATGATATAGACGAGCAGAAAGATTCCTCCGCCATACTTTGCTGCGAGATAGGGGAAACGCCAGATGTTTCCAAGTCCTACGGACGCGCCCGCCGCCGATAAGACGAAACCGAGCTTTCCGGAGAACGAACTTCGTTTATGATTCATAATTAAGGTCTCCTCGTGTTTTTGTCACAAATACATTTGTGCGTGTAAGAGATAGTCTACCATAGAACATGGGAAAAGGCAATTTAATCTGCCGCAGACGCTCAAATTGGAATAGAACCGGCGAGAGGTATAATCAGGAGGCAGAATGGCGGAGCAGATGATGGAACGGGAAATATGGCCTTGTCATATCGCGGAAAAACCAGTGTTGAGGGGAAAATAGAATGTATAAAAAAAGGAACATCCGGAGAATCCTATAATTTGATGGCGAAATTGGCAGTTTTGCGTTATAATGCGATTATACCTACCGGATAAATACAGTTTATACGCGGATGGGTTCAGCATGCGCAAAAAGTGAGATGGGGATACGCTGTGTTCCGGCAGTGAAAATGAGGTTTGACTCGTTTAGAGATACAGAGAGGTGAAATCGTGTTAAAAGCAGAAAACTTAGTCCTTCATGTGGAGGATAACGGGGCGAAAAAATGTCTTCTGGATCATATTTCTTTCCAGGTGGACGATGGGGAGATGCTGGTGATCACGGGACCGAACGGCGGCGGAAAGTCCACGCTGGCGAAAGTCCTGATCGGAATTGAGAAGGCGGAGAGCGGAAAGATCTTTTTAAACGGGGAAGATATCACGGATTTTGATATCAACCACCGCGCCAACGCCGGGATTGGCTATGCGTTCCAGCAGCCGCCGAGATTTAAGGGAATGACGGTGCAGAGACTTCTTGCGCTGGCAGCAGGAAGAGAGCTGGAAGATCAGGAGTGCTGCAGGCTTCTGTCCGACGTGGGACTCTGCGCGGAGGAATATTTAAACCGTCAGATCGACGGAACGCTTTCCGGAGGCGAGATGAAGCGGATCGAGATCGCGACGGTTCTTGCGAAGGAACATACCTTATGTATTTTTGATGAGCCGGAAGCCGGGATCGATCTCTGGAGTTTTTCCATGCTGATCCGGAAATTCGAGGAGATCCACAAAGAGAAAAAACAGAGTCTGATCGTCATCTCCCATCAGGAGAAGATCATCAGCATGGCAGACCGGATCATGGTGATCGATGACGGGAAGATCAAGGCGGAAGGACGGAAGGAAGATGTCCTGCCGTGTTTAGAAGGTCTTGATAAATGTCATGCATGTGCAGGAAATGCGGGGGTGAGAGCGTAATGGTAGAGCTGGATCATGTAGTAGAAGAAGTACTGAAAGTCATCAATGACAACGGATTTTCCCAGAAGGGCGCTTTCAATCTGCGCCAGAACGGAACATCCATCTGTCACGGTGACAGTGAACATATTAAGATCAAGAAGAAGACGGACAAGCCGGGGATCGATATCTATATTGATGGCGATACAAAGGGCGAGAAAGTTTACATCCCGGTGGTCGTCAGCGTTTCCGGCATGACAGACCTTGTATACAATGATTTCTATATCGCGGACGGCGCGGACGTGACCATCGTTGCGGGCTGCGGGATCCACAACAGCGGATGCAATGAGAGCAGACATGACGGGATCCACACCTTTCATGTTGGAAAGAACGCGAACGTCTGTTATCAGGAAAAACATTATGGAGAGGGAAATGGAACCGGCGGCCGTGTGCTGAATCCGGTGACGAATATCTATGTCGGAGAAAATTCCGTATTTACGCTGGATACGGCACAGATCAAGGGCGTTGACTCCACAGTCCGCGAGACGCTTGTGGAGATGGATAAAAACTCCAGATTGTATGTGACAGAGCGCCTCATGACCGAGGGAGACCAGACGGCGGAGTCCAACATCGAGGTACGCTTAAACGGCGAGGACAGCTCAGCCCAGATCATCTCCAGATCTGTCGGAAAAGGCAATTCCGTCCAGACCTTCCACCCGAAGGCGGTCGGAAACAACAAATGCCAGGCCCATATCCAGTGTGACTCCATCATTATGGACCACGCCGAGATCGGATCCATTCCGGAGATCCGTGCGCGCGACTTAAACGCGGCGATCATTCACGAGGCGGCGATCGGAAGGATCAACGATGAGCAGCTCTTAAAGCTTAGGACACTTGGACTTACCGAGGAAGAGGCGGAGAGCGTTATTATTGAGAACTTCCTGAACTAAAATCGAAAGGTTATGCATAATAAAAGCAGGTCTGCAGGTGAAAAACACCGATGTAGACCTGCTTTTTTTCGCAATTACACGTCAGAAATGCAGATGTAAGCAGAATTGTAACTGTTCAGTAGGTCGGCGCACTTGCTGCGTTGACCGTAAGAAAACATACGCATAATTATTTTATTGTGATCGAGAGATTGCCAAAATCAGTGACAGGTGTCTCTTTTCCGCCAGTAAAGAGAAATACAGACAGCGTATAAGCCGGTTTTGCGCTGCCGGTGATCTGGACTGCTGGCTGGATCCTGATGAGGATATCTGCATCGGCAGATCTGGCATCCAGCCATCTTAACAGGTCTGCATCCAGGTCTGCGGTCGAAGCGCCGTTAAGTCCGAGTGCTAAATGAGTCACGTTTTCGCGGATCAGTGTGTCGAGAATGCGGGCACTTATCGTCACGGAGAATGCGGAATGACTCTTTTCTGATACCACAGGGATGGACACCGCGATGCCGTTTGCAGATCTGCCATTCTTTTTCACAGTTTTCCGGGCGGCTTTGATGGCGAACTGGATCATATTGTGATCGAGAGTTACATTACCGTTCTTATCCGGTACAGCGGATGGAATGCTGATCGTGGACGGAGATTTGGACTGTGCCTGTCCGGAGTAGTCTGAGGACAGGAACGTATCTTCATAGGAAGAATCGCTGTCACTGTCGGAAGAACTGTTTCCGCCGGAATTACTGCCATTGGAGGAAGAATTTCCACCGCCGGAAGTATTGCCGCCGGAGTTCCCGCCTGGCTTATTGTCTTCGCCGCTGTCGGGCAGCTTATTGTTGACAGCGCTGACCTGGAGCGTGAGGAGAAAGTCATGGTAATTCTGGGAGATGACTTTAACTGTCACGGTGCCGATCTGCTGCTCCAGCGCAGAATCCACCGGACGGACCGGAAGTGTCAGTACTCCATCACAGATGGACGCGCCGCTGTCGTAATAGTCTCCGAGAGCCACGTCCTCAAGATGGTATTCGACCGTGCCGTATTTCTTCGGCGTGTCGAGCTCCGGCAGAAGGGAACTGAGGTCAAAGCGGTACGCGGCTTCCGTATGATTGAGGACAGTCATGGTTCCTGGTTTTGCATTGGATGCGGTGGCTTTTTTGATGTACGGTGCCTGACCGCAGAAAAAACGTTTTTCCGTTTCCCCGCCTGCAAACGAGTAGTTCGGGTTTGTCAGGGTGCAGAGGAAGCTTACCCCTTTTTCATCGGAAAAATCTGGATTTGGTGTTTCTGGTGCTGGAGAATTAAAGTACCAGGAATCGCCGATCAGACATGTGATCTCGTCTGCATCCGGGAGATCTCCGCCGCCAGCCGCAATGAATATAGGCTTTATGTCGGGTACATTCGCTGTACCGTCATAGACTTTTGAGATGAAATCTTCATCGACGGTCAGCTCCAGTTCCCGGGGAGTGACGGTCACGGTGTACGGGTCACTGTAGCAGATATATCCGCCGCAGGTGATCTCCGCGGCATAGGTGTATGTGCCGACGGGTATCGTCGGAGAGAGGTGGAGAGCCATGTCTGAGGCGTCTTCGATCTCCGTCATGCTGCCGTCGGAATTTACCTGGTACCACTGGCAGGAGGCAGACGGAGTTACATCTGATCTGAAGTGGATATCAGGCATCAGGCTGAATTCCCTGCCGGTCCGTGCTTTGTACTGGACGTTCACAGACTCTTTGTACTCTGTACCGGAAATCCGGGCATATACGGCTGCATCCTGGACAGGCGCATCCACAGCGGTCACATCTTCAATATATTTACTTTTTCTGTTCATATATTCGGGAGAACTGGTTACATCGTTCTTGGAGAGCCAGCTGCCGTCAGACTTCTGAAATCCTGATCCATTCGTCAGCAGAGCGGAGAAATCCGCGTAAGTGACTTTCGGACGAACCAGAGCTGATTGAAGGTCCGTCTCATAGATCTCAATTCTGCCGTAACTTCCGCCGGAGATCTTTACGTCACAGATCCCTTCCAGATAGAGCGACCGGTAGCTGCCGCCGGTCAGGACTGCCCTGCTGTCGTCCTTCATAACAAGGACAGGGTTGCTGCAGCCGGAAATATGGATCTCACTGTCTGTGTCTGCGTAGATATAACTGTATGTACCGCTGTATAGTTCAGCATGTCCGCCAGGCTCAATGGTGATGGATGATCCGGAGGACAGGTCTAATTGATTTTCTTCTGAAATGCTGTAATTTTTTGGAACGATCAGTGTACCGCCGGACTGGACGACGATAGGAATATTCTGGATGAGCGCATATGGAGTTCCACGGTTGAGGAGCGTGACTCTGCCACTGAGGACCAATTCTGAGTCTGAAGTATCGTGATACAGTGACATATTGGTGAAATCAATCGTCACATTGTCCGGGACAATAAGCCGGGTATTGAGAGACGGAGTGAGGAAATGGAATGTACCGCCGGACGCATGATCGAGGGCGTCCTGAAGATCCGCATAGTACAGAGTCTTTCCGTCTTTTGTCACGCTGCCTGTGTAGGTCACTTCGCCGCAGGGGCATTTGTAGGTGATCGTGGATCCGTTAGTGGTCGTCACGGCTGCCGAAGTGTGGTCGCAGGGAACCACGGACACATTGGTGAGTTTTGTGTCGCTGTCAGACGGAACGATGATCTGACCATTCTGTACGTAGCAGTATCCTGGCGCAAGAAGGCCGTTGAGGGTATTGCCATTTGAAACGGTAATCGTGCCGAAGGTGCCGCCGGAGAGGGAGGCAGTTCCTTCTTTGACCTCGAGAGCATCGATGAGAAGGTTTGCGCCAGCCGGGATGATCAGTCTGGGGGAAGATCCCCAAAGGTTGATCGTGCCGATAAAGTGTCCCTGGGAGGTACCGGTATTCAGAAATGTTACCCCTGTACCGGAAAGAGAGACCGTGGTGTTACCGTAACTTCCGGTCCATGTCATTGTGTGACCATTAAAATCAACGGTCATATGATCGCGGATGAAATTGGAGGATGAATCCTGATCGCTTAACAGAAGGATCCTGCTGCTGAAAGGATTCGCGGCAGTCGTTGCATCGTTAAAGGAGGTGACATATTCCGTCTCTCCGGGATTGTACACAATGTCGTTGATCTTCATATGACAGATCTCACATTCCCTGTCATCTGAACTGCGGGTATCATGTGTGCAGGCATTGCCGCAGACTGGACAGATATATCTGGTAAAGAAGGTGTCAGGATCCCTGACAAATCCGTTTTCATGCTCACACGTCATGACTGTGACGTTTTCCAGTTTGGTGCTGCGTTCCAGGGCATTTCCCTGCACGCGGCGGCCATCGGAACCAACAAAGTAACATCCTGGGGCCAGGGAATTGCCGAAATTCGCCGGATTTTCGGATTCCGTGCGGAGTTTACTGATCGTTCCGCCGCCGAGGAAGGTCGGTGTATAGCTCTTGTAGAGGTTAAGAAAATCATATTTAATAACAAAATCACCGTTGATAGTTACATTTTCCATGGTTATCTGGCCGTCCCATAACTGAACGGCAGTACCATTTTCCGCTGTATTTTCGATGGTTCCGTTTTTAAATGCGACATGATATGCTGTCGCAGGATCGAAATACACAACGGCCTCATCATCAAAATTTCCGGACAGGGTATAACCGTTGAGATCGAAGGTTATATTATCCCAGTCACATACGTTGGCGTCAAGCTTCAGCTGGCGTGTAATCGTGGTGTCTCTGAGCAGGGTGAATGTCACTCCCGGAACGATCCAGTCGAGTGCCTCAAAGATATCGGTGAATTCTTTTGTTCCAGAAATGTAGTCCACAGAAACAACGGGCTCCTGGTTTTCCACAGCATTGGAAGAGGTTGCCGTCTGCGCCGGAAGTGCGCTCCGTGTGCCTGTTTCTGGCAGTAAGCTGCTGTTTGACGCATAGACGGGGCTGCCGGACAGTGTAAAGCTCAATGCCGCGGACAGCAGGAGCGCCAGTGGTTTCTTATATGTACTTCTCATAGAGATTCCCCCTTTATTTTCGTAAGAAAAGCTGAAAAATGGTATAAAAAACTGATCCTGCAACGGAATCGGTTATCTTTAGGATATCATTTTTTCGGGTGTTGTCAATAAACGCTGCACAAGATGTCGAAAATCGGCATGAATTGCAGGTGGAACTTTGATGGTGGAAGCGGAGCTGCGGGGATTGACAAATCATGGTGACGGGAGTATACTCCTTTTCAGTCTCAAATGGGATTGAAAAGGAGAAAACGATTATGGACCATGAAATACAGAAGCTTCACGACCAGGTAAACCAGGCGATCATCCGGTGCCGAAGAGTCTACTCGGTGTGGGCGAAGAAAAATAAGGTCAGCTATAACCGGATGCTGGTGCTCTATACGATCCGGGAATATGGATCCTGCACACAGAAACAGGTCTGCGATTCTTATATGCTGCCGCGGCAGACGGTGAACCATGTGATCACGGAGATGCGGAAAGAGGGGATCCTTGCGGTCAGCGAGGAGATGAGCCGCGGAAAAGAGAAGGCGCTGGTGCTGACGGAGAGCGGAGAAGAGTATTCGGAACGGCTCCTGCATTCTTTAAGTCTTATGGAGGAGCGGGCGGCGGCTCAGCTCGGAGCAGAGCGGATCCGGATGATGACGGAGCTGTTCATGGAGTATGACCGGGTGTTGGAAGACGCGCTGGAGGAGGAAGAGTGATGAAGGAGAAGATGGAGACTGGAACGGATCTCTTCCGCACGGAAAAGATTCCGAAGATTCTTTTGAAGATCGCGCCGCCGGTCATGCTGGCGCAGCTCATTCAGGCCATGTACAACATCGTGGACAGCTTTTTCGTCGGTCAGTATTCCGCAAATTCGCTGACAGCGCTGTCGGTGATCTATCCGCTGTAGCTTATCATTATTGCCCTGGCGGTGGGAACCGGTGTCGGTGTCAACACGTACATGGCGAGACAGTATGCGCAGAAATTCCAGCAGAAAGCCGAGGAGGCAGCGGGAACCGGCATGGTTCTGGAATTCATGACCTGGCTTATATTTGCGGTTCTCGCGGCCGTGTTTATGCGTCCCTATGTCATGACAAGCGCGAAGTCTCCGGAGGCGATCGAGGACGCGGTGATCTACGGGCGGATCGTCTGCATCGGCAGTATTGGCGCGTTTTTAGAGGGAAACTGGACGAAAGTACACCAGTCCAAGGGAAATATGCGGCGCCCGATGATCGCCCAGACCGTTGGCGCGCTGACTAATATCGTCCTGGATCCGATCATGATCTTCGGACTTGGTCCTGTGCCGCAGATGGGCGTGGCGGGAGCTGCCTACGCTACAGTCTGCGGTCAGGTGGCCGCGGCTGTGATCACGGCCTTCGGGGGAGTGCGCAGGCCGCCGGAGTTTCGGAAAATGAAGGTTTACATAAAACAGATCTACTGGCTTGGATACGCATCGATTTTACAGCAGGCCATGTACACGGTGTATATTGTGATCTTAAACGCGATCCTCGCGGGATTTTCGGATTCCGCGGTGACGGTTTTAGGACTTTATTATAAGATGCAGACCTTCTTCTTTATCCCGCTGATGGGACTGCAGACGTGTATTGTGCCGGTGCTGAGTTTCAACTACGCGACGAAGAGTTATGGGAGATGCCGGGAGACCATGAAGGACAGTTATCTGTTTTCCTGTGGGTTTATGCTGATCGGGGGGGTTTGTTTCGTGTTCTTTCCGGTGGAACTGCTCCGGATCTTTTCGGACAGCAGTGAGGTCATTGCAATCGGAAAAACGGCGTTTCCGATCATTGGATCGAGTTTTATTCCGGCGGTATTTTCACTGATGACACCGGTGTTCTTTCAGGCGATCGGAAATGGAAGAGTCAGTCTGTTCCTGTCTGTGATGCGCCAGATATTCTGTCTGATCCCGATTTTCTGGGCGCTGTCTCTTCTGGGACTTCAGTTTACCTGGTTTGCGTTTCCGATCTCAGAGGTGCTTGTTGGAGTGACCGGGATGGGAGTGTATTGGAGGACGATCAATGGATGGAAGAATAGTAGGAAATAAAAAAAAGGCTGATGCGTTGGTTTGAAACTGCATCAGCCTTTTTGCTGCATAAATTCGGAAGAAACTGCTGGCGGCAGGATCTGTAGGAATTGTGTGTGTTCTGCAGAGAATGCCGGTAACAGGTTCTGGAGGCGCATGGTCTTAGAAGTACGTCCGTCTCTTCGGCGTATTCCAGCTTCCCACCACGCGCTTCACGTTGGAGATCGTTACGAAGGCGTTGGGGTCCTTTGCCTGGACGTAGTCCATAAACTGACCATATTCCTTTTTGGTGAGAATAGCCAGAATCTCCTCCTTCTGCGCATCACTGTAGCCGCCGGTGGCGGTGTAGACGGTGATACCTCGCTGGAGCGTCTCGATGACGTAACGTTTAAAATCATCATTGTGCTCGGAGATGACACAGACGCGGATCTTTCCGGTGAACTCGTCGATAAAGTAGTCCAGGACGAGGCCGCTGAAGTAGGTGGACAGGGCGCCGATGATCACGGTCTGGAGGTCGTAGGCGAAATAGGAGCTTGCGACGGTCACCATTCCGGCGATAATGATGGACTTTCCGAGATCCATGTGGAGGTACTTGTTCATGATCTTCGCGATAATGTCGAGACCGCCGGACGCGGCGTTGGCGTTAAAGAGGACTGCCTGTCCGTAGCAGATCACGACGATCATTCCCACCACGTCCAGGGCGATATTTCCTGTGGGAGAACCCGGATTTGGGAACAGGATCTCGAACACAAAGAGAAGCGCCGGCAGCAGGACGGAGATAAAGATGATCTTTGTCCCGAAGGTCTTATCCACGAAGAGGAATGCCAGGATGATGCAGATGATGTTTAAGAGCAGCGTCATGGCGGACAGGGACAGCGGGACAAAGTTTACGAGAACCACGGCGAGTCCTGAGATACTTCCGCTGATGATATGGTTCGGGTTCATGAAGAAATAGACTCCCACGGCGATGATGAAGGTGCCGAAGAAGATCGTGGAGAAATATTTTAGTTTTTCAAACATGGTGAGATTCCCTTTTTCGTATTAGTATTTGCGTGTCAATCATATGTGAAAAATGTACAGTTGTCAAACGTGCACGTTACAGTGTGAGCGCTTGTATGCGGCAAAGTGAAAAACAGATATTGATAAAATATGAAGGATGACCGGGGATGGAAAACGCGTTGGAGAAGGAAGAGGATGACGAATCCAATCGTGTGAGATATAATGGATCTGGAAGAATTTGCCGGTGTTTGGAGAAGGAAAAGATGAGGTTGGTAATATTATGAATCAGGAGTGTAGAATTATGTTTAGAGAGATTCGAAAAAAGAGAAATAAGATCGAGGATAGCGCGGTGGAGGAACTTCTGCAAAACAGCAGGAGAGGTGTTCTTGCGGTGAATGGGGATGATGGATATCCGTATGCGATCCCGCTCAATTATTTTTATGACAGGGAGAACCGGAAAATCTATTTTCATGGTGCGCGCGCGGGGCATAAGGTCGATGCTCTGCGGGTGTGTGATAAGGTATGTTTTACGGTTTATGGAAATGAGACGATCAGGGAGGAAGCCTGGGCACCGTTTATGCAGAGTACGGTTGTGTTCGGGAAATGTCATTTGATGGAAAATGGCAGTGAGAAAGCAATGGAAATGTTAAAACGGTTTGCGATGAAATATTATCCGAATGAACAGCTGGCTGATGAGGAGATCGCGCAGGCGGGAAGGGCTGTGCAGATGTTTGAAATCGAGATCGAGCATATGAGCGGCAAGGAGGTACAGGAAAAGTAGAATGAGATTGAGAAATATTCTGGTTATCGTAAAAGATATTGAGAGATCGATAAGGTTTTATCATGATCTGTTTGGACTTGATATAGTACTTGGTAATGACGGAAATATAATCCTGACGGAAGGGCTTGTGCTGCAGGATGAGAAGATATGGAAGGTTCCAGTTATACAAAAAAGCCGGATAAAATACCGAACGATCCTTCGGCATCTTATCCAGCTTTGTAAATGCGTTTACAAGCCCTCCGATGAGCTGTAAGACAGTATAGCAGGGAAATACAGAATTGTCAACTCAGCGACTTTTCTGATCTTTTAAGCTGAAAGATATTGCTGATGTTCACGTGATACTATATTTATTTCTGCATAGTCTCGATCATGCATTCGTGTTTCTTCGTTGTTTTGTTATAATTAATTCCAACAAGTAATATACTACCATGATAATCTTTCAATGCATTTCCATACTGTTTTTCTCTGATCTGGTCTAAAGCTCCAGATGCGCTTTTATCCCATTTAAGTTCGATCACTACCGCAGGCTTATCTAAATGCAGTTTTCTCGGAATCAGACATATATCAGCAAAACCCTTACCTGTAGGCAGTTCACGGATTATCGTATAATATTCACGTGCAAAGTAAAATGCAAGATTTATGGTACAGCTCAGAGAATTTTCATCGTTGTACTGAAGAATCGAAATTTCATCGTGAGCCTTGTCAACTCCTGCCGCAACTGCGTCGGCGTCCATGGCCCACAATGATTCTAAAAGTTTACGGGATGATTCTACGGAGTCGATCACGCCATGCCAGTTCATGGTGCTGATTGCATTCACATATTCCTGTGAGACTTCTTTATTAGGAATGGCAACGGTACCATCTACGCTGTTGTATGTCAGGTAGCCGAGATGGATCAGTAATGTCAAGACATCATCTTTAGTGGCAAATGTGGTCATATCATTGCTGAAAGTACCTATATTGATTTGTACTGCTTCACCTGCAAGCATTCTGACCACAGAGTCCTGCAGTCCGTCCATATCCATCTGAATGTAAATTTTTAAGGCTTCATATGTTTCCGTCTGATTCCAATAAGTTCCCAACTTGTGTCGCAGCATGGCTTCCACAACCGATTTAGGACTGTAAATAGAGTAATGTTCATCACCATTCTGGCGATGTGCGATCAGATGATATCCATCATACCATGTTTTCGCTTCCTCGAAATTCATATCGTATGTATCGCAGAGTCTGGATACTTCCTGTTCAGTGAAGCCGAAATACCCGGCCAGATCGCCTGGATCGGTCATGGAATATTCTGTAAACATATTTAATGCGGAATGGGAGCCATATTTTTTAATGGGTAATATGCCGGTCATGTAGGCCAATGCCACATAATCCTTATCCTTCAGCCATGCGCGCAGAAAATCTAAATATTTTTTCTGAGCCTCTTTATTCTGCTTGTACTCCCGGAACAGGCAGTCCCACTCATCGATCAGGATCACAAAAGGACATTTAGTATAACGGAATACGTCTTTCATGACCTGAATCAGATTCTTTTCATCACGAAACTGTATTTCGTGAAATGTCTCCTTAAAATCCAAAATCAGATAATTTTTAAGCATCTCCAGCATTTCTTCCATTGTTTCAGACATACTTAAAAATTCCTGCATATTGATTTTGATCACATCATATTGGTTCAGATTTTCCCTATACGATCTGTCTTTACTGATAGCAAGATTTTGAAATAATTCCGTTGTATCCTCGCTCCGGTCATAATATGCGGCGAGCATATTAGCGGCCATTGATTTTCCGAATCTTCTTGGACGGCTTACACAGATATATTTCTGCTCGGTACAAAGCGCTTCATTGGTTCTGGCGATCAGTTCGCTTTTGTCGACATAAATTTTAGAGCGGAGACTACCGCGGAATGAAAGATTCCCCGGATTCAGATAACTTCCCATGCAAATTCCTCCCATCAGAAAAAGCGTCTTTGATTGTTTTTATTATACTTGATTCCAGCGGGAAGTACAAGGAGTGTTCATTTCCTACGGATGTAAAAATGGCGGCATCGCTCACCATTGAAGCGATACCGCCATTTTTATATCCATTTCTATATATGGACGCGGAGATTATTTGGTCTCTTTCTCCTCAGCAGCAGCTGCAGCAGGTGCAGTTGTAACTTCAGTTTCCGGAACAACGTTGTGAACCGGGATGACGGAGAGCACAACAGCCTCCGGATCAGTCTTTAAGTCGATGTCTTTGTTCTTTGCGATGTCAAGATCCTTGACATGTACGATGTCACCAACCTTGAGACCTGCAGCATCCAGTGTTGTCTTCTCGATCAGTGCGGACGGGAATGCTCTGTAAGCAACTTCGCTTAAGTCTTCCTGAAGAACGCCGCCGATAACAGCTTCACGGTTCAGGATAACGATCTCGGCCGTGGAAGTAACCTTCTCAGTGCTTACAAGTGCCTGAAAATCAATCTCATCAATCTTTCGTGTCATTGCATTGTAGTCCACTTCCTTGATCAGGACATCATATACCTGACCCTCGATGTCGAGGTTGATCTGACCGCCTTTATGTTCGGTCTTTAAAAGACGTTCTGCGTCTACAGAGTTCATCTTTACCGGAATGGAGCCTTCGATGGCATGTCCGAAAACATTACCTGTAACAAATCCTTCACGTCTTAATCTCTTTGCCTTTACATCCATGCTTCTTTTTTCAGCTTTTAAAGTAGTCATTTATCTTTTCCTCCAAAAATCTGATTCCCGGCAAACGAACCAGTATTCGTTCTGCCGGATTCGCTTAGCAGCCCTCAGCTTTAGTGTATAAAGGGGTTTTGTTAAGTTTGTGACTAATAACTGTTCAATAGGTCTGCGCATTTACTGCGCTGACCGTAACATAATTTTGGCCAGCAGGCAAAAATCCCATTGCCGCAGGCAATTCGGAATGGATTTTTGCGTAACCGTGAAGGTACTGAACAGTTACCGCTTCTTTCTTGTTACAGCGTAAGTATAGCAGTGTTTTGAGAAACAGATTAACCAAAAATAAAAAAAATCAAGGCCTAAATTTTAAAAAGTGCACAAAAACAGAGCGGAGAAAGTCTGTGGATGTTCAAAACGGGGAAAGTGTGATAAGATATAAGAGATCATCACAAAGAATAATTCGATGAAATAACTGGTGTTGTGCAGGAAAGAGATGTGCGGTCATGGAAATGAAACATGACAGCCTGAGAACACGAGGATTCATATAATATGCTGCATGAGATCCGGCGGATCTCTGCGGCAGTCAATGAGGTGTACATTATGAATACAGACAATCGGCCGATCGGTGTTTTGGATTCCGGACTCGGTGGGATCAGTGTTTTGAGAGAATTAGTGAAACTGATGCCGGGTGAGGATTTCTTATATTACGGGGACTCCGCAAATGCCCCTTACGGCACACGTACCCCGGAGGAGGTCATTGACCTCACAAAAAAGGATGTGGATTTTTTGCTGGAACGCGGGGCGAAAGCCATAGTTGTAGCCTGCAACACGGCAACCAGTGTGGCAATTAGGGAACTGAGGGAGGAGTATGAGAAGAAGGATATTCCGGTGATTGGAATCGAACCGGCGCTGAAGCCGGCGGTGCTTGCGAAAGAGCACTCAAAGGTTGTCGTTATGGCGACTCCGATGACTCTCTCCCAGACAAAATTTAATTCCATGCTGCATGTCTACGAGGACGAGGCGAATATCATCAAGATGCCGTGCCCGGGACTTGTGGAGTATATCGAAGGCGGAATGTTAGAGGGACCTGTTCTGGACGAGTATCTGGAAAAACAGTTCGAGCCGTATGAAAAATCGGAAATCGATGCGGTGGTACTCGGCTGCACGCATTACCCGTTAGTAAAAAATGAGATCCAGAAACATCTGCCCGGCGTGGCGATCTATGACGGCGGATTCGGAACCGCGAAGCAGACGAGAAAGCGCCTGACTGAGTGTGGACTGTTATCGGGGAAAGAGTCCGGAGGTGAGGTGAAGATCTTTAACAGCAAGAATACGGAGGATGTGCTGGAGCTTTCGAGAAGACTGTTGAATTTATAGATACATGTAATACCAAAAATATCTGGAGGGGAAAGGTATGAAAAAATTATTGTACATTGACGCGTGCGTGAACCGCGATGTTTCAAGAACGGAGAGACTTGCGCAGGCTTTATTAAAGGAAATGAACAAGAACGGGGAATATGAGGTCGAGACCATGTGCCTAGAGGATGAAGATCTGAAGCTTTTTACCGGAAAAGAGAGTGCAGGACGGGAACAGCTCACGAGAGCCGGAATTTATGAGGGACCGATGTTTGACTATGCAAAGCAGTTTGCATCCGCAGACCGGATCCTTGTGGCGGCTCCGTACTGGGATTTTACTTTCCCGGCGAGAATGAAATGTTATCTGGAGCAGATCTGTGTGACAGGGCTGACCTTTACCTTTTCTTCCAAGGGAATCCCAGGTGGGCTGTGCCATGCCGACAGTCTCCATTATGTGACCACCAGCGGTGGTTCCATCGGGGATCTGAATCTCGGATATGAGTATGTCGAGAAACTCTGCAAGGTATATTACGGAATCAATAAGACTGTGTGCTATACCGCAGAGGGACTTGACATCGAGGGCAATTCCGTGGAAGAGATCATGAAGGAGGCAGAGGAGGAGGCAGTCCGAACATACCGGAACTTTGCGTGATTTCCTCAGGTTCATCTTCTTTTTTATAATAAGATATATCGCGATCGACTTAAGCGGAGGCAGGAAGAAGCTTCCGATCCGCAGCATTACCGTTGCCCCGAAGAATCATATCGACCTCGCGCGGGAGGGCATGAAGGAGTATCTTCACAGCCATGGATATGAGGTGGATGTGGAGCTTTCTAGGATCAAGTTAAGGTATTAGTACGAAAAATCATATTAAGGCATCAATCGAAACAGGACAGATCATCTGCGTGGATGCGGGTGGCTGTCCTGTTTTTTGCGGCTCTATGAAAATGGTTGACGGTAGACGCGGTGGAAGTCAGTGTAGATAGAAAAACAAAAATAAATATGTCTGGTGGAAAAATAAGTTATATATTTGGAAGAATAAAGAAGAAAAGAAATTTCCGATAAAAATGAACTTTCTCCCAATTGCCTGTCTCTATAAGACAGATGCATCAAAAAAGAGAGGAGGCAGGACATGGATGAAGAGAATATCGTGAGACGCATGATCAACGGGGACATGGATGCCTTCGGGGAGCTGATGGAGAAGTATGAGAGGCCGGCGCTCAGGGCGGCCTGGCTGATCTCCGGGAACGCGGCGGACAGCGAGGACATTGTCCAGGAGACATTCACCGCCTGCTATTTAAACAGAAAGAAGCTCCGGGATCCGGCAGCCTTTAAGACATGGTTTTACAGGATACTCACAAGGTCCGCGTGGAAGATCAGCAGAAAGTCGCGGAAAGAACAGCCGGAGGAGGAACCTGCATCCGGGCAGGCGGACACCGGAAGGTCCGTCCTGGAAAACTGCATTATGAAGGAAGAGGAGCGGATCCTCTACGAGGCGGTGGAAAAGCTGCCGCCGAAGCAGAAGACCGTGTTGATCCTGTACTATTACAATGATATGCCGATCCGCGAGATCGCAAGGGTCTGCGGAGTGTTTGAGGGAACGGTGAAATCCAGGCTGTTCCACGCGAAGGAACAGTTGAAGCAAATCCTCACACAGGAGGAAGGAGGAAAAACATGGACGATCCTATCTTAGAAAAGAGACTGAAAAATATGTTTGAGAGCCGCGCAGGCGAACTTCCGGACGAATCGGTGCGGGAGGCGCGGATCCGGAGAAATGTATATGAGAAGATAGAAAGAGAGGAAAATTATATGAAGAAAGGTTTTATGAAAAAAGCGGTAGCAGCAGTTGCAGCGATCTGTGTATTTGGAAGCATGACGGCGTTCGCGATTGGAAAGATCGCGGGAATCACATCCCGCACCGATATAAGAGATGAAGTCCACACCTATGAACAGGCGCTGGAGCTTCAGAAGGAGAATGGACCGATGGTAGATTTCCCGGAGAAATTCTCCAACGGGTACGCGTTTAAGGCTGCTGTGCCGGTAAACTATGAGACGGAAGATAAAGATGGAAATAAACTGGGAAACGGAACACAGCTTTCCGTCACATACGGAAAAGACGGCATGGAGGATGTCACGTTTTCCGCGGAAGTCGGCATGGATGGAGAACTCACCCCGGCAGAGGTGAGGACATGCGAGGATGGTACAGAACTCTGTTTCTACAAGCTGACCAACAAGTTCGTTCCGGCAGATTATGAGCTCACCGAGGAGGACAAAAAGGCCCAGGAAGACGGCAATTTTAACCTGGCTTACGGCAGCGATAAGGTCGAAGTTATGACTTCCTACACGGTAGAGTGGAACATGGACGGACAGGGCTACAGCCTCTTCAAGTTTGGTGAGGATCTCGGCGCTGAGGAGATGTTTGGAATGGCGGAAGAGATTATTGCGGGACAGAGTAAGTAGAAGATAAAACAACTGGCAGTTCATAAGATAGATGATGAAAGCCTGAAATAAAAGATTTGATTAAGGAAAACGATCTGTTTGTGGTATTGATGGTTTGCACAGACAGATCGTTTTCCTTTTTTGATGCCATGCATCCAGAGAAAACTGTCGGTGGCAGGTTCTGGAGGTCATGTGTAAATAGAAACTTTAAAAGTAGAGTATTTATTTTTCGTCAGTGATTAACTCATGTGAAACACCGTTTCCGGCGTTTAAAGCAGCAATGACACGGCGTAAGTGATCTAAGTTGCTTTTTGAATAAAAAGGATCAGAGAAAAATTCCTTCTTGATCTTCTCCACTGGCATCTCCTTTCCGGTCCAGAGGCGGAAAGCCTCGGCACCCTGGTAGAGGAGCATATAGGAGCCGTTGAAGAACGGGTTGCCCTGATTTTTAGCCATGGTGAGGAGCTTTGTCTCACGCGGGTTGTAGATGATATCGGAGACGATGAGGTCTTTCGGAAAAGTCAGATTTTCCGGGATCGGGCAGGTGTCCTCGTGGGGGGCCATGCCGACGGAGGTCCCGTTTGTGAGGATAGCGCTGTCCGCAAGCTCTTTCTTTAAGAGGTCTGCATCGGAGAAGTCGCAGATCCTGATCCTGCAGTCAGTGATCTCTGTGAGTTCATCGACGGTATGTACCAGGCGGTCGTAGAAGCGGCTGGTGGGTCTCACGAAGACGGAGATCTCTTTTAAGCCGTCGAGGGCAGCCTGTACCAGAATTGCGGTGGCAGCGCCTCCTGCGCCCAGAAGTGTCATTTTTTTGCCGATGATATCGTAACCGGCATCTTTTACGGACTGCATGTAACCGATTCCGTCGGTGTTGTGGCCGATGAGGCGTCCATCTTCGTTTACGACCGTGTTGACAGCACCGATGATCCGGGCAGCGGTGGAGAGTTCGTCGCAGAGGGAGACCATGAGATTTTTATCCGGCATGGTCAGGTTGAAGCCGCGGGCACCGAGAACCTTTAAACCGGCAACTGCGGTGGGAAGTGTCTCCTCATTGACATCAAATGCGAGGTAGCGGTAGTCGAGCCCAAGAGCCTCAAAGGATGCGTTGTGCATCATCGGGGAGACGCTGTGGGCGCAGGGGCTGCCGAGCAGACAGATAAGACCGGTGTGTCCGGTGATCGGTGAAGCTGCAGGTGTGGTGTTTTCCATTTTATGTGTACCTCCGGGGAGTGATTTTTCTTGCCTTATTATAACAGTGCAGGAAAGAAAATGCAAAAGAAAATTTATGATTTTAAAGTGTGAAAATGTAAAAAGCAGAAAAATTTAAAAAAGAGGGCTAAAAGCGGAATAGATCAGGAATGTGAAGGTTCTTTGATTGCAGAGTATGTTAAAATCTGGTATACTTGCACTAAATGACGCATGAAAGTGGAAAAGTGTTTTGGGTGTGGGAGAAAACAGTTAGAGATTTTGAGAGACTATTAGTACGAAAAGGAGAATTTAGATTATGGCGGGATTGAAGGAACATATTTTTCTGATCGGATTTATGGGCTGCGGGAAGAGTACGAACGCGGAGTGCCTGGCGGAGATGACCGGGGCGAGGCAGGTGGAGATGGATCAGATGATCGTGGAGAATGAGGGGATGGCGATCGCGGATATTTTTGAGGAGAAGGGGGAAGCGTATTTCAGGGAGCTGGAGACGGAGCTGATCAAAAGCTTTGCGGGAGTGGAGCCGGCGGTGATCTCCTGTGGGGGAGGTGCTGTTTTGAAGGAGGAGAATGTGCGGCTTATGAAGGAGTCTGGGAAGATCGTGCTTCTCACGGCAGAGCCGGGGACGATCTACGAGCGTGTGAAGGACAGTACGGAGAGACCGGTACTGAATGGGAATATGAATGTTGGGTATATTGAAGAGCTGATGGAGAAGCGCAGGCCGAAGTATGAGGCGGCGGCTGATGTGACTATAGCTACGGATGGGAAGACGGCAGAAGAAATCTGCGGGGAGATCCTTGAGGTTTGTGGGAAATAGATTGGCTAGAGGTACGCGCCGGTGAGTCTTCGGGCGCGAACGCAGGGGTTCGGGAGCGGTTCCTCTAAGCTTGCAGAAGAATGCTAAGGGCGGAGAACAGTCGGCACAACTCGCTGACGCTCAGACTAGTGCCGCCTGTCCTCCAACGCATTCTCCTGCGAGCCAAGAGGAAGCCAGGCTCCCTGCACAAAGCGTCCGTGCCCGAAGACTCACCGGCGCTGTGCGTTGGCGGTTTGGAAGATTGCGTATCAGCGCGGTGTGTTGACAGGAGCGAGGAGAAGTTATGTGCTTGAGTCTGAAGGTTTAAAATCGCGCTCTATTTCGAAAATTTCGAAAATTCGCTGGATTGCGTGTTGGTGGTTCAAGGGAGAGATATTGAGGGCAGGTCGGAAAATGTAGAGAATGGCTGGAAATAGGACGGAAAAAGTGTGGGAAATGTCTGAAATGAGGTCAGAAAAAGGCACTGACGTGCCAAAGATGCGCACTCGCGCGAAGATGTAGACTGTCGCAAGCGACCGCGCGAGGCGCGAGAATGTGCCAAGGCACATTCTTTTGTGGCATTTCAGGATTTTTTTCCCAGTCGTACTGCCTCTAAATACTTCTGTGTCTCCTCGTCCGCATGCGCGAACAGATAATTTTTTGCATTGCCGGTGTGCTTTCCCTTTTCCTCAGAGATCAGCTTTCCGACACGTTCGATCTCCTCACGGAAATCCCTCGCGGACCAGAGGATGCAGCCCTGGCTGCGGATGATGAGCTGGATCACGCCGTCGGAGGTAGCGACTGTGGTGCGGTATCGTCTGCCGATGCGGATCGCGACTTTTTCGATGTACTGGTCGGCGGTCTCCGCCGCTTTTGTATACACGACGTTGATGTTGTGGTATTTCTGGACCTTCTCCACACCGCCGGGGACCTTGTAGGCATCGAAGACGACGATGACACATATTTTCCGGAATCCCTGGTAGTTGCTTAGGATGTCCATGAGCTTGTAGCGGGCTGCGTCGATGCTGACTGCCGCCAGGTCGCTCAGCTCCTCCCAGGCAAAGATGATGTTGTAGCCGTCAACGAGAAGATACTCGTCCTCTGGCGCCTCTTTTTCCTTCACCGGCTTCACCGGGCTGGCGTTCTTTGCGCGGATCACGGTGCGGGAGTCGTAGTCGGAGGCAAGCTTCCGCTTCGGCTCGCCGTATGTACGGGTGAAGATGGCCTGGAGTTCCTTGTCGTCATAGAAGGAAAGGGAAGAATCTCCATTTCCGCGGCTGTCGGAGGAAGAACCGGCAGTGCCATTCGCGGAAGCTCCAGAGTCGATACCGTTACCAGAAGCGGCAGAGCCGCTCGAACCAGGTCCAGCTCCAGAGCCAGAATTTTTACTGCCAGAAAAACCAGAGCCAGCAGCGCTGCCGCCAGCCGCTCCACTCGGAACTTTCCCCGCAGCTACATCCGCTGCCATCGCCTGCAGCCGTTCATTCGCTTCCTTAAGCTCCCGTTCCTGCTGTTCCTTCGCAAGCTGCTTTGCCAGCGGACTCTCCACATGCATATACTGCTTCACCTCGCTCCACGGCACCACGAAGCCTGCCCCGTGGGAGCAGAAGACGGATCCGGCAGGATCCTGAAGGTCGGAATCGAAATCGTAGCCGGAGGCCGCGATCACCTCCTCGGCGTTGTGGCACGGTTCGTAGCCGGAAAGACTCAAGGTCAGCCGTCCGCGGCCTTTCGTGTAGGAGATTACATCGCGCTGATAATTTCTCATGGTGGAAACCGGAGCGGTCCCCGTAAGAAGAGCCATGGAGCCGTCCTGTTCCGGTGCGGAAAATTCACCCTGCATCCGGTCAAGATCCGCCATTGCGCGCCCAAGGTTTTCCGATGGGACTTCCAGCCGGAACGCGTAGTAGGGTTCTAAGAGCACACACCCCGCCTCGCAGAGTCCCTGACGGACAGCGCGGTAGGTTGCTTGGCGGAAATCGCCGCCCTCTGTGTGCTTCTGGTGGGCACGCCCGGCGATCAGAGTGATCTTTATATCGGTGATCTCGGAACCGGTGAGGATTCCCCGGAACCGCTTTTCCTCCAGATGTGTCAGAATCAGTCTCTGCCAGTTTTTATCCAGCATATCTTCGCTGCAGTTGGTATCAAAGACGAGTCCGGTTCCCGGCTCACCCGGTTCCATTAAAAGATGGACTTCCGCGTAGTGGCGCAGCGGTTCGAAATGCCCGACGCCCTCAACAATCTTAGCGATCGTTTCCTTATATACAATATTTCCTTCGCCAAATTCGATCTCCACGCCGAATCGTTCTTGTACCTGACTTTTCAGGATCTCCATCTGTACATCGCCCATGACCTGTGCCTGGATTTCGCCAAGCGCCTCGTTCCAGACGATATGGAGCTGCGGGTCTTCCTCCTCGAGCATGCGCATGTTTTTGAGCATGGTGTGGGAGTCTGTTCCAAAGGGCAGCAGGATCCGGTAGGTGAGGACCGGCTCTAAAAGCGGAAGAGCACTCTCGGAGGCAGTTCCGAAGACCTGTCCAGGCCTCGTGTCGGAGATTCCGGTGACGGCCACCACCATGCCAGGTTCCGCTTCCTTCAATGCCTCAAACTTTGAGCCGGAGTAGAGCCGGATCTGGTTGATCTTCTCCTCAGAATCAGGGGACAGCGAATCGCGGATCTTCAAACTTCCGCCCGTGACCTTCAGATGTGTCATCCGGACGCCTGCCTCATCGCGGGAGATCTTGAACACCTTCGCGCCGAAGTCCTTCGTGTAGTCCGGACATGACGCAAACTCCCCGAGGGCGGTCAGAAATTCCCGGACGCCGGAAAGTTTTAACGCAGAGCCGAAAAAGCACGGGAAGAGTTTCCGGTCATGGATGACTTTCCGCACATCGTCTGTCTTTAAAGTACCGTCTGCGAGGTAAGCTTCCAGAAGCGCTTCATCGCAGGTGGCGATCTCCTCGGCTGCCTCTTCTGGATCTCTGCAGACCGCCGCAAACGGTTCAGCAGAAGCTGAAAATGTCAACACATCCTCATTCCCGATCACCCCGCTGAAGTCCACGACTCCATGATCCAGCCGCTCCTTCAGCGATGCCAGCACCGCATCTCGATCCGTCCATTTCTGATCCATCTTATTCACAAAGATAAACACCGGGATCCGGTATCGTCTTAAAAGTCTCCAGAGCGTTTCCGTATGTCCCTGCACCCCATCAGCCCCGCTGACGATGAGCACCGCGTAGTCCAGCACCTGCAGTGTCCGCTCCATCTCCGCCGAAAAGTCCACATGACCCGGCGTATCAAGAAGTGTCACGGAGGCATCGCCTAACGGAAAGACCGCCTGTTTCGAAAAGATCGTGATGCCACGGGCGCGCTCCAGTGCAAACGTATCGAGAAACGCGTCCCGGTTGTCTACGCGCCCCATTTTCTTTAATTTTCCTGTCTCATATAAAATTGCCTCGGACATGGTCGTCTTTCCAGCGTCGACATGCGCGAGGATACCGATAACAAATCGTTTCATATACAATAAGGTCTGCTTTCTGTAATATAGATATAATAAGTGACCTGCCTCCTGAAAGAAAATAAAAGGCGGCAGCGTAAACATAGTATATCAGAAAACAGAATCCCATGCAACGAGGCACCGGCACAGGATTCACCAGGATCAGCATGATTTGCGTAAACGGACAGGTCTGTCGGGCTGGTCATTGCCCCAAAATCATAGAAAACACCCGGAAAACTGCACAGAAATCCCGCAAACAGGCACTTTTCCCAGCAAACCCCTTGATTTTTCAGATGTTCTATGCTATGATTTTGACGATAACATAAGTAACCGGTCAAAAGAGTGGACGAAAAAGTCCACTCTTTCGTTTTGCATAACCGGAATATTCCGGCAGAAAGGCGGTGGAAACCCATGGCAAGAAGAGATGAATATGAATCCAGGGTCGAGAAATTTTTAATTCCGATCATGGAAGAGAATAATTTTGAACTGGTGGACGTGGAGTACGTGAAGGAAGCGGGCACCTGGTATCTGAGAGCTTATATCGACAAAGAGGGCGGCTTCACGGTAGATGACTGTGAGATGGTATCGAGACGCTTAAGCGACTGGCTCGATAAAGAAGACTTTATCGATGACAGCTATATCCTGGAAGTAAGCTCCCCGGGACTCGGCAGACCGTTAAAGAAAGAGAAGGACTTCAAGAGAAGTCTCGGCGAAGCAGTCGATATCAAGCTGTACCGCGCCATCGAGAGACAGAAAGATTTCTCCGGAATTCTCACGGCATATGACGCGGACACCGTAACGATCCGCTACGAGGACGGTTCCGAGAGCACATTTAATAGAAAAGACATTGCCTTAATCCGTCTGGCATTCGATTTTTAATAAGGAGGATAAAAAATGAACAAGGAACTGATGGAATCGATGAATATACTCGAAAAAGAGTACAACATCAGTAAGGACACATTGCTGGAGGCAATTGAGAATTCACTTCTCACAGCCTGCAAGAACCATTTCGGCAAAGCTGACAATGTGAAAGTCATCATTGATCCGGATGGCTGCGACTATTCTGTATATATGGAAAAAGAGGTCGTTGAGACTGTGGAGGACCCGATCACACAGATCAGCCTCGCTGACGCAAGAATGATCGCTCCGAGACATGTCCTTGGTGATATCGTCCAGATCCCCATTGATTCCCATGATTTCGGCAGAATCGCGACGCAGAACGCGAAGAACGTGATCTTACAGAAGATCCGCGAGGAGAGCCGTAAGTCCCAGTTAAGCGAGTGGCAGTGCAAGGAGAAAGAGGTCGTTACGGGTATTGTCCAGCGTTATATTGGCCGCAATGTCAGCGTAGATCTCGGAAAGATCGATGCGATCCTTCCGGAAGCTGAGCAGGTAAAGGGCGAAGTATTCCAGAGAACTGAGCGCATCAAGGTTTATATCCTGGAAGTTAAGGACAGCCCGAAGGGACCGAGAATCTCCGTATCCAGAACGCATCCGGACCTCGTAAGACGTCTGTTTGAGGCTGAGATCGCAGAGGTCCGCGACGGTACCGTTGAGATTCGCGCCATCGCCCGTGAGGCAGGTTCCAGAACAAAGATCGCTGTAAGCTCCACAGACCCGAACGTTGATCCGGTAGGTGCATGTGTCGGTTTAAACGGCGCGAGAGTCAACGCGATCGTCAACGAGCTCCGCGGTGAGAAGATCGATATCATCAACTGGGACGACAACCCGGCGTTCTTAATTGAAAACGCGTTAAGTCCGGCGAAGGTCATCTCCGTCGTTGCGGATGAGGACGAGAAAGAGGCACAGGTCATCGTTCCGGACTACCAGTTATCCTTAGCGATCGGTAAAGAAGGACAGAATGCAAGACTTGCCGCAAGACTTACCACCTACAAGATCGATATCAAGAGTGAGACACAGGCGAGAGAGCTTGGCCTCTTCGACGATATGGATTTCGGCGAGGAAGGCTTTGAGGGCGAGTACGAGAAAGATGTAGAGCCGGCAGAGGACGAAGTTCCGGCAGAGGAAACTTCCGAAGCACAGGCTGAGACAGAAGAATAGGAGAGAAGGGAACGACCACAGTGAGTACAGTAAAGAAGGTTCCGCAGAGACAGTGCATTGGCTGCGGTGAAATGAAAAACAAGCGGGAGCTGATCCGTGTCTTAAAAGGTACTGACGACGTGATTTCCATTGACGCGACCGGAAGAAAAAACGGACGCGGCGCATATATCTGCCCATCCATGGCATGCTTTGAAAAGGCAGTGAAGAGCCGGGGACTGGAACGCTCCTTTAAAATGGCAATTCCAAAAGAGGTTTACGAAAGTCTGAAAAAGGAGATGGAACAGATCGATGAACAGAAATAAGGTCCTGGGCCTGCTGGGCCTGGCGGAGAAAGCCGGCAAGGTAAGAAGTGGCGAGTTCTCCACAGAGAAGGCGGTAAAGTCCGGAAAATCCGGACTGGTGATCGTATCGGAAGAATCTTCGGACAACACAAAGAAAATGTTCCGGAACATGTGTACTTACTATAAGGTCCCGTACTTTGAGTTCGGAAGCAAGGAAGAGCTCGGACACATCCTGGGAAAGCAGATGAGAGCGTCCCTGGCCGTGATCGACGAGAATTTTTCCAATGCGTTGTTGAAGCATTTTACTGCAAAAGCGTAGTCCTGCGGACATGAGGAGCGCATGCCTGCATGCGGCGGGTCATGTACATTGGCGATGGTTTGCAGGGACTATTTTGGAGGTGGCGAGCGTGAGTGAGTTTGAAAAGGATTTAAGAAAGAAAAAAGAGGGAACAGATACATTGAATCAGAATCAGGAGAATTCCACAAAGCCGACAGTTCCGGCTGAAGGAGAAAATAATGCGCCGGCAGCACCGGCAAAGAAGCGTATTGCGGCAGTTTACCGTCCGCAGAACAGCACACAGAAACGTCCGGCAGGAAACCGCCAGCAGGGCGGTCAGAGACCGGCAAGACCGAACAACGGTTCCGGCATGCAGGTGAGACCGACGACAAACAGCGCGCCGGCAGCACCGGCAAAGGCAGCTGAGACTTCAGCAGCACCGGCACCGGAGAAAAAGGCGGAGACAGTTAAGACAGAGGCACCGGCACAGGATCTTCGTGAGAATGTCCGTCCGCTTCCGAACCAGAGCCGTCCGGAAGGACGCCAGGGCTTCCAGTCCAGAGAGAGCCGTCCGTTCCCGGGACGCGACGGAAACCGCGAGAGCGGAAGAGATAACCGCCAGGGCGGCTATCAGGGCAACAGAGATAATAATCGTCAGGGCGGCTACCAGGGTAACAGAGATGGAAACCGCCAGGGTGGCTACCAGGGCAACCGAGACGGAAACCGCCAGGGCGGCTATCAGGGCAACAGAGACGGAAACCGCCAGGGTGGCTACCAGGGCAACCGCGATAACAACCGTCAGGGCGGCTACCAGGGCAACAGAGACGGAAACCGCCAGGGTGGTTATCAGGGTAACAGAGATAACAATCGCCAGGGCGGCTACCAGGGCAACAGAGACGGAAACCGCCAGGGTGGCTACCAGGGCAACCGTGACAACAATCGTCAGGGCGGTTACCAGGGCAGAAACGACAGCCGTCAGGGTGGAAACAGAAGCGGCATGGGCATTCCGAAGCCGTCCTTCGATACACCGCTTGCACAGAAGCAGCAGAACACAAAGCAGAGCAAGAACGCTTACAAGAAAGAGCATGACGCAAAGAAAGACCGCGATATCGAGATGAAAGGCAAGGCAGGAAAGGGCCAGAAGGGCGTAAAAGCTCCGGTTATGCCGCCGCAGCCGAAGAAGGAGGAGGCGAAGGTCGAGGAGATCAAGACCATCGTAATCCCGGAGGTTATCACGATCAAAGAACTCGCGGACAAGATGAAATTACAGCCGTCCGCGATCGTTAAGAAGCTCTTCTTACAGGGCACCATCGTTACGATCAACCAGGAGATCGACTTCGAGAAAGCCGAAGAGATCGCTATGGAGTATGATGTTCTCTGCGAGAAGGAGAAGAAGGTCAACGTCATCGAGGAACTCTTGAAAGAGGAAGAAGAGGACGAGAATGACATGGTTCCGAGACCGCCGGTCATCTGCGTAATGGGGCATGTTGACCACGGTAAAACTTCCCTTCTTGACGCGATCCGCCAGACAAATGTAACCTCCAGAGAGGCAGGCGGTATCACACAGCACATCGGTGCCTATGTTGTTGAATACAACGGACAGAAGATCACATTCCTCGATACACCGGGTCATGAGGCGTTCACGGCAATGCGTATGCGTGGTGCCCAGGCAACAGATATCGCGATCCTCGTTGTCGCAGCGGACGACGGTGTTATGCCACAGACCGTTGAGGCCATCAACCACGCGAAGGCAGCAGGCGTTGAGATCATCGTTGCTGTCAACAAGATCGATAAGCCGAGCGCAAATGTAGAGAGAGTAAAACAGGAGTTATCCGAGTATGAGCTGATTCCTGAGGACTGGGGCGGAAGCACCGTATTCGTACCGGTTTCCGCACATACAAAAGAGGGAATCCCGGAACTTCTCGAGATGATCCTCTTAACAGCAGAGGTAAAAGAGTTAAAGGCAAACCCGAACCGCCGCGCAAGAGGTCTCGTGATCGAGGCGCAGCTTGATAAGGGAAGAGGACCGGTGGCAACGGTACTTGTACAGAAAGGTACCTTAAAGGTCGGTGACGCTATCGCCGCTGGCTGCTGCTACGGTAAAGTCCGCGCCATGATGGACGATAAGGGTAACCGTGTCAAAGAGGCTGGTCCGTCCACTCCGGTTGAGATCCTCGGTCTCAACGATGTTCCGAACGCAGGTGAGGTATTCATCGCGCACCAGAACGAGAAAGAGGCAAGAAGCTTCGCAGAGACATTCATCGCAGAGAGCAAGAATAAGCTTATCGAAGATACAAAGGCAAAACTCTCCTTAGACGACCTGTTCTCCCAGATCAAGGCCGGAAATGTCAAGGAACTTCCGATCATCGTAAAAGCCGATGTACAGGGTTCTGTAGAGGCTGTAAAACAGAGTCTCGTAAAGCTTTCCAACGAGGAAGTTGTTGTCAAAGTCATCCACGGCGGCGTTGGCGCGATCAACGAGTCCGACGTTACACTTGCATCCGCTTCCAATGCGATCATCATCGGTTTCAACGTTCGTCCGGACGCACAGGCGAAGTCCATCGCGGACCGCGAGAAAGTCGACATGCGTCTGTACCGCGTCATCTACCAGGCGATCGAGGATGTAGAGGCTGCCATGAAGGGTATGCTGGATCCGGTATACGAGGAGCAGGTAACCGGTCATGCAGTTGTCCGCCAGACGTTCAAGGCATCCGGAGTCGGCACCATCGCCGGTTCCTATGTGCTTGACGGTAAGATCACCCGCGGAAGCAAAGCCCGCATCACGAGAGACGGAGAGCAGATCTTCGAGGGACCGCTTGCATCCTTAAAGCGTTTCAAGGACGACGTGAAGGAAGTCAACGCAGGCTACGAGTGCGGTCTTGTATTCGAGGGCTTCAACGATCTTCAGGAAGACGATATGATCGAAGTTTATATCATGGTAGAGGTGCCGAGATAGTTGTCTGTCAGGTCTGTGCATAGCCGCGGAGAGTTTCGTTTCGCGGCTATGTCCGGGATAGTCGTAAAAAAAGAGGTAATATCATGAGAAAAAACAGTGTAAAAAATATCCGGATCAACGGCGAAGTCCAGAAAGCCCTGAGCGAGATTATCCGTTCCGAGCTCAAGGACCCGCGTGTTCATCCGATGACAAGCGTGGTTCAGGTCTCGGTCACACCGGACCTTAAGATCTGTAAGGCCTACATCAGCGTCCTTGCGGACGAGGAGCAGGAGAAAGATACGATCCGCGGCTTAAAGAGTGCGGAGGGCTTTATCAGAACCCAGCTGGCAAAAAAAGTAAATCTTCGGAACACTCCGCAGATCTTCTTTGTGCTGGACCAGTCTATCGAGTACGGCGTCCGCATGTCCAAGCTCATCGATGAGGTGACAAAGGATATGCCGGAGGAGCAGGAAGACGACGGAACTGAGAGCGAAAATTAAACGAAGGAACCGGTCTGCGTGGAAAATACGCGGACAGGAGCGTACTGAAATCATATAGAGGAATCCGGTCGGACACGCGTAACGCGGATTCTGCCGGATTTTTCTGTTTTTTATATTACAATACACATTAAGGGAGGCGGAACTTTTGGGAATTCTTGATGAGATGCTGGAAGGAAAGAAGAGCATTGTGATCCTGGGCCATGTAAATCCTGACGGGGACTGTATCGGTTCCTGTCTGGGACTCTATAATTATCTGAAGGAAAATTATGAGGGGCTTGAGGTCTCGGTGTATCTGGAGAAAATGGGAGTGAAATTTTCCTTTCTTTCCGGTTTTGAGGATGTACACACAGAATACGACGACACAAAAACATTTGACCTTTGCATCACATCGGATGCCAGCGACGTTCCACGCCTGGGCGTCTTCGCCCCGTACCGGGAGACAGCAAAAGATACATTCTGCGTTGACCACCACATCACGAACAAGGGAATGTGCAGGGTCAACGTGATCGAGAGCTGGGCAAGCTCCGCAAGTGAGGTGGTGTTCCGCCTTCTCGATAGGGGAAAGATCAGCAAAGCGGTCGCAGAGTGCCTGTACACGGGGATCGCCCATGACACCGGTATCTTCAAGTTCTCAAACACATCGAGACAGACCATGGAGATCGCCGGGTTTTTAATGGAAAAGGGCATCGATTTCCCAAAGATCATCGACGACAGCTTTTTTGCGAAGACATATGGTCAGGCGAAGATTCACGGCCGGGCTGTTCTCGAAAGTGTCCGGATTCTGGATAACCGTTGTGTATACACGGTTGTCACGACGGATGAGTTAAGGGAATATGGCTGCACCGTAAAGGCCACGGACGGAATCGTGGACCAGCTTCGGATCATTGAAGGCATCGAGATCGCGTTTCTGCTCTACCAGACGGGAAATCCTGACGAGTACAAGGTGAGCCTCAGAACGAACTCCGCAGTGGATGTGAGCCGGATCGCCCTGAGCTTCGGCGGCGGCGGACATGTGAAGGCCGCAGGCTGCACGATGACGGGGGAGCCGCAGGAGATCGTGGAGAAGATCAGCGGAAAGATCCGCGAGCAGTGGGAAGAGCTCAAGTAACGAACACCGGAGGAAAGAATGTACGACGGAATTATTAACGTATATAAAGAAAAAGGATTCACCTCCCACGATGTGGTGGCGAAAATGCGGGGGATCCTGGGTCAGAGAAAGATCGGTCATACGGGGACTCTGGATCCGGCGGCGGAAGGTGTTCTTCCGGTGTGCGCAGGAAAAGGCACGAAGCTCTGCGATATGCTGACCGATCACGACAAGACATACAGGGCTGTTCTTCTTCTGGGAACCGAGACGGACACGGAGGACACGACGGGTACGGTGCTGGAGACGAAAGAAACATCGGGCCTCACTGAAAAAGAAGTGCAGGACGCGGTCCTCTCCTTTATCGGGGATTACGCCCAGATTCCGCCGATGTACTCGGCACTCAAGGTCGATGGAAAGAAGCTCTATGAGCTTGCGAGAGAGGGGAAAAACGTGGAGCGGAAGGCGCGCCCGGTTAAGATCTTCGATATCAAGATCGAGAAGATGGAGCTCCCGGAAGTTACGATGACCGTGTCCTGTTCAAAGGGAACTTATATCCGAACCTTGTGCCATGATATAGGCGCGAAGCTCTCCGTCGGCGGCTGTATGAAGGAGCTGCTTCGGACAAAGGTGGGCCGGTTTGAACTCTCGGAGAGCCTGACACTGGACGAGCTTCAGAAGTTAAAAGAGGAAGACCGGTTGGCGGAGGTCGTACTTCCGGTGGAGGAAGTTTTCAAGGAGCTTCCGGAGATCCGCTCGGATACGGAGGAGCTCGATAAGCTCTTAAAGAACGGAAATCCGTTCCGCAGCCGCGCGGTAAAAGATATAAGGGGCGGGGACATGTTCCGGGTTTATCATTCGGATGGAACCTTTATCGGGGTGTTTAGGTACGACGAAGGGAAACACATGTACTATCCGGAAAAAATCTTTCTGGGAGGAAATTGACATGCAGTACATCGCGGAAACCAGAGAGTTTCAGATCAAAGAGAAGACAGTCGTCAGCATCGGTAAATTCGACGGTCTCCACAGGGGACACCAGAAGCTGATGCATGAGATGTTAAAATGGAAGGAACAAGGCTTTAAGATCGCCGTGTTCACCTTCGCGACGCCTCCGGGAACCCTGGTAAAGGGAAAGATGCAGACCATGATCATGACGAACCCGGAGCGTGAGATGCTTTTGGAGAAAGCCGGTGTTGACTACATCGTAGAATACCCGTTTGATGAGGAAGTATGCCATATGGCACCGGAGAAGTTCGTCTCCGACATCCTGGTGGGACACATGAACGCCGGGGTCATCGTTTCCGGTCCGGACTGCCACTTTGGATACAAGGCAGCCGGGGACTGCGCGATGCTGGAGCGCCTGTCGTCTGAGTACGGATACCGCTATTTTGTTGTTGACAAGGAGCGGGACGAGGAAGGAAAGATCATCAGCAGCACCTACATCCGTGAGATGCTGGCGGACGGAAATATCATAAAGGCAAACAAGCTTTTGGGGTATTATTACTTTGTCACCGGAACGGTGCAGCATGGAAACGCCATCGGACACACAAAATTATATCCGACGGCGAACCTGATCCCGCCGGCGGTGAAACACCTGCCGAAGTTCGGCGTCTATGTGACGAGGGTGACCGTGGACGGAAAAACTTACGGCGGACTGACAAATGTGGGGGCAAAGCCTACGATCTCCGGGGAAAATCCGGTGGGAGTGGAGACTTATCTCTATAATTTTGCGGGAGATCTCTACGGAAAAGAGATGAAAGTGGAGCTTCTCGACTTTGTGAGACCGGAGATGAAGTTTGAGTCTATCGGCGCGCTGAAGGCACAGCTGGACCATGATATCAAGGAGTGCCAGAGACGGTATCTGGAGTTTGCGTAAATATTCATAAATTTCAGAAAAGTATCATAAAAAAGAACATCATCCGTTTCCCGCAAAAGGATGGGAGACGGGCGTATCTAAAAAGAGAAGGTAACTGTCTGGAAAAGCTTTGCCCATGCAGTGCGGATCTGACGGACAGTTATACATGGAGAAGGAAGAATTGGAGTTAGAAAATAAGCCGGAAGGCGTGGGAAAAGAAAAGCAGGCGCCGGAACAGAAGCCGGCGATGACATATGCGGAATTTAAGGCCCAGAAAGGGAGAAAACGGGGGAAAAACCGTGGGACCGGAATGAATAAGGACCTGGCGGTAAAGATCGCGGCTGTGTGCGGCGGCGTGGTCGTTCTCGTTGGTGCCGTTGGCGGCGGCCTCTACTGGCATGAATCCTCAAAATACAAGACATGTTTTCTGCCCGGAACCATCGTTGACGGCATGGATGTGACGGGAAAGACGGCATCGGAAGTGGAAGACGCCATCATGGAGCAGTTAAAGGGATATACGCTGACCATCAATGGGCGCGAGGATCTCTCTGAGTCCATCACCGGGGAGAGTGTGGGACTTTACGCGGAGTTTGATGATACGTTAGATAAGGCCATCGCCTCCCAGAAGCCGATGGACTGGGGAAAATACCGGTTTGGAAAAGCGGTGAATGAGGTAAATACGGATGCCCTGCTCCGCTACAGCGACGATATGCTGAATGAGGCATTAGAAGGTCTCTCCTGCATGGACGAGGAAAATATGAGAGAGCCGGAGGACGCGAAGATCTCTGATTATGATTCCGCAACAGGCTCTTACTCGATCATAAAAGAGGATGAGGGAACGGAGCTCCAGGAGGACAAGGTGAAAGAGGCGGTCGCCACTGCGATCATGTCCCTGGCGGAGAGCGTGGACCTCGAGGAGCAGGGATGTTATCTGGCTCCTTCGGTGACCTCCGAGGACGAGGCACTTAAGACGGCCTGCGAGACCATGAACAAGTATGTGGGGGCGAAGATCACATATAAGTTTGGAGATAAAGCGGAGACGCTGAACGGAAATGAGATCCATAACTGGCTCACGGTCAACGGGACGAGCGTCAGTGTCAGCGAGTCGAAGGCGGCGGAGTATGTCAAGAACCTGGCATCCACCTGTAACACCGCGTATAAGCCGAAGACATTGAAGACATCCTACGGAAAGACGGTGACCATTACCACCGGAAATTACGGATGGAAGATCGACCAGGCGAAGGAGACGGCAGCTCTCGTGAGCCTCATCAAAAATGGGGAGCAGACATCCAGAGAGCCGGAATATTCCCAGAAGGCCGCGAGCCATTCGGGAAATGATTATGGAAATACATACGTGGAAATCAACCTGACGGCGCAGCATCTTTACTTCTATGCGAATGGAAAGCTTCTTGTGGAGTCGGATTTCGTGTCCGGAAATGCTGCGAAGGGCTGGAGTACCCCGGCGGGTGCTTATTCCATCACGTATAAGCAGAGAAATGCGACCCTGAAAGGCCAGGGATACGCGACTCCTGTTTCCTACTGGATGCCGTTTAACGGCGGAATCGGTCTGCATGACGCGAATTGGAGAAAGACATTTGGCGGAACGATCTACAAGAATGGCGGATCCCACGGCTGCGTCAACCTGCCGCCGGCAGTGGCGAAGACCATCTACGAGAACATCTCCGCGGGAGATCCGGTCCTGTGCTACCATTTAGACGGCACGGAGAGCTCCAAGACCAGCGGAACGAAGAAGGACGGAACGGCGGAGACAACGGCAGCTACGACGGCAGTGCCGACAGCCGCGGCACCTGAGACGACGGCAGCACCGGCGACCACGGCAGCGCCGGAAACGACCGCGGCGGGACCGTCCGTGCCGGAGACAACCGCGGCACCTGAGACGACACCTGCAGTTACGGCGGGCGGGGACAACGAGAGCTTCGGACCGGGATTCGTGCAGGAGACGGAAGGCATGACAGAGCAGGAAGTCGGACCTGGATTTTAAAATCGGTTTAAAAGAAAAGCAGTTCAATTCCGTGACGTTTAAACACGATTTGAACTGCTTTTTTGAACTGTAACGATTCTGGGGCTTTTTATGAAAAAACATATTTACTTTTAAAGACAGGTATGCTATACTGTCAGAGTATGTGAAAGCGCCGACACTCGGTCAGCGGATAACTCCAACCGGGACCTGGTGATCGGTAAGTTTAAAGAATTTTAAGGAGGAAATCACAATGATTTCAAAGGAAAAGAAAGCAGCTATTATCGCTGAGTACGGCAGAAAACCGGGAGACACAGGTTCACCGGAGGTTCAGATCGCAATTCTTACAGCAAGAATCGCAGAGCTCACAGAGCATTTAAAAGTTAACCCGAAAGATCATCACTCCAGACGTGGTCTTCTTATGATGGTAGGTCAGAGACGTGGTCTTCTTGCATACCTTAAGAAATCTGATCTTGAAGGATACCGTGCTCTTATTGAGAAGTTAGGCATCAGAAAGTAATAGCAGACTTATGGGTGGAGCGCATGATTTCGTGTACTCCACCTTTGTTGTAATTGACAGACGGAAGAAACTTCCGAGACCGCTAAAGTAGGCATGAGTGATCCGGAGCTTACGGGTTCGCGTGTTAACCAATGCGTGGATCATGTTTAGTTTAGTAGTTTCGGCTTCTTCTGTCGCAACATTTAAGAAAAGGAGACGAAGCCATGTTTAAGAGTTTTTCCATGGAACTTGCAGGACGTACCCTTACCGTTGAGGTAGGCCGTGTTGCAAAGCAGGCAAATGGTGCAGCATTCATGCACTACGGCGATACAGTTGTTCTTTCTACCGCAACTGCATCTGACAAGCCGAGAGACGGGATCGATTTCTTCCCGTTAAGCGTAGAATATGAAGAAAAATTATACTCCGTAGGAAAAATCCCGGGCGGATTCACAAAGAGAGAGGGAAAGGCATCCGAGAACGCGACCCTTACTTCCCGTGTTATCGACCGTCCGATGCGTCCATTATTCCCGAAGGACTACAGAAACGACGTAACACTTGACAACATTGTTATGTCCGTTGACCCGGAGTGCAGCCCGGAGCTCACAGCTATGCTCGGTTCCGCGATCGCTACATGCATTTCCGATATCCCGTTCGACGGTCCGTGTGCAATGACCCAGGTAGGTCTTATTGACGGCGAGTTCATTATCAACCCGACCGCTGCTCAGAAGAAAGTTTCTGACCTTGCTCTTACCGTTGCGTCCACAAGAGAGAAAGTTATCATGATTGAGGCTGGCGCGAAGGAAGTTCCGGAGCAGACCATGATCGCCGCGATCTTCAAGGCACACGAAGTAAACCAGGAGATCATTAAATTCATCGACCGCATCGTTGCTGAGTGCGGTAAAGAAAAGCACACTTACGAGAGCTGCGCAATTCCGGATGAGCTGTTCGCTGCGATCAAAGAGATCGTTCCGCCGGCTGAGATGGAAGAGGCAGTATTTACAGACGAGAAGCAGAAACGTGAGGAGAACATCCGCCAGATCACAGAGCGTCTCGAAGAGGCATTTGCTGAAAACGAAGAGTGGCTTCCGCTTATCGGACAGGCTGTTTACCAGTATCAGAAGAAGACCGTAAGAAAGATGATCTTAAAAGACCACAAGCGCCCGGATGGCCGCCGCATCGACGAGATCCGTCCGTTAGCTGCTGAGATCGATATCCTTCCGCGCGTACATGGTTCCGGTATGTTCACCCGTGGACAGACTCAGATCTTAAACGCATGCACACTTGCTCCGCTTTCCGAGGCACAGCGTCTTGACGGTCTTGATGAGAATGAGACAACAAAGAGATATATGCACCATTACAACTTCCCGTCCTTCTCCGTAGGTGAGACAAAGCCGTCCAGAGGACCGGGACGCCGTGAAATCGGTCATGGCGCTCTTGCTGAGCGTGCCCTTGTACCGGTACTTCCGAGCGAGGAAGAGTTCCCGTACGCGATCCGTACTGTATCTGAGACAATGGAGTCCAACGGTTCCACATCCCAGGCCAGCATCTGTGCATCTACCCTGTCCCTTATGGCAGCAGGTGTTCCGATCAAGACTATGGTAGCCGGTATCTCCTGCGGTCTTGTAACAGGCGAGACAGACGACGATTACATCGTTCTTACCGATATCCAGGGTCTTGAGGACTTCTTCGGAGACATGGACTTCAAGGTAGGCGGTACTCACGAAGGTATCACTGCGATCCAGATGGATATCAAGATCCACGGTTTAACACGCCCGATCATCGAGGAGGCGATCAGACGCTGCCGTGAAGCAAGACTTTACATCATGGATAACATTATGGCTCCGGTTATCAGCGAGCCGAGAAAGACTCTGTCCAAGTACGCTCCGAAGATCACACAGATCACCATCGATCCGGCTAAGATTGGCGATGTAGTCGGCAAGCAGGGTAAAGTGATCAATAAGATCATCGAGGAGACAGGAGTTAAGATCGACATCACAGACGACGGTGCTGTCAATGTCTGCGGTACTGATCAGGAGATGATCGACAAGGCGATCGCTACGATCAAGAACATCGTGACAGATGTTGAGCCGGGCATGATCTACACAGGTAAGGTTGTCCGCATCATGGAATTCGGCGCATTTGTTGAGCTTGCTCCGAATAAGGATGGTATGGTTCACATCTCCAAGCTTTCCGACAAGCGTGTCGCTAAGGTTGAGGATGTTGTCAACATCGGCGATGAGGTTACGGTAAGAGTCGTTGAGGTAGACCGCATGGGAAGGATCAACCTGACCATGAGACCGGAAGATATGACAGCAGACCTTGAGAAGTTAACACGTCCGGAAAGACGCGAGAGAAGCGACCGCCCGGAGAGACGCGATGACAGAAGAGGCGGACGCCGCGACGACAGACGCGAGCGTTCTGAGAAGAAGGAAGATAACGAGTAAGACATGTCAGAGTCCGGTTATGTGCCAGTTTTGGTTACTGCATGACTGAACGGTGCTGCTTACGATAAATACATGGGCCGCAGCCTGCAGCGTTTGCTTTGCAGCCTGCGGCTCATGTTGATTAAAAAAAGATCGGAGAGGAGAAAACTATGACATTTACATATCCTGCCGTATTTACAGAGAAAGAAGATGGAACCGGTTATCACGCATTCTTTCCGGATCTGGAGATGTGTGAGGCGGACGGTGCCGATTTAGAGGACGCTATCGAAAACGCCAGAGATGCAGCCCAGAACTGGATCAGCGTGGAGCTGGAAGAATTCGAGGGCGACCTGCCTTTCGCGACTCATGTAGACGATATTGAGCTTGCAGAGAATCAGGTTGCGAAGCAGATCATGGTAAAGATCAAGTTTTTACCGGACAGCGACTGATGGGATTTTTGCTTTCCAGCTTAAGTTTTCTTACGGTCAGCGCAGCAAGTGGGCAGATCTGCTGAACAGTTACGAATAAGAAACTCATATAAATGGGATCCCCGGAATAGGATTGTAACAAAATCCATGATGGGGATCTTATTTTATGTTCAGACGTTTGCCAAGGCGCGCGAGAAAGGTGCTTACGGTGCTGGGAGTCCTGATGGTGATCTTGGGCGGGATTGCGGCATTTACCGGATGTCAGTCCGGAAATTCTGAGGAGAAGCAGGGAGAAGACCTGGAATTTACAGTCACCGGGGAGGCGGATATCCCGGCGGCATTAAAGGAGCTGATCGACAAAAAGCGGGAAAAACCATTCAAGCTTACATACGCGGACGGGCTGGAAATGTATATCGTCATCGGCGAGGGTCCGCAGAAAGGCGGCGGCTACAGCGTGGCGGTGAAGGAACTCTATGAGACGGATAATTCCATCGTGATCCGCACGGAACTTACGGGACCGGAGGCTGGTGAGGCGAGGGGGACAGAGAACTCGTATCCGGTGCTGATCGTGAAGACAGAATATCGGGATAAGCCGGTGGTATTTCAGTAAAGCCTGACTGTCGTGTTTTGCTTACAAATGCGTTTCCTTATATTGTGTAATCGGAAATTACTTTATATAGGTAAGACAGACTCGATATTTTGCACTGATGTATTGAGTTAACGCTTTACTTTGATAATCATTTCTGATAGAATACATGTAATCAGCCATAAATGTCCTGACGGCAGATGTGGAACGTGACCGATTGACCAAAATGATCTGATGTGAAGAAATTCGGACACACAATATGGGCAGAATACGTATGATAGACAGAGAAAATATGTCTTAAAAGATTACAACGGGATGGCAGAGGAGAGGAAAAACATGTTGTTGAAAGATATCTGGCTTGATGTAAAGGCGGTTCAGGAGAGAGATCCGGCGGCGAGAAGCGCGCTGGAGGTCCTGCTTTTATACCAGGGAGTCCATGCCCTGATCTGGCACCGGATCGCCCACTGGTTCTGGACCCACAATATGCGGTTCCTCGGTCGTCTGATCTCCCAGATCGCCAGATTTTTCACTCTGATCGAGATCCATCCGGGCGCGGTCCTGGGACATGGGATCCTCATCGACCACGGCTGCGGCATCGTCATCGGCGAGACCACGGTGGTGGGGGATAACTGCACGATCTACCAGGGCGTGACGTTGGGCGGTGTCGGAACAAAGAAGGGAAAACGCCATCCGACCATCGGAAACAATGTCCTCATCGGAGCCGGAGCGAAGATCCTCGGCGCCTTCGAGGTGGGTGACAACTGCCAGATCGCGGCGAACGCGGTCCTCTTAAAGCCCCTGGAGGAGAACAGCACCGCAGCCGGAATCCCCGCGAGACAGGTCAAAAAGGACGGCGTGCCGGTGAAAGACCCGTCAAAGAAGATCAACACGGAACACATCTGCAAGATGCAGGAGACCATCGACGAGCTGGAGCGCCGGGTGAAAGAGCTGGAGAAGGAGCTGGAAAAGGCGAAGGAGGAGCTGTAGCAGAATAGATCTAAGCAGCAGTACAACCGGAGGACCTTTAAGCAGACCTGCGGAGGTGCTGCATTGAGCGAAAAGAAGCTCAGGCTGCCAGACCGAAAGTAACAACGGGCGTAACTGTTCAGTAGGTCTGCGCACTTGCTGCGCTGACCGTAAGAAAACATAGGCTGGAGGGCAAAAATCCCATCAGCGAAGCTGATCTGGAATGGATTTTTGCGTGTAACTATGAAGGTACTGAATAGTTACCAACGGGCATAAAATAATAACTGCCATCATACAATTTCCTAAAGCATGGCTTTGGAAAGGTATGGTGGCGTTTTTATGATGGAACTTTTGAAGAAACATATCCACATGAACCGTCGCAGGGGGAACGTCACGTCCCAGATGACCCTGGATGACGATTTCAATGTGCCGGATTCTATGGATGATGTGGAAGAACTGATCATGGAGAACGGGGAGGTAAAAATTGAGTCGGTGAAGAACCCCGGCGAGAAGGCGGAGATCAGTGGAAAACTGGAATTCCGGATCCTGTACCGGCGGCCCGGCGGAGAACTCACAGCTCTTGCCGGCAGCATCCCGTTTACGGAGACCGTACATATGCCGGGGCTTGCGGAGAATGACTACGTGCAGGCGGGCTGGGAGCTGGATGACCTGAATGTGAGTCTCATCAACTCGAGAAAACTGAATGTCAAGGCGTTAGTGACCCTGGAACTCAAGGCGGACGAGATCCGGGACATGGAGACGGCGTCGGACGTGAAATTCGACGGTGAGGTGGAGGTATTGAAGAAGACGCTGACCGTGGCTGCCATCGCCGTTCGGCGGCGGGACACGTTCCGGGTGCGGGAAGTCCTTACGATCCCTGGAAACGACCCGGACGCGGAGACGCTTTTGTGGCAGGATATGCGGCTTCAGGATGTGGAGACAAAGCCCCTCGACGGGAAGATCCATATCAGCGGCGATCTTCTGGTATTTGCAGTCTACTCTGCGGGCGGCGGGCAGATGCCGGTGCAGTGTTTCGAGGAGACTGTGCCGTTTTCCGGGAATGTGGAGCTCACAGAATCAGCGGAGGACATGATCCCGTTTATCACGGTGAAGTTAGTGCACCGGGATATGGAACTGCAGCCGGATTCCGACGGCGAGATGCGGGAGATATCCGTGGACGCGGTCATGGAACTGGACATCAGGCTCTACGAGGAAGAGCAGGTGGAGCTTCTCGGGGACCTCTATGCCCTGGACCGGGAGGCGGTTCCGGAGACAGGGACGGTGTGCTTTGATACGCTGGCAGTGCGGAACCAGGTGAAGACGAAGATCCAGGAGAAGGTCCAGCTCACCGGAAGGCAGCGGATCCTGCAGGTATGCCACAGCGACGGGGACGTGAAGATCGATGAGGTCCAGATCAAGGAGGACGGAATCCACATGGACGGGGTCCTGGAGATCCGGCTTTTATACCTGACGGCGGATGACCAGGCACCTGTGGGGGCAGCGTCGGAAGTGCTGCCGTTCCATCTGATGGCAGCCGCGGATGGTCTGACGCAGGATGTGGTATATGAGATTGAACCGGGAATCTCCGGGCTTACAGCTGTCATGGCAGGCGGGGACGCCGTGGAGGTGAAGGCTCAGATCACGGCGGATGTGCTGGTGTTAAAGCCTGTCTGCGAGCAGACGGTCCTGAGCGTGGCGGAGGAACCTTTGGATACGGAGCGGCTCAAAAAAATGCCGGGGATCATCGGGTATGTGGTGAAGCCGGGGGACAGTCTCTGGAAGATCGCCAGGATGTTCCACACAAGCGTAGAACGGATCATGGAGCTAAACCACCTGTCAGACAGCACGATCCGGCCGGGCGACAGGCTGATTTTGGTGAAAACGGTGCAGGGATAGAGCTGGTTCCGCGTGTGACTGTTGTCTGGTGCTGCTTTTTATTGAAAAAACAAGTGCAAAATGCGGCAATGTGTGATTTTCCCCGAATGTCTGGTTGCAATTCGGGGAAAATTTTATATAATGGTATGAGTGGGATTTTCTGCTCGCAGCAAAATGACATTGGTCAGGAGCGACAGAATGTTATGGAATATGCCAGAATCGGAAACAGAAGAATGCTCCTGTAACGTTCTGAAAACTGCGGCATAAAATAACAGTACCACAGAAAATCACATCTAAGGCATCCCGATGCTTTCATATAGATTCCGCGGGCTCAGGCTTTCGGAGAACGGTGATGGATTCCATGGTCCCATTGCCGTTTACATAACATGTAAAGTGTCAGAGAGCAGGGAATGTCGGGGCAGGATACAGGCGGGTGCCGGTATCGCCGTGAAATGGAGAAAACATGAACTATACATATCTTCTGGAATGTTCGGACGGGACCCTCTACTGCGGCTGGACGAATGACCTGGAAAAAAGGGTGAAGGCGCACAATTCCGGGCGCGGGGCGAAGTACACGAAGTCCAGACGGCCGGTGCGGCTTGTGTGGTATGAGACTTTCGAGACGAAGGAAGAGGCGATGAGCCGGGAAGTGAAGGTAAAACAGCTTTCCCGGAATCAGAAGGATGAACTGGTGGCCCATGGGCCGGTTGAAAGGCCGATTTCCTGAAAAGCCCCGTAAGCGTGCGGCAGAGCATTGTTTATTGCGCTGGCCGCAGGAAAACATCACATATAAGGCAGAAATGCATCGATTTTTGAAATGGATTTTTGCTAGTATCTGTGAGAAAACCGAACAGATACGGAATACAGGGAGAAAATATTTATGATTTGTACTTTTAAAAAGAAACTGGCAAAGGTGCTCTGCGGCGTGCTCGTGTTTGCCCAGCTGGGAACGATGCAGGCTTTCGCGAGACCCGACTGGCCATCCGACACGGGAATCGAGGCGGAGGCGGGAGCTGTCATGGACGTGGACACCGGAACGATGCTTTTCGGACAGAACAGCCATGTGGAATACTATCCGGCGAGTATCACAAAGATCCTCACAGCCCTCGTGGTCCTGGAACATGCGGACCTCACTGACACGGTCACTTACTCGGACAAGGCCATGAACTCCGTGGAGGTGGACAGCGGAAATAAGCTGAGTCTCGTGGCGGGAGACACTATGACCGTTGAGGACTGCCTGTACGCGCTGCTTCTTGCATCCGTCAACCAGGCGGCAAACGCCCTGGCGGAACATGTGGCAGGCAGTATTCCGGACTTTGTTGACATGATGAACGCGAAGATCGCGGAGCTTGGATGCACGGAGAGCCATTTCGCGAACCCGTCGGGCCTCAACAACGATGACCAGGTGGTTACAGCGTACGATATGACGAAGATCGCGGCTGCGGCCTACAGTAACCCGAAGCTTCTGGAGATCAGCTCCGCGAAGTCATGGAAGGTGGGACCGACGACAAACAACCCGGACGGGGCCAGTGTGCGGAATGAGCACCGTCTCGTGATCACGGAGGACACTTCCAGCGAGTATTACTGCCCGGAGGCGGTGGCAGGAAAGACCGGATATCTCTTAAAAGCAGGAAACACGCTTGTTACATACGGTGAGAAGGACGGAAGACGTGTTGTATCCGTCATCTTAAAGGGAAGTCCGAGACAGTATTTCATTGATGGAAAATCGTTGCTGCAGTTTGGCCTGAACCGGTTCCAGAATGTGGATATCGCGGAGAATGAGACGAGATATGTCACAGGAGAGGACCAGGTGGATGCAAACGGGACAAGCTATGCGCCGTCCGACCTGGCGATCCAGACAGGAAAGAAGATCACACTTCCGAAGGATGCCACATTCGCGGACGCGGAATTAAGTCTCGGCGCAGTTCCGGACGGAGCGCCGGAGGGAACGGTCGGAGTGCTCAACTATATTTACAATGAGAGAAAGATCGGTTCAGCGTACCTGATGACGAAGGCGGGGGCGGAAGCACTTGCGGCTGCTGAGGCAGCAGGAGAGACAGAGACCACTGCAGCGGAAGAAACGTCCGGGGAGAGCACAGACGCTGCGGATCCGTCAGCAGATGACGAGAGCACTGAGGATGAGATGGAGACCATGGTCGAGGCAGAGGTGACCACGGCGGCAGATGACGCGGACAATGCGTCGGATCAAGCCGGCAGCAATGATGTGAAGACCGGATTCCCTGCGAAGATCCTCCTGATCGTGATCGGAATCCTCGCGGCAGCAGCCCTGACCGGCGGTGGTATCTGGTTCATGATCCAGAACAACAGGAAAGAGGCGGAAGCAGAAGCACTTCGCCGCGAAAAGAGAAGACAGCGTCTCGTGGCCGAAGGCGGCGACGCTGAGGCCGAGTTTAACAGACTGCTTGAAGAGAAGCGGAAGAGGAACGAGGAGAGACGGAAGAGATAAAAAACAGATAAGATCCCAATATGGATTTTGTGATGAAAAGCGGTTGGACCGATTGGTCTGGCCGCTTATTTTTCTTCAAACACAGATTGAAAAAATCAATTTAAGATTGAAATAAAATAACGTAAATGATACAATAAACGATAAAGGAATGATAAATAGTTGTGATGATACGAAAGGGATCAGCAATGGCAATCAGATACAGCAAACTGTGGAAAAAATTAATAGATGAAAATATGATGAAGACAGATCTTAGAGACAAGGCTGGAATTACCACAAATGCATTGGCTAAACTGGGAAAGAATGAGCATGTAAATACACAGGTTTTGGAAAAAATATGTAATGTATTGCATTGCAATATACAGGACATTGCGGAATTTGTTCCAGATGAGGTAAGGGAAGAGAAATAACATGGTGAAGAAGATAATTGTTTAAGAAAGCTATGAAACAGGAAATGGAGCAGCTATTACTGCATAAATTTATCAATATGAGCCAGAGCATGATGTGATGAAGGTTACGGAAGAGTCAGCAAAATACGGAAATAAATGAAGTATGCTTCTAGAAAGGACTAAATTGGATTATATAGATATTATTGAAAAGAGTATATATAATATTGATTCAAAAATTTGTGGAATAATTGATGACTATACAGTATTGCAAGATTCTCAAAAGGTTGCAGACTATGTAATCCAATTTCTTCGCACTTATTTAGAACATATTGCAGCACGTATATACGCTTATGAAAATCCTAATAAGCAAGTACCAATTGGGGGAAAAGATAAGTGGTATACCCAATATATGAAACCACTTAAAGAGAGCAATGAATATGGATATATATGGAGGTTACATCATTCACTTCAGATTACGATATCTCATTATGTACCTGCAGAGGATGGGGCTGTTCGTTTAATGGAGGGGTATTTGTCTCGATTATATCAGTTGAGAGATCAGATGAGAGAGAAGTTTGAATTAACTCTGATGCGTAATCTAGAAGAATATCCGCAGGAGAAGAATTCTGAATTGGATCCATATTATGAAAAAATCTATATTGCTCTAAAGGGAATGCATTTGGAAGATGGAACAAAACATACTAATGATAGGTACTACATTACAAGAAAAAAATATCGAACAGTAAATAGAAAAGGCTTTTTTGAATATACACTGTCATATGCACAGGAAGAAATAACCAAATTTGATAGATTTGTTGCATATTCGTTTAATGACATTCCAGATAATTATTCAATTCAATGTGATTTTGACCAGGCCAATGTAGATTTCAATGGAGTGGATATTGATATAAAGTGTATCATAGCTTGGAATATTTCTATACGTCCGTGCGAATTGGAAAAGTTGGCTGCAATCTGTGGATATGATGATAGGGTGAGATCTGATAGCGCGTATTACAAAGCATTGATGAGATTTCTCAGTAGATCTGGAATGAATTTGTTGGATATTATTTTGGCGGATAACGAGGATTATGAGATTTATATTCAACAATTGGAATTGGATAAAAATATTAAATTGAAAAACACTTTTGAAAAAGTGAGAGATATTATCATTGGTGAAAAACCAGGAAGTAATATTTTAAGATATATCACTGCCTATTTAAAGAATGATGTAGTTAGAGACCAGTTGTCGGATCGATCAAACAACCGAGTATCGTATCTATATCTGAAAAATGAAGCAATACCATTTGATGAAATGCCATATGCCTCAAGTTTATACGGACATAATTTGCCGAAATCAAGATTGCATAAATGTTTAGAGGTATATGATTGTGAACATCAATATGTGTCTGCAATGGTGAATAAAGAAGCTTATGATAGTAATACATTATATGTAACTGTGGATGATAGTAAGTTAGATTATTTTCGGTATGAGTTGGAAGTATTTAATCAAAATTTGTATAAAAGCAAAAAACAGCAACTTAGAAAAATAGAAACATTTACAAACCATTTGTATGTTAAGGGATATTATGATGTAACTAAATCTGTTATGGAAAAGTTGCAGCAATATACATCAGAAGGCGTTGAAGGTTATTCTGATATGCTTATAGATAAAAACGAATTTATCAATAAAATTGATGATGTTGCAAAGCAAAAAATAGTAAAAAATATATTTATGAATTCTAGATTGGGAATGGTTTACGGTGCAGCAGGAACAGGTAAAACAAGAGTAGCAGAATATATTGCAAAAATATTTGAGAATAAAAATATTCTTTTGCTTGCGAATACAAATGCCGCAAAAAATAATTTAGAGCGAAGAATAAACGCTTCTTGTGATTGCTACACGGTATACGACTATTTGAAAAATGGATATAGTTGGAAGAAGTATGATCTGGTTATTTTGGATGAGTGTAGTACGGTGTGTAATGAAGAGGTTTTGAACCTGTTTGAAAAGTGTAATGCGAAAGCATATTTATTGATTGGAGATATATACCAGATAGAAGCAATAAAGTTTGGAAATTGGTTTAATTTCGCAAGATATTTTGTTGATAAGAAATCTGTGTATGAGCTATCAACTCCGTACCGGGCAAAGGATAAAGCAATTTTGCTTGAAATGTGGACTCGCGTAAGAGAATTTGATGAAAATATGTTTGAAAGATTACAAGCAAATGGATTTATATCAACTTTAAATGAATCTATTTTTGAAAAGAACGAAGAAGAGATCATTTTATGTTTAGGATATGATGGATTGTATGGAGTCAATAATATTAATAGATATATGCAAAAAATCAATCCGTCTAAACCGATTGAGTGGGGAAATTGGACATATAAGGTTGGAGATAAAGTTTTGTTCAATGAGAATAAAAGATTTGGAAATGTTTTATATAATAATTTAAAGGGACGCATATTATCAATTGATAAGAAAACGGATGAAATAGTATTTCAAATACTTGTTGATAACGCAGTTGATAAAAGAGATGCTCTTTTTTCTGGTATTAAGCTTATTGATTGCGAGTATGAGGGGAAATCTATTGTCGAGTTTGGAGTAAAAAAACGAGTTGAACGGGATTCGGATGGTGATTATTCTGAAGAAATTGTACCGTTTCAAATTGCTTATGCAGTATCTATACATAAAGCACAGGGATTGGAATATGAGTCTGTGAAGGTAGTAATTACAGAGGATGTTGATGAAAGAATATCACATAATATTTTCTATACTGCAATTACAAGGACAACAGATAAGCTTAAAATATATATGAGTAAAGATACGCAGAGGAAACTTGCAGAAAAGTTTGTAAAAAGTAATGTTGGATTACAGCAAGCACAATTATTTGCAGGCCATGCTGGATTAAAATTGAAAAATAAATTGTCCTCATAGGAGAGCGTTTGCAAATAATTATGAAAATCTTGTTAAGGGAGCGACACCGAATGATTGATATATATACAGAAAAAAAGAACTCAAAGGATTGGATCCTTCAGAACGACCTGTATTTCAATTTGAATACAGCTAATGAAGAAATGTCAAAAAATGAAGTTGATTTGATCCAACAGATAGATAAGGCAAAGCTGACTCCGGATAAACACATAGAAACAAAATATGGCTTAGGTACGATCCGTAACCTGTCATCCGGCTGCAAGACGTTACTCAACATTGTTAAACATCCTGATAAAGTAGTAAATGTAGAGGAATGTGGTCCGAATGTACTTAAAGTTATTTTCACAATGGATAATATAAAGATATACATGTCAAGACCAACCCTGTTTGACATACCAGATGATGCAGAGATTAGATTCAATAATTCGGATATAGTCATTGGCGGAAGGGGATACAATGCCTGGTGGAGTAAGGAGTATGAAAGGAGAGAGGCGGATGATTTATAAGAGGATTGCATTTAAGGCAGCTCCATTTTCATATGACTTAGAATTCGATGACAGAATAACACTTGTTGGGGGCGATAGCGGAGTTGGAAAAACAGTGCTATATGAGATGCTGGAAGATGTAAGGCTTACAGATGAGTACAGGGCGATCAGATTATTTAATTACAGGTCAGATAATTTTTCGGAAGCAATAAAGCGCTGCAGAGATAGTTTTATTGTGGTAGATAATGCGGATAATCTGATGAATGATGAAGTTAGAAAATTTATTAATTTTGAAACATCAAATCAATATATGCTTTTCTTACGAAATTGCGATGGATTGAATGTTTCAGATAAGAGTTTTAAGGTTTTGAAGTTCGATAATAATAAGATAACACTGGAAGAGGAGCTGTGACATGAAGTATTTATGGACAGAAGACACCGGTGCTGGGCTTCATTTCTGGAAATTGGTTGATCAACTTTTCTTTGATGATAAATTAAGCGTTGAGAGCAAGGGGAGTAATCAGGGATTATTGGATGCAGTATTAGATTTAGAGATGAAAGATGATGATAAATATTATATTGCGTTTGATTATGTGGTAGATAATCAGGATATTCGTAATAAATATCGTATGTTGAAATCAATAGAAAGAAGTTCAAGGGGAAAGCTTGTAATTCTGGATATGATCTGCTTCGAATACCTGATTCTTGCATTTGATAAAATTGTGGAGTGGACAGGCACAGGTAAGACAGATAAAATTAAAATTCGTGAAGAAGTTTTAGCGGCAGTTGAAGATCACAGAATTAATTTATCAAAGATTGATGATGAGAAGACATTACAGTACATAGCTGGATTTAAGAGATACTCGACAGAGCGGGTGATGAAATCTTTGGTAGGTGAACTTACACAAAACGAGAAATGGTCGGTCAAGGGCCCGCTTATGGGTGAGTGTTGGTATAAGGATTGCTGCGTGTCAGAAAATCCGGGTAGTCTTAGGTGTGGAAAGCCTGAGGTTGAAGGTGGGGAAGAGAAGATGAAAGAGCTTATACATTCGGAGGCAATACAGCAAATATTAAAGATAATATAAGTTATATAATAGACTCATTTTTATCGGGAAAATAAGATTGTTCAGAAGGACGAGGGCGGGGAAGTCTGATATGCTAAAGATGGCGCGGCTTTTACACCGCGCCGGAGAATGAAAATATGATAGATGATGTCGTTGCAGATCATCTTACGCGGCAGCCACATATCCGTACATCATCATGTAATGGCAGAAGCTTCCGCCCATGACGAAGAGATGGAAGATCTCGTGGGAGCCGAAATTTTTATGCTTTGAGTTGAAGATCGGTAATTTCAGTGCATAGATCACACCGCCGATGGTATAGATGATGCCGCCGGCGAGAAGCCATGCGAAAGCGGCAGGTGTGAGAGCGGCAACGATCTGGCGGATCGCCATGATGCATACCCAGCCCATCGCGATGTAGATCACGGAGGAGAACCACTTCGGGCAGTTGATCCAGAGGGCATTGATGATGATGCCTACGATGGCGATGCCCCAGACAAGGGACAGCATCCGGTAGCCGGACTTATTTCCGAGGACGATCAGGCACACCGGCGTGTAGGTTCCGGCGATCAGGATGAAGATCATCATGTGGTCGATTTTCCGAAGGATCTTATTGACATGCTCAGAAATGTCGAAGGTGTGGTAGACCGTGCTTGCGGCGTAGAGCAGGATCATGCTGACGATGAAGACGCTCAGGGCCTTTAGGTGCATGGTTCCGGGGGCGGATGCGGCCTTGATTAAAAGCGGCGTCGCGGCAACCATTGCGGTCAGCATTGCGATAAAGTGAGTCAGCGCGCTTCCGGGATCTTTTATTTTCAGTTCCATAATCATTCCTCCAATCATGCGGGATAGCCTGTGTTGAACAGGGAAAATATTGGAAATCAGAATGTGCGTGACTGTATGAAATGAATTAGTCCGATATGGATCTGCGATAATAGGTTGTGGTGGACAAATTTCAGATCATTGCAGCAAATGAACGCAGGGTCTGGTTTCAAAGTTAAAGTGAATATTTAAAATACGACATGTAGTTTTAAAAACTACTTATCACGCTTGGATATACTATACCACTTACGATAAAAATATGCAAGGGGAAATATTTTGATGTTAAAAGTATTATATGAGGACGACGAGATCCTGGTGGTCATAAAGCCTGCGGGCGTGGAATCCCAGGCTGCGAAGCGGTTCGCACCGGATATGGTCAGCGAGGTGAAAAAACACCTGGTTATCAACAAATCATGCACACCGGGGAAGGAACCTTATGTGGGAGTTATCCACAGACTGGACAAGCCTGTGTCCGGCGTGATGGTGTACGCGAAAACGAAACGGGCGGCAGCGGCTTTAAGTGAGCAGGTTCAGAGCCATAAGATGAAAAAAATCTACACAGCAGTTGTCCACGGAAGACCTGTGAATATGGTGGATAACTATGTGGATTATATGGTGAAAACACCGGACGGGAATTATTCACAGGTTGTGGATAAGGGGATAACCGGTGCGAAAAAGGCGGAGCTGTCCTATGAAGTCTTAAAGACGATCGACGGGAAAATAGCCGGAATGCCGGAAACGGAGCTGAGCCTGGTGAGAATTTCATTGAAGACTGGACGCCATCACCAGATCCGTGTACAGATGGCGTATCATGGGACGCCGTTGTATGGGGATATGAAATATGGAGTGCCTGTGGGAACTGACAAACTTGATAAGAAAGAGAATGCAGACCAGGGAACCATGAAGGCAGCAGGAAATAGAAATATGCCGGGTATCAGAACAGCAGGAAATATGGGAAGTGGAAGAGAGTCGATCGCACTCTGCGCTTCAGCGCTGACTTTTTTTCATCCGGTGACGAAGAAAGAAATGACGTTTGAGATAGAACCGGTCGGAGGGGCATTTCAGTTGTTTCAAGTTTGATCCTGGTTGGGCTGTTTTCGGCTACAGGTTGTGACATTGGCAACTGTGGAGGTGAATATCTTTAGATTCAAAGGTCGAGGCTTGTAAATGATCATGTTCTGCTAAGAACCATGGAAAAAACAGATTATGGAATCGTCCCGCGGCGCGCATATCGCAGGAATTTCCGCCCATACTATGAGCAGTACAAAGGAAGTACAAATCAGAAAACGGGTGATTCCATGGTAAGTCCTGAGAAAAAACTGAAGAAATTTCTACTGATTCTGGGAATCACGGGTGCGGTATACGGAGCGTTTCGTTATCTTTTACCCCTCGTGGTTCCCTTTTTATGTGCGTATGGGACGGCGCTGTTTCTGCGTCCGTCGGTCAGGTTCCTCTCGAACCGCATTGCGGTGCCGTTTCGTGGGGAGATGCACCATCTGCCGGTGTCGCTTGTCGGCGGGATCGAACTTCTGGTGATGTCATGCCTTGTTTTTGGATTCCTCTACGCGGGCGGCAGCATGGTGGTGAGCCAGACGGGGCTTTTTATCCGGAGATTTCCAGACTGGCTTTCCGCCCTTGATCTGCGGCTTACGGATACCTGCCGCCTCCTGGAGCAGAAGATGGGGCTTAAGGCGGACGCGCTGGTGGAGCTTGCGGGGAGAGCAGTGGAAGAGGTCCGGCAGATGTTTAAGAACTCCACGATGCCAGTGCTCATGGACCGCTCCGTGTCTGCGCTCCGCGTGGCAGTCGCCGGGATCGTCCTTTTCTTTATCTATTTTGTCGCAGTACTCCTGACACTGCAGGAGATGGATGACATCAGGGAAAAGCGGAGCAGGTCCGCATTCCGGCGGGAATTTCTCGTAGTGGGAGAGCGGATCGCATCCGTGGTGAGCGCGTGGCTGAAGACCCAGGCGTTTATTCTGTTCCTAACAAGTGCCGTGTGTATCTTCGGACTGGCAGTGATCGGAAATCCCTATTCGTTTTTGTTTGGCTGCGGGATCGGGATCCTGGACGCACTGCCGGTATTGGGGGCCGGGACTGTGCTGATTCCGTGGGGAGTCGCGCTGCTGTTTCAGAAGGCGTGGAAAAAGGCTGCGGTGATCTTCGGCATCTATGTGGTCTGCTACTTTCTGCGTCAGATCTCAGAGGCGAGACTGATGGGGAAGCAGGTGGGGCTTTCGCCGCTGGGATCGCTGGTATCCATGTATGTGGGACTTAAATTGTTTGGATTGTCGGGGCTGATCCTGGGACCGGTGGGAGTGCTGCTGATCGGGGATCTGGTGCGGATGTATGAGGAACAGGGGAGCTGAAAAGACAGATTGTCTTGTGAAAAACACTATGATACAATGGGAACAGCAATCAGTTTACCCGTAAAAGAGGAGAACATCTATGACAGAAGATAACTTTACAGTAAGAAAAGCATCCCCAGCCGATCTCCCACGGATCCACGGGATCTACGCCGCTGCCCGCCAGTTCATGCGTGACCATGGGAACTTCAGCCAGTGGGACGGCGAGGACGCCCCGGAGCATCTGCTCCCGGGGGACATCGAGGCAGGAAATTTATATGTTCTGGAAGAAAACGGCGTGATCCATGCCGCCTTCGCCTTCATCATCGGCGCTGACCCATGCTACGCTGTGATCGAGCAGGGCGCCTGGAAGGCAGACACCCCGTACGCTGCCGTCCACCGCGTCGCAAGCGACGGTACGGTCCACAACATCCTGGGCCGGATCATGGACTTCGCCAAGTCGAAAATATCCCACATCCGGATCGACACCCACGAAAACAACAAGGTTATGCAGAGAGCGCTTGAAAAACAGGGATTTGAGAGATGCGGAATTATCTATGTCCCGGACGGAACGCCGCGGATCGCGTTTGAGTGGGGCAGGTAATCATGATGCAGATGAAAGACACCGAATAGACCATTTGGTTTTTGAGGTGTCTTTTTTGTACAAACAATTGTTAACTATATAAATATAACAGGTTGACAATTCGAAAATTCTATGTTATGCTCCTACAAGTCCATCTTTGCAATACCCCCCGGGTTCTGAAGACAGCAGCCGCTGTTTCAGAAGGTATGGAAAGAACGGAAGAGTGATGCGCATGTACAGGAAAAGGGAAATGCTTCAGATTTCTTGAGCAACCAGAAAATTCAGGAGGAAATAATTTTGAAACATATGAAAACGAAAGACCTTGTGCTGTGCGCAATGTTTGTGGCATTGATCGCGGTAGGGGCATTTATCAAAGTTCCTGTTCCGGTGGTTCCGTTTACACTTCAGTTTTTATTTACGATGCTGGCGGGGCTGCTGCTGGGTCCTGTGAACGGGGCGCTGGCGGTCGTGGTTTATATTGTTCTGGGACTTGTGGGACTTCCGATCTTCACCCAGGGCGGCGGACCGGGCTATATTTTTCAGCCGAGCTTTGGTTACATCATCGGATTCGCTGTGGCAGCCTATGTGACAGGCCGGATCGCGAATGAAAAGAGCCATCCTGGTTACAGACGCCTGCTGGCGGCAAATTTCATCGGACTCTTTATCGTGTACGCATTTGGAATGGTTTACTATTATGCGATCAGCAATTTCGTCATAAATACGCCGATCGGTCTCTGGCCATTATTTTTATACTGCTTTTTACTGGCGGTTCCGGGAGATATAGCGCTGTGCATTCTGGCGGCAGTCATCGGGAAACGGATGATCCCGATGATTAAAGAGGGGAGACTGGGATAGGAAATGAGCAGAAATATTTTTATCACAGGAACGGGAACGGATGTCGGAAAAACGTATGTGACAGGATTGATCGTGAAAAAACTGAGAGAGAGCGGTGCGGACGCGGCTTACTATAAGGCCGCCATGAGCGGCAACGAGAGACGGCCGGATGGCAGCCTGATCCCGGGGGACGCGCTCCAGGTAAAAAACATGTCCGGAATCCGCCAGTCCCTTGAGGAAATGTGTCCATATGTCTACGAGACAGCTGTCTCCCCGCACCTGGCATCACGGATCGAAGGAAATCCGGTCCGGATGGAGACTGTGTTGGCGGGATTTCAGAAGGTCTGTGAGGAGTACGAGTACGTGACGATGGAGGGAAGCGGTGGAATCCTCTGTCCGCTCTGCTTTGATGAGACGGATATCCGCCTGCCGGAGGTAGTCAAAGCCTGCGGCCTTGGGTGTCTGATGATCGCGGACGCGGGACTCGGCACGATCAACGGTGTGGCGCTGACCGCGTACTACCTCAAAGAGCAGGGAATCCCGTTGAAGGGGATCATTTTCAATCACTATAAGCCGGGAGATGTGCTCCATGAGGACAACCGGAAAATGTGCGAGTATTATACAGGAGTTCCTGTGGTTGCCTGTGTGGCGGACGGTGACACGGAGCTTTCCATGGACGCGGAGGATTTGAAAGCGCTGTATGAGACTGCGGAAAAATGATCGTGAATATGCCGAGATTATATAGGAAGCGATAAGTGCTGACGTACTCCCGGGAATCCCACCCGCAGCAGCGGGGCAGGAAAGGGACCGGGGAGTCCATGTTAAGATGAAGGAGAAGAAAACGATGATCTGGTATCCATATGAACAGTTAAAAACAATGAAGGCGCCCTACGAGATCGTGGACGCGAACGGGGTATATCTCTATACGAAAGATCAGAAGATGATCGATTCGGTTTCATCCTGGTGGAGCGTGATCCACGGATATAAGCACCCGGTGATCAACCAGGCGATCATCTCCCAGGTGGAGAAGTTTTCCCATGTCATGCTGGGCGGGCTGACCCACGAACCGGCGAGAAAGCTGTCAGAGAAACTGGCGTCCTGGCTGCCGGGGGATCTGGATTACTGCTTCTTTTCCGATTCCGGCAGTGTGGCGGTGGAAGTGGCGTTAAAAATGGCGCTGCAGTATTATATGAACCGGGGAGATGAGAAGCGGACCATGATCCTGGCCCTGGAGCATGCCTACCACGGCGACACCTTTAAGACGATGGAAGCGGGAGACGATGAGGATTACCATTTCGTGCTGAAAGCTTACGGGGCAAGCCCGTATGTGGTCCATATTCCGACGGAGATCACGGCCCTGGAAGAGGCCTTTGAAAAGTATCATGACAGACTGAACTGTGTGCTGGTGGAACCGCTTTTACAGGGGGCGGGCGGCATGCGGATGTATGACGTTTCCTTCTTAAAGAAGGCGAGAGAGCTTTGTGACCAGTATGGTGTCCTTCTGGTCTTCGATGAGGTGGCGACTGGATTTGGCCGGACCGGCAATCGTTTCGTGGCGGATCTGGTCCTCCCGGATATTCTGGTTCTCGGAAAGGCACTGACAGGCGGATATATCGGTCATGCTGCCACCGTGGCAAACCGGAAAGTATTTGAGGGCTTCTACGATGATGTTCCGGAACATGCCCTGATGCATGGACCGACATTCATGGGAAATGCGCTGGCGTGCAGCGCGGCCCTGGCATCGATCGAACTGTTCGAGACCCAGAACTACATGGAAAAGATCAAGAGGATCGAAGCTGTGACCCGCCGCGAGATGAAGGGCTTCACAGACCCCAGGATCCGCGAAGTCCGGATCCTGGGCGGCTGCGTCTGCGTCGAAGTCTACGATCCGGCCGTATTAAAAGGATATCAGGAGTATGCCTGCAAGAGAGGTGTGTTCAGCCGTCCGTTCTTAAACTACCTCTATGCAATGGTGCCGTATGTGATCCAGGAGGACGAGCTGGTGCAGGTGCTTCAGTGTATGAAGGATTGGTTTGCGAGATAGGAATGCGGACAGTAAATACAGTACAGAACAAACATTCGGTTTGTTCTGTACTTTTTTTAGCTTGAATGCTATACTGGACAGGTAATATACTAAGAATGAAACGATTCCGCACATTCATAGCCTGGGCGGAGAGATATTCCAGATCGGCTTCGCCGTTGGGATTTTTGCACTGCTTCTAATAATATCATGGATAGGTCAGGAGAAATCATATGGATCATTTTGAATTAGTATCAGAATACCAGCCCACCGGAGATCAGCCGCAGGCAATCGAGCAGCTGGTGAAGGGATTTAAAGAGGGGAATCAGTTTGAGACGCTGCTTGGAGTGACCGGATCCGGTAAGACGTTTACGATGGCGAATGTGATCCAGCAGCTCAATAAGCCGACGTTGGTGATCGCCCACAATAAGACACTGGCGGCGCAGCTTTATTCGGAGATGAAAGAGTTTTTCCCGAATAATGCGGTGGAGTACTTTGTCTCCTATTATGATTACTATCAGCCGGAGGCATATGTGCCGTCTACGGATACTTATATTGAAAAGGATTCCGCGATCAACGATGAGATCGATAAGCTGCGTCACTCTGCAACGGCGGCCCTGTCGGAGAGAAACGATGTGATCATCGTGGCCTCCGTGTCCTGTATTTACGGCTTAGGAAGCCCGATCGATTATAAGAACATGGTGATCTCCCTGCGCCCGGGAATGGAGAAGGACAGGGATGAGGTGATCCATAAGCTGATCGATATCCAGTACACGAGAAATGAGATGGATTTCAAGCGCGGAAGCTTCCGGGTAAGAGGTGATGTGCTGGAAGTATTTCCGGCTTATTCTGGAAGCGAGGCGTACCGGATCGAGTTCTTCGGGGACGAGGTGGACAGGATCATGGAGATCGAGGCGCTGACCGGAGAGGTGAAAGCGCAGCTGGAACATGTGGCGATCTTCCCGGCGTCCCACTATGTTGTACCGAAAGAAAAGATGATGCGGGCAACGGAAAATATCCTTGCGGAAATGAAAGAACAGGTAACCTTTTTTAAGAGTGAGGACAAGCTTCTGGAGGCACAGAGAATCGCGGAACGGACAAATTTTGATGTGGAGATGATGAGAGAGACAGGCTTCTGTTCGGGAATCGAGAACTATTCCCGTCATCTTGTGGGATCTGCACCGGGACAGCCGCCGTGTACGCTGCTCGACTATTTCCCTGATGATTTCCTGATTATCGTGGACGAGTCCCATATCACGCTTCCGCAGGTCCGCGGCATGTATTTCGGTGACCGGTCGAGAAAGAAGACACTGGTGGATTATGGATTCCGCCTGCCGTCTGCCCTGGATAACCGCCCATTGAATTTTGAGGAGTTTGAGACCCATATCAATCAGATGATGTTCGTGTCCGCAACCCCGTCCACTTACGAGGCGGACCATGAACTTCTCCGCGCGGAGCAGATCATCCGCCCGACAGGACTTCTTGATCCGGAGATCTCCGTGCGACCAGTGGAGGGACAGATCGATGATCTTGTGGGAGAGATCAATAAAGAAGTAGAAAAACACAACAAGGTCCTGATCACAACGCTTACAAAGCGTATGGCGGAAGATCTTACGGATTATATCAGGGAAGCCGGGATCCGCGTAAAATATCTGCACTCGGATATCGACACATTGGAGCGCGCCGAGATCATCCGCGATATGCGTCTGGATGTCTTTGATGTTCTTGTGGGAATCAACCTCCTCAGAGAGGGACTCGATATCCCGGAGATCACACTTGTGGCGATCCTGGATGCGGATAAGGAAGGATTCCTCCGTTCGGAGACATCCTTGATACAGACGATCGGACGTGCCGCGCGAAACGCCGAAGGCCATGTGATCATGTATGCGGATTCCATTACTGATTCCATGCGGGCCGCCATCGACGAGACGAACCGCCGACGTGAGATCCAGCAGAAGTACAATGAGGAGCACGGAATCACTCCGCAGACCATAAAGAAAGCGGTCCGTGATCTGATCGCAATCTCCAAGGCTGCCAGTGCCGGCGAAGAAGAGTTCAGGAAAGATCCGGAATCCATGGACGCAAGGGAACTGGAGAAGCTTGCAAAGGAACTCACAAAGAAGATGCGCCAGGCGGCAGCAGAACTGAATTTCGAAGAGGCCGCAAAGCTGCGTGACCGGATGAAGGAAGTGAAGCAGATGCTGCTGGAACTGGAGAAAAATTAAGATGATTGGTAACTACTGCCCGCACCGGGCGGACGAATGTGCCAGGATACACTTATTGACAATTATTCTCAACAAGAATACAATATTTCCAGATGACAGAGTCGGCTCTGTCAATTATGATAATGAAGGATGGACACAGGATGAAACTATATGAAGGAAATATTGGCGCGACATATATGGTCGAGTCAGTCCATGTGGATGAGGCAATTAACCGGCGTTTAGAGGCGCTGGGGGTAAATGAGAATACGCCTCTTCTTGTGATGAATAAGAAAAACAGCGGAACCATGATCATCAAAGTCCGTGGAACCCGCCTTGCACTGGGAAGAAGAATTACCGGTGGAATTGAGGTAAAAGAGGAGGCGGCATCATGAGCACAGGAGAGAGACCGATCACAGTCTGTTTTGTAGGAAATCCGAACTGTGGAAAGACTACGCTGTTCAATGCATTTACGGGAGCAAAATTAAAGGTCGCAAACTGGCCCGGCGTTACGGTCGAGCGGATGGAAGGAGAGACGAGCTATAAAGGGCGGAAAATCCGTGTGATCGATACGCCTGGAATCTACAGTCTTACTTCATATACAATGGAGGAACTCGTCACAAGAAGGTGCATTGAAGAAGATGACGTGGACGTAATTGTCAACGTTGTAGATGCATCATCTCTGGAGAGGAACCTTTATCTGACGATGCAGCTTTTAGAATTAAAGAAACCAGTCATTCTGGCTCTCAATATGATGGATATCATCGAAGAGCGTGGAATGGAGATTGACCTTCACAGACTTCCTGAGATGCTTGGCGGGATCCCTGTGGTTCCAGTCTCCGCGAGAAAGCGCACAGGACTTGACGTGCTGATGCACGCTGTGGTACATCATTATGAGGAAGGTCCCCAGGGCGTGATCGTCCGCTATGACAGGGAGATCGAGGATCGGATCCAGCGGGTAGAAGACCTTCTGCGGGAGAAGTATCCGGATCTCACAAATCTGCGCTGGCATGCGATCAAGATGCTCGAATATGACAAGGAAGTCCTGAAGGACCATCCGGTCGAACTGAAACAGATCGTGCCGAGAAGCTTCGAAAAAGAGGTTATCAATGAAAAATACGATTACGTGGAATCGGTAATCAAGGAATGTCTGTTTAATAAAGAAGAAAAATCTCATATGACAGATCAGGTGGATAAGATCCTGACTCATCCGATCCTGGGAATTCCAGCGTTCTTTGGAATTATGGCATTAGTCTTTTTCCTGACATTCACAGTCGGGGATTTTCTGAAAGGATACTTTGAACAGGGACTGGAACTGCTGTCGCTCGGTGTTTTGTCCGGGCTTCATTCAGCGGGAGCTTCCGACTGGGTGATCTCCCTGGTCGTTGATGGTGCGTTGGCGGGAGTTGGAGGAATCCTGACATTTCTTCCAAACATCTTTATCCTTTTCCTTGCGCTTGCGTTCCTGGAGGACAGCGGATACATGGCAAGAGTCGCCTATGTCATGAATGAGACTATGGGGATGGTCGGACTTTCCGGTCGTGCGTTTCTGCCGATGCTGCTGGGATTTGGCTGTACAGTTCCCGCGGTCATGGCGACCAGGGCGCTGGAGAATCAGAGAGACCGCTTGAAGACGATCCTTATCACACCGTTTATGTCCTGCTCAGCGAGACTTACGATCTATGTTTTGCTGGCGGATATGTTCTTCCCGAAATCGGCAATGTTAGTGGCATATTCCCTTTATCTGGTGGGGATTGCCATGGCGATCCTCATCGCGCTTATTGTACATAGAACGACAGACGATAAAACTGAGAATGCTCTTCTGATCGAACTTCCGGAATATAAGATTCCGAATCTCAGAACTGTGGCGATCTATGTCTGGGAAAAAATAAAAGATTACCTGACAAAGGCGGGGACAACGATCTTTCTGGCATCGATCATCCTGTGGTTTGTCATGAATGTTGGACCGGCGGGATTTATTTCTGATGTGGCGGACAGCTTTGCGGCAAAATTCGGACAGATCCTTGTGCCGGTACTAAAGCCGGTTGGTCTTGGAAGCTGGCAGATCGCGGTAGCATTGATCTCCGGAATCTCCGCAAAGGAGGTCGTTGTTTCGAGTATGTCTGTTCTTTATGGGATCGGCAATATCAATTCTGCAGCGGGAATGGCGGAACTCTCAGGAATCCTTGGGGGAACAGGATTCACAGCAGTGAACGCTTATGCGCTCATGGTATTCTGCCTTCTCTATACACCGTGTATTGCGACGATCGCGACGATCAAGAGGGAAACACAGTCCTGGAGATGGACACTGGGGATGGTCATGTTCCAGCTTGTGCTTGCCTGGTCGGCGGCATTTCTTGTATTCCAGATCGGAAGCCGCCTGTTCTGATCAAAAAAATCTTGAAACTATAACTGCTGCCATGCCTGGCAGAAGATTTATAATAGTGGATCCTGCAGCAAATGGGTTATATAGCGGTTATAAAAACAAAAGGGGTTAAAAAAAGGGGTAATAAATGAACGAAAAAACACTGCTGGAAGCTGTGGTGCTGGCGGGTGAGCTCATGCTTGTCAGCGGAGCGGAGATCTACAGGGTGGAAGACACCATGAATCATATGCTGAAACGATCGGAGTACGAACAGACGGAAACGATCGTATATGGAACGGGAATCTTTGTCACGCTGAGCGATCCAAATAAGGAACCGCTGACCCGCGTCAAGCGTGTTGCGGCCAGATGCACCAGCATCAACCGGATCTGCCTGGTAAACGATGTATCGCGCCATTTCTGTGAGGGAAAGATCACGGTGGAGGAGGCGCTAAGACAACTGCAGGAGATCCAGGCACCAAAGACGGTCCAGTATGACTGGCTGACTCAGGGACTGGGATATGTTGGTGTTTCGGCGTTCTTTGCGCCTATGTTCGGCGGCTCCCTGGGAGACTTTCTGGCGGCAACGGTAGTTGGTGTCTGTCTTGCAGTAGCCGTATGGATTGGAAAAACCTTGAAATTCAACGATTTCTGCTTTAACGCGTTTGGAGCGTTTGTGCTTGCGTTTTCAGCTATGACGATCTGCCATTCTTATCCGGTACTGAATTCAGATACGATTATCGTCAGCGCTGTCATGCCGCTTGTCCCGGGAGTAACGTTTACAACGGCGATCCGTGATACCTTAAACGGGGACTACGCAGCCGGATCCGCCAGAATTCTGGAAGCGATCGTTGTGGGACTTGCAGTTGCGTTTGGAGTTGGTGCGGGACTTCTTGTAGCCCGCAGCATGGAAGGAGGACTCTTATGATCATACAGGTATTCAGCGCGTTCTGGGCGGTCGCGATGTTCTCCATTCTGACGGAGACTCCGAAAAAGTTTCTTCCGTACGCGGCTTTTTCCGGCGGATTTGCCTGGTGGGCATATTTAATGATCAATAATCTGACTCATTCAACACTCCAGGCCGCGTTCTTTTCGATCCTCGCGGTAGCATTTTTGAGCCATATTCTTGCCAGGATCATGAAAGCACCGGTGACGGTATTCCTCATCGCAGGAATCCTTCCGTCTGTGCCCGGAGCAGGAATCTACCGTACAGTATATTACCTGATCCAGGGAGACCAGACACTTTCAACCCATTACCTAATCTCGACGCTTCACACGGCAGGCGCGATCGCTCTGGCAATCTTTATCACAGATTCTGTTGTCAACCTTGTACATCTTTATCATGAAGGAAGTCATGCGAGACGAAATTGAAGGCGGTAGAATGTGTGCTGTGCAGCAACGTTTGCCTGCACTTAAACACATGTAGCCGAGTCTACGGAAGAATCACAAGGAACTTCCGTAAAGATCTGCAGGTTATCCGTTTCCCTGCGATACAGGTACATGTTATCAGAGAGAAAGTCTTCCGGCTGGATCGATTCGCGGTTGACATTTTTGATCGTATTGCAGAAAACATGATAATCAGGTTCCGTAAAATTTTCTGAATCAGCGATGATCAGGACCTCGTGGATACTGGATGGAAGGATGAGAAGATCACTTCCAAACTCGTCCGCGAGGTCTTTTAATTTATCAGGATAGAGGACGCAGGCGGCACCGTTGTGCGCGGCATCGTTTGTGAGGACATAGAGCGTCGGAACAGGGCAGTCTTCGTGCACAAAGTCAGTAGCTCCTGGGAAATATTCCTCGATCACTGTTTCAAGGCGGCGGAAACTTGCAGGAAAGATCCGAGGTGTATTTTCTTTTGCGAGCACAAAAAGTTCTCCTGCTGTCACATTCCAGGAAGCAGATACCGTGTTCGTGACGACAGAGCTGATCTGGGTCTCACCTTCAGATTCGATGATCAGGGAGAAGATCACCGCGAGATCCAGGAAAGGGATCCAGGGAATTGTCTTTAACAGCTCCTTATTTTTATCGCGGGAGATAAGCCGCCAGGTGATCTGGTCACGGAATTCCTCAAAACTGCTTAAGGAAGTGAGACTTGTCACGGAAACAGGAAGCTGTGTGTCAGTGATCGATATCATATATTCACAGAGTTCTGCCAGCGTGCGGCCTTTTTCAAACTGTTCATACAGCATCTCCAGGGAGATCACGGGGGAACAGTGTTTTTCCAATCTTAAGATAGCCAGGGAATCAAGCACAACGCCGTTGTTTTTGAGCACACGTTCTCTGTGGATCGAGCAGCTGGTGTCCAGCCTGTTAAAAAGTTCCTCCTGCAGTGCGGCACAGAATTCTTCGTAGTTCATTGTAATACCTCCTGATGTGTTTTTAGATCGATAGATTTGTTTTCATGACTTGAACAATAGAAATTAGAATGTTTTTTGCGGCCGCCCGGCGGGAAGCAGATATTCATACTGCTTAGATTGATTCGGCTAAAAATCAGGATGCCGGACAGCCATGGGATGTAAAATGAAAGGATAGGTGTATTCTAACGAAATCCTGTTCGAAAATCAATCGTGATGATTCACAAGAATCGCCCTCTGAAATTGACATGCAGGCAAAAAATAGTTGTATTTACAACATACAAAAGGGAAATATCGTGGTAAAATAATGAGATAGATCATGGGAAGATCCAGGTGGAAAGGAAAAAGAAAAATGGCTTTTATCAAAAATATCGATCATGAAACAGTTTTAAATCTCGCGGACCAGATCCACGCAGAACCGGGTCAGATCGTCAGCAAGACTCTCGCCCAGAACAAGGCGGTCAGCCTGACATTATTCGCGTTCTCCAAAGGCGAGGAGATCAGCACCCACGATTCCATCGGCGATGCCATGGTACATGTGATCGATGGCGTCGGTCAGTTTACCGTAGACGGTGCAGAGCATATCTGCAAAGCCGGAGATGTTCTCGTAATGCCGGCGAAGAAGCCGCATGCGGTATTCGCGAAGGAAGATTTTAAGATGCTTCTTACGGTGGTATTTCCGTTAGATTGATACTTGAGTATTTATGATAAATATTCTTAACATGCTATAAATGCGAGATGTTACCGCCTTCTATACTGGTGACAGGAAGATGGAAAACCCCCGGTGTGGCTGCACCGGGGGTTTTGCTTTGTCACTCGAATAAAGGAGTCACATCTCTTTAGCCTATGGCATGATATGATATGCAGAACGTAAATTTAACATACATCAGCGAATAAACATCGCGTCTCCAAAACTAAAAAACCGGTACCGCTCCTTGATCGCCTCCTGATATGCATTCAGGATATGTTCCCGTCCTGCGAGTGCGGACACGAGCATGACGAGTGTGGATTCCGGAAGATGGAAGTTTGTGATCAGGCAGTCCAGGATCTTGAATTTGTATCCCGGATAGATAAAGATCTCGGTCCAGCCGCTTCCAGCCTTTAAGATCCCGTCATCACCGGTTGCGGATTCCAGGGTACGGCAGCTTGTGGTTCCAACGCAGATCACACGTCCGCCGTTTGCCTTTGTATCGTTGATCTTCTTCGCCTCGGATTCTTCTACCATATAGAATTCAGAGTGCATATGGTGCTCTTCGATGGTATCGACCTTTACCGGGCGGAAGGTTCCGAGACCGACATGGAGAGTTACATGAGCGATTTTAACGCCCATCTCCTCGATCTCCTGTAAAAGTTCTTTGGTGAAATGCAGACCTGCTGTCGGAGCAGCCGCAGAACCCTCGTTCTTGGCATATACAGTCTGATAACGGTTCTTATCCTTTAACTGGTGAGTGATATATGGCGGCAGCGGCATCTGGCCAAGCTTATCGAGGATCTCCTCGAAAATTCCATCATACTCAAACTGGATCAGTCGGTTTCCCTCATCGACCACATCGATAACCTTTCCCTTTAAAAGTCCGTCACCGAAGGAAACTTCCGCGCCGACTTTCATCTTCTTACCCGGTTTTACAAGGGTCTCCCAGACATTGTCGGATTTTCTCTTTAAAAGGAGAACTTCGATTCCTGCGTCTGTCCCGATCTTATGTCCCATGAGACGTGCCGGGATAACTTTTGTATCGTTGATAACGAGGCAGTCACCCTTTTTCAGGTATTGTAAAATATCGCGGAAATGGCGGTGTTCCATCTCGCCGGTCTTTTTATCTAATACAAGCAGCCTGGAAGCAGCGCGGTCCTCAAGCGGATCCTGCGCGATCAGTTCCGGCGGCAGTTCAAAATTAAAATCTGTTACATTCATTTTTCTATATCTCCTGTTTGTGCGCTCTTATCAAAAAGTTCCATGCCATTGTAGCAGAATCGGGAAGAAAAATCAATGAGGCGCGCAGGAATATGGGGAAAATCGGTGATCATCTGCAAAAGGCTCGGACAGCAGCCGGGAAATAAAAAATACATCTTGTTGTTTTAAGATTCCGGTGGTACGATAGGAAAATCAAAAGCATGGTACATGCGGCAATCGGAAGGAGCAGTTGTAATGAAATATATCAATCAGTTAGAACACAGAGATATCCCCTATGAACATAATTTAGACCACGGCGGAGTGCCGGAGGAGAAGCGGAATGTGGCTGCAGCAGGCTGCGGACCGAGCTGTCTGTGCATGATGGTGGATGCGCTGACTCTGTCAACCTATGAACTCACAGACTGCCTGAAATTATCCAATGAGGTTGGCGCGAACCGTGAGATCGGAACGAGCCTGAAGATCCTGGGCCCCGTCGTTGCGGAAAAGTTTAACCTGAATTATGGGGAAACGAGTGATCTGAATGAACTGAAGGCGCACCTGGCAAAAGGCGGACTCGCCATCGCAAATTCCGGCGGAGGCCGGGAAGGGTATACCGGGGTGTTCACTCATGGAGGACATTACATCCTCGTTGTATCGGCCGATGACAATGAGGCGTGCATTCTGGATCCGTCCTATAAAGAAGGAAAATATGAGGAGCCGGGCAGGGATGGAAAAGCGAGAGCCGTAGATGGTTTTGTTTACTGCAGCCTGAAAGTTCTTGCAGAGGACTGCGCAAACCGTACTCCGTCCTACTATCTGTTTTCAAGAAAGCATTAAAAATATGAAAAGCGCGGCAGCCGGGAAATGGAAAAGCAGTGCCCCTGGAACTGCCGCGCATTTATGCGAAGATGCAGATCATCGCAAGCGACCGCGCGGGACTCCGGAAGGTGCCAGGACGCATGCATCCTTAGTTTAGAAAAATTGAGTGAAAAAATATACAAAAAAATAATTCTCATCCTCTTGCATGAATCAGAAAATTATTGTATACTATTAGAGATGCATCTGTAGCTCAGTGGATAGAGCAGTGGCCTCCGGAGCCGCGTGCGTAGGTTCGATTCCTATCAGATGCATTTTTTGATGTCCCGGGATACCGGGGCAGTGAGACAGGAAAGCGTCTGCCAGATCTGGGAAATGTCCCGGATTGACAGGCGTTTTTTTCTTGCATTCGCCCCTCAGAAACGATATAATGGGCGAAAGGATAAATTTTGGATCATAAATTATGAATAAAAGGGAGAAGTAGATTGGAAGGAACGATTCGTTTAAATAAATATCTGAGTGACGCTGGAGTCTGTTCGAGAAGAGAGGCAGACAGACTTGTGGAGGAAGGGAAGGTTCGTGTGGACGGCGAGATCGCCGTGATGGGAATGCAGATACGGCCGGGACAGAAGGTGGTCTGTGATGGAAAGCCGGTGGGCGAGAAGGAAAAACCGGTATTTCTGATCGTGAATAAGCCGAGGGGAATCGTCTGTACGACTTCCGACAAGGATCATGCAGAAAACATCGTGGAATTTTTAAATTACCCACAGAGGATCTACCCGGTCGGACGTCTCGATAAGGACTCCGAGGGACTTCTCCTCATGACAAATCAGGGCGACATCGTCAACAAGATCCTCCGCGGTGGAAATGCTCATGAGAAAGAGTACGCGGTAGCTGTCAACCACCCGGTGACGGAAGAATTTTTAAAACAGATGTGCGAGGGCGTCCGGATCGAGGACCTGGATGTGACCACGAAGCCGTGCCGCGCCTGGAAGACCGGAAGCCACACCTTCCATATCGTCCTGACCCAGGGCTTAAACCGCCAGATCCGCCGAATGTGCCGTGCGCTGGATTATCATGTAATGAATTTAAAGCGCGTGCGTATCATGAATCTCCAGCTGGGTACATTAAAGCGCGGAGAATACCGGGAACTGACGGAAAAAGAACTGGGTGACCTGATGCGTATGGTGGAAGGTTCCACAAACCTTCCGGCGAGGGAAGCCGCAAAACTTGGAAAGATTGTGGATCCGGCGAAGAGAGAAAGAAAGCCGGGAAGCTCAGGATATCAGGGAAAGCCTGGCGGAAGAAAGCCGTCAGATAAAAATAACGAGGGAAAAACGTTCGAGAAAAAGACCGGAACCGGAAAAATATGGAGAAATGTCCGTCAGGACGGTGAAATAAAGCCGGAAAAGAAAGCCCCCGCATCCCCGGAAAGCTGGAAACCGGGTGCGCCGGAGCGCAAGGAGCATAAAATATGGACGACAAGATCAAGAGGATGAAGGAGCTGATCCCGATTCTCTCCGAGGCTGCGAAGGCCTACTACCAGGAGAGCCGCGAGATCATGAGCAACTTCGAATATGACAGGCTTTACGACGAGCTCCTGAAGCTGGAACAGGAGACGGGAACCGTGTTTGCGGGAAGTCCGACCCAGAAAGTCGGATATGAGGTCTTAAGCGAACTCCCGAAAGAGCGCCATGAGCGGCCGATGCTTTCCTTAAATAAGACGAAAAGCGTCGACGAGCTCAGGGAGTGGCTCGGCGGACAGACGGGACTTTTATCCTGGAAGATGGACGGACTCACCGTGGTGCTGACATATGAGGACGGCGTTCTCGCAAAGGCAGTTACCCGGGGAAACGGCGAGATCGGCGAGGTCATCACGCCGAACGCCCGGACATTCATCAATATCCCGACAACGATCCCCTACAAGGGGCAGCTGATCCTACGCGGTGAGGCGGTGATCAGCTATTCTGATTTCGAAAAGCTGAACGATTCCATCGCCGACGTGGACGCAAAGTATAAGAATCCGCGAAATCTCTGCAGCGGTTCCGTCCGCCAGTTAAACAGCGGGATCACAGCATCGAGAAATGTCCAGTTTATGGCATTTGCCCTGGTGCGGGCGGACGGCGTGGACTTTAAGAATTCAAGAAAAGAGCAGTTCTTATGGCTGTCCAGACTTGGATTTGAGACCGTGGAATTCGTGGAAGTCACCGCGGAGACTCTTTCCGGGGCGGTCCATGGATTCGCGGAAAAGATCGAGCACTACGATATCCCGTCCGACGGCCTCGTGCTGTTATATGACGATATCGCCTACGGTCAGTCCCTGGGGCGCACTGCGAAATTCCCGAGAGATTCCATCGCCTTCAAGTGGGCCGATGAGATCCAGGAGACGACGCTCTCCTATATCGAGTGGAGCGCGTCGCGAACAGGACTCATCAACCCGGTTGCCGTGTTTGAGCCCGTGGAGCTGGAAGGAACGACGGTGAGCCGGGCCAGCGTCCACAACATCAGCATCATGGAAGGTCTGGAGCTTGGGGCCGGGGATCGGATCACAGTCTACAAGGCGAACATGATCATCCCGCAGATCGCGGATGACCTCACAAGAAGCGGTGTCCGGGATATCCCGAAGATCTGCCCGGTCTGCGGCGGAAAGACGGAGATCCGCAGCCTGAACGATGTGAAATCCCTCTACTGTACGAACCCGGAATGCCAGGCGAAGAAGATCAAGAGCTTTGATCTGTTTGTGAGCCGTGACGCTTTAAATATCGATGGTCTCTCCGAGATGACGCTTGAGAAGTTCATCGCGGCGGGATTCATCCATGAATTCGATGATATCTTCCATCTGGACCGTCACCGGGATGCCATCGTGACTATGGAGGGATTCGGCGAGAAGTCCTACGAGAACCTCATCGAGGCCGCAAAGACTGCGTCCCACACCACACTGCCGCGGCTGATCTTTGGTCTCGGAATCGCAGGGATCGGTCTCGCCAACGCGAAGGTGATCTGCCGGCATTTCGATTTCAATCTGGATGCCATGCGGAAGGCTGGCGCGGAAGAGCTGTACTCTATTGATGGAATCGGCGGCGTGCTTGCGGATGCGTGGGTGACGTACTTTAAGAATGACAGGAACAACGAGACACTGGATCATTTGCTGGCAGACCTTACGTTCGAAAAGGAAGTCAGGAACGAGGAGCAGACATTAGCCGGGAAGACATTTGTGATCACCGGTTCCGTGGAGCGTTTCGCGAACAGGAAGGAGCTTCAGGAAAAAATAGAATCTCTGGGCGGAAAGGCTGCCGGTTCCGTATCAGCAAAGACAAGTTATCTGATCAATAATGATGTGACATCCAATTCGTCAAAGAATAAGAAAGCAAGAGAACTTGGCATTCCGATCCTTTCCGAAGCGGATTTTCTGAAGATGATAGGAGAAGAAGAAAATGCCGATTAAAATACAGAATGGATTGCCGGCAAGAGCGATCCTTGAGAGCGAAAATGTATTCATTATGGACGAGGACCGCGCGGAGAGCCAGGATATCCGTCCATTAGAGATCCTGATCTTAAATCTCATGCCGTTGAAGGAGGACACGGAGACCCAGCTTTTAAGAGCTCTGTCCAATACACCTCTGCAGGTGGAGTGCACTTACATGACCATGTCCACCCATGAGTCCACCCACACCTCCGCCAGCCACTTAAATAAGTTTTATGTGACATTCCCGGAGATCAAGAAGAAACATTTCGACGGAATGATCATCACCGGCGCACCGGTGGAACTGATGGAGTTTGAGGAGGTCAACTACTGGGAAGAGCTGACCCGGATCATGGAGTGGAGCAAGACCCATGTGACATCCACCATGCACCTCTGCTGGGGTGCCCAGGCGGGACTCTATTACCATTACGGGATCCCGAAACACTTAAGAAAAGAAAAGCTTTCCGGTGTGTATACACAGAAAGCGCTGGATAAGCGTGTTCCGCTCTTAAGAAGCTTTGATGATTATTTCAAGTGCCCGCATTCCCGCTACACGGAAGTCCGCGAGGAGGATATTTTAAAGCACCCGGAACTCCGGCTCCTCGCTAAATCCGATGAGGCAGGTGTCTTCCTTGTCATGAACCAGGACGGAAGCCAGATCTTCGTTCAGGGCCACCCGGAGTACGACCGTATGACCTTAAACAACGAGTATCACCGCGACCTCAACAAAGGCTTAAATCCGGCGCTTCCGGTCCACTACTATGAGCATGATGACCCGTTCTCCGTTCCTCCGCTTATGTGGAGAAATATGGCGAACACGCTGTATACGAACTGGCTGAACTACTACGTATATCAGGTGACTCCGTATACGCTGGAGGAGGACACGGAGTAGAAGGTTCGAAATCCCTTATTTTATGCGGGATTTAGGATCTTAAAGTTTCAATAAGTCCCCTATTCACGGAGAAATCCGCAGATAGAGGACTTATTTTGCCTTTCTGTCTTTCTTTCAATTACTGGGATGGGATTCGTTACTTTTCATGATATCGTTCCGGCACCTGTGCATCATGGAAAGCGTTGATCTCATCACGGAATTTGCTGTCTTCCAGGATATCCAGGGCAGTCATGGCCAGACCCTTGGCTCCCTTCAGGCAGATTTCATCGGCTTGCGGTGAGGCGGCTGCGTCTGCATAAGCTTTTGAGTGACTTTGAATCGTTTTATCATCAGTGATCGACAGATAATCGTGGATTGCCGGAATTTTAATCGAAACATTTCCGATATCGGAAGAACCGTACAGTTTTCCCGGTGTTGGCCAGGTCATGTGAATTCCGAGAGACTCCATATTATTTTTGAAAGCTTCGCACATAGGCTTATTCGGGTAGCGTTCCGCGTAGATCGGTTCTACAACCACCTCTGCCTTGGCTCCGGTCAGGGATTCTGCCCGTTCAATGCTGGATTTCACGAGATCAATAAGAAACTCAATTCGTATCATGGTTTCCGCTCGGAGATTAAATTCACACCGGACGAGTGCAGGAATGACATTGGCAGCTGTTCCACCTTCTAAAATAACACCGTTGATATTATCCTGAATCTGGAATGTGGGACGCATCAGATCAATCTGGTTGAATACATGGATTGCAGCACTGAGCGCGTTAATCCCGTTCGAAGGTGCAGAAGAGTGGGCTGCTTTTCCGTGGAAAGCGACGCGGATGGTTGTGGCAGCGCGTCCCCCTCTTCCTACAAGATTCGATCCGCCTCCTGACGGATGCATCATAAGCGCATAATCGGTATCATGAAAACCGCCGCGCTCTAAAAGAATCACTTTACCGGCACCGCCTTCCTCCGCAGGGGTGCCAATAATGGAGATTTCCCCATCATAGTTGTCCATGAGAGCGGCAAGACCGGAAAATGCACCGACAGCACAGGTCGCAATAATATTGTGACCGCAACCGTGGCCGATTCCGCGAAGGGCATCATATTCTGCGAGAAACGCGATTCTCGGTCCTGCATGCTTTCCTTTTTTTACTGCTTTGAAAGATGTGTCAAGTCCGCAATAAGGGGTTTCAACCTCGAACCCATGGCCTTTTAAAAATGTGCGGATAAATCCTACAGCCTGATGTTCCTGGAATCCCAGTTCCGGATGATCATGGATCTGATGGGAAAGTGTCAGAAGTTCATTTTGCATCTTGTCAATGGTCTCAATAATTTTTAACTTATTCTGATTCATAGGGAAATACCTCCTGTAGGGTAAGAGCTATTTTTGGTATACGACTTTTCCTTCGATCAGAACCGTAGAGGCGGAGGAATAGTAGTCTAGCGGATAGCCGTCCCAGATGACGATATCGGCATCTTTTCCAGGTTCCAGACTGCCGACTCTCTGGTCAAGTCCACAGAAACGGGCTGCGTTGATGGTGGCAGATTCCAGAGCTGCCATAGCAGTAAGCCCTTTTTTGTACATGAGTGTCAGATGAATCGCAGCCAGCTCAATATTCATTCGCGGATGAGCGGTGGATGAGGCAAAGGTAATGCCGTGTTCCTCAAGTACAGAACCAACGATAGGGTCACGGTAGCGGCTTTCATTACTTTTTTGTCCATAAGATGGGCCAACCACGCAGTTCACCTGATGTTTTTTTAGAATATCCGGAATCAGCCAGCTTTCGGTACAGTCTTCCAAGATATAATTGAGTTCGAATTCCTCGGCAATGCGAATGGCGGTGGTCATATCATGGCTTCTCTTTGCGGTGATCTTGACAGGCATCCCATCAAACACGCGCATGAGGGAATGAAGCTTCATGTCGAATTTCGGCGCTTTCCTGGATGGATCCGCTTCGGACAGTTTCCAGAGCGTGTGGTAATTTTTTGCTTTCATCAATGCTTCACGGATCAGAGCGGCACTGGCAAGCCTTGTTTTTGGGGCACGTTTGCTGGAATAGGTCGTTCTGACATCATCCGTTAGGCACATGTGAAAAGCAAGCTCAGGCACCATCGTCATTTCGGAGACTGTTTTACCGGAGGTCTTGATAGCGGCACATGTTCCGCCGATGAGATTTGCATCTCCGGGGCAGGTGACTGCCGTGGTGACTCCGCCGGCAAGTGCCATTTGAAAGCCCTCATCGGCAGGATTGATGGCGTCTAACGCACGGAGCTGCGGAAGAATTGGATCCGTGGACTCATCGGAATCATCTCCCTCAAAACGAAAGACCTGTTCGCGCACTCCTAATTGACAGTGAGGTTCTACAAACCCCGGAGTCACATAGTGTCCGCAGGCATCGATACTGACATGTCCTACATTATATTTGCTCACGGCGTTATCACAGATATCGAGAATCTTTCCATTCTCCACAACCAGATCTTTTTTTTCTTCGTAGATTCCGGCCATATTGATCAGATTACAGTTTCTGATAATCAACATTGCTTTCACCTGCCTTTCTCCTGTATGCAATCTGACCGTCGATGATAACGATACCGACCTGACTCAGAGTTGCCAATGGTTCTACGTCCCAGATCACGACATCCGCATCTTTTCCAGGTTCCAGACTGCCGACACGGGAGTCAATGTCGGTAATGATGGCGTTATTGATGGTGAGACATTTTAAAGCCATTTCCCGGGAAAGTCCGTTCTTGACATAGAGAGCAGCCTGCAGAAGCTGACCTTCAATCGGAACGAAAGGCGCATCAGTGATCAAGCCGAACGTGATTCCGGCGTTCTCCAGAATCTGCCCTGCTTCAAAAGTTTTATTTCTGGCTTCGATTTTTCCTTTTCCTCCTACGGTAGGACCGAGAAGGCATTGAACATGATTTCTCACAAGGTCATCGATGATCAGATAGCCGTCGGTGCAGTGTTCAATGGAAAAACGAAGATGGAATTCATTGGCGATCCGGATCGCAGTTTGGATATCATCCGCCTGGTGTGCATGGATCTTGACACGCATACCGTCGAAGACCCGCATTAAAGAATGCATATGAAAATCGAATGGAAAATCAGGGTCCTCTCCGTGTTCCTGATAGTTTCTATAGTATTCCTTCGCTCGGAAGAGTTGTTCCCTCATAATGGCAGCACTCATCATTCTCGTTTTTGGTGCCATGTTCCTCCTGCCGTAATTGACTTTTGGGTTTTCACCGAGGGCCATCTTCATACAGATTTCCTGACAGATGACGCGGGAGTCGGGATTTTTTCCGGCGGTTTTTACGGCTGTGAACGTTCCTCCTATAATATTGGAACTTCCGGGGCCGGTAACGACCGTAGTAACGCCGTGACGAACTGCAACGTCGAAGGTGGCGTCATTCCATTTCAGAGCGTCAATTCCGCGGAGTCCGGGAAGAGCTGGACTGGTATTTTCATTTCCGTCCATTTCCGCGGAACTGGCGGTTCCCCAGAGTCCGATATGGCAGTGGGCGTCCACGAGGCCTGGAGTCACCACTCTTCCGGCAGCATCGATCACTTCGCAGTCCGCGGGAACAGGACCTACGTTTCCTACCCGGGATATTTTTCCGTTTTCGATTAAAAAAGAGCTGCACAGCGAACATCGGGCTGGCAAAGAACGCAGATTTCGATTAGGTTGATTTACAGAAAAAAAAACGGGTGAATCAACCTAATCGATTTTTTTGTGCCGGAAAATAGAAATGAGACTTCGGAAATGCGGAAATTACCTTGCCAGCCATATTCTGAAAAGTTATAATGAATGCAGAAATAAATTTAAAACAATGATAATCCATGTAAATTGTTTGATAATTCGTGAAAACACAAAAATATGCAAAGCTTTCTACAAGGTACAGAGTGTCAAAAACAGCGACAGAATGAGATATAAGCTGCCGGCCAGAACCGGTCCCGCACAGGATGGAAATACGTTCCTGGAATTGCGGTATTCGTAGTAGGATCCGAGTTCAGGTGTGGAAGCCGGGGCAATCTTCTTATTTTCTTCTTCAAATTTTTCATGGTGTTTCCCGTACTTCCAGAGTTTTCGATGGCTGTAAATAAACAGGTCAAAGGTTCCGAGATTTTTAACAAATCGGAGACCTCCAAAGATAAGGGGAAAGAAACTGGCAAGAAACAAGGAGTTGATGAGTCGGTTCATAAAAAAAGAACTGTGACTGAAAATAAAATAGAGAATTCCAATGACTCCTCCAATTAGAAGATGAGTCAGAAAACTTTTCCGGAACGATGATGACATAAGGGACCATCCTTTCGCTGAATTGATGTCGTGCATATGGAATTTATTATAATGAGATTCATATAAATGTCAACAGCTGGGAGAAATTCCAATGGAATGAAAATGGGCGAGATGGAAGGCCTGTTTGGAGGTCCTGAAATAAAAAAGGAGGAAACGATATGAAGAGAAGGACAATTGCAGCATTGTTAGCATGCACGATGGTGATCGGAACCCTTGCAGGGTGCAGCAGCGAACCGAAGAACCCGGGAGACTCCGATACAACGGTTACTGAGACAACGGCGGCAGAGACAACGGCAGCTGCACAGACAGGACCGAAAGTATTTAACGACTATATGACGACGGATATTGATACATTAAACAGCCATATCTACACGTTAAGTGCAAGTGCGGATGTGATCAAACCAACAACACTTCTGCTGTATCGACAGTATCCGACCGCGGACGGAAAATCATTTGAGTATATTCCGGAGTTGGCAGAAAGTGAACCAGAGCAGGTAGATGCGGATGGAAAAATCTGGCAGATCAAGATCCGTGAAAATGCGAAATGGGAGAATGGAGATTCAATCAATGTGGATGATGTGATCTATTCCTTCCAGATGTGTCTGGATCCCCTTATGGTAAATAACCGTGCATCCCAGCTTGCAAGTGATTATATTACGATCACAAAGGCTACAGATTATTATCTTCAGGGGACAGAAAACAAAGTCTCCTGGGACGAAGTGGGAATCAAGAGAAATGGCGATTATATGCTTGGCCTCGAGTTAGATGCTCCAGTTACAGCAGCCGATATCAAGAGTCATTTCAACTATGTATGGACCAACCTGGTACATAAACCGACGTATGAGGCCGGTATGAATGAAGACCGGACGAAGACTTCATATGGTTCCACGGGAGACACTTATAAGAGCTGCGGAGCTTATATTTTGACAGAATGGGTACCGGGTTCCGTTTTCAAAATGAAGAAAAATCCGGATTATGTTCTTGCAGACCATATCAAATTGGATGAATATGTTTATAAAGTTGTAGCAGACAGAAATACAGCGCTTGAGCTTTACTTAAACGGAGAACTGGACGAAGTCGCATTAAGCCCGGAGGCGATTGAACAGTATGTGGATGATCCGAGCATCAAGGTAGCACCGGCAACCTCCATCCAGACCCTTACGATTAACCACGGAAATACTAATAACAATGGAATCCTTGGAAATCTGAACTTCAGAAAAGCGTTGTTCTATGCAGTGGACCGTCAGAGCATTGCAAAAATGACAAATGGAATTCCGGCTAATTATCTCGTTGCGAGCAAGTGCCTTGGTCTTGACGGCAAGACATTCCGGGAAATGCCTGAATCACAGGAATATCTGACCGAAAATCTCGGGTATGATCCGAAACTTGCCAAGGAGTATTACGACAAGGCGATGGAAGAATGTGGACTTACCAGTCTGACCCTGACCCTGCAGTACAATGAGACGAGTGCCAACAATAAGGCGGCATCTGAGTTCTTACATAAATCTTTCCCGGAGATCTTTGGAGACAGCTTTACTCTGGAGCTGATGGCAGCTCCGAGCGGTGTCTTAAACTCCTACATCAAGGGATGGAAAGATGGAGATCCGAACAGCTTTGAACTTCAGTGGAGAGGATGGAATACCAGTACAGCGGCACCGTGGAACGGACTTAAAGTTTACACCGGCATGTATTCGAACAAGAACGAACCATATTACAATGATGAAGTGGATGCACTTTGGGAAAAAGCCAATTATGATCTGGAAGCAAAAATGGATTCGGCATACCGTCTGGAACTGACAAGGGAAATCGAAAAGATCGTGCTTGATGAAGTAGCAGCCTGCCCGGTATACGAGGCACCGAGCTACTATCTGATCAATCCGAAAGTCATTCTCCCATCGGATGTATACATTCCGGGTTACGGATTTGGTTTCACGATCAGTGATAAAGAAGTATAACCGATGACGGGAACTGAATGAACCTGCAAACATCTGCCTGCCGGATACTGCGAGCCGGCAGGCGGATTTTATGCTGACGGAAGTGATCGGGCGGCGAAAAGGAACCGATGGGCTTTACAGGAAGCGCAAAAGGAAACTCGGAGGGAATGATATGGCAAAATACATTATGCAGCGAATTCTGGCAATGTTAGTAACTCTGTTTATTATCATTACCATCGGCTTCATGGTGATCCGCCTGATGCCGGGCGGAATCTTCGATGATGCCGTAGATATGACATATGAGCAGAGGACAGCTCTGGAAGCAAAATATAATCTTGATAAGCCGATCCCGATCCAGTATGCAATGTTCTTAAAGGGACTTGTTCTGGAAGGCGACTGGGGAACATCTCTGAAGATGTATGTCAATGTTCCGGTGTGGGATGTGATCAAGACAAAGATTCCGGTCACACTCTATATTAACTTTTTTTCACTGATCATATCGCTTCCATTGGGGATTATCCTCGGAATTGTGGCGGCAATCCGGAAAAATACGATGACAGACTATCTGATATCGTTTCTGGTCGTCATATTTATCTCAGTTCCATCCTTTATCTTCGCCACCCTGCTTCAGTATTTTGTGGCATTTAAAGCGGGATTATTTCCGATCATTTACGATGCTACGGCATCCGGTTGGGATAAATTTTATTGCCTGTTTCTTCCGATCATGGCCCTGTCTCTCGGACCGATCGCCCGTGTGACAAGATATCTGAGAGCGGAACTGGCAGAGACCATCAACTCAGATTTTATGCTTTTGGCAAAGACGAAGGGACTCACGGAACGTCAGGCAACGATCAACCATGGAATCCGAAACTCCATGCTTCCTCTTATGAATATCATTGTGCCGATGTTCACAAGCATTATGGGCGGAAGTCTTGTAATCGAGACCATTTTCTCGATTCCCGGTATGGGCGGTATTATGGTAAAGTCCATCAATGCGCCGGACTATACGGTAACGCTGGCGGCCCTGATCTTTTATTCTGTGGTATCTCTTGTGACTGTACTCATCGTGGATCTTTCTTACGGGATTGTTGATCCGCGTGTAAGGATGGGAGGGAAGAAATAATGGCAAAATTTTACTCTTCCGCTGTACCGGAATATCAGGCTGACAAAGAACAATTTGAATTTGTCCAGATGAAGGATGACATTGCGGATGCGACATTCCAGGATAAGCCGATTGGCTTTTTTAAGGATGCAATGCTGCGTTTCTGCCGGAGCAAGGTCTCCATTGTAGCGTTTGTAGGAATCGTGATCATTCTGTTCATGGCAATCTTTATGCCAATGATGAGCCACTGGCACTACAATGACCAGGATCTGAACCGAATCAATCTTCCGCCCAAAATGCCGGTTCTCGAGAATGTTGGAATTCTGGATGGAACCCGATGGCTGACGAATCGACGTGTGGACAGCCTGGAAGATACAACACGTTATCCGGAAGGCAGCATTCTGAAAGTCATCAACTACCGGAAGGTCCAGGGCGTGGATATGTGTGATATCAAAGTGGATTACTACAAGTACTGCGGTCTTGAGGATGGAACATATTTCTGGATGGGGACGGATTATCTCGGCCGTGATCTGTGGGTACGAATGTGGCGAGGTGCCCGTGTTTCCCTGGTAATTGCGTTCATCTCGGTAATCTGCAATGTTTTTATCGGTATTGTCTATGGCTCCATTGCGGGATATTACGGCGGAAAGATCGATATGGTTATGATGCGCATTACCGAGATTATCGGTGCATTCCCGGAGATTGTAGTGGTAACATTATTTATCCTCTTTTTCGGAACCGGCATGCTGTCAATTATTCTTTGCCTTGTCGTACAGAACTGGATTGGCACAGCCCGAATGATTCGCTCCCAGTTTTACCGTTATAAAGGCAGCGAATATGTGCTTGCGGCCAGAACACTCGGCGTGAAAGATATGGCACTGATCTTCCGGCATATTCTGCCGAATTCCATTGGGCCAATCATTACACGTGCCATGATTGCAATTCCGGGTGCTATTTTTACCGAGTCTTTCCTGGCATATATCGGACTTGGCATCCGTGCACCGGAAAGCTCGATCGGTGTCCTTTTATCCCAGGGACAGAAGATCATGCAGCAGTATCCGAACCAGGTGTTTTTCCCGGCAGTTGTGATTTCTCTGCTGATGATCGCATTCAACATGCTGTCAAATGGTCTGCGTGACGCATTTGATCCAACCCAGCGCGGTGCATAAGGAAAGGAGCGAATGGTATGGAACCTATTTTAAGTGTAAAAGATCTTTCTGTTTCCTTTCATGCGTTCGCAGGTACGGTTCATGCGGTTCGTGATGTCAACTTTGACTTGATGAAAGGTGAGACACTGGCGATTGTAGGAGAATCCGGTTCCGGAAAATCGGTTACGATCAAAGCAATTCTTGGAATTCTTGCAAAGAACGGCCATATCGACAGCGGCTCGATTCTGTATCAGGGCGAAGATATGGCGAAATATAAGGAAAAAGACTTTTATAAGATCAGAGGAAAACGGATCTCACTGGTGTTCCAGGATCCTCTGTCAGCACTGAATCCGATCATGAAAATAGGAAAACAGATCTCAGAGGCGCTGATCTTAAGCGGATCCATTGAAAAGTCAAAGGCGAAGCAGAGGGCCATCGAATTGATGGAAGTCGTTGGAATTCCGAACGCGGCAGAGCGGTATGAGGCATATCCGTTCCAGTTCTCCGGCGGTATGAGGCAGCGCATTGTCATTGCAATTGCCCTTGCATGCAATCCGGAGATCCTGATCTGCGATGAGCCGACGACAGCTCTCGATGTGACGATTCAGGCGAGAATCCTGGAGCTGATCAATGATATGAAAAGAGAGCACGATCTGTCGGTAATTTTCATCACTCATGACCTCGGCGTGGTTGCCAATATTGCAGATCGTGTATGCGTTATGTATGCCGGACGGATCGTGGAAGTGGGAACCTGTGAAGATATTTTCTACCATCCGGCGCATCCGTATACCTGGGCACTGTTGTCTGCAATGCCGGATCTGCACACGGAAGAGACCCTATATGCAATTCCGGGTGCTCCGCCGAATATGCTTCATCCGCCGAAAGGGGATGCATTTGCAGCGAGAAATAAATACGCGATGAAGATTGATTTTGAAAAAGAACCGCCGTATTTTAAAATTTCCGACACCCACTATGCTGCTACATGGCTTTTACATCCGGATGCGCCAAAGGTAGAGATGCCGGAGATTTTGCAGCACCGCATCGCCAGGATGAAGGAGGAGGCGGAACATGGATAATAAAAAGATGAATTCGACAGGTGTTGAGGATCATATTCTGGATGTGGAACACCTCAGCATGTATTTTACAACAAAAAACAGAGGAAAAAAGTCTACAGTGAAAGCGGTGGATGATGTATCCTTTTATGTGAAACGCGGGGAGACGTTCGGACTGGTTGGTGAGTCCGGCTGCGGAAAAACAACGACAGGCCGCACGATTATTCGGCTGTATGATCCCACCTGGGGAACTGTGAAATTTAACGGCATAGAAATCTCCGGAAAAATGGACAGGGAGCTTCATAAATATATTACCGATCATATTGCCATGATTTTCCAAGATCCGATCGCATCTTTAAATCCGAGAATGACAGTACAGGAGATTATAGCGGAAGGATTGAAAATTCGAGGGGTGAAAGACCCGGAAGAACTGCAGAAAAGGGTGATCGCGATGCTGGAACATGTGGGGCTTCAGGCAGAACATGCATCCCGATACCCCCATGAATTTTCAGGAGGACAGCGCCAGCGCATTGGAATTGCAAGGGCGCTGATCGTGGAACCGCAGCTGGTGATCGCAGATGAGCCGGTTTCAGCTCTCGATGTCTCTGTGCAGGCACAGGTGATCAATCTGCTAAATAAGCTGAAACAGGAAATGGGACTGACAATCCTGTTTATTGCGCATAATCTTTCCGTCGTCAAATATTTTTCCGACCGAATCGGTGTGATGTATTTCGGAAAGCTGGTTGAGATGGCGGATTCCAATGAGCTATTTAAGAATCCGCTTCATCCGTACACCAAGGCACTGCTTTCTGCCATTCCGGAGCCGGATCCGCTCAATGAGAAAAAACGCGTAAAAATCCATTACGATCCGGAGATTCATCATTACGGTGAAGGAAAACAGCCGTCCTATCACGAAGTAAGTCCGGGACATACGATCTATTGTTCGGACGAAGAGTTTGAAGAGTATAAAAAAGAGTGGAAAGCGTAATTCCGGACGTTATTTAAGAAGCCAAAAAGACTGCATATCCGTTTGCTGGTATGCAGTCTTTTAAAATGTTTCAATCGTATTACCGTCTTCCCGTGTTCCACAAAATATCATGGTTGATGGTCTCATAGAACATCTCCCGCACCTTATCATGATCCCTCGTCTGCCCGAGGATCCACATGAGCTTTGTCACGGTGGCCTCCAGGGTCATATCGTAGGATTCGATGAGACCGAAGGCGTTTTTGATCTTCTGGCCGACTTCATAGACAGACATATTGCTGCCTTCCTGAGTGACCTGGGTGGTCATGACAACGACTTTTCCCATAGAGATCCATTTTTCGATGGAGCTATAGAAATCGCCGGATTCATAGGACGGAAGACCGCCGACGCCGAAGGATTCGATGACGACTGCGTCATAATGCTCTGCCATATAGTCGAGGAGGCTGGAGTCCATGGACGGGATCAGCTTTAAGAGGCTGACCTGGCTGTCCATCTCGTGGTAGAAGCGGACGCTCTCGCGGTCCTGCCATTTATCGTCGATATAGTATAAAATGTGCTCGTCCTGGATCACGGCGAGATACGGGAAATTGATGCTGGAGAATGCGTTGTAGCTCTTGCTGCGCTCTTTCTTTCCGCGAGTTCCCGCAATGACTTTTCCGTCAAATACGATGGTCACGCCGTGGGCGCGTTCGGAGGCAGCAAAACGCAGGCTGTCCAGAAGGTTTGTTCTTGCGTCCGTCACATCGAGGTCGATGGGCTTCTGCGCGCCTGTGATCACGATGGGCTTGCTGGAATGCTGGACAAGATAGGACATGGCAGCAGCTGTGTAGGCCATGGTATCGGTGCCGTGGCAGATTACGAAGCCGTCATAATCGTCATAATTCTCTTCCAGAACCTGAGCCAGTTTCAGCCAGTGCTTCGGGTGCATATTTGTGCTGTCGATGTTTAAGACCTGCACTGTCTCCACCTCGCAGAATTTTTTCGCGTCCGGTACATAAGACAACAGTTCATCGCCGGTGAGGAGCGGTGTCAGACCATTTTCGCCGCGCTTGCAGGCAATCGTTCCTCCCGTTCCGAGCAGCAGAAGGTGTTTCATGATTTAAAAATCCCCTTTCGTTTGCAATCATCTCACATATGGTTTATAGTATAACATAGGAGGCTTCAGAAAGTAAAGACGGCGGATGGTTTGGAAAGAAAGAATCATCCGGGAAAGGGGAGAGATGGTGAATATACCGAAAGATCCGGTCATGCTGTTAAGCTATATCAACACGCAGTTGCGGGACAATTACCCGGACATGGACGAGTTGTGCAGGTCGCTTTGTCTAGACAGGAAAGACGTGGATGAGAAACTCGCGTCGATCGATTATGAGTACGATCCGGAAAAAAATCAGTATGTATAGAGTAAGCGGCCGATCCTGGCTTTTCAGGGCATGAGCCGCAGAAAAATAAAAGTGGAAAAAAGCACCGTGGAAAAGGCTGCATAGCGGATCGGAGAATCACAGATACTGGTTTCATGAACAGATGGAAGCAGAAAAACAGAAATCAGAAAATTGCAGTAAAAAAAAGCTCCAGCGGCGGATGGAGACAATGGGTCAGGAATTTTATGCTCTGCGGTCTGACGGGATGGGGACTTGAGATCCTTTTGACTTCCGTGGAAGGCTTTGCGGCTGGAGATATGAAATTCATGGGAAAGACATCAATATACATGTTCCCGATATATGGAATGGGAATCCTTTTGGGGCCCATCGGGAAATGGGTGGACAGTTGGATCGGAGACCGGGGACAGATCGCGGTAAAGGACAGGATCTTCCGCCATGGGATCCTGGACATGGTCCTGATCTTTTTCGCAGAATACCTCACGGGAACATTCTTGAAAAGCCTTGGTATATGTCCGTGGGATTACACCGGGCGGATGCTGAGCGTCGACGGCGTGATCCGGCTGGATTTTGCTCCGTTCTGGTTCATGACAGGACTTCTCTTTGAATATCTGACAGGAGGAAAAGAGGAAATCCTTTCCAGAGATCCGGCAACAGAAAAGCCAATATATAGACAGATTTGAGCTGGATTTTAGCTGGATTCGAGGTGCATTTGAGTTGCAAATAAGAGGTTTATTTAATATAATATAACTTATGAACCTCATTGCTGTAACTCTTTAAAGTGTATGAAAGGCAATTGTTCAATAGGTGGGCACACCTGCTGTGCTGACCGTAAGAGAGCACCGTTACTGTTAAAGAAAATATGGGAGGTTTGTTACTTATGATAAGATTATTACTTGTCCTGTTCACACTGGTGGGATTTTTGATCTTCAGCTATCCGTTCCTTGTGGCACAGGTATCGCTTGGAAAGAAAGATCCCCACGCGCGGGATCTGGAGACGATCAAGGTCGTCCGGTCCGTGTTCAAGGTACTCTTAAAGCTGGCGGGGGTGACCGTGACGGTGAAGGGCGCGGAAAATATACCGGAAGACACAGCGGTCCTCTATGTTGGAAACCACAGAAGCTATTTTGATATTCTTGCGGGCTACACGACAGTTCCGACACTGCTCGGTTTCGTCGCAAAAAAGGAGATGGAAAAGATCCCACTCTTACGCACCTGGATGGTGAACGTGAACTGCCTGTTCTTAGACAGAAAGAACATCAAAGAAGGCTTAAAGATGATCCTTCAGGGAATCGAGAAGGTAAAAAACGGCGTTTCCATCTGGATTTTCCCGGAGGGAACGAGAAATCCGAACGAAGATATCACGGAGCTCCTCCCGTTTAAAGAGGGGAGCTTAAAGATTGCGGAGAAATCCGGCTGTCCGGTGGTCCCGGTGGCGATGACAGGAACGGCGGAGGTGCTGGAAAAACACTTCCCGTTTATCACCCCGTCCCATATTACGATCTACTACGGAAAACCGTTCTATGTAAAAGAATTGGAAGCCGAAGATCGGAAACATCCGGGTGCTTACACTAGAAATGTATTGATCAGAATGCTGAAAGAAATGCAGGAAGAAAAACAATAAGCCTAGATTATTCACGAATCAGCCGTGAAAGTGGCTGAAAGCCACATAGTTACTGTAT
>NZ_QWGL01000029.1 GCF_003435375.1 Clostridium sp. AM34-11AC | reverse complement strand
AACAGAATTGGTGGTAGACAATCATTCATGCGTTTGTCGTGCATCCGAAAAACGATCCGGTTGATTTCTATCCTGCATTTTGGTATGATAAAGGGAAGGAAAAAACATGATCCGCCAATCGGTCTATAGGCTTTGGCGGACCACAGAAAGGCTGGTATCTATTAATGGAAAATGTAACGTATATCGATCACCCGCTGGTACAGCACAAGATCTCCATGTTAAGAAAGAAGACCACAGGAACAAATGAGTTCCGTACTCTTGTTGAGGAGATCGCAACTCTGATGGGATATGAGGCACTCCGCGATCTCCCTCTGGAGGACGTTGAGGTCGAGACTCCGATCGAGACATGTATGACCCCGATGCTTGCAGGCAAGAAATTAGCCATCGTTCCGATCCTGCGCGCAGGTCTTGGAATGGTAAACGGTGTCCTTTCCCTCGTTCCGTCCGCGAAGATCGGTCATATCGGTCTCTACCGTGACGAGGAGACTCACGAGCCTCATGAGTATTTCTGCAAGCTTCCGAACCCGATTGAGCAGAGAACCATCGTTGTCACAGACCCGATGCTCGCTACCGGCGGTTCCGCAGTTGCAGCTATTGATTTCATCAAGCAGCACGGCGGAAAGCATATCAAATTTATGTGCATCATCGCTGCCCCGGAAGGTGTAAAGAGACTCCACGAGGCACATCCGGATGTACAGATCTATGTCGGACACCTTGACCGTGAATTAAACGAGAACGCATATATCTGTCCGGGTCTCGGAGATGCCGGAGACCGTATTTTTGGAACGAAGTAATTTAGGATTATAGGTTCCCATACTAAAAATAAAACCACGATATTTGTTAAAACTCAACATATGAGTTTATAGATAAATATCGTGGTTCTTTTTTTAATTATTGCATCTCATATTGCAGAAAAATCATCGCATGGATCGTTCTTTCACTGCCTCGTTCCTTTTGCAGTTATCAATTACTCCTGCACCTTCTTGGCAATCTCGCCCTGCTTCTTATAGATGGAATTCTCATCCACACATCCACGGACACTGGATAACGGGTAGATATTGCAGTTCCTTCCAATAACAGTTCCTGGATTCAGAACAGAACCGCAACCGATTTCCACGCAGTCACCGAGCATCGCACCAAATTTCTTGATCCCGGTCTCGATATCGCCGTCCTCCGCATGGACCTTCACGAGAAGCTTGTCGGACTTCACGTTTGAGGTGATGGAACCGGCTCCCATGTGGGCGCGGTAGCCTAGGATGGAATCTCCCACATAGTTGTAGTGCGGAACCTGGACCTTATCGAACAGGATCACATTTTTTAACTCCGTGGAGTTTCCAACGACGGCTCCCTCTCCGACTAAGGCATTTCCCCGGAGGAACGCGCAGTGGCGGACCTCTGTGTCCTTTCCGATAATGATATTCTCACCGAGGTATGCACTCGGCATCACCTTTGCGGTCTTATGGACCCATACGGTCTCCCCGCGCTTCTCGTACTCATCCTCTGGGAGTGTCTTTCCAAGTTCGAGGATAAACTCCTTGATATGGGCGAGTGCCTCCCAAGGGTAGGTAAACTGGCGGAGAAAATCCGCAGCCTGGGTGTGGGAAAGGTCATAAAGATCAACGATCTTAGTCTCTTCTTTTTTCATAATGATTCTCCAATCTGCCATCTTTTCAGACAGCATTCATTTACAGCCCGATCTCCGAAAGCATTTTCGATAAGCTTTTTGGCAAATGGCTGTATCATTGAAACAGATTTGTTGCTATTTTGTAACTGTTCAGCAGGTCTGTGCACTTGCTGCGCTGACCGCAAGAAAGCTTAGGCAGGAAGGTAAAAATCCTATCGGCGCAGCCGATTTGGGAATGGATTTTTGCACGTAACTGTGAAGGCACTGAGCAGTTACGCTATTTTTTATAGAACTGAGCCGCAGCGTCGAAATACGGCCGCAGCATATAGGCGTTGTTCGCCTGCTTGACGCCGTTTGTCCGGAGCGTCACAAAACGCTCAAGCTTTTCCATGTACTCATCCGGCGTGATGGTTCCCTCCGCCACATAGGTGAGGCCTTTTTCCCAGCTGGCCGTGAGTTCCGGGTTCAGGAGCTGCCGCATGGACGCCTGGCAGACATCGAAAACGATTTCCCCGAGAAGCGTCGGTGTGATGACCTGGGTCTTTTTCGCCAGCGCCAGATATTTGATGTTGAACAGTTTTTTTAAGATCTCCGCCCGGGTGGCGCTCGTGCCGATGCCGCTTCCCTTAATCTGGGACCGCAGGTACTCATCCTCGATGAGCTGGCCGGCGTTCTCCATGGCAAGGATCATGGAACCGGAGGTGTAGCGCTTCGGTGGAGATGTCTCACCTTCCTTGATATCAAATTTTAAAAGCTTTAATTTCTGTCCTTTTTTCAGACCGGACAGCATGGCAAGAAGATTCTTTGCCTTCTCATCATGACCCGGATCCAGTTCTTCCGTCTGGTTTTCCTGTCCTGCGCCGGAATTTTCCCCCCGGCTGTTTCCGGAAGTTTCTGTTTTTTTCTTGGACGGGACGTTCGCAACCTTCAGGTAACCCGCCTCCGCAAGAACCTTATAGACCGCGAAGAACTGTTCTCCCTGCTTTTCGATCTGCAGAGAAAACTTCTGGTAGACCGCAGGTGGATAAAAGATACTTAAAAAACGTCGTCCGATCAGTTCATACACCTTCGCGGCCAGCGGATTCAGACTTCTCAGCGCTCCAAATCCCTGTCCAGTCGGGATGATCGCGTAGTGGTCAGTGATCTGCTTATCGTTCACATATTTCGTCCCTGCGATCTGTTTCCAGGTTCCGCCGTCCAGCACCTTCGCGGCAAAGTCCGCGAGAGGTCCGAAATTCCGGAGTCCGCCGATATTCTTATAGATCTCCTTCGCCACCGCAGTGGAGAGAACTCTGGCGTCCGTTCGAGGGTAAGTCACCAGCTTTTTCTCATAGAGCTCCTGGATGATCTTTAAGGTCTCATCCGGGCTGATCTTGAACATCTTCGAACAGTCGTTCTGGATCTCCGCAAGGTTATATAAAAGCGGCGGATTTTTCGTCTCTTTTTTCTTATCAAGGGCGATGAGCGTTCCTTCCATCGGGTCGGCGCTTAAAAAGCGGATCAGCTCCTCCGCCGTCTTTTGTTCTTTAAATCCGTTTTCCTTATAAAGCGCCGGTGTGCCGAAGTATCTGGAGCCTTCCACCGCTCTCCATTCCGCCTCAATGACCGCAGTCTCATGATCCGGGACATCGAAGGAACCGATGACGCGGTAGAACGGAGTCTTCACAAATTCCCGGATTTCCCGTTCCCTGCGGACCACCATGCCGAGGACACAGGTCATCACACGGCCGACGGACAGCACCGCCCGCTTTTCCCTCATGTAGGACGCCACCGATGGGCCGTATTTTAAGGTAAGCACCCTGGAAAAATTAATGCCCATCAGATAATCTTCTTTTGCTCTAAGGTATGCGGATGCTGCAAGGTTGTCGTACTCCGCAAGGTCCTTCGCCTCCCGAACTCCACGGAGTATCTCATCCTCGGTCTGGGAGTCAATCCAGACACGGCGGCGGTTCTTTCCCTTTACACCGGCCATCTGTTCCACCAGGCGGTAGATGTACTCTCCCTCACGCCCGGAGTCAGTGCAGACATAGATCGTGTCCACGTCAGCCCGGTTTAAGAGCCCGCTCACGATCTTAAATTGTTTTTTTACATCGTCGATCACCTGGTATTTGAATGTCTTTGGGAGAAACGGCAGAGTTTCCATGCTCCAGCGTTTCAGGGCCGGATCGTAGGCGTCCGGGTAACTCATGGTCACCAGATGACCCACACACCAGGTCACGATAGCCTGGTCGGACTCAATATATCCGTCTCCTTTTCTCCCGGAAACCTTTAATGCCTTCGCAAATTCCTGCGCAACGCTGGGCTTCTCGGCGATAAATAATGCTTTTCCCATGAAACCTCTTTCCTGTTTATATTTACTTCACAGCTGCCGTGTGCCGGCAGAGCTGGGGGAATTTCTATATTCAAACAGTATTTTTATCTGTTTGCAAAGCCGCTATTTTTTCTTCTGCGGGAGTTCCGATAAAAGAACTGCCGCAAACATCAGCGCACATCCGACCAACATCTTCCCTGTCAGTACATCCTTTAAAAAGATCACGGAGAACAGAGTTCCGAACACCGACTCCATGGAAAGAAGGATCGCCGATGTAGATGCGCTCAGATATTTCTGGCCGCTGTTCTGTAAGAGATAAGCTACTGTTGTGGAGAAGACTGCAAGATACAGCAGTCCTCCAATTAAGCTCTTGTCCATCAGGACCGTAAAATCAAAGGATCCGTCAAGAAACGGTGCGCAGATCCAGTTAAAGATCGCCGCCGCAAGGATCTGGATCACCGTCAGGGCGATGGGATCATTGTGCTCCGTAAACTTATCGATTAACACCATGTGGACCGCGAACATCAGACCGCAGATCAGCGTCAGAAAATCTCCGTAATTGATTGAGAGATCTCCCTGCAGTGACAAAAGCGCAAGACCGACGACCGCAAGAAACGCGGCAGTGATATTCCGTCCAGTCGGTCTCTTTTTGCTGACGATCCAGTAGAGGAACGGCACGATGATAACATATAATGTGGTGATAAAGGCATTCTTGCTGGCTGTCGTGTACTTCAGGCCGTATGTCTGGAACTGATAGGACAGACATAGAAAGATGCCCAGGATCACACCACAGAGAATCGTCTCCCGGTCTGCTTTCATCATATTTTTATAGAACAGCAGAGCAAGCAGCACCGCAGACATGGAAAAGCGGACCGCCAGAAGGTAGGTCGGTGGGATCACGTCCACGGAGTTTTTCATAACCACGAAGGCAAATCCCCATATCATCGTCGTGAGGATCAATCCCAGAGATGCCAGGACCTTGATGCCGCGTTCACTTAAATTATTCATATCAAAAATTCCTTAATAGTTTTATGCAAAGTATCGTATATACTCCACAGCAATTCATAATCCGGAAGACAAAAATCCCATCGGCGCAGCCAATCTGGAATGGATTTTGCTTGTAACTATGAAGGGACTGAATAGTTGCCATTATTCTTCATAAATATAAAAATGGTATCCTGTCACAGACTTCCACTCTTTCCCAGCCTTCACGATCGGTGATGGGAAATGCGGCTTGTTGACTGCATCCGGAAAATTCTGGGTCTCAAAGCAGAACGCGGTTCTCGTGTGATAGAACGCCCCTTCTTTTCCGCTCTCCTGCTCCAGCCAGTTAGCCGTGTAAAACTGCACACCTGGCTGATCCGTGTAGACATCCATAGCCCTGCCGCTCTTCTCAGAGAATATCTGCGCGGAGAGACCGAATTCGCCGCGGATATGGGAGAGGCACCAGTTATGGTCATAACCGTGTCCCTTAACAAGCTGGTCGAAATCATCGTCGATCCGCTCTCCGATTACATGGAAATCCGTGAAATCCATCGGAGTTCCCTTTACTGGGCGAACCTCTCCAGTTGGGATCGATGTCTCATCGGACGGGGTGTAAAAATCAGCAAGAATTCGTGCTTTGTGGTCGAGGATGGAACCTCCGTTATTGCCGAGGAGGTTGAAATATCCATGGTTTGTCAGGTTCACCGGCGTGTCAGCATCGGAAAGGACACTGTATGTCAGCGTCAGCATATCCTCGTCTGTCAGCGTATATGTGACGGATACGATGGCGTTTCCCGGATATCCCTGATCTCCGTCCGGGCTCAGAAGTGTGAAGGTGACAGCGTTTTCCGCCTCTTCCTTCGCGTTCCAGAGACGTGCGTCATAATAATCCATACCGCTGTGCAGGTTGTTCGGGCCATTGTTCACCGCCAAGGTATACTCTTTTCCGTTCAGGGAGAATTTTCCCTTCGCGGTGCGGTTTGCGATCCGGCCCACAACGGATCCGAAATGTGGACCATTATTTAAATAACCAGCCGCGTCGTCAAATCCCAGCATCACATCGTCCGTAACCCCGTTTTTATCCGGAACGACCATGCGGACCCAGACGGCGCCGAGATCTGTGACGGATGCCTCGAGACCATTTTTATTTGTGATGGTGTAGAGACTTACCTCTCTTCCATCCGGCATTTCCCCAAAGTATTCTTTTTTCACTGACATAAAAATACCTCCTCAGTTTCGATCCTTATGAATAAGTACCGCTGATATGAAACAGCATCAGGTCATATACAGGCATATGTACTGATTCGCTGTCCGCGTAAAAAGGACCCGCACAAATAGCGGGCCCATAATTTACGTTCTGATCGACAAATGATAATCAATATCCGCCGATATTATCTTGCAGAAATATATCCCTGCTTTGTGAGAAGCTCTGCGCAGAGGACGGCTCCGCCTGCAGCACCGCGGACGGTGTTGTGGGACAGACCGATAAACTTCCAGTCATAGACGGTGTCTTCTCTTAAGCGGCCGATGGATACGCCCATTCCCTTCTCGAAATCAACGTCCAGCTTAACCTGCGGACGGTTGTCCTCTTCCATATACTGGATGAACTGCTTCGGCGCGCTCGGAAGCTCTAGCTCTTGCGGAAGTCCCTTGAAGTTTATAAGTTTTTCAATGAGCTGTTCCTTGGAAGCTTTCTTTCTGAATTTTACGAATACAGCAGCCGTGTGGCCATTTAATACCGGTACGCGGACGCACTGGCATGTGATCACCGGCTCTTTTGCCTTTACGATCACGCCGCCCTCTAAGTGCCCCCAGATTCTAAGCGGCTCCTGCTCGCTCTTCTCTTCCTCGCCGCCGATGTACGGGATCACGTTCTCTACCATTTCCGGCCAGTCCTTGAAGGTCTTTCCTGCTCCGGAAATAGCCTGATATGTAGTAGCGACTACCTCGTACGGCTCGAACTCTCTCCATGCACTGAGTGCCGGAGTGTAGCTCTGGATCGAACAGTTCGGCTTTACTGCGATAAATCCGCGGGTCGTGCCGAGTCTCTGCTTCTGGAACTTGATCACCTCAAAGTGATCCGGGTTGATCTCCGGAATTACCATCGGAACATCCGGCGTCCAGCGGTGAGCGCTGTTGTTGGAAACCACCGGAGTCTCTGTCTTCGCGTAAGCTTCCTCGATAGCGCGGATCTCTTCCTTTGTCATATCAACGGCGCTGAATACGAAATCAACGGTCTTGGATACCGCATCCACGTCATTTACATTCATAACAACTAAATTTTTAACTTTTTCCGGCATCGGAGTCGTCATTTTCCAGCGTCCTCCAACTGCCTCCTCATATGTTTTTCCTGCAGAACGCGGGCTGGCTGCCACGGTCGTCACTTCGAACCATGGATGATTCTCAAGGAGAGAGATAAATCTCTGTCCTACCATACCTGTTGCTCCAAGGATACCAACTCTAAGTTTCTTTTCCATCACACATATCTCCTCATCTCAGCCCGTCAGCCGGTATCAGCTGCCAGCCTGCCATTTTCCACCCGTCGCGGACATATGTCTCCATGTACGCAACACCCGTGTTGTTGTCTATCCTAACTCAAAACGACAAAAAATGCAAGTAGTAAATGGCATGAGTTTACCATACTAACGTATTAAATGTTACTGCTCACGCCTTGCGCAAACAATAACTGATATCAGTAACGGTTAAACGATTTCAAGTGCTACATGGATCATGTCAGCGAAGGATGTCTCGCGCTCCTCGGCTGTCGTCTTCTCGCCTGTCACCATAGAATCAGATACAGTCAGAATCGAAAGGGCGCGCGCCTTTGCGAGAGCCGCGTTTGCGTAGAGGGCCGCTGTCTCCATCTCCACTGCCAGTACACCCATATCCGCGAACTGGAGTCCGTCGTGTTTCTTTTTTTCCGGCTCATAGAACAGATCGGAAGTCAGGACGTTTCCAACGTGATATGGAAGGTTTTCCTGCTCTGCGTGGAAGACGGCTTTAATCAGGAGTCCGAAGTCCGCGATCGGCGCGAAATCTCCCGGGAGTCCGAATTCTCTCACATAATTCGTCTGTGCGCAGGCACCCATGGCGAAAACAAGGTCACGGATATGGACATCCTCGGAGATCGCCCCTGTGGTTCCCACACGGATCAGTGTCTTTACGCCGTATCCCTCGATGAGCTCGTGGGTGTAGATTCCAATGGACGGGCATCCCATTCCTGTTCCCATGACAGAGACAGGTTTATCACGGTAAAAACCGGTGTAACCAAACATATTTCTTGTAGCGTTGAACTGCTTTGCGCCCGCAAGGAAATTCTCAGCGATAAATTTTGCGCGGAGCGGATCACCCGGAAGTAAAATAGACGGCGCGATCTCACCCTGTTTTGCTGCAATATGAGGTGTTGGTGTGTTCATATAGGTTCCTCCTTTTCCCGGACAGGATCTGTCCGGATCATGATTTTCATTCAAGTTCTGATTAAAAGGATCGTACGATCCAATTCTATTATAACCGGATTTTCGTTCCTTTTCCATCCCTCTTTGCCACCTTCAACCGGCCAAGGGCAACTTCTTTTCCTTTATAGACAGCAGTTCCGTCCATATCCGGCAGATATACATGTTCCAGCGTATCTTCCTTTTCAAGCCTGATGCCCCGCACACCACGGCTGTTCTTCTTGAGCTCTGGAATTTCTTCCAGCTGGAATTTTAAGAACATGCCGTCGACAGTCTGGAGAACCACATCGCGGGTTCCATCGATCTCAGTGCCGATCTCCCGGATCTCCGTGAGCTTATCCTCTCCCGCTAATTTCGTCGCCACAACGGTCTTATTTGCCGTTATAAATTCCTCTCCCGGAACGATCTTCACCGCCGCCTGGGCCGTCGCGAACAGGAATTTCTTACCGGTAAATCCGGATGCCGGAAGCATAAAGAGGATCGTCTCCGTCTTCCCATCAAATTTGCTGACGTTCTCGATGGGGATTCCCTTGTCTTTCATCTTCAGTGTCGGAAACTCCGCAACCTTCACCTGGTACATGTTTCCGGTATCTGAGAACATGCAGAGCTTATCGTCCGTCATCACCGGAAGTACCCAGACATTCTCGCTGTCCACGGTCTCCTGGTTCCTCTCGTAGATGGAGCGGTCCATGGTCTTGCAATAGCCGAAACGGTCCATGACGAAAATCACTTCCTTCGCCTCTTCCTTCGCCTCCACGTAAACCATCTCTTCGCCGTCCTCAATGAGTGTCCTTCTCGGTTCTGCGAACTCTGCCTTGATGGAGTCAAGGTCTTCCTTGATCACCACATCCATATTCTTCTGGTTGGAAAGAATATGCTTATATTCACGGATCTTCCGCAATGTCTCCTTGTATGCTTTCTGGAGCGCAAGGATTTCAAGACCGATGAGCTTGTAGAGACGCATCTCCAGGATCGCCGTCGCCTGGCGCTCAGTAAAGTGAAGATTCTTCGCATCCGCCTCAAAGCCCGGCACACGGAACTTGATCTTCTCCGTATTTCCGGTCATCAGGCATTCCTTCGCGTCCTTCATGTTCTTTGATCCCCGGAGAACGGCAATAATGAGGTCGATCACATCGCACGCCTCGATAAGGCCTTCCTGCACTTCCTTCTTTTCCATTTCCTTCTGGAGAAGAACATTGTACTTCTTCGTCATGTTCCGGTACTGGAACTCCAGGAACGTATTTAAGATCTGTTTGAGGTTCATGGTCTCCGGGCGTCCCTCGTCGATAGCCAGCATGTTGACGCCGTAGGTGTCCTCAAGCTTTGTCTTCTTATAGAGGATTGCCTTGATCCTATTGACATCCGCGTCCTTCTTTAATTCCAGGACGATGCGGATCCCTTCTTTGCTGGACTGGTTTGAGATATCAACCACGTCGGTGAGCTTTCTCGTCTCAACGAGATCTGCCACATCCATGAGGAACTTGTTGATTCCCGCACCGATCATCGTGTATGGGATCTCCGTGATCACCAGTTTGTCACGGTCTGCCTTTCTTCTTCCGAGCTCAACCTCGATTCTTCCGCGGAGCCTGATCTTTCCGGCACCGGTCTCATAGATCTGTAAAAGATCGCCCTTATTTGCGATAATCCCACCGGTGGGGAAATCCGGTCCCGGCATATACTGCATCAACTCTTCTACGGTGAGAAGCCGGTTATCGATATAGGCCTTTACCGCGTCGATAACTTCCCCTAAATTGTGGGGTGGAATGCTGGTGCTCATGCCGACAGCGATTCCCTCGGCACCGTTTACGAGAAGGTTCGGCACGCGGACCGGAAGGACCTCCGGCTCCTTCTCCGTCTCATCGTAGTTGGAGACGAAATCCACCGTCTTATCGAGGTCTTTTAAGTAGACTTCCTCCGCAAATTTCTTTAAGCGCGCCTCGGTGTATCGCATGGCAGCGGCTCCGTCGCCCTCGATGGAGCCAAAATTTCCGTGTCCGTCCACCAGTGCCATTCCCTTTTTAAAGTCTTGGGACAGGACAACCAGAGTCTCGTAGATAGAACTGTCGCCGTGCGGGTGGTATTTACCCATGGTATCGCCAACGATACGTGCCGACTTTCTGTGGGGCTTATCGTGATCTAAGTGAAGCTCACTCATATCATAGAGGACACGGCGCTGTACCGGCTTTAAACCATCTCTGGCATCCGGGATCGCACGGGAGGTGATGACGCTCATGGAGTAGTCCAGATAGCTCTTCTGCATTTCCTCCGAATATTCAGTTCGCAATATTTTTTCAGACATGGTAAACTCTCCTTCTATGCGTCGATCTCCGCCTCATCGGCATGATCATAGATAAATTTCTTTCTCGGCGGAACATCGCTTCCCATCAGAAGCTCCGTCACTTCACTTGCCATCCGGGCATCCTCGATCTCCACCCGTTTTAAGACACGGTTCTCCGGATTCAGTGTCGTCTCCCAGAGCTGGTCCGCATCCATCTCACCGAGACCTTTGTATCGCTGCAGCGTAAAGTCCCCGGCGTGGTTCTTTTTATACTCTTCCAGAGCTTTATCATCGTAGAGATACCTCTCTTCCCCACGCTTCGGAACCACCTTGTAGAGCGGCGGCATCGCAATATAAACATGTCCATCGTAGATCAATTCAGGCATGAAACGGTAGAGGAACGTTAAAAGCAACGTATCAATATGGCTTCCGTCCACATCGGCATCGGTCATCAGGACGATCTTATCATATTTCAATTTCGTGATATCAAAGTCATTTCCGTAGCCCTCGGAAAATCCGCAGCCGAAGGCGTTGATCATGGTCTTGATCTCTGCGTTTGCCAGGACCTTATCCATGGATGCTTTCTCCACATTTAAGATCTTTCCGCGGATCGGAAGGATCGCCTGGAACTGGCGGTTTCGTCCCATCTTCGCGGAGCCGCCGGCGGAATCTCCCTCAACGATAAAGATCTCACACTTTGACGGATCGCGGCTCTCACAGTTCGCCAGCTTTCCGTTGCTGTCGAAGGAGAACTTCGACTTGGAGAGCATGTTTGTCTTCGCCTTCTCCTCGGCTTTGCGGATCTTTGCGGATTTCTCCGCACAGGCGATGATTGCCTTTAACGTATCGAGATTTCGGTCAAAGAACCGCTCCAGCTCATCTCCGGTCATGGTGAACACGGCTTTTGTCGCGTCGGCGCTGGCAAGCTTCGTCTTCGTCTGTCCCTCAAAGATAGGATCCGGGTGTTTCACCGCCACAACGGCCGTCATGCCATTTCTCGTATCCGCTCCGGTAAAGTTGCTGTCTTTCTCTTTTAAAATGCCAAGCTCCCTCGCGTAGGAGTTGATCAGCTGGGTAAATTTTGTCTTGAATCCCACCAGATGGGTTCCGCCCTCCTGGGTGAAGATATTGTTGCAGAATCCGAGAATATTCTCCTCGAAGGCATCAACAAACTGGAACGCCACCTCCACCTCGATCCGATCCACACTGCCCTTAAAGTACACCGGCTCATGAACAGGATCTTTTCCATTGTTTAATTCACGGACATAGGCAATGATTCCGTCCGGCTCGTGGTAGGTGATCATCTCCTCCTCACCGGCGCGTTTGTTCACATAGTGGAGCGCCAGGTTCGGGTTTAAATAGGCAGACTCATGAAGACGGCTTTTTAACCACTCCGCCTTAAATTTCGTCTTCTCGAAAATTGTCGGATCCGGCAGGAAGTTGATCTCCGTTCCTGTCTCCCTTGATTTTCCGATCACTGGAAGAAGTCCATCCTTCAATTCGATCACCGGATGTCCCTTCTCATACTCATCATAATAGACCTTTCCATCCCTGGAAATTTTTACCTTCATCCGGTCAGACAGGGCGTTTACGACCGAAGAACCGACACCATGAAGTCCGCCGCTGGTCTTATAGGAATTATTATCGAATTTTCCGCCAGCGTGAAGCGTGGATAGAACCACACGTTCTGCGGACACGCCTTTTTTGTGCATCTCCACCGGGATTCCCCGTCCGTTATCCTTTACGGTACAGGACCCATCCGCCTCTAACGTCACCGTGATCTCCGTACAGAATCCTGCCAGGTGCTCGTCCACCGCGTTGTCAACGATTTCATATATCAAATGGTTTAAGCCCTTTGTTCCAACGCCTCCGATGTACATTCCGGGACGCTTGCGGACTGCCTCCAGTCCTTCCAGTACGGTAATACTGTCAGCATTATACTGTGCTTTCGCCATGCAAAGACCTCCAATACAAGTCATAAACTGCGGCAGGAAACTTCTCCGCCGCAGCTTTGTTTTATTTTTCATACTGCTGCGCATAGACCGCAGCCACGTTTCTTAGTCAGCTTTTCCTATTATACACTTAAAACTTCCAGATTTGCAAGCATTTTCTATCGAACATATATTCGAAGCGTGATTTTGCATTGAAAGCAGACTGGATAGTGTCTTTCTGCCCGTCTGATGGCAACGCAATATGGTCATCGGCAAATACGCCGGCGTCCTCTGAGTAGCGCAAAATGCATTTTTATCAGAACCTTATAAGACAGATCTATCTGAATCGTACTTTCAAAACCATCATCTTTACATATGAAATAAAGTTTTCAACTGACATGTCCAGTCAGTTGTCCCACTTTGGCAAAGAACGATCCGCAGCCCTCATCTAATACCACTTTCCCTGTTCACGATACAAAAACGCATACTTCCCACCAGACTTTATCAGTTCTTCATGCGTTCCCTGCTCGACGATCTTTCCCTTGTCAAACACAAGAATCCGATCGGCAAGTTGGGCCGAGCCAATTCGGTGGGTTACGATAAACGCCGTCTTCCCCTCCGCCATCCTTGCAAACATGCGGTACAAACGGGTTTCCTCCAGCGGGTCGATACTGGCCGTCGGCTCGTCCAGCACAATCATGTCATGCTCCTTATAGAGTCCCCTGGCAATGGCGATCCGTTGCCACTGGCCACCCGAAAGTTCGGCACCACCAAACTCCCGGCCGAGAAGCGTCCCGAATTTCTCCGGATACAGATCGGAGTTCCCGTACTCCACTCCAGCAAGAGACGCAGCCCGTTCCATCTCCTCCGCATCCCGACATTCTAGCTCCTTCAAACAAATATTGTCATCCAGTCGCATCCGGTATTTCTGGAAATTCTGGAAGACTGCAGACTGAGAGACAAAACTGTCCCGTTCCCGCAAAATCCACCCAGAGGAAGGCTCATACAGTCCCAGAACAAGCTTTACGAAGGTAGTTTTTCCAGCTCCGTTTTCACCAACGACCGCAACCGTCTCCCCCTTCCGAATCCGAACCGATATTCTATCGAGAGACGGTCGGTCGGCATTGGGATAGGCAAAAGAAACGTCTTCCACAATGACGGCACAGCTTTCCCTGCCGCTTTCACTTTCCTCTGCAATACAGCAGCCGTCAGAAGCTCCTCTGACCTGGCCATCGTCGGCCGCAAACCCATTCTGCCGGCAAAACTCAAGATAATTCCCTACCGACGCCATGTGTCGTGAAATATTTCCGGCGCTTCTCGCCACGATGTTCTCCATGAACCGGAAAATGGAATCAATGGAAGTGAACACCGCCGCAAACGCCCCAGCCGAGATGTTCCCGGAAAGCAACGACCGCACCAGAAGAAAGAGCACTCCGAGATATCCCAGAAGAGTCAAAACACGCATCAAAAGCTCTGTTCGATACAACCTGGAATCTGTCTCCCATAGCTTCTTATCATACTTTGCAAGCACCGCCCGAAATCGTTCCATGAAAAAGCCGACAGCTCCCAGCGTCCGAGTCTCCTTCCAATACCTCTTATCAATCATGCAGTCCGAATAATGCCGGTACTCCCTCTCGAGAGCTGCCGTCTCATCGGTCAGCCGCCGATACGCCTTTCTTTTTATCACCTGGGCACACACCATAGGACTAAAGATAAACAGCAACGAAAGAACCAGGATCGGATCCAGGCGGTACAAATACACCCCCATGAACGCCACATACGGCAGATTGAACATGGCAATCGAAATCACGGCTCTGAGAAGCTGCACGGTCCCGTTGATTCCTTGCCGGGCTTTCTCAATCGTTTCCAGAGTCGTCTCCTTCTCGAACTCATACAGCGGCAACTGCGCCGTCTGTGTGTGAAACTCTCTTGTCAGCGTGTTCACTGCCCTAGGATTGAAAATATGCTGCCCAATAAAATTGCCAGCTCCATTCAGTACCTGCACATAGACCGCGGCCGCTCCTACCCACAGAGCTCCAGAATAAGCGGCCTGGAGTGAGTTTCTCTCCACAGCGCTCTGTAATCCGTCAAAAAACACCTGCCTTGCCAGTGTTTCTAACGCCCACGCCGTACCGTGTAGAACATTCACGACAAGAAACAGCAGAAACACAACAGGCATGGCTCCGGCGATCTTTAGAAATAAGTGAACTACTGCGGAGACCCCGATAAAACATTCTTTTTGTCTCTTCATCCCTGATACCAGCTCCTTTGACTGTCGTACATCTCCCTGTACAACCTGTTTTCTCTGTACAGCGTCTCATGGCTTCCTGAACCGGAAACTCTCCCGTTCTCGATCACAAAGATAACGTCTGTCTGTCTCGCGCTTGCCAGCCGATGACTGATCGTAACAGAGGTATATTTCTGGTTAATGATACGGAATTTTTCGTACAGCGCACTCTCTGCAGCAGGATCCAACGCCGCCGTCGGTTCATCTAAAATCTTCACAGGGCGGTCGCTCACAAGACACCGGGCGATTGCCACCCGTTGCCACTGCCCGCCGGACAGGTCTTCCGAGTCCCTCACGATCTTCCCCAGTTTCGTCTCCATCCCATGCTTTAAGTCAGACACGATCTCGCCTAACTCCATCATATCGACAACATCTTGAAAACGAACCAGATTGATTTCGTCTCCGCACAGTTTTTCCACATCCCCGATGGCAATATTCTCATAGAGCGAAAGTCCATATCTGGCAAAATCCTGATAGACAATAGAGAAAAAACCTGCGATCCGTCCGGGGCCCCACTCCCGAATATCCGTTCCGTTAATCAGAATTTGTCCCTCATAATCATCATATAGCCCAGCGATCAGCTTCGTAATCGTAGTCTTCCCACACCCGTTTGCGCCGACAAATGAATAGCTTTTCCCGGCTGAAATCTGAAACGAGAGATGGTCAAGCACCTTTCGCTTAGTCCCCGGATAGGCAAAAGTAACATCGCGAAACTCCAGCGAAGAGAACTCCGGCAATTCACAGCTCACGCTCTCCGCCTCCCTAAAATCCATTTTGGTAAAGGTTTCAACATCATGAAAAAACTCGTTATATTTCGCGATCTCGCTGACGCTGTGGAGCAGACTCCAGGACATGAGTTGGACCAGTGAGAATATATTCGAAACCAAAGCCATAAATATACCAATCGTAATCTCTCCTGCCACGACGCCAGGAAGCAGCGCAGTCATCACCACGATCGCGATCAACACCAAGGAGATGCTGCCAAGTTTCGCCTTCGCAAAAGATTTCAGATTCACCCTCGCGTTTACTCCGAGCCATTTCTTATAGGCACTCTCCCACTCACCATTGAAATATCCGGCCCAGCCAAACAAAGTCCTCTCTTCCGCCGCATCCCTTCCGGTCAAAAGCCTGGAAATATACTCATACCGCCGCTTTAGCCCCTGGGTCTCGCTGATTCCGGCATAACTGGCTCGCCCTCCGGCCAAAGACAGCATTACCAAAGGCACCGCACAGGCCGTCACAGCCAGAGCCGCTGCTGGCACATATCGAAACATCACCAGAAATAAACCCAGCGCTTTCCATACCAGCGCCAAAAACGCCAGCAACGCCTGAAACGCATTCAAGATACTCTCATCCGTATCAGTGGAAATCTTCGTGATCAGATCCCAACTCTCCGGATTCTCCACATATCGATATCGAAGATCAGCGACCTTCTCCACCATCTCCGTTCCGAACCTCTCTCGCACATCGATCCGTAGCCGCCCCACCAGAAGATCGAGAAGTTGGTTGGAAATCCAATCGAAGCTCACTAGTAGAGACACCGCAGTCAGCGCTCTCCCAACGTCGGCATACTCCCCGGACCGCAAAAGCCCTATCGCCGCATCAATGAAGGCCCCTGTCGCCAGTGTGAGCAGAGCTGGCGTAAGCCCTTGGAACAAATACAGTAACATCACTGCTACCGAGACACCAGCGCTGCATCGAACGCACAGTCCGACCGCACTCAAAATCGAATACCTCTTACCCCGTTTAATCATAATCACACCCCTTTATATTTTGATTACGAATAAATGTTCCAGAATCGTACACAATATTCATCAATCCATTTTTAGCAGATAACGGCAATAATTGATCCACCTTTTTGTCAAGAGCATACATTTTACAAAATGAATATATAATATCCCCGCAGTCCCACCATGCTTTTTCAGACAGTTTTTCGGAAGAAAAAAGCCTGCGGGATCGCTCTCCCACAGGCACATATTTACTTAAATTTTAAACTCCTCCGAACCGAAGCACAACTCCGATCACCGCAGATGCCGCAATAAACGCAACCGGATGGAGTCCTTTCGTCTTTTTGCAGACTGCCGTGAAATAATAAAGCACTGCAAGAAGAACGATACTGCGGATGCTGATCAGGTCTGTGATCTTTCCGCTTGCCGCAAAAGCGTCCTTGTGAAGAAGAACCAAGGACAGAACGGAAAGTCCTGCTGCCGCGATCAGACCTGTTGATGCCGGGCGGAGTCCGTAGAAAGCGTTCTGAACATACTTGTTTGTCTTGAACGCCTTTAAGAATCCGGCAATGATCAGGATCACGATAATGGACGGTGTGATCAGACCGAGTGTAGCAATTACTGCACCAGCAGGACCGGCTGTTGTAAATCCAACGTAAGTTGCCATGTTGACGCCCATCGGACCTGGTGTGGACTCGGAGATCGCCACCATGTCCGCAAGCTGTCCGTAGGTGAACCAGCCTGTCTTATCGGAGATATTGTAGAGGAACGGGAGTGTCGCCATCCCGCCGCCGATTGCAAAGAGACCAGCTTTAAAAAACTCAAAGAAAAGTCTGACAAAGATCATCATTTGGAAGCAGCCTCCTTATTCTTTAAGATAATTCCTGCAGCAGCCGCAAGGATAACGAACACGATCGGGGAAAACTCCGTAAGTGTGGAGCCGAGGATCACAAGCAGGCAGATCACTAATGTCGGCTTATCCACAACTGCCTTTTTCCAGAGTTTGACCACCGCGTTGAAGATCAGGACACAGACGCAGACACGGATACCCGCAAAGGCGTTCTGTACGATCGCGAGATGCGCAAAGTTCTGGATAAATGCTGCGATGACCGTGATAATGATCAGGGACGGGAATACAACGCCCAGAGTCGCGACGATACCGCCAATGGAGCCGGCAAGTCCCTGTCCGACAAAGGTCGCCGTATTTACCGCGATAATGCCCGGGGTACACTGGCCGATCGCGTAATAGTCCATAAGTTCCTCTTCTGTTGCCCAGTGTCTCTTCTCAACGACCTCTCTCTGGAGGATCGGAAGCATCGCGTATCCACCGCCAAAGGTAAGACCACCGATTCTGGCAAACGTAAGGAAGAGATCAAGTAACTGATTCATGTGTTTTCTCTCCTTTATTCCAAAGTCTTGTTCTATCATATCTCAAAGACAAAAAAAAGGCAAGAAAAAGGGGTGTAAGAATTGCCTTTTTCTTGCCTTATCATGCATGTTTATGCATTTTCTTTGCACTTATTCCTCATCCGGTGTCAGACCGTTTAAGAGGTTTAATACGATGTTGTTGTCAACGACCATGATCATGTTGGATCCATCAAGCTGCACATAGCGGTATGTCTGATCCGGATTTGCGTATGTTCCGACATAAATCGTGAGAGACTTCTTCTCACCATTTACAGTGAGCTCCGCCTGGAATGTAATGCGGGTATCTGTTGTCAGGTCAGCATTAGCAAGTTCCTGATTTAAAACATGGTAGCTTGCATAGTCGAACGGTTTGAGATTGCTGATTCCGTCTGCGATGGTCGTCAAGACCTCTGTATCAGAGTTCTTGTAGGACGTTGTCTTACCGTCCATGGTGATGGACACGTTCTGAAGATCAGCTGCTGTGACCTGAATATCCAGTCCCTCGCGGACAACCAGGGTATCATAGTCGAATACCAGGGAGTCTACTGTGGATGCTTTTACGAGATAGATATTTTTCTCATCGGAGAGATAGTAATTTCCGTCTGCATCCTTGTTTCCGATGCTCAGAGTGATCTCACCTTTTTCGCTGTCGGTGATCGTCACAGTGTATACCGGATTTCCCATACCATAGTCAGATGCGGTATCAGCACTGTCAATTTCAGAGATCGCATGAAGATTCAGGAAATTCTGTGCCATCGCCTCAAATTTTTCCTGGTTTAACGGGATTGCGGAATCCATGGCATCCAGCCATACACCGTCTTTTTTCTTAAAGATCATATCGGTGTCGGAGCTGGAGTAGTCAAAATCGATCGGTGCATTTAATGCATAAACTTCAATGTCCGCACCGGAGAAATCCGGTTCTACAACGTCATCTCTGATCTCGGAGATCTCCACCTTCGGGGATCCTGATTCCTTTGTGCCGGAAGAAGAACAGCCGGTAAGTCCTGCCGAAAGTGCTGCTGTCAGGAGCAGCGCTCCTAATAATACATGTTTTTTCATATCTGGTAATCCTCTCATTGTTAATTGATTTGTTGGCGAAAGCACGCTCACTATACCACAATTCGCACCTATGGTGCTGACCGCTGCTAACGCAGCTATTGTGGTCCAGTTCGCCGTTCGTCAGAAGCATGCAAGCCTGCTCCTGACTCACTTATCGCTCACTATATCATACCCCTGTGTACTTTTTGTGAATTTGATTCTTATTTCTTCGGAAATTGCTCCCAGGCTGCCATCAGATCTCATCTGCCGCCGGTGCGTCCCCTAAAAAATGGATCTTATCGGATACTTTTGTTCCAAATGCCGTTGTATAGATATCGAGATATTCCTCATACGGGCATGGCTGACCATTTGAAAGCATCTCCATCTCCGTCCCCCAGAGATCGATGTAGTACGGCAGCATCGTAAACCCATTCCGCAGATAGAACTTTTTCCGGCGTGTGCGGAGAGCCAGTTCCTCTTCATCCTCACATTTCGTGCTCTCGATCTCAATGATGATCCTCATGCCTTGATATCTCTCACGGAGCGCCTGAAGTGCCGCAGAGCCGGCTCCATGCCCCCGCACTTCATCCGCGATGGCAAAATAGTCAAGAAGCACCCGGTCTCCCGCCTTCGCCATGATGGCAAGACCAAGAAACCTATTATTCTCTTCCAGGGAAAGGATCTCCACCAGCCCTGTCCCCTGCCCGGAAACGATCATGGAGAAAGGTTTCTTCTCGCTGGCGGGAAATGCGGTCTCATAGAGGGCATGGACCTCATCAAGGCGTTTCCCTGAAAATACCTGTTTTAATTTAACTGACATACTTTATTCCTTCTCACTTATCTGATATACCTGCAATATCGTCCCTGCCGCGTATCTGTGATCACTTATTATCCAGTTTTATCCCAGCAAGTGCCATCGCGGACACGTTGTTCACCAGGTCCGCCAGAGTCACAAGATGTCCCAGTGCCCATGTAACGATATATTTGCCCCTCCCAGAAGTGTTTTCACCTGTTTATTCCTCTCCGCTCTCAAACATCAGACGGAACAGACGTTTTCCACCTTCCGTTCGGAATATTCTCTCAAATACACTCTTCTGGGTGTCCGGTGTGGATCCATCCTCGAAGAGATTGACGAGGAAATCCGCCTCCACAAGGATCTGGTAGTCCATTCCATCGATATTATCGTATGTGTGGTGATGTCCTACCAGATAGCAGACACGGTCGATGACCTCCTGGGGCCAGGAAAGGGCTGTCAGCATGGTCCGCGCCTCGCCCGGTCCCTCCATCTCCTGATATTTTCCAGTGTTTCTTCCATACTTTTCTTCTGCTTTGTGAATTCCGATGTCATGAACGATGGCCGCTGCCTCCAGAACCTCCTGGGTGTACGGATCGAGATTTTCCGCAAGGCCGATCAGTCTCGCGAATTCATGGACCTTCAAAAAGTGCTGGATCCGTTTTACATCCTTGTCGTCGTAGCGTGTCATTTCATATAAGAGTTCATCAAGTCTCGTCATGTGTGTCATTCTCCTCTTTTATAATCAATTTGTGGCTTTTCGTAACTGTTCAGCAGGTCTGCGAGCTTGCTGCACTTCCCGGTATTCTCAATGTTTCAGCTTTGATGGTTGGTCATATACCGGCAGGTTCAATAATTCTTTTTATTACAGGTTCAGCTTCTCATATTTTTCTTCCAGAAACCTGTCGAGGCGCTTCTTTAATTCCTGGTTTTCTTCCTGTTCCAGGTTTTCATCCTGCTCCAAAAGCCGGTTCACGTCCTCGGAGACCTTCTTAAGCGTCACCGCATCTGTATAGATATCCGCAAGCTGGAACTCCAGGTCTCCGCTCTGACGGATCCCGAAGATATCACCGGGACCCCGGAGCTTCAGATCCTCGGAAGCGATATAAAAGCCGTCGTTGGACTTATTCAAGACGTCCAGACGCCTGTTTTTCTCCTTATTTCCGGAGGCATTCACCATGATGCAGTAGGACTGCTTGTCCCCCCGTCCAACGCGGCCCCGAAGCTGATGGAGCTGCGCAAGGCCGAACCGTTCGGCATTCTCGATCATCATCACCGTAGCGTTCGGCACGTTGACCCCAACCTCGATGACTGTGGTGGAGACAAGCACCTGGATCTCCCCGGCGGCAAATTCTTCCATGATCTTATTTTTCTCTTTTCCCTTCATCTTCCCGTGAAGGTACTCCACCCGGATCCCCGGCAGATTCTGCCTTAAGATCTTCGTGTAGTCCAGGACGTTTTCTGCATCGATCATCTCACTCTCCTCCACCATCGGGCAGATCACGTAGGCCTGGCGTCCATTTTTTACCTCGTTTTCGATAAAACGGTAAGCCCGCGGGCGGTAGCTCTTGTCCACCACGCAGTTCTTGATGGGAAGACGGTTTGCCGGGAGCTCGTCGATGACGGAAATATCGAGGTCCCCGTAAAGGATGATCGCCAGAGTCCTCGGGATTGGGGTGGCGCTCATGACCAGCACATGAGGCATCTGTCCCTTGTTTCCAAACATCTCCCTCTGGGCGACACCGAACCGGTGCTGCTCGTCGGTGATGACGAGGGCAAGGTTATCATAGACTATCTTCTCCTGGATCAGGGCGTGGGTTCCGATGATGATATCCGCTTCATGGGAGGCAACTTTCTCGTAGGCGATCCGCTTTTCCTTTGCCGTCATGGAACCAGTGAGCAGGATCACCTTTTTGTCCACACCATGCTTCTCAAAGAGTTCCGTCACAGACTCGAAGTGCTGTCTCGCGAGAACTTCCGTCGGCACCATGAGAGCGCCCTGGTATCCGTTCTCGCAGGCTGCCAGGAGCGCCAGAACGGCGATGATCGTCTTACCGGAGCCAACATCACCCTGGATCAGCCGGTTCATGACGGAACCGCTCTTGAGGTCCTTCAGGACTTCCTCCAGCGTCCTCAGCTGGGCGTTCGTGAGCCTGTAAGGCAGATCCACCAGAAGCTTCCGGCATTCATCCTGTTTTTCCATATGGAATGGGCTCTGCACATTCTGACGTTTCTCCTTTAAATGACGCACTGCCAGAAGGAAGAAGAAAAATTCATCGTACACGAGGCGCTTCCTCGCAAACTTCAGTTCTTCCTCATTCGACGGAAAATGGATGTGCTCGATAGCAAAGTTGTACTCCGCAAGCTCGTTTGCGATCCTGAGACCTGCCGGGAGATAATCCCTCTCCAACGTCCGGAACGCAAGTGCCTGCTCGACTGCGGAAGTGATCATCTTATTTCCCAGACCCTTCGTCTGGGCATAGACCGGGCGCATGCTGGATAAAAGTTCCTCGTAGGCCTCCGGCTTAAACATCTGGGGCTGTTCCATCGTGAGTCCGTTCTTTTTACGGATCACACGGCCCCGGAAGATAAAATGACTGTCCGGCCGCAGAGTGTTCTTTAAATACGGCATATGATACCAGACGAGACGAAGTTTTCCGGTCATATCGCTGATAGTCGCCTGGACGATGGAAAGACCGTTTACGTGGACTCCTGTGGCCCCGCTCTTTAAAAAGCCCTCCACGGTCCCGGTCTCATCCTCAGAAAGCTCCCCGATGGCTTTCGGCTCCCCGTAGGTATCATAGCCCTTCGGATAGTAGTGGAGCAGATCGTCGATGGTGCGGATCCCGACTTTTTCAAAAAGCTTTGCCGTTTTTTCTCCGATTCCTTTTAAGGTCTCTATGGATTGGTCGTTTGCCATCGTTTTCACGCTCCTTTTGTCTTATCCTACGGCGCAGTCTGCAGCCCACTGAGAACATACCGGAAACTTTCCGTTTTTTGTCTCATGGAAAAAGCTGCCTCATCGGGTCTTCTGACCAAAGGGAGCAGCTTTTTCTGTCGTTATGCATTCACCGGGGCGCCAGGCGCCTCTGGCATCTCCCCGCTTACTCTACGGAAAGCAGGTAATAATAGATCGGCTGACCGCCGTCGTTTAATTCAACTTCACAGTTCGGGAATGCCGCCTGCACTTTTTCTACAAGTGCTGCCGCATCTTCCTCCGTCACGTCCTCACCGGAGTAAACGCTGATCAGCTCGGACTCGTCATCCACCAGGTGCTTTAAGGTCTCAAGAACGGTTTCATTTACATTCTGGCCTACGGCGAGCATGCCAGAATCACCGATTCCCATGATATCACCCTCATGGATCTCCATTCCGTCGATATTTGTGTTGCGGACCGCGTAGGTGATCTGGCCTGTGTGGATCCGTCCCATCTCGGATGTCATGTTCTCAAGGTTCTCCTCCGGTGAAAGATCCGGAAGAAAGTTGATGAGAGCCGCGATACCCTGCGGTACAGTCTTGGACGGAACAACGAAGATCTTCTTATCTTCCACAAGACTCTTAGCCTGTTCAGCGGCAAGAATGATATTCTTGTTGTTTGGAAGGATGTAGATCACGTCCGCATTTACCTTCTCGATGGCATTTAGCATATCCTCGGTACTCGGGTTCATCGTCTGTCCGCCCTCGATCAGGTAGTCAGCGCCAATTCCCTTGAAGATCTCACCGAGACCTTTACCGATGGAGACAGCGATGAAGCCGTACGGTTTTCTCGGCTCGTTGGATGCCGGAGCTTCCTCTTTTTTTGCCTCAGCCGGAGTTTCCGGAGTCTGGGCAACATTGGAAGCGTTCTGGATCAGACGCTCGTGGTGCTCCTCGCGCATATTGTCGATCTTCATTCTGGAAAGGGAACCGTAAGTCAGACCTTTCTCAAATGCAAGACCCGGATGGTTCGTGTGGACATGGACTTTGATAATATCGTCATCGGAAACTACAACGACGCAGTCACCGATGGACTCTAAATATCCCTTGAATTTCTGCTCCTCGTCCATATCATAAGCTTTCTCCACATTTACGATAAACTCAGTGCAATAGCCGTACTTAATATCGGAAGTGGAAAGATCGTCACTTCCCGCAGCCACCTTCGGCTTTGTGGACTCTGTGTTTCCGGCTGCCGGAGCAACGGCATCAAACGGAATCCCTCTTCCTAAAAGACCGTCAAGACCGCCCTTCATGACCTGCATAAGTCCCTGTCCGCCGGAGTCAACAACACCAGCCTGTTTTAATACCGGGAGCATCTCCGGAGTCTGGCTTAATACATAGTCGCCTTCCTCGATGACCTGGGTCAGAAAATCAATCACGTCATCTGTCTGTGTCGCAAGATCAACGGCCTTCTCAGCCATTCCCTTAGCGACTGTGAGGATCGTACCTTCCTTCGGCTTCATAACAGCCTTGTAGGCAGTCTCAGTTGCGCGGGTAAAGGCATTCGCCAGGCTTGTCACTGTAATTTCATTGGATTCCTTGATCTCTTTTGTGAAACCGCGGAATAACTGGGATAAGATAACGCCGGAGTTACCGCGGGCACCTCTTAAGGAACCGGATGAGAGAGCCTTCGCGATGGACTCCATTGTCGGATTCTCGATCGCAGCCACCTCTCTTGCTGCGGCCATGATCGTCATGGTCATATTCGTACCCGTATCACCGTCCGGAACCGGGAATACGTTTAATTCGTTAATCCATTCTTTTTTTGCCTCAAGGCCTTTCGCTGCGGCCAGAACCGCTTTCTGTAAGAGAGCGGCATCTACGGACTTTAATTCCATGGATTTTACTTCCTCCTTAATCTATCACTCGAACGCCTTCAACAAAGATATTGATCTTTTCAACCGGCATTCCCGTGAACTCTTCTACTTTGTATTTCACACTCTCGATCAGGTTATCCGCTACGGTCGAGATGCTGACGCCATAGGATACGATTACGTGGAAGTCGATCTCAATTGCATTATCATTGATCGTAACATTGATTCCGTGAGTCAGGCTTTCTCTCTTTAATAGCTTTACCAGACCGTCTTTCATACTTACTGCAGCCATTCCCACGATTCCAAAGCATTCTACCGCTGTCGTGCCAGCATAAAGAGCGATAACATCGGTGTCGATCTGGATCTGTCCCATTTTATTGTTAATACATCCCTTCATACGCTAAGCCTCCATTCCTACTGATTATAAGCGCCGTATCCTGATAAAAGGCGCAAACGCCAACGATCCAGCCGGATCATAACACAGACCACCCGGATCATTCGCGCAAAAGTTCCTTTATAATTGAACTTTAATAACCCTAATATACCATATCAGGTTTTCTCTGTCCATGGGATTCCACTTATTTTTCAAAAAAATGTGAAATTTCTAAAAATTTTGCTTGCAAAATATTTAATCTTCTGCTATGATATCCATGTTATGGATTTTTGCATCCAACCGTATGAATGATTAAGGAGGTGGAATCATGGCTAAATGTGCTATTTGCGAAAAGGCGGCTCACTTTGGTAATGGAGTAAGCCATTCCCATAGAAGATCCAATAAAATCTGGAACGCGAATGTAAAATCTGTAAAGGTTAAGGTTAACGGCGGCTCCCGCAAGATGTATGTATGCACTTCCTGCTTAAGATCCGGTCTCGTTGAGAGAGCTTAATCCTCCTTTTACAAGATAGGGAAATGAAATGAAGGCATCCTCATGTGAGGGTGCCTTTTTCATGTAACAGGAAATGCCTCGGAATTTCCTGTTACATGAAAAGGCACTGACGTGCCAAAGATGCGCACTCGCGCGAAGGTGTAGACTGTCGCAAGCGACCGCGCGAGGCGCGAGAATGTGCCAAGGCACATTCTTTTTTATGTGCCCGCATATTTTTTCATTCAAATCTGATTTTCCAACAGAATGATTCAGATACCTTTTCCAATAAAATTTCCGACCAGTTCTCCAAGCAGCGAAGCAGCCGTAAGCCCCACTACTCCTCCCACGAAAATTTTTTTCGAGATCCGCTTTGGTTCCGGCCCGTAAAACAGGGCAAAAATCAGTGAGATCATCACGATTCCCGGGAGTCTCAGTTGATCCGACAGCCAGGGAATATCCGCTAAAAGCTCCGAAACAATGATCGCTATCACGCAAAACCACCCATCGCCCTCAAAAATTGGTCCCATAAAAGTCCTCCTCTCCATCTTTATGCTTCCGTGTTGTAACTATTCAGTACCTTCATAGTTACACGCAAAAATCCATTCCAGATCAGCTTCGCTGATGGGATTTTTGCCCTCCAGCCTATGTTTTCTTACGGTCAGCGCAGCAAGTGCGCAGACCTACTGAACAGTTACTCCGTGTTTACATTATATCAAAAACATTCCTATATATCAAACGTCTGCTCTGCGTCTTGATAAAAAATTTTGGCACACCTGCTCATCACGAAAGCAACAAGAATGCGGTGTGCCGTTTTTCGACTCCTTTGCCCGTAAAATCAGAATTGCAGATCCGGTATCACTCATCTGTCCTGTTTTACCCGCAAAACAGATTATATCCCACGATCATAAGCGCTGCCGCCGTAATCACAAGAAAAAAGGTTGTCGGCAATATCAAGGCCCAGGTCATGCCGAAACCCACGCAGAATAGCATGAGACCGCATAATCGCTTCATATCCATTCTCCCAAAAAGGAATGTCTATGACAGATTATGCGGTCTCATAGATAATGATTCGTAACCATTCTTTATCTTTACCATCGTCAGGAATTTCACTATTCCTTTTCTTTACCAGACAGCGTTTCTTATACTTTGTAATCGTGATAGCTGATAGTTATTCTGAGCAGCGTACTCATCTCACGCGTCAGAAGTTCACTGTCATCATCCCATACCGCTTGAAACAGTGCCTTTCAGTCTGCGCCCTTTGCTTTATCGTATTTATTTCTCTTTCTCCATCTGGGATGCCATCTCTTCCGCTTTTGCCGCCGCGTCCGGGGTAATGTCGTTTCCGCCGGTAAAGCGGTTTACAATGTCCGGGACCATGTCAAGGACTTTGGTGACGGCATCCTGATGTTTAATATTCACGAGCTTTGTCATGCCGTTCTGGATCACGAGGATGGCACTGGGGCTCATCTTCGCGCTCATACCGCCGCCGCCATTTGTCTTTGCGGACTGTGCAAAGGAACCGGCTGCCATGCCGCAGGTCACGTCCACAAGCGGGATGATCGTCGTGTTCTCATCCACCTTCACAGGCTCGCCCACAACGGTTTTCGATGTAATGAAATGATCCATCCCCTTAAACAGTGCGTCCACGGTAGATGGAAACTGATTTTCTGCCATTCCGATTCCTCCTAAATCTATGCTTTTTTCGTCCCAGAATCTCTTTTCCTCAAGAAACGAAGTAATCTTCTGAAATCTTTACTGATAAACAGTCTTGCTGCCGTCCAGAGCGGATACCACAGGGCAATCCGCCCCTTAAAATGAAGTTCTCCGTCAAGCGCCGTTCCGGTGAAATCCGGCTCCAGAGTCAGTGTTCTCGCGTATAAGCCATAAAACGGACTGACCATCGTAAGAACCTGCCCCGTATCGTAGGGATCATCGAAACCGAAGTGAATCCGTCCCTGCACCTTTTTCGGAAGAACGTAGCGGACAAGTTTTTTTGCGCGCTTCCAGACAAGGTGAAACGCTTTCTGGTTCTGCCCGTCGTGCCAGAACATCGAGATGCTGTTCCAGGTCTTTTCCAGAGAAATTTTCTTCTTTGATATCCCATCGGCCAGCTTCCGGATCTTTCCGGGCAGTTCCCGGAGCCTGTCCCAAAGAGTTCGGGCTTGTTTTATAAGCCGAGCCAATTTTTCTTTAATCTTCGCACCGAAACAGTTCTTAACCTCCCCCACGCGCTCCTCTTTCACAACGGGTTCCTTAAAATTTTCCTTTGAGGAGTTTTTTAAAGCATCCGCCGGCAGTACGCTGGGAGAAGAAGATTCATTCGATCCTGAAACAAGCTCCGTTGCATGGACAACGAGTTCATCATCTTCCGCAGGGACAGCCGTCCTGTCATCCCCGGCAGTTTTTTTCTCTTCCGCTTTCGATGTCTCCGCAACTGTTTCCAAAGGTATTTCCTGCTGCTCGTTTTCAGTTAAAACAGATACCTCTGTGTTTCTGATTTCAGAATCATTTTCTGACAGTACCGGTGTTTTTTCAAAGTCCGCAAAAACCGGCTCCGTTTCTGATTTTGTTTTTTGTTCTTCCTCATCCTCCGGCGGCCACAATCTCACATCAAGCAGCTTAAACCACAGCACCCGCCCGGATACATCCGCGTGTTCGTGATAACTCACCCGGATCCGCACGAGATGTAGAAGCCAGCTCACCGCCGCCTCCCCGTCCGGTTTTCCTTCAAATAAGACATCCGCCCGGTACCGGACCGGAACAAACAGGATGAGCAGAACTGCTGTGAGCAGCAGTGCCAGGATCACCAACAGGATGACTCCGATGACCTTTAAGATCATCAGCAAAATATGGATCACTCGCAGCACCCCTTTCCGAAAAGAAAGGAGTTCACATCATACCCGCCGGTCTTTTTGTAGACCTCACAGATGATCCGCCCCGCAAGCATCGACGCATCCTCAAAATCCGCAGCGATCCCTACGATCAGAAGATCCTGCTTTTCATAGTAGGGGAGCTTTAAGGTCAGCGCCGGATAGATATCTAAGAGATTCCGGTCCCCTGCCGCCGGAGTCAGGACATAAAACCCCATTGGTCTTCCATTCCGGACCGCCTGGATCGTTTCGTATCTGTGCTTTTTCGCTTTTTCCCCGACATACAGTTTTTCATACCAGCGCATGATTCACCTGCTCATCCCTTAATATTTATGACCAGATCCCGCCCGGACCCGGTCTACTGTCTGGATCTGATGATCATTCTTCTCAAAAGGTCCAGCGCCGTGACCGCGGCATGTTCCCGGATCTCCTGTCTTGTACCGTTGAAGTGGCATTCCTCCACAATCACTTCATCCTTCATGCAGCAGGAAACGTATACGAGTCCCACCGGCTTCTCCTCTGTTCCACCGTCCGGACCAGCAAGCCCCGTTACAGCAACACAGGCATCCGCATCAGCCGCGAGAACACCGCCGAGTGCCATCTCCCTTGCAGTCTGCTCACTGACTGCCCCGTATTTTTTTAAAGTTGCCTTGCTGACATCGAGGATCTTTCTCTTTGATTTGTTCGAATATGTGATATAACCCTGATCAAATACGTCAGACGCACCTGGCACGTTGATGATCTTTGCAGCCACCATGCCGCCGGTGCAGGACTCCGCCGTTGTCACCGTGAGTCCGTACTTTGTGAGGAGACGCACAACGGTCTCTTCCATCGTCTCATTCTCTTTCGTGGAATAATACATGTCGCCCAGTGCCTTTTTGATCTCCTTGGCAACAGGTTTTAACGCCGCCTTGGCGGACTCCTCATCCTCCGCCTGTGTCTCCGCGAGAACATGGACATCTTTTCCGCGGCGTCTCGTGTAGATCACGACAGCGCCGCCGCACTTTAAGAGGTCCTGAAGCTTTTCCTTTACTTCCGTCTCGCTTTTTCCGTAAATTTTAAATATCTGGGCATAACCCTGTTCTGTTCGAATCATCACATTTTTCCTTCCGTAAGAACGCCGGCGTTCTTCACAATGTAGTCAACAAGTGAAATTACTGTCAATGCAAGAGCGATCCAGACAATGATCGTCGTCAAAGTTGACAACGCCGGAATATTAAAGATCAGAAGAACCACCCCGATCATCTGGAATGTGGTCTTAAATTTTCCCCAGTAGCTCGCTGCAATGACAACACCGTTGTCGGATGCCACCAGACGGAAGCCGCTGATAATGAACTCACGGCTGATAATGATGATGACCATCCAGGCCGGAAGCTCACGAAGCTCGATCATACAGATCAGTGCGGAGCAGACAAGCAGTTTATCCGCCAACGGATCCATAAATTTTCCAAAATTTGTTACCAGATTATACTTTCTCGCGATCTTTCCGTCCAGCATATCGGTCAGGCTCGCGATGATAAAGAGTGCCGCCGCCACATAACGCATGTTCTGGTTTGCGCCGCCGTCATAAAGAAGCGCGGCTACGAAAAACGGGATCATGATCACTCGTAATATTGTCAGTTTATTCGGTAAATTCATCCTCTGCCTCCCCTATCAGATCGTATTCGGACGCGCCTGTGACGCGTACCTTAAGGAAATCTCCGGACATCAGGGAAAGTCCGGTGTTTACAAAGATAAGCCCGTCTACATTCGGACTGTCCATATAGGTACGTCCAACGTAGGCATTTTCATCAGCAACCTTGCCCTCGATCATCACTTCCAGAGTACGTCCCTTCATCGCCTCGGACTTCTCAAAAGCAATTTCCTGCTGGAGTTCCATGATCTCATCGCGGCGCTCCTGCTTTACCTCCTCCGGAACCTGATTTTCAAAGCTGAATGCCGGGGTATCTTCTTCCGGGGAATATGCGAATACGCCGAGACGGTCAAATTCCATATCATCGACAAACTGCATCAGGATCTCGTGGTCTTCCTCCGTCTCACCCGGAAATCCGGAGATCAGAGTGGTGCGGAGCGCGATGTCCGGAATCTCTTTTCTGAGTTTCGCAATCAGCCCGCGGATCTCTTTATTGTTGGTTCTTCTTCCCATCCGCTTTAACACGGCATCACTTGCGTGCTGGATCGGGATGTCCAGATAATTACAGACTTTTTCTTCAGTTTTGATCGTCTCGATCAGCTCATCGGTGATCTCCTCCGGGTAGCAGTACTGGAGGCGGATCCATTGGATACCGGACACGGCTGCCAGACGTCTTAAAAGCTCCGGAAGTTTCTTCTCACCGTAAAGGTCTTTTCCGTAAAGGGTGGTCTCCTGTGCAACAAGGATCAGCTCTTTCACACCTTTCTCCGCGAGTTCTTCCGCCTCTCTTACAAGCTGTTCCATCGGAACACTGCGGTATTTTCCGCGAAGATACGGGATAATACAGTAGGTGCAGCGTTTGTCACAGCCCTCCGCGATCTTTAGGAACGCATAGTGCCCACCTGTTGTGATAAGGCGCTCCGTAGCCGTGCTCACCGGTGCATCGATGCTTTCAAAGATTTCCGGTGTCTCACCGTCCATCACCTCCCTGATCGCCGCTCCTACGGCCTCATAGGATGTCGTTCCGAGTATCGCGTCTACCTCCGGGATCTCATCAATGATCTCCTGCTTGTAGCGCTGCGCGAGACAGCCTGTGACGATCAATGCCTTTAAACGACCGTTTTTCTTTAACTCCGCCATCTGAAGGATCGTGTTGATGCTCTCCTCTTTTGCGTCTCCGATAAAGCAGCAGGTGTTTACAACAACGATATCGGCCTCATTCTCATCATCGACAAAGGAGTATCCCTCTTTTCCGAGGATTCCCAGCATTTTTTCCGTATCCACAAGGTTTTTATCACAGCCCAGTGATATGAAAAGTAAATTCATTCTGTTCGTATTTCCTTTCTGTGCGTAACTGCCGCCAGAACAGACCGGCTCATAAACTCCGGCCCGCCAGCGAAAAAAAGAGGAAACTTAAGCCCGATTCAGCCGTTTTCCTCCTTTTCTTTCATATTTCCGGCCATGGCCGGACTGAAAGCCGGACCACAACCGGGAACCTGTTTATTCCTCAGCGTACTCTTCTTCTTTTTTGATCTCTTCCGGAGTTCTGTCTTTTACTTCGAAATCTGTCTCGATCTCCGGCTCCTCATCCTCTGTGAGGATCTTTACCTTCTGCTCATAGAGCTCCTGGACAGCTGTGGAGAGCGGTTTCTTTCCTGCTGCGCCTGCAACTAACGGCTCGTCACCTGCGATGAGCTGTCTCGCACGCTTGGATGCTGCGATAACGATGGAATAACGGCTCTGGACTACCGGCTGCTCGCCCGGCTCAACGTCGCTGTTTACGGCTTCAATTAAGTCTGTATAAGACGGATGTAACATAAAATATGCCCCTTTCAGATCATGAAATTAAAAAGTTCTTAAATATCTGAAGTATCCGGTTTTACACATGGTATTTTTCGGATACATTCTTTATTTTGTCATATCGTGCAGCTCCTGCTTCATTCTCGCCACAAGGTCTGTGTTCGCGGACTCTTTAAAGTGGCTGGAACGGATCAGGCTGTGAAGGTCTTCCACACAGGTGTCCACATCATCGTTGACAACGATATAGTCGTAGGAATCCATTCCATCGGACTCCTCCGCGGCACGGCGGAGACGTTTCTCGATTACTTCCGCACTTTCCGTTCCGCGTCCGATCAGACGTTTTTTTAAGTCTTTTGCGGTCGGAGGAACAATAAATACGAGAAGGGCGTCCGGGAACTTCTTCTTGATATTCAACGCTCCCTGAATCTCGATCTCAAGGATCACGTCTTTTCCCGCAGCCATCTTATCTTCCACATATTTTCTGGGTGTTCCATAATAATGGTCCACATAGCGCGCGTGCTCGATCAACTCATCGTTTCTGATCATATCCTCAAACTGGGATTCTGTGAGGAAGAAATACTCTCTTCCGTTTTCCTCACCCGGTCTCGGGCTTCTTGTTGTGGCCGATACAGAAAGCGCATAGTTATCATATTTTTCTAAAAGCGCCTTCATCACGGTTCCTTTTCCGGCTCCTGAGAACCCGGAAACTACAACGAGGACTCCTTTTGTCTGCATTACAAATGCCCCCTGATCATTCAATATTCTGGATCTGCTCTCTTACCTTTTCGACCTCAGTCTTTAAGAGGATCGCACGGTCAGAGATCTCAAGATCCGTAGATTTCGAGAGGATCGTATTTGCCTCCCGGTTCATCTCCTGGGCGATAAAATCGAGCTTTCTTCCGACACTGCCGCCGGCCAAAAGTTCTTTCTTCATTCCCTCGATGTGGCTTCTCAAACGGACGGTCTCCTCATCCACACAGATCTTATCGGCAAAGATCGTAACCTCCGTCGCGATCCTGGAATCGTCCACAGAGGCGGAAGCGAGAAGTTCTTTCACCTTGTCCTCTAACTTCTGGCGGTACTCCGCGATCACCTTTGGGGAACGCTCCTCGATAAAATCAACTAATTCCAGCATATAGTCAAGCTTTCCGATCAGGTCGTTCTTTAAATTCTCTCCCTCACGGATCCTGGACTCCACAAAGCCCTCGCAGGCCTTAAGTAAAGCATCCTTTAAGAGTTCCCACATATGCTCTTCGTCCTCCGGAACCTCCTCCATCGTGAGGACCTCCGGACACCTTGCCAGCATAGACACTTTTACGTCGTTGTCGATGCCGAAATCATCGGACATCTTTTTAAAGCTGTCCATATATTCCTGCGCAAGGGATCTGTTATATTTGAGGAATACCTTCGCATCGGTATAATCCTCGTAGGTTACAAATATATCTACTTTTCCCCTCTGGATATGATCCTTTAAGAGGGTACGCATGGATGCCTCGAAGTAATTGAATTTCTTCGGCATCTTAATTCCCAGATCCAGATACCGGTGGTTTACCGCCTTTATCTCTACTGAAATCTTACACTCGTCCGTCACCATCTCGTGGCGGCCGAATCCGGTCATGCTCTTAATCATCAGACATGCCTCGCTTTCCCATAGATAACTTTTATTATACGGCAAATAAAAAATACAGTCAACCAGATTCTGTAAATCAAACACGACAAACGCATGAATGATTGTCTACCACCAATTCTGTT
>NZ_QWGL01000028.1 GCF_003435375.1 Clostridium sp. AM34-11AC | reverse complement strand
TAGCCACAAGTGTTACAAAAAAGCTTGACCACAACACTTCGTATGGTGGCTGCGTGACTGGAATACTGTTTTCCGCTGGATGCCATATAGCTGGACAGCTTTTCAATGTATTCCTGATAATGAGGAACCTCGTCCTTCAAAGCCTTCAGTTCTTCCGTACTCAGGAAAACATTTTGATAAGAGCCATAAGCGGTGCGGTCATCCTTACTCTCTGAATTTGTTCTTTTTATATTGTTCTTCTCTTTATTACTACTGGACAGTTTTCTGTCTGTCACAGAGACAGTTTTCTGTCCATCTGTAGGACAGTTTTCTGTCTGTTTTACGGAAAAAATTCTGTCCGTTTGATTCAATGCTTCCGGTGGATATTTAACGTATATCCTGTTTGGAAAACCTGCTCCCTGACGTTTACGGGCGATCAGATTTTCTTTCTCCAGAGCATTCAATGCGGTTTTGACAGACATTTCACTCTTGTGCATGGTTTCTGCCAGGCTCTTGATGGGGAAGAAAATGAACACATGACCTTGTTCATCTGTCCATCCGTCATTTTTCTGGGACAGCCTTGCTCGGTCGAGCAAAATCGTATAGAGAATTTTTGCAGTTTCATTTAGGCCATCCTTGTCCAGTAAAAATCTTGGGAACGCCATATACGGCGGTATCGGACTGCTTTGTGTTAGAAATTGTGTCATGTGTTCACCTCCCTTCTGTGAGATCAGCTTGGAGCAAACTTATTCTCCAAGAAAATCCCAATCCACTTCCTCATCCAGTTCCTGCTGTGTGACCGAAACGGCTCCAACCGGCACTTGCGACATTCCCACCATACAGCCTGCAAGAAATACCGGAAGTGTTTTCTCCATGGCGCTTTCTACAGAGGAAATAATCTGATTCACAAATCGTTCCTCACGTTCCCTGGTTTCAAAGTAAGGATCATCCTGACTGCGATAATAGCGGTCAAAGTAATCCACCAGAGCTACGGCAATCACATTGCTGTAGGATTTGAATTGCTGCTTGTCCATGTTCTGAAGATACTGCCATGCTCGCTTCTGGGTGTCCTTTTCCAGATTGAAGCGAAGATTTGTGCTGCGGATATTCTCGCTCATGGCTTACTCCTTCCTGCGAAGGCTCATAGAGGCGAGATATTCATAACCTTTGGCTGTCGCACAAATATCATCCAGAATAGTCACTCGGCTTTCATCGTACTGTCCAAAATGCTTGACCAGACAGCCGCCACCACCAACGATATACAGTCGCATCAGATCCGGATTGTATTCATAGCGGCGAAGCGTAGCAAAAATATCAGCCACATATCGCTTAGCCACGGAGGTAATACAGTCCAGATAGGGCTTGCTGATATCAGCAGTTCCGAAACGAAGTACCTGCTCAACAGTAGATTCTTCGATTTTCACGCCGAAGCTGTCCAGTACCGCATTCTTAGCGGCAATCATGCACTGGTTGGCACCGAACTTTTCTGTCCAACAGCGGCTCTCTACCGCCTTTTTATTGTTGATATACAGAATGTTCATGGTGCCGTTTCCAATGTCTGCCAAAAGATTCGTTCCCTTGAAATTTCCCAGTTGATTGATGATGGCAGGGTATCCCTGCGGGAAAAGACTGCATCCGACAAATCGAATGTAATAATCGTTGCCATTAAAACGGAAGTTCACTTCCTTGTTGCGGAGCAGATAGCTTCGGAAATCTTCACGCTGTTTGCGAATCCAGGTCAGTGGCAGACCGGCAGCCAGATGAACATCTGCTTCACGGATGCCGTATACATTCAGTTCTCTGGCAACCGCCATGAGCGTCAGAAGGTAATAGTCCTCATCCACAGCCTTGTCTGCGATAAATTCCTTGTGACCTTCTCCGATGCGGTAATAGATGCCGCCATATTCCAGAATGTTGCCGGAGAAGATCGGCTCGGTTTCATAGGCGGTCACTCCGGTAGGGGTAACTGTGTTTGCGGTCTTGATGTTGCCGTAGCCGTGATCCACAGCAATGATTTTGATGTTGTTCAGTTCTCTCATTTGGTCTGTACCTCCTTGTGCTTGTTCGTGTTCATAAAAAATGCCCCTTTCAGTAGATTTGCGTTGAAGTAGCACCGGATTTTCTGATTTGGTGCTGTTTTCATTGCAATTTCATTCTATTGAAAGAGGGCGCAAAACACATTGAGCGTGGATTGAGCGGAAATTGAGCAAAATTTATCTGTGGAATAAAAAATAGCTCTGCTATTACACAGAGCTACAATTGTTTATTTAATGACAATTCGTTCATTTATTTTACAAGGTGAATTAAGACACATTATCACAGTTAATGGATCAACATTATATTCTGTCGCAATAATGTGTGCATCTACCATTACTGATATTGTCCATGCAGAATCAATTTCACCTTTCGGAATTTTTATTCGTCGCTTTTGGTCATATTCTTCAAAAGCTTTCTTAATGTTTGTTCGCTGGTTGGCTTTTAATGAATTAAACTGCTTTAATGCAACCATGGGCATAATCCTGCTTTTAGCAAACATATTCGATACAGTTACCCATTTCACGAAATCTTTCTGAGATTTGAATACTATTTTATTTTTCATAACAATCCTCCCAAAAAGTTTTTACAGATAAAAATCGAATTTTCCCTTGAGCATTAAGTGTCGGAAGTAATTCTTTAATCATGTCACAATCACTTTCGTTAAAGTAATAGTAGACACATTCGTCAATATTAGATGCATTTATTGATTCAAATATATGAAAATCATTCCACGGAGATAATCCTAATATTTCTAATGTCCCCGTAATATTTTTGAAAGTATCAAAATGATAATTATCAGAAAAAGTTAATGAAGGATTAGCGGCTTTAAGCTGAATGGCATATCCCATATTTGCAGTCAACTTATTCGATTTAAGCGTCCAACTATCAACATCCTGTTTGATTTTGGGGTCATTATTATAGGCTATTGCCATTTTTTCAACAGCACTATTTGCTTGAGGAATTTGTTTGATCTGTAATTCTTTGTATGCGCCACAATGTGTTGTCAAAGCGTTTGAATACAAATAGAAATAATTCTCATCAATTTCTATTTCTTTTATTGGTGCATCGGGAAGTTGGTTTCTGAATGAATCGAGAAGATACACATCACTTTTCTTATCAAATTGCCCATGAATATGGTATGCCGGTTTATGTGTTGCTAATTCGAGATTTGCATCATAGTTTGTAGTAAATATGTTGTCGAACGCCTCTAAATAGGTGATGAATTTTTCCGGATATTCTTGATACAAGGTATTAAGTTTACCATCATTATATATTGCATATAGATAAGCAACTCTCAGAGCTTCCCTGACATAGTATTGCTCGGGATTTTGAGTATTGGTCTTGTGGCATACTAAATCATGAATTAAATAATAGTCTTCAAATCCTATATCAGTTATTCGTAATGTATCAATTTTATCTGCATATTGTTTTTTGAAAGACTTCAAAGATTCATCTTCTGCAGTACAATTTGTAAAATTATCGTATTTGTCCTCCAAAATATCTCTTGCTTCTAAAAATAATTGCCCTATATAATTTTTTAACAGGTACGGGAAATTCACAATGATATGTGATGGAAAATCATCTCTATCACAATTTTTTAGAATTCTCAATACTATTTGTTGCGTAGTATAATCAGTTTTATTAAATTGAATGTTTATACCATTTCCAACGAGTAAATTGTTCATATAGTTATATATCCCCTTCTTTGGTCAATAATTTTTCGCCTAAGTATAATCCGGCTTGCGCATACGTTCCAAGCAGTTCCTGTTTCTTTGCTTCAATCATATCAGGTTCAAACTCAAATACTGTTTCATAGATTTCCATAGCTTTCTGGAAATATGAAGTTGCCTGCGAAATTTCTCCCATAGTCAGGCTGATATTTCCCATCGCTTCTTGAACACTTGCATAATCCAGACCAGTATCAGAATTATATTCTCGAATTACACGGCAGAGCTTTCGCAGAGCAGACAAACCAACATCAGGCTGTCCCATATCCGTAAGCAATACAGCATAGTTTGTAATCTGCACAATGCTATCATGGTAATAGGCCAGACCATACTCATCTATGATTCTGATTGCCTGTTCCATATTTTCTTTAGCAAGTTCCAGCTTGCCATTCATTTTATACATACCGCCAAGATTTGCATACAGATTGGACAGGAGCAACGCATTCTCCGAAGTCATTTTCGGAATCATTGCAATGGCATCTTTCTGCATCTTGATTGCTTTATCTGGTTTCTTCTCATAAGCTGCCTGATAACTGAGCAGCAATGCCCGGTCAGCAATAGAGCCTACAGCCTTGTCCTTGAGCAAGTCAGACAGTTTATTTATAACCAATTCCATCCCCTGATAATAGCGGTAATTCTCCATATAAGGGAACACATCTTCCAAGAAACGAAGATATACCGGCATATCATCATTTTCAATCTGATTTATCACAAATTCAATGGTCTGGAACAACTGTTTATAATAAGAAACTTCTTCTCCATGACGCAGACAAATCTGCTGTAAGCTTTCCAATAAGGTGTGACAAGTCTGCACAGAAGGTTTTGTTTCTTCCATTGTCACTTCCTGCATCATTGGATGAAGGGCAATCATACGACCTTCCATTGCCTTGATGAAGCCTTTTTCAATCAGATCATTGACAGTATTCATATCACGCAGCTTTAACCAGTTCGCAAACAATCTGTTTTGAACACCGGAAAACGAAGCCAACGCAAGGTTTCTCATAATATCTGTTTCTGCTTCTGAAAGCTGATACAGAGAGAACAACGTGTGAATGTGGTCATAATAGGTCGCCTTGCGACTTTTGCCGTCTTTGGAGATACCGATAGTATCGGTGGCATCCAGGGCGACTTTTTCTTCTTTTAGCTTCTTTAACAGGAGCAACGGCTCCATAATTCCACTTTCCAACAAACGGGCTGACATTTCTACAGCAAGAGTATGACTGTGTACTGTTTGGATGATTTGCTCCAAAATCGTGCGATTCTTTTCAGCATCGGAATAGAAGCAGCCCATCAGTTTAATCAAAGCATCTGTATCCCCAATTTCTTCCAGATTCATGAAAGTATAGTTGTTAAAGCTGCTTCGGGTAGTAAACAGAATACGGCAGCGATATTTCATCACAACCGACAGCAAACCATCCTGCGATGCTGTAGTATTAAAATTATCAATGATAAATAAGGTGTCCTCTTTCAATGTACGCAGAAAACGGTTATGTTTGCGGAACCGTTCTTCATTGTCGTCATCCGGCAGATCATCTGCAAAATCCATATCTGAAATATCTTGTTTTAAATTGCCAGTGTAGGAAAGGTACAAAATATTTGTGTATTCTTTGCTATGAATTTTAGCATAAGCCTTTGCCAATTCACTTTTACCAATGCCGGCGATACCTTGCAGAAATACCTTTCCATGACTACATAACAACTGATGTAAAGTTACAAGTTCATTGTCTCGTCCACAGAAATGACGGCATGGCTTTGGGGTACCGCCATCGTAGATAAAATCTTTCACGGCCGGAGAAAGATTTCCAGCAGATAACAGATTCTTAGTATTTACATCTCGCTTTACAAAAGTACGTTCCATGCCAAAGCATAAAGCAGAAGTTAGAAATACTGCTTCATCCATTTCTGTTTCACAAGGATAATTCTCGAGAAGCCGAGCCTTGGTTTTATCTGATATGGTTGTATCCTGCACCAGAATGTTATAAATCTCTTGCACCGCCATAGTACTGTCATACATCAACGGAAGCACATTTCTGTGCATATCAGCAGCGAGTCGGTTTCGATTGTGGTTATCCATATAATACCTGGTGATACGAGGACTGATTTTTGCTTGTCCATTGAACCAACGGCATACCAGACCATTATCAAAATCAAAATCCAGAGATTCGTCTGAACTTAAAAAGCTGACAAACAACTGGTACATCATGTCAATCTGATTCATACTGTGGGCATCACTGATATAGTTACGAATGGTGGTGATGACTGAACTGAAATCTAAATATTCCATAGACAGCCCTCCTTCAAAAATAGTCAATTTACGCTCAATCCACGCTCAATGAAGCTTTAGACTGTTTGTTCTAAAATGAGTGTAGATTGATGGAAGCGTTCTGCTAAATATTATAGCACGGCTTTCAAGTCTACGAAAGAGCATAGGTAAGTGATTTGAAAGGAGGGGCTCATGGAACAGAATATAGCATTTGAACGATGTGTGGATTTTCTGGCTCGTATGATTGAGAAATACGGGCAAGAGCTCCTCGATGAGATCAATGCAGATGAAGATGGTGGGGCAAGAACTAAAACAGAAGATACAAAGTCAGCGTAAATGGGTGTCGAAAATGTCGGCATCCATTTTTTATATTTTGAATATATTGAAAAACTGAAAATCAATGGTATAATTAAGTTGGGACAAATAATTGAAACAGTAATTCGATATATGCCATATGGAATATAATGGGAGGCAGCAATCATGGATAGCAGAAAACGTATGGGGAAAGATAAAGATGGAGTGATTTTCCCTGTTGCTCCAAATCTTTCTGAAATGAGTGATAGTTATTTGGATTTTATAGAAGCAATCAAAAAAGAAATTGAGAACCAGAGATTAAAGGTTGTACTGAATGCAAATTCCAGTATGATCTGTCTCTATTGGAATATTGGTAAAGCTATTCTGCAAAAGCAGGAGGAAGAAGGCTGGGGAGCCAAAGTCATTGACCGCATGGCAAAAGACCTGAAAGATGCGTTTCCGGATATGTCCGGCTTTTCTCCAAGAAATATTAAGTATATGAGAAAATTCGCAGAGTGCTGGCCGGATTTTGAAATTGTGCAACGGGTCGTGGCACAAATTCCATGGCGTACCAATCGTATGTTGCTTGACAAATTGGATACACAGGAAGAACGAATCTGGTATGCACATAAAACCATCGAAAACGGTTGGAGCAGTACGATTCTGGATTTGCAGATTCAGAGCAAATTGATTGAACGTACAGGAAAAAGTGTCAATAACTTCCCTGTTGCTTTACCACCTGCGGATTCCGATATGGCAAATCAGATTTTCAAAGATCCGTATCTGTTTGATTTCCTTGGTACTGATATGCCAAGGCGAGAGGTTGAGATTGAACGTAAGCTGACAGAGCATATCCAGAACTTTCTTTTGGAGTTGGGACAGGGATTTGCGTTTGTAGGCAGACAGGTACATCTGGAAGTGGGCGGAGATGACTTTTATATTGATCTTTTGTTCTATCATCTGAAACTTCGCTGTTATGTGGTAATTGAACTGAAAGCTTGTGATTTTGAGCCCGGTTTCATCAGTCAGCTCAATATGTATCAGAATGTTGTAAATGATATTCTGCGTCATCCGAGTGATAATCCGACTATCGGATTGCTTTTGGTTAAAGGTAAAAATCAGACGGTAGTTGAGTATTCTCTTGCAGGATACCAGAATCCAATTGGCGTAGCAGAATGGAAAAACCAGATGGTAAAAGCACTTCCGGAAGAACTGAAAAGCAGCTTGCCGTCTATTGAAGAAATCGAAAAAGAATTGGAGTAAAAAGTGCCACAGGCCGTGGCACAATTACATATCACCCTATGGATGGAGGTGGTTAGGAATTGAAAACAAGAAGATGTTACATATACACACGAGTATCTACCTCGATGCAGGTAGATGGATATAGTTTGGATGCACAGAAAGATAAGCTGAAAAAGTATGCGGAATTTCAGGATATGGTAGTTGCGGGTGAATACTCTGATGAGGGAAAATCCGGTAAGAACATAGAAGGTCGTCCACAATTTTTGCAAATGCTGAAAGATATTGAGTCAGGCAAAGATAAGGTTGAATTTGTCCTTGTATTCAAACTTTCCCGATTCGGAAGAAATGCAGCCGATGTACTTAGTTCCTTACAGCGTATGCAGGATTTTGGGGTCAATCTGATTTGTGTAGAAGATGGCATAGACAGTTCCAAAGACAGCGGGAAATTGATGATTTCTGTCTTATCTGCGGTTGCGGAAATTGAGCGTGAAAATATCCTTGTTCAGACTATGGAGGGGCGCAGACAGAAGGCTCGTGAGGGAAAATGGAATGGCGGTTTTGCTCCTTATGGATATAAGCTGGTAGATGGTTATTTATATATTGCAGATGATGAAGTCGATGTGATTCGCATTATTTTTGATAAGTATGTGAATACAACAATGGGAGCATCTGCAGTTGCAACGTATTTGAATGAGCATGGCTATGTAAAGAAAAAGCGCCAGAATAACACGCTGGATATGTTTTCAGCACATTTTATCAAGTCAATTTTAGACAATCCGGTTTATTGTGGAAAACTCGCTTATGGTCGCCGTAAGAATGAAAAGATTGCAGGAACCCGTAATCAGTATCATATTGTGAAACAGGACGATTACCCGGTTTATGATGGAGTACATGAAGCAATTGTTTCGGAAGAAGTATGGCAGATGGCACAAAGGAAACGTCAGGAAACAGGTGTCAAAAGCGAGAAAATTTATAATCAGGAACATGAAAACATCCTTTCCAGTATTCTTCGTTGTCCTGTGTGCGGGGCTGCGATGTACGGCAATGTAAATCGTAAGAAGAAAAAAGACGGAACCTTATATAAGGATTATTATTATTATCATTGCAAACACCGTACTACGGTAAATGGTCATAAATGCGGATACAGACGACAGTGGAAACAGGAAATGGTGGACGCTGCGGTAGAAGAAGTGATCAGAAAACTGGTTACAAACCCGAAGTTTGAACAGGCAATCCGTCAGAAGATTGGTTCCAGAATTGATACAGAAGAATTGGAAACCGAACTGGAACAGCTTCGTAAGAAACTTCATCAGCTAAACGGAGCAAAAGCAAAGTTGGGACAGCAGATGGACAGTCTTGATGTAACAGACAAGCATTATGACCGCAAGTATCAGGATATGGAAGAACGCTTGTATAAGCTGTATGATGATATTGATTCTGTGGAAGAAGAAATTGAGGAAGTGGAAACCAGAATCTATAATGTGCGTCAGCAGAAAATTTCCGGTGACAACATCTATCAATTTCTTCTGTATTTTGATAAACTGTATGATAAGTTCACGGATGCTGAAAAGAAAGAGTTTCTTAACAGCTTCATTGAACGAGTTGATATATACGAGCAAGAGCAGCCGGATGGCCGTTTCTTGAAGCACATTAAATTCAGATTTCCTGTCTATTTTAATGGAAAGGAGATAGAGGAAATGAGTTGGGACAACGAAACAACAGTCGAGACAGTTGTTTTACTTTCCAAGGGAATGGTCGACGGCAGAAAAGTTAAGGTGGACTTCTCTCTGGAGGATATGGATTTATCTGAATTTAAAGGGAAAGCAACTTACGAGCAGATAAAGACTTATGTACTGGAGCAGACAGGACTGAAGGTTTCTTCGTTGTATATTGCACAGATTAAGAAGAAATGTGGTTTGGATGTTGGTGAGAACTTTAATTTGTCTAAATCAGACAATGCGAGACAGCCACAGTGTACACCGGAGAAGGAAGATGCAATTATGCAGGCGTTTAAGCATTTTGGAATGATTTATTGTGGATAAATGAACATCGTGTGTCTATCTTACTGATAGGAAACGTAAAAAGGACATTCCTGAACCGTAATTATTACGGGTCAAAGGATGTCCTTTTTGGATGTCTTGGAGTGTCCAAAGGACAAGGTAATGAAATTGAGAATACTAAGACTGATAAGAATAATATCTATCTTATCTAATCGAGAGATAAGGATGGATGGGATGATTACTAAGATTGAAGAATTCGCTTTTTCATGATATACTTTTTCGTAACTGTTAGCAATAAATTATCCAATTTACTGATAGAAAAAATGATAAATACGCAATTTCAATAGGAGATTGGTCGTTTTCTCTGCAACGGTCTTCACAAGGAGAATAAGCATTTTTATAATGAACAGAGAAAGTTATCACTTTCTGTGTGAAATGTGGTATAAGCTAAAATATAAGAGCAAAAACATAAACGAAAGAAAGAGGTAAATAACTGTGGCATTACTACAGGATTTGATAAAACAGATTGATGATGAGACGCTTAAACAGCGAATTATGGTGGAGGTGGGGAAGCTTACCAAGCAGAAAAAGTTCGGCTTGGTCTTTGAGGAACATCTGCCGGAGTGCACGCCACTTTATGATATGGAAATCAGAAGAGATTCCAAGGTGGCATTGAAAAACGGACAGATATCAGATATTTACATTGTGAATTCCATTGATGGAGATAAGGCAATCTGCGAACACAAGATAGATCATACCCAGGCGGAGTTTGCTCTGGACGAACTTGTTGCCATTGCGGAATTCGGTGAACCAATCTATCCGTATCTTAAGCCGATTGATGCGGTATGCAATGCACCTAACAGCGACCTTTGGCATACGCTGATAGAAGCAGACAACTATCATGCTTTGCAACTGCTAGAATATTTGTACGCTGGCAAGGTGGACTGCATCTACATTGATCCACCATACAACACGGGAGCGCGGGATTGGAAATATAACAACGATTATGTGGATGGCTCTGATGCCTACCGTCACAGCAAGTGGTTATCGTTTATGGAGAAAAGACTCCACATTGCAAAGAAATTGTTGAATCCAAAGACAGGAGTTCTTATTGTTACGATTGATGAACATGAGGTGCATCATCTCCGAGTATTATTAGAAGAGATTTTTGCTGATTATTATATTCAGATGACTACCGATGTTATCAATCCCAAGGGGGTTACTCAAGGACGATTTTCTCGTGTTGAGGAATACAATATATTTTGCTTTGCACCAGAAGCCTTTGTTGCCGATAGCGAAGATAATTTGTTAAATCCTCCAGATAAGAAAAAGATTCCTCGTTGGAAGGGCCTATTGAGATCTGGAACGGATGCACAAAGAGAAGATAGAGAAAATATGTTTTATCCTGTTCTCATAGATACCGAATTAGGAAAAGTTGTTGGAGTAGGACAATCGTTGCCATTACCACAAGTCCCTAATCTTGAAGAGAAAATTGACGGTTATGCCACAGCATGGCCTATACGAAAAGATGGTTCCTATGGTAGATGGAGTGTAGGGGCTGAAACTTTGCGTGAACTTATCGACAAAGGCTATGTCTCATGTGGAAAGTTTGATTCTTCGCGAAAAACATGGGGAATCTCATATATAAGTCAGCCAAATCAAAAGTTGATTGAAGAAGGTAGAATTGTAATTACAGGAAGAGATCCAAAGACAAATGTAGTTTCGGTGGAATATGCGAGTGATAACAACAGGGTTATTAAAACCGTATGGCATAGAACATCACATGATGCTGGAGCTTACGGAACTGACCTTATTACGGAGATAATAGGACAGACAAACGCGTTTTCTTTCCCAAAATCGTTGTATGCGACTCACGATTCTATTGCATCAATTGTTCGTAGGAAAAAGGATGCATTAATCTTGGACTTCTTTGCAGGTAGTGGTACAACATTAAATGCTATAAACCTTCTTAACTACGAGGATGGCGGCTCAAGGAGATGTATTCTTATAACTAATAATGAGGTTTCAGACTCTGATGCGAAGGAACTCATCAAGTATGGTAATGTTCCAGGAACACAAATATGGGAAAATCACGGAATCTGTCGTTCTGTTACATGGCCAAGAACCAAGTATAGCATTCTTGGTGTTCATAGTGATGGTACGCCTTTGCAAAAAGATTATATTACTACACGTACTATAGAAGATGAAGCGGAAAGAAGTATAAAACAAATAAGATTCAATCCTGAGCAAATTGTAGACATCAAAATACGCAAGGATATCGTTTCTTTGCTTGGAAAGGATAAGTTGCCCCAAAGCTTGGTAAAGCCAGGAATTGATTTCGTGGTATCTGAGAAGTATAATGCGACTATTCTTTTTTCACCATCCGCTTATGAAGAATGGATTGCTGCTTTGGATGGTCAAGATCACGTAACTGAATTATATGTTGTCACTACTAGTAACAAAGAGTTTAAGAAGATAAAAGAGCAACTTATTGAAGCTATGGGAGCAATAGCCGTGTCGAAGATTGAGAAGATTTCTATGGCAGTTGGATTTAAAGCGAATGCTGCCTACTTCAAACTTGGATTTCTTGACAAGGCATCCGTACGCATTGGCAGACAGTTTAGAGAAATGCTTCCTATCTTGTGGATGAAAGCAGGCTGCTTTGGACCTTGCCCGTCACTCATAGACCAGAAGATTCCCGAATATATGATTTTCCCGGAGAACCGAATTGCGATTTTAAACGACAACAGTTGCTTTGCAGAGTTTGCCGAAGAAGTTAGGAATACATCGAAAATTGAAACTGTCTATCTTGTGACGGACTCCGATGCCGATTATCGCAGTATGTCCAAGGAATTGAATGTAAAGCAGACATATCAGTTATACAGAGATTATCTGGATAATTTTAGAATAAATAGCAGGAGGTAACCGTGATGAGAGATGAATTAATATCCTTTCAGCAGATAGCTGTTTCAAAGCTACTTGCCGAGATAAACAGTGCACAGGCTTACCATAGAGTAGATGGACGTCCGCAGGTGATTGCATTTCGCGCTCCGACAGGCTCCGGTAAGACCATTGTCATGACGGAGGTTATCGAAGATATCTTAAACGGAACGGAGACTACCGTTGAGCAGCCGGAGGCTATATTTGTATGGCTTTCCGATTCTCCTCAACTGAACGAACAGTCAAAGACGAAGATTATACAGAAGGCAGACAAAATCCGTCCAAATCAATGCGTCACGATTGAGGATGATTCTTTTGATCAGGAAATGCTTGATGATGGTATGATTTATTTCCTGAACACGCAAAAACTCGGAAAAGCAAGCCGGCTTGTCAACGGCGGTGACAGCCGTACATATACCATCTGGCAGTCTCTGCAAAATACCGCCGAGCGGAAAGGCAATCATCTGTATGTGATCATTGATGAGGCTCATCGTGGAATGCAAGATAGAGACGCCGCAAAAGCAACATCTATTATGCAGAAATTTCTGAAAGGTAGCGAAGCTGACGGTCTTGACGCAATGCCTGTCGTTATAGGCATGAGTGCTACAGATGAACGTTTCCGCAGGCTTGTGGGCAATATTTCTTCTGTCCGCCATGATGTGGACGTCAGACCGGATGAAGTCAGGGCGTCAGGGCTTTTGAAGGATCGAATTATTATCACTTACCCGGAACAGGACTCCATTGACGATATGGTAATCCTCCAGGCGGCCGCAGATGAGTGGAAAGACAAATGTGAACATTGGAATTACTACTGTACGACGCAGAAAAGTCAGCAAGTGCGTCCTGTACTGGTCATACAGGTTGAAAACCGTAATAGTAACAGTGCCTCTGCTACCGAAATCGGAGAATGTCTATCGCGCATTGAAATGCGGACAGGTGCAAGATTCTCTGAATATGAGGTCGTTCACACTTTCGGACAGACTGCGACCATTGAAGCGGGCGGTCTGAAGATACACCATGTGGATGCCTCGGACATTGCTGATAATAAGAAAATACGAGTTGTGTTCTTCAAAGAAAATCTCTCGACAGGTTGGGATTGTCCAAGAGCAGAAACCATGATGTCTTTCCGTCATGCACAGGACGCTACATATATTGCTCAGTTGCTTGGTCGAATGATTCGCACACCGTTGCAGCGGCATATCGACGTGGATGAAACGCTAAATGAAGTGCGTCTTTTCTTACCACACTTTAACAAGGATAATGTTGAATCAGTTATGAAAGCATTGCAGGATGAGGAGGGTAGCGACATTCCAGCTGATGTTGAGGGTGAGAGTTACGGAAATGATTCACATGAGACTTGGGGATACCGTCCGAGGAAACGCCAGCCGAAGGTTGAATTGAATCAGATGACTTTGGCGGGTTTTGCACAATCACTGGGTATTTCTGCCGATCCGTTGTTTGAAGCACCAGAAAGTGAAGCAGGTGATACGACTGAGGGTGGGGCTGCGCAGGAAGAGTCTGTATCCTCACAGCAGCAAAAGCCTGATACCAACATCGACAATCCATCTGTAAGGAATGTGCCTGCACCGCAGAGTATAAATCAGGACACAACATTTGCACCTCAGCAATCCGATGTGGCTGCGTCAAGCACACCAGAGCTGGAACAGGAGCAATTTGTTTTCACAGACAGTATTGACAGAGAGGCGATTGCAACATTCATTAACAAAACCGCTCTCATTACCTATGAAATCAAACCGTTCAAGACAACGGATTATCTGCCGTCATTGATCAAACTTGCCTCGCTTATTAAGAACACCGGTCTTGATTCCTATGCGCTACACAGCATTCAGCAAGACGGCATCAGAATGATAAAGGAATACATCGGTAGGTTGAAAGAAAACGGTGAGTATGACGTTCTCACTTCTGAAGTAAAAAAGCTGAACCTGTCGTGGAAGGTCTTTGATGCGTTTGGTAAGGCGGTCAACGATGATAAGGAATATATTTACTACACATCTTCGGACGAGGACATCGACCGTAAATTTCGAATTGCAGAAAAGATACTTGGTGGATTTGGACTTGGCGCGGCATACGGCACTCTGCACTTTAACCCAGAGAATCCGTCCGAGTATATGGTTCATGTCATTTTGTTTGCGGCAGAAAAAGACTGCGTAGATAAACTGCATCTCTATGCTAAAAACAAGTTTAATGAAATGAGCGACACATATAGACTCCAATTTGCTCACATGCAGAGTGAAAAGTACCGCAAACAGTATGATGCCATCATTTCAAACGGAAATGAGGTCAGTGCTCACAGTTTCCATCTTCCGGAGCAAATCCGACCAATAGTTGACCTGGATGGTGAAAAATACTATAACCACTTTTTTGTAAATGAGGAAGTTGGTTACGCAAAGATAAAGTTGGATTCTTGGGAGAAAGCCGTGATTGAGGAAGAGTCAAAGAGGGACGATTTTATTTGCTGGATTCGCAACCCGTCCAAAGGCTGGGGACTTTGCTTGCAAAGATTGGAAAATGGAATTGTTAAGGGATTTTATCCTGATTTTCTCATCATAAGAAATGTTGTGGGAATCGGATATGTCATCGATATTCTTGAACCCCACCGTGGTGACTTGACAGACAATCTCTCCAAGGCAAAAGCACTGGTTGATTATGCACAAAAGCAACCGAGTGCACCGATTGGCAGATTACAGATGATTCGTGAGGGTAAAGACAGCATTACGGGTAAAAAACGCATGAAACGACTTAATCTCGCCAAAAGAGCAGTTAGAGAGAAAGTTATGCAGTTACAGACTACACAGGAGCTGGATGCCCTGTTCCTTGATGACCGTCTGGTAGAGTAATAGGAGATGAATTCTATGGGGAGAGATGACTACAGGGAAGAACGAGTGAAAAATGCAGTAAAAAAGCATGGAAAAACACTTTGGCATTATACAGATATAAATGCATTATGTGGGATTATTGGTAAGAAAGAAATTTGGTTTGGCAGTGCAGAACATATGAATGATCGAGAGGAACTAATAGGGTTTATTAACGATCTGGAAAAAGAAGTATATGCATGCATTGATTCAGCTAATAAGGAAAAAGCCAATGATGTTTTTGGGCAAATCAAAGATAGATTGCAAAAAGAATATCCATATATATTTTGCGTATCTAAAGCACGTAATGATGTGGCACAATGGGATAGGTACGCACACGGCGGACAAGGAGTAGCGATTGTATTTAATACAGAAACATTATTTAAGCTTATTTTTTACAATCAGATCATTATAAATGAAGAATATTATGGTTATTGTGCTAAGCAACATAAAATGAAAGAACTGTTACGAGATTATATTCAATATGATAAGATGGACGATTTTTCAAATTTAAACGGTTTGATTGATAATTTGTTGTTATGTGCAATGATTCATAAGCATGAAAGTTTTTCGACGGAGCAAGAAATAAGGATTTCTCCACTTTTTGTTAATGAAAATGATAAGCATCTTCAATGTAAAGTACTTAATACTATTAGACAGGTATATATTTTGAATTTAGCAGAATTGTGTGAAAAAGAAGGAATAGACTTTGAAGATTTATTCGACTCTATTGTTATTGGGCCTACATCAAAACAAACCGTAAGAGATTTGCAGTTTTATTGTAAAAATAATGGGTTGTTAAAACTTGCAAACAAAGTGAAGAAATCAGATTGTCCATTAAGATAAGGGCAAATAAGATGTGCATATATTTAAGAAGCATAGAAAACAAGACAGATTACCCCACTTAGGAGAGTAATCTGCCTTACTTTTTGGAGTTAGTTTACAATTTCGGATTTCTCCGCCTCAACTTCCGATGTTCTTTTGCGGGCTTGGAACGGGAAAATATTTCTTTTAACGTCTGCTTTTCTTTTGTAGAAAGTTGAGTGACTTTCATCTCCAGATTTTTGCAGAAAAGAAGCAAAAGACCATTTATATAAGCATCATTTGATGACTCTGTATCGTCATCTGCGGTAGTAAGTATTTGAGATGCAAAGTCATCAATGATATTTTTGACCATACTTTGATAGTCAATGCCGCTGGCAGTATTGCTGTCTTTCGTATGAGCATTTCTCAGGTCAGAGACAATCGGTTTCAAGTCTGATGACAGAATATTCATGTAATATTGTTCTGCTTCAATGTGTGAATTATCAAATACGCTTGCAAATGCATCAGTAGAATCGGCACCAAGCTCTGTTAATTTACATCTCATCACATCAAGAAAAGCATTTGCTATCTGAATTCCCTTATCGTTAAATCCATCAATATAGATTTCCAGGTCAGTCATGAATTTTTTGAAATTTTCATGTGTGAGTAATTCAGATAATAATCGAGGGTTATATTTTTTATCAGTCAGTATTTGTATGGCATCGTCATTTAGGTGCAGATCAGATACCGACTGATTTTTATGTTTCCGCAATTCTGTCCGGCAAAGAAGGTAATCTGTGCTTACGTTGTAAAAATTTGCAAGCGTTATAAGATTACCGAGTGACATATCTATATTTTCATCTTTTTCATAATTGCCAAGCGTGGAGCTAGGGATACCGGTAGCATCGGATAACTCTTGCAACGACATTCTTTTTTCTGAGACTCTCAAATCTTTCAGTCTTTCTGGTATGGTAAGTTTTGTATGCATAGCATTTTCCTCATTTTTAAAGATACAGATAGATTACCATGATATTGCCATGAGATAAAGAGAAATTCTTTTCCTGTCTTGTCTTGGATGTTGGAAAAAATCACAAAAAGAAAATTTTTCCAGCATCTTGGATATACCGAATCGGCATAGAAAATCTGAGAAAATAAATTCATAAATCGGGAAGGGAAGGAGTGAAGAATTTATGAAATGTCGGAAACACATCAGTATGACAAAGCCGATAGGCGTAGCTCCATGAAAATTTATTTTCATGGTTTTAGGGGATTGGGGCGTACACCAACAAGCGAAAAAGGCATTTTGTACGTACAAATGCACTGCTTGCCAATTAGCGATATTTATGTAACGAGAGTTGAATTCTATGCAGGAATTGGGCACAAAAGGCTGTTAATGACGAAAAAACTTCAAAGTATATGGAGGATCAGGAAAAATGGAAAATACAAAATATGATGATAAGTTTTACAGATTACCGAAACGATTATTTAAAGAAGATCAATTTAGAAGTATGACGAATGGGGCAAAGACACTTTATATGATTTTGTTGGATCGGCGCTGCTTATCAGAGTGTAATGGTGATGCATGGAGAGATGAATATGGAGCTATATTTATCATTTTTACAATCAAAGAAATGATGAAGCTGTTGCATCTGGGAAATAAGAAGATTAACAAGATGCTGAAGGAACTGGAGGTACATAATCTGATTTATCGAAGCCATCAGGGATTAGGAAAGCCGAATAAAATATATGTGTATGATTTGTTGAAAGCAGATAACGATAATTGGCTGCCAAAGCAATTTAAGCACAGAAAGGGGCGGACAAATGAGAAAGAGATATTATGATGATGCAAAAGAGAATGTAGCATTTGAGAGATGTGTGGATGTTGTGACAGCGCTGATCTTAAAATATGGACCGGCAATAAAAAGAAAATGGATTTTACGTGATTGGATAAAAAACATACAGGCTGACTGCTTTTGGAGAAGTTTAGCCTGTAAACGATATCAGCGGTATTTCGATTGTATGAAAGCTATTGTAAAAAATGATGCAACATGACATAATCGGATTGACTAAAGCAACATAGATATTTATAATATAGACAAAACGAAAATGACATGAACGGAGGACAGGGTAATGGAGAAAACTGTAACACTTGAAGAGGCATTAAAAAGAATTGAGGAGCTGGAAAAAGAGAATGCAGAACTTCGGGAGGAATTGGAGTATTACAGAAATCGTAAGTTAAGCGGTCGTCAGAAACATAACGCCAAATGGATGGCAATTTATAATGATTTTGTTGTTGGGTATGAGAGCGGCATGACAATGGTAGAAATTGCGAAGCGGAACAATGTTAGTGAGCGGACGATTTATAGGTATAAAGCATATTATGACAAACTGAGGGGAAAAGAGGAATAGACCATTTTGCTGATGCCAGTAAAATGGTCATATGAGAATTGCGGACGAATTTTTTTGACCGCAAAATGGATGGAGGAGTTCTATGGCAGAAGATAAAAAGAAAGAAGAAATTGCTGTGATTGATATTACAGAAGAATATTTGAAAGAAAGAATTTATGAAATTCGAGGGCAAAGAGTAATCTTAGATGTCGATCTTTCTGAAATATATGGTTATACTACAAAAGCATTTAATCAACAAGTAAAAAATAATATTGAGAAATTTGATGAAGATTTTATGTTTGAACTTACGGATGACGAGGTAGAAAATTTGCGGTCAAATTTTTTGACCGCAAATCTTAACAGTAAGAGCAGATATAATCCTCATGTATTTACAGAGCAAGGATTATATATGCTGATGACTGTCTTGAAAGGACCGTTGGCTGTTAAGCAGAGCAAGGCATTAATAAGAACCTTTAAGAAAATGAAAGATTACATATTAGAAAATCGTGATTTAATAGGTCAGCGGGAAATACTTCAGTTAAGCATGGAAACTGCTAACAACAGAATAGAAATTAACAAAATCAACTCAGATATGATATCTCTTGAAAAGCAGATTTCAGATGTTGCAGAAGGCTTGAAGGATGTTGTGACAAAATCTGAGTTGGCGGATATGATGAACAGCTTTGTTTCAGATGATGATGACAAGTGGCTCATGTTTAATGCAAAATTCAGTAGTGCAGATGAGGTATATGAGTCCATTTATAAACAGGCAAAGTCGTCAATATATGTCGTTGACAATTATATTGGCTTAAGGACGCTGGTACACCTTAAGAATTCTCCGGCTGGAGTAGCTATTATTTTATTCAGTGATAATGTTGGAAATAATAAACTTCACAACATAGAATTTATAGATTTCTGCAAGGAGTACCCAACAGTAAATTTGTCAATGAAAAAGACAGGCGGTATATTTCATGATCGATTTATCGTATTGGATTATGGAACTGCTGATGAAAGGGTTTTCTTATGTGGTGCTTCATCAAAAGATGCAGGCGCTAGAATAACCAGTATTGTTGAAGATTATGGAATATCTAAATATGCCCCGGTGATTGCCACGCTGTTGAAAAATCCAACTTTGATTTTACCACAATAGAGGGAGTGAATGTATTGAAAAAGAAAACAAAATGTTACATATATACTCGTGTATCAACAGCAATTCAGGTTGACGGTTACAGCTTGGATGCACAGAAGGATAAGCTTAAGAAATATGCAGAATTTCAGGATATGGAGATTGTAGGAGAATATTCCGATGAAGGGCATTCCGGGAAGAATATAAAAGGTCGTCAGGAATTTATGCGGATGCTGAATGATATTGAAGATGGCAAGGATGGAGTCGATTTCGTCCTTGTATTTAAATTATCCCGATTTGGTAGAAATGCGGCAGATGTACTCAGCTCTTTACAGCTTATGCAGGATTATGGAGTGAATCTTATTTGTGTAGAAGATGGAATTGACAGTTCAAAAGAAGCCGGTAAACTGCTTATATCTATCATTGCGGCCGTAGCAGAGATGGAGCGGGAAAATATCAGAGTGCAGACAATGGCTGGGCGTGAGCAGAAGGCGAGAGAAGGTAAATGGAATGGCGGATTTGCTCCTTATGGATATAAGCTGGAAAATGGTGAACTTGTTATTGCAGAGGATGAAGTGGAAATTATTCAAATGATTTTTGACAGGTATATTCATACCAATGATGGAATCAATGGTGTGGCAAATTACCTGAACAATCATGGATATACGAAGAAGCTGCGTCAGAATGGAACAATACCGGGCTTCTCGGCCAGCTTTATCAAGAAAATAATTGATAACCCGGTATATATGGGGAAGATAGCATATGGACGCAGGCGTACAGAGAAGAAAACAGGAACCCGTAATGAAACTCATGTAGTGGAGCAATCAGATTTCCCTGTTTATGAGGGAATTCATGAAGCAATTATTTCCGAGGAAGACTGGGATCTTGCACAGGAAAAACGTTCAAAAAATAATTACAAGCGTGAAAAAATTCATGATCCGGAACATGCACATATTTTGTCTGGGATATTAAAATGTCCTTGCTGTGGAAAAGGAATGTATGGAAACATTGCCAAAGCAGGGCGAAAAGATAACAAGACCAGATATTACTATTATTGTAAGAATACCGTGAATGCTACCGGGCACAAGTGTACTTTCCGACGCAACATCGAGCAGTCGCAGATTGATGATATGCTTGCAAAGCTGATTACAGCAATGACAAAAGAAGGAAAATTTAAGGATGCCATTCAGGATAAGATTGGAGCGACTGTTGACACAACGGACCTGGAAAAACAGTTATCTGTGTTAAATGCAAGTCTTCATCAGGCGGAGACAATAAAAACCCGTCTTGAACAGCAGATGGATAATCTAGATGTTACGGACGCTCATTACGATAAAAAAATATCAGATTTACAGAGACGATTGGATGCTCAATATGATAAAATAGATGAAGTGGAAGAAACAATGGCAGAACTGAAGTCTCAGATTTATGAGCTTAAGAAAAATCAGATTGATGCAGATAGCATATACGGATTTTTAGGCGCTTTTAATGAAGTGTATTCAGAATGTACGGATGCTGAAAAGAAACAGTTCATGCAGGCATTTATTGAACGCATTGATATTTTCCCGGAAAGACGGGAAGATGGAAATTGGATTCAGAATATTAAGTTTCAGTTTCCGGTACCGATCATTAAAGAAGGCAAGGAAGTAGCACAAATCAAGGGGATTTCTTTGGACAATGAGAAATCGGATGAGCATATGATTTCCTTGGAAAAGTTATCAACACTTGAGACGGTAGCTCTTTTAACTAAAAAAAGTGACTTTGGGAAGAAAAAGAGAGACTTCCAGGTTGAGATGGAAGTGCCGATTAGTCCTGATATGCACCAGGAGTATAAGGAACAGAAACCAACTTATGAGAATATCAAAAAGTATATCATGGAGAAGCATGGGGTGAATGTTCATACTGCTTATATAGCAGAAGTAAAACGGGATTGTGAATTGGATATGCGTCCTAATTATAATGTTTCAAAGAAAGAGGCTCCTGAGATAAAATCCTGTACTCCAGAGAAAAGAGAATATATCATGGAGGCACTGAGGTATTATAAGCTGGTGGTGTAGTTTACTAGGTAAAGAAAAACAGCATAATATTCAAGAAGGCAGAAGCAGTAGGATTTTTCCTATGATAGCTTCTGCTTTTTTGGGGTCATCACCCGCCATGTCTGCTGGGAGGGCAGGAACGGTGTGGAGGCAGAGTTTTTCTTTGAGCGTTTCGTATCCCTGGCGGATAAACACGTCATAGCATCCAGAGTCCGGATCATGCCATATCACCGGAATGTGAAGGTGAAGATCATCAGCGGGATCAACGGGAGAATGACCAACAACGGCACACAGCACTTCCACGAAGTGGAAGCACGGATGCACAAGGAGAAGATGATGGAATACCATACGGTGACCGGGGAATCGAAGATCCATGTGCTGCAGTACTGCGGACACCGTTTTGCCTTAAACGGCAGTCCCGTCCATCCAAAGAAAACTCCGCTGATCGGCCAGCGGTACGCAGTAATCATAGCGGAGGCGGAAGTGCCTGCGGGGGAGAGCTTTGTCGTGGACAAGATCTGTACCGTATTTACCGACCGGGATCCCGGAGCCGAGAGGGAAAAGGCATGGGACACCTGCAGCAGAGGCAGGAAAAAGACACTGGAATATCTGGAAGCAGGATATGACGTCTTAAAAAAGCGCAGCCAGAAGGAGTGGAAAACATTCTGGAACAGGAATGATATCCTGCTCCGTGGGGAGGATGATTATGACCAGCTTGCCATACGGTTTGCCCTGTACCATCTGAATATCATGGCAGACCGGGAAGACGATACCGTAGGCATCGGGGCAAAGGGACTGACCGGGGAGGATTTTAAGGGACACTGCTTCTGGGATACCGAGATGTGTATCCTCCCATTCTTCCTCCTGACAGAACCTGCGGAGGCAAAGCGTCTGCTCATCTACCGTGGCAGGGGCTTACAGGGAGCGAAGACCAAGGCATACCGAAACGGATATAAGGGAGCCATGTATCCCTGGGAGGCTGCCAGACCGGAGTATGGGGAGACCACCCCGGAAAGAGGCATGGCAGATCCGCAGACCGGGGAGAGAACCTCCATCTATACAGGGAAAAAGGAACTGCATATCTCAGCAGATATCAGCCATGCCGTATGGAAATATTATCAGGCTACTGGTGATGAAGAGTTCATGAAGCAGTGGGGCGATGAGATCATTCTGGCTACTGCAGTATTCTGGGCAGACCGTGTGGAATGGGACGAGGATGGCAGGGTATGCCATATCCGTGATGTGATCGGACCGGATGAGTACAAACAGCGGTTGACGGACAATACCTATACCAACTACATGGCACGGAATAACCTCCGCCTGGCGGTGCAGATCGCAGAAAGACTGGAAAAAGAGGATCCGGAATATCTGGAAGAGCTGAATAACCGCTGGGAGATCTGTGAGATGCTGCCAAAGATCCGCAGGGCGGCGGAAGGAACATATCTGCCGCCTGTGGGAAAGGATGGCATCCTTCCCCAGTTTGCCGGTTACGGGAAGCTGCAGGAGATGGATCTTAGCTACTACAAGAGCTTTGGAAAAAACGCAGCCGCCGAAATACGGAAGGAACATACCGTTTTGGAGCTTGAGAGCTTCCGGGTGCATAAACAGGCAGACCTCGTCCTGCTGCTGCAGCTGTTCCCGGAACTCCCGGAAGAAGCCGCTGGGACACAGCGCAGGCAGGCACGGGAGAAAAACTATGAGTTTTATGAAAAACATACGCTCCATGAAGCGTCCTACAGCTTTGCCACCCATTCCCTGATGGCAGCTTCCTTGGGAAGGACACAGGAAGCCTATGAGCTGTTTTGCCAGTGCTGCGATGTGGATCTGAGCTCCGATGGAGAGAATGCACCGGCAGGAATCTATGCAGCCTGCATGGGCGGCATCTGGCAGTGTGTGGTAGAGGGCTTCTGCGGGGTACGGATCGAGGAAGATGCCCTGCGGATCGATCCCTGTCTCCCCGAAACGTGGGAAAGCGTGAAATTCCGCATCTGTTACCGGAAAAGCACCCTGGATATCAAGGTAACGAAGAATGCGCTGACCGTCAATAACAGGAGCAGCCACCCGGTACCGCTTAGCTTCCGTGGGGAAGCGGTGTGTCTGGATGGCACCGTGAGCAGGATCTTCCCGCTCCATTCCCCGGAATAAAACAGCATGACAGAACGCAGACAGGAACAACCTGTGCACTCTAAGGAGTGTACAGGTTGTTTTGCTTTGAACACTGCTCATGCGCAAAGAGTCCGCAGGCAAACTCGTTATTGCTGGAAAAAGGATAGGAATCCACCATCCGGTATACCATAATGTGGACAGGAAGACCCGGGTAGAACCGGACGGAAGGAGACTGGTGAAAATGACAGAAATCGGCGAAGAGACACTGAAGCAGTACAGGGGATATCTGGCGGATCGGGAAAAAAGCATCGCCACCATTGACAAATATCTGCGGGATATCCGTACCTTCCTGCAGTGGATGGGAGAAAACCGGAGCATTACCAAGGAAAAAGTGATCGCCTACAAGGCATGGCTGCAGGAGCATTACAAAACGAGCAGTGCAAACAGCATGCTGGTAGCCCTGAATGGATTTCTGGACTTTATGGGAGAAACGCAGAGCCGGGTGAAGACGGTAAAGGTACAGAAGCAGATGTTCCGTTCCACAGAAAAGGAAATGAGCAGGGCAGAATACAAAAAGCTGATCGAAAAGGCTTACCGGATGGGACGGGAGCAGACCGCACTCATCATGGAGACCATCGGAGCGACCGGGATCCGGATCAGTGAATTGAAATATATCACCGTAGCCGCTGTGAAAAGCGGGAAAACAGAGGTTTCCTGCAAGGGAAAGAAAAGACAGGTGTATCTGGTGAAAGAGCTGAGGGAGAAGCTGCTCAAATACTGCAGAAAAAAAGGGATCTGTAAGGGAAGTGTGTTCGTCAGCCGCTTCGGGAATCCACTGGACCGCAGTAATATCTGGTCGCAGATGAAAGCCATCGGTGCCGCAGCCGGAATCTGTCCGGATAAGGTATTCCCCCATAATCTCCGCCACCTTTTTGCCAGGGTGTTCTGGGAAAAATGGAAGGATCTTTTTTACCTGGCGGATATACTGGGACACAGCAATGTCAACACGACCAGGATCTATACCATGACCACTGTTAAGAACCATGGAAGACGGATGCAGGTGCTGGGATTAGTAACATAAGCTTACCGATCAGGTCTGAATCAGAGCGGAATAAGAGAAGAATTAGAGCAGATGTGAGAAAAATCGGGGCAGAAAAACAAAAATACCACATAATCTGCATTATGTGGTAGGAATCGTATCCAAAAGCTGTGTCTATACATAATGGTATGTTTCCTTACCTGGAAACATTGTCCAAAAGTACCATAATTTCTCTCTGCGATTCATATATACCAAAAATAAATTTGTATGTCAATGATATAATTCGACTTTTTTCGCAGAAAATTGTGCAGATCTGATACAGAATCCGTAAAGGATCTATTTTCACAATACGTTCACTGTATAAAACGTATTTTTAAGGCGTTTTGCATAAGACAATCCCTGTCTGCTTCTACCACATAATGCAGATTATGTGGTATTGACCGGAAATATTGCCCGCATACAATTTTGTCCCCAATATTCGGCAGCTTGTCTTTGCATGGAGCAGATCGTTCGCTCAGTGGTAGTCCACAGTAACAGCCCTCCGTTATGAATAATGTGTGTAAAAGAATTGTGTAACAGAATTCTCCTTTAAAATGTTCCCCTTCCCGATTTTTTCGGGGGGGGCAAACATTTTGTAACGAAATTCAGTACAAAACGAAAGACGTGATGATGCGTATGGAAGGAAAGGAACATCTGAACAGGATCAGCAGAGAAACGGCAATGCAGATTGCCGGCAGAGAGTTACCCCGGGTAGAAAAGATCCATTTATGGGTTTTTCCTGCTCTTTCCTATGAAGAAGGAATTCCGGTGTACCTTCTGAAAGCGTATGCCGACCTGACCTCTTACGATATCATCCTGGATGCAAGGAATGGAAACATGATCAAAAGGACAGAACGCTGTCTGTAAGGAATGAAAATAGATACTTAAGGATAAACCGGAAAGGAAACCAGAATGAGTGAGGAAACCAAAAAGACTGCCAGAGTACAGGCAGGGGAAGAAGCAGTGGAGACCGTGAATGAAAAGACCCTGATGGATCAGCTGGATTCGATGAAAACAGCATTCCGTGGTTATGACAAGGAAGCTACCTGCGAACTGCTGCAGACGCTCATCCGGTCGATGGAGACAGAGAAGAAGGAAGAACACCGTGTCCTGCTCCAGAAGAACCAGAGACTGGTGAAAGAAAAGGAAGCACTGACCACGCAGATGGCAGAGCTTCTGATGAAGGTGGACTCCCTGGAATCGGAAAACCAGCGGATGATGGAACAGCAGAATACCATGCAGAAGAAATATGAGGAGCTGGCAGAAAAGCTGAGCAGGATTTCGGAAAATGCCATTGAACGGGAAACCGAGCTTTCCGCTTACCATCTGCGGGAACAGCAGATGAAGGAACGGGAAGCTGCCCTGTTAAAAATGGAGTCGCAGAAAGAAGCGGAGCTGGAGCAGATAAAGAAAGAGTTCCAGGAGGGGCTGGAGGCAGAGAAAGCAGAAATCCTTGCGCAGGCAGAAGAGGAAGCGGAAGGGGTAAACAATCGGGCAGAGCAGCTGCGGAGGAAGTTACAGGACTTCCGGCAGATCATCAATGTGATACTGGACTTTGACCCGGAAAACGGGGTGCAGACAGACTCTTTGGAAAGTGCAGGAGTACCGCATGACTGAGCTGGAATTTGAACTGGAGTTTAAGAAACGGAAACTGCAGAAACGAAAACAGCGCAGGATGGAGCTTCTGATCATCGGTGCACACCTGGGCGTGGTACTTGTACTGCTCTACTGGATGTTTGGCATCGGCATGGTACACGGCAGATCCATGCGCCCCGCTTACCGGGATGGAGATCTGTTTCTGTACCAGAGACGGCTCTTTCGGGAGCCGGATTATGGAGATGTGGTGGTCATCCACAGGCAGGATCTGGAACGGGACATTGTAAAGCGCATTGCAGGAAAGCCGGGAGATGTGATCGATCTGGATGACCTGGGACACCTGACCAGAAATGGGGAACGGGCAGCGGAAACGGAAATCCTGTTCGGGGAACAGGACAGGGATGACTGGATCACCTTGCCCTATACCGTACCGGAAGGATGCTACTTCTGTCTGGGGGATAACCGCCCGAGGTCAGAAGACAGCAGGGAGCTTGGAGCATTCCGCAGGCGGGAGATTACCGGGAAGGTTCTCGCACAGTTCCGGCTGTCATCGGTAAAGTGACCATTCGGGAATCTGCCCGGAGCTTTCGTACAAAAGAAAAATACCAACATGAGAAATAAGGAGAACGGCATGGAACTGTTGAAGGAGGATGGCTGTATCGGCGAAAAGGCATTCCATGGGGAAAAGGAGTGCTTTTTCCAGCCATTTTACAACGTGGAGAAAAAGAGGATCTGGGGAGCGGAAGCCCTGTTCCGTCTGAAGGATGAAAACGGCAATTACTACAACATGGATCAGCTTGCAGCAAAAGCGGAAGAAGAAGGATGGATCGCTGAGATCGACAGATGGGTGTTCCGGGAAGCCTGCAGAAGGATCCCGGAGCTGAGAGCCTACGGACTTAAGAGGATCAACATCAACTTATCCCCGGAGGTCTGTGAGGTTCCGGAGACCGTACCTAACATCATGCAGATACTCAGAAAGTATGAAGTATCAAGAAGTGAGGTCTGCATGGAGATCACCGAGATGTGCAAGGTCAGGAATGCAGAGAATTTCAGATGCATGGTGGAACAGCTGAGCAGCCAGGGGATCCGGCTGGCGTTAGATGACTTCGGCAAAGGGGAGAGCAACCTGCTTCGGCTGTCCCAGATCCCGTTCCAGACCCTGAAGCTCGATAAGGAACTGGTCTGGGGAACGGAGGGAAGCAGGATGGCAGAGGATCTGGTCGAAGAGATAATCCGTATTGCACACCGTCATAACATCCAGGTCACGGCAGAAGGAATTGAGACACTGGACCAGGCGAGAACCCTGGCATCCTGGGGATGTGATTACCTGCAGGGGTATCTCATCGCACCGCCTCTCAGCTATGGGAAGCTTCTCACCTTCCTTGAGGAAAACGGAAAAAGGAACTTCCTGGAAGAATAAATAAGGATAAGAAGGAGAAACCGATGAAAAAGGAAAACAATGGATCAAGACCCCTCAGGGAGGAACTGAACAGTTCTGCCGTATCCGAGCAGAATGCAGCCGCATCCTCGGAACTGGCAAATCAGGCACAGATCTTAAAAGAACTGACGGAACATTTTCAGGTACGCAAAGGTACCTGTTGATTTTACATAGATTTTAATGAATACGATGCAAAAGGAGAGAACGTATGAAAAAGCGTAAAGGAAAGACGAAACGATGGCTTGCCGGAATCCTGTCGGCAGTGCTGGTAATCGGATCCATCAATCTTGTGGATGCTTTAGAAGGAAGTAATGGGGAAAGTGCACTGTATGATGCACCGGAGCTTACCATCACGCAGGGAGCCACAGACTATGATCTGATGAAAGACATTACCTATGACAGCAGCATGTATGAACTGGCTGTAGTGAATGATGGCGGATTTGATGTCAATACCGTGGGAGACTATGAGGTAACCTATTCCCTGACTTCCAAGGATGATGGAACGTTGGAGCCGGGAGATTCGGGGGATGCTTCCAATTCGGATAATGAAAACAAAGACCAGAACAGTGGAGACAATCAGGGAGGGGATAACACCCAGACCGGCGATAACTCTGATAATGCGGGTTCTGATAACGGATCCGACAGTTCCGACAGCAGCAATGGAGGAGACAGTGCGGATGCCGGACAGGGAGATACGGGTTCTGACAGCAGCAATGCAGAAGACAGCATGGATGCCGGACAGGGAGATACGAACTCTGACAGCAGCAATGCAGGAGACAGCACGGATGCCGGACAGGGAGATACGAATTCTGACAGCAGCAATGCAGAAGATACTGCAGATGCGGTCAGCGGAGAGGATGCAGCACAGAGTGAAGAGAATACCGGAGACACCGGTGTACTGGGTGTATCCAGGCCGAGAACGGGTGTAGATATGAGCTATCAGTCAGAGCCCGTGGGTGCGGAAGCCGTTGATGTAACAAAAGGGGATGACACCAATACCGTTGATACGCAGGAAAAGCAGGTCATCACCTTTACAAGAACGGTTCATGTAGTAGCGGCTTCTGAGGACAAAGAACCCGTGTATGTAGCACGGGAACTGGTGCTGACACAGGGAGAAGAAGACTACGACCTGACAGATGAAATTGTTTATGATGATGTAAAATATACACTGGAAGTAGTAGAACTTGGTGGTTTCGATATTAACAAGATCGGCTCCTACGAAGTGACCTATTCCCTTACGCCTGTGACAACAGAAGGAACACAGGAAAATGGACAGGATGACACGCAGGAAAATCAGGTCATCACATTTCAGAGAAGGGTTACTGTGAAAGTAGCCGTGGAAGAAACCGGGGAGTTTGAAGTTCCGGAACTCTACCTGGAGCAGGGGCAGGAAGACTATGACCTTGCGGCAGGACTTGTTTATGATGAAAATAAGTACAAACTGAATATAAAGGATGATGGAAATTTTGACATTATGCTTTCGGGAGAGTACAAGGTGACATTTGTTCTTAATCCGCTGGAAGAGAATCCGGATTCTGAGAACAATACAGGCGATGCGGATACTTCTGATCCGGATCAGACGGATGGAGATCAGAGTGAAAAAGTACTTGGCGCTACCTGGAGTATGGACAGCTCTGCTGAAAATGCAGATGATAAAACAGAAAACAAAAATACAGAAGATAACAATACAGAAGATAACAATACAGAAAATGATAATGTAGAAGATAAGAAAGAAGAAAATGACAATACAGCCAACACGGACCAGGCGGAGGATACTTTTGTAATCCCGGATGGAATTACTACCTTCACCAGACGTGTTGTGGTCACACCGGGAATCGCATTGTTATCAGCCGGCAATACCATCAATCATAATTATCCTTGGTGCGTTAATATGAATCAGAACGATGACTGGATCATACTGGAAGCACCGAAAGATGATACTTATGTGGGGACTCCGGTATTACAGTGGACGAAGGAAGCCAACCTTGGAAAAGCTGATATAACGGACAATTCGTGGGAGAATGTTCCTGGCGTAACGGTAATAGACAAAAAGGTTACCCTGACAGGGGCTAGTCGTGTAGATGGTAAGTGGTATCGTTTTAAATTTAGTGATGATGATTATAGCGAAGCTGTGAGGATAGTATATCTAGATACAAGTAATCCTTATGATAAAAAAATATATAAAGGTAATCAAAAAATACCTGCTGATACTAGAGGAAATGTTTCATCTTGGTATATTTCTAATGATGAGGTGATGTATGCAACGGGATATCAACAGTTTGTAGGTGAAGGTAATTTTGATGTTTGGTTTTATTATAATGGGGCGTGGAATGCTAGTTCTTACGATGGGCAGTGGTTTACATTGACTGAATCATCAGCAGATACTCCAAGGGAGTACATGGAGTATAATAATAAAAAATCTCCTATCCGTTTTTACTTTGAAGGTTCTACGATATTTTTGAACATAAAACCAGTGGATAAAGCTTATAGCATCTGTACAGATGTTTGCCTGGGGGTGGGAACCTATACTGGAACTTATTATGACAGACTTAACATGAGAGCTACTGACAATAGAAAAACACATCAGTTTGATTTTGTGGGTAAGCAACCAAATGATCCTTATCAGCCAGATCAGCTGACACTGGTAGTAAAAAGTTACACAGAATTATGCAAATGGGCAGCAGCTAGTTACGATGATCGTAATTTTTTTGTGAGTAATCCTATTACAGAAAGTTCACAAGATGCAGGCATCTCTCTGAGCTGGGAAAATAAGAATGATATTTTATTATCTTTTTCGCTGACAACATTAGAAAATAGCTCCATTGTTATTCAAAATGTCGAGTTTGAATCCGGAAATGGAACTTTCACAGAGCCAGGCAAAAAGGAGTATGTGTTTTATGATAATGAAGTGTTGGGAACGCAGCAGGTATACCCTCCTGTGATAAACAACAACAAGGTTATTGAGAAGATCCCTGCTGTTAGACCCAATAATAACAACGAAAAATTTCAAGGATGGAAATTAGCTGTTTCCGGTACTCCGGATGGTGATATAGACATCAATAAGTTATATTCTGACGATGAAGTGGCAGCGCTGAAGTATAAGGATGCTTATGGGATCATGACCTTTACGGCACAGTATGGTGTGGAACAGGCACAGATCTTTACAGGCGGGACAACAGCAGCCCAGAAATATGCTTCTGTTGAACAGGCTTTAAAAGATGCTGCATCCGGTGACACGGTCAAGATCATTAAAGCTGGAAAAATAACCCCGACCACGGCAGACGGTGTAGAGGCAGCAAAGGATGTTACGTTAGAGCATTATAACGATGCCACCAGATTCTATAAGACGACAGTTTCCTCGAAGATTGCCGTGGATGGGGACAGCGTGGTAACCCTGATGGATGGAAAACTAGAGCTTTCTAATAATGCATCCCTTAAGGTATTCAATCCAACCGATAGGCAGACTTATCCAGTAACGACTCCAACCTGCACTTCATGGGTAACAGTAGATAAGAATGTAGGCTCCCCTTATTTTATGGGAGAGACGAATGGAGATGTACAAATAGGTGCAGTGACCTATTCGTATGAGAATCCAGGTCAAGGTCAGTTCACACATGTCAACATTCCACAGGGAATGAAGAATAATGATAAGGTAACAAAAGCTGAAGTCGCAGCAGATCAGCAGGTAACCATTGAGGTGGACAACGCGAATTCAGTAGTATTGAAAGGAACTGGATCTCAAGGCAATACCGTAACTGTTAAGAGGCGTACAGCTGATTCGAAGGTGGACGTAAAACTGCCTTCAGGCGCACAAGGTACAATCTTTGGACATGCCGTAGGTGCAGCTCCGGCAGGCGGCGTAACAGTCAGCCAGAGCAGTGCAGAAAATACAGGATATCCGGACAGGAATTATATCGTAATAGCTGTTGCGGGAGAGAAAGTCACAGTAGATGGTATTGAATATGTTGCAACGGAAAACAAACAGAAGTTTTATCTTGGAACATTTAAAGCAACCGTAACCATAGGAAGCAATGCTGAGATTACAAGTGGTAAGGATCAGACTGATGTTGGTTATTTAAAAACTTATACTGTAAAAATCAGTCCAAAAGCAGATTATGATCTGGATCAGGACAACTTTATCGTTACTATGAAGGAAAGCGATACAGGGATTGTTAAGAATTTGACATTTAGAGATGTGTGCAGGGTAGATCCGGCAGATGGAAGCATTACAGTTACGATTTCAAATGTCAGTGGAGACATTACAGTGAATGCTGCGGCAAAACGGCAGATGACAACCTTAAAAGTAACAGGTCTTGTAGCAGGAAATGCAAAGGGAAGCTTCAAGGCGGTAGATGCATCTGGTAATGAATACAAACTGGAGCGGGATGGCAGCATCAATGTAAACCGCAATGAGGAACTCACCCTTATATTTACGCCAAATGATTTTTCAAATCTTTATTATTCAGATCTTACCGGGGAGAAGGGAGAAAGTTTCTCTATCCTGACAGCATTGAAGGAGACAACAAACAATACAGATTTATTTGCAGGAGCAAAAACGTTTAACTGGAAAGAAAAGAGTTATGAATTAAAGTACACACCGACAACTTCAGATGTGACACTGCAAGCTGTATTCACACCGTCCCATATCGTACATGTTCATGTGACAGGTGGTACGGCAAAAGTGAAAGATACAGGGCTTGTAACAAAAGAATCAGGTGCGGACCAGTTCCAGCATGTCATTGTGAAAGACAATGAAACAGTAGAGCTGGAGTTAGAAGATACAACAGGAACAGCCACTACTTATAAAAAGGCATATTGGAGCAACGTGGATGGCAGTGATGATACTGATGTATCCAATCAGGCTTTCATAGGAAATGGAACAAGCTATACTTACACAACACAGGCGGTAGGCAAACCACAGGCATTAAATATTACATTTGAAGAGGGACAGAGCGTAGATGTAAAAGTGACACATGGAGAACTTGTGACTGGAAATGATGGTGTGGCGTGGAATGATCAAGGAAACAGTACATACCAGACGATTGTGAAGAATAATGGAGCATTGAAGGTCAATATTAAGCCAGAGGATGGTTACGGATTAAAGAGCATTACGGTTAATAATGTGGCAATTGATATTGATGCGGCAATCAAGAGTGGGGAAATTACATGGGATGGTATAACGAAGACCTATTCCCATACATTCGCAAAAGTTTATCAGGCATGGAATGTTACGGTGGACTTTGAAAAACTGCATGAGATCGTTTTTGAAGATCAAAAGGGCAATATCTTAAATAAGACAGAGCATATTACAGTGATTGATGGAGATACGATTCCGGCAGCAATCTTTACCAAAATGCAGGAAGAAGCAGATAAGTCAAAGGCTGAAAATGAGAGCCTCTTTGTATGGGTTGATAAAACAGACAGAACAAAGATCTATAATGAAACAACTGTGATGACTGCACAGACTGCGGATGTCGTGAACTTAATCTCGGTATACCGGATGAACGTGATCAAGGGGGCAGATGGAAGCGTTATTGCAGCAGATGATTTTGTCATTCATGTGAACGATGTCAGAAAGCTTACGGACACAGAGGCAGTGACACTCGCAAATGTGACTGCTTATGATCATTCCGGTTCAGACATCAGTAATATGGTGACTGTGGAACAAACAAAATTAGAGGAATTAAAGAAAAAGACTAAGGGAACATACGTGGATGCTTTGACCTTTATGATTGAAGCATCAGGATTGACGACAGGCGTAGAAGTGGAAGTGACGGATGATAATCCGACCATTACGGGAAAGACAGCATATACGCTGACTTTCAAGGGAAGAGCAAATGAGACTTATAAGTATCAGGAGCTGGATGCCCAGGGAATCCCGACAGGTAATGAATCAACCATATTTACGGATGGGGATGGAAAAGCAACCATCACAGGCCTGAAGAAAGCAACACCATATCAGATCAGTCATAAGAAATATGGTTCTGTAAACGGCAAAACAGCCCTCGTGGATGCAAAAGATATCGCAAAGCAGTTTGCGGATGACGGTGACCAGACAACGACAAATGGAAAAACCGATAAGGATGAGAAAGCATCTAATAATAATGTAGATGTTGTAGTGGATGCTGACGGCAACTACAAGGTCATCGTGAAGAAAGACATCGACCACACAGTTGAGATCCCTGACACATGGGGTGAGGTCAAGATCGACTTAAATGATAAGACCATCACAGGTGACAAGGCAGATGATAATAATGAGGCAAAACCGGGACTGGAATTTGTCAAGGATGTTAACAGCAACGAACATCCGGGAACGAATCTTGAAATCGTAAACGGTACGATCAAAGGTGGAGACGGTTCTGCTAAACATCCAGCTGGAGCAGCCGGTATCGGAGCCAGTGGTGATACAGCAGATGCCGGAATTATCATCGGAAGCAATGCAAACGTGACCGGTGGTAACGGTGCAAACGGCACAGAAGGCAAAGATGGAGGAAATGGTGGAGCCGGTATCGATGGTAACGGCAGGCTCACTCCGACGGTCAGTGGAACGGTAACCGGTGGAAACGGCGGTAAAGGCGGAGATTCCGCAGCCGGTATCCCTGGCAATGGTGGAAACGGTGGAACCGGAATCAGCGCAGGCGATAAGACCATCACCATCAATCCTGGCGGAACTGTCAAAGGCGGTGATGCAGGAAACGGCGGAAACGCAACAGGAGATAACACGAACCCGGGCGGAAACGGTGGAAACGGCGGTACAGGAACCGAGACCACACAGCCTGGAAAGACCGATAATAACGGTGGAACAACATCGGGTGGAAATGGTGGAGACGGCGGAAACTCCAACAACGGCAACGGTGGAAACGGAGGAAACGGCGGCAGCGGCTCCACAGGGGAAAATAATAACAACGGCGGCACCAGCAGTGGCGGCAACGGCGGAAATGGCGGCGACTCTGACAAGGGTAACGGCGGATCCGGCGGTAATGGAGGAAGCTCAGGCGAAACCGGAGGAAACGGTGGTAACAACACCGGCGGCAACGGTGGAAATGGCGGAGATTCCAACAGCGGCAATGGAGGATCCGGCGGAAACGGTGGAGACTCCAACAGCGGCACCGGAGGAAACGGTGGCAATGGTGGAGATTCCAATAACGGCACCGGAGGAAACGGCGGAAATGGCGGTGGCTCCAACAACGGCACCGGAGGAAACGGCGGAAATGGCGGTAACTCCAACAACGGCAATGGAGGAAACGGCGGAAACGGCGGTGGCTCCAACAGCGGAAACAATGGAAACGGCGGCAGCTCCGGCAGTAACGGTAACAGACCCGGCGGAAATGGCGGCGGCTCCAACAATGGCAATGGAGGAAACGGCGGTAACAACGGCGGAGGCAACTCCGGAAATAACTCCGGAAATAACTCCGGAAATAACTCCGGAAATAACTCCGGAGACAACGGCGGCAATAACGGTGGTGATAACTCCAATACCAATGGGAATAACAATTCCGGAAGTACAGGTAACACAGGTAATACACCAGATGCAGGTAATACAGCCGGCAATGATTCCGGAAATAATGCCCATAAAGGAAATAAAGGAAACAGTACCGGCAACAGTAATGCCGGGCAGAAGGATCCGGCAGAGGATGACAGCCTGAACGATGCTGCGGATGAAAGCAGCCTGACAGGTGATGCAGATGGCAGCGATGCAGACGGAAGTGATGCAGATGGCATACAGGAAGAGGAGAGCATCCATGCAGACAGCGACAGCGTTGAGAATGGTACGGACAGTGACAGCCATATACCGTTTGGTGAATGTGGTTTCCACTGGATCCCCATTGTATGGCTCCTTGTAATCCTGGGTTATACCGTAGTACGTGTGAAGAAGCTCCGTGATGAGTCAGAAGAAGCCTAAGGAGGAAAACAGACATGGAAAACACGAAACCGAATAAGAAATTATACATTGTAGTGGAAGTCATACTGTTTGCAGTATATATCCTGATAGGTGTCCTGCTGTTCGTCACGGAAAAGCACTGTGCTGCAGACGCATTCATCTTCTGGATCGGACTTGTGATCGCAGCAGTATGTGCAGTAGTGCTGGGAATCCATGAGAACAGAAGGATCTAAGAAGTAAAAAAGAAGAAGTAATTTTAAGAAAACCAAATGGCTGTGATGGCTGTTTGGTTTTCTTGCGCTAAAAAGACCGGAAAGGATCATCGGATATCCCGGGAACTGGTTCGTCCTGAGACAGATCCTTTTGATGAAAATAACAGAGGAAGTCGTACAGAAATATATAAGAGAGCAAGCAGAAGACTCAAGAAGAGAGGATTCCAGTAGTACCGCTTTATAGCGGAGCCAGTAACAGTGCTTGCGATACCGCCCTTCGGGGCGAGCAGTAGTAATAGCCCTTTGGAGGGCTAATATTAAACCACCACTTGAAGTCAACATCATAAACTTAAGATTAGATATTACACATTTATATTATCCTGCTAAAAACTCATTTCAAAAGAGCAGATTAAAACGAAGAGAAATCTTCACAGAGCTCCTTCTGTATACTTTAACAACTTAAAAATGCCCATAATCTCCCTTTAAACGGAGAATGGGCATTTTAAAAGCTACTCTTTTGATTGTTTTTATATTTATTTGAGATGTTTTTTCTACGCTCTTTTCCAGGTAGTTCCCTTATGGGAAGTACATAGCGCTCCATTTCTTCCTGTAGTTCTCCAAGTTTTTTGATCCGCTTCTTTTCCTCCGGCTCCAAAAGGATTTTTAGCATAGTCTCTTTGAAAAGACCGATGGCTACATTTTCATTGGTATGCATGGGATATTTATTCCTGTTTTCTCGTCCTGCTGCTGCGGCCTCTTCGTCCGCACTGTTTCGAATGTCCTGAACCATGTTATATACTAAAACCTGCGCCCAAAAATCCTGGTGCACATATACTGTGGCTTTCCCTGTTACACTTTCAAATTTCATTTTGTTTTTTAGAGTATTGTATTTTTTCTCAATTTCCCATCTTTGGTAATATAAATCCGCTAATTCTTCTGCGGTAATTGTATCCGGAAGATCTGTCATCAGCGCAAGTTCATTCCCGGAGGGAAGAGTCAATTTTGATATTCTTACCAGCGTGCTCCCTTTCTTTTGCATCTGTTCATATCGTTCCGGATGTTTTTTTCGTATTTTTTGTAGGCGTGCAGATGAATGTTTTAAAATGACTTTTTCATCTGCCGACTGCATCCGTTTACGTTCTGCCATATAATCGTTGGATGAAAGACGGATCAGATAATGAATCCCTTCCGTTTCCAGAAAGTCAATAAACTCTAAGGAAGGATAACCGCGGTCAAAAACTGCAACAACCGGCTTCCTGATTCCCATTTTTTTTAATTGTTTTAAGTTTCTTTTTGCCAGTTCGTTTTCACTGATGCAAATATGTTCAATTTCAATATCCAGGTAAAAATGATTCAAAACATCATACATTCCGCTTACCAGTGCCCGTACCTGCCCTTTCCCGGAATGCTGGTTGCCGCTGTTTCCAAATGCTTCCCTGTTATCCTTTGAGTTTGGAACTTCCGCCTTGCTCCCATCAATCGCGATTAACAAATATCCTTTCCACAGTCTGGGTTCGTCAGAACGATAAAAATCCATAAGATATTTACGATTCAGATAGGGAAAAATTTCCGGATTTAGACGTTTTCTCTGTTGTAGATATCCCTGGACAGATAACTGCATAGACAAGTCTCCTTTTTCTTTGAAATAGTTTCTAAGTTCAAATGTCGTGGTAAGCCCCTTTTTTGAAAGACAGCATAGCAACATGTCTTTTAGGGGCATTTTTCGCTTTCTCGAAAAAGCATGTTTTCCATTCTGTCTCGCATATTTTGCAATTTCCGGATCAGATAATAATGCAGAAAACTTTTGAAATCTTGTTTTATAAGATTTAATCATATACACCCCTGCCTATATTTTAACACAATGAAAGGAACCTGCGAACAGATTCCTTTCCATTTTTTCCTTAAGTTTATGATGTTG
>NZ_QWGL01000027.1 GCF_003435375.1 Clostridium sp. AM34-11AC | reverse complement strand
AAGGGCACAAAACCGCCCTTTACGGTTTTGTGCCCCCGTTGAGTTACCTGAGAGATTCCCTCCGCTTTGGGAGGTTGCACCTTCGGTGGTCGGGCGCTGCCGCCCGGCCTTTTCGGAGCGTCGTCCGAAACCGGTCCTTTTGCCTGGGAGCTTCTGCGTTCCCCTTCGGCATCGCCTGAGCGATCTCTCCCAAAACAAAACTACTTTTTTATTTCCAAAATAGAAAATTATCGCAAATCCTTTATCCATGCGGATTTGCCGCTATTTTGTACATTTCCTAAATTTTTTCCAAAATCCAAAATAGGCCGTCAAATCTTACCTCAAATTTTCTCCAATTTTCCAAAATGAATTTTTCCAATATCGCCCCATTTTGGCTGTAAAATTTTTGACAGCCAGCAGGGTATGTGTCGCAAAAGTTGGTGCTGGCATCAAAAAAGAGCCTCCTCTCAGGGAAGCTCTTGGGGAAATATCTTTTGCTGTAATGTTTCTCCACAAGGAGAGTTTCGGCAGCTCTACAAGTTTAATGCCTTATAAATAGCATCAACGTTGTAATCCGGACCAAAGTTCGGGGCTACATCCATAATTTTCTGGATCAACGGCACGTCCTGCTCAACAAGATCATTTGCAATTTCCTCTGCTGAAGAAAACTTCTGCATCTTGGCGCAAACCTGCTTAATCAACTGCAGCATTCTACCTTTTTTGATGCCTATTTCAACACCTTCCTCATGTGCCAGATTTCTCATAATTTCCATTTCACGACACATAATCGCCACTCCTCTCTCATCTTCCTTAAAATACCGGACGCGGTCTGCAAGGACCTTGTTATGCATATCCTTTGCGTTTGTGCAACTGAAATCATGCATTAATCGCCCAAGTTTCGTTTCATCCTTAATCTGGGAATTCACATATATGATATGCGCCTCATCCTTAAACAATTTCCCAGTTTCCTTTACAACCCTATCAATATGATAGATTGGGAGATCTGCTTTCATAACATCATTTTCTGTAATGAAGATTACGAAAGTCTCATTCAGAGCCTCATACAAATCACCTGGTTCGGTGACATTCGCATCAATCAATGCGCTGTTGTATCGGGCCCTCTTCGCGCCAGCACCTTTGTCACTCCGCTGAACCTCTACATTAAATACACGGCCATGACTATCGATAGCAAGAATGTCCAGTCTTACGGACCGGCCCTGTAAGTTCTTGATGCCACGCTGACTGTGTACTTCCAGAACGTGGATGCCTTCATCGTTCAGGATGATCCGAAGCAACAGTTCCGCACACTGGATATCTTCAAATACTTTCGTCATGAAGTCATCATCCAATAAGCGGAAACCTCTGAGTCTTTGCAGATCTTCCTGATGTTTCTTTTCAAAATCCATGCATCTTCCTCACTTTCTCTGTGATATTTTATATAAACAGGGAAAGCCCTTCTGTAGGCATCCCCTGATCATATCGATCTCGGGGCAATGCCCACTTATCAACTTTTTGGAACTAATAATGTATAGTATTATCTTACCACACTTGAAACAGCGTCGCAAGATTTCCTTCGATATTTCACCATTACTCTATGCCTTGCATCAACCTATTATAAGTATGGATATGGATCATGGTTCCCAACTGCGATTTTTCGGTGCAGAGGAATTTTAAGCTTCTTTTTATCCCCTCAATTTCTCATTTATATGTAACATTATCGGTATGTCTTTTGTACTGTGTCAAAAGACATCAAAATCCTGACAGCTACAGGTAGATGGAACCCTCATTGAACCAAAATGTGAGGTCAGCCACGGGAACTTCCGTGACTGGCCTCATGTGTTTTATATCTACAAACAAGTGAGTAAATTCTGTGATTGTATAAAGATATACATTTTCCATTTTGGATGTTTTTGGGGGACATATCCAAAATGCATTCTACTGATGTTAACCTATTTTGCGGATAACGGTTTTTGGAATTCTTGTAACCCAATCCATTCCATTTTTGTAACCCACTTTGGTTCACAAATTTTGAAATATCCAAAATGGAGCGATTTTAAAAAGTAAGTTTTAATATGTAACGTTTTCAGTGAAATTTTCGCTCAGACGTTCCTGCCTGAAATCATAAAGCGCTTTATCATAATTCCGGTACCGGTATTCCGTTCATTTCAGCATTCGCCAAACCGTTGCCGCCACTATATCATCAAGTTTTTTAAATTGCAAGAGGGTATTTTTAGATAATCAGATGTTTGAGAAATAAAAGGAAAACACTTTATCAGCCTTGTTCGCGATAGATGGGAAAACACAGATTTCAAGTTTTTCTCTCTTATTCGCGATAAAAGGGAAAAACCATTTGCAGGTTTTTCCCTTTCTGTTCGTGATATAAAAGGAATTTTTCACGCTTATTTTATCCCTTGTTCGTGATTAGAGGGAATGTTCGCGAAATAAAAGGAATTAAACAATTTTTGTTTCTTTCCTTTTATTTCGCAAACATACTCCCCTCTTTTCCCTTGTTTTTCTGTACGTTTTTTCCTTTTATATCGCAAACAAGCGATTTTTCCTGCATCCTGTTTTTTCCTTTTATTTCTTAAACAAGCAGAATGCGTTTTCCTTTTATTTCCTAAACAAGCAAGTTTCATGTCGGTGAGTTTTTTCCTTTTATATCCTAAACAAGCGTATTGAGGAATGGTGCGAATTTTCCTTTTATTTCGTAAACACCTGGAGGTAAAGTGAAGAAAAAAAATCCTGCGGCCAACCACCGCAGGATTGTAGAATTAGATCAGGTTGTTGGGGTGAAGGTGCCCTTGCTATCCCAGGTACCTGCTCGCTTGGTGAAGATCGGGTGCGATGGGCAGTTCTGGAACATGTATTTAAACGCAGTGACACTTGAGATATCCCAATTGTTGATGGCGGAAGGATTTGCCAACTTCGTACAACCACTAAACATATATCTCATAGTTGTTACATTACCAGTATTCCAACTTGCGAGTGGACTCAAATCAACGATACTACTACACCTATTAAATATTCCATTCATATTCACAACTTTTTCTGTATTCCAATTTGTTAATGGCGTCAGATTTACGAGACTGGTACACTCATAAAACATATCAGACATTGTTGTGAGGTTATCAGTATCCCAGTTAGCTATTGGTGTTAAACTTGCAAGACTGGCACATTGAAAGAACATGTTATTCATACTGGTAACATTGCTTGTATTCCAATTTGTTAACGGATTTAAGTTCAAAAGATTAATGCATTCTTTGAACATATCTCCCATATTGGTAATGTTGTTTGTATTCCAGCTGGCTAGTGGGGTTAAATCAGAAAGGCTGGTACAACGGGAAAATATACAACTGACATCTATCAAATTTCTAGTATCCCAACGTTTTAATGCTGTTAAATCAGTTAGATTGTTACAGGCAGAGAATGTGGATCGCATGCTTGTTACGTCTTTAGTATCCAAATCTGATAACCCACTGATGTCGATAAGGTTTGTCATGTAATGACATAAATAATTTAGATTTGAATTTGCTACAACTGAATTTGCTGCTGACCACCACTTAATTGTTCCATCCTCGAACCACATATATACTGGAACTTCGGAATCTTCTGTAGATACCAATGAAGTAGGATTTGTTTTTATCTCATCTGAAGGTTCTTGGATAGAATGTTGGATTGCTGTAATTTTGGTATCTACCTCATAACAGTCTGCATTTTTCTTTCCAGCCAATACTTTCATTCTGGCATTTAATGTTTCGCCATCCAGAGTGGTGGCTGTTTCTTCTTCCCATGATGCTGCAAAAGTCACATTTCCTGTACTGTCAGTCTGTATTTTTGCCGGACTCCATCCCGTGAACTTATATCCAGTTTTTGTCGGTGTTGGAGGAATATATCCGTAATCATCCGCTGTATAGGAAGCCTTTTCTCCGCTTATGTTGCCGCCATCCAGATTGTACGAAATGCTACCAAGCACATCTGCAGTCCACTTCGCAGTCATTGTTACGGTTCCCGTGCTGCCGGCCGGAATGTTCTCCGGTTCCCATCCCGTAAAAGTATAGTTTTTCTTCGCTGGAGCTGGCGGCGTGTATCCATAATCAGCGCTTCCATACTCCGTCAGTGTTCCGGCTGCCAGGGTGCCTCCATCCAGTTCATAGCTGATCTTACCGAGTTTTCCTGACTGGTTCCGGTCACCTTCATCTGCCGGTCGGCTTGTCTTGTTCCCGGACTGGTTCAGGAAGATGGTGTATACCTGATCCAGAGCATCCTTACTCAGATTTCCATCACTGCCAGGTGTCAGGTTCACATCCGGGATATCGGTTGCCTGAATGGCGCAGGCGGTCACAATGATATCTTCCACGTTTCCGCTCAAATCGGATTCCACAGCATTTTTCATCTGTACCTTCTGGAACAGCTTGTCCGTGGTTGCGTCTTTCCCCAGGGTCTTTTTGTAACCGTACACATAGGATGTTTTTGCTTTCCCGTCTTCCCCGGCCACTGTTTCCGTCCGCAGCAGTTCCCACTGGTCACTGACGCCTTTTAATCGGAACAGATCCTGCTTCTTCTGCTCTCCTATGCCGTCATCCTCGTCGGTAAACGTTTCCTGTGGTATCTCCACCCGTATAAATACCAGAGCATCATTATTGCCGGTATTTTCAATCTGCGGATCCTTCACGATCTCCTGGTTCGGGATGATGTTTTTGACCTCGTCACTGTCATTTCCGGGATAGCTGGGTTCCTCCAGGTCGATCTTGACCTTGCCGACCGTGAACGTGTTGGTGGCTGTCTCGGCATCGGTCAGATAGGCCACGGTGCCGCCTGCTGCCACGGAAACCACCAGACCACAGGCAATCAGTGTCCGAAGCAGCTGCTTCTTTGATTTCCTCATAAAAAGAAAACCTCCTTCCATATTTTTTTGTCGGTATAATTATGGAAAATTTGCACCCAGAATTGGTGGAACGCAAAAGAACCTGCTCCGATAAGGAACAGGCTCTTGTTTTATGAAAATATGATCAGACTGACAGGTCATTGCCTTCCAGGTTCTTGCTGTTATTGGTATTTGCTTCCGGGACGGTCTGACCGTTGTTCTGCTTGCCGTAGATATCATAGATCTTCTGCAGATTCTCTTTGGTCAGGGTATCGGTCAGGTCGGTATCCTCGCCCTCCAGCACCTCGGCTGCCTGGATCGCGTAAGCGGTCACCTTGATATTTTCGGTATTGGTATCGATCTGTCCCTCGATGACGTTCTGCAGCTGGATACTGTCAAACAGTGCCGTGGTCTTGGCATCCTTTGCCAGTTTCTCCTTGTAAGCATAAACATGTACATTTGTATCAGCACCGGTATCATCGCCCTGAAGCTCTACCCAGTTCTTTCCAGCGGTACTGCCGTCAGTTGCCGGATCGATATCGGTATTCAGCATGGTAAAGAGCTCGGTCACCGCAGTGGTCTTTCTTGTGCCGTCTTTCTCTGCCACAATTACGGCCTTCTTCGGCATCTCAACCTTTAAGAATACGATTGCATCGTTGACACCGGTATTCTCCACCTGCGGGTCCTTTGCCACGATCTGGTTCGGTACCAGGTGCTGCTTCTGGGTTTCCGTCAGTTTTGCATACTCCGGCTCTTCCAGATCAATCTTTACCTGACCAATGGTAAAAGTGTTGGTTGCGGTCTCACTGTCAGTTAAATACGCCATGGTTCCTCCGATGGCCATTACTCCCATCATGGCACAGGCTGCTGCTGCCATGACCATCTGCTTCTTTGATTTCCTCATAAAAAGAAAACCTCCTTCCATAAATTTTCTTGCGGAACAATTATGGAAGAATTACTGCATAAATTAGCAAAACGTAAAAAGAACCCATTCCCACCAGGGAACAGGCTCTCGTTTGATGTGACATACCCAATCTTATTGGTTATTTCATCATATGATTTTTTGACAGAAAAATTATGGAAGAAATTGGTTTTAATGCCACACCTTACAATTTTACTTTTCTTCTTATGTGAACTGCCTCTCTACTTAGGCTTTCTCCTTTCCTGTTTGATATAGGAATTATGGAAGAAATTTACGCAGAATTGGTCAGGAAACAAAAAAATGGAACACGATTGTTTTTCATTTAGCCAACTTATTTCGTTACCTGTAGAGATAGGGGAATTTTCAAGGGTTCTTCCTATTTAAAAAGTCCCTTGACAATCTTTTTGATCATATTCGGATAATACTGGAAATACGGCTCCATATCTGCAACATACACGCGGTTCTCCAGAAGCCAGTCTTCTACCTGTTTTTTATATTCCGGGTGCTTGCCGGAAAACATCAGCAGATTGATCCCCTCGATTGCCCTGTAATTCCGGTTATTGATTTCCGCATATGCCGCTCTGGTTTTGAACTTTGTATTTCCCACCTTCTGATTCCTGAAGTCATCCGTTTTCACGTCATTACACAGAATGTATTCCGTTTCCGGTTTCTTATCCAGAATACCGGCATGGTACGCGGCGGATTCATGGTAATAAGCCCCGATATGTTCCCCGCGACGCTCCAGGTAAATCTCCCGGATTGCAGTCTCATCGGGAACATCCAGATCCACGGAGAATACGCCCGGACATTTCCGGAACAGGTGCCCTTCGGCAAGCAGCTGACGTGACAGATACTGAATCTTTGCAAACTCCATGGCGGCGTCCGTTTCTTCCGGTATCCAGACTCCATATTTTCCGCAGACTTCCTTCGCCTTGAAATACAAAACCGCGGCATCCCGCAGGGGAATTTCCGGTTTTTTGACCACGTGATTAAACACGGAGGATTTCTCGCCGAGCGAAAGCTCCTGTATAAAAAACTGTACCGAGTTCGTCAGTTCCTTTCCGTCCGGGCCGCATACCGTTATCGTGTTCCGTTCAATGCTGCTCACACGATATTCCCCGCCGGTACACTCCGTCACATATCCTCTCATGTCTTCCTTCGGTATGATCGGCGTACACAGGGCACACCGCTTGCCGTTCAGAAAGCTGAGGGCATATCCTTCGGTTGTTGTTCCGCAGGTGCGGTGGCGTACCGTCATCATCTTTGACAGTCCCTGATAGGGAGTGACCATTTCATACTCATCGCCCATGAGTTCATGAAATCTCTCTCCGAAGCGGTCAACGACCGCCTGACCGCTCCTGCAGCAACGACAGAACGGTGCCCGTTCAAATTCCCGAAGAGATACTGTGAATTCGCCTCCGCATTCCTCATGCCGGAGCGTCACGAACTGTCCGATTCCCTTACCGCCCCGGTATTTCACCAACGTGTATGTATTTTCCGCATGCGCGGCCCTGTCGATCCTTGCCTGCAGTTCTTCCTGTCTGAGATATGTTTCACAGTAACAACGTTTCTCCATCCATATCAGCTCCGTGGCGTTCACATTACGTTCCTTGCCACAGGTCTTATGTCGGATCTTTACGGGTCTTCCATATCCCGGGAAGTGTTCCTCCAGTTCGTAGGTACCGTCCCCAATCATATGAAGCTGGCGCTGAAACACCTCATCCGGATCCGCTTCCCGGTCACATTTTGGACATCCGGCACCAAGGAAAAGAGCATAAGGATGGATATGGAACCGCTCCCCGCATTTCCGACACTCCAGTTCTGCAATCCAGTGATCCACGGAATGCACGATGTATCCCGGGAAAAGCTCGGCAAGCGTTCCCGTATCATCCGTCTGTACCTTCAATGCCGCCTTCTGAAAATCCTCGTAATCATGGAACAGGAATAACAACAGTGCAATCGCGTCTTCCGGTACAATTTTCTTCTGTGACAGAACCTTGAACACACGCACATCCGTTTTACCGGCGAACAGACCGGCATATCCGGCAGTCCAAAGATCATCCGCAAGATTTCCGTACGGTGACTCCAGTGGATATCCGCCTTCTCCCATGCGCGCCAGAATCATCGCCTGTAAGCCATTCAGATCCAGATCCGGCGGGCACTCATATAATTTCCGCATAAACTCACTGATACGCTGTTCCGTTGTTTCATCTGCTCTAAGCTCCACCGGAACCATGGACCCGTCATCAAGTCCGCGTTCCCAATCGTCCGGTTCTATCTGTACACGCATCAGTACCCGGTGATGTTTCGGACACATCCGAACGCCAGGCAAATGATGGACGGTATGAAGATACGGTCTTTCATATGCGGCAATATCCTCCCGCGCGCAGTCCGGGCATACGTGCAACTCAGTGATGTCACTGTCCATTACGGGGATATCCAGTTTGCAGCCGCTATGTTCCCGGAGCAGAATTTCCATACATTCCGCCTGATATCCCCTGGTCATAAACGGAAACAGGGCTGTGAGCGGTGTCATTTCCGCAATCATGCTCCTGACATCCGGGAAACATTCGAATTCTTCGTTCTCCGAGCATATATGGTCCAGATTGAATCGGTAATCCAGACGAACGGGAACCGGTTTCCCCATTTTAAATTTTCGATCTTCATACGGGATATAAGCTGCACAGAATTTCTCAATGGAATCGTACATATTGACCCTGAATAACCGTACAATCCAGCCGTACAGCAGTTCACCGGGATAAGGTTTCAGGCATGTCGGCATAAGCATAAATAGCACTTCCTTTCCATAACTTCTTTGCATAAATTATGGAAGAAAAGCCCCCTGTTACCGCAAAAAGAAAGCCCCGGAAGGCTCATTCCTCCGGGGTTCCAAGCAGATATTATTAACTTTTTGAGTTTAGCAGATTCTTGTGATCTGCTCATAAATCACGGAGTCTTTTTCCGTGATTTGACGGTCCACATGATGATGACCGAAAAACCATTTATTGTATGAAGTCTTCTTTTTCACTTTTTCCAGATATTGATTCAGCGGATCTGGAGACAAAAGTCCGCCTCCCAGAATCTCCAGGCTGGAAGACGGTCCGTCATGGGAAAAGATAAAATCCGTTTTCCAATTGTGAGCTTTCAACGTTTCCAGTCCATGCAGCATTTCCAATCGGGTCGGCATTTCTGACCGCCACCAGCTCACCTCTTCGATTCTGGCACAGCAATTTGTTGTTCGCAATATTTTTAATTTTTCGTAAATCAGCGGATCATCCGGCTGCAAAATTCCCGCCGTATAATCTTTCTTTAAAGCACTGTTTGTGGCAAAACCATCAATGTCATGAGAACGTGCGCCGCCAAAAGTAAAGATCATTTTCCCATCCAAATCGAACATCTCACCCCGCATCAAATGGATGACGTGTTCCCGAATTTTATGAACGCGGCCACCGTGCCACTCTTCTATTGGAAGTGAGTTGAGTCTGGTAAAGTTTTCATGATTCCCGTCCACGAAAAGGGTGGTGTATGTTTTGTTTTCCAGCCAGTCGAGCCACCAGGTCTCTCTCTTACTTTCCCGATCCTCCGACCATACCAGCCCAAAATCACCGCAGATAATAACATAATCATCCCGGGTCATTTCTTTCTGTTCCGGAAAATTTTCCGTATTAAACCGATCCGGCTCCGAGTGAATATCTCCAGTAACGTAAATTCTTCCCATTTTTTTCTCCTTTTTGTATAATTCTATTCCAATCCCCAAGGAGTCTACCATTATCATACCATTGGGTCTTACTCCTGTACAGTCCCGTCATCGGCAGTTTGATTTTCATCGCTGTGCTCTCCCGAAAGCTTCTTTTCTGACAGGACATATTTACCGTAGCCTATCCGCTCTAAATAACTGTTTCGAACCAACCAGCGCATAAGATCCTGTACCTGCTTCAGCAGCAGTATGTCAGCCGAGTCCCTGGGGCTCCAGAATCCCTTCTGTCGGCAGATTTCTTTTGCGGATAAATAAATCAACGCTTCTTTTCTTGGTGCAGGCTTCGGTTTTGCCACTCGGTGCGTAAAAAGCTTTGATTCTGTCGGTCTGGACAATTCCTGCATGATGTATCCTGGATCCCGAAAGAATCTCTCTCCGTTTTCACCCTCGATAGCGTATCTGACGTTTTTCATTCCCGTGATCCGGTAGTACCCTCCGGTACATGATTCCAGTTCCGCTTCCAGTTCCGCCCGTCTGATTACTTTGTGGCATAAGTTGCATCTTCTGCCGCGGAGAAAATCATTTGGAATCATCTCGGTAACGGTTCCGCACGCCCGGTGTCTGACCAGAATCCGACTCCTCAAATCCGTGAACCCGCTTGCCAGCTCGTATTCATCGCCGACCAGATCACTCATCCTTTTTATGAAGTCTTCTACTGATTCTCTTGGAGCACGGCGTCTTTCACATACCATGCAGGTCGGTCTTTTCTGAAAGCGCCCGAGCTCCCAATCAAAGGTCTGACCGCAAACTTTATGTTTTAACCGGACGATGTGGTCCTTTTTCCCTCCGATATACCGAATCAGTGTAAAATCTGTGGATGCAGCGCGAACACGTTCCGCCGCATCCGAAAAACTTACTTTTGTCTCGCAGTCGCATTTCTTCTGCATCCAGAGTGTTTCCATGAGGCGGGTCTTCCGGACGTTTCCGCAGGTTTTATGGAGGATGCTGACCCGCTCTCCCATGGCTTCTTCGTTGACATCCTCCGCCAGTTCGTAATTTCCGTCTCCGAGAAAAGAAAGTCTCCGGTTGATTCGCTGCTGCAATGACATCCTTGTTTCGCAAAAAGGACATCCGCAGCCCAGACCGAGTGAATACGGGTGGATATGGAATCCCTTTCCGCAGGTTACGCATTTCAGATGCACAAGTCTGCCGAATCCGGACAGTAATTGGAACCGTCCGTGGATTACGTCCGCAAACGGCTCCTCCAGTTCGCCCAGAAAGCGCTGTGCTTTTTCTTCCAGAACGGAATATTCGCCAAACAGGAATGCCGAGAATGCCATGATTTCATCCATTCCGTTCCGCGGTTCCATCAGCATTTTCTGTACCCTTTTTTCGCATTCGGCGTTCAGGTAAGGAAGAAATCCGGCTGATTTCACGGCTTCCGCAATTTTCTTCCTGATGTCCAATTCTTCCATACGTTCTGAAAGTAAAGCCTGCAACCCACGAAGATCAAAAAACAGAGGTTTCTCATATAATTTTTTTGCAAAGGAACTGATCCCCCATTCCGTTTCTAAATCCCCGACCAATTCTTTTTCCGACAGGATGATTCCGTCCTCATCCAGGTCCAGAACCTTCTGCTTTTTGTATTCCAGGATCTGCAGCGGAACCTTGTGAACAGCGCACACCCGCACGCCCGGCAGATGGTGCCAAGTGCGCAGATAAGAAAAACCATACTTTTCATGATCCTGCCGCCTGCATTCTGGGCACGACAGGAACTCAGAGATCATGTTGCCCCGGTTTCCCGTCCCGGTCAGGGCAGTGCCTGGTTCTCTCAGGATGAACTGTGTCCACCAGGACTGGTTCCCGTATGTAAGAAACGGGAAAACGGTATACAGCGGAGTCATCTTCCGAAGCATTTCATCCGCTGTTGGGAAGCAACCAATCTCCTTGTATTCCTCACAGACCCGGTCCAAATCCCGGATGAAATCCACCCGTGGATACCAAGATATCCTTTCCGGCGGCTGAAGTGCGGTTCTTTCGGTGAGGAACCGTTTTCCAAATTCCGTGAGTGAAGAATATCTGTTTTCCAGTGACAGCCTTGACAGCCACCCATACAGTAATTCATCAGGCATAGGTCTCATACATACGGGCATGATCATGGTACAGGCTCCTTTCACTTCGCGATGCAGTTCATCAGTTCACGCTCAATTCCTTTCATTTTTCCTTCATCCGTCTCTGTCTGTTTTACTCCCGTCGTCCGCTTTTTTCCTTTTCCGACCTTTTTTAATACGGCAAGAACCTTCTGAACACGTTCTCCCTTGGCTGCCTTTTTGAAACTGTCTTCCTGCTCCGCTTTTGCAAAGGCTTTCCGAATCTGAAGCTCCGAATATTCCGGATAACAATCTGAAATGGATCCCATCATCTGAGAAAGAATCATGTCGCGGTCATAATGATTATCAATATTTTCCTTCGCTTCCCGGCGGAATGCTTCCACGACTTTTCTTTCCTCATCCGCCAGGGCTGACTGCTGAATATCCATCAGCATATTTTCACGAAGTTCCAGAAATCGCTCTTCATTCTCAATCAGGGATTCCTTTAACAGCCCCCGCATTTCCTTGATGTGTTTCTCGGCAACCTTATGAACAAACACTTCATCAATAGTCGGCTGCTCCTCATTGCTTAATACCTCAAACTGCATCATCATCCATAACGTTGTCAGAAGATCGATGCTTCCGCAGCTTTCCTCATACATGCTATTTTCAATTCCCTCCGTCAGGGGTGCCGGTTCGTCCAGCCACTGGTATTTCCAGATTCTCTCGATAATCTCGCTCATGAACTTCTTGTCTTTGCAGTAAGAATCTGCCCGGATAATTGTGCTTGCCATGCGTCTCTGGATCCGCAGCATGCCTCCCCATAACCGGCATGCTTCCGGGGTTCCGATTGCCACGATTGCAACGCCAGTCTGAGCCGTGATTGTCAGGAAATTCTCAAAACTTTTCGCGCTGCTCTGTGAAAAATCCAAAAACTGGATCTCGTCAATCGCAATCGCGCCAATATGATACAGTTCAATCCACCCACAGATGATGGAAACAATCTTTCCTAAATTCGCCTTACCCGAAATCACATTCAAATGATCTTCCCCGGTATCCAGCAGCCGGTCAAGCTGCTTGGCGAATGATAAGAACAATGCCGTTAAGTTGGAATTCGAAAATGCCGTCAAACGAATAATCGGAATCTGCGTGTAAAATCCATCCGGGAAGGTGTGGCGGATGACCCGCGGATACTTCGCGCATGTCAGGTCAAAAGCGGTCGATTTGCCTACTCCGGATGTTCCGACAATGGAGAAGCCCAGTACGTTGGCAGAAATATCATTCGCATATGAAATAATATTGGTCTCCATCTCCTCGCCCGCAACTTTGATCGGTCTGGCCATAGCCGTTATTCCGTTCCGTCTGCTGGCGTATGACGAAATCAAAGCCGTGGACAAGTGGTATTCAATAAGCGAATGGAACGGAATCGGATAACGGATCTTTTTCAGACTGATCAGTTGACGTTTCCGCTCAGACAGCGAGGCCATTTTCACCTTTGCCGGGTCATATCCGGAAATGGGGATATTGTTCTGTTTGAGCAGTTCAGTGATATCCGCTGCACGCGGCAATGAACAAATGTCCGGATTTCCAAGATGTCCGTTCTGCTTCCAGTAGCGTGCCTCCACACAATCTTCCACTGACAGATCCACGCCGTCATACAGATTTTTTCCGCCGGCCGGTTCCACATAATCAAGATTCATGTTCTTAACAAATTTCATGATTTTTTCCGTCCTTTCTGCATTCTACACACCAAAATATTTTGTCATCCCGCTAAAATCGTCCGGGAGCACTTCAAGTACCTTTTCGGCTGCTTTAGGTGCCTTATCTTTCACCTTTTCCGTAACGTTCTCTTTTTCCGTTTCCGGCTTCTTTTGAAGGATATTCGCATCCGGCAGTCCGGTCACGACATCCTCTCCGCCTACCGTAAGGCGCTCCGCAAGCGTATTCTGGAGTTGTCCGTTTTCCTGTTCCTGTTTTCTGGCCTCCCGAATATTTTTCTTTCTGTTTTTCCCGGCATTCTGCAGCTTTTTCGCCGTTGTGATGACATCCGCCATGTCACGCTGGACAGCGACCTGCTGTTCCAGATCATATGCCTCCAGGCTACGGCTGGTATCCTTTCTCCGTTTCCAGAGCTCATCATATTCTTTCCAGCTCATGTCTCTGAATGTTCTCTGTTCCTCCCGGATCTCGTTCAGGGCGATGACATGCAGTGCACCATCTTCCATTAAATACACGTTATTGATGCTCCGCGGGTCGTAGCGCACACCCGGTAATGCTTCTTTTTTCTTTCCTGTCTTCCACATTTTCTCCAGAAGCCACTGTTCTCCGTTTTCATAAAAGAGCCCGCGGTATGTAACGCCCCGCCTGGAGATCTGGAACTTCCTGTCCGTTTTCAGAAGTGCGAAAAATGCAGTCTTTTTCGTACTCTCCGTCAGCCACCGAGGTGTCATCAGATACTCACATCCGTACTGCCAGATGGAAGCCGGGATTGGCGGAACATCTGCCTGAATCATTTCCTTCGTCAGAGGGTATCCGTCCCGTTTGTGCTGGTTAAAATAAACGACAAAGCGATACGCCATGCGACGAATATCGTCCAGGTCGGTGCAGGCCGTTTCATAGTGCTTCGAGTCATGCGTTTTCATAATGACTCCCGTTCCACCAGCTGCGCTGCGCACGAGCTCCTGGAACTGATGGAACGACTGCTCAACGATGCCTTTCATGGAACCCGTGGCCGGAGGCGCCAGAACAATGTTCATTCCGATTTCCCGGCCGACACGCCTCATATCTTCTGATGTGTATTCGGCACCGTGGTCCGTGCGCAACTCCTGCGGAATGAATCCCATCGGACAAACCTCTGACGGTGCGGTCAGACCGTATTTTGCATACTGCTCACGGCCGTCAAAAAACAGCGCCATAAGTAAATTTGTGATTCCAACAAAGCTATTGTTTGCGTAATCGACCCAGCAGCCTACAATACAGCAGGAATAAACGTCGATTGCGAGGTACATGACTGCGCGCCCGACCACCTGCCTGCTGTCCCGTGAGGACACGTTAATCATGTCGATCTCCACTTCGTCCACCTCAACGATATGTCCCGGTCCCAAGCAGCCGGATTGGCTGTTGCCGCGCAGGAGCCTTGCGTTGTTTCTCCGCTCCTTGGCGCTCATCTTTAACGGTGTAATGCCGTTCCTGTCATTCTGTTTATTGCAGTATGTCCAGAAACGCTTATATGTCGGAATTTCCTCAAGCGAAGCCATTTTCTGAACCAGAATTCCATTATTGTATTCCTGTGTCATGTAATGCTTTCCGACCAGATATCTGTATGCCGATTTAAGCGACACTCCAGCCTCTTTTCCTTTCAGAAAATACTGATAGCCGTCCTGGAAAACCTCCTCCAAATGCTCATCGTTGGCAACTGTCTTATCACCATGTCCACGGACAGGGTCTCCTACCTTGTACTCATTCTTCCTGTTTTTTTCTCCCTTTCTTCCATCCACAAGCGAATAAGGATTTCTTCCGGATTGAAGATAGTTGCGTATTTTTCGATGGGTAACCGCCTTGCTGCGCCCGAGCTCCTGCATCAATTCCTTTATTTCCGGCTTTGTTTCCTTCGACTGGATTCGTTCCCATTCCGGGTATAAGCTCTGCAGCATACGCTCTATCGCAACTGCTTTCCGGTTCAGTTCTTCCTTTTCCTCATCCGTCAGATCTTTCACCAAAAGCTCTTCATCTTTCCAATCAGATCTTTTTATACCGCCTATGGATATCTGATACTTTACGAAATCCATGGAAAAACGCAGGATGTTCAATCTGGTTGTTTCTATTTGGATAAAAATTCCGCAATTAGGAGTCATGACCAAAACCCGATATAAACCGTCAGGCATCTGTACCACGTCACCCACCTGCATCTGCAACTGCCCGTTATCTACCATCATGATACCTCCTGAATGCTTCTCTAATCTGGTCCTCGTTACCTCTTACCAGACTTGCAAACCGTACGATTTCCCCATCCATGGGGATTGATACAGCTTTATGCGCGACCAGGTATTTCAGCATGGTTTCCGTTCCCGTCACATGAGCTGAATCATAGTACGCCATACAATGTTCAATGTTGGCCGCCAAGGTTTTATTCAGATTTTCCCGTAAGACAATCTTAAAATCCACGCCGTACCGTTTCCAATATTCCAGCTCGACATATTGCCGGATCAGAATCTTTCCGTACTTCGGCGAATCCGGGGTAAAATCATCCGAACCCGATTTAACGCTGTATGCGACCCTACTGCCGTCACGGAATGTAATGAGAAAATCCGTGGATAAGCGATTCCGCGGAATACGGAATCCATGCTCTTCACAGATTTTCCGAACCGTATCGGAAGAAAGCATCATCTGTTCCTGAATCAGTTCCACGTCATCCCGGTACCGCATGATCCAGAAAAATTCCTTTTCACCCATGGATAACGTATCCACTGTCCGGCCTGCAATGGGGTCATACACTGCCGATGATGTTCCGATACTGCCGATTTCATTCGCCTTAATAAATCCGATGTACTGATCTCCGCCTCCCAAGCATCTGCCCTCGGCCAATTTCGTTTTATCACTCTTCCGTTTCAATTTCTCACCTCCTCGCTCCGTTTCAATTATGGAATATACTGATCCGTGTCCTTTCCGCCGGAAAGCATATGGAACATTAAAATTCCGTTTCTTTAAAAAAATCCGCTCATACCGACTGTGCCTTTTTTGAGTTTCCACGAATTGCATGATCATAATGACTGCCCTTTTGTTTATTTTTCTTTGCGGATAGACAGAGTTCATTTTTTTAAACAACATGTATGTACCATCTCGCATATATGCAGTCATTTTGTTTTGAAAATGTTGTTTTTAACGTTGATACACACTATGACTGTGTGTTTCATCATATTTTTCGCAAAATCACACACTGTGACTGTGCTAGACTGTGCTTTTGGGTTGCGGATATCTAAATTCATCATATTCAATCGTACTGACTGTGTAATTTTAGCTTTTCGCAGTCATTTTGATATATGATTTTCCTTCATAAATTCAGTTTCCCGGAATCCGGAACTGTGTTATACTTTTCTTATTACTGACGATAAAAAATCTTCGAGGTACACATACGATGAAATTAAAACGCAATGATGAACTGATCCCTAAACGGCTCAAAAAACTTCGGGAGGAAAAAGGCTGGTCCCAAACACAGGCCGGTGATGCCATCGGCGCAGGCCGCGGTGCCTGGCAGCAGTGGGAACTCCGCAAGCGTACGCCAAGTGACACGGCCCTTATCGCCGCTTCCTATATTTTCAACGTAAGCCTTCCGTATATCTGCGGTGTGGATGACGAACCGACTCCACAAAGCATGATTATCCCGGAGTCCCGCTTACAGCCGATGGACCGTAACGGGATTGAGGCTTATCTCAGTCTGACGCGGCAGGAAAAAGAGTTTGTGCGAAAAACCATGGATTTCCTTCAATCTCATCGGCATCAACAGTAGAGTCCCCGCTGCCGGAACAGTAATCTGCTCCGGCAGCGTGCTTTTTCGATATCATTTTTCTTCTCTTAATCATCGCATACAACTTTTTCAAACGACTTTTCTGCATAATCCGCAGCTTTTTCAAGGGACTTTTCAAATTTCTTATTTCTTTTCGCCACACAGCCAGGCATCAAAATCTTCCTTTGGCACACGGTACATGGTACCGATTTTATGCACCAGAAAGGGCCCGCCGTCCGTGTAAACCTTTGTCAAATAATTATATGTTGCTGACCTTTTTATTCCGAGAATTTCCTGAATCTCCTCTGCGCTGTACACTCGTCTTTCAATATCCATTTTCTTTTCCATATTCCTTCCGTCCTTTCTTGACCTTTCATACTTTTCCGTCAGAACCGGAAATATTTCATTCGCAGTTTTGTGTTGGTCATCACTGCCAGAAATCTCTTAACCGTCATCCGCCCATCATTGCGGATGAGATTCTGATTTCCAAGATCCCAAAACATACCGCGCTGCTTGATGATTCTGCCGGATGCCCGGTTTGCCTCATCTTTCTGCAGCTGATACAGTAAGATAACCGCAGCCCTATAGTCAGCCTTCCGCCGATTCTCCATGAACTCATCATACATGGAACAGAATGCGTACACGTGCTCATAGTACTCATCAATCTTAGCCAGTACAGTCTTTAAGTCCGGTGCCTTTGACGGGTTTCTCCGGTAGCGAATATCCTCTGATATGGCTTTATGTTTTACTGCCATCTCTTTCAGCCAGGCATCCATTTCATCAGACAGCTTTACCTCATCGGAACCTTCTGTCCACCAATAAAGGCGCTCATCATCGGTCAGGTAACGTCTTGGCCAGAATGCCAGCTCCGCTGGGCTGTTTGAAAATTCCATTGCCCCGTCACGTTTCAGAAACTTGCAGGTGGTCACCGGCGGCATCGCCTCTGCGGAACCGAATTTGGTATAACCTGTCCCCAAAATGTGATTGAGCCATCCAACAGAAAAATCACTTTCAACTTTCTCTCCGTTCACTTCCAGATCACCGCAATCGGGTAAGATACACTGATACAGGGTATATGCCGCAAGCATGACACGTCCAAATTCTCCTCTGCCGATTTTGCCTGTCTCCAATTTGCAGACCGCCGGATCATAATTAGCCGTCTCCAGCACACAATCCTCAAAATAATTAAAGCAAAAGCTGTGCTTCTCCCCATCTGACAGATCAACCGGTTCCAGCAGGAAAATCTCATCAAAATCCAACTCCACACGCGACAGATCCATGATTCCGCCAATGTCCAGGATTTTCTGCATATACCGGTTAAAAAGCTCCATCTCTTCTTCCGGCACACTCATATCCCCGGTAAAATTCACAAACGTTCCCATCTGCACCTTCTCCTCTCTTTTTTCCTAAAAGACGCAAAAAGGCACAGCCCCTGCCGCCAATTCTATGGCCTCTAAACAGGAACTGCACCTATTGGTGTCCGTAACAATATTTTCTTTATATTTTAAGTATAATATCCCGATCGTCGGGTGTCAATCCATTTCCCGCGATCTTTTGCGATCTTTTCCATTCTATTTTTTCATGTTTCCTTACGTTACCCATTTCCATAATTTCTGTACAAATCATAGGCATTTGGAGTGAATGCTTCGTGCCTGCTTTTACAAGAGGAGGATTTATCATGATGCACGACTTCTATGATCCTGTTAATCTGCAGCGCCTACATACTGCTCTTCCACTGCTGCATAGCCAGTTGGAAAAGATCCTGATGCAGATACATGAGTGCTGGCAATTCCTTGTCTCTGATCCGGCTCCACCGAATGAGGACAGAATTTTGAGCGTCTTGGACCTGGTTGATTTACTCGACTGTTTTTCAGAACTTTGTAAGCGTCTTCGAATGGAATACCATACGCGAACCGGACGGCAGTTTTTCAAGCGGATTGATAATTTCAATCGACGGCGAACGCTGTTGCTGATCGCGCTGGCCATGTATGACGATCTTTCTCAGTAGCACGAACCTAACAGCCTCCTGCCATTTTTCGGCGGGAGGTCGTTTTTTACCCGGATGTTATCAGTTTTCGTGATAGCTTATGGTACAGCAATATCAGCTTCATGATAACTACGACATAGAAGCTATCAGCTTCCGTGATAATCACGGTTGGCCCGTGGATATCAGTATACGTGATAACCGGATGATTACTGGATATCAGCTTTCATGATAACTTTGTTTCAGCGGAAAGTTATCAATATATGTGATAATGTATTGGCAAGAATATATCACCTTTCGTGATAACATATGGATCTGAGACGATGAATATCAGTTTCGTGATAATTGCAGGCTGACAAGATATCAATATACGTGATAACAAAGTAACCGCTGGATATCAGTATACGTGATAATATATGTTGCTTTCAGATATCACTTACGTGATAATACCTGAAGAAATTATCACGTAAGCTGATAGCCAATCAATAAAAATACGTATTTTTGCTCACCTTTCCTGTAAGAGATGGTGTAGAAAAGTACTGAGGTGTAGAAAAGTACTAAGGTGGAAAAAAGTACTATATTCATACGTATTTTTCCTCACCATATACGTATTTTTCCTCACCTTAGTGCATGTAAAGATACCCCGGAAACGCCCTCTACGCTTGCGGATGGGCAACGGGCGGCTGCGCCGTAAACAGTTGTTTTTAAACATCTCAAAATTTCCCATGGAAAATTTTTCGGGCATAAAAAAGAAAAAAAAGAAAAGTAATCTCGTTATAAAAAACTATATCGTGGAACAGACCGTGAATTGACTCCACTGCGGTAAGTTTACGGAACCGATTCCTCATGAGTAGAACAGACCGACCAAGCTACTGTTAAATGAACCAGTAACGGTACCGACTATAAAGTGGATGTATTATCATTCGCTACATACACAGATACGGATATTGGAATACAAAACTGTACCGGTTATCAATAACCGAGTCGCATACGCTGCCTCCCATCTTATGGAGAGGTGGTAACTGGTGTTGGGAAATATATTGGTTAGCAATAACTGTATCGGCAGAGATTGCGTATATTCTTTCGTAGAAAACATACGCACACCGTAAAAATATTCCTCAGGGTACAGATCCGGGTATTGGAATACGGAAATTGACTGGTTATCAGATACCGAATGGCATACGCTGCTTCCCATCTTGTGGAGAGGTGGTAACTGGTGTTGGGGAATGTGTCGGTTATCAATGAACTCATTGCAGAAGTCACGTACCATTCCGGGAAAGAGATCAGTGTACTGCAAAATGCTCCCATAGGAACAATGTAGGTATTGAAATGTGAAACTGTACTGGTTATCAGTAACCGATTCGCATACGCTGTCTTCCATCTTATGGAAAAGAGGACTGGTGATGGGAAGTGTATTGGTTAATGTTACCTGCATAGGAAAAAATTGGTTCTTTTTTCAGTCAGAGCATCAGCTCACAGTCAAAATCCCTCTCAGAAATGATGTGGATTTTATAAATTCATCCACATTTTTCTTTAGTGGATCTCCGTCATACTTAGGAATTTGCCATGAACACAACGATTTTCTCACTCTGAAAATGAAAATTAACGCCGATGAATTGTATGGTGAGCAAAAATACGTATCTGAATTTCCGCCGAAACCATAATTCTCCGTTTAGTCTCCATAATTAGACCAGCAATCAGGCAGCTGATGCTGCCCGTGAAACGGAGGAATTCGAATGAATCATTACATCCAATCAGCATCACATGATTTTAAACTGTTCGAAATGAATGACATCGCCAAATACGGCATTATGACCATGACAAGCAAAGTCTTATCTCCCCTGCAATACAAGAGTTTAATGTATTTGATATGGAAAAACCTGCAGAAAACTCCCGGGCAAATCGATTGTGTAGAGCTTTCACTTTCCGAGCTGTGTTTTGCACTGGGATACTCCAAAGACAAAAACTGCAATTTTTCTCACATGAAAAGGAAGGTCGGAGCTGTCATTAAAGGACTGATGACGCAGGAGCTGACCATCCACGACAAGAAATATGACATGTATCTCTCGTTTGTATGGATACAGACGGTCGGTATATCATACTCCAAAGATCTTATCAAGGTTCGCTTTAACACGGATCTTGCAAGATATTTCGGACAGGCACTGGCAAAGGACTTTACCGTGGTTCGGCTTAAGTACATGAATCGACTTTCAACCTCTTCCGCGGTTCTGCTGTATGCCTTCTTCTGCCGTTATCAAAACATGCACGTTTTCAATTACGGAATTGAAGAATTAACCAGCCTTTTAACCGGAACTCCAGATTACGAGTACAAATACCTGAAACGTGATCGCCTTATACCTGCCATTTTGGAAATCAACCAGTTAACTGATTTGAAGGTGGTCATAGACGAAAATTTTTACGGCCATAAAGTCTGCAGCTTGAAATTCGTTGTTTCATCCGCTCCGTCAGAAGATGAACTGAAACATTGTCTGGGTAACCAGTACAATAGGCGTAATCGTAACATATATAATACGGACTGGAAGGCACAGTATGTTTACGATATGGCCACTCAGAAATATGTACCGCGTGATGAATTATGAGAATGATGCGGATTTCAATATTGCGTTTTATTCCGCATCATGCTGCACACGAATCACTCTCGCATACAGGAGGTAATTATGCATTCCAATTTACGTTTGGAAGTTCCGGAAAGTGTCCTATCCGACGGAATCTTCAAGGACAATAAGCCGCTTTCAGCAATCAGCCTGAAAACTCTGCTGTTTCTCATGTACTACTTTGATGGAAATTGTGAAGATAAAGTAACCGTACCTCTCTCAGATTTGTGCTTCATGTTCGGGCATGATTCCAATGCACTCTGCAGCAATAACCGCGCGCATCATGCCCGACGCATTATTTCCCATTTGGAACGGATTACTGATCAACCACTCTCATTCGGCGGTTATTACGATATGGTCTGTATAGATTCCGTCGATTCGGATATTCGCAAGAATCTGTGTACTGTCCATTTTTCACATAAGTTCATTCATTATTGGAATGATTGCCTGGAGCAGAAGTTTTATTTCGTAAATATCGGAAATTTGTTTCATCTTCATACGCTTCCGTCCGTACTGCTGTACCTTTTCTGTTTACAATATAAAACCACCGTCATTGTTTCCGTATCACGGCTGGCAATGCTGTTAACTGGAAACCCGGATTATCCGTATAAGCTGCTCAAAAAGGATAAGCTCCGACCGGCCATTGCCGCCATCTCATCGAATACAAGTCTCCAAATTCAGTTTGGTGAGATATCGTTCAATCGCAGCGTTCAGAAAATCAACTTCACTTTTACTCACAAATCGATCGCACAAGATGATAATGTGCTGGATAATGAAAATGAAGAGCAGGAAAAACTTTTAAACTCCCCAAATGGAGGTCTGCATTTTTTGAGTGACAAGGAGTTACGCGACTGGGAGAAAATACAGGAAGATTGTGCTCGAAAGCACTACTGGAATTACTATCGTGATTACTGATTTTTGGATTAACATTATTATTCTTTATCACAGGCACAAAATGTATTATAATGGGCTTAACCCAAAGATTGGTATGTCAGGCTGCCATGCAGCACTTATCAATTTGGGAGGAATGATTTATGAACAAATGGGATGAATTACGAAAGGAATGTTATGGGAAAGACACTCTCGAAAGATATCAGAACGGTCGGATAGACTTCTCTCCGGACAGCATGCAGGATGTGGAGAATGGCGATTTCAAGTCCTACGATGAATATCTGGAGGTACAGAAACGTTCCTGCGACAAGGTCCGGCAATTTTTCGAGTTGTGCTACTATCACGTTTCAGGCTCATCCGCTGACTTTAAAGGCCAGATTTTACGGTTCGATCAGCAGAAAAACAAAGTACTTTTCAAACGTATCATGGTAAACGGCATGTATGGTGACGGTATCGGTTTTGTCGGCAAGGAAGATCATGTCTGGATGGACAGAACCGGTTTTGAATTATTTAATCCCGGCGACTGCCTCTGGTTCGAAGCGGATATTTACCGTTACATGCGTAAGAGCGATGGTAAACTGATTGATTACGGACTGCGGAATCCTGACAATATTGAAAAGATTGAATCGTATGAGGTTCCTACCGACGAACAGCTTATTGATCAGCAGATCGACCAGCTTGTCTGTGAAACCTGCAGATACTTCGATCACTGCTATCTCGGAATGTGCGTGGCCAATGAAGAGGAACGGAAGGAACGGTTCGAGACACTGAAAAATTTCCAACCCGGCAAGTTTACACCCTTCACGGTTATGCTTGCATATGAGATGGAATATCGTGTCATCATGCAAGACAAAAACTTCCGATGCGATCCCACGGATCCAAATTTCCCAATTATAAAGAAAATGCTGGATATCTGTCAGGCTCACCCGGTCTACTATGTGGGAAATCCGCAGGAAGCATTTGTTAAAATGCTCTTTTCCGATAAACCGCGTATGTATATCGAATAAAAAGAAGGAGGCGACACAATGTACGACAGCCATATATTCTGCAAGGAATACAAGGATCTGAAAGATCAGATTGTGGATATTGTGAATGGAGACACAGAGGATTATGACATCGATGCTCTGGCGGAGCACATTCAGGAACTGTATGATAATGGCGAAATGTCCTCGTCACAGTATGATGATCTCATGAGCTACATACAGGATTTACAGTAATATAAAAGAAACATACATAACGAATAAGCGCAGGCACTCGCACCTGCGCTTTCTTATCATTGTTCCTGTAGTATACTGCTGTCGCTTCTTTCATTTCTTTTTTATTCTTAATTTTTTGAAATCAGCATTGTAACCGTTTATGGCCTCTGCAAGTTCATTTTCCAGATCTGCATTCCACAGTTTTAATTCTGACAGCACCACTACCCGATACAATTCTACATATTTTCTGATGTAAAATCCACACTGGCCGCCCGTCATTGCATCTTCTTTTTTCGCATCAACATGAAGCATTTTATTTCTTGTGTTGACAGTCCTTTTTAGAATTTCAGGAATATTATCGCCATTAAACGCTGTTCTTCCGTATCCTTGTATCACCGAATCTATCTTATCCTTGAAGGAGGGAATACTCGGTATGGAAATTTTATACTTGCAGCCACATTGTGGGCATTTTGTATTCCTCTGTTTTGGCGGCTGTGAACAATTAATTTGGATTTTTTGCAATGATGCAAGATACTCTGATAACGGCTCAAATATCTCTGAGAATAATGCCAACCTCAAATCGGCTGTCAAGCCATCACCGAACCCGATATAATAAAACATCTGATCCATTTGTAATGCCTTTTTATCGTACCTCTCCCATGCACAAAAACCTCTTTTATAGGCCATATCATTCACTGGTTGACTGAATATTGTATATGCCCGTTTACCTTCATAATATGACAGCATGTTTTCTCTCATCTCAGCCGTGATATCAATACCGTCTACTTCATATTTATTCATTTTGAAAAAACGGCCATCAAAAAGACATTCATACCTCAGAATTTTGCAGAGTATCGCATGTACCCTTTCAAAAGGTACCGAATCTGACAGCTTTATCGTTATTGATTTCTGATTCAGCTTGGTTAAGATTTCTATGTCATAATTTATTTTGGACCTCTTCAGTTCCCAGTTCCTTTCAATGGCGTACGGAAGCAGGCTTTTGCCATCGTAAAGACCATGATATTTTACTTCCGTACAAGGTCTCTTTTTTAATGTATTTTCCATATAATTGCTCTACTCCATTCAATGAGGTATTTATAAGGTGTACATAAAAAATCTCTATACGAACAAATCCCAAGTCAACCGCCGCGCGGCACTGACATGGGATTTTATTTATAATTTCCGATCAAATATACTACTGTTCTATTTTGTAAACCGAATCACGTCATTCGGTGTGCAATCCAGATAGGTGCAGATACGCTCCAATGTAATCAACGTGATGTTCATGTTCTTTTTCAGACGATCAAGCGTATGATTATCGAGGACCTTATCCTGCAGAATCATATATTGCGTTATTCCGCGTTTGCGCATTGTGTCCCACAGCGGGCTGTAATCAACCATGACAAGTCCTCCTCCTGCGAACAATCATAGCTGATTTTCTTTCAGATCAATATTGTGTATATATCCACAATACGATATACTATTCATAGTACAGCTGAATTTTTCTTGAAAACAGAATTAAAATAGTTCTTTTGGATATCGGCAGAATACAAAAGCATTGTCAGAAATCACCCAAGGAACTATAATAAGTCTATAGCGCAAGAAAAAGGGCTAACGAACAAAGGAGGAACATTATGGGTAAAAAGCAAATTTACAAAAAAGCGGTAGCTCTGTCACTGGCAACGGCCATGGTAGCAGGTTCTGCAACAACCGCATTGGCCGGGCAATGGAAACAGGATGCAAACGGATACTGGTGGGATGAAAACGGCAGCTATCCGAAGAATGAATGGAAATGGCTGGATGGTAATGGGGACGGCATTTCCGAGAGTTATTATTTCGGTGCAGACGGTTACCTCTTAACCAACACCACAACCCCGGACGGCTATACCGTAAATGCAGACGGACAGTGGGTAGAGAACGGCGTGGTAAAGACGCAGGGGACTGTAAAAAGTACCGGTTCAACAGGAAAAACCCAGTCTTCCGCAAAATCCAACGTCAAACAGTCGAGCCTTGTCAGCTATATGAGAGATGTCGATAAACCGGAGAATACTACAAGAGTAAACCCAGTTGGAACTGGTGTCGCATTTCCAACAACCGATTTGAAAGTTGGCGACAATATGTACTGGCGCAACTGGAACGGTGGTAACGAATATATTCTGTATTATCACGGAAAAACAGATACAAAAGCAGCGGGAGATATCGGAGATCCGACATCTGCAGGTTACCAGATGAAACTTTATCCGAATGCGCAGTCGTACTGGACATTCGATAAATGGACAACTCCTGACGGAGTGACAATCGATTACCTGTACCGCGTACTGGATGAAAACGGCAAAATTAAAACTGCCACTGCAGAAGAACTTGGCTTGACCTATGAAGGCGGCAAGGTGCGTGATGTAGCGTATGATAGTAATTATCCACTTAAAAGGGTCGTGGATCTGTATGCACTGAATATTGAAGCAACTAAAGACTGGCTTGAAAAATATTCGGAAATTAATCATCACGGACTCGCAGGACACAATCAGTTTATCACAAACTATGGTTATTACATCGCACAGCTGACCGGTCAAACAGATCCATTCAATCGTGTAAATTCCATGACAGACGAAGAGAAAAAACAGGCCGATGAAGTTATTGCTGTGTTGAGGAACTGGTTAAATAGTTTTGATTTCGAACATGCTACAGAACCAGAGAGACTCGCAAAGATTTCAGAATTGTTAATCGGATCAAAATACGACGATGAAGTAAAAAACAATCCAAGTCTGCATACGTACGATAAATTTTATCAGGTGCTTATCAACAAAAAGGGCGTATGTATTGATTTTGCTGATACAGGACATCTGCTTGCAACGCTGCTTGGTTTAAAATGCGCCGTTGTCGGGGACACAGTACACGCATGTTGGATTGTACAGGCAGACGGCGTTCCGCATATGGCTGAAAACGGAGCTATCGACCTCGTTAATGATTGGAGAGAAACTTCAAAACTCGGAACAAGACAGTCTTACAATTTCAATTTCGGTGAATACATTAAATACGAATAAATCGTTTCTCCAACACAAGGACTTTCTCTAAGAAATTAGAGGAAGTCTTTTTTGTATGTATAACAAAATCACATCAAAACCAAATTTGCATCATTTTTCTCCATAATTAGCCTATAAAAAAAGTAAGGAAGGAGAATCTATGCAAAAACATAAAAAAGGGAACTGGAAGCGTCCGGTTGCCGGGCTGCTTGCTGTATTGCTCGCAACTGGTACCATTGATATCAGTCAATTTGCATCATTGACATCCTATGCGTATAGTAAAGACTACGGAATTTGCACGGATAACCATCTGTACAGCGACACCGGCGCGAACTGTAGCGGTGATATTTATGTACGCACCACGGAATTAGCACAGGATTTGCAACATGAATCAGACGCATGCAAGATAATAATCATTCATAATCTTTCCTTATATTGTTCTTTAGACCAATATATAGTTTCGTAGATTCTGTATTGCATCCTGCCCAACAGATATAATATCTTTAGACCAATTTTTTGTGCTAAAGGAGATGTACGATGGATTTAAAAGCAGTAGGATTGCGTATTAAGACCGCAAGGGAAGCAAAAGGCTTGACACAGGAAAATCTGGCTGCCATTGTCGATCTCAGTTCAACACATATAAGTGTCATTGAACGCGGTATGAAAACTGTAAGATTAGATACGTTCGTCGCCATAGCAAATGCTTTGGATGTCTCCGCGGATACCCTCCTGGTTGATGTTGTCACTCATTCCGTGGATGGATTGGCGAATGGTCTACCGGAAGCAATCCATACTCTTCCACCGGATGAACAGAAAAGATTGATGAAAGCTCTCAAGGCTTATCTCGAATAGGAGGATCTCTGTGATCCTCCATTTTTGTCGTTTTTTGTCGAAACACGTCGAACGAAAATAATTTCTTTCCCATCTTTTATATGCTATATTTGTTCTAAAGAACAATATATAAATCTATGGAGAATATGCTTTATGGAACAGAATGAACTTTTGGAAAACAATGAAAACGATAATGTACTCGAATTTGATTATACCGGTACGGATCAAGCCGGTAATTTAGCCGACATGGCAGAAAACCTCTCACAAGAAGAAGCTGCGGCCGCTATAGAGGCTATTGAAAAAGTACGCCGGGAACGCGCTGATGATGCGGTACGGGATTTCAGAGCATGGTTTGATGCGGCTCTTCTGCCGATCCTGAAGGGATTTGCAGAATTGACCGGTGCCAAATTGACTATCCGGCAGGACCATTTTCATGATATTACCGCAACTTTTACCGGCCGGTGCGGTTTTGATATCACGGCCACCCAGAAACGGATGCGGATGGCCATGGCTGCGGCGGATCATATCAGCGTCAACAGGTGGTCCGGCAGTAATGAGGTGGAATTTTCTCTGATATTTGGATTTTCTGAAACTGAAGAATGAATGTCCGGATAGGGTTGGCGTGATTTTTTACACTGGCTCTATTTTTTATGGTAGAATAATAAATAACTCAGAAGATTTAAGTGAGGTGTACTATGCTTTTGTGGTCCATACAGCATCAATGTACATATGAAAAAATGGAACAAACCGGAGTGCTCAGAGCAGACAAAAATTTCATTGCGACGGATTGGTTTGAAGATTCTTATCTGTGGATGGCAGAGCAAATGAAAAAGCGTATAGGTGAACCACCAGAAGGTGTTATATTCCCCGTGTGGGCCTGGTACCAGTGGGAAGGCATGCGGAAACGACTGGATATGCGTGTGCATGGGCGTAATTGGGGAGAAAAAGGTACACCTATTGTTTTACTGACTATTGAAGTCCCGGACAATCTGGTTTTACTTTCTGATTTTGATTACTGGCACTGCGTCCTAAATGATGGCGACATTATTTTCCCTATTGACGATTCAGCAGTGTATTCTGAAGAGGAAAAACAGAAAAGCTGGGAAAATATTTTCGATATCAGCTGTTCTTTTGAAGGTGAAGTACATCCACATCTTAGTACCCAGGCAACCATGTGAGAAATAAAAAAAGAATGGGTGAAAAAAGCTGAATATTTTGTATCACGATAAATCGAAATTTGTAAGGAACAGAAACTTTGAAGTTTACAGCGAGGTGAAAGATGTTGAATTATGTAGAATATGGAAAAGAAAACAAATATGATGATGATATATTTTTTCAAAAATACAGTCAAATGAGTCGCTCACAGCAGGGACTAGCCGGTGCAGGAGAATGGGAAACATTGAGAAAGCTGCTGCCGGATTTTAAAGATAAGCGTGTGCTTGATTTAGGATGCGGCTATGGATGGCACTGTATTTATGCGATGGAACACGGAGCGTCTTCTGTTGTAGGTGTTGATATTTCTCATAAAATGCTCGAGGTAGCCAAAGAAAAAACACATTTTCCACAGGTTGAATATAAATGCTGTGCTATAGAAGATGTGGAATTCCCAGAGGAGAGTTTTGATGTAATATTAAGTTCACTTGCGTTTCACTATGTAGCAGATTATGAGATTTTAGTAAAAAAGATATATAGAATACTGAAGTCTGGTGGTAAGCTAGTTTTTACGGTTGAACATCCTGTTTTTACTGCCTATGGAACACAAGACTGGTATTATAACAAAAAAGGAGAAATACTGCATTTTCCGGTGGATAATTATTATTATGAGGGCAAACGAACAGCTGTGTTTTTGGGAGAAAAGGTTACAAAATTTCATAGAACACTGACCACATATCTAAATACACTGCTTTCAAATGGTTTTATAATAAATCATATTGTGGAGCCGCAGCCGCCGGAATACATGATGGATATTCCGGGGATGCAGGATGAAATGCGCCGTCCCATGATGCTGATTGTATCGGCGAACAAAAAAGTGGATAGATAGAACTAAAACACCTATAAGGTATAAATGGAGGATATGGATGAAACTGTTTTTATGTTCGCACTTTTCAAGTGTAGGAAGTTTGATAAAAGAAGAAATTGATAACAAGAAAGTCGCATTTATTCCAACAGCTTCGCTGCGTGAAGGCTATACCGGTTATGTCGGCTCGGCTCGAAAGCTATTCAATAAACTGGGAGCAGCCGTAACTGAAATTGATATTTCAACGGAGGCTTATTTAACGATACAGTCCGTTTTTGAAGATGCGGATGTGATATATTTTACTGGTGGAAATTCGTTCTTCCTTATGGACCAGCTCCGTAAAACGGGAACGGATGAGCTATTGAAGAAGGAATTGGCAAAGGGAAAACTGATGATTGGTGAATCGGCGGGTGCGATTATATGCGCTCCAACTATCCAATATATTGAACAAATGGATGAAAAACCGGAGGACTACTCACAAGAAGATGATGCAGGGCTTGATTTGCTTGATTTCTATGTTCTTCCGCATTATCTTACAGCACCATTTAAGAAAGTTACTGAGAAAATAATGACTGAATTTTCGGATTTGAATCTATGCCCAATTAACAACCGTCAGGGAATTGTAATTGATGGTGAAGGTTCAAAGGTTGTTTGCAAAGACTAATTTGAAAATTCCAGTTTATGGAATTGCTCCTGAAAATAAGACATTGACGGAGTAAGAACTTTAGAGAAAAACGGAGTAATAAAACAGGGAGGTCGAGGTTCCATCGAGAGAACCTCGCATCTCTGTTTTATATTCTTTACTGCAGAACGTTTTTATAAAGTGCTTAAATACTGTACAGGCACTTCTTTGGTCAGCCATACCCCATTTACCGATAAATAGAACGGATAGCCATCTTCTGCCATTTGCTTTGCATTTACCCGGTATACAACCGGCTTTCCATGTCGGTTCCCCACTGTTTTGGCAATCTCATAATCTTTTGACAGATGCACATACAGCCTGGATTTCGGAATCAATCCAATCCGATTGATTGATTCCACATACTTCTCTCCCGTTCCATGCCATAAAACATCCGGCGGGGTCTTTTGCTCCAGTTCCACATCCACTGGAATGGAATGCCCCTGGTTTGCCCGGATCAGCGTTTTATCCTCATTGAAGGAATACCGCTGCTTGGAATCAGTCCGTACAATTTCTTCCAGCATCTGCATGTCAAATGGTCTGCTCTTCGCTATCCCGGCAATCAGATCTTCCGTACGCGCCCATCCGTGTTCATCCAGTTTCATACCAATGGCTTCCGGGTGGTGCCGCAAAATAAACGCTATGAATTTTCCGGCATTGTCCTGATGTCCCATATTCTCACCTGCCCTTCCACTGTAATGCCTACTCTTTTGACTGTGCCGCCATATATCCTTTCATATAGCCGATATCATAGCCCTCTTTTCTTCCCTCTTTCAGAATCTCACGTGTCATGGTCAGCATGCTCACGCCTTCGCCTTCATCCTCATCATCGCTCAGCCATTTTTCTTCCGGCGGTACCGGGATTATCTTTCCGGCGTTTTCCGCAACCTGTTTTACCCTTGTATTCACGAACTCCGTGCGCAGTACGGCAACAATGGCATTCATCGCATCGTCCACGCTGCTCTTTCCGCCCATATACTCCTTGTAAGCAGATGCCGCAAGATTAAACGCCGTTCTGGCGACATGTTCCTGCCACTCGTCATGCGCTGTCCAGCAATGTTCATGTTCCTCAACCTTCCGCGTCTCTTCATCTTCCTTGAATAATTTCTGGCAGTCTTTATTCCAGAATCCATAATACGCCTGCTCCTGGCCACGGTTGAATCCCGAAACGTATGCTTCTTTTCTGACTTCAGTCACCAGATCCGGGATCTGGTATCCTTTCCGTAAAAAGAACTCATCCGCAGTATAGAAGGAAGCTGCCTCATTCTCTTTTCCGCCTTTTTTGATTTTCTTCATCCCGTTACCTCCTCACATTCGTATTTAACCCATCACTCGCTTAAACACCTTGAAATTTGTATCATCCCGCGGGGAACAGTATACGGCAAATTCAATGGTTTTAAATGTGTGCAGATAATCCGCAATTACTTCTTTTGCTGCTCTTGCCACCACTTCCGGCTTATTCTGAAACGCACCGCATCCGAAAGCACCAAGAATTACCACTTCAGCGCCATTCAATGCGGCAACATCCAGAATCCTTGTCAGTCTCTTCTTATGGATTTCCAGAAGCTCCTTGTCGCTGACTTTTACCGACCGGTCACCGTTATCCTGGTTGAACTGGTTGCTCGGCCTCTTCCGCAGGTTCGGCGCTGCGCAGGTGATCACATCCACATCATACCAGTCCTTCTCATCCATCAGCTTCGGGCGGCTAGTATCTGTCTTGAATACGGTCGCATCTGGCGTATAGATGATATCTGCATTGTTGATCGGATTTTTCGCATTCCGATGCGGATAATAGAAGCTCTTCATCATTTCCGGTACGCTCAGGCAGAAATACAGCCCGGAGCATCTGCACAGACACTCTTCCTGCGCGCTGGATCCCCTTGTCACGCCACCGCCCGGATTGGTCGCAGAGGCAAAGTTATGTACCGCTACTTTCTGGCCTGCATAACCTGCAGCCGCCTCGAAAGTCCGCTTTGTGGATACGATGATCTTCGCTTCATCTTCAAAGCGTGCCTTATCCACAGCAGACAGCTCCGTTCCTTCCAGAATCAGCTTCTGGTTTTTCACAGACCGCGCAAGAGCGTCCTTAATCTTTCCGTTTGTTTCACACAGTCTTTTAGTATCTTCAAAAATTTCTACATTTTCAAAACTGCTCATACGTTTATCATTCCTTTTTCTCTTTGTTAATTTCAGATCCCAACGCTATGAAAACGGCCGCGGAATCACTCCCGTAGCCCAGTGCCTGGCCTCGTCCGCCTTACATGCTGTTATCACGAAAATATTCGTTTACCGTATGTAACAGCAAAACCATATCCGCCTTTGAAACACATGACGCATCCAGTTCAAATTCATAGACGCTGTTCTTTGTTCTGATTGTCAATGAACCATCTTCCACCTGGATACTTCCGTAGGTTGTGTGCAGATATTTGCCCGGACAATCGCTTGCCGGACTTGTGAAAAAGTAAATCATATACTTTTCATACCGGCTGTCGGATTTATAGACCATGATCAGACCTGGCTGATCCATATACGGTATCCGCCAATCCATGTATTTCCGACCGTTCTTATCTTCTGCTTTACGCAGGATTCCCAATGCCGACTGATCCAAATGCATCTCATCCACTCCTTAATTTTATCACACGGGTATTTCACCGACCGCTGCGATAAAATCCCGAACCCGGTATCCGTGTTATTTTTTCGTTGCAACTATATCATCATCGAATTCGAATTTCCAATTAGCGATTTCTGCGGATAACGTTTTGAGTCAAATTTTCACTCCGACGTTCCTGCCTGAAATCATAAAGCGCTTTGTCATAATTCCGGTTTCAGCATTCGCCAAACCGTTGCCGCCACTATATCATCAAGTATTTCAAATTGCAAGAGGGTATTTTTCAGATAATCGGATGTTTCGGAAATAAAAGGAAAACCAGTTCTCGCCCTTATACCCTCTTGTTTCGGATATAAAAGGAAAACTGGTTTTTTGATTTTTATTCTTTGTTTGCGATATAAAAGGAAAACTCAAATCCCTGTTTTACACCGCTTGTTTTGGATATAAAAGGAAAATTATTACGTTTCCGCATCCCTTGTTTCGGGTATAAAAGGAATGTTTCGGAAATAAAAGGAATTAAACAATTTTTCCTACAGCTCGTCCACAGACTCCACGATCTTTCCGTCTCTCCAGATCCTCTCCAGATCATAAAACAGGCGGTCTTCCTTGGAGAATACGTGTACGATCACATCGCCGTAATCCATAAGGACCCATGTGGAGCTCATGCTTCCCTCTTTCTGATGACACTCATAACCGGCTTTGAAAAGCTTTTCTTCTACATTGTCAACTAAAGCCTGTGTCTGGTTTGCATTGGAAGCGCTTGCGAGAACGAAGTAATCCGCGATCACGGAAACGCCCTCAATGTCAATAATTTTTACGTCTTCGCCTTTTTTCTCTTCCAAAGCCTCGACTGCAAGTTTTACCATTTCTTTTGACTGATTCAACTGATTGTTCCTCCTTGTCCTGATGGGTTATTCCGGTCACGGCTGATGCCTCTCCGGCTGTCTCTTTCTTCCTTTCCGAAACGACACGGCGCATATCCTCACACGCCGCCTCTGTCATCGGATCGATCTGGCAGCCCGTACTTTTTAAATATACAAGAATGCTCTCCATAATCTCGAGGCACGCCTCGTCAAGATTGATGAACGCAAGCTTCCGCATAGCCGTAAGATTGGCCGCCTTGGATCGTCTCGGTTCAATGTAATCTGCCACATAGAGGATCTTGTCGAGCAGGCTCATGCCCGGCTTTCCCGTCGTATGGCAGGTGATCGCGCTTAAGATCTCCGGATCATCCACCTCGTATTTATGTTCCGCCATCCATGCCCCGAGTTTTGCGTGAAGCAGGGACGGATCCCTCTCCTCCTCAGCAGTCACCGGAATATTGCGGTCCAGACATTTTTGAAGCATGACCGGATCCTCAAAACGCTTTGCCGAGTCATGCAGGAGTCCCGCAAGATCGGCTTTATCAAGATCGTACCCATATCGCATCGCAAGTGCCTGGCAGGTAAATTCCACGCCAAGCGTATGCTCATAGCGGTACGCATCGAGTTTTTTCTTTAAATGTTTTCTGATTTCAGGTACACGACTATCCATAATGAATCTTCTTTCTGAATTCAAGAATGCCCCGGCATTTTTGCTGTGAGATGCGGGTCATCTGTTTCCGCATGTTCTTTTCCCGCGTCTGATGCACCGTCCTGATACCGGAATATCCGGCAGACTATTTTGTCAGATACAGGCCTGTCTCTCTGATATACTCCGCCACAGCCGCCGGCATGTCTTTTGAAAGATCCCTGCCTTCTGCCGCCTTTTTCCGGATATCCGCGGACGCCACGTCAATCTTTGGATTATGAAGGATCCGGATATCCGCGTTGTACTTCTCATTGAAGTAAGCAACCTTATCCTCAAGCGGCACACCACCGTCCTCGTAGGTTCTTCCGGATACCAGAAGCACAGCCTGCGCCATCACCTGTTCCGGATGATACCAGGATTCCAGCTGGTACAGGGAATCTGCCCCTATGATAAAATAGACCTCTATATCCGGATATGCCTCTTTTAAGAGCGCCAGAGTCTGCGCCGTGTAGGTGTTCCCTTCCCGTCCCATCTCAAAATCAGAGACAGTAAAATACGGGATTGATTCCGTGGCAAGCTCCAGCATCCTGATGCGCGCCGCCCCATCCGTGATAAAATGATCTTTTTTGTGCGGCGGAACATGGGACGGCATAAACCAGATCTCATCCAGTCCATACTCCCGATACGCCTGTTCCCCAAGAAGCAGGTGACCGTTGTGGACCGGATCAAATGTTCCCCCAAGAATACCGATGCGTCTCATCGTATCCCCCCTTTGCCCGCGCACAATCCGGACGTCAAACAGTCCCGGATTGCCGCGATCGTCACACTGTTTACGGAAGAATGATCTTTCTGTCCTTCTCTTCCTTCGCCGGCTTATACAGAACGATCATCTTTCCGATGACCTGTACAACCTCGGAATGAGTGCGCTCTGCAAGGATCTGCGCAAGGTCTTTTCCGTCATCCGCACAGTTCTTCAGTACATGGATCTTAATCAATTCTCTTGCGTTTAACGCTTCCTCGACGGATTTGGTAATCTCCGGTGTGAGGCTGGACTTGCCGATCTGTAAAACGGCATCCATGGTCATTGCAAGTCCCTTTAAATAGGAACGCTGTTTGCTGGTCATAGTAACTCCTTTTCATATATGGAAAAGCATGGTCTCCGGGCATTCATACGGACGCCCGGAGAAGATCCGATGCATTATTTATAGTAGTCAAATACGAGTCCGTACATGCGGACCGTATCGCCTTCCTGAATTCCCGCCTTTTCAAGATCGGCAAGGATTCCGGACTGCTTTAAGAATTTCTGGAAGAAATCAAAGCCCTTCTCAGAATCAAGGTTCGTGTAACCAAGCATCTTCTCGATTCTCGGCCCCTCAACCACATAGATGCCCTCTTCATCCTTCTCAACAGTATAAGGAAGAGAACGGTCACCCACATACTCGATCTCGAATTCTTTCTCAAAGATCTTCGGCGTACGGTCTGTCTTCCTGATCACATCATAGAGATAGTAGAGAAGATCATTTACACCTTCGCCGCTGACAGCAGAAATTCCAAATACCGGGATTCCCATCGGCTCGAACTCTTTCTTTAAGTCTGCGAGCGGATCCGCCCCCTCATCATAAACTGCATCCAGCTTATTGGCTGCGATAGCCTGCGGCAGTTTTAAGAGTTCTGGATTATAAGCGGAAAGCTCGTCCATGATCGCATGGACATCCTCGATCGGGTCACGTCCCTCAACGGAAGCTGCGTCCACCACATGAAGCAGGACTTTCGTGCGCTCGATATGGCGAAGAAACTCATGCCCAAGGCCGGCTCCCTCAGACGCACCCTCTATAAGGCCAGGGATATCCGCCATTACAAAACTGTTGCCATCGCCTAAATTAACTACGCCGAGATGCGGGTTCAAAGTCGTGAAATGATAATTCGCGATTTTCGGTCTTGCGTTGGAAACACGGGATAACAGAGTGGATTTTCCGACATTCGGAAACCCTACGAGTCCCACATCTGCGATCACCTTCAGCTCTAACTGTACCCAGAGCTCCTGCCCCGGCTGTCCCGGCTGGGCATATTTCGGAACCTGCATGGTTGCTGTCGCAAAATGCATATTCCCAAGACCGCCTTTACCGCCCTTTAAGATCACTTCCCGGCGGTTTTCACCGGACATGTCTGTGATAACCTTACCGGTTTCCAGGTCCTTAACGACAGTACCTTCCGGGACCCTGACGATCAGGTCCTTTCCGTCAGCGCCATGGCAGCGGCGTTTTCCGCCCTCTTCGCCATTTTCGGCCGCATACTTCCTTACATGACGGAAATCCACAAGCGTGTTCAGTCCATCATCCACTTCAAAGATGATGTCTCCGCCTCTTCCGCCGTCACCGCCGTCAGGTCCTCCATTCGGAACATACAGTTCACGCCGGAAGCTCACATGCCCGTTTCCGCCGTTTCCTGATCTGATATATACTTTTGCACTGTCTGTAAACATGGAAAACCGTCCTCTCAATAAAATTAAAAAATATAACAGTGCCGCTTCTTATTCTTTTCATGAATCCAAAGTCTCACTGTTACACATAAATCTTAAAAAAGCTCCATACCATCCAGTATGGAGCTCATCGTTATTATTCGTTGATTGCCTGAGGATATACAGAAACCTGCTTTTTGTCTCTGCCCTTTCTCTCAAACTTAACAACACCGTCAACTTTAGCGAATAAAGTATCATCACCGCCGATGCCTACGTTGAGACCCGGGTGAATCTTTGTTCCGCGCTGTCTGTAAAGGATGTTGCCAGCTAATACGAACTGTCCGTCTGCTCTCTTAGCTCCAAGGCGTTTGGACTCAGAATCACGTCCGTTCTTTGTGGAACCAACACCTTTCTTATGAGCAAATAACTGAAGGTTCATCTTAAACATATCGTTACACCTCCCTGAATCGAAATTTGATATATTCTGCTCCATATTCATCCCGGATATTTTCGAGTCCGAGAATCAGGGATTTCATGAGGAGCTGCGACTCAGAACTTATTTTGTCCGGGAAGGAAAAAGAAAAGCTTCCACCATCTTCCCCCACACTTCCTTCAAAGTGATCGTCCGTAAATGTTTCAACGGAGTTTGCCATGTTGAGAACCAGTGCGGAAACAGCAGCACAAATCACGTCCTGTCCGTATTCTGCATAGCCAGCATGACCATTGATATCGATTCCCTTTACTACTTCGTTCCTGTCACGCAGGATATTTACCTGAATCATAATCTTAATTAAGCATTGATCTTTTCAATCTTAACCTGAGTATAAAGCTGTCTGTGACCATTTTTCTTATGGTAGCCAGATTTGCGCTTATACTTGTAAACGATAACTTTTTTGCCCTTGCCAACTTTCTCTACTGTTGCAGATACTGTTGCACCCTCAACGGTCGGGCATCCGATTGTAAGCTCTCCGTTGTTAACAGCAAGAACCTGATCAAAAGTTACTGCAGAACCAACCTCTGCGTCAATTCTCTCGATCTTGATGCTGTCGCCCTCGGCTACTCTATACTGCTTACCGCCAGTTGCAATAATCGCGTACATATTGCACCTCCTATTATCATTACTCGCCAGTTATGGTGTCTTCCATCATGGAATCCTTGAAAACCTCACTGTGCGGCACACTATAAAACTATAACAAACTGTGCTTGCATTGTCAAGCATTTTTTCGCAATTTCGATATTTTAAAAATGTCAACATTAAATTCGACATTTTTTTCATGTTTTTATCGTTTTGCCATTTTGCACAATACGCAGCCTGTTTTATTGTATATTTTCACTTTTAGGCAGCGCAATAGTAAGGCTGCCACTCCTGCCAGCCTCTCACGCCCCCTATTCTCGTTCTTATGCAAGCTGTTTTACCTCTTCCTCGAATAGTTCCCCTGCTGAATGATAGCCATGTATTTTGCGTGGGTATCCGTTTATCCAGTTCTCTATACTCTCTACCTCTTCCTCTGTCCTGTCGTCAAAATTTGTGCCTTTCGGTATCTTCCGGCGTATCATCTTATTTGTTACCTCATTCGTGCCACGTTCCCAGCTACTATAAGGGTGGCAGTAATATACCTTTGTCCGTTTTTCTCCCTCGTTGATAATAGAACGCTGTAAGCCCTCTGCATCTGCAAACTCGCTACCGTTGTCTACTGTGATTGTCTTAAATACCCGCTTAAACATATCAGCGCCCCATTTTCTTTCTAATCTATCCAGTGCCGCTACTACTGCCTCGTCTGTATGGTCTGGCAGTTTAAATATAATCTCGTTTCTGGTTTTCCGCTCTGTCAGTACCAGCAACGTATTTTTTGACTTTCCCCGCTTACCTAAAACGCTGTCCATTTCCCAGTTGCCAAACTCTTCCCGTGTATCTATCTCTTTCGGGCGTTTGTCTATACTCTCTCCTGCTGCCGCCCTTTTCTGTTGTCTCTGTACTTTCTTATAATTTCTCTTCTTATTCTTCTTTACTGGCAAATTCTTATTAGACAGCTTAAGGAAAATACCCTTATCAATGTAGCTGTATAAGGTCGTTACGCATACTGTTACGGAAAAGTCCCCCTCTTTCCCCTGTGCTTTCAATTCTCCCAGTACCGCAGCTGGGCTGTAATCTTCATTTACTATTTTATCCTCTATATAATTTGCGTATGCAATATCGTTTCCTATTTTAAGCTGTGTACCCCTTGCCTTTAAATTTTCCTCTGCTTTCATTTGTGCCTTGTTTGGGCTATAACTTAATGTTTCTGTATAGTCGCTATTTCTGTGCATATATTCCCCTCGCTTAAGCTCATTGTATATAGTGCTGCGGTGTACGCCCAGCTGTTCTGCTATCTCTATCACGCTATGCCCTGCTTTTTTCAATGCCTCAATACTTATACGGTCTGTCCATGTCAGCTGTCGGCTGCCTTTCTTATTCGCCATTTCTGCTACCTCTCTTTCGTTCCTGTTTTTTCCCCATATACGACGAAAAGCCGCAAACTCTTTTACAAGTCTGCGGCTTATGCCTTTACCTATTTACAACACTTTTTACAAGCGGTGTATTTCTTCTTTGCTTGGCTTAGCGGTATGCTCTTTGGGTTTTTCATTCCCGAACAGTTAGGCTTACTATGGTATTTTTTGTTGCTACGGTCTACATATACTGTAGTTTCTCCCGTATGCTGGCTTACGCTGGGCGTTGCGTCCTCGATTACGTCAAGCTCTATATTGCACCCGAACGTCTGTACCCCCCCCCCCAGAAATTTCCAGTATTTCTGCGGTGTAGCGGGCTTTCGGGTACTTTCTCGCTAAGTCCCCCGCCAGCTCTGCCGATAGATTGCCTATTACCTTATCGCCCCACTTTACGTATGCGGCAGGCTCTCCGTTGTATGTATACTTTTCTACTGTAATATCTTCGCTGCCGGACATTCTGCTTAAAATATCCTGCCTGTTTTCTCCGTCCTCATTATTGAACGTCACGCCTACTACTTTCGTTCTGATTGTATCTAAAACTCTGCCACCAGATGCAGCGGCAGGCGCAGGCGTTCTGTTTTCGTTCTTTTTTCCTGCGCTTTTCTTTTTCAGTCCAAAATAGGCGCATACTGCCGCAACCGCAATGCAGCCCACCCCACCTGTTATATTTCCAGACGGCAGCGCCGTTAAACCGCTTACTGCAAATAATGCAGCCGCTGCCGCTAAAATTACCTTTTTCTTTGTCATAGTAAGCCCTCGCTTTCGTATTTACTTCAATTCTAAAATTTCATCAGCAGAGGCGTTAAGCTCTCTGCATATTTTCGCAAACATTTCTATTGTCGGTGCGTGCGCCCCGTTCTCCCACCTGCTTATATCTTTCTGGTGGACTTGCAGGCGTTCCGCAAGTTCTGACTGTGAAACGCCCGCCGCTTTTCGTGCTTTCCTTATGTTCTCGCCTAAATTCATGCCTTACCTCTCTTTTTCCTTTGCTCTCAAAATGAAAGCAATAATCAGCTTTACCAGTCCTACTACTACTAAAAATACTCCTAATTTCAAAAGCATACTCTTTACTCGGCTGTGGGTTTGTGTTATATTTTTTTATAGGCGGCGGGCTTATCGCCCGCCTGTCGGTTAGGGCTTTCGCCCTAACCTATGTGCTTACCGATTATGATAAGTATTATGCCTATGATTAAGTCTATCAATGCGTTGATTGTCAGGTCTCGCCATTCGATAGGCTTTTTCTTTTGTTTCTTTTTCTTACCCATTGTGCCGTTTCTCCTTTCCAGTGGCTTTGCCTCTTATTTGTTCTTATCTCCTTTCCATGATTTTATTATATACCAACTTTGGTATATTGTCAATTCTTTTATGCGGAAAATGCTATAAAATTGCAAAAAATTGAGGGCAGACAGTGAACCGCCCACCCTCGAAAACTTAAGCTAATCTTGTGGCATAATCTAAGCTAATCCAGCCTGCGCCACTCTTCAAGCGTCCCCAGCCAACGCTTGCGCCCTGTCCGGCTTTCACTTCCACAATGGTAAATACTCCCTTTCCTGTGGTTTCTCCCGTCTTTGCATAATTCGTGCCTGCTCCTGTTCTGATATTAAGGTCTAAAATATCTACCTGTACGCTAAACGGAACGCCTGCGCTTGCCTGCTGCCCTGCTGCGGTATATACCGCCTTGCCGTTATCATCATATACAGTATAGCCCGCCTTGCAAGCGCTCTTTGCATTTTCCAGCGACGTAAACGCCCCCAGCTGGCTTGCTGCGTCCGTCCAGCTCTTGCGCACTCTGTAATACTTTGTACCGTTTCCTGCTGCATACTTTTTATAGTATCCCTCGCCGTACTCTGCACGCTTTTTCTTTGCTGTTTCGCTCTGGTCTGCTGGCTTTTCATATCCAGTAAGAACGGCATCAGATGCAGCACGCACGCTGCCCGCCTTTTTCAGTGCGTCCATTACTGCTGTGTATCCCTGCAATTCTTCCCATAAAAAGCCCAGCTGCATATTAAGGTCTGCAATGGATACGCCCGCCTGTTTTGCATGATTAAACAACGCCTGCTTTCTGCTCCAATACGTCCACTGCGCCAGCCCATAGCCTGCACTGTCTTTTACAAAATTGCCATAGCTGCCATTATCCACCGCTGCTGTATATTCTGCGTCCGTCTTACCCAGCTTATTGTTATAGGCGTTCTGTAAGTTGTTCGGCATAAGCCCGCTTTCAGCATACAGATTACCCATAATACCAGCCACGGCATAAGCATTTAAGCCCTTTCCTGTAAGAAAATTCCAGATTGTTTTTTCATTGCCGCCCTGCGGTGTTTCTGCCTGTCCGCTGATTTTACGCTTAAACTCGTCCCATGTGTGGGCGCTGGTGTTATATACATACGGGTTAGGGCAAATCTTGCCCGTTACGTCGTAATGTCTGATTACATGAGATGCAGGCACGCCGTATTTATTCATAAGGTAACGGGTAAGCTCTGCCGCTGCCTCTACTGTTGCGTCCTCAAAATACCAGTCTTTATCTGTTGCGCCCATGCTCTTTGTGTTTTTCTTCCTTACGCACATTTCAATACCGATACTATTAGCGTTTCGGCACTCTGCGTGCTTATAGCTCGACGCTCCGCAATGCCACGCTATATTAGCGTCCTCTACGCACTGCCATACCTCGCCGTTAAATCCTACAAAGTAATGCGCCGACGCATTTCTATTGCCGCCGCCATAATATCGGCAGTTGTCCTCTGCGCCGCCCAGTGCGCCTACATAATGGATAACAATATACTTAATTCTGGAAACGCTGCCCTTATTGAAATTGTACTTACTTATCTTTCTGTTAATGTTCATATTTCCTGCCTTTCCGCATACAAAATAAGCGCCTGCGGTGTCCCGCAAGCGCTCTTTGCTGCTATGTCCTTATTATTCTTATCTTTCCTGTGTCCTGTGTTCCTCTACGTTGCCTGTGGTGCTGTCCCCGTCCAGTTCGTCTGTGTCCGGCAGTTCGTCCGTATACTTCGCCAGAAACTCCCGCACCTTTTCCCATACCTTTTTTACGGGCAGCCCGCATAATGCCATATTCTTAAAAATACTCACTACCTCATAGGCAATGTAAAGCAATGCAAAAAATTCAGCCACGCCCACGGTATCAAGCCCTAAATATGTACGTGCCTGCTCCGGTATAAATCCGATTAAGTTAATCTTAATCAGTACGTCGATTGCCAGCATGAATACCAGAGAAATAAGCATACCTACTTTTCTGATAGCCCCGTCAATGCCTGCGCAGCTGTTAAATTTCTTCTCTTTGATTGCACGCAGCACGCCAAAAACCGTGTCGCACACAATCGCCAATACTACCAGCTGGATAATTTTGTTATGTGCCGCCGCCTCAATAAATTCTGTAATAGTCATGTTCATAAATCCTGCCTTTCTCTTAATTGCAAATCTTTTGCCCGCTCTTTCAGCTCTGCGCCGTCGTAGCCTGCTGTCTGCTCCCAGCTTTCCAGAGTGGCTATTAAATCAGCAATAAGCCTGCTTTGCTTTTCTATGGTTTCCTGTTGTTCTTGTACTACCCTTAGTAAATTGCTACTCATGTACTCGCTCCTGCATTCTGCCGCTTAAGCAGCCTTTTCTATGGCTGCCTCTGCCAGCGTTTCTATTTTCTTTCGTAGGTTATAACTGTCGGCGTGTCCTGCGTGTCCCGTCCAGCTCTGTATACTCTTTTGTAACTGCTCTTTTGTGATTTTCCCGCTCTCGCACTTCTTGATAGTACGCTTTATGCGCTTTATGCTGTCCTTTCGTACTTTCCTGTGCGTTGCCCTGTGTTTGTAGCCTACAAAGTCTATACCGTTCTTTGCTGCCAGCATGGTAGTTTTCGGGTTAAACTCTAACTTAAGCTCTTCCCGTAAGAATTGCTCTATCCGTGCAAGCCAGTTGCGCAGCTGTTCCTTGTCTGGGCTTAATATTACAAAGTCGTCCATATATCGTATGTACGCCTCTACGCCCAGCTCATGCTTAATAAACTGGTCTAATGCGTCCAGATAGATATTTGCAAATAACTGACTGGTAAGGTTTCCTACTGGTATCCCTACGCCGTCCGGCATATTGCCGTTGTGGTCTATTATCCTGTCCAGCAATGCCAGTACCCCAGCGTCTTTTATAACCTTACGTATTTCAGTTTTTAATACCGCATGGTCTATGCTCTGGAAATAGTGGTGTATATCTGCCTTGATAGCATAAAGCGGCTGGTCTGGGTGGTATTTGTTCCACTCATACAGCCACTCTTTTAGCGTATCAGACGCAGCGTGCATACCTTTACCTTTCCGGCAGGCGTAAGACTGCGATATAAACCGCTTATCAAATATAGGCTCTAACACGTTGTTTATGGCGTGCTGTACCACCCTGTCATAGAACGGCAGCGCTGTTGTGGTCAAGCTTTTTTGTAACACTTGTGGCTAAAAA
>NZ_QWGL01000026.1 GCF_003435375.1 Clostridium sp. AM34-11AC | reverse complement strand
GCTTGTAAGGCAGATGCTCTCCCAGCTGAGCTAAGACCCCATTGCTTCTGTCTGACGTTTCCGTCAAGCACGATTGCTTTGACAGTTTAACCTATTTTTTCGAAATTGTCAACAGTTTTTTGAAATTTTTTGTAATGGATTTTTCCTGTTCTATCTACACGATTTAAAAAAAAGACTGACATCTCCTATTTTTCTCTTGCATTCCCAATACATCTTGTTTATAGTATAGTGTATAAGAATCCGATTCGCGGATTCCAATAATATGAACCTGCACAGGAGGGATTGTAATTATGCCAAGAGGAAGAAAGAAGACTGACGTTGCTCCGCAGGATCTTTTAAATGAGGTCCTTGCTTCTATCGAAGAGACAGAGCAGAAATTAAAAGCATTAAGAACTCAGAAAAAGGACATTGAAAAACAGATCGAGGCCAAAGAAATGGCTGAATTATACGCGATCGTAAAAGAGAAGAACATGTCCATCGAGGATGTAAAAACGAAACTCGGCGCAGAATAAGTCTCGCACTTCTGTCTGAACATAAAAGGAAGATCTACATTTCCCGGATACCGGGGATGCGGATCTTCCTTTTTTATTCTATTTTACCTGTTCCACGAAACTATCGGATCCACGCAGATCTCAGGCAGATCCCGATCATTCTAATTCTTTTAAGATCGACTCCCCGATCATATTCTCCGCTTTTTTAAGCCCGAAGTTATCGAGCACCGTCGCGCCGATGACACCAAAGGTCTTCTGTTCCTCAAACATTCCCTTCTCTTTCATAGATGGGGAATAGGCAATAAATGGAACTTTTTCTCTCGTATGGTCTGTTCCCGTGTAAGTCGGATCATTTCCGTGATCCGCCGTTATCATCAAAAGATCACCTTCCCGGAGGTTTTCAAGGAGTTCTCCAAGCTTCACATCAAAGCGTTCCAGTTCTTCCCCATAACCCACCGGATTTCTCCTGTGGCCCCACAGGGCATCGAAATCCACGAGATTCACAAAGCAGAGTCCCTTAAAATCCTTATCCTTGCAGATCTCGATGGTCTGTTCCATTCCGTGGACGGAGCTCTTGGAGCGGAATGCCTCCGTGATGCCCTGTCCGTCGAAGATATCACGGATCTTTCCGACGGAGATCACATCGTATCCATTGTCCTTTAAGATATCGAGCGCCGTCGTTCCTGTCGGCTTTAACGCATAATCGTGGCGGTTGCTGGTGCGGACAAATTCGCCTTTCTTCTTTCCGACATAAGGTCTCGCGATGACGCGACCCACACGCCACTCTTCCTTCATCGTGATCTCCCTGGCGATCTCACAGCAGCGGTACAGCTCGTCAAGTCCGAATGTCTCCTCATTTCCGCAGATCTGAAGGACGGAATCGGCAGATGTGTACACGATCATGTGACCGGTAGCGATCTCTTCCTCTCCCAGTTCGTCCAGGATCGCGGTTCCGCTGGCGCTCTTATTTCCTATTACTTTGTGACCGGTGCGTTTTTCCAGCTCGTCGATCAGCTCCTCCGGGAAACCGTGATCTGTGAAGGTCTTGAACGGTTTCGTCGTGTAGATCCCCATCATCTCCCAGTGTCCGGTCATGGTGTCCTTGCCGTTGCTGGCCTCGGAGAACTTTGTGAAGCGGCCCGTCGGCTTTTCCACCGGGGCAACCCCCTTTAATGGTCTTAAGTTTGCGATTCCAAGCTTCTGGAGATTCGGGATATGAAACCCCTTCATGTGTTCCGCGATGTGTCCCAGGGTGTCCACGCCCACATCACCAAATTTTTCGGAATCCGGCATTGCCCCGGTTCCGAGAGAATCAATTACGATCGTAAAGATCCGATTATATTTCGGCATCTAAATCTACCCCTTTCTTTGCCTGTTCTACAAGTCTGCTTGTTCCGAGGCGGTCAGCCCCCAGGCGGACAAACTCCGCCGCGTCGCAAAAGTCTGCGATACCGCCGGCCGCCTTGATCTTCTTTTCTGCGGCCATGTGAGCCTTCATGAGCGCCACATCCGGCTTTGTCGCTCCTGCGGCGGAAAATCCTGTAGATGTCTTGATAAAGTCCGCTCCAGAGGCGGATACGATCTCGCACATCTTTATCTTCTCCTCATCCGTGAGAAGGCAGGTCTCGATGATGACCTTTAAAATGTGATCTCCGCAGGCCTCTTTTAAGGCATTGATCTCCGCCAGGACCTTATCGTACTGTCCCATCCTGACCCAGCCGATGTTGATCACCATGTCAACCTCTTCCGCTCCGTCTTTTAACGCCTCTTTCGTCTCAAAGACTTTCACAGACGTCGTGTTGTACCCGTTCGGGAATCCGATGACGGTACAGACGGGCATCTTCCCATCCAGATATTCTGCCGCCTGCTTTACGTAGGACGGCGGGATGCAGACGGATGCGGTTCCATATTTTACCGCGTCATCGCAGATCTCCCTGATCTGTTCCCAGGTGGACGGCTGTTTTAACAGTGTATGATCAACTTTCTTCAATATATCTCTGTATGTCATATTTTCTCTTACATCCTTTCCAGTGTGCCTTCTATTTTTCCAGTGCTTTCCCCGTAAAGCCTAACGGTAGCAGCTCTTTCAGGAGGTAATCCCGGATCTCCCCGTCTCCATTCATAAGGACGATCCGAAAGGTCTCCGGGTCACAAAACTCTGCCATCACCTGGCGGCAGACGCCGCAGGGTGCGCAGAAATCTTTCGGTTCTTTTCCCTTCGGACCGCCCACGATGGCGATCGCCCGAAAGTCCATATTTCCCTCGCTGACAGCCTTAAACATCGCCGTCCGCTCCGCACAGTTTGTCGCCGGATACGCCGCGTTTTCGATATTGCAGCCGCGAAAAATCGTTCCGTCCCCGCATAGAAGCGCTGCTCCCACCGCAAAGCTGGAATATGGGCAGTAGGACTGTTTTCTTGCTTCCAGAGCTTCCCTTACCAGTTCTTTATTTTCCATGAATTTCCTCCCTCCAGGTTTGAAAATCCGAATATATTTTCTTCCTTTAACATACCATAAAGCCGAAACAATGTCAAAAGTCTTACCGCCCTCTTACATTTCTAAAGTGTTCCTTACTTTTCGATAAAAATTTACCAATGGGGGTTGAAACCCCACTTTTAAAGTGTTATAATTTGGCAACGCAAGAGAAATATGACAAAAGTATTACAGAGCAGGCCTATAAATATGATGCCTGTTCCGAAAGTAAAGGAGGTCATCCTTTTGAAAAAGCTGATAAGAAAATATGGGCATGTATGGATGCTGTCCTATGCATTCATCTATATCCCCTGGTTTGCAAGACTTCAGGAAAACATCAACAAACCTTACCACGTCATGCACACGGCACTCGATGATATGATTCCTTTCGAAGAGATCTTTATCGTACCTTATCTGATGTGGTTTTTATATGTAGCAGCCACCATCGCATTTTTCTTCTTTCGGAATCGTGATGACTATTACAGGCTCTGCACCTTCCTTTTCACAGGAATGACGATCAGTCTTCTCGTCTGCACCCTGTTCCCGAACGGAACGGACTTCCGTCCAGCGATCGATCCGGATAAAAATATTTTCTGCTACCTGGTATCGAGACTCTGGAGCATTGATCCGTGCATCAACGTCTTCCCGAGCATCCATGTATACAACTCCGTCGGTGTCCACATCGCGGTCTGCCACAGCGAAGAATTAAAGAAACATCCGATGATCATCGGGGCATCCGGCGTTCTGATGGTTCTGATCTGCCTGGCAACAATGTTCTTAAAGCAGCACTCCGTGATCGATGTGGTCGGCGCGCTCCTCATGGCATCCGTCATCTACCCGATTGCTTATGCACCGGAGGCGGAAAAGAAGAAAAAATACGAGACGAGCTTCTAAAATATAATAACTTCAAACCTGTGCAGGATAGTTTTTACGGCTGTCCTGCATTTTTTGTTGCTGTTTTTGCTGTTTTTCTAACTTTCATATTCACAGGAGACCTCTACCTCCTGCCTCTTTCGAATGCATGACAGCAAAAACAGCCGTCCTCTTTACCCGCCATATAAGCACACAAAAGAACAGCTGTCTTTACTTTTTATCTGACTATTGCTTTCTATATCCCGTCGTAAAATCCACCACATTCCGGTACGGCGTTCCGTTCGCCCAGGCCGCGAGATTTTCTCCCGCGATCCGGATGATCCGCTCAAATGTCTCCGGGAGGAAAAAATTACCTGCCACATGAGGCGTGATCACAAGGTTCTCAAGCTCCCACAACGGGCTGTCCGCCGGAAGCGGTTCCGGCTCCGTAACATCGAGACCACAGCCGCCGAGATGTCCATCTTTTAAAACTTTATAAAGTCCATCCGGATCGATGGCGTTTCCGCGACCCACATTGATGAGGTATGCGCCCTTTTTCATCAGGCGGAGTCTTCTCTCATCCATGATGTGGTTCGTAGTGCTTCCGCCCGGAAGGACCATGGCAACAATATCTGCCCTGCCTAAGAGCGTATCCAGATCATCCATCGTGTGCTGCTCATCCAGGTAATCCGGCTTATTCCGGTTCGTACGGCGGACACCGATCACATGGGCGCCCAGCGCGTGGACCTTTCTCGCGTAATCCCCGCCGATATCGCCCAGACCCAGGACAAGGATCGTGGAACCTTCCACGGAAATGATATTTCCCATGGCTTTCCATACATGCTCTGCCTGATTGGCATGATACTGGTTTAAACGTCTGATCAGGTCGAACGTAAGACCCAGCATATGCTCGGAGACCGCGAGTCCGTAAGCACCTGTGGCGTTTGCGAGCACTGCTCCCTCCGGCATCACACCGGCCTTGATATAGAGATCTGCCCCAGCAGAATTTAACTGGAGCAGCTCCAGGTTCTTCGTGCCGGAGAGCAGGGATGGATCTACGTTTCCGATGATAACATTTGCCCGTTCCGCGTCCTCCTTTGTGACTTCCTCGCCGCTCACATATCGGATGCAGCAGTTCTTGTCACCTGAGGCAGCTTTTTCTTCAAGGAACTTTTTATGAGCCTCGTTTACCGGGATCACCACCAGAATGTTTTTCTCTAAATCCGCCATGTGTAATCCTCTCCAATCGGTCTTGTCGCTTCTTTTAACCACTCGTTCTCTTCCTCAGTCATATACGGGGAAAGCTTCTCGCAGACTTCTTTATGGTACGCGTTCAGCATTCTCACATCAGACGGCTCCATCACGGAAATATCCACCGCATCGAGATCGATGGGCGCGAATGTCATGTTCTCGAAGCACATGAACTGACCGTACTCATTCTTCTCCGCCTTTCTGCAGAGGGACAGGTTCTCAGTACGGATTCCGTGGCTGCCTTCGATGTAAAGACCCGGCTCGTCGGATGTCAGCATGCCCTCCTCCAAAACGCAGGAATCCTGACGCTCCGGAACGATGCGCCAGCGGATGCCGTTCGGTCGCTCATGGACAGCGGATAAGAAGCCAACGCCATGTCCGGTACCGTGGTTGAAGTCGAACCCCCGCTCCCAGAGCGGTCCTCTCGCAAGGTAATCCACATTGAGACCCCGGCAGCCGTATAAAAATTTCGCGTTCATCAGGCGGAGCATTCCCATCATGACAAGTGTAAAGTGTTCCTTCATCTCGTCTGTCACATGACCGACCGCGATGGTTCTTGTGACGTCCGTGGTTCCCTCATAGTACTGTCCGCCAGAGTCTACCAGATAGAAGCCATCTGTTCCCACCGGGCTCTCCTGCTCCTTTGTCGCATGGTAGTGGCACATCGCCGCGTTGGAGCCGAATGCGGAGATCGTCGTGAAGCTCGGTCCGAGGTAACCTTCCTGGGCCTTGCGGTAATCCTCCAGGCGCTCTGCGGCTTCTGTCTCTGTGAGTTCCACTTTTCCCGCGTTCTTCTTCATCCAGTACAGGAATTTCGTCAACGCCACGCCGTCCTTTAAATGAGCTTTGCGAAGGTTTTCCATCTCCACCGGGTTCTTCACTGCCTTCATCCGGGAAGTCGGGTTCATAGCCTCCACAATGCGGTTGGAGGCATCGATTTTCTTATAGAGGGCAAAGTTTACCTTACCCGGCTCTAAGAGGACCGTCTCGTTTCTGATCCCTGCCACCGCGTCGTAGATCGCGTCGTATTTTTCGATGGCGACATGATTCTCCTCAAAATAAGCGCGGAGCTCCGGGGAGAATTTGCGGCTGTTAATAAAAAGTCTCGCCTCATCCTCTGTGATCAGGGTGAATGCCGGTGCCAGTACATTTCCGTCGTCGGAATTTTTGCGGATATTAAAGAGCCATGCCACATCGTCAAGGCTTGACAGGATGTGCACGGTCGCGTGTTCCTTCTTCATCGCGGTTCTGAGGCGGGCAAGCTTCTCCGCAACGGTCTCGCCTGCGTACTTCACGTCGAGGACCCACACCTCCGGTGCCGGAAGGATCGGGCGTTCTTCCCAGACCTCACCCGCAAGGTCATCGCCGACGGAAAGTGTGGCATGTTTCTCTGCCATCATGGTCTCAAATTTTCTTCCCTGGGCAGCATTTACCACGCGGCCGTCAAAGCCTAAAACGCCGCCTTCCGGCATATGGTCCATCAGGTATTCCTCAATGGTCGGGACGCCCTCCTCGCCCATCGCCATCAGACGTGTGTCCTGGCCTTCCAGCTCTTTCTTCGCCTGGACAAAATATCTTCCGTCTGTCCACATGCCGGAAAAAGCCTGGGTGATCACCATGGTCCCCGCGGAACCTGTGAAGCCGGACAGGAATGCGCGGCATTTGAAATAATCCTCCACATACTCAGAATCGTGGAAATCAGAAGACGGAACATAGTACGCGTCCACATTTCTCACTTTCATCAGGGTCCTGAGTTCCCTCAAACGTTCATTTGCCATTTTTTTACCTCCATAAGCAGGAAAAGTTACCGCACACATCTTTGTGGACCGTAACTGTTTTCCTGAATATTTAATACCGGTCAGGCTTGCGCCGCCGGGTCGTTCTCATAATAAGTCTGTGCAGATCCGCATCCGCCTGCTGCTTACAGCAGCGGAATTCCCGCCTTATTCGCCTCCTCGCGGACCTCATCCGGCCACAAGGAAGACTGGATCTCACCGATATGGGCTTTTCTTAAGAAGAACATACAGATACGGGACTGTCCGATACCTCCGCCGATGGTGTATGGAAGCTCTCCGTTTAACAATGCCTTCTGGAATGCAAGCTTCTCGCGCTCCTCACAGCCTGCCGCCTTTAACTGCTCGTGCAGGGAGATCTCGTCCACACGGATACCCATGGAGCTTAACTCAAGGGCAATGTCGAGAACCGGATAGTAGACGATAATATCGCCGTTTAATTTCCAGTCATCATAGTCCGGAGCACGTCCATCGTGCGGCTCTCCGGATTTTAACTTTCCGCCGATCTGCTCGATAAACACAGCGCCGTGAAGCTTCACGATCTCATACTCTCTCTGCTTCGGGGTGAGATCCGGGTAGAGGTCCTCAAGCTCCTGGGATGTGATAAACTCGATGTGCTCCGGGAGAACACGGCCGATATAGTCGTACTCGTATGCCATATAGTCCTCTGTGATCTTTAATGCCTTATATACGGCACGGACAGTCTCTTCCAGTGTCCCGCGGGTTCTCTCCTCCTTCGTGATCACCTTTTCCCAGTCCCACTGGTCCACATAGATGGAGTGGATGTTATCGGTGTCCTCATCGCGGCGGATGGCGTTCATATCGGTGTATAAACCTTCACCCGGCTGGAAGCCGTACTGTTTCAACGCGTAACGTTTCCATTTTGCCAGGGAGTGGACAATCTCTGCCTTTCTTCCGCCTTCCTTAATATCGAAGGCAACCGGGCGCTCCACACCGTTCAAGTTATCATTTAATCCGGATTCCGGCGTTACAAATAACGGAGCGGAAACTCGGGTCAGATTTAACTGTTTTGTAAGTTCCTTCTGGAAGAAATCCTTCACGACCTTGATGGCGATCTGGGTCTCTTTTAAGTCAATATCCGGAGTATAACCGGCTGGTACAATAAAATTCATTGTCGTGCTCACCTTTCTATGCAGCATCCAATTTTCTGTCTTTTCCGCCGCCATAAAATGCCAAAACAGCGGCATTTTTCCTTTGCGCTTTATGCTGCCGGTATCCATCATATCATTATTTGGCGGAAAATGGAAGAAAAGTTTCATTCTTCCACACATTTCCCCAAAAACATGTTAAAATAGCTTTAACAGTTTAACATCAAAGGAGCGACCGAACATGAACATAGCGATCGTCGATGACCGAAAGACGGATTCTGACCGGCTTGTCGGATTTATTGATACATATGCGGAACAGCATAGGCTTCAGTGGGGGGCAATGGACCGTTTTTCCAGCGGGGAAGAGTTTTTGGGCGCGTTTACGGCCGGAAAGTATGATCTCATCTTCCTTGATATCTACATGGATGGCATCACCGGGATGGAGACGGCGAAGCGGATCCGGCGGGCGGATCATGGCTGCAGGATCATCTTTATCACCACCTCCCCTGAATTTGCCGTGGAGAGCTACGACGTGAGCGCATCCTTCTATCTCCTGAAACCTATTGAAAAGAACGGTGTGTTCGCTGCCCTCGACCGGTGCGGGCTCCAGGATGCTGAACGCACCAGGGCGGTGGAGGTTGCAACACATTTTGGAAAGACAGTTCTCCCGGTCCACGATATCTCCTACACCGAGTATGTCAGACGGCAGGTTCTCATACACCTTAAGAACGGGCAGGATATGGAAGTCTCCATGAGCCAGAAGGATTTCTCCGCCCTTCTGCTCCAGTATCCGTGGTTCTGCGACTGCATCAAGGGGATCCTCGTAAACTTTGAGGACGTGGATAAGCTTTTAGAAGACCGTTTTCTCTTAAAAAGCGGGATCCAGATCCCTATCAGCCGTCTGAAATACCGGAATGTGCGGGAGCAATTTCTTGAGTATTCCTATTCGAAAGTCCGGGGAGGTCAGTATGGCGGAACTGCTTATTAATGAATTTTTCAGCACTTATCCGTTCCACATGTTCGCGTATCTTCCGTTTCACACGAATCTGCGTTATCCGGGAAAAATAACGATCCTGCTCTCTGCCCTTGCGGAGATCATATATCTGGCAGTCTTCGCGATACTGGTCCATGCGGGGTTTCCAGCCGTATCTGTACAGTATCTTGCGATTCCCATTCTGGGATTTTTTCTCTACCATCTGGTTCAGGCAAACATCGGAATCGTCACATTCCAGTACACCTTTGTCCTTGACTACCTCATGGTTATCCGCGCCTCCTCCTTTTTTATCTGCAGACAGTTTCTGCACTGCGGATTCTACACCTGGCAGTCCGGCGTCACTACGTTACTCCTGGTGCTCCTCACCACCCGGTTTATGATAAAGCGGCTCACAGAGATCATCGACAGTCTCTCCGCGATCCAGGCGCCTGCAATCTGGAAAACCGCATGGCTTCTTCCATTTTCCGCCACGATGATCATCTTCCTTCTCACCGGCAATATCCGGGATGGGAATTTTGATCAGGCAGACCTTTTCGCCAGAGTCCTGCTGCTCGTCTGCATGTTCCTCATCAGCCACACGCTGATCATGCTCCTGCGCTTCTTTAAGGACCAGGCAGAAGCCGCGGCAAAATCGGAGACCATGGAAAAGCTCCTGGAGATCCAGTCAGACCAATACAGCCTTCTCACCGCCAGGATCCAGGACAACCGCCGGGCAAGGCACGATTTCCGCCAGCATCTGGCCGTCATCAGGGACTGCGCCGACCGCGGGGATCTCGCCTCCCTGAAAAATTATCTGAACGATTACGAAAACATGTTCCCGATTCAGGAGGTCCGCACCTACTGCAAAAACTACGCAGTCAACGCGATCCTCTCCTTCTACGCGGAAAAGGCAGAAAAAAACGGGATCTCCATGCAGGTCACCATCCAGATGGCTGACCCGCCGGTGATCCCGGAAACGGAATTCTGTGTTCTAGTCGGAAATTTACTGGAAAACGCAGTGGACGCCTGCGCGGATACCGATGCGGAGATCCAGTCTTTCATCCGACTCCATGTAGTCCAGACCGGCTCCTCCATGCTCTCCATCACCGCCGACAACACCAGCTCCGGAAGTCCGAACTGGTCCGGAGATAAGCTGCTTTCCACAAAGCACTCCGGCTACGGCATTGGAACGGAGTCTATCCGCATGATCGCAGAGCGGTACAGCGGGGACGCGAGATTTAGGTGGAAAGACGGAATATTCTACGCGTCTGTGATGTTAAATCCGCAGGTTTGACCGCTGAGACCGGATTTTCGACCTCTGTTATCTCCTGATGACAATTTCATATCAGTACCTTCAGCTTTTATATGCCCTGAACGGATCATCCCGATTTTGGTCTTACATCCCCGGCACATACACGCCGCTCTCATTCACATAGAGCCCGTCCGGCGTCCTCCCGCTCTTATACATGGCCCCGCTCACCGGATCCAGATAGTAGGACTTGTTGTACAGGGTGATCCATCCTGTGGCCATATATCCGTCCTCCCGGAAATAGTACCACTTTCCGCTGATGTAGAGCCACTCTGCCGCCGCCCATGTGCCATCACCGTAGTCCCACCACCATCTGCCGTCAGCGCTCTGCTTCCAGGAGCCTGCGGCGTAGGATCCGATCTCCCCTGAGCGGACCCAGGCGCTCTTCGTGTTGTTTGTGGACTTCACGGAGCGGACCTCAAAGCTGTAGGATCCAGAGGTTCCCATCAGTCTCGAAAAATCGTACTTCGTTCCGTAGATCGTAAACTCGTCCCCCGTGAGACTGCCGTCCTTTAAGAGGCGGAGCTGGTAATATTTCGCCCCGCTGACCGCTGACCATGTTCCCGTTCCGTAGGCGTTCGGAGACCAGGCCACACCTGTGGGCGCCTTGACGGTACTTGTGGTGGATGCGGTGGTTTTCTTATCGAATGTCAGGCGGAACGTCAGCTCGACGGTACTTCTGTCATTTTTCTTTACCGCCTTCACGTACTCCGCTTTTCCGTATCCGTTTTTTGCGGAATCGGACAGTGTCAGGCGGAAGTCCTTTGAGGCTGTCCCGGAGAAATAATAATTATCCTCGTCCGCTACCTCCAGCGTCACCGTGATCTTCGGTGGATTGGACTCCGTATAGCCGTTTCCGTCGTTATTTTCGATATAAATGTTATCTACATAGTAAAGATCTGTATTATCCCCGTAGGGCGTCACTGTGACGTCCTCAGAGTCATTTTTAAGTCCCACAGTGCTGTCGATGGTCAGGTATATCTTTCCGACCGCTGTCTTGCTGGCTGCAAAAGCCGGAAACGCCGCAGTCACTGCCAGAACCGCCGCCAGCAGAAATCCCGCAATCTTCTTTCCAAATTTTTTCATGTCTTCTCCTTCCCGTAAGAAGTTCTTCCACTCGCTTCTCTTTATCCCCTCATATACCAGTTTGTGCAGAAAAACGTCCACGCAGAACAATTCTGCCGTACATCCTCCTGCACAAATCCATCAGATATTCTTTCATTATCTGTTCTTAAAGATCTCAATGATCGCCCTGACCATCTGGACCAGCATGTTCCACATTCTCTCAAGCGGGTTCACATCCGCCTTCGCTGTCTCCGCATCGAGAAGCTCCGCGTCATCGTCCACGCTGATCTCCTCGGTTCTCATGATGATCTGCAGGGTGTTCGGCTCCGCGTTCTCATCGGAAGTGAAGGAAACCTTCTCCGCGTTTGGATCCATATTTAAGAAATTGTTGTCGTCCTCCATGTCGTTCCACTCATTGTCCATGGTGTCCTTCATAGTCCGGCCGGCCTTTCTCATGGAGCTGGTGCTGTCGAGGACGCTTAAACTCTTGTCGAGGACATTCAAACTTCCCTTGATGGAGTCCTTCGCCGCCGCGTCAAGGCTGTCCGCGCTGGCACGGACGGTATTCTGTACCAGAGTCAGGGAATCCGTGCTCTTATTAAGGGCATCCGTGGTTCGGTTTACGAGCTCCCCGGAATCATCCAGGGCTGACTGGAGATCCGGGTAATACACATCCAGGGAATCCTTTAACGCCTTCACATCCTCGATCAGATAGTCCATCTGGTCTGTGGTCTGTGCCAGGTATTTTGATGTATTGGATACATCGTCGAGCATATCTGCTGTATCTGCCACAAGGGCATTGCTGGAGGAAGCCACCTGGCGGAGCGCTTTCTCCTTCTGCTTTAAGATTCCGATAAGTTCCTGGGCATTCAGCATTCCCGCATGTCCGGCGGAGGTGTCTGCTCCCGCTGCTGCCGCTGCCAGTGCCTGGGTATCTTCATCCCCTGCCTCACCGTTGCAGTAATCTGCGATCGCGTCCTGCATGGACTCCTGGGCAGAAGCCAGGTTTTTGATAAACTCCAGAACGCTCTGCTGAAGCTGTGTGTCAAGCTTTTTGATCAGCTGAACGGAAGCGACTACGTTTCCAATACTGCCGGACGCGCCCTCAGAGCTATCCCTTAAGCCCCGTAAGCTCGTGTCCAGTCTGCGGATCGGCTCCTGCATGTTTCCGAGTGTGTTGACAACGTCTGTCATGCTGTTGTGGGCAACCTCGGAGGCATCCTTTGCAGTCTGGATATACGGAACGATGGTTCCAAGCTGCTCGGAGAGCGCCGTCAGGGAAGCCAGTGTCTGGTCATTGCTGTCCAGGATCTCGTCCTTGGAACCGCTGATGACGCCTCTCGCGCTCTCCGCCTCATTTAAGCCCTGGCGCAGCTCGTTGACGCCGCTTCTCATGGCCTCGACGGAAGCCGCCATCTGGTCCATGCTGTCGTATAACTGGTCACCGGCATCCTTCCAGGTGTCCTTGGCGTCCTTCAGGTCAACGATGTGCTCTAAGTCTTTCACCGTTCCCGGAACCATCGCCATGATGACACCGGAGGTCTCAAACTTGTCGCTGCCAATGCGGATCGTGTAATCGCCCTCCTCGCCCGGAAGCGCCGTGTACATGATCGCGGTCTGGGAACCGAGGCTCTGGGTCTGGGAATCTTCCGCTTCCACACTGTAGCACTTGCTCATATCAACAAGCATCGCTACCACTAACATCATATTGTTCTTATAGTAATCTCTCGCCGCCTCATTCGGTGTCGCTGTCACATGTACCTCCACCAGACCGGAAGCACCCGCAAGCTTCTCAGCGTCCGTCGGGACGCCGTTTAATTTGTAGGACACATCCATGGTCCACGGAAGTGTCACCGCGTCCTTATCGATCGCTCCCTTATAGTAGAAATATCCCTTGGTGTCCGCCGGGAGATTCCATGTGACCTTTCCGTCACTGATCTCCGGAGCTGTGTTGTTGGTCATATTTGTCACATCAAGATAATTTCCATAATCCGTAAAGCTTGTGAGACCATTTAAGCTCACACCCTTCACGACATTCACCTTATCAACGGAACCATAGTAATCCAGGTTCACGTACATCGCTTCATCGACGCTCACAGACGCCTCTGCCGCATAGACCGGCGCAGAAACAAGGCTGGTGCAGAGTGTGACAGCCGCCATGCCCGCTGCCATGATCCTTCTATTTTTCTGTCTCATCACCGTTCTCCTCCATTTCTTCTCTATCTGTCAATTCCGGCTCCGATTCCCTGCTGGCCGCCGCCTCGTTCTCATCGTCCTCGTAGGGATCTCCGCCTTCATCTGTACTCTCTTCTGTCTCGTCCCCGTTCTTTCCGGAACGTCTCTTCTCTCTCTGGTTCTTCACACGGCGGTGCAGGCGTCTCGCAAGAGCTGCCGCCGGTTTCTCGCCGACGATAAAATTGTCAAATAATGTTAACAGCAGCGGAAGCACCGTCAGTACCAGCACAAGGCTGAACAGTCCGCCTCGTCCGATCAGGTGTCCCAGGTCCGCGATGGCCGTTGTGGACGAGATCATATACACGATATATCCGGCCAGCGTGATGATGGATCCGGAAGTAAAAATCGAGGAACAGGACGCTGCGATGGCCTCCACACATGCCTTTTTCTTCGGCAGCGTCTTTCTCTTCGCCAGGTAGTTGTTTGCAAGCAGGATCGAGTAATCGACCGTGGCACCCAGCTGGATACTGCTGACGATGATATAACCCATGTACACCATCTCGACACCCTGGAAATACGGCATCGCCATGTTGATGAAGATCGCCACCTCGATGGGAATGATGACGAGGATCGGCATGACAGCCGACTTGAAGCTCATCATGACGACGAGGAATACGCCCGCCAGGGACAGAACATTTACATTCTCATAGTCCTTTACGATGAAGGACTTGATATCCTGGGTGGACGGAGTCTCACCGACGAGATAGCTTCCTTCCGGGTAATACTTCTTTACGATCTCCTGGATCGCGTCGGAGTCCTTGAATGCCTCGGCACTCTCGGTCTTCGTTCTCGTGTAGATCAGCATCCGGCAATAGCCGTCTTTATGTAAGAGCTCCACCGTGGACTTCGGGAGAAACTCTTCCGGGATCCCCTCCGGCAACGTATCCGCTAAAGCTGTAACGTTCTTTACATAGGATAGATCCTTGATCTCCTTCGCCATGGCCCGCTCATTGACCTCCGATGTGTTCGGATAGAGGGCGAGCAGCATGTTGCTTCGGCCGAAGATCTTCGTGATCTGCTGGTCATCTTCATAAACCTGTGTTCCCTCCGAGGCACCCATGGAGTCGTTTCCGTAAAGGAAATCGTTCAGGCCCTGGGCCGTGTATGCAAGCGGTGTCACGAGGACGATCACCGCGAACACGATGGGACGGATCCGGTAGATCGCTTTTCCAAGTCCGTGGAAATCCGGCATAAAGGAACGGTGCTTTGTCTTCTCATTGAGCTTCGCGAACTTCAGGATCATCGCCGGCATGAAGAAGACGACTGTCAGCAAGCTGAATACGATACCTTTCGCCAGGACAAGACCCAAGTCAAATCCGATGGAGAACTTCATCGTCACAAGGGCCAAGAAGCCGACGACTGTCGTCAGGCTGCTGGCGAAGATGGAATTGATCGCCTCCTGAACGGCGTTGATGATCGCGTCCTCCTCGTTCATTCCCTGCTTTCTGTAGTTCATGAACGCGTCAAGCAGGAAGATCGAGTAGTCCATGGATGTTGCCAGCTGCAGGATGATCGACACGTTTTCCGTCAGGAACGAGACGGTTCCGATAAAGATGTTCGTTCCCTTATTAAGCAGGACAGCGACGCCCATAACCAACAGGAATAATATCGGTTCCGTCCATGCCGTTGTCGTCACGGAAAGCACAGCGAAGATCATGATCACCGCCACAACGAGGATCTTGCTCATCTCGCTTGCCATGGACTCTGTCATGGATTTGTTCTGGACCGCCATGCCGACGTAGCATCCTTTGTCCCCTAAGAGATCCTTGATCTCGTCGATGGCAGTGGAGGTTCGGGTGGAATCACTCTCCTCCACAAATGTGATATCGTAGACCGCATTCCGGTCTTTGTAATAATCCTTGATCTCACTCTCATCAATGAAGTCTTCACCGGCATAGATATTTACCGTGCTGTCGCACCATAAGACCTGGTCCACGCCATCGATATCGGCGATCTCATCTTTATATTGCTTCGCCTCGTACAGCGAGACGTCCTTCACCATGACCCGCGCCGTTCCGGGATAACCGAACTTATCACGCATAACGTCAAGTCCGATAGCGGATTCCGCCGTTTCCGGAAGATATTTCGTCAGGTCATAGTTTACATTTACAAAGTTCATCGTCAAAAGCGAGAGCAGGCAGCCGATCACGAAGACCGACTCGATCCAGCCGCGTTTATGGATGATAAATGACGCGAGCATGTAGGAAAAGCCGCCGTTCTGGTTCTTTTTCTTTTCTTTATGCCCGCGGAACATGTTTTTTATTTTCTCTCCCATGTCTTCTCTCCTTATATTCCCTGTCCGTAACTGTTCAGTACCCACACAGGTCATTTTCCGTCACCGTCCACATTCCTACCGTTCCAGAACCACCATGTAATAGTCCTTTCCATTCTGGTTTTCATGGGCAATTCCCATTCTACGGTAGTATTCCAGGGAATATTTTTTATCGTCCTTCCGGTCGAATTTTTCCTGCATCCGGATCATAACAGAATCATACGGATCGTATGTCTCCTCAGGGCCCCAGAGGTACATCTCAAAAAATGTGGCACTCTTTCGCTCCGGAAATGCTGTCTTTACGTAATCGCTTACGGTTCCCTCTCCCGGGATCGTATTTTTGCTCTTGGAATATCCCTTTTCCATAGCGGAAGAAAGTCTTGCCTTTGCGATATCGCAGAGATCCATGTCGAGGACAAATGTGGCGCGTCCATCGTAAAACTCCACATCCCCGTTGTCGTAATCATCCTCCGCCTCCGGATAAGTGTCAAAAAACAGGTCGCTCTTCTCATCATTCATATCATCAAAGAGTTCCTGTTCCTTCTGATCCAGCACGTATACAGGATACGCGCCGCCCTGCGTATTCGGGGTTTTCCGCGCATAGGACAGCGTCCCGTCCTTTGTAAACGTGTAGCATGTATTCTCATCTTCTATAAAATCTGTGCTCCAGGCACCGTTTTCCATAAGGTAGTACCACTTTCCCGAGATCTGATTCCATCCCGGTACCGCTCCGAATGGCTCCGGAGCTGCCGCATATGCGGGAACTGCTGTCATTCCCGTGATCATGCAGAGGATCGCTGCCATTCTTCGTACTTCTCTTCTTCGGATCATATGATCGCCTCCGCTTTTTTCTTTCCTTTTCACTTGCAATATTATCTATGTTTATGCTAAAATACTCAAGAACCAATTTTTGAAAAGTGTACCAAATGAGACAAATTATCACTTTTTGTCCAATTTGGAATGGATAGAGGAGTTTTGTAGTTTATGATAAAATTACCGATCCAGGAAGAACATGTTTCTGTCCGCAGGACCTACCTGCTTTTGATGAAGGCGCTCCTGGACCTTCTGGCGGAAATGCCTTTTGAGAAGATCTCCCTCACTGATCTCTGCCGGGTCTCCATGATCTCCCGGTCCACGTTCTACCGGTATTTTGAGGACAAATATGATCTTCTGCACTACTGCGTGAACATGTACATTGAGGGACTCCGCCCGGTGGAGGATCTGATCTACTTTAAAAGCACCGATTCCCTGCGTCAGTTTTTAGAATATCTGATCGCTCAGGTGGATGAGAATATCACTCTCTACCGCCGGATCTACCAGACGAACAAAAACGGCTCCCTGATGTTCACGATCCAGGGAGACCTGGCGAAGATCCTCACGGAGAGCGGCTGGCAGGGCGAGAACCAGGGCGTTCGGTTAAAGATCCCGCTCCCACTCTATGTTTCGTTTATGTCAAGCTTTTATCTGACGACGCTAAGATCTTATTTAGAGCTGGCGGATGAATATGACGCGAAGACCTTCGTGGAAAGCGTCTGCCGCTTTGCGCTCAGGGATTTCTGGGAGAAGGCTGACGGCTGATCCGGCAGCCTCTTTTTCCACTGTCCGGAATCCGTTTCTACTTAATATAATATGGAAGCTTCCCGCAGGTCTTTTAACTGCCCTGCTTCCTGTACTTTGGTTCTGTTATTATCCGCATAGTAATGCCGCCCTGCGTTTCTTTCTGAATCCACCGGGCGGCATCTTTTTTCTCTTATTTCATCTTTGCCCGCTCATCCCACACCGTAACATCGATTCCGGCGATCTTTGATGTGAATGCGGTTCCATCGTTCTTTTCGAAGTGTTCCCATGCCCGGAGCACATACTTAAAGCCTATGTACTGTAATGGCAGGTTGCAGTATACCATGAGGATATTCGCGAAATCGCTGAGATCCCACAGGGCACTTAAGTCCATGCCCGCAATGTTCGTGATAACGCCGAAGGAGATGACTACCAGGCAGAGCACGCGGATCGTGTTAATAAAGGCAGGTCTCGTGGAGATCCGGTTCGCGCACATTTCCGTGAAGGACATGAATCCCACAAGGCAGGTAAACGCGAACAGACCGAAGCAGACGCTGACGAGCATCGTCACGAGGTGATAGATCGTTCCGTTCCCGGTGAGCGCTCCGCAGGATGCTAAGAACCTGTCAAGTTTTCCGAGTTCAAACCATGCTGCGCTGTCCTCCGTGAGCCACACTCTTCCCATGACAACGACGAATCCTGTCAGGGTGCAGATCACGATGGTATCTAAGAAAACGCCAAGCGCCTGGACACAGCCCTGGTCACAGGGATGCTTTGCGTCCGCCGCCGCTGCCGGCATGGTGATCGTTCCCTGTCCAGCCTCATTTGACATAAGGCCTCTCTTGATTCCCTGGCTCAGCGCGATACCGAAGGCACCGCCGAAGACTGCTTCCGGCCGGAAAGCCTCGGAGAATACTGCTCCGAAGAACCACGGGATTCTCGGGATATTAAATACGATGAGAAGAATGACTGTCAGGATATAGATCACTGCCATCACAGGAACTAAGAGGTCTGTAACCTTTGTCACCTTCTTGATTCCACCAAAGCTGATGACCGCCGTCGCCGCGATGAGGACCGCGAAGGAGATCCAGTACAGGGCGGAGTTTGTCTCGATGACGGTTCCCGTAAATACGCCCGCGATCGCTCCCACCGCGGAGATCGTGTTGAAGCCCTGGGCCGGGAAGCAGAGGAACGCATAGATAATGTAGAGGACACTGAGCGCCGCTCCTGCCCATGCCGCATTCTTTAAGAGTCTTCTTCCGTAATACGGCAGGCCGCCCACATACTCATCATCTTTTCTCTCCTTAAAGATCTGGGAGAGTGTCGCCTCAACGAAAGCTGTGGACATACCAAAGAAGGCGGAGATCCACATCCAGAGCAGGGCGCCCGGACCGCCGGTGGAGATCGCGCCGGTGACGCCTAAGATATTTCCGGGGCCGACACGCATGGCCGTCGACAGGAGGAATGACGCCAGGGATGAGATTCCTGTGCCGCTGCTCTTCTGTCTCATCAGGACATGGAGTCCGTGGCGGAATTTCCGCACCTGGATAAACCGGAGTCTGAATGTAAAATAGATTCCTGTTCCCACTAAAAGGATGATCGCCAGACTGAAGTTTCCGAGGATCGGGATATTCGCGTACCAGTCAAAGTTCGTCGGGAAATCCCAGAACAGGTTCGAGACGATCTGGATCTTTCCGCATATGACATTTACGGCCTGAAACAACGCTTCCATAGCTTTTTCCTCCTCATGATTCAATTTTTCTGTATTGTCGGAAATTTTTCTGGGATGATTCTCCGCAATGATCCCCGGCATCCCTCATTTGAATTCAGATTTCCATTAAGATTTAAAAGTATTTATGCCTCATCTCTTAAAAATCCGAGTTCTATTTTGTATACGTTTCTATAATATATCTGTTATTAGAAATTTTCAAGAAAATTTACAAATTATTTCGGCAGACTGTCCGCCACGCAGAGCGCTCCATATCCCAGCCTCGGATTCGGATAGGCCAGCTCAGAAGGAAGTCTTCTCGCTCCTTTTCTTAAGTACGCCTTCACCTTCTCCCCATAAAGATACGGATCATTCTCCCTGACGATCCCCCACTCCATGAGAAGCGCCGCGGCCCCGGTGACAAAGGGCGCCGCGAAGGATGTTCCGGTGACAGGGGAATAGCCGCCGTCCCGGTCCGGGGCCATGATTCCCACCCCTGGGGCGGCGAGGTCCGGCTTCTGGGCGCGATAGACCCTGGTGTCCCCGCGGCCAGAAAACGGGGCATAGATTCCGGTCCCGCTGTCATAGGCGCCCACCGTCACCGGTCGGAACGCCGTGGAGGGAATCGTCAGGGTCGTATCCGGCGACGATTCCAAAAATTCCGTGTCCCGCCCGACTGCCGCCGCGGAGGGAAGCCAGAGATCCGCTGCCGTCTCCTCATCCCCTGTTCCGAGGAATCGGAATGTCCAGATCCCGCTCTCCACATAAGTTCTTTCCGGCACAAACTCAATATAGATCTCCTGGGCCGCATTAAAAGGGGACGGTTCCCCGTAATAGATCAAAAGTTCCGTCTCTCCGACCCGGATCCGGTCCGTTCCCCTCACCGGGACAAGCTCGATCTCCGCACCGCCAAAGGGATCCCTCAGAAAGATCCGCATCCCGTCCTCATAGTTTTTCCAAATCTGCATGCCGAATCCCGTCTCGTATGTCCCAACAGAGAGTCGGATCTCCGTGATCTTCCCGGGTTCGATCACAGGTCTCGCATGTCCCCCGGAGTCCCCCTCATTTCCCGATCCTGTGACGAAGACAAACTGCCCCATCTGTGCAAGAGAATCGAGGTACCGCTCTAAAAGTCCGCCGCCGTCGTGGGATCCATATGTATTTCCAAAGCTCAGATTCACTGCCATGGGGCGTCCCAGTTCCAGAGCTTTCCGCACCGCGAGATCCATCCCCCGCATGAGTTCCGTGGTTCTCGGAAATCCAACTGAATCCGGGATTCCGAGACGGACAATGATAAGTTCACTCTCATAGGCCGCCCCGCGGTACAGTCCGCCGCTTGTTCTCCCGTTTCCAGCCGCGATCCCCGCCACCGCCGTGCCATGGCCGCTGGTATCCAGGGAAAGACCGCCTGTTCCGCCGGATTTATTCTCTCCCCGCAGGATCTCATTGATCTCCCGCCTTTCATATGTTTTCCCACTGATCTGGTCATCCAAATACAGGATTCTCGTGGTTCCGTCCTCATTCCGGAAGTCTTCATGAAAGATGTCGATTCCCGAGTCGATCACCGCCACCAGGACACCTTTTCCCGTAAGCCCATCGGTCCCTGTCTGCACCGGAAGAAAACAGGAGGCCGCCCTCGCCCGGTTCAGGGCAAAAAACAGCCTCTTTGGTTTTTCCGCGTATTCAATTTCAGGAAGTGCGATCACCCCCGGGACATCCCGCTCCGGGACACGCAGGATCGCAAAGCTGCTTAAAAGGTATGTTCCGGAGACACCCGGAAACTGCTCATTCAAAGTGCTCTCCAGGTTCCCATGGTATTTCACGATGATCTCCCATGTCCGCTCCACCCTGTCATATCCCACGTTCAGCTCTTCTGTCCGCTCCCTCGTCTCCTCAGGGACAGAAAGTGCCAGATTCAATAGATTTTCCGCCTTCTGATCTTCCATCTCTGCCGCGCCACATCCATTCTATATTCTGTCTGTCCCGCATTTTTCCATGCCGTTTCTGAAAGACAGATCCCATTCTGAATATTTTATGCGGCATGCTTTATTTAAGACTTTCGTTTTCTCAAAAACAATATTAAAAAGCCCCCAGAGCCATCGGGGCCGGGGGCAAATGTCACGTCTTATTTAATTACTGTGCTGTTGTCATACTCATAACGATGCTGTTGAGAGAAGCTACATCTTTGGTTCTTCCAGTTGTCTGGACAACTACCATATAGCCGTCCTGCTTGCGGCAGTAGTACGTTCTTGATGTCTTCTTTCCGCTTACTGTTACCTTGGAGTACTGCTGGTTTGCGATCGTCACAGTCTCAGCTGTTGTAGCCTGACCTTTCTGACCTTTCTCGATTCCTGCAAGAGTATTTGCGAATGTCTGGGCATCCATATCCTGCTTGTCCTTCATATTAAGATAGTAGACTTCCACATCACCGAAGTCTGTACTCATATAGAGATCATGTGTCAGGGACGGTCTTCCGATTGCCGCATACTCGCCGCCTGTGTACTGGTCAGCTGCCTCGAAATCAGACTCTGTTGTTCCAATGATCTGCGGGATGCAGAGGTTAGACCATGTGTTGTAGTATCTTCCGCCTGTAACGTGTCCCTTCGGTGCTGTCTGAACCGGAGCAACCCAGCTTCCGTCATCGCTGAATGTGTAGGATACGCCGTCGATGGTTCTTGTTGTATTATAGATCATAAGGTTTGTGGACGGATCGATATAATACCACACATCATTTCCGCGTCCATCACCATCTTCAGCCTTGATCCAGCCGCTCTTTAAGTTTCCGTTGGAATCATAGTAGCGCCAGGTATTTCCGCTGCCTTCCCAACCGTACTTTGTCTCTGTCTCGTTCTCATCCGCAAGAGCAGTCACCATATTTACACTGCCAATTGCTGCAGCGAGAGCTGCCATGAGCATAACTTTCTTTAATTTCATTTGAAATCCACTCCTTTATGGGTTTTTATCAGCTAAAGTCATTATACAGGGGTTTTCAGGATAACGCAAGCGCTAAGGGCTGGAAAAAGCACGGCTTCATGAAAACTTAAGAAAGAAGGCTTTTTAATAATCATTTGCTTTTCAGCTCCCGTTTTAAAAATGCCAGAAGATTCAGTTTCGCCCGCTCTTCGGTGTCTCTTCGCCTCGTCTTCACCTTTTTTACGACCTTTCCCTCCTGGTCGCGGCGGATGTGGTAGACGATGCGCAGGTATTCTCCGACTTCTTCCCAGGCTTCGCGGCTCTCCGGGATCAGGTCGAGGCCCATCTGGAAGACGTGGAACATTCCGTCATAGACGGAGCAGCGGACCTTTACGCCCTCTTCCCTCGCCTTCTTTGCGGCGGCCCTCGTGTCATCTAAGAGGACCTCGTAGGCGCCGACCTGCATCAGCATCGGCGGGAATCCCTCGAAGTTTCCGAAAAGTGGGGAAAGATAAGGGTCTTTCTTGTCCGCGTTCCCGATATAGCTGCACTGGTAGAGCATGTTTTCCTTCGAATTTCCGAACAGGGGATCGATCGTGTAATTCTCCTCATAGGACGCTCCGCTGAGGGTCACATCCGTCCACGGGGACATGGTGATGATGCCCGCAGGGAGCGGCAGGGCGTGGTCCTTCGCGTAGAGGCAGAGCGCCAGGGCAAGTCCGCCGCCCGCGGAGTCTCCCGCGATGACGATCTGTTCCGGGGCGTATTTCTTCTCGTTTAAAAGCCATTTGTAGGCGCAAACAGTGTCCTCAAGCGCCGCAGGGAACGGATGTTCCGGCGCGACGCGGTAGTCCGGTGTCAGGACATCCGCACCGAGACCCAGTTCCGAGTATTTTACCGCAAACCGGCGATAAATGTTTTTCATCGGACCAATATAGCCGCCGCCGTGGAGCTGTAAGACCACACGGCCTGTGACCGCCTGCTTCGGCTTTAAATATTCCATCACAAATTTCCCTGTGGGAACCAGTTCATAAATATAGTCACCCGGACATCTCCAGGCCGGTTCCACCGGATTTTTCCGGAACTCTCCCGTCTGGATCGGCTTCTTTAAGGATGTCTCCATCACATCCCTCATCATGTCCCGGGTCAGATTCCCGATCATGCTGACTTCTTTCCGGCTCATAGTTCATCTCCTTCTTTATTCTGCGTGTTTCTGGAACTGTTCTTTTTCGCTCTGTTCTTTCTCAAACATGAAACCGCCGGCGCAGTTCTCTCTTCACACTTCTATCTCCCAATAGAATCGTAAGCACCAGCGCGCTCACCGAGATTACCACCGATATCACCGTGAGCAGCGGATGCTTCGTCCATCCGATCCTTAAGAACACGAGCGGTACAAGACTCAAAAACGTGACCGCGATCTGGTACATGAAATAGCATTGCCAGTTCATGCGGTTTACAAGCAGCATGAGCAGGATCGCCGCCACCTCAAACAGCACCACACAAGGGATCGCGTAGTCCACGGACCAGCCGTGCAGCCCCGTCATCGTGTCGACCAGCAGCAGGATCGCCTGGATTCCCAGGCATTGCCGCACCAGGATCCCGGACATACTGGCGCGACGCATGACGGAAAACCGCAGCGTCATCGCCACATAGGCCGCCGCTCCCCAGGTGAGAAATGCCCATTTGAACGGGATCTGCCGGTAAGTGGCGAGATTTACGACCCCCGCAAGGACCGAGACGACAGCCAGGGAAATATAGAAGAACCTGACAGCCCTCTTTATCTTATTCTTATCGCCGCCGACCACCGGATACCGCCCTTTGTCATGTTCCCGGTCGTAAATCCCGTTGCTCTCGAGTTCCACAGGGATCCCCTGCTTTTCCAGAAACCGGAAGAAATACTCCGGCAGCCGGTTCTCCGCCATAGCGCTGGCAAAGGAGAGGCAGAGTTTTCCATCATAGGCAACCGCCCCGCACTTCATCCTCTGCTTCGGGGACGCGCCCACGAGGAGCTGGAAAGATTCCACTTGATCCCGCAGCTCCTCCCGGACATCCATCCGCCCGATATTTGAAAATGTCATTGTATGGGCGCGGGTGCTATGCAGAAAGATCATCTGCATCGCCAGGTGTTTCACAAACAGTGGGATCGCCCGCACATACCATTTTTTCTCGTTCCCCACATTGTAGGAGATCGTCTTCTCCAGGCGCTCCTTCACGATCTGTTCGTCCATCTGGCGGCTCACCGCCTCCAGGACCTCCGAAAAGCTTTCCGGTGCCCGCCGCTCCGACCAGGAGATATTGATGACCGCAAAGAAATTTGCTAACGTCTCCGACTCGAAAAAACTTCTCAGATTCACCGGAAGATTTAACGCTGCCGGATGCTTCATCTCTTTTCCGTCTGTCTCGGTCTGGATGATGGACCACAAAAGGGCTGCCGCCAGGTATTTCGTGATACTGACTCCCACCTCTTTGCTGCGTTTCTTAAGGTCATCCACATGGAACGTCCCATGGAGCACCGCCATCTGGTCAAAGGGAAGAAACTCCCCGCTCACCTGGATCGCAGGCCGGCTCTCGTAGCGCTTGTGGGGCAGTTTTTTATAATAACGGAGATAATCATCCGCCCTCATCGGAGAAAACTCACGTTTCCTTATCTCCGTTGGAAGACCATTCTTTAATTCCAGATAATGTTCCGTGAGCCGCGAGACAAACCCCACCGCCCCAAGACCGTCTGTAAGGCCATGGAACACCTCAAAGTTGATCCGGCAGCCATAGTAACTCACGCGGAATAGAAACCTCCCGCCCCGGTGGGGATCGATAAAGCGGCAGGGCGCACTCTGCTCCTCCTCCACCACCGGATCCCGGTTATTTGTCTCAAAATAGTACCAGAAAAAGCCCTTTCGAAGCTTTACTCGAAAGTTTTCAAATTCCGGAAGCGTCAGAAGAAGCGCCTTATGCAGAAGCTCCGGCTCCACCGGCTCCTTTAAGACCGCCGCGATCCGGAACACACTGCTCAAGTCCTCCCCGGACACCGCCGCGAAGAGCTTCGCCGTGTTGTCCAGCCGCCGCCATGCGGCACCCTGGATCCGCGGACGCTTTTTTATCAATCCATTAGATAATTTCTCCAAACTGATCTGCCTCTTTTCCGGTATAAAAAAATAACCGGAAAATCGAAATTTTCCGGTACATCAGAAGCAGGGGAAGAGGGGCTCGAACCCCCATCTACGGTTTTGGAGACCGCTGCTCTACCATTGAACTATTCCCCTATATTTTGTTGCTCATCACTTAATGCTCCATTATAATAGCATGAAATGTTTTAATTGTCAACACTAATTTGAAAATTTATTTTGCCAGTTTGAACAGGCGGCATATGCTTCTTGTTTTCATTGCAAATGAAAACAAGAAGATCGCACCACCCAGCCAACATCAGATCAACTGTATCGCCTCTCTCACATTCTCCACCCCGATCAGCCTGATCCGTTTCTCATCCTTCAGCTTCTCCAGATTCGATTTCGGCAGCAGGCAGCTCGTAAAGCCCATCTTGATAGCCTCGGACACTCTCTGGGCAGCCTGGGAGACGCCTCTTACTTCGCCGGAGAGACCTACCTCTCCGAAGATCAGCATTCCAGGATCCACTTCCCGGTTTTTGAAGCTCGACACGAGTGCCATCACCACCGCCAGATCCAGGGCCGGTTCATTCATCTTCATTCCACCTGCGATATTCACGTAAGCATCATACCGGCTCATGGCGAAGCCGCAGCGTTTCTCCAGGATCGCAAGCAGAATATTGATCCGGTTGTAATCCACTCCGTTCGCTGTCCGTCTCGCCATACCAAAATTTGTTGCGGTCACGAGCGCCTGGACCTCCAGAAGGATCGGCCTCGTTCCCTCTAAGGAGCAGGCAACAACCGCCCCCGACGCCTCCTTCGGCCGCCCGGAGATCAGCATCTCCGACGGATTCAGCACCTCCGAAAGCCCCTTCTCCTCCATCTCAAACACGCCGATCTCGTTCGTGGAACCAAAACGGTTCTTCACCGCCCGGAGGACCCGGTAGGCGTCGTTTCTGTCCCCCTCAAAGTAGAGCACCGTGTCCACCATATGTTCCAGCACCCGGGGACCTGCCACCACGCCCTCTTTCGTCACATGTCCGACAATAAAGATCGTCACCCCGTATCCCTTCGCGATCTGCATCAGAAGGTTCGTGGACTCCCGGACCTGGCTCACGCTGCCCGGTGCAGAAGAAATATCTTCCCGGAACATGGTCTGGATCGAGTCGATGATCACAATGTCCGGCTTCGACCTCTCGATGGCGCCATGGATCGTATCGAGGTTCGTCTCGCAGAGGAATAAAAGGTCTCCTGTGATCATCCCGATGCGGTTTGCGCGCATCTTGATCTGCTTTAAGGATTCCTCACCGGAGATATAGAGGACACGTTTTCCCGCCCCGGCGAGGTTTCTGCAGACCTGTAAAAGCAGCGTCGACTTCCCGATTCCCGGATCACCGCCGACAAGCACGAGACTTCCCTTCACGATCCCGCTTCCGAGGACCCTGTCAAGCTCCCCGAAGCCTGTGGGCGTCCTGTCCTGCTCATCGAGAGAAATCTCCGAGATATGGACCGGGACCGCCGTCTTTCCGGCTCCCACCGCGGCGATCTGCCCCGACGGTGCCTTTTTCGCCTGGGCCACCGGCTCCTCAACAAATGTATTCCATTCCTTGCACACCGGACACTGTCCGAGCCACTTTGCGGACTCATAGCCGCACTCTTTACAGAAAAAAGCTGTGTTTCTTGCTTTTGCCACAATATTCTCCCTTTTTATAGTCAAAATGCCATGATACGTTTAGCTGCCTTACCTGACTGCCTGCGCCAATCGATATTCCTGCGTGAATTCGCACGACCTTTGTGCAATGCTTTCTTGGTGAACAGAAATATTTCATAAAACAGGAAACGCTCCGAAGTTCATCCCTCGGAGCGCCATAAAATACTACCGTCCATACCCCGGCCAGCAGCAATCTTCAATTTCCTGATCACTTGCGAACAATCTTAACTTCTACTTCCTTGCCCTCATTGAGCTCAACAGAAAGACTCAGCTTGCCGCTCATATTTGTCTTCATTCCGCCGACGCCAACGCCGTCCTCGTAAATCTCGTACTCGCAGTCGTCCTCTAACTGTACGGTGATCTGGGCATCCTCAAAGCCCTCAACCTTGAAGGTAACGGTTGTATCGGTCACTGCAAATTCTGTTACTGCAGTTCCTGGAACGGACTCGTAAACGAACATTCCGTTTCTTTCTAACTTTGTGATTTCCTTAAATGTCTTAACTTTATAAAGATCACCTTCGTGCTCGAAGTCTTCTACCTTGGATTTTGCCGCGAGGCTGTAGTTTCCGAAGCTTAAGGTTCCATTTGCCTCTGTGCGGATCAGTTCGTTGATTACTGACATAATGCTTACTCTCCTTTTGTGTGTTTCAACAAGGACTAAATTTTCCCTATTGCTATTGCTATTGTAATAGGTAACGGTCACAGGCAGCCGTCCCTTCTAACCGTTACGTCGTGCCTATGATTTTACCACACTGGCGGAAGTTTTTCCAGCAGTTTGTGGATGTCTTGCTGAAAATTTCAGTTCTCCGTCCTTGCAGGTGATCTTCACGGAATCGCCTTCCCGCACTTTTCCTTCCAGGACCAGCTCCGCGAGCTTATCCTCGATGAGGTTCTGGATCGTGCGCTTAAGCGGTCGCGCGCCGTATTTCTCGTCGTATCCCTTTTCCACAAGGTATTCCTTCACGTCATCCCCGGCATTTAAGCGGATGGACATCTGATTCTTTGTCCGCTTTGCGAGGACATTCAAGAGGATCGTCACGATTTCCTTCATGTGATCCTTCGTCAGCGGATGGAACACGATGGTGTCATCAATACGGTTTAAGAACTCTGGCTTGAACATCCGTTTCACTTCGTCCATGACGCCGGTCTTCATTCTCTGGTAGCGGACCTTCTCATCGTCCTGGGACATGAATCCAAGCTGCTTCGGCGCGATGATGTTCTCGGCGCCCGCATTGGAGGTCATGATGATAACGGTATTCTTAAAGTCGATCTTATGGCCCTGGGAGTCCGTGATGTGACCGTCGTCCAGCACCTGTAAAAGAATATTGAAAACATCCGGATGGGCTTTCTCCACCTCATCAAAGAGGATCACAGAATACGGGTTTCTGCGGACTTTTTCACTCAGCTGCCCGCCGCCCTCGTATCCCACATATCCTGGCGGGGATCCGATCATCTTGGAGACGCTGTGCTTCTCCATGTACTCTGACATATCAACGCGGATCAGGGCGTTTTCCGTTCCGAACATGGCCTCCGCAAGGGCTTTGCAGAGCTCCGTCTTTCCGACACCTGTGGGTCCTAAGAATAAGAAGGAACCGATCGGGCGCTTCGGGTCTTTTAAGCCGACTCTTCCGCGGCGGATCGCCTTCGCGACGGCAACCACCGCCTCGTCCTGCCCGACCACGCGCTCATGGAGAATGGATTCCAGCTTTAAGAGACGCTCCGTCTCGCCTTCCGCCAGCTTGCTCACCGGGATCTTTGTCCAGCCGGAGATCACGTCTGCAATGTCATTCTCGTCGACGGTCAGCTCCCGGCTCTCCTTCTCACTCTCCCATTTCTCCTTCAGCTTGCGGATCTTCTCCCGCTTTGAGGCCTGTTTCTTCTTGATCTCACCGGCGAGCTCATATGCCTCGTCACGGATCGCGTCCTCTTTCTCTTTCTCGAGCTTCTTGATCTCCTCCTCGAGAGTCTTGATTCCCTTCGGCTCCACATAGACGGTCAGTCTCGTCTTGGAGGCCGCCTCGTCCACCACATCGATGGCCTTGTCCGGCAGGAACCGGTCGTTGATATAGCGGGCGGAGAGGCGCACTGCCGCCTTTAAGGCCGCGTCGGTGATCGTCACATGGTGATGTTCCTCATATTTCGGGCGGAGTCCCTTTAAGATCTGGAACGCCTCATCCTCCGTCGGCTCCTCCACGGTCACCGGCTGGAACCGGCGCTCTAATGCCGCGTCCTTTTCAATATATTTCCGGTACTCTTCAAGCGTCGTAGCACCGATGAGCTGGATCTCACCGCGGGCCAGGGATGGTTTCAAGATGTTAGACGCGTCTAACGCACCCTCCGCTCCGCCTGCGCCAATGATCGTGTGGATCTCGTCGATAAATAAGAGGACATTCTCCGCCTCTGTCACCTCGTTGATCACATTTTTAATGCGCTCCTCGAACTCACCGCGGTACTTGGATCCCGCTACCATGCCGGAGAGGTCAAGGATCACCACGCGTTTTCCGCGGATCGTATCCGGGACGTCGCCGGAAGCGATGAGCTGCGCGAGACCTTCGATCACAGCCGTCTTTCCGACACCTGGTTCTCCGATAAGGCACGGGTTGTTTTTTGTTCTTCTGCTTAAGATCTGGATCACGCGGCGGATCTCCTTCTCCCTGCCGATGACCGGATCCAATTTTCCTTCTTTTGCGAGGACTGTAAGGTCGCGGCTGTAGGCATCAAGTGTCGGTGTGGCGCTCTGTCCGCCCCGCTGCTGGCGTCCCTGGGCCAGGTCCTCTTTTCCTGCATTTCCGTCCTCACCCATAGCGGATAAAAGGTCGATGTAGACCTTCTGAATGTTGATATTTAAGGTGTTTAACAGGCGGACTGCCACACAGTCCGATTCCTTTAATAATGCCATCAGAATATGCTCTGTACCGATCAGCGGCGCATGAAACCGGACAGCCTCTTTATAGCTGTTTTCCAGCACATGTCTCGCGCTTGGAGTGTAGCCGTCCCGCTCTTTGGTGGCTGTATTCTGATAGGAAGAGACAAGCTGCTCCACAAGAGCCAGCAGTCTGTCGAGCTTCACCTCGTTGGCCTCGAGGACCATGGCAGCGGTACCGCTCCCCTCCTCGATCAGCCCGACCAGGATGTGCTCCGTTCCGATCACAGGGGAACCCATGTCCTCCGCCGCTTCACCGGCGAGGACGAGAGCTTCCTGGGCTTTTTCTGTATATTGTGCCATCTGTTCTAATTTCCTCCTGAACTTTTCCGTCAACTGCGCAACCATTCAATCCATTCATAGTTACGAACATAACTCCATTCCAAATCAACTGCGCCGATTAAAATTATGCCTTCCTGCCTATGTTTTCTTTCGGTCGGTGCAGCAAAAGCGCAGATCTGCCGAACAGTCAACTAATTTTCTATCTCTATGATCTCCGGCAGCCGCCTTCTCAGGAACTCTGCCCGGGCGGCATCCAGCTCATCCTTGTCAAGCGGGCGGTCCGCCAGACTCAAAAGGTTCGCAGGCTGGATCCCCAGCATCAGACCGTATACAGAGTACGGTTCCTTCACTTTTAAGATCCCATCCGTGATTCCTGTCATGATCTGGGACAGGAATTCCATTCCGTCTTTTCTCGTCAGCCGTCTCGCGTACTTTAAGACGCCGTAGGATTTATAGCATTCATCGGCCGCCTGCACCGGCTTTCTCTGACGGTATTCCCGGCGTACCCGCCGTTCCTGGACATCCAGCTCCAGGGCTGCCTTCCTGACGATATCGATGATCTCCCGCTCCGTCTGTCCTAAGGTTTTCTGGTTTGAGATCTGGTACAGGGAGCCGAAGTTCTCCGCGCCCTCACCGTACACGCCCCGGACCTGGGTCCCGAACCGGCCCATATCCGCAACGAGACTGTTGAAATTTTTATTCTTGGACAGCATCGGCAGGTGCAGGACCACCGCTGCCCGAAGTCCTGTGCCCACGTTTGTGGGGAACGAGGTCAGGTAGCCGTATTTTTCATCGAAGGCGTAATCAAAACGCTCGCTGATATAGTCATCGATCTTATCTGCTCTCTCGTAAAGCTGCTCCAGGGTCAGCCCCGTCTGCAGCGTCTGGATTCGCACATGATCATCCCCATTTAGGAGGATCGCCGTTGATTCGTCCTCCGACAGGATCATTCCCGTCGGGTCTTTCTTCTTTATTACACTGCGGTTGATCGCCCGGCGCTCTAAAAGCGCTGTTTTTTCCAGGTCGCCCATCCGCTCTAAGTGTGTAAACCGATACTGCATCCGGTCCATGGACGCGATGCCGGTGAGTCCGCCGAGAAGCTTCTCCGAAAGCTCCGCGCTCTGCTCCTTGGTGAGGCGGCCAGGAAACGGATACTCTTTCAGATTTCGAACCAGACGGACACGGCTGTAGATCACATTTGTACCTGCTTTTCCCGGTACTTCATACCATTTATCCATTCTGTCTCTCCTCTTTCAACACCCGGATCTCATCCCGGAGCTTCGCGGCCTCCTCGTACTCTTCCCGGCGCACCGCGTCTTTTAATCTCGTCTCCATCAGGCGGATCTTCTCTTCCTTTGAGAGTTCCGGAATATTCACCGGATCCTCTCCAGTAGTTCCCGTCCCGTTCATTTCTTCCATCTCGGACCAGTATCCCGCCGGACGCTTTCCGACGTGCTTTTCGCTGCCCTGAAGATGACGGATATTGTCGCTGATCAGAGGATCAAACACGCTGTAGCAGTCCGGGCATCCGAACCGGCTGTCCTTTACAAATTCCTCATAAGTCGTTCCGCAGGTCGGGCACACGACGCCGGAGTACTTTTCATCTTCTTCCTCCGTCTCCTGGGTTCCAAGAAGTCCGGAGAGAAGTTTTCCTAACGGGAATTCTCCCTCAAAGAGAGCTGAGAACTGTCCAAGGTCCGCATGGGCGGCACACTGGGTACAGAGGTTGTGCTCTGTCTTCACGCCGTTGATCACTTCCACATATTTTACGGTTGCTTCCCGCTTTTTGCAATGTTCACAAAGCATACTGCCCCTCCTTTACGCCTGTCCGCCAAACTCATCATAGATCTGGTCTACAAGGCTGTGGATCTCATCTCTGCCGACATTTTTACAGATTCCCCGGGCAACGATCAGCGCGAGGTCGTTCTTCATCTCTTCCATCGTCCGCAGTTTATCCATATCCAGGGCGATCACGGCCCCGCGTCTGCGGTCCAGGCGCAGAAATCCTTCCTGTTTCAATACAGCATATGCCTTGTTGACTGTATGCATGTTAATTCCGATCTCATCTGCAAGCTGTCTCACCGACGGGAGACTATCCCCATCGTGAAGCACATCCATTGCGATGCCGCAGATGATCTGGTTGCAGAGCTGGGTATAGAGTGCTTCTTCACTGTCAAAATCGATCTTCAGTACCATTTGATCACCATCTTTTTTCTTAATATTTTTGATGCCGGGACCGTTTATGCGTTTCCGGTATCATAGTATTCCATTTGTTATATGTGTATAGTAACAGATTGTGTGGTGTTCGTCAAGTGAAACCAAAGTTTATTCGTACGTATGTTCTACTTTCATTTTTGCCTGCTTTGCAGTTTCGCCTCAAAGTATTATATTTTCCTACTCTAAGTCCAGACGTCCATCCGCCGACCGGTTATCCGCGATCCGCTCGATAGTCCAAGTAATATCTGAAGCTTTTGCTTTCAGCGCGTTCCAGACATCCGGGTCCTGATATATATGAAACAGCGCTCCAAAGATCACGTCATACTCTCTCTTCGCGCCTTCCGGCAGGCCCGTCGCCTGGGCGATCTCCGCAAACCGGTACCTCGCCGCCTTTGGGAACTGGTCTTTCTTCATCTCATCCCCGGAATTTTCATAGACATACGCCCCGAATCCGCCCTTCACGGCATCCGTTTTCGAAAACCGGAGTTCTTTCTTCTCCTCATCCAGAGAATAATTGCAGGAATAGAGTACGTTTCCCCTCTTATCTTTGAAGGTTCTATATGCCCCGCCCGACGGACAGTACACAAACCTCCATCCGTCATCCCGGAACTTCTTTCTCCAACCATCCGGGAAGGCGTTGATATACACGGCGATCTCATTTTTCTCGGCCTCGCTCACCGTCTTCGCCGTTCCATCCGCGTTGACCGCCAGAATATCCCCCGCCGGATCCGGCTGTCCGTCGTAGTCGGTGTAGGAAAAGCCCGCGTACTCATTTACCCGCATGCTTCCATCCGGGCGGAACGCGTATGTCTTTCCTTTTATTGTGCGGACAGCTTCCTTGTTCATCTTTCCGTCCGAGTCAAACCAGTACCAGTTTCCCTTATCCTGAAACCACTGGATCTTCGCGTTCCCCGCGGAATCATAGTAGTACCAGTTTCCGCCGCCCGGACCGTCGTACTGCCAGCCCTCCGAGAGGGAACCGTCCTGGTTGAAATGGTAACGGATGTTTCCCACCGTCTTCCATCCGGTCTCCATGATCCCGTTTCTGTCAAAATGGTACCACTCGCCGTCGATATCCTCCCAGGTACCCCGGGCTTTGCGCCCATCCGAGTATGTGAAGGTGTAACCGGCATCCGTGAGCGTCCATTTTCCATCCGCAGCGAAAGATGTTATAGTCTGCACAGCAAGCAGGATGCCGACAGCGCCGATCAGGATAAGTGTTCGTTTTTTCTTCATGGTCACTCCTCCTTTCCGTTTTTATCAAATGCTGGTAACTATTCAGTACCTTCATAGTTACGCGCAAAAATCCATTCCAGATCAGCTTTGCTGATGGGATTTTTGTCTTCCGGCCTATGTTTTCTTACGATCAGCGCAGCAAGTGCGCAGACCTGCTGAATGGTTACAATATATTCTGTTCAAAAATCTTCCTTCCGGAACCGGAATTACATTCTTTATGCCTCATTATCTTGAATCCCGCTTTAAAATACCTTATACTAAACAGGAACTCAAAGTATGTACATGAAAGGAACCTAAATATATGAAACGATTTTTCGCCTGGGCCGGGATCCTCATCATCGCCGCGGTCTTCCTCGCCCTCATCGTCCTGACCTTCACCGGTGGCCCGGAGAATGTCATCCTGGCGCTCCTGTTCTGCGTCATCGTCATCCCGGTGATGCTCTACGGCTACGCGCTGATCTTAAAGTACGTCCGAAACAGAAACAAAAGGGATAACTAACAAAATCCGTAATCTTTTGCCATCTTTTCCAGACGGTCAGCAGCCGCCTCAAGCGTCTCTTTCCCTCTGGAAAAATGCAGACGGATGTAATTGTTTACCGGCTCCTTAAAGAAGCTGGAACCCGGCACAGCTGCCACACCGTAATTCTTTATCATCCATTCACAGAATTCCAAATCTGTCCAGCCGGTAAACTCCGGCTTCTCAAGAAATCCCGAGATATCAACGAGAACAAAATAGCTGCCCTGAGGTGTCGTGTGGGAAAGTCCCATCTGCTCCAACCTTCCACAGAGATAATCTCTCTTTTCTGTGTAGAGATCCTTTAACCATTGATAGTACGCTGGTCCAAATTTCAGACCAGTGACTGCCGCTTCCTGAAGCGGTGCCGCAGCGCCTACGGTCAGGAAATCATGGACCTTCTTCGCCGCCTCGATCACATGTTCCGGTCCGATCAGATAGCCGAGTCTCCATCCGGTCATGGAGTATGTCTTTGAGAGGGAGCTGCAGGTGATCGTCCGCTCATACATTCCGGGCAAAGCAGCCATGGAGATATGGCGGTTCTCACCGTAGATAATGTACTCGTACACCTCGTCCGTGATCACAAAGGCGTCATACCGCTTTGCGAGCTCCGCGATCTCCTCCATCTCTTCCATCGTAAATACTTTTCCACAGGGATTCGACGGATTACAGAGGATCAGTGCCTTCGCACCGGCCTGAAACGCCCGTTCCAGAGCTTCGCTGTCATAATGGAAATCCGGCGGCACAAGCGGCACATAGACCGGATCTGCCCCGGAGAGGATCGCGTCCGCCCCATAGTTCTCATAGAACGGGCTGAACACCGCGACCTTATCTCCCGGATTGCACACGGTCATCATCGCCGCCATCATCGCTTCCGTTCCCCCGCAGGTCACAACGATCTCCTTTTCCGGATCGATCTCACGGGCAAATTTCTTTGTATACATTTCTGCCAGCGCGTCCCGGAAATTCTTCGCCCCAAAGGTGATGGAATACTGGTGTGGACCATGCTCCGCCGCTTCCTTTAACGCGTCCAGGATCTCCTGCGGCGGATCAAAATCCGGGAATCCCTGACTTAAGTTAATGCTTCCCGGTGTCATATTGTTGATCCTTGTCATCCTGCGGATGACGGAGTCTGTAAATGTCTGTACTCTTCTGCTTAATTCCGGCATATGTAAAACCTCTCTTCTATTGTCATGTATGATGTCTTTCCGGTATTCCGATCCTTCCGCGCGCACATCTCAGTATTACGTTCCGAATCGTCCCTCTGTTCTAATATCTTATCATAACTTTCATGACAGACCTATTGATTTTTCTTTACATTTCTATAAAACTTCCCCCGGATCATTTGTATTGTCAAAACAAAAAGCGACAAGCCTGATTCATAAGCTCATCGCCCTTAATGATCACAGTCGGACCTGTTTACAGAGTTTTTCTCCCTCTTCCTCTCGGACTCTCCGCAACTCACTGCCGGGGCTTTGATGAAGAGGTATTCTTCTCCCTGATCCTCATACCAGCCTCTCTCCTTCCCTCTCGGCTGATATTTTTCCATCATCGGTCCATTCGCAGCCTACCGATTTCATGGTCTCCCCCGGCTGTATCAGCTCGATCCATGTCTCCAGTGCACTCTTCCGCTCTCTGTCTGACAGCGGCGTGTTGAAATTTTCTGTGCAAAACATATTCACACACCTATTTAACGATTGGTCCCTTACTCTTTTGTCATAACCCCTGAAAAAAAGTAGCTTTTATAACGCAAAAAGACTCAAGTCTCTCGACTTGAGTCTTTCGTGCGGAAGATGGGACTTGAACCCACACGATGTAACCACCACAAGATCCTTAGTCTTGCTCGTCTGCCAGTTCCGACACTTCCGCGTATCGGGTGTTTCAAGATTTTGTATCTCTCACCGACGCATATTAATATATCATAGTTCTTTCTGTTTGGCAAGTACTTTTTTAAACTTTTTTTATTTTTTTAATAACATATTTTTTTTACTCAATTTGTACTATATTCTATCCCATGGCATAACCGAAATCCGCTAAAGAGATCATCTCCACAGTAAGACCCATCCCAAAGATATCATGCAATGATCTCTACGGCTATATCTCACAAAACATCTTCTGCAGTCATCCTTCAGAAATATCATCTATCTTAAATTTCCATCGCCTTTTCTCCTGCTCTTCCCACAAATGCCGGATATAGCGCTTCCCTCTGGTGCTCATCGCAACCGCGCTTCCTTCTCTCCATGTTACACTTTGCGTGGCATTTTCCTCAAAATACGCATTCATACATTAATTTGACAATTCCAGTACCATCACCTCAATCACCAGGCTCTCCACATCTATCGCTATTTTCTCTATAACGCAAAAAGACTCAAGTCTTTCGACTTGAGTCTTTCGTGCGGAAGATGGGACTTGAACCCACACGATGTAACCACCACAAGATCCTTAGTCTTGCTCGTCTGCCAGTTCCGACACTTCCGCGTATCGGGTGTTTCAAGATTTTGTATCTCTCACCGACGCATATTAATATATCATAGTTCTTTCTGTTTGGCAAGTACTTTTTTAAACTTTTTTTATTTTTTTAATAACATATTTTTTTTACTCAATTTGTACTATATTCTATCCCATGGCATAACCGAAATCCGCTAAAGAGATCATCTCCACAGTAAGACCCATCCCAAAGATATCATGCAATGATCTCTACGGCTATATCTCACAAAACATCTTCTGCAGTCATCCTTCAGAAATATCATCTATCTTAAATTTCCATCGCCTTTTCTCCTGCTCTTCCCACAAATGCCGGATATAGCGCTTCCCTCTGGTGCTCATCGCAACCGCGCTTCCTTCTCTCCATGTTACACTTTGCGTGGCATTTTCCTCAAAATACGCATTCATACATTAATTTGACAATTCCAGTACCATCACCTCAATCACCAGGCTCTCCACATCTATCGCTATTTTCTCTATAACGCAAAAAGACTCAAGTCTTTCGACTTGAGTCTTTCGTGCGGAAGATGGGACTTGAACCCACACGATGTAACCACCACAAGATCCTTAGTCTTGCTCGTCTGCCAGTTCCGACACTTCCGCGTATCGGGTGTTTCAAGATTTTGTATCTCTCACCGACGCATATTAATATACCATAGTTCTTTCTGTTTGACAAGTACTTTTTTGAATTTTTTAAAAAAAATGTTTTTTTAGCAATATTTAAAAAACTCTTGACAAATCCCACGCCTTATACTATAATATGTTTTGTCAATGAGATACGTCATCTGACGAGATGCAGAAGTGGCGGAATTGGCAGACGCGCACGGTTCAGGTCCGTGTGATAGCAATATCATGAGGGTTCAAGTCCCTTCTTCTGCACGAAGGCTTAAGTCGAAAGACTTAAGCCTTTTTTAGTTTCACATCAACAATCTCGCGATGCCGCGGCGCCCAAAGGGCCCCGCGTATCGTCTGGCTTCCGCCAATCCCATCTCTCCCTCCACACCCTTCCTTTTCCTTCCCTCATCCCGCCAATACACAGCGCCGACGGGCATCCGGGCACGGACGAGCCTGGGTGGAGGGAGCTGGTTTCCTCTTGGCTCGCAGGAAAATGCGTTGGAGGTCCGAGGACACTTGTTTGAGCAACGAAAGTTGCGAGTTGTGTCCTCGGACCTCCGCCCTTAGCATTTTTCCGGGAGCTTAGAGGAACCCTCCCGGAATCCCGTGAAGCGTCCGCGCCCGGAGGCCCGTCGGCGCGTAACTCCCACCACTATGAGCCTCTCCCAAAAAACGCAAAAAAACCTCCCCGGCAGATCACTCCACCGGAAAGGTTTTTTCTATTCTCATCGACTAATTAAGCCAGTTTTGTTTTTGCTAACTCAGCAAGCTTTGCAAAGCCCTCTGCGTCATTGATAGCCATATCGGATAATACCTTACGGTTCATAACAACACCAGCCTGCTTTAAGCCGTACATGAACTTGCTGTAGGAAAGGCCGTTGATTCTTGCTGCAGCGTTGATACGAGCGATCCAGAGCTGTCTGAACTGTCTCTTTCTCTCTTTTCTGCCAGCGTAGGAGCTTGTTAATGCTCTCATAACGGACTGTTTTGCTACTCTATACTGTTTGGAACGAGCTCCTCTGTAACCTTTGGCTAACTTGAGCACTCTGTTATGTCTCTTCTTGGCGTTTAAGCCACCTTTAATTCTTGCCATTGCTTAATTTCCTCCTTAATCTTACTTCCGAAACAAATTATAAATACGGTAAAATCTTCTTCATTACCTTGCTGTTTGTGATATCGGTAACGATGTCTTTTCTAAGATTTCTCTTACGCTTTGTGGATTTCTTAGTTAAGATATGGGACTTATAAGCTTTATTTCTCACTAACTGACCAGTTCCGGTCTTTTTGAAACGTTTTGCAGCTGCTCTGCTTGTTTTCATTTTAGGCATTGTTGTTTCCTCCTTAAAATTGTTCCCTTATCGTTTTGCAGTTAAAAACATTACCAGGCTTCTTCCCTCTACCTTGGAAGGCTTATCGACAACAGCGATATCGGAAAGTTTCTCAGCGAAATCATCCAGAATATACTTTGTCTGGTTCATATGAGCCATCTCACGACCGCGGAAACGAAGCGTAACTTTTACCTTGTTGCCTTTTTCGATGAACTTTCTCGCAGATCCGATCTTTGTATTAAGATCGTTTGTATCGATGTTCGGGGAAAGACGTACTTCCTTCACCTCGATCGTCTTCTGCTTCTTTTTCGCTTCCTTCTCCTTACGGATCATCTCATACTTGTACTTACCGTAATCAATGATCTTACATACCGGCGGCTTCGCTGCCGGAGCAATCTTTACAAGATCCAGTTCTGCGTCTCTCGCCATTTTATAAGCGTCTTTTGCAGACATGATTCCAAGCTGCTCACCATTTTCTCCAATTAAACGAACTTCCTTATCACGGATCTGCTCGTTAATCATTAACTCGCTAATAGCCGTACACCTCCAACTCTCATACTCTACATATGTCGATAGAAAAGAAAAAGCAGATAGGTAACTATCCGCTCGTAACTGCATTGGTTTGGCATGCTGCTGCATGATAAAAACCGATGTCTATGAACCCGGGTCACTTACTCGTGCCAGGGTGAGGCGGATACCTGCTTTCCTGTCAGTTGTTCTCACAACTTTTGTTATTTTACTATACCGCTATCGTTTTGTCAATCACTTTTCCCAGAATTTCCAATACTTTTTTCGGTTCAAGTGCACCTTCCATGATTCTGCCCGGTATTCTCCACAGACCTTTCATACTGCTCCCATGGATCTATCTTTGCAAAGACCCATATCGCAAATCCATAGTGCCTTTCTTTCAGGCAAAACAGCGGCTTTCCTGCTAAGTAAAAAAGGAACCGGCAACGGTCAGTCTGCTGTCATCAGCTTTCTCCGCAGCCAGTTCCTTCATTATTCCTACTTCTCCCTAAAGCTTGCACATTCCGTCTGCCCGACAGCCATGGCGCCGTCCCCGGCGATCGTGATCCGCTCTGCCCTGCACTGATGGTCATCATTGTAGAGACAGTTCGCTACATCACATTCCACCTCAAGCTTTGATTCCGGCGTCTTAAAAAGATTCTTAAAAAGACCGCCCCTGTTCTCCTCAAAGCTTCCGCAGCAGGTATCACAGCAGTTCTTCGCCTGCGCTCCCTCCACGAGGATTCCGCTCTTGCAGCAGCACTTCTCCGCATTATGGACACATGTCGTCACGGTACAATCCAGTTTTGTCATAAAATGGCCTCCTTTTTCCTGTTTCATCAGAGGTCATTATGCGCAGAAAGATCCCGAAGTATTCACTCTCCCGGGATTTTTCCTAAAACCAGCATAATTATTCAGTACCTTCATAGTTACGCGCAAAAATCCATTCCAGTTCAGCTTCCCTGATGGGATTTCTGCCTTACGCTTCCTCCACCGGATATTTCAGGCGTTTCAATCTCTCCATCAATGTACTGCTGTCCTTCATAAGCGGATAGATCGTAACGATGGACTGGTTATTCTTATCGATCAGCTCATAACTCACGATAGATCCCGTCTTTTTCTTCTTATAAACAACCGCTTTTTTCAAATCTGAAAACGGGACCACCTTTTTCTTTCCTATTACCGGGTTTACCTTGATCGTCTTGCCGTCAATCGTAGTCTTCCACAAAAGTCCCCACAGTGCAAATAAAATCCCCGCAATTCCGCAGATCACATAGAACGCCTTGATGAGCAGTTTTCCATCTGCCGCCGGATTCATAAAGAAGCTTCCCATAGTCAGCGCATCCACGATTCCCATGAACGGCACGACCAGTGTATACTTCAACTTCAGTGTCGGCAGCTTTTCGATCTGCATTTTCTCTTCTTTTTTAATTTTCATCCCCAAAAGATCCTCTCCATTTTATTTTACACAGCTCCGCCGTCCGGAGCTATGGACTTCCATATAGAAATGGTCCTTCGTCCCTCTATACGTTTCTTACCTTCTCGATCACCTTATTGCACCGTTTTTCAAGGAAAGATCCGAATGTCTCCTTCTTTCCGCGGTAGAATCCCGCCTTCTCCACAGGGATCGCAAGGGATCTGTTCCAAAAGACCATGTAATACTTGCTGGTCTCCTTGATCCATGCGATTCCCTCGTACTGGTACTCCGTAATGATGCCCGGCCGCTCCACCGTAAAGGTGTCCTCGTAGAAATTCATAGTGCAGCGGTCACCCTTTAATCCGGAACTCTCCAGAAGCTGCAGGGCCTGATTTTTATCAGCCGATACGGAATTCGCCTTCTTCCCGGAAGTCTCCCCGTTTTGTCTCTCATTCATTCGCCGCAGCACCACAGCCGCCACAAGTCCGCAGAGCACCGCCTGCAGGATCCTCGTGGACTGCTCAAGCTGTCCGAATGCCATGTAAACAGCTGCGCCCACAAGAAGCGCCATCAATGTATCTTTCAGCCCGAAATCAGGAAGCTGGAACTTGATCTTCTTCCCATCCCCCTCCTTCGGCATCATCCGCGGCTTGGAAGCCACGACCTGGTGATAAAACATATCTTCGTCATATGTAGATTTTACTGCGTATATTGGTTCCATTCCGCACCTCCTATCGTACTGTGATCCGTTCCATCGGAAGATGACATTTCTCTGTCAGAAATCCCGCAAGCTCCGCGGAATTTCCCTGAACCGCGTCATCTTTCATGAAGTAACGCACCACATTTCCGCGCTCCACCAGCACATACATACCAGACATATCAATAAGGCGTCCCACGTTTTTATACTGCACACGGGATTTCTCATTCTTTCCGATAACCTCATATCCGTCCTCGTAGAAGCGGTATTCCCATTGATAGTTATCTTCCATCCTCCCCGCCTCGAACTGGAGATGGATCTGCTTTTTCGCGTCCAGCCAGCCTTTCAAAAGGGCATAGGTTCCAAACACGAATCCCATGGCACAGAGAATGCCGATCATCATGAGTGCGTCCCCGATCGTTCCTCCGATTACGACTTTTGCTGCCATGCAGAGCAGGAAAAGCCCAAGAAAGATCGACATGATCCTCTTTCCGCCGGACTGGAAACCGAGTTTCCGGACTCCCTTTTCCAGATGAAGCAGCTTTTCTTCCGTCACATGATGCCGGATGATAAACCGCGCGTCCTTTTCGTTCCGTAATTCCATTGTGTTCCTCCTTATTTTGTGTGATACAGCTATGCAGAGCCTCCGCGGTATATCTGATACCGCCCTATGCACGACTATAAATTTCTTAGAAGATGATGATCGCCGCTGTCAGGCTCACGATTCCGAGAATGATTGATGCCGAGTTCACCGCGCTGGCAAGGTTCACATCTCCCTCAAGCATGGAGGTGTACGGAACGCCAAGGGCCGATACCGGGCCGAACATCAGGATCGCCAGGGTTCTGCGGATCTCCAGGGAGAACGGCAAAAACCGGTAAAACAGAACTGCCAGGACTGCGGAAACCGCAAATCTTGTTCCCAGGATTTTTGCGACACTGCCCGTCTGCTCTCTTGTCATATGTAACTCCAGTCCGAGGCCGATCATAGTCATGGAGAGGAAGGTGTTGGCGTTCCCCACAGTCTCAGCTACCTGGTCCATGAAGACCGGAATACGGAGTCCCGCCATCGTCAGTGCTGTCATAATTACATAGCAGTCAAACGGGATGGATTTTAAGAGCTGGATCACGATCCTGCGGATCTGATGCTTATCTCCGGCACCGCCTTTTCCTGCCACTGACACAGCCACCGCGTAGGAACCACCAGTACAGACCACCGCGTTTCCCGTATCAAAAAGGCTGGTACAGGCCACGCCCGGCGCTCCTAAGAATCCCTGGACGAAAGGCATCGTAAAGCAGCCGATATTGTATCCCGACGCATTTACGAGGCCAAACGCCTTCTGATCCCTCGTCCCTTTCGCAAAAAGTCCGTATCCGATCACCGCATACGCACCGCTGCACAGGAAACCGATCAGCACGATCACCAGCATGGAGACATCCATGGTCGCCTGGCTGAAGTTATGGATGATCGCTGCCGGGAGTGTGATCTTCGTGACGAGCTTCGAGAAGACCGGAAGATCCGACTGGCTTAAAAGACCAATTTTTTTCAGACCATATCCCATCAGGATGATCAGGAAAAAGCAGCCCGCTTTTAGTAAAACTGAACTCATATTTCATGTTCCTCTTTTTATGTATTTTCTCGCAGAAATAGAAACAAAGTTTATTATATCTCAAAGTCACACTTGAATCAATCATTCTTTTTCCGCCTGTTTTGCCCGCTCCTCCACTGGACATGTTTCCATTCTGATGTTATACTTGTTCTGTTCTCATACAGTTTTCAGGGAGGTTTTTACCATGTCCGAAGAAAAAGATGCAAAAATCCAGGAACTGGAAGCCGAAATTGCCCGTTTAAAGGACGAAAATTCAAAGCTTCAGGAGACCGTCCAGTGGATGCACGACCTGATCTGGAAGATGGTCCGTGAACGCGAGGGACAGAAAGGAGATCCGTCCGATGGTACATACGCTTGTCCCGATGTCCGTGAAAATTAAGATCAAAAATTTTGAGACACCGGCGAGACTGATCAACCATATGGAATTATCCTGCGCAGTCGGCATGGCGTGCCGTCAGGCTTCGCTTCCGTGTCCGGAGGGAACTGCCGGAACAGATCTCAAGGAATTCGTAAAGTCGGTTCCGGACACGATCTATTCGAGTTCTGCCGTTGACGAAAAGCTGAAAGTGCTGATCCGCGATTATATCTACAAAAAGGGCGAGGTTCTGGATGATGATTCTCTGGTCACCCTGAAGCTCGGATATGAAAACACTTAAGTGATCGTGAGGATCCCGAATCATCACGCACTACGATCCAAGTCCGGATCACAGGAAAGGAGTTTGCAGCTATGGATTTTACACCAGCAGAATTTCCAACCACTGGAGTTTCTGAAAAAGAATTCATTGATAAGATGATCGCTCTGGCAAAGGCCGGCGAAGACGAGATGGAGCATTTAAAATGCGTATTCTACACATGGGCTGTTTTTTATGAGGCTGACGAGGAGACCACCAGCGGTATCGCTGAGTTCCTCGCAAATGCGGCTGAGATTGCAGAGAAAGACGCATTTATCAAAAGTCTGACTTGCATTTTATAAGAATTCGCACGTCCACGCAGTGCAGAGGCTGACTATTTTTTCTATGCCGTGCTCATATAAAAAGATACCGGTATGACCGCGAAACGCACAGCTCATACCGGTATCTTTTTTGTTTAACAGGAAGACACATTCTTTTTTATCTTCATTTATTCTTCAGTGCTGTCCTCTTCCGGGCAGAGATACTCAATCAGAGCGTCCTGCTCTTTTCCGGAAAGGCGGAAGAAACCTTCGCCCACGCAGAGGTAACCGTCCTCAACATAAACTTCGCTGGAATCGAAATACTCGCCCTTCGCGAACTTGCGGTTTAACTCCGCGTTGATCTCGCCATAGTTCTCCACCTGAAGGATCTTGTTTTTCTTCTGCTCGATCTTCATTAAGTGATAATATGCTTTCTTTAAATAGTCGCCCCGTTTTTTCATTAGAGTTCTCCTTTACTTTCGTTTCATATTTCTCCCGGCAGTTCTTGGTTCCGGGAAGTGTTCTGTAATTTAAAGTGTAAAGCATGAAAATAATTTTGTCAATCTGTGCTGTTCTCTTTCCCACGACAAACGCATGAATGATTGTCTACCACCAATTCT
>NZ_QWGL01000025.1 GCF_003435375.1 Clostridium sp. AM34-11AC | reverse complement strand
GAGGGGTAGGGGAGTTGAATAGGCGAAGCCTATTTTTGATACCTGAATTTTGATACGGACATTTGTCCGCACCAGAAAAAGAAAAGACGGGAATGTCTGACAGAGCCGGACATTCCGAAAGAAATAAGATGAGGGGAAAAACAGCTATGAAAATGAACGGAGCGCGGATCCTGGTGGAAGAGCTGATCCATCAGGGCGTGAGAGTGATCTTCGGATATCCGGGGGGCGCAGTGCTTGATATCTATAACGAACTCTATCTTGCGTCTGACCGTATCGGACATGTCTTAGCAGCCCATGAGCAGGGAGCTGCCCATGCCGCTGACGGATATGCGAGAGCAAGCGGAAAGACCGGCGTGGTCCTGGCGACAAGCGGTCCCGGTGCTACAAATCTGGTGACAGGGATCGCAAACGCCTACCTTGATTCCGTACCGATGGTCGCGATCACAGGAAACGTCGCGGTAAACAGTCTCGGAAAGGATTCTTTCCAGGAGGTGGATATCGTCGGGATCACACAGCCGGTAGTAAAACACAACTTCATGGTCCGGGACATTAAGGATCTTCAGAAGACGATTATTGAAGCCTTCGAGATCGCGAATTCCGGACGTAAGGGACCGGTTCTCATTGATATTCCGAAGAACGTCCAGTCTGCGGAATACGAGTATGTGGAGGACTTAAAAGTCCCAAGTGTTGTAAAGAAGCCGAGAAAGTCCGAGTGCGGAGACATTGGTGAAGTTGTTGAGATGATCAAAAAGGCGAAAAAGCCGTTTATCTACGCAGGCGGCGGTGTCGTGGCAGCAGGAGCCCAGAAAGAAGTCCTGGAGCTCTCAAAACGGGTCGACGCGGCGATCGGTCTTTCGATGATGGGAATCACCTCCGTTCCGGCCTCCTATCCGCTGAATCTTGGAATGTGCGGCATGCACGGAAAATATCCGTCCATCAAGGCCCAGTCCGAATGTGATCTGCTTCTGGCAGTCGGCGTCAGATTCTCTGACCGCGCGACAGGTGACTTAAACGAGTACACAAAGAAATGTATGACGGTCCATATCGATATCGACCGCGCGGAGATCGGAAAGAATGTCAGTCCTGATGTGAGCCTCTGGGGCGATGTGAAGGAGATCCTTACGAAGATTCTGGAAGCGCTCCCGGAAGAACGGCATCCGGAGTGGGTGAGTGAGCTTGAGGGCTATAAAAACGAGATGATCCTCCCGGCACCGAAACCTTACGGACCGGAAGCCATCATCGAGGAAGTTCACAGACATTGTACCGAGGACACAGTGGTCGCTACCGACGTCGGACAGCACCAGATGTGGACCATGCAGTTCTACCCGTTTGAAAAGCCGCACACGCTTCTCACTTCCGGCGGTCTCGGAACCATGGGATACGGTCTCGGTGCAGCCATCGGCGGATGCATCGCAGCGAGAGGCAGAAGAACCGTTCTCTTCACTGGAGACGGAAGCTTCGGAATGAACTTAAACGAGATGGCAACGGCGGTGAGTCAGGAACTCCCGATCACCATTGTCATTTTCGACAATGATGTCCTCGGAATGGTAAGACAGTGGCAGACAATTTTCTACGACTGTCACTATTCCCAGACGATCCTGGACAGAAAGACGGACTTCCCGGCTCTGGCGAAAGCCTTCGGTGCTGACGGATACGCGGTCTACACGATGGAGGATCTAAAGAAAGCCCTTGATGTAGCTGACAAATCCCAGGGACCGGTTCTGATCGACTGTCACATTGATATGGATGAGAAAGTCCTGCCGATGATCCCGCCGGGACGATCTATTAAAGACATGATTGTGGAAGGATAAGGTGACCATGGAAAACAAAGTTGAAAAGTTTGCGGTCGCCATGATCGTAAACAACCGCTTCGGCGTTTTAAACCGCATCGCCGGTCTTTACGCAAAGCGCTGCTATAATATCGATAATATCTCCGCAGGTACGCTGGATGATCCGAATTATACGCGGATCACCATCGTCTCCACAGGAGATGAATATATGAAGGACCAGGTGGTCCGTCAGCTGGAAAAACTCATTGATGTCCGTGCCGTAACACTTTTGGAACCGGAAAACACCGTATTTGCCCAGCATATGTACATCAAAATGCACCTGACAGGAAGCCACAGAGGTTCCAGCAAACATCAGGTACTGGATCTGATCAACGAGTACGGCGGAAAAGTCGTAGACTTCGGTGAAGAGCATCTGACAGCCGAGATTACCGGAGACAGCAAAAAAGTTGAGTCTTTTATTGAAAAAGTCAGAGATTTTGGTATATTAGAACTTAGCCGGTCGGGAGAGATCGCGATCGGTTTAGGGATAGACAACACATTACGTGTCGATCACAATGAAGAATAAGGAGAAGAAAAACTATGGCAACCATGTATTATGAGAGAGATTGTAACTTATCACTTCTTGACGGAAAGAAAGTAGCTGTTATCGGCTACGGTTCTCAGGGTCATGCACACGCTCTGAACTTAAGAGATTCCGGTGTTGATGTAGTAGTAGGTCTTTACGAGGGCTCCAAGTCCGCAGCAAAGGCAAAAGAAGACGGCTTCACAGTTATGCTCACAGCAGACGCTGTAAAGGCAGCAGATATCATCATGATCCTTGTAAACGATGAGAAGCAGGCAGCTCTCTACAAGAAAGATATCAAGGACAACCTTTCAGCAGGCAAGACACTTGCATTCGCTCACGGCTTCAATATCCACTTCAAACAGATCGTTCCGCCGGCAGATGTAAACGTGATCATGATCGCTCCGAAGGGACCGGGCCACACCGTTCGCTCCCAGTATGTAGGCGGTAAAGGTGTTCCGTGCCTCGTAGCTGTTGAGCAGGACCCGGCTGGAAACTCCATGGAAGTTGCTAAGGCATACGCTGCAGGCATCGGCGGAGCAAGAGGCGGTATCCTCGAGACAACATTTAAGGAAGAGACAGAGACAGACCTCTTCGGTGAGCAGGCAGTTCTCTGCGGCGGCGTTTGCGCATTAATGGAAGCTGGTTTCAACACACTTGTTGAGGCTGGTTATAAGCCGGAGAACGCATACTTCGAGTGCATCCACGAGATGAAACTGATCGTAGACCTGATCTTCAACGCTGGTTTCGAGGGAATGAGATACTCCATCTCCGATACTGCTGAGTACGGTGACTATGTAAGCGGTAAGAGAATCATCGGCGATGAAGCTAGGAAGGCTATGAAGCAGGTATTAACAGAGATCCAGGATGGTACATTCGCTAAGAACTGGATTCTTGAGAACCAGGTTGGCAGAACAATGTTCAACGCAGCAAGAGCAGCACACGCTGATACACTTGCAGCTAAGACAGGCCGCGAGTTAAGAGCAAAGATGGGCTGGAAGCAGACACAGGATCTTGACGAGGCTAAATAGTCGCGATAGCAATGAGCAGTGCGAATCCGACGAGGAAAGATTCACGTTGTGCTTGCACATAAGTGAATCTTTGCCAGCGGATTCATAGGGCGAATGCCCGCGCACGAGCGGACACAAGTCCGCGAGTGTGGCACTGCGGGGCAGCGAAACCCTAAAAAAATTCTTCAGGGCCAGGCATAACCGCCTGGCTTTGGGTTTCATAAGGAGAAAAATCATGAATTCAGATAAAGTAAAAGCTGGCGTAGAGCATGCGCCGCACCGTTCCCTTTTAAAGGCAGATGGATATAACGACGAGCAGATGCGTCGCCCGTTTATCGGCGTTGTAAACTCTTTCAATGAAGTAGCACCGGGACATATGCACTTACAGACTATCGCCCGTGCCGTAAAGGACGGCGTCCTTGCAGCAGGTGGAACACCGATGGAGTTCAATACCATCGGTGTCTGCGATGGTATCGCCATGGGCCATGATGGAATGCATTTCTCTTTAAGCTCCCGTGAGCTGATCGCAGATACCATCGAATGTATGGTAAAGGCACACTGCTTCGACGCACTCGTATTCATCCCGAACTGTGATAAGATCGTTCCGGGTATGTTAATGGCAGCAATGCGTCTGAACCTTCCGTGTATCTTCGTATCCGGCGGTCCGATGCTCTCCATCAACCAGAGAGATTTAAATACTGTATTCGAGGCAGTTGGTGCCAGAAAAGCAAATCTGATCAACGACGAAGAACTCGCTGAGATCGAGGGAAGCTCCTGCCCGGGCTGCGGTTCCTGTTCCGGTATGTTCACGGCAAACTCCATGAACTGCTTAACAGAGGTTCTTGGCCTCGGTCTTCCGGGAAATGGTACGATCCCGGCTGTATACGCTGAGCGTGTCCGTCTCGCAAAGACTGCAGGTATGCAGGTTATGAAACTCTTAGCTGACGATGTTCGTCCGCGCGATATCATCACACCGGCAGCATTCGAGAATGCTTTAACAACCGATATGGCTCTCGGATGTTCCACAAACTCCGCGCTTCATCTTCTTGCAATTGCCCATGAGGCTGATATCACTCTTGATCTTCACATGATCAACGCGATCAGTGAGAAGACTCCGAACCTGTGCCACCTCGCACCGGCAGGACATCACCACATGCAGGATCTCCTGGAGGCAGGCGGAATCTCCGCAGTATTAAAAGAACTTCTCGATGCCGGTATGATCCACGGCGACTGCAAAACTGTAACAGGAAAGACTGTTGCTGAGAACGTTGCCCGTGCCGTAAACCGCAATCCGGAAGTGATCCGTCCGTTAGACAATCCATACACAAAGACCGGCGGACTTGCCGTCCTTTTCGGAAACCTGGCTCCGAACGGCGCGATCGTAAAGCGTTCCGCTGTAAAACCGGAGATGTTAGTCAACACAGGTACCGCAAAGTGCTTTGATTCCGAGGAAGAGGCGATCGCAGCGATCTACGCTGGAAAGATCGTTCCGGGCGACATCGTTGTCATCCGTTATGAGGGACCGGCAGGCGGCCCGGGTATGAGAGAAATGCTTTCTCCGACATCCGCGATCGTTGGTATGAAGCTTGACACAACCGTTGCTCTTCTTACAGACGGACGTTTTTCAGGCGCATCCTGCGGTGCAGCTATCGGACATATCTCCCCGGAGGCAGCTGCAGGCGGCCCGATCGCTTACATCAAAGACGGCGACAAGATCGCGATCGACATCCCGAACTATAGCTTAAAGCTGCTTATTTCCGATGAAGAGATGGAAGAGAGAAAGAAGACCATGAAGATCCGCGAGCCGAAGAAGCTGACGGGATACTTAAAGCGCTATGCGAAGAACGTATCCTCTGCGGATAAGGGTGCTATTGTTGAATAAGTAAATTTTTAAGGCGGCGGGCTTGTTTAGAAGCTGCGCCGTCTTTTTTGGATAACAGGAAATTCCTATGGAACATTCTGTTGTATAAAAGGTACTACGTGCCGATGATGCGCACTCGCGCTAAAATGTAGATTGCCGCAAACGACTGCGACCGGCGCGAAAATGTGCCAAGGCACATTTTTATTAAAGAGAGGAAACTATATGAACGAGATCGTATCAAACCTGCTCGTATACGGCAGCCTGCCGGAAGACTCGATCCTCTGGCAGCTTGCGGATATCTGTGAGAAATTGAAGGAGGGAACGGAGACGAAGGCGGCGCTGAGAACCCGTGTATTCCACCAGGTGAAGAATCTTCTGACGGTTGCCACAGACTACGCTTTTGACAAGAACTTATGGCACAATTACCTGACATTCATCCTGATCACGAATGAGAATCCGTTCAGCCTCGTCTGCGAGAAGATGGGGGCCCAGGAAGGAACGGTCAACAACTTTGTGACTCACGACTTCGACATGTTCAAGGAACTGTTCGATTACGATTTTTCCTGGCTGGAGAAAGAACTCTCCATCGATTGCTTCACACAGCTGACCCACTACCAGGCAATCCGCAAAAAAGAGCTGATGTACAATAAAAATGTCAGCGAGAAAGTGAGAACCTTAAGCGAGAAGCTTGAGACGGCCGAGTCAGGGGCAGATTTCTTCCAGTATGTGACAGAGTTCTACAAAGATTACGGTGTCGGCATGTTCGGACTCAACAAGGCATTCCGCATTGCTGAGAACAAGGACGGATCCATCCGCTTCCTGCCGATCAACAACATGGATACCGTTATGCTGGATGACCTCATCGGCTACGAGCTCCAAAAGAAGAAACTCGTGGAGAACACCCAGGCATTCTGTGACGGAAAAGCGGCGAACAACGTGCTGTTATTCGGCGACAGCGGTACCGGTAAATCCACCAGCATCAAGGCCATCGTCAACCAGTTCTACCCCCAGGGCCTGCGCATGATCGAGATCTACAAGCATCAGTTTAAGGATCTTTCCACGATCATCGCCCAGATCAAGAACCGCAACTACAAGTTCATCATCTACATGGATGATCTCTCCTTCGAGGAGTTTGAGATCGAGTACAAGTTCTTAAAGGCTGTTATCGAGGGCGGAGTCGAGACAAAGCCGGACAACGTGCTGATCTACGCCACATCCAACCGCCGTCACCTCATCAAGGAGACGTGGAAGGATAGAGAGGACATGGAACACAGCGAGGATCTGCACCGCTCCGACACCATGGAGGAGAAGCTCTCCCTGGTCAACCGGTTTGGCCTTTCTATCTTCTACGCGAAGCCGAACAAGGAAGGGTTCAACGAGATGGCAGTGGCTCTCGCGAGACGCGCGGGCATCACTCCGGAGGTTATGACTGATGAGGAGATCTGCTACGAGGCGAACCGTTTCGAGATGCGCGGTGGCGGACTTTCCGGCCGTACAGCGCAGCAGTTTGCGAATTACCTGCTCACGATCAAATAAAAACGACAGAATATGAGAAGACCCGGTATGGAGACATGCCGGGTCTTTTTTATGTAACGGGAAATTCCGAGGAATTCCCCGTTACATAAAAAGGCACTGACGTGCCAAAGATGCACACTCGCGCGAAGATGTAGATCGTCGCAAGCGACCGCGCGAGGCGCGAGAATGTTCCAAGGCACATTCTTTTTAACATGTTTGCTGTTAAAAAATGTTAAGAAAAGAAGATATAGTGCTAAAAATAGATACAAAGCTCGTAAAATAACGAAAAAACACAAATGATTTTGAAATTGTACACCTATTTCGGATTGGATTCGACAAGGGGGCAATACTATAATGTCTATATTCCTACCGGGGATGCTCAAAAAGAAAAATATCATGTCAGACGCCCGGCTGGAACGGGGAAAATGACCGAAAAAGAAACTTTATGTGTTACAGGAGGAGCATTATGGCAGAATTATCCATTGCGATTGCAGATGACAACAGACAGACTTTGAATTTACTTGGCGAAATTCTGGAAAAAGAGGACGGGATCCATGTAGTAGGAAAGGCGGATAATGGCGAGGATGCGTACAACATGATCGTCCGCACGAATCCGGATATTGTTCTCATGGATGTGATCATGCCGAGACTGGACGGAATTTCCGTCATGGAAAAAGTAAAAAACAACACGCAGATGAAGAACCACCCGTCTTTCATCATGGTGACGGCGGCCAGCAGCCAGGATGTGACAGAGGACGCGTTCCGGCTCGGAGCTAATTATTATATTATGAAGCCCTTCAACAGGGATATTATTCTGGATAAGATCCACAGAGTCTGTCGCGGTCGGATAAAAGCGGCAGGTGCGGTACATACGGATGTGAAGAAGGTACAGCCGTATCTTGATAAAGAGACCTATATAGAACAGAATCTCGAGACGGATGTGACCCAGATGCTGCATGAGATCGGAATTCCAGCCCATATTAAAGGATACCAGTATCTGAGAGATGCAATCATCATGTCTGTCAGGGATACAGAGATGCTGTCCTCTGTCACGAAGATCCTTTATCCGACCATCGCGAAGACCCACAAGACGACACCGAGCCGCGTGGAGCGTGCCATCCGCCATGCCATCGAGGTTGCCTGGGGCAGAGGAGAGCTTGATACCCTGAACAGCCTCTTCGGATACACGGTGAACGGCGGCAAGGGAAAACCGACAAATTCTGAATTTATTGCACTGATTGCAGACAAAATCCGACTGGATTACAAACGTATCTGAAAAATCTGAAAAAAGAAAAAGACCCACTTTCTAATTTCCGAGGGATGTGTTATACTGAATCTAATAGCGGGACATGGCATTTTTGCGGAATTTTCCCTGCCATGGAGCAAAAAGTGGAAGGATGGGTTATCATGAAGAAAATATTGTTTGTCGCTTCCGAGGCTGTACCTTTTATCAAGACAGGCGGACTTGCCGATGTTGTGGGATCCTTACCGAAATGTTTTGATAAAGAATATTTTGATGTGCGGGTCATGATCCCGAAGTATCTCTGTATCAAGGATAAATTTTTGAGCAATCTTACTTATGTAAATCATTTTTATATGGATTACCTGGGACAGAGCCGTTATGTCGGAATTCTTGAATATGTATATGAAGGGATCACCTTCTATTTTATCGATAATGAGAGTTATTTCTGGGGCGATAAGCCATATGGTGATTGGTATTACGACCTGGAAAAATTCTCATTTTTCTCACAGGCAGCGTTATCCGCACTTCCTGTGATCGGATGGAGACCGGATGTGATCCACTGCCATGACTGGCAGACTGGACTGATCCCTGTATATTTAAAGGGAAGATTCGGAGAGGGAGAGTTTTTCCGCGGAATCAAGTCCGTCATGACGATCCACAACCTGAAATTCCAGGGCGTGTGGGATGTAAAGACGATCCAGAGATTCTCGGGACTCCCGGACTACTTCTTTACACCGGATAAGTTAGAGGCATACAAAGACGGAAATATGTTGAAGGGCGGTCTTGTGTATGCCGACGCGATCACGACGGTCAGCAACACCTACGCGGAGGAGATCAAGACCCCGTTCTACGGAGAAGGGCTTGACGGACTTATGCGGGCGAGATCCGGCGATCTCCGTGGGATTGTAAACGGTATCGACTATGATGTCTTCAACCCGGAGACGGATCCGGATATCGTTCAGAATTACAACGCGAAAAATTTCAGAAAAGAGAAAGTGAAAAATAAACGCGCGCTTCAGGAAGAGCTTGGTCTCGCGAAGGACGATAAGAAGTTCATGATCGGTATCGTCTCAAGACTCACGAACCAGAAAGGTCTGGACCTGATCCAGTGCGTGATGGACGAGATCTGTACGGATGATGTGCAGCTGGTCGTTCTTGGAACCGGAGACGAGAACTATGAGAATATGTTCCGCCATTACGACTGGAAATATCATGACCGCGTATCAGCGCAGATATACTACTCCGAGCCGCTGTCCCACAAGATCTACGCGGCCTGCGACGCGTTCCTGATGCCGTCCTTATTTGAGCCGTGCGGTTTGAGCCAGCTCATGGCGCTCCGCTACGGAACGGTGCCGATCGTCCGCGAGACAGGCGGCTTAAAGGATACGGTATGGCCGTACAATGAGTTCGAGGGAACAGGAACAGGATTCTCCTTCGCGAACTACAATGCCCACGAGATGTTGAATATTATCCGCTATGCGAAGCATATTTACTACGATAAGAAGCGGGAATGGAATAAGATCGTTGACCGGGCGATGGCTGTGGACTTCTCCTGGAAGACGTCTGCCGGAAAGTATCAGGAATTATATGACTGGCTGATCGGATACTAAAATGATTTGGAAATACTGACATAAAAGAGGAAAACATGACAATGTGGAATGAATTTCTGGGAAACCAGATACTGATCAGTGCAGTGCTCGGATGGACAGTGGCACAGTTTTTAAAGACCGTGATCGATATGGTGATCAATAAGTCTTTTAATCCGGAGCGGATCTTCGGCTCCGGAGGAATGCCGAGTTCCCATTCAGCGACGGTCTGTGCGCTTACGACGGCATCCGGAATGAAGTACGGAGTGGGAAGCTTTGAATTTGCCATCAGCTTTGTTCTCTCGATGATCGTAATGTACGACGCGATGGGCGTAAGGCGGGAGACCGGAAAACAGGCAAAACTGTTGAATAGCGTTTTCTTTGAGAATATCCTGAATTTAGACGGAGTTTTTCTCCAGGAAAAACTGAAAGAATATGTGGGACATACGCCGCTACAGGTAGTTGCGGGAGCGGTTCTTGGTATCCTCCTGGCAGTGCTCACTGGTAAATTGTACTAAATTAAAAGAAAATTGTGTACAATTTTGACCAAGAAAAACGACGGAAATTTACAGAAATATGTGAAAAAATCACGAAACTTTTATAAAGGGATGTTGCAATTTTTGGCAACATCCCTTATAATATGTACAGGCCTTTTTTCCGACACTCGATTTTTTTTGTGCGATATTTCCAAACCGGAGTTACGTGATGGGGGAGCGGAAGTATTGCAGGGGAGCAAAGAGATGAGGGCAATATAGACATCTTAGTCTAAACTAAATTCTAGGAGGAATAACAACTTATGGCAAAGTGGGTTTATAAGTTTGAAGAAGGCAGCGCGGCAATGAGAAATCTTCTCGGCGGCAAAGGCTGCAACCTTGCGGAGATGACAAATCTTGGCATGCCGATCCCGCAGGGATTCACAGTAACAACAGAAGCCTGCACAGACTACTACAACAGCGGAAAACAGATCACAAAAGAGATCCAGGATCAGATCTTTGAGGCTTTAACATGGCTCGAGGGCGTGAACGGAAAGAAATTTGGTGATACCGAGGATCCGTTACTTGTATCTGTACGTTCCGGTGCGCGTGCATCTATGCCGGGTATGATGGATACCATCTTAAACCTCGGTTTAAATGATGTAGCAGTAGAAGGTTTCGCAAAGAAGACAGGTAATCCGCGTTTCGCATATGACTCCTACAGAAGATTCATCCAGATGTATTCCGACGTCGTTATGGAAGTTCCGAAGTCCTACTTCGAGAAGATCATCGACGAAATGAAGGAAGCAAAAGGCGTTCACTATGATACAGAGTTAGACGCTAACGATTTAAAGGAGCTCGCTGAGAAGTTCAAAGCTGTATACAAAGAGGCTATGAAGGGCGAAGAGTTCCCGCAGGATCCGAAGGAACAGTTAATGGGAGCTGTGAAAGCTGTATTCCGTTCCTGGGACAACCCGCGTGCAATCGTTTATCGTCGTATGAATGATATTCCGGGCGACTGGGGTACCGCAGTAAACGTACAGACCATGGTATTCGGTAACAAGGGTGAGACCTCCGGTACAGGTGTTGCCTTCACACGTAACCCGTCCACAGGTGAAAAAGGTATCTTCGGTGAGTACCTGATCAACGCACAGGGCGAGGACGTTGTTGCCGGTGTTCGTACTCCGCAGCCGATCTCTCAGCTTGAGAAAGATCTTCCGGAGTGCTACAAGCAGTTCATGGAACTGGCTATGAAACTTGAGAATCATTTCCACGACATGCAGGATATGGAGTTCACAATCGAGGAAGGTAAGCTCTACTTCTTACAGACACGTAATGGTAAGAGAACCGCTCCGGCTGCAATCCAGATCGCATGCGATTTAGTTGATGAGGGACAGATCACTCCTGAGGAAGCTGTTTGCAGAATCGAAGCAAAATCCCTTGATCAGTTATTACATCCGACCTTCGATCCGGCTGCATTAAAGGCAGGCGAAGTGATCGGACAGGCTCTTCCGGCTTCCCCGGGTGCTGCAGCTGGTAAAGTTTGCTTCACAGCAGATGACGCTAAGGCAGCTGGTATCGGCGGCAAGGGCGAGAGAGTGATCTTAGTTCGTCTTGAGACATCCCCGGAGGATATCGAGGGAATGCACGCTGCACAGGGTATCTTAACAGTCCGCGGCGGTATGACATCCCACGCAGCAGTAGTTGCACGTGGTATGGGTACCTGCTGTGTATCCGGCTGCGGCGAGATCAAGATCAACGAGGAGAAGAAGGAATTCACACTCGGCGGACATACCTTCCACGAGGGCGATTACATCTCCTTAGACGGTACAACAGGTAAGATCTACAATGGTGATATCAAGACTCAGGAAGCATCCGTAGGCGGAAACTTCAAGAGAATCATGGATTGGGCTGACTCCTTCAGAAAACTTGGTGTCCGCACAAACGCTGATACACCGGCTGATACAAAGAACGCAGTTAAGCTTGGCGCAGAGGGCATCGGCCTTTGCCGTACTGAGCATATGTTCTTCGATCCGGAGAGAATCCACAACTTAAGAAGAATGATCGTTTCTGATACAGTAGAGGCAAGAGAGGAAGCATTAAGCAAACTCCTTCCGTACCAGAAGGGCGACTTCAAGGCTATGTACAAGGCACTCGAGGGCAGACCAATGACAGTCCGCTACTTAGATCCGCCGCTGCATGAGTTCACTCCTAAGACAGAGGAAGAGATGGCTGATCTTGCAAAAGATATGGGCATCACTGTTGATGAAGTAAAGAAGAAATGCGACGAACTTCACGAGTTCAACCCGATGATGGGTCACCGTGGATGCCGTCTTGCAGTTACTTATCCGGAGCTTGCAAAGATGCAGACTCGTGCCGTTATGGAAGCTGCAATCGAAGTCCAGGAAGAAGAGGGCTATGAGATCGTTCCGGAGATCATGATTCCGCTCGTTGGCGAGAAGAAAGAGCTCAAGTTCGTGAAAGACATCGTTGTTGAAGTTGCTGAGCAGGTTAAGAAAGAGAAAGGCTCCGATATGAAGTACCACATTGGTACAATGATCGAGATCCCGCGTGCAGCCCTTACTGCAGGCCAGATCGCTGAGGAAGCTGAGTTCTTCTCCTTCGGTACAAACGACCTGACACAGATGACATTCGGCTTCTCCCGTGACGATGCCGGTAAGTTCCTTGATTCCTACTACAAGGCAAAGATCTACGAGTCTGATCCGTTCGCAAGACTTGACCAGACTGGTGTTGGCCGTCTCGTAGAGCTCGCAGTTAAGGAAGGACGTGCAACACGTCCGGAGTTGAAGTGCGGTATCTGCGGCGAGCACGGCGGAGATCCGTCTTCCGTAGAGTTCTGCCACAAGGTTGGCTTAAACTACGTAAGCTGCTCACCGTTCCGTGTACCGATCGCAAGACTTGCTGCTGCACAGGCTGCTCTTCATGAGAAAGGTTACAAATAGGATCTGACTGACGCGAAGCGTAAAGTTGAATCTTTATAAAATGTAAAAATGAGATCCCCCGGAAGTTTTTCTGGGGGATCTTTTGAAAAGGGAGAAGCAATATGAAGGTATTAAATATTGGATCTCTGAATATTGACCGTGTATACGGAGTGGATCACTTTGTAAGACCGGGAGAGACGATCAAGACGAGAACGTATGCGGAGGCCTGCGGCGGAAAAGGATTAAATCAGTCGATCGCTCTGGCACGTTCCGGGGCGGAAGTGCATCATGTGGGCGCTGTTGGAGCGGACGGGGGAATGCTCTTAGATGTTCTCAAGGCGTCCGGGGTACATACAGAAGGTACAAAGAGTCTTTCCGGAGCCAGCGGTCACGCGGTGATCCAGGTGGATCAGAATGGACAGAACAATATTATCATCTGCGGCGGAGCCAACGATTCCGTATCGAAAGAAATGATCGACGAGGCGGTAAAAGAGGTGGAAGAGGGAGATATCGTCCTTCTCCAGAACGAGATCTCCAATGTGGGATATGCAGCTGAGACGGCGAAGAAGGCCGGAGCGAAGGTCGCGCTGAATCCGTCCCCGATCAACGAGAATCTGAAGACGATCCCGATGAATCTGGTGGATTATTTTATTCTTAACGAGATCGAGGGAAAAGAGATTTCCGGAGCGGAGAGTGAGGAACCGGAAGAGATCATGGAGAAGCTGAAGACGAAATATCCGGATGCCGCTTTTGTATTGACGCTGGGTGAAAATGGGTCCTGGTATTTTGATAAGACCCGGTGCTTCAAACAGGATATTTATAAAGTTAAAGCAGTGGATACCACTGCGGCGGGAGATACCTTCTGTGGATATTTCCTGTCTGGAATCACAAAAGGAAGAGAGATTCCGGAGATCCTGAAAACGGCAAGTGCCGCCAGTGCCATCGCCGTAAGCCGGAACGGCGCAGCTCCGAGTATCCCGGAGTATGAGGAAGTGGAGAAATTTGTGGCGGAGCGCGGGTAAGAAGATAGAAAATATGAGCCAGTATTAGATAAGGCTGAATAGGAATAAAAAATTGTTGCGGCAAGACGCAAAGAACTAAAAAATGTCATGAAAGAAAGCATCTGGAAAGAAAGCTTATATTCATGACATTTTTTTATAAAACAATCTAATTTAGTATAAACAAAGTTTATTGTGATACTTGATTCGATTTAGAAAAGACCGGAGATGTTTGACGAAAAATATACGGCAAACAATTTCAGGTCTTTGGTACTCAGTCTTTCGACATACAGATCGTACCCGTCCGCTGAAGCTCCAGAATACCAAAGCTTCTTACAAGTTCAATAAAATCTGTGATCACATCCGGTGCTGCATGGAACTCGATGACCATGCTCTTTGGGGAGACGTGGACGATCTTGGCACCCATAACGCTGCAGAGTTCGATCAAAGAGCTGCGGTTTGTCGCGGAGTAGGAGACTTTGATGAGCATCATCTCCAAGAGGACGCTGCGGGTCTCCTCGAGGCGGCGGACTTTGATCACGTCCAGTTTCTTGTTTAAGTGTTTCTCAATCTGATCGACAGTGCGCTGGTCGCCGGTGGAGACGATGGTCATGCTGGAAATGTCATGGCGCTCCGTCTCGCCCACGGCCAGACTGTCGATGTTGAAGCCTCTTCTCGCGAAAAGACCGGATATCTGGGAGAGAACACCGTCTTTATTTTCTACAAGTACAGAAAAAATACCTTTCATCTTGCGTTCTCCTTATTTTGTGTTGTTGTGGCTGTCGACTTCGCAGACCATGATGCAGGCCTTGTCGCAGGCGAGGAAACGGTCGAGCTCTGCGTCGAGAGTTTCGTTGCTGTCGCAGTGGAAATAGTCCATATCGTAGGCAGCGGCGATTTCAGCATATTTCGGATAATCGTAGAGCTGAACACCGAAATAGTGTTCCTCGTAAGTCTTTTCCTGATGCTCACGGACGAGACCGAGATAGTGGTTTCTCATGACGAGGATCTTTATCGGGACCTTGTTTACCGCGATGGTTCCAAGCTCGTACATGGACATCTGGAAGGAACCGTCACCGCAGACAACGACGACCTGTTTGTCCGGCGTACACATCTTCGCTCCGATTCCGGCCGGGATTGAGTATCCCATGGTTCCCATACCGCCGCTTGTAAGGAAACGGCCGTTCTTCATCACATAGTTGTCGGCAGACCAGAGCTGGTTCTGTCCGACATCTGCAACATAGATCGCGTCATCGTCCATCTTCTCAGAGAGGTGCTGGACTAAAAGCATCGGATTTACGAGCTTATCACTGAAGACACGATGGTCTACCGTACTTTTTTTGATATCCTGAAGTGTCTCGATCCAGTTTGAGGTATCGATGGAAATATTCTCCTGCAGCAGACGATCGAAGATGCTCTTGATATCACCGACAAGCGGGATCGTAGGTCCGAGATTTTTACCGATCTCGGCGGTATCGATATCGATGTGGATGATATTGACCTGCTGTTCCAGATTTTCCGGTTTAGGAACGGCACGGTCGGCGATCCGCGCACCGGCAATGATCAGAAGGTCACTGTTTGCCACTGCACGGTTTGCATAGGGTTTTCCGTTATTTCCCAGCATTCCGAAGTACAGCGGGTGGTTTTTCGGCATAACGCCGATGCCCATCATCGTTGTTACAAGCGGGATATTGTTCTTCTCACAGAACTGGCGGACACACTCCTCGCCGTTTCCAAGGATAACACCGCCGCCGGCACAGATCAGAGGCTTTTTCGCTTTATTGATCGCAGCGACCACTTTATGCATCTGTGGGTTATTTCCCTTTGTACTTGGCTTGTATCCGCGGATATTGACCTCGGACGTGTAGTCGAAGGACTTCTTTAAGAGGTCGATCTGGACGTCACAGGGGATGTCGATGAGGACCGGTCCCTTTCTTCCGGTGGAAGCAATATAGAAAGCTTCCTTAAAGATACGCGGAATATCGTCAGCGCTCTTTACAAGATAGCTGTATTTTACGAAGGACTCGGTGGAACCACGCATATCGGCTTCCTGGAATACGTCACGTCCAAGGAGATTGGAATTGACCTGTCCGGTGATCGCGATAAGCGGAATACTGTCGGCGTAGGCCGTTGCCAGCGCCGTGATCAGATTTGTCGCGCCAGGACCGGAAGATGTGACGCAGACGGCGGCCTTTCTGGAGATGCGGGCATAGCCGCTTGCGGCGTGTCCGGCCGCCTGCTCTTGACGGACAAGGACATGCTCGATGGTTCCGGCATTATATAAGGCCTCATAAAACGGGGAGATCGCAACGCCCGGATATCCGAAGATCCTGGTTACGCCCTCCTCCTCGAGGCATTTGACCATAGCTTCTGCACCATTCATAATAACTTAAAATACCCCCTCAAGTAAGCGTTTAAAAGATGTCTGGGGGCAAAAAAAATGATGATTTTGCCCTTTAAAATCTTTGAAGATAGTTAATAAGAATTATATCGCATACTGAGAGGGGATGTCAATGTGGAAAGGACGGGAGAATGGGGGATTTTGCGGGATTTTATGGGGAAACCTGCGAACTTGAAGCGAAAAGGAAAGTATGTTATGATTGACTGGTAAAAAAAGAAAAAACAGAATAAACGGAGCAAAAATATTAAGGGAGAGAGGCCTATAATTGCTGGGCTGATCGAAAAGAATCTTATCGATAAAAGCTCTCTAAAACGAGAGAAATGAAATACATGGGGGAACATGGAAATGAACATTGCGGTATGCGATGACCAGCCGGAAGTGCTGGATGTCGTCGAAAATATGCTGAGAGAGATTCCGGAGGTGGAGCGTGTCGAAACTTACCAGGATATCCGGCATATGAGGGATGAATTTGAAGATGGAAAACGACCGGATGTCCTGATCATGGATATCTGCCATGAATATAATACAAAAATTCCGGAGACGGAAGAGCGGCAGGAGGGAATCGATTATGCCTATGAGTTGAATCAGAAATTCCCGGAGCTGCAGATCATTTACCTGACCGGATATACGACGAGATATTCCCAGCATATTTTCCTGAAGCCGGTCAATCTCGTGGGATATCTCACGAAGCCGGTGAACGCGGATATCCTTGAAAAGCTTCTTAAGATCGCAAAAGAACGACGGGCCCAAGAAGATGAAAAGCGGGTGACGATCATGTGCCGGAACCAGCAGCAGATCTTTTATCTCAATGAGATCTGGTATCTGGAGAGCAGCGCTCACCGGACCATGATTCATACATACGAAAATGTGCAGGTGTGCCATGATAAGATTTCAGATATGGAGGAGCGGATGGGTGAAACCTTTGTACGGTGTCACCAGAGCTTTCTTGTAAATATGAAGTATATCCGGCGGGTGGAGCATGACCGGTTTAAACTGGAAAACGGGGAGGAGATTCCCATCAGCAAAAAGCGGTACATGGAAGCGCGGACGAGGTATTTTCAGTATCTGGAGGACGCGGTATCATGATCGTTCTTATATTGTTTACAATCTGCCAGTTTACGCTTCTTATAATGAACCATATGCTCTTTCAGGGCATCCCGTCAGCCTGGAATCAGATAGGTATTCCGGTGGTCGCCATCAGCTTTTTTACGGAAGCAGTGCTGGTTATAAACAGTTACCGGAACAGTAAAAATAAGGTGCTGGATCAGAAAAAAGAGCGGCTGAAACATGAACTGAACAGAAAGAAAATGGAAGAGGAGAGCGCCGAAGTGCAGGCGGAGCGCCTGAACAAGAGGCGGGAAGATCTTCTGCGGATCGTGAAAGAGGCTGAAAACGATCTTCACACAGAAGACCGGGGATCTGCGGCGGCAAAGCTTCAGAAGGAGATCGAGAAGAACCGGACAGGCCAGTACTGTTCCAATATGATCCTAAATGTACTTCTTGAGGAGTACGAGATCAGATGCCAAAAGGTGAAGATCCGGTTATCCGTCGATGCGCACGTGGGGGGGCTTCCGGGAATTTCAAGGATCCACCAGTGCAGCATTCTTTCGAATCTCATGAACAATGCCATGGAGGCGGTGGAATATCTTCCGGAAAGTGCGAGATGGATCCGGGCCGATATCCAGGTGAAGGCAGACTATCTCGTGATTGCAGTGGAAAATCCGTTTGCTGAGAAGTATCTCGGAATGGAAAAAGGCGGCGAGCGCGGATATGGCAGCAGGATCCTTCGTGAGATCGCAAAGATGTATGGCGGAAACTGCAATGTGAAGATCGACAGGGAGAAAAAGATATATAAGAGCACGGTGATCCTGGACGCGGCGGGAACCGGTGCGGAAGAGGAGAGGGGGAGAACGGCATGAACACGGATGCGGTTTTGCGCATACTGATTTGCGCACTTGGCCTGATGCCCACGACCTTTTTTCTGATGCAGACACTGAAATGGCGGGGGACAATTACAAAGGTGCTGATCCTGCAGATCATTTTCAATATTCTTTCATGCAGCGCGAAAGAATATATGAATTCGCTGAGTGATCAGGAAGTGATCGGAATGACGAGCTGGGTACTGATGGGGATCTATCTGAGTGGCATCTTTCTGTGCTTTGGCGATTCCCTGAAAAGAATCATATTGATGGTGGTAATCGCGATCGGATGTACGACGGTTGCGGAGCTTATCTGCAATGCAATATTTGTAAATAATGGCTGGCTGGTCACAGGCTCATTTTGGGGGGTCTACGATTATGTACGTGCCATGACATGCGAGACCATACTTTTAAGTCTGATCCTCATGGGACTGGTTTTCCTCATAAAGTGGAGACGATCTCTGTTCCGCGAAAAAAGCCAGATAGTCACAGCGCTGATCGCAGTCAGCGTTCTCGCTGGAATGTATCCCTACATGGATTATATTACGAAAAAACAGTATGCGGTCTCCATTGGTCAGCAGTTCCTTTTTATCCTGATCATTATGATCTACATGTTCCTTCCGCTCATCGCTCAGGAGACAGAAAGACGTCAGGAAAATGAGAAACTGTTAAAAGCGCTGAATGACCAGTTTGAGATCGAAAAAAGTCACTTAAAACTCATGGAAGATTTCGAGACCGATCAGAGAAAACTCGAACACGATTTTAACAACCAGATGATGGTCGTCATGGGAATGATGGAGATGGGCGAATGGATGGCCGCGGAGGATATGCTGGGGGAGATGGAGAAGAGGATTGGGGAGGTGTAGGAAGGGGAAGAAACAAGAGAATATAGAGGGATTGGAATGTAGGAGAAATGTCTTCGGGAGAGGATATTTCTCTTTTTTTGCCGAAAAATGGGGCGATTTTGACGGCGGTGAAAACTGAAAGTCATCGTATTGTATAATCTGCAATTAGAGAATAATTATGTGAAAAAAGTGTGAAATAAAATCGCTGAATAGCGGAGAGGAGAAGATTTAGAAAGTAAAAGTATTGAAAATGTAAGGGGATATAAAATGAGAATTGCAGTGTGTGACGATCAGGCGGAAGTACTGCTCGCTGTCGAACGTATGTTTTCCAGGGGGGGGGGTAATAGCTGGCATAGAAAACGTTGATACCTATCAGGATATCAGAAAACTGAAAAAAGAATTCCAGGCTGGAAATCGACCGGATGTACTGATCATGGATATCTGTCATGAGTTTAATCCTGCACTTCTGAAAACGAAAGAGCGGCAGGAGGGAATTGACTGTGCATATGAGTTAAATCAGAGGTATCCAGAACTTCAGATCATCTATATGACGGAGGATGCAAAGAAATACTCCCAGCATATTTTTCTGAAACCGGTGAATCTCCTCGGCTACCTTACAAAGCCGGTGGATCTGATTATTTTAAAGAAACTTCTTGAAATAGCAAAAGAAAAGCAGAAACAAAATGATGAGAAACGAGTTACGATCATGTGTCGGAACCATAAACAGATATTCTATCTCGATGAGATCTTGTATCTGGAAAGCCGGGCCCACCGGACCATGATCCACACCTATGAGGGAGAAGAGGTGTGCCGCGATAAAATATCGGATCTTGAACAGAGGATGGGAGATACCTTTGTGCGCTGCCATCAGAGCTTTCTTGTCAATATGAAATATATCAGACGGATCGAGAATGAAAGCTTTAAGCTGGAAAATGGGGAGGAGATTTCGATCAGTAAGAGGAGGTATGTGGAGACGAAGAACAGGTATTTCGCATATCTGAACAGAATCGAAAAATAGAGATAATAAGCTTGTTTTTTGAACTATTAGAAGAACTTATTTCAGGAGATACGCGGATGTTAAAGAAAAAACTGATTTATTTGGAGATATTGGCCAGTCTGATTTTGTATGGATGCAGTCCATCCGTAAAATAGACACAGGCGGCAGCAGAGAAAACGACGATAGAGGCCGAGACAACTGCTGAAGCGGAGGAGCCAGAGATTCCATATCTAGAGGCAGCAGATTCATTTGCAGGCGGAAGCGGAACAGAGGAAGATCCATACCAGATCGCCACAGCAGAACAGATAGCCCTGATGGGAAAGGTAAATGACGACTGGTCGCAGGAATATAATAAGGCATATTATGTGCTCACAGCAGATATCCAGTTAAATGATGTTGAAAATTATGAAAACTGGAAAGAGACTCCACCGGAATATCAGTGGAAACCGGTTGGCAATTCTTTTAAGGGAAGTTTTGATGGTGATGGGCATGTGATCAGTGGAATGTATGTACGGTCAGTAAAAGACTGGTTTGGGATTGGTTTATTTAGAGAACTTTTTACGGGCAGTGTTTCAAATGTAAAAATTGAAAAAGGATATCTTTATATAAACGATTCCAATACGTATGCGGGAGGAGTTATCGGAAATATTGTCGGAAATGTAAAAGTTGAGAACTGTTCAGTTGATATGGCTGTCTGCTCAGAAGTTACTAATGGAACGGACTGTGTAGGAGGAATCGTTGGTTGGTGCCAAAGCGGAGCTGTGATTACTGAATGTGCATTCCACGGAGATATCAGTTATCGTGATAGCCGTGGGATATTCGGTGGAATCTGCGGATATGCAAGCAGATCCACAATTATAAACTGTGAAACAACAGGAAGTGTACGAGTCAGAGATGAAAAGGAATATCCAGCGTTCAAGGATTATGATGGGCGGTTCCTGTATGGGTGAGATTGCAGGGGAAATGAATGGTGGTTTTATCAAAAATTGTCTGGCTGCAGGCGATATACTGGTAAATGAAAATTATAGCGGGTATGCAGGTGCTATCTGTGGACAGGTATTCTTCACAGGAGATAATTCAGAAGAAAAGTGTTACATCTCCAACTGTAAATACCTGAACAAATATCCTTTTGCCGCAACGGTTCCTCTTGCCCGTGAAAATGATCAGTCGGTCCAGAATGCAGAAGGAATCAGTGAAGAGGAAGCGGAAGTACTTTTGCAGCGATGGGGGCTGTAATAGAAAACATCAAAACAGTTAAAAAGGGAAACTTCTTTTCAATAGAGAAGCTTCTCTTTTTTTGTCGAAAAGTGGGTCGATTTTGAACGCCATAATAAAAGTTAGGGAATATATGGTATTTTATTTTTAGTAAATAGGAGACATTTTGCTTCTGTTCAAATAATTACAAAAAAGAAAATAAATGGGGGACTTGGTATGAATATTTTACTTGCAATAGCAGACTCAAATAAAGAGTACCTGAGAAAAATATCCGAAGAGCTGCAGGGCTACAGCGATTTGACGATCTATGTTTATACCAGTGCAGATAAACTTGAGAATGCGATGGAAAATGAGTCCTTTGATGTTGTAATGTTTGACCCGGATCTGTCGGAATCAAGGATTAATTTTTCAAGGGTGAAAATGCCGATCTGCCTTTACAGTGAAGAGGCGGAAAATACAAGTCTTTATAAGGAATGTGTTCACATTTCAAAATACCAGAGAATCAGTAAAATATATAAGGATATGATCCGCGCATATGCAGAAAAAGCCGGATATTCCTACGAATCAGATCATGCGGGAAAAATGTCAGTCGTATCGGTATATTCTCCTATTGGAGGAAGCGGAAAGACTACGGTTGCCCTTGCAATCGCCGGTCTGGCAGCAAAAAAAGGAAAGAAACCTCTGTTTTTAAGCTTGGAGGCATTGTGCAGTGCCGATGCACTGAATCCATATCAGGAGCCGGGGATTGTAGCACTGGCTGAAGCCGCGGCAGACGAGAGTGTAAACTTCGAATTAAAAATGAAAGGCCTGATGAAACAAGGCGTCAATGATATCTGCTATGTCGAGGGATTTGAGCGGCTTGCGGATCATAAGGCTGTTTCAGGGGAGGAAATCGAGGACATTATCCATAAGATCCAGAAGAGCGGTGTGTGCGATGTTCTGGTCGTAGACCTCAACAGTGGTATTGGATCTATGGAAGCGGCGGTAATGAAAATCTCTGATACGATCGTCGTGACAGAAAAACCTGGGGAGCTGTGTTCTATGAAGATGCAGCTGTTTTTACGACAGGGAATCGTCAATGAATATAAGAAAAAAATGCTGGTAGTCCATAATTTCGCTGAAAGTAATTCCTCATACTGCAGACAAAATGCCTTTGCTGAGGCGGGACTGATCCACAATTATGGAAATTTACAGATGAAAAATATTCTGCATGCGATCGAAAAAAATGGAGAAATGGACATCGACAGAATTCTGGAATCATAATGTAAAAGGGGTTTTTTATGGCAAAAGAATATTTTATGGATGAAGTTGCCGTTTTAAAGAAGATCGTTCAGGAAGCAGGACGGATGCGGGAGTACTCGGAAAATGAAATGTCTGATCTGATCGATCATAAGATTCAGGAACGAATCGAATGGGCGAGACAGAATGATGAAGGTCTCTACTGGTACTATCAGAATCTGTCATTCAAAGATAAAAAGACACTGAAATACACAGTGACAGAATCTGTAGAAGGTCTTGGAATTCTTGGCAAGATCATTATGGACCCGGATATCACGGAGGTCATGATCAATGGATATGACACGATTTTTGTGGAGAAAAGCGGAAAATTAATGCAGCTGGAAGAGCACTTTGAGAGCAGTGAGGATCTGGAACGTATTGTAAAGCGGTTTGTCAGCAGCATGGACCGAACAGTCGATGCCAGTAACCCGATCGTTGACGCAAGACTCGATGATGGATCACGTGTTCATGTAGTTCTCCCGCCGGTTGCGCTAAACGGGGCAACCGTCACGATCCGACGGTTTTCGAAAAACCCGATGACGATCGAAAAACTTCTTTCCTACGGATCCATCACTCCGGAAGCAGCGGACTTTCTGGAAAAGGTTGTGGCGACCAGACACAATGTGTTTGTATGCGGCGGAACCGGAAGTGGTAAGACAACATTTTTAAACGCACTGTCAAATTACATACAGCCGTGGGAACGTGTAATCACGATAGAGGATTCCGCCGAACTTCAGATCAAGAATATTCCAAACCTGGTACGCATGGAGACGAAAAAGGCGAATTCGAAGGATTCCAATGAAATTACGATCCGTGATCTGATCAAAGCATCCCTGCGAATGCGACCGGATCGGATCATCGTCGGAGAGGTCCGTGGACCGGAGGCACTGGATATGCTTCAGGCCATGAACACCGGACACGATGGAAGCCTTTCCACCGGACATGCAAATTCTCCGGAAGGAATGCTTTCCCGATTGGAGACAATGGTCCTTACAGGAAGTGCAGAGCTTCCGCTTGAGGCGATCCGGCAGCAGATCGCTTCCGCTGTGGACTATATCGTACATCTGTCAAGACTGCGCGACTTCTCCAGAAAGTGTATGGAGATTACGGAAGTTACTGGCTATAAAGATGGAAGAGTAACGCTGAACTCAATCTACAAATTTAAAGAGGATGAGAAGTCAACATTAAAGAAAGTATCCGGAAGACTGGTAAGGACAGAAAACAAGATACAGAATCAGGAAAAATTCATTCTGGCCGGAGTATATGACTATCTGGAGGAAAATGATGGACGAGAAGAATAAGGTAAGGCTCAAATATTATGAGTGTAATATGACAAAGGGACAGCATGTGCTGGCATATCTGTTTTTCTCTGTGATGATCGGTGCCGTGCTGTTTATCTACTATCGGTTTATTCCGGTTGCAGTGATCGGTGGATTTATAATCGGAATCTGGCAGGAAAAGAATTATTCTCAGACTGTGACAAAGAGACGCCAGGAAAAACTGAGACTTCAATTTAAAGAATTTCTGGAAATTATTTCGATCTCCATCAGCGGAGGAAGCGGACGGTCGATGGAAAATGCAGTTGAGGATTCATTGAGAGAACTTCAGATGATCTACAATCAGGATTCCGACATTGTCCGGGAAATTGCCCTGATCGTGAGTGATTACAGACATGCTGGAATTCCCATGGTGAAGGGATTTGAGGAACTGGGTGAGCGGAGCGATATTGATGATGTGCTGAGCTTTGCCGCAATCTACAAGACGATTGAAGGAAAGACAAGCGATTTCGGATATATCATTGCCCAGACCCGCGACATTATCAAGGACAAAGTTGAGATTGCCATGGAGATCCAGACAGAGATCAACTCTGCAAAGTCTGAGGCGTACATGATGTTAGTCCTTCCATTGGTACTTGTAATTATGATGTCCACAATGGGAAGCGGCTTCATGGACTCATTATTTACAACAGCTATCGGACGCATTGCAGCAACAGTTGGTGTGGTCTGCACATTTGTATCGTATGTGATAGCAACGAGAGCCGCAGAAATTGACGTATAAACGGAGGTGGAATTTGTGGCAGCGATAATACTGATGATAGTGGCAACGGTGGGAATAGTGCTCTTTTTTGTGAAAACGGGAAAGGCAGGAAAAACATCAGCTGCTGAAATTGTTCTTTCCAGAGCCTGGTCGAACCGGTTTTCGAGAATAGATCTGGAAGATAAAAGATTGGCATATTTGAAAGAGTACGAAAAATACCGCAGAGATAAAGAAAAAAAGGCAAAGAAGAAAGTTCGCGACTGGGACAAGCAGATTGAGAACTATAGGAATCAGGAAGAAAAATATTACAGCGGATCGACATTTTCATTCTTGGATTATATCTGCCTTTTCGGGTACCAGATGCTGATCGATCTGAAGCTGGACGGAGACAATGAAGTTTTAAAGAAGTTGACAGCGAGCTGTGAACAGTCTGGTTTTATTGAACTCGAGAGAAACCAGGAGACAAGTGGAAAGAGAAATTCGGCTATTTATGCATATTTCCTTCTGGCATCATTGGTGGCATTTATGTGGATCGGTCTAATTCTGGCCTGCCTGATGGGAACACTGATGATCGCGGCAGGAAAAGAAACAGGCGGTATTTTAATGCCGATGATGGCATCATTTATAGGATGTACCCTGTATGGATACCTTCCGTATGACGGTATACTCACAAGAGCAAAAAAACGTCAGGAAGAGCTGGATCGGGATTTTCCGAATGCAGTCTCAAAAATTACACTTCTGGTAACAGCTGGAATGAATATTACCCGCGCGATCGAGGAGACAGCCCAGAGCGACACTTCCCTGATTTATCAGGAACTGACACTTGTGGTGAAGGAGATGAACCGATCTTCAACACTTCAGGGAGCGTTTACACGTATGCAGTGCAGATGCAGCAATAAATATCTGGATAAGATGATCACGGTTATCAGTAAGAGCTATGCGTCAGGTAACGCAAACCTTTCGGATGATCTGAAAGAAATTAATGACGAGTGCTGGCTGGATAAAAAACACAGCGCCAGACGAATGAGTGAAGCGGTTCAGAACCGGCTGTATATTCCGACAATGTTGATGTTTATCGGAATTCTGGTTGTGATCATTGTTCCCGCTATGGCAGGTTTTAACCTGTAATTCAGAAAAGGGAATTGATGGTAATATACAAATCAAGAGGAGGAAACGAGAATGAAAATGTTAGACAAGATCTGCATTAATGCTATGCTCAGAGCAAATGTGGCAAAAGACAAACTGGAGAGCTTTTTAGAAGAGCAGGATGGCGTTTCAAACGTAGTTGCAACACTTCTTATTTTAGTAATTGTTGTTACGTTAGTTACCACATTCTGGGGCAGACTTCAGGAGTGGACTAACAAGTTGATGGATATTATTTTCAAAACAACTATTTAATAGGTGTGAATTACTGCAAAGACGGGGGAATAGCGTATGAACAGAAAAAAAGAAAAAGGACATATTGCTGTGGAAGCAATCGTCATACTTCCAATTGCTGTGTTAAGTACATTACTGCTTCTTTATCTGGCGCTATTCCTCTTTCAGCGCGCAAGTCTTCAGGCCGCACTGGAGACAACCCTTGTCTATTATAAGAATACGGTAACGGACACTTATGTGACAAAAAATGCGGAGATGGAGTATACGGAAGGCAGCGATTATCAGGTGGGAGCGGGAAACTCATATTCCGCTTCGCGTCCTCTTTCTCCCTATAGAGGAATGTTTGGAGACGGGAACAATCTGAATTCCCAGAAGGATTTTGAAAAGTATTTTAAATCTACAGCGGAACGCATTCTGTATCGGAACGACCTTTCACTTACGATCGATTACAGCAATTATGTACTGTTAAAACAATTTGAGGCGACTGCAACGCAGACAGTCTCATCGCCGTTGGATTTCTCAATTCTTGGAATCGACAATAAGTACCAAATTTCCGCTACGGCCCGTGTTGCGGTGGTGGATCATGACAGTCTGATCCGAAATGGAGATTATGCGATCAGTCTCGTGAAAGACACAAAGCTCGGAGAGGTGGCCCGGAATTTTGCAGGAAAAATTTCTGCGGCCTACTCGAAATTAAAAGAAATTCTTGGAGCATAGAAAAGGGGAGTTTCAGGAATGAAAATAATGAAAAAAATCTGGAAAAAAGAAAACAAGAAGAAGAGAACAGGCAGTCATGGAATCATCACAGTCTTCCTGACCCTGATGATGGTGCCGGTCGTTGCAATCAGCAGTGTTATGGTTGACGTGGCACGGTTAAATCTCTATAGTTCCCAGGCTGTTATGGCGGCGGATACTTATGGTGACGCAGTTTTAAGTGAATTTGACAATCTTCTGAAAGAGTTGTATGGCTTATTTTCAGTTACACAGAATAAAGAGGGACTTGAGGCAGTCAATAAGCTTGCGGATACGGTGGGATATTCCTTCAATCCGGTTGGTGATGGAAAAGCTTTATCCGGTTTTATGCCTTACAAGGATGCCGATGTAAAGATTTCCTATGAGAAAGTGGACGGTGCCAGTCTTTCCAATAATAACGTGCTGATGACTCAGATCAGTGACTTTATGAAATACCGTATTGTGGAACAGGTTATGGACGAGAATGGTATTTTGAGTTCGCTGGGGGAATTTGAAACTGTTGATGATGATATGGATGCAATCAAAAAAAGAAAAGAAATTTCCGAAAAAAGCCAGAAGGCGATGGAAGACATCCAGGATTATTATGATACATTGAAAGCGATTGCAGCATATCCGGATTATCTTGATGGTCTGGAGAGAAGGTTTGTTGCCTACAGTGATAAGCTGGAAGCAGTTGTAAAATCGGAGGAATACGAAAAATATACTTATTATTTAGAACACCAGGAAGAAATTGAAGCTGCCCTGGAAATGTTTGACAGTGAAGAGGAAGATACAGATACAGAAAGCAGCAGTTCAGAGGATGATCCGGAGGATGCTGAAAAAGTGGCAGACATGGCGGATCTGTATGACAAATATAAAGATTTTGATGTAGATGAATACCTTGACGACCTTGAGATAGAGTTATTAGTATACGAGAACCCATTGACAGATCCGAAAGGAGAACCAATCAATTTCGATAATGCAGGCGAAGCGATTAGCGCGCTGAGGGTACAGACAGTTATGCTGGATAACACTCTCAAGACATTAAAGGAACAGGTAAGGGAATTAAAAGAGCATCTTGTCGACTGTTCTGATGACATCAGAGTGGGAATCGAAGCGGAAATAAAAGATCTGGAAGATATTTTGAAACTTTCGGATCAATTCCAGGAAGTATATGACCTGATTGAGCCGACCAATCAGGACAAATTGAAAAATGAAAGAAATAAAAGTGATCTTGCTTATGAAGTAGGTGAACTGAAAGATGTCCGGGAAAAGATCTTAAGTGGTGAAATTGAAGCGGGTACTGACCGCACGTGGAAGTCAAAAGTCTGGGGACAATGGTATGACTTCAGGGATGATAAAGGAGAGTTTTATCAGGAGCTTCAGAAATTCTGCGAAGGAGGAGCAAGTGGAAAAGGCGATAAAGATGCCGGAGATAAAAAAATAGATGAGGCAAAAAAAGCACAGGAAAAGGCGGAGGAAGAACTGAATAAGCCTGAACAAACCGAGGCAAGAAATATCCCGGAGGGGATTGCAGCACAATTAAAATCCGGCGGAGCTACGGGAGATGTTCCAGGATTCAGTGATTATTTCTCAGGAGGACTTTCCCTGAAAAACCTGTCAGCAGGCGGAGAACATGCGTTGGATAAATTTCTCGTTACCAGTTATGATTTCGGAATGTTTTCCAGCAGAGTGACAGGCGTGAAATCACCAAAGAAAAACAGTCTTGAAACGAATATGACGGAAGAAAAAAAGGATTCCAAAGAAGACATCAGCCTGACCGGATACGAAATGTCACCGGATATCAACTACCTGTATGGAGCGGAACTGGAATATCTTCTCGGCGGATATAATAATTCGGTATCAAATCTGAATAAATCGAGAAATATCATCTGTGGAGTCCGTGAGACGATGAACTTTGCAGCCAGTTACGCGATCACGGAAATAAATGAGGCAATCTGTGCAGTGGCAGATACGGCAGCGACCGCAGTAGCTGCAACAGGAGTAGGTGCAGCGGTGGCTCCCCTTGTGCGGATTTCTGTCAGCGGCGCGTTGAGACTGGCGTTTGCTTCTATAGAGACAGCGGCGGACTGGATGGAACTAAAAGAGCGGGATAAGGTAACCTTTATGAAAACGGAGATGGAAGACCTGAACGGAATTGACGGAATCGCATCTCTGCTTCATATCGACATTCCGGAGTCCTCGGAAGATAAATTCGGCCTTACCTATGAGGATTATATGTTTGTACTGCTTTGCATTTTTACAGACTCAAATACGCTTACCTCACGAACGGCCAATTTGATCACACTAAATATGAATCAGGCAAAGCATAAAGGCGGTGAATGGTCGTCTCTTGACTTTAAAATGCAGGATACCGTGACAGCGGTAAAAGCGACCTGTAAAGTGAAGGCGGATTTTGTTGTTCTTCCCGATAATTTTGCGGAGATGTTTTATTCCGGTACAAGCACAGAGTCACAGATCGAACGTCTTGAGAACCATTATTTCGGATATTCTGTTATTCGAGGTTACTAAGGAGGGAATCGGTACATGCAGTGGAAAAAAACAGGAGAAGAAGGACTACTGACTGTTGAAGCAATTCTCGGTCTTGTACCTTTTATCCTGGTGATTCTTGGAATTATTTCTTTTATTGATATTTTTGCGGTTCATAATAAGATCCAGTATGCCATGCATCAGATGGGAAATGAAATCTCAGCGTATACATATTTTTATGAGGCGTTGGGGATCCGCTCTGCCGACCTTGGTTTAAAGGCCGACATTGATGAGCAGACAGCGCCACTGGATACGACATTGGATGATTTCTCCAGCTTTCTGGAGCAGGTCGGACAATTTGAAGATGACCTTAATGGAATAAAAAGTGGTTCATCATCCCTTTCCGGAACCATTGAATCCGGAAAGAATACGATCAATAAAGGACAGCAGCTGGTAAACTCTGCGGGAGTTTTTATCAGTGACCCGAAACAGCTGCTCAGGAGCATAGTATATCTTGGGATCGAAAAAGGCGAGCAAAAGGCTAAAACGTGGCTTCTCGGATGTATCTCGAACGGCATGTTTCAGGTTTATCTGGATGAAAGCTTCGCAAAACACAGGGCGATGTCTGCGGATGAATATCTGATCCACTATGGAGTGAAGGACGGAATAAACGGCCTGAATTTCAAAAACAGCAGTTTTTTGAGCGACGATCAGTATCGGATGATCGACTTGGTGGTGGAATACGATATCGAAGTGTACTTCTTTAAGCTTTTTCGGAAGGATCCGACGATCCACGTCGTTCAGAGATGTGAGGTCCCGGCCTGGCTGGACGGAGACGGCGTGACATATTCAAAATAGCAGGGGTATGAAATGAATGAGTATTTAATATTGGCAGCGGGAATGATCTTGCTGCCGGGAATTTATATATGTCTCACATTCTGGCAGACAGAGAAATTCAACGGAATGTCTAAATTTGAAGTGATCGTCCTTGCAGCGGCAGAAATTGCGTTTCTACGGATGTGGAGAACGGACAGCGCCGGGGAAGTGCCATATATTTTATCAGAGATGAAATACGTGATGCTCGCGTTCATGACATATTTCTGTGTGGAAGACCATAAAGAGCAGCTGGTTCCAAATCGTGTATTGTTGCTTCTTTTGGTATTATTTCCCATTCTGTTGGGCGGATATGGAATCCATGATATGGACACGGTCTTAAAGATCATACCGTCGATTATCTTGGGCTTTCTGTTCTGCTTGATCTCCTTCGGATTGGGATATCTGCTGAGTCATGGAAGCATGGGAGCGGGGGATGTAAAGCTTTCTCTGATTATGGGTATTTACCTAACCGGAAACGACATTCCAGGAGCAATCTTCTACGGATGCCTTATCGCGGCGGGATATTCAATCGTTCAGTTATTAAGGAAAAAAATATCGAAAAAAGATCGGCTTCCGTTCGTCCCATTTTTATACATGGGCGTGGTTGTTCGATATATTCTGTAAATTTATACGGGGCAGGTGGAAGAGATGGCAAAAAAGAAAAATCTTGTAGGCGGAGCAAAGGTAAAAATCAGTTTAATGCTGACTGCCGGTATGATTGCAGGCTGGGGAATTTGTGGATACGCAGTGATTCTGCAGAATGGAGTCAGAAAACAGAACGCAATGGTGGAGAATGCTGAAAGTTTCTTGCCAGACAAGCTGTATATCAGGGCAGCTAATGGGTACAAAGAGGCTTTAAAAACATATTCGACGAAGAATAACCTCACATACGAAAGACGCCTTCTCGATATTTACGATGAAGCGGGCATGGAGGATGAATATGCAGACCTTGTCGACGACAGGATTGAGGCAAAGACAGCACTTGTGGATGAGTATCAGAGCCGTGCGGAAACACTGATCGGAGAAGACAACATAAAGAAAGCAATCACCATTTTAAAACAGGGAATTGAAATATATGGCGACAGTCAGCTGGTGGAGCTCTGTGAGTCTATAAAATATCAAACCCGCGAGAATGGAACGAATTATCAGGAAGGAAAACTTCCGTCGGACAACTGGATCATTCCCATGTGGAACGGGGAAAAATGGGGATACACTGGAAAGAATGGACGTACAAGCCTGGATTTTATATATGACGAAGCTACACGATTTTCCGGAAATTATGCGGTCGTAAAGCTTGATGGAGTTTACACATTGATTGACCAGAATGGCTACTGGAATGCTGTGGACAAAAATGGTCTGGACGAGGTCACTGAGATTGCAGGAACAAGGATCATTGGAGTTAAAGATGGAAAATACGGGATCTATTCAAATACCTTTATCCGCCAGAGCGAGGAAAATTATGAAGATGCCCACTTAAATGACAACGGAATGATTCTGGTGAAACAGTCTGGAAAATGGGCAATTTTGGATCAAAATTTAAAGAATGTAACAGATTTTGTATTCACAGATGTTGCGGTGAACAGTAAGAATCAGGTGTTTAGTGGAAATTATGCAGTCGTGGCAGATGAAAACGGATATTTTCTGATTGACCAGAAGGGAAAAGCCTGCTTTGAAAAGAGATTCCCGAATGCAAAGGGCATGGAAGGCGGTTACTACGCTGTAGCAGATGAGAGCGGGCAGTGGGGATTCGCGGATGAAAAGGGAGAACTTGTGGTTCCATGCCAGTATGTGGACGCATACTCATTTTCTAACCAGACGGCAGCAGTACAGTATGCCGGAAAATGGGGATATATCAATCGCTATGGCAACATGGTAATCGATGCCCAATTTTCAACCGCACTGCCTTTCTTAAACGGAAAAGCAATGGTACAGGACGATCAGGAAAATATAAAAGTGCTTGAACTGAGATATTTTGATACATTCTAAAATGGGAAAGGGGAATTTGAGATGCTGACAGATGTTTCAGACGCAAATAAAAGTTATACAAAGCTTGAGGTGGCAGAAAAAAGTGATCTGGACCTTATCGCTGTGAAAGTACTTCGGAAAGACTGCCCGGATTTTTTGTTTCCATTAAAAATGATGGAAATCGATGGAGAGACGGAAATCCGTTATGAACTGACAGATGGGGTACGGTTCTGTTATATGCCGACCCAGATGAAGAAAAGGGAATTTATTGAATTGCTCACAAATCTGATCCAGCCGTTTAAGGCATGTAGCGACTGGTTCCTTGATTACCACAATTTTGTGTTGGATGAAAATTATATTCTGGTCGGAAAGAATGAGCAGTCAGTGAAATATATTTATGTGCCGACTAAGTCACAGACTAATTCTGACCAGGAGATCATTAGCTTCTTTGCGGGTCTGATCCTGAAAATGGACATCAAGGATGATCAGAGTTATACGGTCGATCTGCTTCGTGTAATCAAGAGTTCGAATGCCAATTTAATGACGCTGTTGGAACATCTTCAGAAAGACCATGTGGAGAAAAAAGCAGCGCCTCTGGCTCCGCCAAAGCCAGCCGAGGATCATATGAAGAAGATCGTTTCATTTGTCCAGGATATTCCGGAAAAAATGGCAGAGAAGAAAGAAAAGCAGGAGCCTGTAAAGGCAGAGAAAAAGACACCTGTCCGGGAGCAGGGAACACGCCCGGGAATCAGTTCCGGCGCTTATGGAAAGAGCGATGAGGAGAACCGGCTGATCAATAACCTGTTCGGAGATGATGAGCCGGATAAAAAGAAGGACAGGAAAAAGAAGGAAAAACAGCCGAAGGAGAAGGCACCGAAAGAAAAGGGCGCTGGTCTGTTTGGCTTTTTAAAGGGAAAAAAGAAAGAGGAAGAAGAACCGGAAGATCTGCTGGCGGGATTTAAGAAGGCGGCAGAGCCGGAGAAGGTGCAGTCCACACCGAAATGGGAATCTGTACCAACACCAGCACCGGTTTCTGATCCGGCAGGAGGCGAGGATACAGTTGAAGCTTACCGTTCTTATGTTCAGGAGGAAGATGGGGATGACAGCACTGCAATAGCAGGAGACGGAGAGCTGGATGATAACCGCGTGATCCGGTTGAGACTGGAAGATTGTGCCGGATGCACATGCCCGAAATTTATCGAGATCGATCTGAGAAAAGGTCATGCGACGATTGGAAGAATGGACAAGAATGGTGAGCCATGCTCAGATTATAACTTTGATGCTGCGGTTTCGTTTGTCAGCCGCCGCCATTTCCGAATCGAGCCGAGCGGAAATGAATGGCAGATCATTGATATTGGATCTTCAAACGGTACGATCGTAAGTGGAGAAAATCTTACACCAAATATGCCGCACACCCTGAAAAGAAATGATACGATCATGATCGTGTGCAAAAAGAGATTTATGATCTATCGGGTGTGCTGAGAAAGGCAGGGGTAATGAGAAAGTATGCAGGCTGTCTTTCTGTAAAAGGAAATTACAGGAAGAAGAATCAGGACCGGGCATGCTGCCTGAGCAGTTCAAAAAAAGGAATATTATTTGCAGTGGGATGTGTGTGCGACGGAATCGGCAGTTTTGCGCAGAGTGAGATCGCGGCGGAGATGATCCGGGTAGGAATTGAACGTTGGTTTCTTGGAATGGAGCCGTTGTATCCTGAAAATATTGACGAAGAGTCCTTGATAGATGATCTGGATATGACGATTCGCGAACTGAATGAGCTGATTTGGATTTATCGAAAGGAAAACGGAATTGATATTGGATGCACGATGTCACTATTGGTTCTTTTGAATGAAAAATATCATGTATTTCATGTTGGAGACAGCAAGATCCTGCTGATAGATGATCGCGTCTCACAGATTACGAAAGACGAGGTATCGGTTGTCGAGCGGGATGGAAAGTTGAAGACATTATTGGCAAATTTTATGGGGAAGGTCGAAGAATTGTGGATGAATCAGTCAAGCGGAAGCCTTGTTCCGGGAGAGACATTTCTTGTGGGGTCCGACGGACTTTTTAAGAGACTCCGGGAAGATATTCTGTTTGATGTGATTAGAAGGAAGAATGTGCAGAGTGATACAGAGGCAGAGGACGTGCTGAAATATCTGATCCGGAATGTCATGGAGATGGGGGAGAAGGATAATATATCAGGAGTTCTGGTCCGGATTGCTTAGAGTTCCAGGTATGCCTTATATATTGGATAAGGCTGCCGGAAGCAGGTCTTGAAGACCGTCAAAGCAGCCCAAGAGCAGCATAAATGATGAGAAAAACGGCTGAATAGATGAGATGATAGCCGGTGAAGATCATGATTCCTTTTAGCGTTCCGCGAAGATGGGAACTGCAGCGGAAGAACAGGAGAACGATCACGGCAGCGATCCACAGACCGCAGAGAAAGAGCGGATGCGTGAAAAATAACAGAAATGTAATCCCGTAGAAACATGTGAAGCTGAACTCGATAAGCGGGTAGCGGAGCGGGATTTTTGTTCCGCAGTAGTGACACTTTCCACCGAGAGCGATCCAGCTGATCACAGGAATCTGGTGCAGACCGTTTAAGACATGACCGCACTCCGGACAGTAACAGTCTTTTGTGATCAGCGGCTTATCAAAACGGATCCGATACTCGGCAGTCGTAAAATAAGCGCCGATGATGCTGCCGAAGACCAGTGTGCAGATCAGAAGAACAGAAAAATAATATGTGGTCACTGGAAAGTCCTCCAAATAGGTAAATTATAAAACATTTTTATATTAAAGAGCCTGGAGGAAAAAGTCAAGGACAAAGGGGGAAGAGAGTATGAAGAAGGGCTGGAAGATCGCAGCAGTGGGATTGATTATATTATTGCTGTTTTTGATTTTTTTTAAGGAGTGTTTGTGGGAGTGGTATGACGAAGTTCTGCATCCGTGGGCGCCATGTCGTGCGGATTGGCTTTGAAAAGTTGGACAAAGTATTAACAGATATGGTTTGCTTTATTGAGCATAATGAAACTGTCATGAAAAAATCAGAGGAAAAGCAAAATGCTGAATGAACATTTATTTTACGGTGGAATTTTTCTATGCGCGTGTTCCGTCGGACTTGCGGTGATTTTGGGAAGTCTGTATACAATCCAAAAGATCAGGCTGAACAGCAAGCTGAATGAAGAGTATGGGAAAGAAATAAAAGGAAAGTAACAAAGCGGGAGGTACCAGGTGGAGGAAATTATTGCATCGACGTATCGGATCATAAGAAAACTGGGATCCGGCGGCGGCGGAAACGTATATCTCGCAGATCATCTGAGATTGAATAAGAAAGTAGTCCTGAAGGCGGACAAACGCCGGATTACGACGAAAACGGCTCTGCTTCGCCGAGAGGCAGATGTTCTGAAAAACCTGAATCATCCGAATATTCCGAAGGTATATGATTTCTTTGTTGAAGATGACACGGTATATACCGTTATGGACTATATCGAGGGAGAGAGTCTTGACCGTCCATTAAAGCGGGGAGAACATTTTTCACAGCCTCAGGTAATTCAATGGGCGAAAGAACTCTTAGACGCTCTTGATTATCTCCATAGTCCGACACACGGAGACCCGCCGCGGGGATTTGTACATAGTGATATCAAGCCGGCGAATCTGATGCGGACACCGGATAACCATATCGTTCTCATTGATTTTAATATTGCTTTATCGCTCGGCGAGGACACAGTGATCGGCTGCAGTGCCGGATACGCATCACCGGAACACTACGGACTTGATTTCTCTTCAGACAGCGATACAGTAAACGGCGAGTCAGAGACAGAGGCGGAATCAAAATCCGGACAGGATAGTGAGACAGAGGTTGATAATCCTACAGTTGAGAGGACGATCACGGAATCTGATACAGAATCCACAGAGAAGGAAGAAGGAAACAGAAAAGAGAAAAGCTTTTCTGCATCCCCGAAGAAGATCATCGTTCCGGATGTGAGATCCGATATTTATAGTACCGGAGCAACCCTATATCACCTTCTCAGTGGTTCAAAGCCGGCAAAAAATGCGAAGGCAGTCGTATCGCTTTCAGAAAAAGAATATAGTCCGCAGGTTGTAAAGATCATCAAAAAGGCGATGAATCCGAATCCGGATCTGCGATATCAGACGGCGCAGGACATGCGTTCAGATTTTTTACATCTGAGAGACCGGGATCCCCGGGTCAGACGATTGAAGGCGGTAAAACGGCTGGATATCGGTGTAGTTCTTCTGCTTCTTGCGGCAGGTGCATCCATGACATTTGTGGGATTAAAGCGGATGCAGACGACGGAGAACTGGCTGAAGCTTGCGGAATACTCGAAAAGTGCTCTTGAGTCAGGGGATGTGGACGAGGCGGTCAAGGATGCTCTTGCAGGTCTTCCCGAGGCGAAAGGAATCCTGAAACCGGAATGGCTTCCAGAATCTAAGCGGGCGCTGGCAAATGCGCTGGGAGTGTATGATCTCTCCGACAAGTTTCGGTCGAGCGGAGTTATAAAGCTTCCGTCGGCTCCTTATAAGATAAAGATGTCCCCGGACGGGAAGAAGCTTGCGGCTGTATACCAGTCCGAGGCTGCGGTTTATGATGCGGAAAGCTTAAAATCGTTAATGACCTGCCCGATGATGGATTCAGCATTAGCGGATGCGTTGTTTTCCGATGATAGTCATCTGCTGGCTGCGGGAAAAGACGGAGTTTCACTTTACAACATTGAGAGCAGAGAGCAGATGTGGAGGGCAGGAATGGCTTCGACTCTGACAATCTCTGGAGACGGACAGGTTGCGGCGGCGATGGACCGGGACAGAAATATTGTCTCATTCTATGACATGAAAGATGGTCAGCTGCTGCGGGAACGCTCTATGGGAGATAAAAAAATGCCCTCTGCATTTAATGATTCCTTTGCGGATCCGGACAATGCAATTTTCTGCCTGAATATGGACGGAACCATGTTGGCGATCAGTTTTTCGGACGGCGGACTATATGTGATGGATACAGAGCATCCGGAGGATGACCTGATCGTGTACGAGAGCTCGGATTATACAGAGTTTGCAGGCGGCTTCCATGGAGATAAATTTGCGTTTTCTGCCGGAAAGAGTGGTCACAGCATCTTTGGACTCATCAATGTGGACGAGGGAGCCTATATCGGTGATATGGAGTCGAACCTGCAGATGAAGGCAAAGGCAGATGAGAGTGGAATCTGGGTTTCAGAGGGAAATCTCCTGTCTGAGTTTGATCCGGATACGCTGGATGATAAGGAGGTCTCCTTCACAGATACATGGAACATCAGCCATTTCAGCGTTTCGGACAAGCATGTGCTTGCCGTGACGGATGAGCCGGGATTTTCCATCTTCGATCAGGGAGAGAACGCCCTGGTACATGAAAAGAGTGATGAGGAATATAGCTTTGCGGAACTCGGGACAGAGTACGCGGCGTTGGCAAACCGGAGTCAGCCGGATATCCGCGTCATGAAGGAGGAGACTCATGAGGATACATGTGTGGTGCGTTACGACGCGAAGTATTCCCATGACGAGGCCAGAGTGACGGGAGACGGGGAAAAGGCGATGCTTTTCAGTTATGATGGATTCCGGATCTATGGTAGTGACGGAACCCTGACGGCGGAAGGAAGCTTCCCAGAGGCGGAAAAGATCTACGACCAGCAGTTTAGAAGGGACGGAGAAAAGTCCTGGCTGGATGTGATCTGGTACGATGGGACAGTCCGGGCGTATAGTTCGGAGGATGGCACTCTGATCTCGGAGGAGAGAGGGGAAGCGCCTTCAAAGGATCTGGAAGAGGAATTTTCAACAGAAAAGTACCGGTTTGTGTCGGAACTTCACAGCGCTCCGAAGGTTTATGACAAGCAGAGCGGAAAGTTTGTAAAGGAACTGGAGAAGGATGATTTCCTGGCCTATGTGACAGAGGTCGGCGAGTACATACTAACAGAATATGTCCGGGCAGATGGTGAGAGATACGGTCTTTTGCTGGACCAGAACCTTGAGATACTGGCAGATCTGCCGGATCTGTGTGATATTCATATCCCGGATGAAACAATCTATTTCGATTACAAAAATGGAGAATTGAGACAGTGTCATTTGTATTCGATCCAGGAACTGATCGATCTTGGAAAGAATTACAGATAAAATTTTAAGAAAGGGGAAAAATTATGAAAAAACGCATCTTTAAACAGGGAATGGCATTGATGCTGGCAGCTGCACTGGCGCTTCCGGCTAATGTGGTTCCGGCGGAAATTCTGGATCAGCAGACGGAGACAGAGCTGCCGCATATTGTATTAAATCAGGAAACACCTGATGAAAAAGTTACTGACAGTGATGCGAAGGAGAAGGAGGAGCAGACTGGAACGCAGACAGAGACAAAGAAAAAGACAGAAGTCAATACCACAGAAACTGCGGAACAGATCATTTACAATACCGGTTCCTTCAATGTTCACGTCGTAAGCGCGGAAGATTTTGAGAACGATCTCGGCGACGCATATTTTGAGGAGGATGGCAGCTATACCATCAATATCCCAGAGGAAAACCCATTCTTCCCGTATGAGGTTCAGTTTACCTATGACGGAAAAACAGAAAATGAGTGGTTCATGAATCCGGAGGATTCCATCGAGATCGACGGACATACCTTCTATGTATCCGCAAGCTTCGACGGAACAGCCGTTACCCAGATGACCATGGATGTTGCAGGTCAGGAGGTTGTTGTTTATCCGGAGAAGAAAGAGTTTACGGACGGAGATGATGTGGCGTTGATGTCATTGCTGCCGTTGGAGGAGAGAAATCTGTCGCTTGATCTGTCGGGATTTACGCCGATTGAACTGGCATGTGTAAAACCGGCGACTGTTTTTAAGGGTGAGAACCAGATTGGAACGGAAACAGAAATTTTATGGAAACCACGTGACAGCAGAGATAATTATGAAAGCGATCCAGATTCTGTCGGAGTAGTAGCGATGGATCTTGCATTTAATACCAGTGGGGCTACAAGTACCAGCTGGGAGATGATCGTAGGTAACCCGGATCAGCTGGATGCTTCCAATATTCGCTATTATGTAGATATTGCAGTGACAGATACAGAGAATTGGTTGATTCCAACTGTGACGATTCATAATGATGATGGAACGACCAAAAATGTGACAGTAACGGATGCGTATTATTCTGATTACGCATTTAGTAGACGGATGCATGTGGATGTACCGACAGAAGAAGTAAAAGGAAATACAGAGATGACAGTTTCTCTGAAAATCAATTCTGACTTATTTGAAAGATCGGTAATATCCAAAATAGAAACTCACAGTTTGTCAAGTGAGGTATCGCCTGAAGCTGTAAAAAAGGATGATGGTTGGTATCTTGAGATAACCGGAGAAAGAAGTAGAATTAGTCATAGCGTCTTCCGCATGAATGGTTATGATAAAAATGATCAGGTACTGGGGGATGCTTTCGATTTCAAACTTTATTTGTCCTCAGAGAGCGATCATATTTATACAAGCCTTTATGACAAAACAGGTAATAGCATCTCCTATAGCACAAGCTGGGAAGAAGATGAAGAAGATCCTTGGATGGAAGAAAAACTTGTCTATAATCTGGGAGCTTCCTATGCAGACAATGACACATACAGACTTGTTTTAACATTTGAAAAAGCAGTTGCAACAAGTGAGAACCAGATAATCGGAGCATTCATAGGAAGATATGAATCGATTGATGCGGCAAAGGCAGCAGGGGCTGTGGATGTCAAGGAAAGCCTGTTTAATCAGACACAGGGATATGAAGCAGATTTCAGCAAGGGTGTATATGTAAGTGTATTCAGCGGAAAAGCCGATGATGACAGCAGAAAGCTTAAAAGATATGTTTGGCATATTTATACAAGATCGGAGGCATTCTTAGATAATTCAACAGCGGTATCATTTTATGGCATCAATGATGCACAGGGAAATTATGTTGCTTGTAAGGTTCTAAATCCGTCTTATGGAGATTATAAAGACGATTATGCGGATTTCTCATACATTACGATTCTTGTAGGCGAGGATACCGATTTAACTTCATTAGCGCCTGTATTTACCATGCAGAACGGAATGAAACTGTATACCAATAAAGAAGAAATCAGCGGACAGAGTTTGCATGACTTCTCCAATGGCCCGGTTCATTATACCGCATCAGCCGAAAACTCTAAGAATGCAAAGAACTACTGGCTGCAGATCATTAAGCCAAAACAGGGTGAAAGCTGGCTTTATATGAACAGCCTTGCAGACGAGAGCTCAGATACCAGAGAAGAAAACGGTGTTGTTTATACAACTCGTGAAGCAATGCTGAATAGTATCCATGATTATGAGCACAGAATCATTCTTGCTAATATGGGAACGAAGGCATTATCCAAATTATCAGTGGAAGCAGAAGGTGCTTTATTTGATTCGTGGGTTGTAACTCTGGATAACTATTGGACATTAAAGGGAGAGCATGATCTTTCCGGTTATCAGGGACTGGGATATGATGAACTTGCAAATCTTGCAAAACTGAAGTTGGTTTATGATGGTGATGAGATAAATGGACAGGATCTCACAGGTACACTGACAATCAAGGAAGCTGGAAAGCCAATTATGGTAATAAATCTGACGGGTGTTGTTGGTGACCCGGGTATTGTGACAACTGAGATTCCGGACGCGGTCAAATATGTCCACTACGGTTCTATGATCCAGAACAGCAATAAGTATGATTTTAATACGGTAAGCTATAAGATCACAGATGGAAAACTTCCGAGTGGAATGGAATTAAAACCAAACGGTGAGCTCTATGGAGTACCGTTAGAAACAGGTGAATTTACATTTACCGTTCAGATGAAGAACAGCTATAGTGAGTTTGCAAATGTTACAAAAGAATTCACCTTAAAGGTTGTAGACAACACCGACGCAAACGTAGATAGTGCAGTCGATCAGGGATATGATCTGAAGGAACGTGTTCCAAATATCTTACTGAGTGACAACAACGATTATACTATGACATCCATCGGTGTGATCGAGGAATGGGACAACCTTACTCTTGATGGTAAACGCCTTGTAGAGGGTGTTGATTTCGATGCAAAATCCGGAAGTACCCGTCTTACGATCAGAAGCCAGACCTTAAAGGCTAATAATCAGGTAGGAACTCATACACTGAGTGCGGAGTTCCGTGAAAAAGGAACAGGAAACTTAAAGCGTGCGGCTCAGAACTACAGAGTTGGTAGAAAATCTTCCGGTGGCAGCAGCGGCGGCGGACACAGCAGCTCCGGACGTGCAACAGTAAGAGCTGATTATGGAAATATCGGCGCAGACGGCGCATGGGTGCAGGATGCAAAGGGCTGGAAGTGCAAAGCCGCAGATGGAACATGGTATACAGACTGCTGGAAAGAACTGAATTATCAGAACGAGAAGTCATGGTATCGCTTTGATGCTCAGGGGTATCTTGTAACCGGCTGGTATCAGGATAACGGAACCTGGTATTATCTGAATCCGAAGTCCGACGGAAAGCTTGGAAAGATGATGACGGGCTGGCAGTATATCAACGATATCTGGTATTACTTTACTGAAAATGCAGGCGACAAACAGGGCGCAATGTTCTGCAAGCGATGGGCGGAAGTCCCGTATAACGGTACAGTTGAGTGGTATTATTTCGATGAAAACGGAACGATGAAAACGGATTGGCTGACACAGGATGAAAACAAATTCTATCTTTATCCGATCGCAGACGGAACAAGAGGCAGAATGCTGACCGGCTGGCAGAAGATTGGTGATAACTGGTACTATTTCCATGAAGAGTCTGATGGAAATAAGGGCGTTCTTGCGAGAAGAACAAAAATTGGCAATTACTATGTAAACTCAGACGGAGTTTGGGCGAAATAATAAGTCAGGTAATGGGGCAGGATCGTAGGAATCCTGTCCTATTACTTATTTTACTTATGGAGGAATGAAGCTATGAAGAAAAAATTGTTAGTCCTGGGGTTAAGCATGGCAGGCGTACTTATGTTGTCAAATACTGCATTTGCGGGTGAATGGAAAAGAAATAATGTCGGCTGGTGGTATCAGGAAAGTACAGGTACATACCCGATGAGCCGATGAAGCAATATAGGCGGAAAATGGTATTATTTTGATAATGTCGGATATATGGTTCATGATAAATAGATCGGAGATTATTACCTGGGATCAGATGGCACTATGCTGACCAGTATCGTTACACCGGCTGGTTATAGGGTAGATGCGTCAGGAAAATGGATTTATAGTTCTCCAGAAGAGACTATATTTGGAAATTTTATTCAAAATGGAGAGTACAAGCAGTATATAGCTGATTGGTATGCGGATCCCGCTAAGTATGGTTATTTAGATATAGATGGGGATGGAAAAAAAGAATTAATCATTACGAGTGATGGTGTTTTTTTTTATGCACTGATCTGCTCTGCAGATCTGCAAAGTGGAGAAGTGACAGTATTGGATAATGGATATTATTATGGAAGTCTGCGGTATTCAGAAAAACATCATGCATTGGTGTTGACAGATGTTCGGCCAAACTCCATGATGGGTGATTATGCGTTTGTGGAGATAAATGGTTCTGGAATGGATGTAAAATTTCATTTGGGGTGGGACGCAACAGAAGGGGAACGTTATTATAAAGATAAAACAAAAATCTCAGAGCAAGAGTTTTCAGAATATTTTAAAGATTTGAAAGAACTGGATTATATGTGACAGAATTGAGTAGAATAGCTTTTAAAAGCCCTTGAAGCTGCGGCATCGAGGGCTTTGTGCTGTAGTAGCTCTTCCGCCCCCATTTTGCCACTTTTCCATAAGAGAAGCGTAAGACTCGTCAAGTTGCATTTCGTTCGGAGATAAGCTATAATGGAATGAGTGCTAAATTTAAGTGAGGTGGATCGCTATGAAAAAATCGATCAAGACAGCTATCTTTGCCTGCATCTTCGCGGCAGCATTCCAGATCACGGCGTTTGCCGGATTTACCTGGAGAGTTGAGAGTGCGGACAGTTCCTATGTGGGGACGACGAATGTGACTGTGACAAATACATCGGGAAAGAAAGAGACGGAGGATGCGCCGATCGTGAAGAGAGGAACCGTCGTGACGTTTACGGAGGCGGCAGCGAGTGCGACTTGTACGGTAAGGGCATATGATGGGATGGGAAATCCGATCCGGGATTTCAGCGCGTCTCTCGGAACGGTAAAGAAAGGCGGTACTCTCCAGTATACACTGGACTGGAACGCGAGAAAGTCGGAAGGAAAGTCCTCCTACACAGGACAGGCCGGTGTCTTTGAAATCCAGGCGAAGGATTCCGACGGAAAGACATGGAGACAGAGATTTGTGATCAATAATGTCTGCGCGTCAGGTGTGCTCTCCAATATGTACCTCTACAGCAAAGGTGCTCTCTACCAGTGGAAGAGCAATTCCAAAGGCTGGTGGGTGGACAAAAAGTCCGGCGGCTACCTCACAAATGCCTGGTTCCAGTCGCCGGTGAGCGGACTCTGGTACTATATGGGCTCTGACGGATATATGCTGACGAATACGACAACTCCGGATGGATATAAGGTCAATGCAAGTGGTGTGTGGGTGAAATAGTACTGCACTATAAAGATTCTGGAAAAGTCATGGCAGGAAAAGCCCTGTGTTCAGATATTCTACGGATCTGAAATGCGAAATATCGGTAAAATGTCGCCATAGTGTGTGTGTAAAAAAATTGCATGTCATAAATGATAATTTACTTAAATGAGAAAAGTTCTCAATAAGAATCTTCCATTTTCTGCAAAAAGGTGTATGATAAAAATAGTTAGCAGCACCTAACAAACGGCTCGCGATCCACCCGGATCACATGAAAAACTTCCGATGGGAACGGCCGCTTTTAACGCAACTCCTGCGGGAGGGAAATGGAGCAGATCATGGGAAGATTTTATCAGCTTTCAAAGAAGATTTCGGAGCAGGAGGCATCGGAGATCATGCGGGAAGTCCTGGAACTTCCGGATATCCGGGATGCCGAGATCATTGATGACCGCAGCCGGGTCAGAGTTGAGACGAAGGACAATGTGTTTATCGATGTGATGAGTACGGTTGTAAATATTTTCCGCCGCGTGGCAGGCGGATGCGAGCTGTCCTTTGTGGGATTCGCTTATAAGGACTGAGGAGCAATAAAAAGAAAAGTGTGCGGGAAATCGCGCGCGGCAATAAAAAGCGCAGGATCATGGACTTATTGGAGTCTGTGATCGCTGCGCTTTTTTGTTGAATTGCATTTCAGACATTTTTAAGGACGTTCATAATGAAAATGGAACTTTCGAGAGAAGTTTTACATTACTCAATTCTTCGCTTCAGAAGAATATTTCTTAATATGTTCCTTGATCGCCGCAAAGCTCTCAGCACTGATATCGTGCTCGATACGGCACGCGTCATCGAGAGCTGTCTTTTCACTGACTCCGAGGTCCATCAGCCATTTGGAGAGGGCCGTGTGGCGCTCATAGATCGTCTCGGCGATCCGGCGGCCTTCGTCGGTCAGTGTAATGTGTCCCTCGTCATTTACCAGGATCAGATTGTTGACCCGGAGATTTTTCATTGCGACACTGACGCTTGGTTTCGAGAAGCCGAGCTCGGTCGCGATATCGATAGAACGCACATACGGCTGTTTTTCACTTAACATTAAAATTGTCTCAAGATAGTTTTCAGCGGATTCCTGGATTTTCAAGTAATTACCCCCATATGTTGTGTACATGGTTAGAAATAGTTCGGCGTTTTCATATACGAAAACCGTCATGAAAAAATACAACTGCGCAGAAAGATCAGCACAAGCCTGTAAACGTCGAAATATTAAAATATTGTGAGTACTCATGATCAGTTAAACAGAACTTTACTGTTCTTCTCACAAGTATAACATAATCCTGAAATTGAGTCAAAGTGTATTCTTTCTAATAAAAAAATATTTGAATTTAAAATTAGTTCAAACTAACCAAATGAGAAAATGTCTCATTTGCAGATATTGACAACAAAGTTAGCATATGCTAACCTTATATCATCAGTTAGACGAAGCTAACCCTTGGGCAAAGGAGGAACACATCATGAGCGTTGTTATTATTGGCGGACATGACCGTATGGTCAGACAGTATAAAGAAATCTGTGAAAATCATAAATATAAAGCGAAAGTTTTCACCCAGATGAAGACAGGGCTTGATAAACTGATCGGAAGACCGGATCTTCTGATCCTGTTTACCAACACCGTATCCCACAAGATGGTGCGCTGCGTATTAGATGAGGTAGATGAGAACCGTACTGATATCGTCCGCTGTCATACAAGCAGCGGCACAGCGCTTGCTGAGATTCTTGAAAAGCACAGTGCATAAACCGGAACTGCCGGTGGGATAATGTGATGAGAAAACAGGCAATAATCCGGCAGACCTGCACATTTACTGTGATGACAGTAAGAAAGCGCAGGCCGGAAGGCACGGAATCATTATGATGGAAAGGCGGTAAGACGCATGAGCGAAGAGATCTTCGGGGCAGTACAGAAGCTCCCGGTCAATGGAACGAAGAAGCAGGTCGTTTTACAGTGTGCGCCGCTTCTCACAGGCATCAAATTATCCAACCTTTTAAATGTGCGGGCAGACCAGAAAGACGAAGTGTTCAAGCTTTTTGAGGGATCAAAGATATGTTGCCGGGTTCTCTATGAATTCCGCGGCAGACTGTCGATCCTGCTTTACCGTCCGGGGATGCTTGCAGCATATCTGGAACGGGAGGACGTTCAGAAGCTGATGACGTCCTTCGGATATGGAGACCTTGAGCTGGAGGAGATATTAGACCGCATCGCGGACGGTTATCAGGAGCACATGGACGGAAAAAGGGGCTTCCCCCATGAGATTGGCCTTGTTCTCGGATATCCGCCGGTGGATGTGGAGGGATTCATCAAGAAGGAAGGCAGAGATTTTCTGTATTCCGGATATTGGAAAGTATATGGGAATCTGGAAGATACGTTAAAAACATTTGAAGCGTATGACCGGGCGAGAGATTACGTGATCTGCATGACCGGAAACGGAAATGAAATCAGGGATATTCTGGCGGCATCTTAAATACCGCCGGTTCCAATCATAAAAAACGGCGGACGGAGAAGTCCGGGTTACCGTAAAACAAATTTCAGGAGGAATTTAAAAATGGATAAGGTTATTGTTGCATACTGGTCACAGACAGGAAATACTGCTGCTATGGCTGCAGCAGTCGGCGAAGGGATCAAAGAGGCAGGCAAGGAAGCTGTTGTTACAGACATCTCCTCCGTTTCCATGGACGATTTAAAGGAAGCTTCCGCGTTCGCGCTTGGATGCCCGGCAATGGGAGCTGAGGTTCTTGAGGAAGGCGAGATGGAGCCGTTTGTAACTGAGGTTGAGGCATTTGCATCCGGCAAGAAGATCGGTCTGTTCGGTTCCTACGGATGGGGAGACGGTCAGTGGATGAGAGACTGGGAAGACAGAATGAAAGCTGCTGGCGCTACGGTTGTAGGCGGCGAGGGTGTTATCTGCCAGGAAACTCCGGATGATGAGGCTCTTGAGAACTGCAAGGCACTTGGAAAAGAGCTTGCTGCATTAGCATAAGATATATTTAAAGTAACTGTTCAGTAGGTCTGCGCACTTGCTGCGCTGACCGTAAGAAAACATAGGCTGGAGGGCAAAAATCCCATCAGCGAAGCTGATCTGGAATGGATTTTTGCGTGTAACTATGAAGGTACTGAATAGTTACTATTTAAATAAGAATGTTCTGACATAAACATAAAAGATGCCGCCGGGAAAGGATGCAGGTTCTTTCTGAGTTTTGGGTATAGCGTATAAAACATTA
>NZ_QWGL01000024.1:290-47861 GCF_003435375.1 Clostridium sp. AM34-11AC | reverse complement strand
TGAGGGGTAGGGGAGTTGAATAGGCGAAGCCTATTTTTGACCCATTTGCAGGTGCACATGCAAGGGGACATTCACTATTCATCCGTCTGCAAGGGCGCATCGTACAAGGAGGTACACATTTATGGCATTTTTCAACAGCGCAGTGAAAAAGGCGTTCGATGCTTATAAGAAAGAGAACGGCTCTGACAAAAAGCATCCACGCATCAGCGAGCTGAACGCAGAGTATGCGATGCTCCTGGAACGAAAGAAAAGCTCCTATGCAGAGTACCGCAAGACCAAATCGGAAATGTGCAAAATAATGTACATTGCATCTGTAACTCTATGTGTGGACGATATATAATAATATTAAAGCGAATGATGAGAAAGTTCTAAATGCAAAAAGAAAGAGGAAGACAAGATGGCAGTATGGAGATTACAGGTGAATACAGGAGGCACAAATGTTGCCGACTATTGCTTGAAAAATCATGTAGCAGCAATGGGATGGAGTCTGCGTGAATTAACCCAGGCAGAACGTTCTGGGATACATACATTTTTGGATTACTGTAATCTGGCAAGAACGCAGTACAAATCATTCGACAGTGTATGCCGCATGGTAGAGGATGTGAAAGAAGGAGATCTCCTATGGATGCGCTCAAGAAATGAAGGGAAATACTATATTGCGAGAGTTAAGGCGAACAGTACATGGGTGTTTCGCGAGGATGCAGTACAGATGGATGCAGCGAATCAGTTGACCAATATAGATTGGTATCCAGCTACAGATAAGGCAGATGAAGAATCCGTTCCTGGTGCTGTGGCAACATCATTTATTATGGGTTCAACCATCCAGAGAATTAAGAAAAATGGAGTGGAAGAATACAGTCAGATGTTGTATAACCGTGTCCACGATTCAGCGCTGGATCTATTCAATTATCCCGATCCAGCCCTCTCGTTATGCGAGAAGCATTTTTACAGCCTGCTTCAGCCGGAAGATGTTGAGGATTTACTTGCGCTGTGGCTGTATGATACGAAAGGCTACGTTTGCATTCCATCGACAAATAAAATTGCTACGCCAAAGTATGAGTGCGTTTTGGTTGATCCAAATGACCTGAACCGAAAGCATATTTACATTCAGGTAAAGAAGGGTGATGTTGATCTCAATACAGATGACTATTCCAGCCTGAATGGTGAAGTGTATTTGCTTACAACAGAAGGAAACGTTCAGAATGCACAGAAATATTCAAATGTGAAAGCAGCAGATCCAACGGTTATCTATGAATTTGCGATCAATCCGGATAAGTCTCATATCATTCCGGAGAATGTTTTATACTGGGTGAAGTTTCTGACAGAAATAGAAAATAATCGTTTGAAGTTTTCTGCGTGTAAAGGAATCATGTTTGATACGAATATCTCGTATTCAGATACAAATGAATCCGAGATGATTCTCGGAAACAAAATAGCGGCATATGGGGATGCCAAACGGTATATCGACAGCTTTCGCAAAGATGACTATGCTCTTTTTTATTCCAAAGGAAGAGGAATTATTGCGGTTGGACAGATTGTCACAGACACGCCGACAGAAGTGGCTGATGAAAAATATCATAGTGTCAGAATGATTGTGCCGGAAAAATTTAATGGGGATGTCAAGGCGTTGCCTGCGCTTTCTCCGAATGAAATAAAAACAATTTTGAAGCGGAATTTTTATTGGGCATCGACAATCAAAACACCGTTTCTTACAGGGGCACAGGTTGAAATGTTGATTCGAGAATTGCAAAAAAAGCATGTTTAACGATGTGCAGAAGAGGGAGGAATAAGCAATGCCCTTACAGATTATCAGAAACGATATTACAAAAATGAGCGTTGACGCAATCGTCAATGCTGCCAACACGTCTCTTTTGGGCGGTGGTGGTGTGGACGGCTGCATTCATCGTGCTGCCGGACCGGAGCTGCTTGCAGAGTGCAGTACGCTGCATGGCTGCGAGACAGGCAGCGCAAAAATCACAAAGGGATACCACTTGCCCTGCAAATATGTGATCCATGCAGTTGGACCGCGTTGGAGGGATGGCAAACATCGGGAACAGGAGCTTCTGGAATCCTGTTATCGGACATCTTTGAACCTGGCAAAAGAAAATGGCTGTCAGTCGGTGGCCTTTCCGCTGATTTCCTCCGGCATTTACGGCTATCCGAAAGACCAGGCTCTGAAGGTTGCAGTCGATACCATCGGCACATTCCTGCTGGAGAATGAGATGATGGTTTACATCGTTAGCTTTGATCGGAAGGCATATCAGATTAGCGGAAAACTTTTTGCTGATATCGCGGCGTACATAGATGACCGGTATGTGGAGGAACATACCGACAGACGGGCAGAACAGAGGCGGCGGCTCGAAGCATTGTCAGAGGAATCCTGCTTTGAAGCTGCACCTGCCCCGCTGCCGTCCGAAGCAATCTGTAAATCTTGCAGCAGTCAATCCTTGGAAGAGGCACTGGGACAGATTGATGAGAGTTTTTCGGAAATGCTGCTGTGGAAGATTGACGAAAGCGGCATGACGGATGCCCAGTGCTACAAGAAGGCAAACATTGACCGGAAGCTCTTCTCGAAGATCCGTTCGGATAAATTCTACAAGCCATCCAAACCTACGGTGCTGGCATTTGCCCTGGCTTTGGAATTGCCGCTTGCCCAGATGCAGGAGATGCTCGGCAAGGCAGGCTTTACCCTTTCCCATTCGAGCAAATTCGACATCATTGTAGAATATTTTGTCGAACGAGGAAACTACAATGTGTATGAAATCAACGAGGCACTGTTTGCCTTTGACCAGAGCCTGATCGGAGCATAAGGACAAAGAAATGTCGCTTTCCATGCGACCACCCTACAAAAGAAAATCGCTATACTATGGCTGTAAGGTACGAAACCGAGCAGCCATATGCGCGTGTAATGAGCCAAAGTTCGAGCTTGCTCGAAACCTTGGCGAATACCGCAACAGCGAGCCCGCAAGGGCGAGATTTTGGGAGGACAAGCATATGAGAAAGAATTTAACAGAGCTCGTTTTTATCTTAGACCGCAGCGGTTCCATGAGCGGATTAGAACGGGACACCATCGGCGGTGCGATTCATCACATTGGAAATGTTCATAAGTACGCACGACCAGAAGATGTCCCGGAACACACTATGTTTGTAATCACTACGGACGGAATGGAAAATGCCAGCCGTCGGTACAACAGCGAAAAAGTAAAGCAGATGATCGAGCGGCAGAAAGCGAAATACGGTTGGGAGTTTTTGTTCCTCGGTGCCAATATTGACGCAGTAGAGACCGCAAGCCAGTTCGGAATCGGTGCAGATCGTGCAGTCAACTATCAGTGCGACAGCGAAGGAACTGCGTTGAATTATGAAGTGGTCAGCGAAGCAATCAGCTCTGTCCGGTGCAGTGCCCCGCTGAGCGCAGACTGGAAAAAGCGTATAGACGAGGACTACAAAAAGCGTGGAGACCGCAAGCACAAGTAAATGTTTTTTGAAGCCGGGGTGATGATTCACTCCGGTTTTTTGGAAGAACTTTCGATTGATTTTATTCGTTTCTTGGAGTAGAATATAAATGAGAAATTTTAACTTGCTGCGAGTGACTTTAGACATCGAAAAAGAGGTTCCGTATGGATTTCATGACGATTAAGCAGGCTTCTGAAAAATGGGGCATCTGCACAAGGAGAGTACAGACATTATGCACGGAAGGGCGAATTGATGGTGCCGAGCGTTTAGGCCATCAGTGGGTCATTCCTATTAACGCCGAAAAGCCGAAGGATGCCAGAATCAAAAGCGGCAGATATATTAAAACAAAATCCGGAAATGGAGAGAACGAAGATGGAAAGAAAACCGTATAGTGCAGGAGCAGTGAAATTTTCGTTCTGGTTCATGGAATTTCGGAAAACCGTGCAGCTTTTGAGCGAGGGTAAGAGCTTTGCAGACATTAAAAAGTTGAATGAAGAGACAAACATCTATGGCGCACCGACAAAACTACGAGCGCAGCAGATTTATTCTACCGTAACAGCCCGTATCAAGACATTAGATGAAAGCTTTTACCTAATCTTTTTGAGCAGTGATCTTGCTACACAAAAACTATTTGTGCTGACTGCGGCTCTTTTGCATGACACGCTATTCTTTGATTTTGTGTATGAAGTAGTGCGGGAAAAAATGATTCTTGGTTCCGATGAGCTGACGGATGCAGATATCCGGATATTTTTCAAAAATAAACAGGAACAGAGTGAGAAAGTGGCTTCTCTTCAAGACTATACGCTGCGCCGTCTCGGTTCCTGCTATAAGACACAGCTTTATGAAGCAGGACTTTTAGAAAGCAACCGGGCAAACAGCACAAGAAAAATACTGAAGCCAATTCTTGATATTGCATTTGAGCATTGGCTTTATGACCATGATCTTGGCATCATGGTAAAAACACTGACGGGGGTAAGATGAAATGGACAAGGTGAATTTCTCCGCAGGAGAAAGAGAGGGTGGCCTGGGCCATTTAAGCCAAAGACTGGACGAGATGGAGCTTGCAATCCATAAGCCGTTTTTCCGAAAAGGAACAGGCCGCGCAAATGAGGTCAACTATTGGGTGTTTGATTATCCACCGGAAAAGGAACTGGAGGTTCGGGAGCGCGTAGAGTACCTGAAAAATAAGAACGACCGGGGCGATGATGATTTTGAGCTTGTGGTCTTTGACCTGTATGATATCATCATTGACTTTTTGGAAAAGAAGAACTTCATGGAAAAGTGCTATGACTTTGAAAAAAAGCGAGGAATCGAGCGTATCGTCAAGGCACTGACCAACTCCATGAAGATAAATGACGATGACAGCTTAATCGTGCAATATATCAAAGAACATACGCCGGAGAATGCAGTTGTGTTCCTGACCGGTATCGGCAAGTGCTATCCGATTCTGCGTTCCCACAAGGTGCTTAACAATTTACATCAGGCGTTTGTGCGCTGCCCGGTCGTGATGTTCTTTCCGGGAACCTATAATGAGCAGGAGCTGATTCTCTTCAATGAGATTAAAGACGATAATTATTACCGGGCATTCCGACTGGTAAAGTAATGGATGGAGGAAACTGTTATGCAGATCAAGGACATGTTCCGAAAGAAAATTGACCGTGAGATACAGGGCGTTATCATTGTTGGTCAGGGTGAAGAAACGAATGTAGCGCAGGAGCTGGAAGAGTATGTTGTGACCCGTGAGCTTCAGCGTCATTTTGCAGATTTCTTTGCAGCATATAAAAAAGGTATTCAGGGAACCACACCGAAAATGGGTGTCTGGATTTCCGGCTTCTTTGGAAGTGGTAAATCTCATTTCCTGAAAATTCTGTCCTATCTGCTTCAGAATAAACAGGTCGGAGACAAACATGCCATCGACTACATTATCGAAGATCAGAAGATTACCAATCAGATGGTGCTGGCAGATATGCAGCTGGCAGCAAACACCCCATCGGACGTAATTCTTTTCAACATTGATTCCAAAAGCGATTCTAATGGCAAAGAAAATAAAGATGCCATTGTGAACGTATTCCTGAAAGTTTTCAATGAGATGCAGGGCTTCTGCGGTTCCATGCCGCACCTTGCTGACCTGGAGCGCAGGCTTTCCGAGGAAGGTCGTTTTGAAGAGTTTAAGGAAAAGTTTGAAGAGGAGTATGGCGATCCGTGGGAAAGCTCTCGTCAGGACTTCGATTTCATTCAGGATTCCGTTGTCGATGTTCTTTCTGACATAGATTTCATGAGCGAATCAGCTGCCCGTAACTGGTGCGAGAAAGCAACCGAGAGCTACCAGATCAGCATTGAGGATTTTGCCAAGCGTGTAAAGTCCTATATTGATAAAAAAGGTAACAACCACCATGTGGTTTTCCTGGTGGATGAGATCGGTCAGTACATTGGTGATGATTCCAAGCTGATGCTGAACCTCCAGACAGTGACAGAAGAACTGGGCAAGGAGTGCATGGGTAAGGCTTGGGTCATCGTAACGAGCCAGCAGGACATCGACTCCATTACCAAGGTGAAGGGTAACGACTTCTCCAAGATTCAGGGACGTTTCGATACACGCCTTTCGCTGTCCTCTGCCAATGTGGATGCTGTTATCAAAAAGCGTATTCTGGATAAAACTGAGACAGCAGCACAGAGCCTGCGTCTGCTCTATGACCAGAAAGCAACCATCATCAAAAATCTGATTGTATTCAACGACGGTGTGGAGAAAAAACTGTACGCCAACGCGGAAGATTTTGCAGAGGTTTATCCTTTTGTCCCATATCAGTTCAATCTGTTGGCAAGTGTGCTGACCAGCATCCGTACCCACGGTGCATCCGGTAAACACCTGTCCGAAGGTGAACGCTCCATGCTGGCCCTGTTCAAAGAATCTGCCATGCAGCTGATGGACGATGAGATGGGAGCCATCGTGCCGTTCTATCGGTTTTATGATGCTTTGGAAAACTTCCTCGACCACAGCCACAGCAGTGTGATCATCCGCGCGTATGATAACAGTTACATCAACCCGGAAAAGAAGGAAAAAGATGTCTTTGCTATCAATGTGTTGAAGACCCTTTTCCTGATTAAATATGTTTTGGAGATCGAAGCCAACGTGGACAACATCGTCAGCCTGATGATTACCAGCATTGACGATGATCGTATCTCTCTGAAAGCACAGGTGGAGGATGCACTGAAAGTGCTGATGCGCCAGATGCTGATTCAGAAGAATGGCTCCATCTATGTGTTCCTGACCGATGAGGAACAGGAGATCAACAACGAAATCGAAAAAGAAAATGTGGAGATGCCGGAGGTCATCACGAAGATTGCGGAGCTGATCTATGAGGACATTTTCTCCAGCAAGAAGTATCAATACCCCAGCTTTGGCGGACGGTATGCGTTCTCCTTCAATCAGACAGTGGATGACCGCCCCTATAAGGCAAACCAGAATTACGATATCGGCCTCCGTGTACTGACCCCGTGGTATGAGGGCGGCACCGATGATGGTACGCTGCGCCTTCTCTCCGGCCAGGGCAAGGAAGTCCTTGTGGTTCTGCCGAATGACGATGCGTTCCTGACGGAAATGCGTGCATACTTAAAAATTGAGCGGTTCCTGCGTAAGAATACTTCTGTGCAGCTTGCCAAGTATGAGACCATTAAGGAAGCAAAGCGTGTGGAGATGCGGGAACGCAACGGTAACGCCAAGCTTTACCTGACGGAAGCACTGAAAGAGGCTACCATCTATGTCAATGGCGATGTGCTGCACACTTCCGGCAAGGAAGTGACCAGCCGCATCAATGAGGCTATCGGCAGACTGGTGCAGACGGTTTATCACAAGCTGTCCTACATTGACGCAGCGATGGGCGAAGCAGACATCCGGAAGATGTTCAAGACCAGCAATCAGCTGTCGCTGGCACTGGGAGATACCGGAGAATCCAATGTTCACGCGCTGGATGATGTGCTGCAATTCGTGGCAGGTAACTCCCGGATGCACATGAAAACTTCTATGAAAACGATCAAGGATCGCTTTATGAAAGCACCCTATGGCTTTGTGGAAGATGACATCCATTGGCTGGTGGCACGTCTCTTTAAGCGTGGAGATCTGTCCTTTACGGTCAATGGTGAGAGCGTCAATCTGAACAACCGTTCCGAGGAAGAAATCATCGGCTACATCACGAAGAAGCAGTTCGTGGATAAGCTGCTGACGGAAGTGCGCGTCCGTGTGCCGGAAAACCAGAAAAAGGTCGTCCGCACCGTGATGAAAGAGCTGTTCAAGGTGGCACCGCCTGCCGATGACGAAGATACCATCATGAAGAACTTCCAGCACTACTGCGAGAATCGGATCACTGAGATTGAGCGGCTGGAACCGAAATATGAGAATTACGCCTATCCAGGAAAGGAACTTCTGGAAAAGGGCAAGAAGCGGCTTTCCGCACTGGTGCAGATTCAGGCACCGCTGGAATTCTTTAAGACTGTATTTGACGAGCAGGACGATCTGATGGATTTTGGCGAGGACTATGAGCCTATCCGTGATTTCTTTGGCAGTGAGCAGCTGACCATCTTCACCCGTGCGCTGGATATGCTGAATATCTACGAGGACAGCAAGACCTACATCGTGGATGCAGAACTGGAAGACGTGGTGGCTAAGATGCGCACCATCGTCCGGATGGCGAAGCCCTATAAGGAGATTCCGAAGCTGCCGGAGCTGCGCGAGAAGTTTATGAACTGCTATATGCGCATTCTGGAAGAGCAGGCAGAGCCGGTCAAGGATTCCATCAATCAGGATCGGAACCGTGTCTTTGAAGTGCTGAACACCAAGTCCTATAAGGATGCGAAGTTCAACCGTTATCTGGAACTGTTTAAGGAGATCATGGACGGTGCGGAGCACTGCAACAATGTCTCCACTCTGCGTAGTTATGCAGATAAGGCGGAAGCACTGAAGCTGCGCCTGCTCAATGAGATGAACGCAGAGGATATCCGTCTTGTGCAGGAAGCTGCGGCAAAGGCCGAGGCAGAGCGCAAGCGTCAGGAAGAAGAGGCGAAAAAACGCGGCGAGACCGTGAAACCGGCAGAAAAGGTCGCAGAACCGCAGCCGGTATATAAGGTGCGCACCACGAAGAATGTTTCCATCAAGACGGTTGCCAAGACTGCATCGTGGCGGTTGGAGAGTAAGGACGACGTTGATAAATACCTTGCCGCATTGCGTGAAAATCTGCTGAAAGAGATGGACGAAGATACAATCGTCAACATTGAACTATAAATGACAGGAGGATTGGCTCCATGAACAAGACAGCCATAAAGAATTTTGCGATTTGGGCGCGGAATAAGCTGATTGCAGATGTTAGCTATGATGCCCGCCTGATCGGTATTACGGAGGACGGCATTGCCAAGCCGCTGCCGCAGAGCTTCGGCGGCACTCAGTTCTTCGATATCGGCACCGCAGAACCGTATTCGATTTCCGGTGAGGCCGTGCGCCAGCGTGACAAGCTGATAGAGGTCATCCAGCAGAAGGAAAAGGATACCGACTACAAAACCGCATATCAGTATGTGATCGAGGAGGTTGCCTATACATGGTTTAACCGCCTGATCGCCATCCGTTTCATGGAGGTAAATGACTATCTGCCTTCCCATATCAGGGTGCTTTCTTCCGAGAGCGGAAAGCTGGAGCCGGATCTGGTCACAACGCCGTTTGACGCAGAGCTGCCCTTTACTGCGGAGGAAGAAGCTCTGATTTTCCAGCTGAAGCAGGACAACAAGCTGGACGAGGTGTTCCGTATCCTGTTCCTGAAGCAGTGCAACGCCTTGAACGAGATTCTGCCGGATCTGTTTGAAAAGACAAAGAACTACACCGAGCTGCTGCTCAGCCTGTCCGTCATTGACCAGGATGGCGTGGTTTATCATCTGATCCACGATATCCCGGAGGATGACTTCAACATCGAGCGCGGTGGTCAGGTGGAGATCATCGGCTGGCTGTACCAGTATTACAATACCGAGCCGAAGGCTGCTGCCTTTGCAAAGAACGGCAAGATCACCAAAGAGGAAATCCCTGCCGTGACCCAGCTGTTTACCCCAGACTGGATCGTTCGTTACATGGTGGAAAACAGCCTTGGCCGTCTGTGGGTGGAAGGGCACCCGGACTGCGGCCTGAAAGAAAACTGGAAATACTATCTGGAAGAGGCACCGCAGGAGTCGGAGGTGCAGGCAAAACTGGCGGAAATTCGTAAAGAGTACGCTGCCCTGAATCCGGAAGACATCAAGCTCATCGACCCCTGCATGGGTTCCGGTCATATTCTCGTATACGCCTTTGATGTGCTGATGCAGATTTACGAGAGTGCCGGTTACAGCCAGCGTGATGCTGCAAAGAGCATTCTGGAACATAACATCTACGGTCTGGATATAGATGACCGTGCCTATCAGCTGGCGTATTTTGCCGTGATGATGAAAGCACGGCAGTACAACCGTCGTATCTTAAACGGAGAAAACACCTGTCATGTCTATGCCATTCAGGAGAGCAACAGCGTCAACCGTGCGCACCTGAAATATTTCGGTGCAGGGATGGACGATATCGAAAAGAACGCCGCCAAGATGCAGCTGGAAGGCCTGCTGGATACCCTGACCGATGCCAAGGAGTATGGCTCTATCCTGAATGTGGAGAGCTATAACTGGGATTTGCTGCGCCGGTTTGTGGCAGCGGAGGATACCGCAGGGCAGATCAGCATGGACAGCGTGGGCGTGGAAGATACCGCCGAGCAGCTGAACCGGCTCATTGATATTGGCGAGACAATGGCACGAAAGTATTGGGTTACCTGCGCGAATCCGCCGTATGCCGGAACCAGCAACCTCAGCGCCAATGTCAACAACTTTGTCAAGAAAAATTACCCCGACAGCAAAGCCGACCTATTTGCTGTCTTTATTGAGCGCTGCCGTGCCATGACCGCCGACAACGGCTATCAGGCAATGATCACCCAGCATAGCTGGATGTTCCTGTCCAGCTTTGAAAAACTGCGTGGAAAATTGCTGCATACCGATATTGTCAATATGGCGCATCTGGGTGCAAGAGCCTTTGAAGAAATCGGTGGCGAAGTGGTGCAGACCACATCGTTTGTTATCCGCAAAAGCCATATTGCGGACTATAAAGGTGAGTATTGCCGCCTGATTGAGCCGACCACGCAACAAGGGAAAGAGGATATGTTCCTTGCCGGTGAGAATCGCTATGCGGCAGACCAGTCCAACTTCTCCAAAATCCCCGGCTCTCCGGTGGCGTATTGGGTGAACAATGCTATGTTTTTAGCATTTGAAAAATATCCACCTGTATCAGATATTGGTGAAGCAAAAGCTGGAATGACAACAGGAGACAATGATCGTTTTTTGAGACTATGGAATGAAGTTGAATATTCTAAGATAGGAATTGGTTACCCTAATTCTGAGAAAGCACAAAAGTCTGAGAAAAAATGGTTCCCATATAATAAGGGCGGTGGATTCCGAAAATGGTATGGCTTGAATGACTATGTAGTACTCTGGGAAAATGATGGATATGCAATAAAAAATGCGACTAAACAAGGTCGTAAAATAGCAAGTGTACGAAGCGAACGCTTATATTTTCAAAAATCAATCACATGGGCTACATTAACTACGGGAATGATTTCTTGTAGGAGTTCCGAAGAAGGACATCTTTTTGACGATAAGGGTTCAAGCTGTTTTATGCCGAAAAAAGATTACAATTATGTTCTTGCGTTGATAAATTCGGTGGTTGGAGATTATTTCTTACATATTCTTAATCCTACCATGTCATTTCAATCTGGAAATATCGGAGCATTGCCAATAGTGCAAGAAAAGGTCGAAAACAATCAAATAAATATACTATCAGTAGCTAATGTGGATTTATGCAAGAATGATTGGGATTCTTTTGAAAATTCTTGGGATTTTAAGAAGCACCCATTGCTCCGCAATGTTTCCACGATTTCTGAAGCCTTTACCCAGTGGCAGTCAGAATGTGACGACCGTTTTAACCAGCTGAAAGCCAATGAGGAAGAGCTGAACCGCGTTTTTATTGACATTTACGGTTTGCAGGATGAACTGACCCCGGAAGTGGAAGATAAAGATGTGACGGTGCGTAAGGCCGACTTGCAGCGGGACATCAAGAGCCTGCTGAGCTATGCCGTAGGCTGTATGTTTGGCCGTTACTCGCTGGATGTGGAAGGGCTTGCCTATGCAGGCGGAGAGTGGGATAGCAGCAAATACCAAAGCTATATTCCGGATGCTGACAATGTTATCCCTATCACTGATGAAGAATATCTGGACGATGATATTGTATCGCGCCTGTGTGCATGGCTGAAAGCAGTGTACGGTGCTGATACGCTGGAAGCAAACCTTGACTATATCGCAAAAGCCCTCGGCAATAAGGGCAGCACCAGCCGGGAGATCATCCGCAATTACTTCTTGAACGACTTCTTCAAGGATCACTGCCAGACTTACTCTGTCACTGGCTCCGGTAAGCGTCCGATCTACTGGCTGTTTGACAGCGGCAAGCAGAACGGCTTTAAGGCACTGGTTTACCTGCATCGCTATACACCGGATACCATCGGCAACCTGCGTATCGACTACCTGCATAAGATGCAGCGTGTGTATGAATCCGAGATCAACCGGATGCAGGATATGATGGATCACAGCGGGAATGCCCGTGAGGTGGCAGCAGCCTCCAAGCGTAAGGATAAACTTGCCAAGCAGCTGAAGGAATGCCGGGAATACGATGAGAAGATCAGTCATCTGGCACTTTCCCGTATCGAGCTTGATCTCGATAACGGCGTAAAGGTCAACTACCGCAAGCTCCAGACTGCGCAGGACGGCAAGTTCTATGAGGTGCTGGCGGACAGCAAGAACATCATGGTGAAAGAAAAGAAATAAGAGGAACAGGAGGCGTTTGCAATGATTTTGTACCACGGAAGCAATGTTATCGTAGAACAGCCGAAACTTATCCGGCAAAATCGCTATCTGGACTTCGGTTTTGGATTTTACACCACCACTAACCGCGATCAGGCAGTGAACTTCGCTCAAAAGGTCACTGACCTCCGCAAAACAGGAGCCGCTACGCTCAATATTTATTCCGTAGAGGAAGCTGTGGCTTTCAAGGAGTGCAGCTTACTGCGCTTTGATAGCCCAGATGAAGCATGGCTGGATTTTGTAGCTGAGAACCGTCAGGGAACCTATCAGGGAAAGCAGCATGACCTGATTTATGGTGCTGTGGCAAATGATGATGTGTACCGCACCATTACCCTGTATATGACCGGAGTGTTGGATAAGGAACAAACACTGGCGGCACTCAAGATTCGGAAATTGTTCAACCAGCTGGTGTTTGCAACTGAGAAGTCTCTGCAATACCTGCATTTTGAAGGGAGGGAGCTTGTATGAATGAAGATCAGTTCAGCGCAATGCTTGCAATCATTGTGCCGCCCATCATCGAACAGATTACAAAAAACAGCAATGTGGATGATGAAAAAGCGATTTCCCGCTTTTATCAGTCCAAGCTCTATCAGGAGCTTTCGGATGAAAAATCGAAATTGTGGCATTACAGCCCGATGACGCTGTATACCATGTATCAAGATGAACTTCTGACAGGCTCCTATGATTACCCGGAGGAGGCGTGAGTGATGAGCAAAGAATCCAATTTTTTGATTTATTGCATGGAGCGGTACCGTCATTTCAAAGGGCTTTCCGGTGCAGATGTAGCAAAGACTTTTGAAGAGTATGGCATCTATGGGTATATCACAAAGTATTTTGAATCACTGCACACAATGGGGGATCATTGTATCGTGCAGGATATTGACGATTATATTAGCAGCATCACAGGCAATAAACGGATCAAGGCGTAACTGCCTGTATGATATTCCCCAAAGGGCGGAATCTATCAAGTAAAGGAAATTGATATGGCAGAATTGAACCTGAAACAAATTATAGACCGCCTGAATGCGGAATTTACCGGGGATACCCGGAAACTGGTTTTCTGGTACGATGACAAGGCAGAATTTTCCGAGGATATGGAGACGGTGGAGCTTCAGAATGCGAAGATCTACCATCTCCAGCCGGATAACCAGTTCTATACAAAGTATTTTCTGGAGCGTGTAGATAAGACCACGAATTATCTGATCTATGCACCGTTTCCGAAGCCGGATGTAAGGGACAACCATCTGGAAGACACAATGCTGTATTCCAGACGGTTCTTTGCTGACCGTGCCTCCCTGCTGTCGGTTGACCTGGGTATTGAGGAAAAGTACAAGCCGGTTATTGAGAAGCACATCAAGTTTTTCGCCAATAAAGAACGTACTCAGCGGTTTTATGATTTGGAAATCGAAAATTTTAATGAAGAAAATATCCTTGTCGGTCTGTTGAGTGCAGTCTGCAAGGCGCGTACCTGCTCTTTTGAGGAAGTCGTGCGCATCGTGTTGACGGATGGCGAGCTGGTGGACAATGCTTTCTTGCAGGAGTTTGAAAAATACGATCTGCTGACTGCATTCTGGCAGCTCTGTGAGCAGCATTTCGGATACACTGATATAAAGCCGAGTTTGGAACGGCTTTTGGTAACATTGTTCGTTACCTATACTGGGCGATATGTGCAGGCAGAGCTTCCGGCAGCATGGAAGAGCTTTGTCTCCTACAAGTCCGGCAATATCATCGCATTTCTCGATAGCCTGATGAACAGCGTCCTGTACCGGGACAAATACGACGCTCTGTCGGCGCACGTTGCCAAAGGGTTGAATGTTCTTTCGGCATTTGCAGGAATGCGAGTGGACGATTTGGTGGAGTGCGACACTTTCCTTGCCGTGGATCAGGTGCTGGTAAAGTGGCTCATTGGCAGACTTGTTTCGGAAGATATCGGTGCAATCGTAAACGGATTTAGCATTCCGGAACTCTGTGAAAAGCGGGCTAAAATGCACTTTGGCAGAAAGACCGGGAAAACCTATCAGATGCTTTCCAGTGCATACAGCATGGTGAAGGAAGCGGATTACCATGCCGCAGATGGCTTAAAGCCAATCATCGACCGATATCTTGCTGCGGATTACAATATGGATCAGCAGTATCGGAAATTCTACTATTATTACGACCAGCTGGAGAGCACGGAAAGCTTTGAGCCGCTTCGGGAGCTGGTGGAAAATATCTACACGAACGAATATCTGGCTTGTCTGCTCCCAGCATGGAATGCTGGAATCCAGCAGGATGCCGCATTTTCGGCAATTCCGTTGCAGCGGGAGTTTTACAATGCCAACCTGCGCTATACCAAGGAACGCACCGTGGTCATCATTTCGGATGCCATGCGTTACGAGGTCGGACAGGAATTGTTTGCCCGAATGCAGGATGACCCGAAATGCACGGCAAAACTTTCCGTACAACTAAGTGTCCTGCCGTCTTATACAAGGCTCGGTATGGCAGCACTTTTACCGCATAAAACACTGGAGATGACGGATGACTTCCAGGTGCTGGTAGATGGTATCCTTTGCGATAATCTGGCAGGTCGGCAGCAGGTGCTGCAAAGCTATAACCCGGATAGTGTCTGTGTACAGTTCGATGATATCAAAAATCTGAAAGTGGCAGAGCTACGAGATGTTCTGACAAAACGTCAGATCATCTATGTATACCATAATCAGATCGACGCGCGTGGAGACAAGGCAAATACCGAGGATGAGGTGTTTAATGCGTGTGAGGAAGCCGTTCAGGAAATTGTGGATTTGATTCATCGAATCTCCGTCAGCGGCAACACCTATCATTTTATCGTCACTGCCGATCATGGCTTTATTTACAAGCGTGATAAGCTGACAGAAAGTGACAAGATTTCCGGGAAAAGTGCGGACAAAGCATTTGTCAATCGCAGATTTATTGTGTCTAAGGCGGCACTGGAAGATGACGGCATCGACCATATGAGCATGGGACGCGTTCTGGGGAATGAGGACAGCAAGGTGGTGTCCTATCCAGTCAGCAGCAATGTCTTTAAGGTGGCCGGAGGCGGTGCTAACTATGTGCATGGCGGTTCCTCACCGCAGGAAATGCTGGTGCCGGTGCTGGAGTTTAAGATGGAGCGCGGTCACATGGAAACAAAGAATGCAGAGATTGCTCTGGTCAGCATCGTCCATAAGATTACGAACCTGATCACGTCCATGGACTTTATTCAGTCGGATGCCGTTAGCGATACTGTAAAAGCTGCAAAATACCGCATTTTCTTCCTCTCGGAAGACAATGAGAAAATCTCGAACGAAAACAGTTATGTGGCGGACAGTCGTGAGGAAAATGCGCAGAAGCGTATCTTCCGGATGCGGTTCACATTCAAGAATAAGAAATACGACAAGAACAAGCAATATTACCTTGTGGTTTACGACGAAGAAAGCGGTCTGGAGCAGTGGAGGCAGCCTGTCATCATGGACATTGCCTTTGCAGATGACTTTGGATTCGGATTCTGATATAGAGGAGGCAGGAATTCCGTATGGAAATGATGGATATGGCGGCAGATGATACCCGTGAAGAACTGCGCCGGAAGCTGCGCAGCAACTTTGACGGTCGGATCGTCCGCAAAGACCTGACAAAGAAAATAAAAGAAGGAGCGAATGTTCCGGTCTATGTGCTGGAGTTCCTGCTGGGTCAGTATTGTAGTTCAGACGATGAGACAATCATTGAGCAGGGCGTTCAGAATGTAAAACGCATTCTGGCAGATAATTTTGTCCGCCCGGATGAGGCTCAGAAAATTCTCTCACAACTGCGCAAGAACGGGAGCCATACCATTATTGATATGGTGACAGTACATCTCGACATCAAAAAGGATTGCTTTTTTGCAGAGTTCTCTAACCTTGGCCTCACCAATGTGCCGATTACAGATGATTATCCGGAAAAATATGACCGGCTGCTTTGCGGCGGTATCTGGTGCATCGTGCAGCTGGAATATGAATCCGAGGGAGACAGCAGCTTTGGAATCACGGATATAGATGGACAGCCGATTTCCTCTAAACAGAAAAAGCAGAAGGACATCTCTCCCATCAGCATCCATAAGCTGACTCCGATTCAGATGCCCCATATCGACATTGAAGAAGTTCGAGAGGGACGCAAGGCATTCACACAGGAAGAGTGGATGGATGTTATGCTGCGTTCCTGCGGATATGAGCCAGAACAGTTGAACAATCGGGAAAAGTGGCTGCTGCTTGCGCGTATGCTGCCGTTGGTGGAGAACAACTTCAATCTCTGTGAGTTGGGGCCGCGCAGCACAGGAAAGTCCCATATCTATAAAGAAATCAGCCCGAACAGTATCCTGGTATCCGGTGGTCAGACGACCGTTGCAAATCTGTTTTACAATATGGGGCGCAAAACCGTAGGTTTGGTAGGCCTATGGGACTGCGTTGCCTTTGATGAGGTCGCCGGAATCAAGTTTAAGGACAAAGACGGCATTCAGATTATGAAGGACTATATGGCTTCCGGCTCCTTTGCCCGTGGCAAAGAGGAAAAGGCAGCATCGGCATCTATGGTCTTTGTAGGAAACATTAATCAGAGCGTGGATGTGTTGCTCAAGACTTCCTCTCTATTTGACCCGTTCCCGCCGGAGATGGGAACGGACACCGCCTTTCTTGACCGTCTGCATTGCTACATTCCAGGCTGGGAGATTCCGAAGTTCCGTCCGGAGCATTTTACAAACGACTACGGCTTTATCACGGATTATTTGGCAGAGTTTATCCGAGAACTGCGGAAGGAACAGTATGGTGATGCGTTGGATAAGTATTTCCGCCTTGGAAAGAACCTGAACCAGCGCGATACGATTGCTGTCCGCAAGATTGTAGGCGGCTATGTGAAATTGCTGTATCCGGATGGGGAGTTCACGAAGGAACAGATTGAAGAAATTCTTGTATTTGCGCTGGAAATGCGCCGTCGTGTCAAAGAGCAGCTGAAAAAGCTGGGTGGAATGGAGTTCTATGATGTGAACTTCAGCTATATCGACCTTGATACCTTTGAAGAAAAATTTGTTTCCGTGCCAGAACAGGGCGGTGGAAAGCTCATCCCCGATGGCATCTGCAATCCGGGACAGGTATATACTGTAAGTCAGGGCAAGTCCGGTATGATCGGCGTATTCCGCCTTGAGAGCCAGATGCTGCCCGGCAACGGAAAATTTGAGCGCACTGGCCTTGGCAGCGACCGTGACTGCAAGGAATCCACGAATACGGCGTTCAATTTCCTGAAAGCTAACGGAAATCGTATCAGTGGCAGCATCAGCACCACGATGCGGGATTACATCATCAACTATCAGGATTTACAGGGCATTGGCATGACCGGAAAGCTGGCATTGCCTACATTGATTGCACTATGCAGCATCGCTCTTGGACGGCCTACGGTCAGTACACTTGCCGTGCTGGGAGAAATCAGTATTAGCGGCACGATTCTGAAGGTGGACGAGCTTGCCAATAGTTTGCAGGTGTGTCTCGATAGCGGAGCAAAGAAAGTGCTGCTTCCGATTACCAGCGCAGCAGACCTTGGCACCGTCCCGCCGGAGCTGGTGGGCAGTTTTAATTTGATTTTCTACAGCAGCGCGGAAGATGCGGTGTTTAAGGCGTTGGGGGTAGAGTAAATACTGGAGGGATTTGAAAATGTGGTTGGATAACGCCTCAGAAGTAGATATTTTATTTTATGAACCATATGCAAATGTTATTGCTGATATTTCCAAGAACCCAAGTTACAAACCGCTCACTATCGGTGTATTCGGTGTCTGGGGAGCAGGAAAGTCAACCCTTTTGAAGTTGATAGAACAGAAAATAGATGCGGACTCTGAAAAAAAGGGAAAAACTCTGTGTATCAACATTAATGCGTGGACTTTTGAAGGGTATGAAGATGCCAAAATAGCTTTGATGGAGGCATTATTGCGCGAAATCAAAGAACATCAAGATATTCCATCTCAGGTTAAGGATGGCGTGTCAAAGCTGTTGAAAAAGCTTGACTTTTTTAAGTTGGCAACAAAAGCAGCATCTGTAGGTGCACCTATGATTGCATCAGTCGCCACTGGAAATCCCATTCCTCTTTTGCTGAGTGTTTCTGGAAAAGCTGAGGAGGTTGGTGATGGAATCAAAAACGTAGCGAATGCTATGCAATCTATTCGTGACGACTATTTGAAGGATGAAGAAAGCGACGATACGAACAGCATTGTCAATAATGTTAGAAAATTCAGAAAAGACTTCAAAGAAACTCTTAAAGATGATGGCATTGAAAACGTTATTGTTTTAATTGATGACTTGGACAGATGCCAACCAGATCGAATTATAGAAACTTTGGAAGCTATTAAGCTCTTTTTGTCCGTAGAGAAAATGACTTTTATCATTGCTGCAGATGAAAACGTCATCCAATATGCTATAAGAAAAAAGTATCCGCCGATTGAAAATTATACTGTCAACTTGGACAAGGAATACATTGAAAAAATCATTCAATTGCCAATTTATATTCCTGAGCTATCCTCGAAGGATATAGAGAACTATCTGATGTTATTAGTCGTTCAAGAATACTGCAACATAGACCAATTTAAGGAGTTTCTCAAAAAGATTAAGGAAGAAAAATTGCTCATATCGAATGATGTTATTGATGTACAGAAAATAAAAACAATAGCGATAGACTACATTAATAAAAACGATAAACAGGAGTTTGAGGAGACAGCCGATATCATTGCTGGCATCAAAAGAATAATTGCCGGGAACTTAAAAGGGAATCCTAGGCAGGCAAAGAGATTTTTGAACACATATATAACCAAAAAGAAATTGGCTGAGTTGTACTTTGGCACTGATGAAGATGCTCTTGACACACGAGTGCTGGCAAAACTGCTTGTCCTTCAAAAACTCGATGGGGATTTATTTATACAGCTGAATGAATGGAATAAGAAATTCACAACGGAGAATGAAGATTTTAAGGCTATGTTTGAGAGCATAGAATCAGGTGATAGTGAGAATGAAAAATATAAGGCCTGGAATGTGCCGACAATAATTAACTGGGTTGAATCTGAACCCAAGGATTTGGGAAAAATTCGTTTGGATCGATACTTCTATTTAACTAGAGAATCGCTGAAGAAAGCGGATGTAGATGTATCAACGCTTTCAGCGGCGGTTAAGGATATTTTGGAACGGATAGGTAAGGCAACACGTGGATTGATACCTCAAATTGTACAAGACATGACAAAGTTGAGTGCAATTGATCAATCAATGGTTTTTGAGGTCGTTATTCCTAAAATTCAAAAAGGAGAAATTGAATTCTACATCATAAGAAGCCTTTTTGTTGGTTTTGAAGCATATAGAGACAAAATTTGCAATGCCTTGGAAAGCTATTCAAAGAAGATAACCATTAAAAGTGCGTCTGCCATTAAAGAAATGCGATCAGCAGATAAGATGAAAGTGGACAATCTTATAGCTACGTGGGAAAAGGCGGGGCTTATTGAGCAAAAGCTGATAGAAACAATAAAAGAGGGAAAATAAGAATGGGAACTTCTAAAGGATATATTCCTCCAACAAAGCCAGAATGGAGCAAAGCAAAAAGAGCGGTATCAGGATTTCTAAGAAATAGAGACTCTGATTCAAGAGCAAATGTAATTCAAAAATTTGGCGAAGCGATGAATTCGAGAGCAGCGGTTGGCGGCGCTTCTTTTGCCAGTGCTGCTGGCAATGTCATAGCGTTAGCGCAAGATATCAGAAAATATGGACTTGAGCACAGCTTAGTCAATTTTGGCCGATCTGATTTAATAGGAAAATCTTCCGATGAAATTTTGCAAGAACTGTTATATCAGTTTACGAATGATTCCGCATCGATAGAAGACTCACTAGCGGCGGATTCATTATCACAAGCACTTGAAAATCTGCAAATAGATTCTGTAGAACAATTGGGAAGTGTAGATTTAGATATTCTTCTAAAGGAAATGGTGATTTCCTTTGTACTGATAAGTTTTGACTTGAATTTTGATGAAAAAATAGGAAAAGGGCGTACTAGTAGTGAAAAATTTGAAATACTGGATGAAATGCATTCTTACATAGCTGATGAACTCTATGCGTCGCTACATAGCACAGAACTGGAACAAATTGATCTTGGCAATATCAGTGCAGCAAGTATTGTTCAAAGAACTTTGAAAGAAGCATACGATGTATGCGTTCGCTTCTATGGGGAGGCACACAAATGAAATTTTGGATAAAAAAAGAAAATGATGCAGACCCAGATGTCGAATGGAAAGATTCGTACATCCTTACCTTAAATAGAGATTCCAGTAGCACTATATATTCTGGATTGCCAAGCATATGGTACCATCTGGGCTGTCAAAAAATGGTTCCTATTTATGAGGATTTATTTGTAATAGGGCTTAGCGTATTTGCTTTAGATAAAAGAATAGCTCGGAATTTATTTTCGGATTCTTGGACACGCCAAATAGAAGTTTCCATTCCGGTTTTAGAAATGGATAAATGGAATAATTGTGAGGCTCAGTGGAATAAAATCCTTTCGTTTTTAACAGGTGATGAATGGAAAATTTCTTTTAGACAGGCTACGACAGAATATGGTACCCATAAGAGCAGTAATAGAAAACATATAGATGTGTCTGGCTGTGATTGCGTTAGCCTGTTTTCGGGTGGTTTGGATTCCTATTGTGGGGCGATCAAGCTATTGCAAGAGGGGCATTCTCCAGTATTAGTTGGTCATAATGAATATCCCAAACTTCGGTATATCCAAGAACGATTTTGCAATAATTTCAATGAATGCTATCCAGTACAAAAATCGCTGTTTCTTGGGTTCACAGCAGGAGCAAGAGCTCCATTCAGTTTAGATGGGGAGCGGCTGCGGAAAAGTGAAAATACTTCCAGAGGGCGGTCTTTATTGTTTTTATGTGCGGCAATTTCTATAGCAGGCATTATGGGAGAACATATCCCAGTATATATACCTGAGAATGGATTTATTGGATTGAATGTAGCTCTTACAAACAGCAGAAAAGGATCCTGTAGCACGAGAACAACGCATCCTTACTTTTTGAATGGTCTTAACAAGTTGATTGCAAGTGTTGGAATTCAAAATCGTATTCTCAATTTCTTCGCCTTCAAAACAAAGCGAGAAATCGTTAATTTGGTTTCTGGAACAGAAGCATTCAAACGAGGTTATAAAGATACCATTTCATGTTCTCACCCATGTGTGTCTAGGTACAACCGTGTGGGTTCCAGAGAATATCCGGTAAACTGTGGATTTTGTTATCCGTGCATTATTCGGAAGGGCTCTCTGCAAGATGTTGAATTAGAAACAGATGACATCCTAAAGGCATCAGAATTCCTTAAAACGCAGGCAGATAGAGACAAATCGGCAGATTTATTTGCGGTTTTGAGCAGTATTCATAGATACAAGGGACTTTCGGAAAAAGATATCGAGCGATTAATCCGTTGTACGGGGAAGCTTGAGAATGACGAGATTCAGTCTTTTAAGAGAGTTTACAGACAGGGCATGGATGATTTGATTGAATACTTTTCAAAAGACTCGGATATGGAAGCGTATATGTAATGATGAATTTGATAGATACACATTTTCATTTGGACCATTATAGAAATTATTTTGAAATTGCTAAAACCATTACAGAACTGGAACAATATACAATTTGCGTAACAAATTCGCCTGGGATTTTTTTGTCATGTAAAAATTTAATCCCAGAAACAAAGTATTTGAAATTTGCCATAGGCTTTCATCCACAAGAAACGACATTAGGCGGAAGAGAAATAAAAGATTTCATGAGGCTTATATCGTCAACAAATTATGTTGGTGAGATTGGATTGGATTATTCGCAAAAATCATATATGAGTAAGCCATTACAATTAAAATATTTTGAGCAAATTGTAGAGATTTGTGCATCGGAAAATAAGCTTATGACAATACATATTAAAAAAGCAGAGAAGGATGCAGTTCGTATTTTAGAAAAATACTACCCCAAAAAGACAATCATACATTGGTATACAGGAGATTGTGATGATATGTTAAGGTTGGTGGATTTGGGTTGCTATTTTTCGATTAACACTAACATGGTAAAAGGCAGTAAAAAGGAAAATTATCATTTATTGCCTTTAGAGCGTATTTTGATTGAGTCTGATGGCCCTTATACAAAAGTTAATAACAAAAAATATACGCCCGCTCTTTTAAAAGATGCTTATGAAGAAATTTCAAGATTCTATAACAATCCAGATTTGCCTAGAAAAATTTATTATAATTTCAAAAAGATATTGTTATCTTAATCACCCCTTAGGTGAGAAAAATACAAGTTGATCTTGTTTGATTGAGGAGAAGGAACGACATAAAGAAAAAGAACTGCTCAGTAACGGAAAAGAATTATGACACGACAAGAATTATTTACATGGATACGCCAGCAGTACGGCACAGAGCCGGAATACCCCTGGCATGACTGGAATGCTGTGCTGCGGCACAACGACAATAACAAATGGTATGGTGTGGTTCTGGAAGTATCAGCTGATAAGTTGGGACTGCCGGAAGCAGGCATCATTGATGTCCTTAATGTGAAAAGTGATCCGCTGCTGATCGGCTCTCTTCGTGGGCAGGATGGCTATTTTCCGGCCTATCACATGAACAAGGAAAAGTGGCTCAGTATTCAGCTCGGCAAACCGGAGCTGGATGATGCCATCAAGGACCTGCTTTCTTTGAGCTATGAGCTGACAGCACCGAAAAAGCGTAAACCAAAATCATCAGCAAAAAATCCGGGAAATTCCGCAAATGGCAAAGAAAAAGAAAATGACGAAGGCTGAGCGAAAGGAAGCACGCCTCCGAAAAGGTAAGCAGTGGCTGCTCACCTATACCGGCTCACCGAAAAAGATGAACAAGCATTACCAGGAACGCTTTCATGTGGATGCTGTGACTGCCGCGAAAGATTTGCAGGAGCTGGGGGTCAACTATACACAGGAGCAGCTCGACCAGATTAAACGGGCTGAAGAACAGCGGCTCCGGCAGCGGAGAATGGAGCGGGAAGCGAAAGAGAGGGAACGGCTGGCAGAACTGTATGAGGACTGCGATGATCGTTTTGCTTTTATCGCAGGATATACAGATGGCGGTGCACCGTATGGTGTGATGTGGGAAGAAGTCGGCACTGATCCTGGACTGCCGTTTGAGGAAAAAGTGAAGCTCTATCACATGCAGATGTTAGGCTGATAATTGTGCAAGCACCGCCTGCACAATTCGCAACAAAAAAAGAGGAGACAGTCCAGGCTCCTCAAATGTACATTATTTCAAAAAGTTGCTCTTATGTTCCGGTGCGTGCAGATTATAGCCAAGTGTAGCCAAGTGTGCTACCTTCAGCGCAACCAGATTGATGTCAGTGGACATCGCGCTGGCGATCTGTTCGGCTGTGTATCCATATTCATAGATGTAGCGAAGGACTTCATCGCTGTCCATCAAGATCTCCGCTGCTACGATGATGGCTTCATATTCCGGTTTGGATTTCATGTCGTAGAGCATGAACTCATGAATTGGGGTGGGTTTCGCCATATTCCGGTGAAGCTGGTCATGCCCTAATTCATGTGCGCACACGATGCGCAGCATATTTTCATCCAGACTGTTATTCAGGAAAATAAAGCGATTTCGCTTAATCACCCGGTACATTCCCTTCAGGGAACCAAAATTTTTGCAAAGCATGACATTGATACCAAGCTGCCTTGCAATTTCAAAAGGGTCTCTGGAACCGCAGCGTTTACGCTTTATAAGCTCCTTCGATGGCATCTTCGCTTAATTCGCTGCCAGCGAACATACCGGTCACTTCGGTGACCAGTTCTTCAATATCTTTCGCTGCTTTTGCGCCGCCTTTTTCATGAGCTTCTACGACATAGGTGCCGCTGCTTCCCAGCAGGTACTCGGAGCCTCTGACCTGTTACGGATGGCGTTTTTATGACAAGGATCAGGTTAAAATAGATACTTTCTGTGGTGTCTTTGATGTTTCGAGATCAGCAGCTGCTATCCGATTGGAACAACTGGGCTATCTGAACCGGAAAAAGGATTATGAATATCGTGATCCATTGGAGGTGTGGCCATGAGCAGGAATATCAGAGTATCGGAACCATCTGCGGAAATGCAGATTAAAATCATCCGGGCAAAGGATGCGGTTGCTTCGCAAAAGCCCAGGACTGTCAGGTTCCCTTATCGCCGACATAATTCAATCTCGAACTGTCCTGCATCCTCCATGTCAGCACGGATTATCCTCTGATGGGCAGCGAGCCAAGCAAAGAGGAAGTCAAAAATGATCTTCTGAGCATTATTTCGGAGCTGTCTACGATTGCGAAGAAAATCTAATCGTGCTCTGCGTTTGGAAATGACAAAATAGAGATACTATACCATTGCAAAAAAGAAGTGAGCACGATATAATATGGATAAGAAGGCAAAAGTCACCGCAATGGTGTGAAAATAGATTTTGGCTGTTTCCATAAGGAGTAGATCGAGAGGCGTTATCCTCAGTGGCTGAAAATACAGATGTGTGATGCTTGCAGCAAGCTATTTGTATAAGCCGAAAGGCCGCAGAAATGCGGCTTTTCCTAAATATGTGAGTTAGCCGAATCTAACTTATCAATGCGCGCGTGCTGGTTAGATGAATCTAACCACAAAAGGAGAGACAGCAATGCGAGAACACAAGAATTTCTGGGACAGAAATGCAGGTCTGTATGACCGCTTTATGCGAAAAGACAGGGCAGTATACGAGAAAATGTATGAGCTGATCCGGCCGGTCGTGAAAGACAAAACAGTGCTGGAGCTGGCTGCTGGAACGGGGCTGATCGCCAGGCATATCGTAAATGCGGCGGCACACATCGAGGCGACGGATGCTTCTCCGGAAATGATTACAGAGGCCAGGCGGGGAAATTGCTCTGCGAAGCTGCACTTTTCCGTGCAGGATATGTTTTCTCTGCCATACGCAGGCAATTCATTTGATGTGGTGATCGTATCCAACGCATTGCACATCGTGCCGCAGCCAGAGAAATCACTGCGAGAAATCAAACGGGTGCTGAAGGACGATGGTGTGTTGATCGCGCCAACCTTTACTCACGCGGAAAATTCACTTAGAGGAAGGATCAAGGCCTATTTTATGAGATTGGCAGGCTTCCCTCTGCATAGCAGGTGGACGAGCGAGGAGTATCTGAGTTTTCTGCGGCAGAACGGGTGGAGGGTGCGAAAAAGCGCTGTGCTGAAAGCGTCCTTTCCGCTGACCTATGCCGAATGTGTGAAATCGGAGGTGTGATATGTCCTTTTTTGAAAACACCCGAAAGCCCGTAGGCCTTGGCGGGAAAATCATGGTTGCTATGATGAACTTTGGACACAGCGCAATGGCAGAATGGGGGCTGCGCTTTTTACAGCCTGCCCAGGATGCCATGGTGCTGGACTGCGGCTGCGGCGGTGGAGCGAACATTAAAACGCTGTTGAAACTGTGTCCCAAAGGCAGGGTGCAGGGCATCGACTACTCAGCCGTCAGCGTGGAAAAAGCGCGAAAAGTCAATGCCAGAGCCATTGCGGCAGGACGGTGCAACGTGCAGCAGGCAAGCGTGACAGAGCTGCCGTTTGAAGCGGAGCAGTTTGAAGTAGTGACCGCCTTTGAAACGGTCTATTTCTGGCCGGAGCTTGCACAGAATTTCAGAGAGGTCTATCGGGTGCTGAAGCCCGGCGGGGCCTTTTTCATCTGCAATGAAGCAAACGGCGAAACGACAAAAGACGACAAATGGACGCAGATCATCGATGGCATGACCATCTACAAGGACAGCCAACTGAAAGCGTTTTTAGAGCAGGCGGGTTTTCAAAATATTCAGATACACAAAAGAAAAAACTGGCTTTGCGTCACGGCACAGAAATAGGATGCAGTGGTGAACCATCCGGCATCAGAAGGACAATTGTAATGCGGAAAAATGAGGAGGAACCCCTATGGAGCGAAAAGAAACGATCCGAGGTGCCTATCAGCTGACAGGCGGCAACAACTTTTATGACGGCATGATCACCTGCTCCACACTGAGCGGGAAAGCGGTGTGCCGCCTGGTGTGGGATATGAACAAGGCGGAAAATGATGCCTATCTGGAAAAGGCGCTGTCCGGTATTCCGGAGCATTTTTCCGGCAAGCTGCTGGAGGTGCCGGTGGGAACCGGTATTCTGACCATGCCGCTTTACAAGACGCTGCCCAATGCGGACATCACCTGTCTGGATTACTCGGCAGATATGATGGGACAGGCGCAGGAAAAGGCAGACCGCCTGCACCTGAAAAATGTGACCTTTCAGCAGGGGGATGTGGGCACACTACCTTTTTCGGACGGTGCGTTTGATATTGTTTTGTCACTGAATGGCTTTCATACGTTCCCGGATAAAGAGGCCGCTTATCGGGAGGTTTTTCGGGTGCTGAAGCCCGGCGGAACCTTCTGCGGCTGCTTCTATGTGGCGGGAGAGTGCAAGCGGACGGACTGGTTCGTCCGGCACGTCTACGAAAAGACGGGGTTCTTTACACCGCCCTATGAAACGACCGCCAGCTTGAAAAAACGGTTGAAAAAACGGTACGCAACCGTAACACTGGGAACAGTGAAGAGCATGGCATGGTTTGCCTGCCGGAAAGGACTACGATGAAATTTAAGACATTTGGAAATCGGAATGATCCCGCTGTTTTGTTTTTTCATGCAATGGGCGTGACGGGGGAGAGCAGCGAACCGGTCGCGAACTATTTACAAGATCGGTATTTCTGCATTTTACCCACCTCCACCGTGTACTGCAAAGGGCAGAAATATGTCAGCAAGGCGGACGAGGCTCGTCAGGTGGAAGCATATCTGAAATTGCAGGGAGTGGAATACCTTGAGCTGGTTGTGGCTTCTTCGATCGGTGCCGATCTTGCCATGGCGTTTTTGACAAGCACGAAGCTGCCTATTGGACACGTTTTTTTCGACGGCGGGCAGTTTGCACAAATCGGAAAAGGCACGCGCCGCATGATGACGCCGTTTTTGTATCTGGCTATCAAGAGCCTGTATTGGTCGAAAGGCGGCACACTGAAAAAGATCCTGTGGTGTGATGATGATTCCATAAAGTCGTATTTTATAGCCGCAGGGAAAAATCTGACCTATACAAATTTGCGGCGGCATATTCTGGACAGCTTGGAGGATAAACTCTTTCCGTCCCTTCCCGAAGAACTGCAAAAGCATATCTATTTCGAGTTTGGCAGCATAGAAGATCATTTCAAATACCGTCAGGCGGTGATGAAAGCCTATCCCTGCGGCAATTATCCCGTGTTTGAAGGATACGATCATATGCAATATCAGATACGTGATCCGAAAGGCTTTGCTGAAATGCTGACATATATCGCCGAGCATGACAGTATGCCGAAGCTGCCCTGAAAGTATATCTGGAGCAGGCAGGATTTTGTCAGATTCAGAGCCACAAAAACAAAAAGGGCTGGCTGTGCATCGCAGCACAGAAATGAGGTGTAATCATGTCGAAAAAAGCAACGGAATTTCAAAGAAAAGCAATGAGCCGGATGTACCGGGGCAGGGAGATCTTCAAGCCTTTGAACACCGGCTGGATCGATGAGGATGTCGCCTGCGTGCGGGAGTGGGTGGCAAATATCTTCTTTTACCACAAGGGCGATACCACCATTATGATCGATGCCGGATACAACTATGACCGGTTGGCAGAGAAGATGTACTGGCTGGGGATCGACCCGCATTCTATCCGGCACATCCTCATCACCCATCAGGACACCGACCATGTGGGTGCGGTGGAGGCTGACAGTCCGGGATTGTTTCGGGATGCAAAGCTGTACATAGGCGAGGTTGAGAACCGGTATCTCACCGGCGAGGTGCGGCGAAAAGTCATCTATCATCTCTATAAATTGCCGCAGGTCACGATCAACAGCGAAAAGGTACTGCTGCACGATGGGCAGGTACTTGACATTGACGGCATCAAAATTGAGTGTTTTCTCGTTCCCGGTCATACCTGGGGACATATGGTCTACCTCATTGACGATAAGTACCTTTTTACCGGCGACACGCTGTGGTTTGGCGCGGACGGCGGCTACAGCTTCATTTCCTCGCTGGCGGAGGACAATAAGCTGGCTGTGCAGTCACTGGCGGAGCTGGAGCGGAAACTGCGCGCACGTGGGCTACATCCATATTTCATCACCGGTCACACGGGATGGACGGACAATTTTGCCTTTGCGTTTGCCCACAAAGACAAGCGCTGTTCACCATTCAAAAAACGAGTACACGACCCATCGGCGCCCTATGATGCCTACGACGAATCGGACGACACCGAAGAAAATGCAAAGAGCGGTTTTCTGAAAGGCGTGGGAAGATGAAGGACAGCGAATTACAAATTGACTGTAGTTGCCATGTGCTATATTCCAAACCCTGCAAAAAGGAAATTCTGGCGAAAATCACTCTGCACTATCCGGAGGTGGAGCGCGATGCGGTTTGGGAGCAGGTGCAGCTGAGATACGCAGAGCTTCTTTCCAAGTGGCGCACCGACCTCGGCGGTAAAAAGAATTTTCACAACGGCGTGTCCGGCTGCCGATGCGACTATGCCATCTGCGGCGATAAGGATCCATACGTAAAGGAATATCCCGAATACCGGGATGAAAACGGATACAGGAGGAATAAGTAATGCTTTTACAGGTGATTCTGGAAGGTCTTGGGTTGGGGGCTTTGCTGGTTCTTGTCTGTGCTGTGGGCATCTGCAAAGGGGCTGTTGGGATGGTGCATCTTTACAGCCCGGTGGGCATGGCAGTCATAGCGATGGTGCTGGCGGCAATGATGACTATTTTTACTCACTGAGGAAGGAACCTATGAAATACAAAATCGAGAAAAACACCGTGCAGGAGACGCTGATTCTCCCGCTTTATTCCCGGAAGCTGTGCACAGAGCTGTATCCGAACCTTTACCGGGACGAAATAGCGGTGCGCCTGATCGATGAAATCGACTACGACTTTTCGGAGGAAGAGAAAAATTCCCGCAGCCTGATGCAGCGTTTCGGTGCGCTGGAGGTCGCCATGCGGCAGAATGACCTTGCCTTTGAAGTGCAGGCGTACCTGAAAAACCATCCCAGCGCAGCGGTGGTCAACCTCGGCTGCGGGCTGGACAACACTGGCAAAGCCTGCGACAACGGCAGATGTAAGATCTACAATCTGGACTTCCCGGATGTGATTGCCCTGCGGCAGCAGCTGCTACCCGCCGGGGAGCGGGAACAAAACATCCCCTGTGACCTGAAAGACCCCGCATGGTTTGACAAGATCGATGCCTCCGGCGGGGCGGTGTTTTTTGCCTCCGGGGTGTTCTATTACTTTCTGACCCAGCAGGTCAAGGCACTGGTGCAGGGGATGGCGGACACTTTCCCCGGCGGGGTACTGGTATTTGATGCTGCCAACCGCACGGCGGTGAAGATGATCGCCAAAACGTGGCTCAGGACGGCGAAAATCAAGGATGTGGGAGCATATTTCGCGGTTTCGGATGCGAAAAGCGAGCTTTCCCCATGGGACAGCCGTTTGCAAGTATCCAGCAGGGGCTATATGATGGGTTACAACGACCTGAAAGACCCTTCCGTTAGCGGCTTTTTCCGATTTCTCGCCAAGGTCGGGGACAACGGGATGAAAATGCAGATCGTGAAGATCAGATTTGGAGGCAAGCTATGAAAATTCTGGTATATGGTGCAGGCGTTCTGGGGTGCAATCTGGCAAGAAATCTGCTGCGCGCCGGAAAGGATGTCACTCTGCTTGCGCGGGGAAACTGGGCTGCGGAGATAAAGCAGAATGGCCTGCGGATCATGGATAAGTTTTCGCTTTACACCTCGGTCAGTCGCATTCCGGTGGTGACTGAACTTGCACCGGATACAATGTACGATGTGATCTTTGTGGTCCTGCGCTATACACAGCTGGATTCCGCTCTGGACACGCTGCGGGCGAATCGGACGAAAAACATCGTATTTGTGGGCAACAACGTACAGACAAAAACATTGGCGGCGGCACTGCCGGAAAAGAACGTCCTGTTTGCCTTTGCGCTTTCTGCCGGGCATCGGGAGGCTGACCGGGTGGTCTCCATCGACCTGAAGAAGATCACCATCGGGCAGCTGACTGGTGTAACCTCCAATAAACAGTTGATCGGGCGCATCTTCCACGACACAAAATACAAGGTCGTTTACGAGCCGAACATGGAGGACTATCTGCTCTGCCATGCCGCGTTTGTGATGCCTGCGGCCTTCGCCTGCTATAAGACAGACGGCGATCTGAAAAAGCTCAGGGGAGATACCGCGTACCTGAACCGTGTGCTGGATGCCAACATCGAGGGATACCGCGCTATCCGAGATGCCGGGCACACCATTCTGCCCAAGGAGGATGCAGACTTTGAAGGGGAGAAATACCGCAAGACCTGCCTGCGCTTTTTCAAGCTGATGTGTGCCACCTCGCTGGGCAAGCTCTGCGCCTCCGACCACGCAATGAACGCCATCGATGAAATGAGTGCGCTGAACCGGGATCTCAAGAAATTTTTCGATGTGAACGGCGCAGCCTACCCGGTGTGGCAGGCACTGGAAGCGGAAGCCGGGAGGTATCTGCGATGAAGTATGCCGGAATGCCCTTTGGGATGTGGGTGCTGTTTGCTGGCTCCTTTCAAAAGCAGCTGACCGCTGTGCTGGGCTATGATGCAGCTACCGCAAAAGCCATCACGAAAAAGGCGAAGCCGCAATATCAGCAGATCATCCGCAGGCTGCCGGAGTTCGAAAAAGCTGACCGTTTCAAAATGAATCTTGTCAACTGCGCCATGATCGGAGCGTTCATTCTTTCTATGCCGCAGCGCCCGGAGGTGGACAGGCTGACGGATTACTACGCAAGATTCATGATGACAAAGCCCATGCAGTGGTTTTGCCGCGAAAGCGGAAAAAGCAAGTTTACCCCAAAGGATATTGCCGCTATGAAGGCAACCGCCGATCTAAAAGCCGCCGACCGCAACCCCTACTCGTGGAACATGGAGTTTTACGAATACCCGGATGGCAGCGGTTACGAGGGACGCTTTACCAAATGCGGCATCTGTGTGCTGATGAAGGAGCTGGGGCTGTATGACCTGACCCCCGCCCTGTGCCATCTGGACTACACCATGAGCGAAGCGGGCGGCGTGACCGACTTTGTGCGGCAGTACACCCTTGCTTCCGGTGGGCCCTACTGCGACTGCGGGTACAAAAAGAAAGGGTAATTTATTTGAAGGAGGTCTTTTCGTGAAAAAACAGTCCGATCTTTCCCGGCTGATGAGCTATGCCGGGATCTACCGATATTTCACCTACGCTTCGTGGGTGCTGTCTGCAATCAGTGCACTGGTGGCGCTGATGCCATTCGTATACATTTGGAAAATCCTGCGGGATGTGTTGAAGACCGCTCCGGACTACGCGCAGGCGGTAAACATTCCCCATTATGGCTGGATGGCGGTGGGGTTTGCGGTGATGTCCTACCTCATTTACATTGCGGCATTGATGTGTTCCCATCTGTCGGCGTTCCGGGTGGCGACCAATCTGCGGCTGGCGGTGTCGGAGCATCTGGCGGTGCTGCCGTTGGGCTTCACCGAAACCTTTGGCAGCGGCAAGCTGCGCAAGATTATCCACGAGAGCACCGGAGCCGCCGAGACCTATCTTGCCCACCAGCTGCCTGACCAATACAACGCCATTGCTACTCCGGTGGGGCTGCTGGTTTTGCTGCTGGCGTTCGACTGGCGGCTGGGGCTATTGAGCCTTGCACCGGTGGTGCTGGCCTTCCTCATCATGGCGACCATGACCGGCAAGAGGATGGCCGAAAAAATGCGGCAGTACGGCAACGCACTGGAGTCTATGTCCAACGAGGCGGTGGAGTACGTCCGGGGCATCCCGGTAGTCAAGATCTTCGGGCAATCGGTGTTTTCCTTCAAAAAGTTCAAGGCCACCATTGATGAGTACGAAAAGTGGGTCGTTTCCTACACCAAAAACCTGCGCCTGCCCATGATGTTTTACACCGCCGCTGTCAACGGTGTATTCGCCTTTTTGATCGCTGGCGGGCTGCTGTTTACGGCCCACGGTGTCACGCCGGAGTTTCTGCTGAATCTACTGTTTTACATCATCATCACCCCGGTGATTTCCCTGACGCTGACCCGCATAATGTATATGAGCGAGAACAAAATGGTGGTGGAAGATGCGCTGGCACGCATCGACTCGGTGCTGGAGGCAGTGCCGATGCAGGTGCGGGAGGTTCCTCAGCACCCGCAGGATGCTTCTGTTATACTGCAGGACGTGCATTTTGGCTACGACGGAAAAACCGAGGTCATCAAGGGCGTTTCGCTGGAGATTCAGCCGGGGCAGACCGTGGCTTTTGTAGGCCCCTCCGGCGGCGGCAAATCCACGCTGGCCAACCTTATCTGCCGGTTCTTTGATGTGCAGAGCGGAAACGTCCGGGTGGGCGGAGCTGATGTACGGGATATCCCCAAGGAAGAACTGATGGACACCATCTCCTTTGTGTTTCAGAACAGCCGCCTGCTCAAGGGCAGCATTCTGGATAATGTCCGGTTGGGCAGACCGCAGGCCGCCGAAGCCGATGTTCTGGCAGCGTTGAAAGCGGCGCAGTGCATGGATATTATAGAAAAGCTCCCGGCGGGCATCCATACCGTTATCGGCACCAAGGGCGTGTATCTGTCCGGCGGCGAGCAGCAGCGCATTGCCATTGCCCGCGCCATGCTGAAAAATGCCCCCATACTGATCATGGACGAGGCCACCGCCTTTGCTGACCCGGACAATGAAGCAAAAGTACAGGCCGCTTTCGCCCAGCTTGCCAAGGGCAAAACGGTGCTGATGATCGCACACCGTCTGTCCACAGTAGCCAACGCCGACTGCATTTATGTGGTGCAGGACGGGCAGATTGCGGAGTCCGGTACAAAGGATGAGTTGTGTGCGCAGAATGGCCTGTTTGCCCGAATGTGGCAGGAGTATCAGGCCTCGGTGCAGTGGAAGGTCGCAAAGGAGGGGAAGGAATGATTGAAAAAATTCAACACGCAACGGCCAGCTCCCCGGAGGGCGCAAAGGGACTCGTAAAGGGCGTTCTGGCCTGTGCGTTCCAGAACATGGCGTTCATGCTGCCTACAGGGCTGCTGTATCTTCTGGTAAAAGACCTGCTGGCAGGCTCCACGAGTGGGAGAAGCACCTTTTATCTTCTGGGGTGCGTTGCCTGCTTTGCACTGATTTTACTGACCACATGGTTCCAGTACAATGGCACCTATTTTACAACCTATAAAGAGAGCGGTACGCGCCGCCTGACCCTTGCAGAGCGGCTGCGCAAGCTGCCCCTGTCCTTTTTTGGCAAGCGCGATCTTGCCGATTTGACCAGCACCATCATGGCGGACTGCGAGGTGCTGGAAAAGGACTGCTCCCACTTCATCCCAGGTCTGTTCGGTTCCCTCATCTCTACGGTGCTCATTGCCCTGAGCCTGTTCACCTTCGATTGGCGGATGGCACTGGCGGCGCTGTGGGTCATCCCGGTATCTGTTGCCATTGTGGTGGGCAGCTACCGGGTGCAGGATCGGGTGCAGACCAAGACCATGGCGGCGAAAATGGCCTGTGCGGACGGTATTCAGGAGTACATCGAGACCCTCCGGGACCTGAAAGCCAGCAATGCAGAGCAGCGGTATCTGTCTGGCCTTTCCGACAAAATTCGGGCAGTGGAAAAGCAGTCCATCACAGCAGAGCTGGAAACAGCGCTGTTTGTGTCCTCTGCTGCCATGGTGCTCAAGCTGGGCATCGCATCGGTGGCGCTCACCGGCTCGGTGCTGCTGGTGCAGGGCAGTATCGACGTACTGACCCTGTTTCTGTTCCTGATGGCGGCATCCCGGATGTACGACCCCATGCAGGGCGCGTTGCAGAATCTGGCGGCGGTCATTGCCATGCGCACCAATGTGGGGCGGATGAACGAGATTCTGGACGCTCCCCTGCAGACCGGCAGCGAGCAGCTGACCAATCAGGGCTGCGATATCGTGTTTGACCATGTGGGCTTTGCCTATAACTCCGGCGAGACGGTGCTGCGGGATGTCTCCTTTACCGCAAAGCAGGGGGAGGTCACGGCACTGGTGGGCCCATCCGGCGGCGGCAAGACCACCGTTTCCCGGCTGGCAGTACGGTTCTGGGATTACCAGAAGGGCCGTATCACCGTGGGTGGCATGGATGTTTCCCAAATCGACCCGGAAAAACTGATGAACCTGTATTCCATCGTCTTTCAGGATGTGACACTATTTGACAACACAATTCTGGAAAACATCCGTCTGGGACGCAAGGGGGCCACCGACGAGGAGGTCCTTGCGGCGGCAAAGCTGGCAAACTGCGAGGAATTTGCCGAAAAGCTGCCGGACAAGTGGAACACCAACATCGGCGAGAATGGCTGCGCTCTTTCCGGCGGTGAGCGTCAGCGCATTTCCATCGCCCGCGCCTTCCTGAAGGATGCACCCATCATCCTGCTGGACGAGGCCACCGCCAGTCTGGATGTCGAGAATGAAACAGCGATTCAGGAAGCACTGTCGCGTCTGATTAAGGATAAAACGGTTCTCATTATCGCGCACCGAATGCGCACGGTTTCCAGTGCAGATAAGATTGTGGTGCTCAAAGATGGAACGGTTGCCGAACAGGGAGCGCCTGCACAGTTACTGCTTGAGGGCGGCATCTTTGCCCACATGGTTCAGCTCCAGACTGTAAGCCAAGGCTGGACGCTCGCAAAGGCATAACAGAGAAGAAAAGCGAAACGGTCTGAGCCCTGTGTGCAGCACGGGATACAGATATGCTGGATTTGAACCTGCCAAAGAATAGTTATGTGTTTTTACGTAAACATCTGGAGGAAGGCGTATATCAAGTTTCTGCTGTTTCTGCATCGGATGTACTGAAACGAAATACAGACTCTTTACGCTGTGCGGTCGAGAATGATGTGTTTGACTCGCTTCCGCAGGATTCGCTTTTGAACGAGTTGGAAATGGGGGATTAGGTGCAATATAACTGCTGACGGCGTAGAATCTTGGTGGCTAACTTGGTGGATATATTGATGGGTGTCATCTTCTAAGTTATCATGGGTTGTGTCATAGGACTTATCATTGGCTGTGCCCATGATAGAGTGATCATGAGTGATTTGCTGATCGAACTGTCCTGTATGCAGGATTGGCCTGGAGCACAGGAGACTGTGCAGGAAATCCTGAAAGGGGACGAGTAGAAAAAAGAGCAGCTGCATGAGCAGGAAGTGCAGAAGGAAGAAGAAAATAGACAGAGCAGTTGATGGTGGAATGTCCGGTGCAGTGTGGGTGTAATGCTCATGTTGCATCGGGCTTTTTTGTAAAAATAATTTTTAATAATGTTGATTTTTAACTGCTCTTAACTCAAATATTGCATCTTAACTCAAAAAGAGTTATAATACAGAAAAAGAGTTAAGATTGCAGGTGATGACATGGAATATCTCGATAAAGTTCTGGGAGTCAAGGTTACCTATGATGATGTAGAGTTTAAGCATTTGCCCAATTTTATAGCCACAAGGTACCGTTTACAGATGGTGTCAATGAATGAACAGAAAATGATTTTTCTTTATCCTAAGACAGAACTGGAGCAGATTGAAGTACTGAAAAAACATATTGCTCGGATACAGAAAAATGAGAACTTGCCTGTTGTGCTGGTGCTAAGAGAACTTAGCTTTCGCCAGAAAGAATATTTGATTCGTGAGAAGATTCCATTTATTGTAGATGGAAAGCAAATTTACTTGCCTTTTATGGCAGTGTATTTGCAGGAACGGTGCAGCGCCGAAAAAAAGACACGGGAGGAAATACTTCCAGCGGCGCAGATGCTTCTACTGCATTTCATTTATGGAGGTGCACAGGAACTATCTACAAGTCAAGCTGCGAAGGACTTGGAATTGACACCTACTTCTATATCAAGGGCATCAAGACAGCTTGAAGAAATGGGATTGCTGCATATCAGAAAAGTCGGTGTGCAGAGGATCATGCAATCTGAGGATTCTCCGAAAACACTGTTCCAAAAAGCAGGAGATAAGTTGCTGAATCCAATAAAACGAACGGTTTACATTCCGAAAGAATTGGTGGGAACAGAGCTGTTGGAAAGTGGATATTCGGCGTTGGCAGAGTATTCCATGCTGAACACACCGAATGTCAGATGTTATGCGGCAGAAAGAATCTCTCAATGGAAAGATGTTATGACCAATAGCTTGCAGAATTCGTTGGTGCAAGTGGCCGTAGAGATGTGGAGATACAATCCACGAAAATTGTCCACGCGAAACATTGTAGATGAGCTTTCGCTGGCATTGGCATTGAGAGAAGATGCAGATGAACGGGTTGAAGAAGCAGTAGAAGAAATGTTGAATGAGCTGTGGAGGAAGATAGATGGTTACAGGAATTGATAGCTTTAAGGAATGGTTCAAGGGCAGTGAAGAACAATATGCTATCATTGGTGGAACTGCGTGTGACATTCTGATGACGGAGGAGGGACTGGACTTCCGTGCGACAAAGGATATTGACCTTGTTTTGATTATAGAAGCAGTTGACGCAAATTTCGGAAAGAAATTTTGGGAATATGTAAAACAGGCGGGATATGAGCATTGCAACAAAAGTTCGGGTGTGCCGCAGTTTTATCGGTTTAGTCACCCAATTACAAATCAGTATCCTGCAATGATTGAACTTTTCACGCGAAAGCTGGATGCCATCCAACTTCCAGAAGATGCAGTGCTAACACCGTTACCGATGGATGAAGATATTTCGAGTCTGTCTGCTATTCTTTTGGACGATGATTACTATGAATTTTTGAAGCAGGGGAAAGTCACCGTTGATGGAGTGACTGTCTTGGATGCGGCATATTTGATTCCGTTTAAGGCAAAAGCGTGGATGGATTTGGCAGATCGTAAGGCCGCAGGAGAACACGTTGATAGCAAAAATATCAAGAAACATAAGAATGATGTTTTCCGTCTGACGGAGTTGATTGATCCCACCGCCAAGGTAGTGGCTCCCCAAGGAGTTTATGCCGATATTCAAGAGTTTGTCCAGCGTATGAAAAATGAAAACGTGGATATTAAACAGTTGGGGCTGGTTGGCAGAACAAAGGAAAAGATTCTGGAAGAATTAAAAGCAATGTACGAGACACTTTAATATAGATATTTGAACAGACAAGGGCATGTCAGCAAGGATTCGATTGACTTGACCCAATAACAATCAGAGAATAAAAACGGAAAAACTGTTTTTAGATGATGGAACCCCATGAAAATACTCTGCATCACAGCACAAAGACTTTGATGCATTGGCCGTGACTCAAATGGTCACCAGGAGATAAACGGATAACAGTTTACAGAACACAGAATAGAATCGTCTTTGATGCCGCATTGGGAAACCAACGGGGTATTTTTTTGCCTCAATCAGGCTGCACAGAGCACTGAAAAAACCAAAGCGAACAGTAGGTAGTCCTGCAAGCGGACAAACAAATGAGGGCGGGAAAAGTAGCCTATTACACACCGACAGAGAATGTGGTATAATCCTTGAGAAAACATTGTATGGAAAGGACAAACACGATGAACGCTCTTGATATTATGAAACGCCCTGCCGCCTACGTCAGCGGCTATGAAAACACCCCCACGGAGGAACAGAACCGTGCAAAGCAACTGTGCTGGGAGTACAACCGCACCGCTCCCAACGAACAGGAAAAGCGGCGCAGCATCCTGCAGACCCTGCTGGGCACATGCTCTCCCATGACCGGCATTCAGCCGGACTTCCACTGTGACTATGGCTTTAACATCCATACTCACGGCTTGGCGGTCATCAACTATAACTGTGTCATTCTGGATACCTCTCCGGTAAACATCGGAGCAGGTGCCTTTATTGCCCCCGGCGTATGCCTTGCCTGCTCCGGTCATGCCATCGACCCGGAGCAGCGCAGCCATGGCATTGGCACCTCAGCACCTATTACGCTGGAGGAAAACGTCTGGATCGGTGCAAATTCCACCGTCTGCGGCGGCGTTACCATCGGGGCAGGCTCGGTTATCGGGGCGGGAAGCGTCGTCACCCATGACATTCCCGCCGGTGTCATCGCTGCGGGGGTGCCCTGCAAGGTGATCCGCCCCATTACCGAAAAAGATAAGTTCAAGCCGGAGGATATTCTGTTCTGAGAAATTTAGATCGGAAACGCTGAAAAAACATACGCACAAGCTCTCCGGGGACATTTTTGGTTTTCGCCATACTTTCCTGCGGGGAGAAGGCATGGTATACTGGGAACGACAATTCGGAATTTGTGGAGGAGAATATTTATGTGTTTTGTATGTGACAGGATTAAAGAAACCAGAGTTGGCAACAACCCATTTTTTGTAAAAGAACTTGAAACAGGATATGTGGTGATTGGGGATTATCAGCATTTTAAAGGGTATACTTTGTTTCTATATAAGACCCATGTTGTTGAATTATTTGATCTTGATGCAGAAGTAAGAGCAAAGCATTTATATGAAATGACACTTGTTTCTGAAGCCGTAAAAAAAGCTTTCGGAGCACAAAAAATGAATTATGAATGTTTGGGAAACGGGGATGGCGGAGCACATATTCACTGGCATTTATTTCCGAGGATGACCGGCGATATAGAGAACTATGGAAACAACGGCAGAGGACCTGTTTGGTGGTACCCGAGGGATAAGATGTACGCTGATGATAACAGACCAAGCGCTGAGGAACTTGAAGAACTGAAAAGTAAGCTTCTTTGCGAACTAGACAAACTGTTGATGTGAGAAAACTTCCAATTTGTCGATGCCAAAAGGACAAAACAGTATATCGCGGAGGCGATGGCATGAATAAATTCTACGATTTATTAAAATATATTATCTATGCGAGTTTCTACGTGATTGTAATTAAAACGGGTATGGATTTCTATGAGTATAAGCGCTTTCCGAAACTATACGAACCGAATTCTGCACCGTGGTATACGGAAGCGTTACTGTATTGCGTCGCTTCTTTTGCGGTGATCATCGTATGTTTCGCGCTTAGAGTAATCATAAAGCGAAAGATGAAGAAGGGGTGAGTCATATGTTTATGCTGTTTGAGTTTATGTTTCCAATTATCTTCGTAATGGTTTTCGGCATGATCATCTTCCAGTTTGTGACAGGAATCGGAACATGGCATAAAAACAATCAGTCACCGCGTTTGTCGGTGAGCGCAACTGTAGTTGCAAAGCGAGAAAACGTATCGCATCGCAGCCACCCAAATGGAGGTGATCCATCTGGTGCGCATGGGTATCATACGACCTCGAGTACCAGTTACTATGTAACATTTCAGGTGGAGAGCGGTGATCGGATGGAATTGCAGGTTTCCGGTAGGGAATATGGAATGCTGGCAGAAGGAGACATTGGGAAACTTACTTTTCAGGGGACGAGATATCTATCATTTGAGCGTGTGTGACGGTAGTGTCAAATAATCTATGAAAAACTGAGTCGAATAAAAGGCTCAATTGAACCTGCCGAAACATAGTTATGTGTTTTTGCGTAAGCATCTTGAGGAAAGCGTATATCAGGTTTCTGCTGTTTCTGCATCAGATGTACTGAAACGAAATACAGACTTTTTACGCTGTGCGTTCCTGTTCGGGATAATGTCAAGATGAGCAAATCATTCTCAATTCGATTCTGCCTTATGTTGGCAGGGGCCGCACAGAAAGCATTGCCAGTTTCTTGTTTCACATTGCTTTCATAAAAATAAATGTTCCTCTTGATATTATCATAAATGATAATCTAATATATTCAGAGAATGATGAAGAGGAGAGTATCATATGGAATTGGCAGAGATTGTAATGAACCCTGCTCGGCAGAGGATTTTTCAGTATTTTTTGCTTCATGAAACTGGCACAGATAAGGAAATCAGAAAAGCACTGCCGGATATTCCAATCGCAAGCTTATATCGGCATATAAAGATTCTTGCGGATAGTTCCATCCTCATGGTTGTAGGCGAAAATCGAATCCGCGGTACGGTTGAAAGCGTTTATCAATTAAATGAGGTATATGTTCGGACGTTGTGGAGGTGAGTTATGAAAATAGAACATATTGCTTTATATGTAAAAGATCTGGAAACAGCTCGCAGTTTCTTTGTGAAGTATATGGGCGCAAAATCAAACGAAGGCTACCATAATCTGAAAACAGGTTTCCGCTCTTATTTTCTGTCATTTGGCGATGGGGCACGGCTTGAAATTATGAACAATCCGGAAATGCTTGATTTTTCAAAGGAATTTGCCCGCACTGGGTATGCGCACATTGCATTCAGCGTAGGCAGCAAAGAAAAAGTAGATGCGTTGACCGCTGAACTGAAAACTGACGGATATGAAGTGGTCAGCGGTCCCAGGACAACCGGAGATGGTTACTATGAAAGTTGTATTATTGCAATCGAAGGCAATCAAATTGAAATTACAGTTTGACTTCAATCTTTTATTCATTAACTCTTGACAAGTAACCATTCGGTAACTATAATGAAGTTACCGAATGGTTACTTTGATAAAGGAGATAGTTATGGCAGAGGGTACAAAGGAACGGATTTTGAGAATCGCGCTGGAATTGTTTGCGCAGAACGGTTATCTGGGGACGTCTATGAATGATATTGCAGGGCAGTTGGGATTTACGAAAGCTGCCTTATATAAGCACTATGCCAGCAAACAGGAAATCCTGGATAAGATCGTGGAGCGAATGAACAGGATGGATTATGAGCGCGCTGAGGCGTATGAAATGCCGGAAACGGAACCAGACGGCTTTGCGGAAGCATATCTGCATACGCCAATTAAAAAAATTCGCACATACAGCCTTGCCCAGTTTGATCATTGGACGAAGGAACCGTTCTCCTCCAATTTCCGTAAAATGCTGACGCTGGAGCAATACCGTGATCCTAAGCTTGCACAGCTTCACCACGATTATCTCGCGGGAGGCCCTTTGGAATACATGGCGGCCATCTTCCGCAAGCTGGCAGATTCAGATGAGGACGCTATGCAGCTGGCGCTGGAGTTCTATGGGCCGATGTATCTTTTATACAGTGTCTACGACGGTGCAGAGGAAAAAGAAGCGGTTTCTTCTTTGTTGGCGACACATATTGATCACTTTATTGCCAAAGCTGAGTCAGATTACAGAAAGAAGGAATGAACAACATGAAAGATGGAGAAGAAGAAAAACGCTGGGTCTTATGTCCGTGGTGCGGTGCCAAGACGCGCTTGCAGATATTGCGGGAAACGGAATTAGTAACTTTTCCTCTGTTTTGTCCTGAATGCAGGCATGAGAGTATTATCAATGCAAAAAATTTTATCATTGAAACCAAACAGCCAGACGCAAAGACGCAGTGCTGATCGCAAAACGATCATGCGCTGCGTCCTTTTTTGAAAGGAAGGCTGCTATGGATGCAATTGTTTACACCACCAAAGGAGGATCTACTATGGATGCAATTAAGAATATTATTATTCGTCTGGAAACAAAAGAAGATTACAGAGCTGTCGAAAACCTGACCCGTGAGTCATTCTGGAATGTCTACCGCCCGGGCTGCATGGAGCACTATGTGCTGCACTGTTATCGGAATGACCCGGCATTTGTGCCGGAGCTGGATTTTGTGATGGAACTGGGCGGTGAGCTGATCGGGCAGGTCATCTATGTGCGGTCAGAAATCGAGTGTGATGACGGGCGAACCCTACCGATCATGACCTTCGGTCCCATCGGCATCGCACCCGCATACAAACGGCAGGGCTACGGAAAGCAGCTGCTTGACTATTCCATGGAAAAAGCCAGGGAAATGGGAGCAGGGGCGCTTGCCATTACCGGCAATATAGACTTTTACGGCAAGTCTGGCTTTGTTCCGGCCAAAACTAAGGGCGTGCGCTATGCCGACGACCCGGAGGCGGACTATTTCCTCATCAAAGAACTGAAACCCGGATTTCTGGACGGTGTCTCAGGCACTTACAAAGACCCCGATGGGTATTTTGTCTGTGAGAAAGATCCGGAGGGGTTTGAACAGTTTGAAGCCACTTTCCCGTTTTCGCCAATGTAGAACATCCGTACCCGCCCGGATTTCACGAGATACAAATTGGATGAACGGTCTCCCTGCATATATAAAATATTCCCAGTCCGAATCACAAACTCAGTTCCGACTTCCTCAAAAAGTGGATAATATCTGCTCGATAGTATTATGGTAATTACAAGAATCATGCCGCTTCGTGTTGGCAAAGTCTGCACAGAAAGTCGGGTGATCAGTGACATCATTGATTATACGGTTTGTCTGATTTGCCGAGATGAGCTTGGAATGATTTTTGATACATTGGCCGTGACTCAAATGGTCACCAGGAGAGAAATGAATAACAGTTTACAGAAAACAGAATAGAAACATCTTCGATGCCTCGTTGGAAAAACAACGGGGCGTTTTTTACCCCCATCAGGCTGCATAGAGCACTGAAAAAGTCAAAACGAACAGTAGGCAGCCCCACAAGGACAACCAAAGCGCGCCTACGGGGCCAACGCGTAATCGGAGAGCTCTTGTTAAACGTACTTTCTTTTGCTATAATATTTTTCAACATAATACGTTGCTTTTGTGCAATATAATGGTATTTATACATCTTTCTTCTGGAAGAAACAGGGCTTGTTATTGAGCGCGCGGAAGAGTGATAAAAAGAAGACAGAGATACTGATCATTGTATAGTGGTTCTGAAAAATGGATCGGAAATTTCATACTGGAATGGTACCACTTGAAAAGTAGGAAGGTGAGATGCGAATGAATTGGGCAGACGGAAAAATGCGGTGCTGCTGGGCAAATCCAAAAAACGAACGGTACATCCGTTATCACGATGAGGAATGGGGCGTTCCGGTGCATGATGACCGGAAGCTTTTTGAAATGCTGATCCTGGAGTGCTTTCAGGCAGGACTGTCCTGGGAATGTGTCCTGAATAAGCGGGATGCGTTTCGCGAAGCTTTTGACGGCTTCGATGTTGAAAAGGTTTGCGTCTACAAGGAGGAAAAGCTGGAAGCCTTGCGGAATGATCCCGGCATCATACGTAACCGCCTGAAAATACAGGCTGCCGTTACCAATGCACAGGCATTCCGTGAAATCCAGAAGGAATATGGCAGCTTTTCAGAGTATCTCTGGCATTGGACGGAGGGCAGCGTGATCCGGGAAACCGGGAAAACAAGTTCGGAATTATCGGATGCAATTTCCAAAGACTTAAAGAAGCATGGCATGAAATTTGTGGGAACCACGGTGGTTTATGCCTACCTGCAGGCCGTCGGCGTGATCTGGTCGCATGAGGATGAATGCTTTTGCAGGCAAGAGGATGAGATAGGATGAAACAGAAACCGACAATTATTTATGAGAATACCGTTGCAGGCAGCTTCGTCCGCAGGATCAACCGTTTCACAGCGGAGGTTTTGATCGATGGGGAGACAGAGCTGGTTCATGTGAAAAATACGGGGCGTTTGCGGGAGCTTCTGGTGCCGAAAGCGAAGGTGACGCTGCAGAAGACGTTGAATATGAATCGAAAAACGGCATACGATCTGATCTCTGTATACAAGCCAAAGCTAAAATGGGTGAATATTGACAGTCTGGCACCGAATGCTCTGATGAAGCAGCTGTACATGAGCCTGAATTATGATCTTGTGAAGGCAGAACACACTTACGGAGACTCCAGAATTGATTTTTACATGGAAAAAAATGGAGAAAAATTTCTGACGGAAGTGAAGGGCTGTACGCTGGCGGATGATCTGCATCCGGGCATCGGATTGTTTCCGGACGCACCAACGGAGCGGGGGGTAAAACATTTACACGAGCTGACAAAGGCTGCAAAGGAAGGCTGCCATACAGCAATTGCCTTCGTGATTCAGATGAATGGAATTCATCGGGTGCTGCCGAATGAGACGGCACAGACGGAGTTTAAAAAGGCACTTGTGGAGGCTGCAAAGGCAGGTGTTCAGGTCGTCTGTTACAGTTGCCATGTGGAAGCTGACAGTATAAAGATCACGGGTGTAATCGAAGATACCTCAAGATTTTTGAATATGTAGGAAATGAAGGATTGCTATGATTAGAAAGTTACGGAAGACAGATATAAATAGAGTCGCTGACATATGGTTAAAGACCAATCTGAAAGCACATTCTTTTATTTCTGAACAATACTGGATAAGTAATTATGAACGAGTGAAAGAAATGCTGCCACAGGCGGAAGTTTACGTGTATGAAGATGATAAAATGATTCAGGGATTTTTAGGCGTAAGGGATGAATAAATTGAAGGTATTTTTGTTTCGGATAAAATGCAGTCACATGGTATAGGCAAAAGTTTGCTGGATTATATCAAGGATAAAAAAGTCAGATTGCAGTTAAACGTATATCAGAAGAATGTCAGGGCAATGTCTTTTTACCAAAGAGAAGGATTTACGATCCAGTCGGAAAGGATGGATGAATTCACCGGCGAAACGGAATATGTAATGAATTGGGAATCAGATTGCGAGGTGTAATAATGTAAATGCGCTTTTTATTGATACAGGGAATGGGATTTTTGGGAACTATTTTGTATCTTATCAGTGTAAAAATAATAAAACACTGTTTCGGGTTCAATTTGTTTCCAGTTTTCCTTTGCCCAACCGTGATCGATAAAAGTACAATGTTTACATTGACTCTTGACAAGTACCAATCAGTAACTGTAATGAAGTTGCCGATTGGTTACTTTGCTGAGGAGAACATTATGACCGAAGGAACGGATTTTGAGGATTGCTCTGGAGGTTTTTGCACAGAACGGTTACTTAGGGACATCTATGAATGATAATGTGGGGCAGTTGGGATTTACAAAAGCGGCCCTGTATAAGTACTATTCCAGTAAACAGGGAATTCTTGATAAGATTGTGGAACAGATGAACAGGATGGACTATGAGCGTGACGCGGAATATGAAATGCCGGAAACGGAACCGGACGGCTTTGCGGAAGCACTAAAATTATGCAATAAACATGGAGAAAGTCAGGTGACGATCGATGAAATATATCCATATCACGAAAGAGAACATTGATAAGGAGCACATCTGCTGTGCCATGTCCGGCAAGCAGGCTCTTGCAAAAAAGGAGTGGCTGAAGAAGCGCTTTGATGAGGGACTTGTCTTTTATCGCAGTGAGGAGCGTGGAAAGTGCTTTATCGAATATATTCCAGCGGAAAACGCATGGGTACCCATTGAAGCAGGAGGCTGGCTTTATATCAACTGCCTTTGGGTTTCCGGCTCCATGAAGGGACACGGCTATTCCTCAGAACTGCTTTCCGAGTGTATCCGGGACGCGAAAGAACAGGGAAAGAAAGGTATTTGCATTCTGTGCGCCGAGGGACGGAAACGGGAATTTTTAGCTGATCCGAAATTTCTGAAGTATAAAGGCTTTAAAGTCGCAGATATATCTGACTGTGGGATCAACCTCATGTACCTGCCCCTTGCAGAGAATGCGGATCAGCCGAGATTCAAAGATTGTGCCAGACATCCGAAAGTCAGCGAAACGGGCTTTGTCCTCTATTATACCGACCAGTGTCCTTTCACCTATTATTGGGTGCCGAAGGTACTGGAAGCGGCAAAGGAACACGGCATATCGTTTCAAGCATTTCATATTACCGACAAAGAAGCCGCGCAGAATGTACCTGCGCCGGTCACCACCTATGCCCTGTTCCGGGATGGAGAGTTTTTGACTCAGGGCATTCAGTCAGATAAAAAGTTTCTGGCACTGGCGGGCATAAAGTGATGGCAGATGCGTTTCGCTACGATTGCAAAGAGCATGTATAAGGGGTGGAAAGTGAGGAAAAGAACATCTATGAAAAAAAAAATCATCATTGCGGTGGCAGTCATCGCAGGTATTTTGGCAGCAGTTGCGATTATTTCAATTTTGGCACAGACGCCGATGCCGATCTGACGAGTGGAAGATAGTCATGAATTTGGAGGCATAAATATAGGAAAAGGATGTCCTCCAAAATAGGACAGAGGTGCAGGAGGTTATAACAACAAGGATTGCTTTATGAGGGAAACAGATCAGGAAGGTTACGTGGATTTTGTGAAAACCGTAAGAATTTTATAGACATTTCTGCAAAAATCTAATATAATTATTCGATGGTTCTGAGAGAAATATGTCGGCTTACGATAATTTGAAATGCGTTTCGATCGGAACAGAAAAAAAGATGGGATTTGAAAGAGATGAATTTATTGAACGTACAGAAAAACAAAAAATGTGGCTTTACACTGGCGGAGCTTTTGATCGTGGTTGCGATCGTGGGGATCCTTGTAGCAATCTCAATTCCAATTTTCAGCGTGCAGCTTCACAAGGCGCGTGTGGCTGCCGATTGGGCAAATCTGCGAGCATACTATTCAGAGATTCAGGCAGATTATATCGCGACCGGGAAGTATAATCCAGAGGTGCCGGCATCAGACAATACAAGTTATCATTATCTTACAGAAATTACATTCCTTGATGGACAAAGGGTCGAACTGAAAGCGGGAAAGATTTTGATTGGGAAATCAAAAGGAGAAAATGGATACGAGATTGTATATTACTGCAATGAATATTTGAGGACACACAACGTGGAACCGCACTATTATAAATGTAGCTTGTCTCTTGGCGCTAGTGCATTATAAACAATGATAGAAGCAGATAAATAAAAGGAAGCAGGACAATGGAACTCCCCCCCAATGTCCTGTTTTTCTTATGTAACAGCAAATCCTTCCAACGCATCTATAGAAGACCGGGATGATCTTTGCAGACCCAGGTGTGGGCTGTAGTTCATATTATGGATACAGAATAGCAAATGTTGTGTGCGTATGGCAAAAAAAATCAATATGTTGATAAAATGCAACAGAGGTGTAATGATAATGAAAAAAATGTAAAAAGATATCAAAAAAATGGTTGACTTTTCCATGGGGATTTGTTATTATAATACACGCCTTGAGCGACAGGGCAAAACTTATTAAGAGTCATTAAGAAAACTTCTTAATCGCTCGAAAAAAGTTTTAAAAAGTTCTTGACAAACCGGAAACGGTATGATAGAATAAACGAGTTGCTGCTGAGAACGAAAGCGACAACGAAACAAAGTTCCTTGAAAACTGAACAGTATGTAAAACCCTG
>NZ_QWGL01000024.1:0-280 GCF_003435375.1 Clostridium sp. AM34-11AC | reverse complement strand
AAAGTTCCTTGAAAACTGAACAGTATGTAAAACCCTGAAAATTCTTATAAAAATGGTCTTTGGTTTAGACCATGAATGAGAACATTCAGAACAAAACCTAACAAAACAGTAGAACGGTTTAAAAATTAGCCAAGCTAAATTTTGGACCTGGACAACTCAATGAGGAAGTTCGAAACCTTCGGCTTCGAACTAAGCTTTCACGTAATACTCGTGAAGGACCTCGTATAAGTAAAAGCTTATAACATGAGAGTTTGATCCTGGCTCAGGATGAACGCTGGCG
>NZ_QWGL01000023.1:53009-54303 GCF_003435375.1 Clostridium sp. AM34-11AC | reverse complement strand
TTTAAAAGATCAATATTATAAAAACATGAGTATAAAGCCTCAAATGGAAACATTAACATTTCAGGCCGAAAGCATCTCCTATGCAGTCTGCAAATATTTTGGCATCGAGACAGGAGAAAACAGCTTTGGCTATATTGCCAGTTGGAGTCAAGGCAAGGAGCTGAAAGAACTGAAAGCCAGTTTGGAGACCATCAACAAAACCTCCGGCACTTTGATCTCCGACATTGAGCGCCACTATAAGGAAATCTGCAAAGAGCGTGGAATTGACCCCCATGCAAAGGCAGAGCCGGAAACCGCCCCGATAGAGCAGCCAACCGGCAATCTGACTTACTATGTGGCAGAGTGCATGGAGTTTCCAAACCTCGGAGAATACCACGATAACCTGTCTTTGGAGGAAGCTGTCCGCATTTATCAGGAGATTCCAGCAGAGCGAATGAACGGGATTAAAGGAATTGGTTTTGAACTGAAAGACGGAAGCGACTATGAAGGACCTTTTCCGATTTTGACCGGCCATACCATTGATCTGGACACCATCCAGGCAATCGACTATTACCGTGATAATCCTCTGGTGCAAAAAGCAGTAAAGGAACTGGCTGCGGCAATGCCGGAAATGGAAGTGTTGGGGGCGGATGCCAATCAGCAGGAGGCTTTGTTTCTGATCGACGATGCCACCTATCTTCATATCCAGTCCTGTGACAGCGGCTGGGACTATACCCTTTACGATGCCGCATCCATGAAAGAGCTGGATGGAGGTCAGCTGGATATGCCGGAGCTTTCCTGCATGAAGGCAGTTCTCCAGATTTGTGATGATAACGATTTGAGCAGCAATTCAGTAAAGTATGCGCCCCTGCCTATGATTGAAACCTTGCAGGACGCTGCCTACCAGCAGATGCAGGCAGAGGCCAGTCAGATGGCTGCTTCTTCTCAGCTGCCGGAAGCACAAGAGCAGACGCTGGATGAATACCCTATGCCTGATGAGCAGGTATCCACACCGGATATGCAGGAATACGGCTACTTCTATGATGGGATGCTCCCTGTCACCAGAGAACGGGCGCTGGAACTGGATGCCGCTGGTTTGACTGTCTATGTGCTGCATGAGGACAATACGGAGAGCATGGTGTTTGACCCACAGGAGATCATGGAGCATGGAGGCCTTTTCGGTGTGGACCGCGAGGAATGGGAGAAAAGCCCTCAGTTCCACGAAAAGGTCATGGAGCGTCAGGAGCATCAGCAGGAACGAGAACAGGCATTTCTCTCCCAGAACAGAAACTGCTTTGCCATCTACCAGGTGAGC
>NZ_QWGL01000023.1:0-52999 GCF_003435375.1 Clostridium sp. AM34-11AC | reverse complement strand
AGAACGGGCGCTGGAACTGGATGCCGCTGGTTTGACTGTCTATGTGCTGCATGAGGACAATACGGAGAGCATGGTGTTTGACCCACAGGAGATCATGGAGCATGGAGGCCTTTTCGGTGTGGACCGCGAGGAATGGGAGAAAAGCCCTCAGTTCCACGAAAAGGTCATGGAGCGTCAGGAGCATCAGCAGGAACGAGAACAGGCATTTCTCTCCCAGAACAGAAACTGCTTTGCCATCTACCAGGTGAGCCGTGACGATCCGCAGAATGTGCGCTTTATGAATCTGGACTGGTTAGAGTCCCATGATGTTTCCGTAGACCGCAGCAATTATGACCTCATCTACACCGCTCCGCTGAGTGAGTCTGGCACTGTGCCGGAGCAGCTGGAAAAACTCTATCAGCAATTCAATCTGGAAAAGCCCGTGGACTTTCACAGTCCCTCCATGAGCGTCAGCGACATCGTTGCGATCAAACAGGACGGTAAGGTATCCTGTCATTACTGCGACAGCGTTGGTTTTACCCAGATCCCCGGATTCCTGCCGGAAAATCCGCTGAAAAATGCAGAGATGGCCGTAGAGGACGATTACGGCATGATCGACGGCATCATCAACAATGGTGCAAAAGAGCCTACGGTGGCAGAGCTGGAACAGCAGGCCCGAAGCGGTCAGCCCATTTCCTTGATGGACTTGGCTGACGCCGTTCATCGGGAGGAACGGGAAAAGAAAAAATCCGTTGTGGATCAGCTGAAAAGCCAGCCCAAAGCAGAACACAAAAAGACAGCACCCAAAAAGAGTGCGGAAAGGGAGATTTGATATGGGAAACTTTACTTTTGAGGAAATGAACCTGATGTGCATTTACAATACCGGCAGCCGCACCGGGCTGATCGACAGCCTGCGTGAAATGCGCGGCGAGCTTTCGCCGGAGGAAACGGAACTGAGGGAGCTAACCGACAGCGCCCTTACGAAGCTCTGTGCGATGACCGATGAGGACTTCTCTCAGCTGGAGCTGTACCCGGATTTTGACCAGTAAATTTATCGTGTCAGGATGACATAGTGAGAGAAACTGTCCGATGGAAAGGCGGTTTCTTTCATTTTTTACAAAAGCCCACTATACTTTTAAGGTTGAGGAAATTATAATGAATGATGGATAAATATAGAAATTATGGAGGATTACTATCGTGGATAAAGCAGTTATTTATATACATGGAAAAGGAGGAGATGCTGAAGAAGCTATTCATTACAAACAGCTCTTTAGTGATTGTGATGTAATTGGTCTTGACTATACAGCACAGTTTCCGTGGGAAGCAAAAGAGGAGTTTCCATTACTCTTTAATTCGATTTCTAAGAACTATAAATTTGTCGAGATAATTGCAAACAGCATAGGTGCTTATTTTGCTATCAATTCTTTATCAAATCAGCAAATAGAAAGAGCATATTTTATTTCACCTGTTGTAGATATGGAAAGGCTCATTTCTGATATGATGATTTGGGCAAATGTTACAGAAGACAAACTCAAAAAGAAAAAAGAAATTCAGACAACTTTTGGAGAAACACTTTCATGGGATTATCTTTGCTATGTAAGAGAAAATCCTGTTACCTGGAACATTCCAACACACATTTTGTATGGCGAAAAGGACAATCTTACCGCTTATGGAACGATATTTGAATTTGCCCAAAGAACCCATTCAACACTTTCTGTCATGAGAAACGGAGAACACTGGTTTCATACAGAAGAACAGATGAAGTTTTTGGACGAATGGATTGTTGAAAATTCTAAACACAATGACAGCTTTTCAAGAGCAACTTGTGTGCGTTGATGATTATCTTGAACTTAGGAGGTGTTTAATGAAAACGGTTCTTTTACATGGGTTGGGACAAACTGTACAGGATTGGAAAGAAGTAGTCCAACAACTATCAATTTCCGATGTCGATTGCCCAGAACTTTTTTCTTCAGCAGAAGATGAAATATCATATTCGCAGATTTTGGGCGATTTAGAACAGCGGTATTCAGAAGTAAAAGAGCCGCTTCGTATCTGCGGTCTTTCGTTAGGTGCGCTTCTTGCGATTGATTTTGCTATTCGGCATAAAGAAAAAGTGGCTTCGCTGGTTTTGATTGGCGCACAATATAAAGTTCCAAGTTTACTGATAGATTTTCAAAATCTTATCTTCCGTTGTATGCCAAACAAGGCTTTTGAAAGTATGGGACTATCAAAAAGCAGCACCATAAAATTGGCTCACTCTATGCGGTCATTGGATTTTACTTCGCAATTAAACAATATTCGTTGTCCAGTGACAATTTTGTGTGGCAAAAAGGATACTGCCAATCTGAAAGCTTCTAAGCAGCTAAAAGAATTACTACCACAAGCTACTTTGCACATCGTTCCAAATGCAGGACATGAACTCAATAAATATGCACCAAACACGATTGCCGAGATATTAAATAACTAAAATGTAATATTCACAGTTTCACCCAGCAGGAAATCATTTAGGTTTCCTGCTTTTCTTTTACCCCAAAACTGAAAGGAGGACAGAATACCATGCCAACCAAAGCTGAACTATATGCACAGATGGCGGACAAGGTGGCAACACAGCTCACGGGGAGCTGGCAGGAATGGGCAGAGTTTCTCACCACTGCTTCTCGCCTTTACAAGTACCCGTTCCATGAGCAGCTGATGATCTATGCCCAGCGACCGGACGCTACCGCCTGTGCAGAGTACGATTTGTGGAATGAAAAGATGGGCCGGTATGTAAGGCGCGGTTCCAAGGGGATCGCTCTGGTGGACGATTCCGGGGACAGACCACGCCTGCGCTATGTTTTTGATATTTCCGACACCGGAACTCGTGAACATTCCCGCACTCCCTGGCTGTGGCAGCTGGAGGAGCGCCATCTGGATTCGGTGCAGGCCATGCTGGAGCGCACCTATGATGTTTCCGGTGATGACCTTGCCGGACAGCTCACTGAGGTAGCCGGAAAACTGGCTGAGGAATACTGGACGGAGCATCAGCAGGACTTCTTCTATATCGTTGACGGTTCCTTTTTGGAGGAATATGATGAGTATAACATCGGAGTGCAGTTCAAGGCAGCCGCCACCGTCAGTATCACTTACGCTTTGATGTCTCGCTGCGGACTGGAGCCGGAACGCTACTTCGACCACGAAGATTTCATGGCGATCTTTGATTTCAACACCCCGTCCACCATCGGGGCGCTGGGAACAGCGGTCAGCCAGATCAACCAGCAGGTGCTGCGGCAGATCGGCGTTACCGTCCGAAATGCAGAGCGCGAAGCCAACCAAGAAAGGAGCAAACAAGATGAACAATCCCATGACCTATATCCAGAACGGAGACTATCTGATTCCCGACCTGAAGCTGAGCGAACAGCCGGAGAAGCCCCTGGGCAAGTACGGCAGGATGCGGAAAGCATACCTCAAGGAACACCGTCCCATCCTCTACAACCAGATGTTGCTGAGCGAGAAGCTGTACCCGCACCTTCTGGAGATCGACGAGACCGCCCAGAGCAGACTGGAGCAGATGATGCCCCAGCTGGCGAAGGAAGCGGGAGCCACCGAGGAACTGAAAGCCAGCGATCCCATGAAGTGGGTGGGGCTGATGAACACCTGCAAAGCTCAGGCCGAGGAAATCCTGATGGCGGAGCTTATCAACAGCTGACTCTAAACCTGTTCCTCTCCGAAGCGGAACAGATCCAATCCATAGATGAAGCAGAGAATGTAGCGCATACATCCTCTGCTTTTTCTTTTGCCCAAAATGACATCGACCATGTGCTGCGTTTGGGCGGCAATACAGACCGTCAAAGGGAGCGTGTGGTTGCAGCCTTTGAAAAGCAGAAAACCACCGCTGAGATTGCCAAGATACTGAAAACGCTGTACCACGGCGGCAATGGCCTTGGCAGTGTGAGCTCATGGTATGACGAGGATGGTATCCATCTTTCCCATGGGAAGTCTGTCCGTTATGACAGGTCTGCCCAGGTCATTTCCTGGGAGAGCGCCGCAGAGCGTATCGGGGAGCTTTTGGAGAGCGGCCAGTTTGCCTCCAATGTGGAGCTTACAGAAGCGGCAGGCTATGAACGCTCCCTCCTCTCGGAAAAGCTCTGGCATCTGTATCACGATCTCAGTGAGGACGCCAGAAAAGCCGGATATTTGTCCTGCCTGTCAGAGATCAAAGGCAATGGTTTCCCGGAGGAGACTCGCCGCCTGACGGAGCAGCTGAGTGACCCGGCTTTCCGCCAGACACTCAAGGAAGAATACGCCGCCTTCTGGACTGCCTATCAGCAGGACCGTGATCTGTTGCGTTTTCACTATCACAGACCAAGGGAGATCTGGGAGAACCTGAAGGACCTTGACCTGCCACGCAGGACCTTTTCTTCAGACCTTTCCCAAGTGCCAACCGTTCAGCACTTCATTACCGAGGATGAGATCGACGCCGCTATGACCGGCGGCAGCAGTTTCGCCGGAGGAAAAGGCCGTATCTATGCGTTCTTCATGGCAAACCATACGGATAAGGAGAAAGTGAGATTCCTCAAAGACGAGTATGGCATTGGCGGACGCTCTCATGCCTTGTCCGGTGCAACACACAGCGGCGAAGATCACGATGGGAAAGGACTGCACTATAAAAAGCAGGACTGCCCGGATGTTCACTTGAACTGGGAAAAGGTTGCCAAACGCATTACATCTCTCGTCCAGAAAGACCGCTATCTTACAGAACAGGAACAGGCTCAGTATGACAAAATCCAGGCTGAAAAGGAACTGGTCGAAGAAGATGCCATTCAAGCCCAGCAGCCGGAGATGGAGGAAGAAACGCTAAAGCCTACCCTTGGGGAGCAGTTTGAGCAGTATAAGCCTGTGGTGACTGCCGCTATTTCCGAGGATGCCGCATACCGCAACGCCTGCGGTCACAGCGACCATGAAAATGCTGTCATCGAGGGCAATGCCGCTGTGCGCCGTGCGGTTCTTGGTTCTAAGGATATGGAGCTGATCCGACTCTATTCGGATGTGCCGGAGTTCCGTCAGCGTTTACACCGGGAAGTGATCGACGAGACCTATCCAAAGCTCCATGAGCTTCTGCGCCCTCTTTCTCAGGAAGATATTGATACTGCCCTTTGCTCATGGAACGGCAATATCGAGAGTAAACACGCTGTTGTCCGCTATATGAAAGACCATGCAAGAGAAAAAGATACCGCCGCATGGCTGGCTCAGGAATACGGCGGCAGTAACAGCAACAGCCTGTTCGTTGTCCGTGCCGGCAGCCCGGAGGAAACGCAGCTGCCCTGGCCGAAGGTACAGCGCAGGCTTGCCCAGCTCATTCAGGAGGAACGGTTCTATACCGAAGAAGAACAGAACCGTTTTGACAACATCGACCCCATCGCCATCCGGGAAGCCTTGGAAGAAAGAGGGATCGTCAACGGACAGGTGGCAGACCCGGAAAAACTGGACAATGACCCGTTTATCCAGCAGATGATGTCGGATGCAGATCAGATCGCAGCTGCCGAGACAGAGCAGACTTCCGAAGTTTCCATTTCCGATGAGGAATATGATGCCGTTCGCAGCCCCATTCCACAAAGAACCTCCTATGACCCTGCCGCCCCGGTTTATGCCGTGGGCGATACCGTGTATATCGAGGATGACGCCTATCAGATCACCGAGCTGAGGGATGACACCGTACAGCTTCTGCCCACCGGCATGGTATATCCCATCTACCGGGCAGAGCGCAAAGAACAGTTCGAGCAGCTGCTTCGGGCAGACCGCCGCAATGCTTACTATACCGAGTTTCTTCCCATTGACCCGGACAAGGCAGATCAGGACCTGCGGGATGTATTGGCCCATGGACTGATGAATGAAGCAGATAAAAAGCAGCTTTCCTCGCTGCTGCAATCCGGCAGGAGCAACAGCGAGATCGCCTACTGGCTGAGCAGAGCCTATTCCGGTGAGATCGAGACACTGAATCTGGAGACCGGCGATATTGCCGATTACCGTACCACGGCACAGGGCATAGAACTGGAAGTCATGGATGCAGAGGAAAAGCGTCTGGCTATGCTGTATTTCCGCTGGGATGAGGTTGCGCCTTTGCTGCGCGGGATGTATGCCCGTCAGCAGGATGGCTTTGGACAGGAACGCCCCGAACCGGCTACCGAATCCCCGACTTTCCATTCCGAGACCATGGCTGTCTATCCGGGAGACAAGAACAATCTGCCTTATGATGTGGTAGTGGAACGGCTGCATATCGAGGAGCCGGAGCCACCAGCCCCTGTGACTGAGCCGGAGAAAACTTTTGAGGAAGTGCTGGACGAACACCCGGTTTCCATTCAGGTCAACGGCCAGTGGCAGACCTTCCCCAATGCCAAAACTGCCGAGGAAGCCTCCTATGAGGAATACAAGGCTAACCTGCGTCGTAATGCACAGAACTTCCGTATTACCGATGAGCATTTGGGTGAAGGCGGTCCGAAAGCCAAGTTCCAGGCAAATATCAATGCCATTCGTTTGCTGAAAGAGCTGGAAGCTGCTGGACAGCAGGCAAGCCCCGAACAGCAGGAGGTTCTATCCCGCTATGTGGGCTGGGGTGGCCTTGCCGATGCCTTTGACCCGGAAAAACCGGCATGGGCTTCCGAGTATGCCCAGCTGAAAGAGCTGCTGACCCCGGAGGAATATGCCGCCGCCAGAAGCTCCACCCTCAACGCCCATTACACCAGCCCTACGGTCATTCAGGCCATCTATGAAGCGGTGGGCCGTATGGGGTTTGAGACCGGAAATATTCTGGAGCCATCTATGGGTGTGGGCAATTTCTTCGGTATGCTGCCGGAGGAAATGCGAAACAGCCGTCTGTACGGCGTGGAGCTGGACCCGGTTTCCGGGCGCATCGCAAAGCAGCTCTATCCCAAGGCGGACATCACAGTAGGCGGCTTTGAGACCACTGACAGGCGAGATTTCTATGACCTTGCCATTGGTAATGTGCCTTTTGGCCAGTATCAGGTTCGAGATAAAGCCTATGACAAGCTGAATTTCAGCATCCACAACTACTTTTTTGCCAAAGCACTCGACCAGGTGCGTCCCGGCGGCGTGGTGGCCTTTGTCACCAGCCGCTATACGATGGACGCCAAGGATTCCACCGTGCGCCGGTATCTTGCTCAACGTGCCGAGCTGCTGGGAGTCATCCGTCTGCCTAATGACGCGTTCAAAAAGAATGCCGGTGCCGAGGTGGTATCCGACATCATCTTTCTCCAAAAGCGGGATCGCCCGCTGGACATCGTGCCGGAATGGACCCAGACCGGACAGACGGAGGACGGGTTTGCCATCAACCGGTATTTTATCGACCACCCGGAAATGGTGCTGGGCAGACAGGAGCCGGTAAGCACTGCTCATGGTATGGACTACACCGTGAACCCTATCGAGGGACTGGAGCTTTCCGACCAGCTGCATGATGCGGTGAAGTATATTCATGGCACTTATCAGGAGGCAGAGCTGCCGGAGCTGGGCGAAGGCGAAGCCATTGACACCTCCATTCCTGCTGACCCCAATGTGAAGAACTATTCCTATGCCATTGTAGACGGGCAGGTGTACTACCGGGAAAACAGCCGTATGGTGCGCCCTGACCTCAACGCCACCGCCGAAGCCCGTGTAAAAGGTCTTGTGGAACTGCGTGATTGTGTGCAGGAACTGATCGACCTTCAGATGGATGCAGCGGTTCCGGACAGCACCATTCGGGAGAAGCAGGCGGAACTGAACAGCCTCTATGACAGCTTTTCTTCCCAATGCGGTCTCATCAATGACCGTGCAAACCGTCTGGCCTATGCAGACGATTCTTCCTATTACCTGCTCTGTGCGCTGGAAGTCATCGACGAGGACGGAAAGCTGGAACGCAAGGCGGATATGTTCACCAAACGGACCATCAAGCCCCATCAGGCAGTGGCTACTGTGGATACGGCAAGCGAAGCACTGGCGGTGTCCATCTCGGAAAAGGCCTGCGTAGATATGAGCTATATGAGTCGGCTTACCGGAAAAACAAAAGAAGAACTGGCCGGAGAGCTGCAAGGCGTGATCTTCCGTGTACCGGGACAGCTGGAACAGGACGGCACACCCCATTTTGTGACTGCTGATGAATACCTGTCCGGGAATGTGCGCCGCAAGCTGCGTCAGGCGCAGCGGGCGGCACAGCAGGACCCTTCTTTTGCAGTCAATGTGGAAGCTCTTACCGCCGCCCAGCCCAAAGACCTGGATGCGTCGGAGATCGAGGTGCGCCTTGGTGCCACCTGGATCGACAAGGAATATATCCAGCAGTTTATGTACGAGACCTTCAACACCCCGTTTTATCTCCAGCGCAGCATGGAGGTCAACTATTCCTCCTTTACTGCTGAATGGCAGATCAAGGGGGAATCTTCTGTATCCTACAACGATGTGGCAGCTTATACCACCTATGGGACCAGCCGCGCCAATGCTTATAAGATTTTGGAGGACAGTCTGAACCTGCGGGATGTCCGTATCTATGACACCATAGAGGATGCGGATGGAAAAGAGCGCCGCGTGCTGAACGCCAAGGAGACCACTCTGGCTGCCCAAAAACAGCAGGCTATCCGGGAAGCCTTTAGGGACTGGATCTGGAGAGACCCGGAGCGCCGCCAGACTTTGGTGCGCCAGTATAACGAAGAAATGAACTCTACCCGTCCCCGCGAGTATGATGGCAGCCATATCACTTTTGGTGGCATGAACCCGGCCATTACCCTGCGGGAACACCAGAAAAGTGCCATCGCCCATGTGCTGTATGGCGGAAATACCCTGTTGGCACACGAAGTAGGCGCGGGCAAAACCTTTGAGATGGTGGCCGCTGCGATGGAAGCCAAACGCCTGGGCTTGTGCCAGAAATCTCTCTTTGTGGTTCCCAACCACTTGACTGAGCAGTGGGCGTCGGAGTTTCTGCGTCTCTATCCTTCCGCCAACATCTTAGTCACAACCAAAAAGGATTTTGAGACCCATAACCGTAAGAAATTCTGCGCTCGTATCGCGACCGGTGACTATGACGCCATCATCATGGGACACAGCCAGTTTGAGCGTATCCCCATCAGCCGGGAGCGTCAGGAACGGCTTCTCTATGAGCAGATCGACGAGATCACCGAGGGCATCGCAGAGGTGCAGGCCAGCGGCGGCGAGCGTTTTACCGTCAAGCAGCTGGAGCGTACCAGAAAGTCTCTGGAAGCCAGACTGGAAAAGCTGCAAGCCGAGGGGCGAAAAGATGATGTGGTAACTTTTGAGCAGCTGGGTGTGGACCGGCTGTTTGTGGACGAGGCCCACAACTACAAGAACCTGTTTTTATACACAAAAATGCGGAATGTGGCTGGTCTTTCCACATCGGACGCGCAGAAATCCTCCGATATGTTTGCCAAGTGCCGCTATATGGATGAGATCACTGGAAACCGTGGCGTGATCTTTGCCACCGGCACACCGGTCAGCAACTCCATGACCGAGCTTTACACCATGCAGCGTTATCTTCAATATGAACGCCTGCAAGAGCTGAACATGACCCACTTCGACTGCTGGGCTTCCCGATTTGGGGAGACCGTCACAGCATTGGAGCTGGCACCGGAAGGCACCGGCTATCGGGCAAGAACGAGATTCAGCAAGTTCTTTAATCTGCCGGAGCTGATGAACCTGTTCAAAGAAGTGGCGGACATTAAGACTGCCGACCAGTTAAATCTCCCTACCCCGGAAGTGGAGTACCACAACATCGTGGCACAGCCCACCGAACATCAGCAGGAAATGGTCAAAGCTCTTTCGGAGCGTGCATCGCTGGTACACAGCGGAACTGTTGACCCGTCCCAGGATAACATGCTCAAGATTACCTCGGATGGCCGTAAGTTGGGGCTTGACCAGAGGATCGTCAACCAGATGCTGCCGGACGAACCTGGCACAAAGGTCAATCAGTGCGTGGACAACATCATGCAGATCTGGCGGGACGGCAAAGCTGACAAGCTGACCCAGCTGGTGTTCTGCGACATTTCTACACCACAGGCCAAAGCTCCTGCAAGCAAGGCGGCGAAAACGCTGGATAATCCACTGCTTCACGCACTGGAAGGCACTGTGCCTCTGCCGGAACAGGAACCGACCTTTACGGTATATGACGATATTCGTCAGAAACTCATTGCCCAGGGGATGCCTGCCGACCAGATCGCTTTTATCCATGAAGCCAATACCGAAGTGCGGAAAAAGGAGCTGTTCTCTAAAGTCCGTACCGGTCAGGTTCGTGTCCTTTTGGGCAGCACCGCCAAGATGGGCGCAGGCACCAATGTGCAGGACCGTCTGGTGGCACTTCATGATCTGGATTGTCCGTGGAGACCGGGAGACCTTGCCCAGCGCAAGGGTCGTATCGAGCGCCAGGGCAATCAGAATCCCCTTGTTCATGTGTACCGCTATGTGACAGAAGGAACCTTTGACGCATACCTCTGGCAGACGGTGGAGAACAAGCAGAAATTCATTTCCCAGATCATGACTTCTAAATCGCCGGTGCGTTCCTGCGATGATGTGGATGAAACAGCCCTCAGTTTTGCCGAAATCAAGGCTCTGTGTGCCGGAGATCCCCGCATCAAGGAGCGTATGGATTTGGATGTGGAGGTATCCCGCCTGAAGCTGATGAAAGCCGACCACCAGAGCAAGCAATATCGTCTGGAGGACCAGCTGCTCAAATACTTCCCGGAGGAGATTGAAAAGCACAAAGGCTTTATCAAGGGCTTTGAATCCGATCTGGAGGTTTTGGCAGCGCACCCGCACCCGGAGGACGGCTTTGCCGGTATGGAGATTCGTGGAGACCTGCTGACCGATAAGGAGAACGCCGGTGCAGCCCTTTTGGATGCCTGCAAGGAGGTCAAAACCTCCGATCCGGTGCAGATCGGCAGCTACCGGGGTTATGCCATGTCCGTGGAATTTTCCGCTTGGAAACAGGAGTATACGCTCCTGCTGAAAGGACAGATGACCCACCGGGCAACCCTTGGTACAGACCCTCGCGGAAATCTTACCCGTATCGACAATGCCCTCGCCCAGATGCCCCAGCGTCTGGAGGCGGCAAAGGCCCAGCTGGATAACCTCTATCAGCAGCAGGCTGCCGCAAAGGAGGAAGTCGGAAAGCCATTCCTTTATGAAGAAGAACTGAGAAGCAAAAACGCCCGTCTGGTGGAGCTGGATACCCTGCTCAACATCGACGGAAAGGGGCAGGCACATACCGAGTCTGTTGTTACCAAAAGCACACGGCCTTCGGTGCTGGATCATCTGAAACGCCCGGTGCCGGCCCGCAGTACAGACAAGAAACCAAAACAGCATGAGGAGGTGCGATAACATGAATACTAACGATCTGAATACAGCCCTTTATGAAAAGATGGCTGCCGAACAGGACAAGTTCCGGGAATGGCTGAAAATCCAGCCCCCGGAAGAAGTCTTAAACCATGCCTATGAGTACACCATCCGGGAGGACATCGTGATGGCAATGGAGGAATTGGAGTTGACCGACACCCAGGCACAGGCACTTTGGGAATCTCCCTCTCCGTTGGCGGATGTGTACCGCTATTTTGAAAAGCTGGAAACCGGCTACATGGATGCGATCAGGGACAGCATTGAGAACCGTGCCGATGATGTGTGCAGAGCCAAAGAGGAACTGCGAACAACACCGGTCTATCCCCATTCTGCTGCCTATGCGTCCGAGCATGGGGAAATGGCACAGTACAACCTCTCATATCAGGCGAACAGCGCCTGTAAAGAAGCCATTGAGCAGACCATCAGCGCCCACTATGCAGAGAATCGGCTGGATACGGAGGCGGCGGCCAAAGATGTGCTGGAAAAGTTCGGGATGGAACGGGTACAGTTTATTCTTGCCAACACCATCCAGCGCAAGAACTATGACGGGCGTATCTCTCAGGACAATAAAGCATGGGCAAAAACCATTCCTATGCTGGAGGACAGCGGCGCTTCCCGCCACTGTGCCTATCTGGTGGTAGATCAGGTCAATCCCGGTTTGACCGACCTGTTCACCAGACAGTTCCGAAAAGTTGCTCAAGAACAGCAGAAAAGTTCTGTCCTGCAAAAGCTCAAACAGGAGCTGCCCGCCCATAAGTCTGCCGCCTCGAAAAAACGGGAGCCGGAGCGATAACCATGGCAAAGCGCAAGCGGGATATTCCGGTTTTGTTTTGGGTGTCCGCAGAAGAACTGGAGCTGATCCATCAAAAGATGCAGCAATACGGGACAGAGAATTTGAGCGCTTATCTGCGGAAAATGGCGCTGGATGGTTATGTGGTCAAGCTGGAACTGCCAGAGATGAAGGAGTTGGTCTCCCTGATGCGCCGAAGCAGCAACAACTTGAACCAGCTGACCCGCAAAGTGCATGAGACCGGGCGGGTTTATAATGCTGACTTGGAGGATATATCCCAGCGGCAGGAACAACTGTGGGAGGGTGTGAAGGAAATCCTTACCCAACTCTCCAAACTTTCATAACAGGGATAGATACTCCATTTGCGGAGGGAGGAACGGCGTTTCTTCGCCGCACCTTCCTCCGCTTTTTCTTTTTGTCTGTATCCTTGTCTTTTGCCTGTCTGTACCGGATAATATGAGTAGAATAAGAAGCGTAGCAAAGGAGTGAAAACAGATGCTGACCTTTGAAAAGGTGCTGGAGATTTTTGCGGATTACCTAACCGCAGACGAGACCATAGAAGTTTATATCAGCCGCCATGGATGTGTAAGAGTTGAATTTGACCAAGATTTTCACTATTGCTCTGGCGAGGTGTGCCATACTCCCAAGGAACTGTTCGACCTCTTAGCCGATGATTACCGGACTTATCTGGAGATTGAACTGACCAAAGGAAAACGGGAAGTGACGGAAGATGATGAGAGAGAAGCGGATGCCCTATGCAAACAGTATCTGGAGCGTTGGAAGGAGGAACAGAAATGAAGATTTTGAAATGTCTGCTGATGATCGTAACTGCACCGGTCATTTTGGCGTTGACGCTTTTTGTCTGGCTCTGCACGGGGCTGATCTACATATCCGGTCTGGTTCTTGGTCTACTAAGCACGGTAATTGCTCTGCTTGGCGTGGCTGTGCTGATTACCTATTCCCCGCAGAATGGTGCAATTTTGCTGGTTATGGCATTCTTGATTAGCCCGATGGGGCTGCCGCTGGCTGCGATCTGGCTGCTGGGCAAGGTACAGAGTTTGAAATTTGCGATCCAGGATTGGGTGTATGGGTAAATGATGTGAATATAATTTGGAATGAAAAGAAGCAGGACAATGGGAGATGAGACCCAATGCCCTGCTTCTCTGTTTATTCGGAACGAACTGTAATATATTTTTGATGTTTACTTTTCGGTTTATCGGGAAGTGTCATTTTGAGTGTTCCATTGTTCAATAGCGGACGCAGATATTTTTGTGTAAAGTTTTTTGTGTTTTTGTATCCACAGTGTTCTGCGATTTCTAATTTTGAATGTGGTTCTATGCAAAATGCAAGGATTTTATCATGGGTTGCATCATGGGTTGCGTCATAGGTCTTATCATGGGTCGTTTCTATGATAGAAGGACCATGATGGTAATTTACATTTTTCAAGATGACTCTGAAATCTGTCGCTGTTGAGGAAAATTCGGGCTTATATGCCTCTGTGTATCCAGGCAGCTTTTCAGTTTCACTGACGATTTTGCGCAGACCACTTCCACGGCGTTCCATGTACTTCATGCGGTGGAACAGATCAGCGATCACAGGGTTTCGTCGCATCGAACGAATACTGTAAATATCGTATTCCTGAATTGAGCCGCCGCCAAACATACCGCCCGGAGATGTGATTTCCACCCGATCATCAAACATATCAATGTGGACTTCGCTGCCAAGCACAATATAATCACGATGGATGAGAGCGTTGACAAGAGCCTCTGTTACAGCTCGTTCAGCATAATCCGGCTTGTCTACCCGATACTGAGCTTCTTTGACAAAACGGACTTTGGAATTATTGCGAATAAATTCACTGCCGCTTTTCAGTAAATAAATCAAATTCCCCTCGTATTCCTTATCGTCCAGCGCATCATCAAAGATAGAGCCTTTTTCCAAGCCATTCCACCGGGTACAGAACATACGGGAGTTATAAACTGTGTGCTGATCGGTCATGAGCTTTCCAGCATTGGTCAGGAACCCATTTTTGTCAGCCAAACCGAATGAGACATAATCGGATGGCTCGAAGCGGAGGCCGGTTCGTTCCAGATAGGTTGCCTCCAGGAGTGTGAAGCTGTAATCCTTTTTCACAGCTTCTGTTGTTAAGGTGTCAAAGGACTGATTGGTTCCCTTTAAGATCAGTTCATTCACAATGTAATCCGGTGCAATTACGCTTTCATTTCCAACACGGATGTATGCTTCCATTACTCCGTCTGCCTTGTAATAGTATGGGGTGCTGCGGCCAGGAGAAACCTCCAGAGCCAACAGGTTTTTACCATCTTCCTGCAATGGCTTTAAGATAAACTGCGGTAATGGTGTGATACGTTCTTTGATTAAGCGGCTGATCGCTTCAGCATCCTTTTGAACATCGGACAAGCCGATAGGCTCCCGGTCATCGGAGACTCCGAAAAACAGAGTGCCGCCGATTCCATTGGAAAAGGCACTGACACTTTTTAACCAGCTTTTTGGCTTTTTTGTTTCGAGAGCAACTTTGAAATCACATTCCGTTGCTTCGGCAATGAGCTGTTCTATCATAAAATCCCTCCTTTGAGGTATTGGTAGTTTCTTTATATTATACCCATAAGGAGAGTTTATTTCAACGATAGGCACAAAGAGTTCAGAGAAAATATTTTGAGAGGAGGGCTTTTTATGGCAACTACAAGAATCATGCCGCTTCATGTCGGCAAAGGTCGCACAGAGAGTCGGGCGATCAGTGACATCATCGACTATGTAGCAAATCCACAGAAAACAGATAATGGCAGGCTCATCGCAGGATTTGCGTGTGACAGCAGAACGGTTGATGCGGAGTTTCTTTTAGCAAAAAGGCAGTATATCGTTGCTACCGGACGAGTACGCGGTGCGGATGATGTGATTGCCTATCATGTGCGCCAGTCCTTCCGCCCCGGCGAGATTACTCCGGAAGAAGCTAACCGGCTGGGTGTGGAATTTGCCAAGCGATTTACTAAAGGCAACCATGCCTTTGTGGTCTGCACTCACATAGACAAGTCGCACATTCATAATCACATTATCTGGTCATCGGTCAGCTTAGAATATGACCGGAAATTCCGAAACTTTTGGGGCAGTACCAAGGCGGTTCGCAGGTTAAGTGATACCATCTGCATTGAAAACAGACTGTCCATTGTAGAGAATCCGAAACTTCACGGAAAGAGCTATAACAAGTGGCTGGGCGATCAGGCAAAGCCCTCTCACCGAGAGCTGCTGCGAGTAATGATTGACCGTGCTCTGGAGCAGAATCCAGCGGACTTTGATGCGCTGCTGAAACTGCTTTCCGAAATGGGCTGCGAGGTATCCCGGCGCGGGAAAGCGATCCGACTCAAAGCACCCGGCTGGAAGAATGTAGCCCGCATGGATGACAAGCTGGGGGCCGGGTACAGTGAAGCGGAAATTCGTGCGGTGCTGGCCGGAGAAAAACAGCATACGCCCCGTAAAAAAAACGTCGTGCAGCCGGAGCCGCCGAAGGTCAATCTACTGGTGGACATTCAGGCAAAATTGCAGGCCGGAAAAGGTGCTGGCTATGCTCGATGGGCTAAAGTTTTCAATCTGAAGCAAATGGCGCAGACCATGAATTACCTGTCAGAGCATAACCTGCTGGAGTATGCGGTTTTGGAAGAAAAGGCTACGGCTGCCACGGCACATCACAATGAACTTTCGGCGCAGATCAAAGCGGTTGAAAAGCGCATGGCAGAGATCGCTGTTCTGCGTACTCACATCGTAAATTATGCCAAGACCCGTGAGGTCTATGTGGCATACCGCAAGGCGGGTTACTCTAAGAAATTCAGGGAAGAACATGAGGAAGAAATTCTGCTCCACCAGGCTGCTAAGAATGCCTTTGATGAGATGGGCGTCAAGAAGCTGCCCAAGGTCAAAGAGTTGCAGACGGAGTACGCGAAATTGCTGGAAGAAAAGAAAAAGACCTATGCCGAGTATCGGCGTTCCCGTGAGGAAATGCGGGAGCTTTTAACGGCAAAGGCAAATGTAGATCGAGTGCTGAAAATGGAGGTAGAACAGGATGTTGAAAAAGAAAAAGACCACGGCCAGCGGTAAGCTGGTCATGGTCAAAAGCGTTCGCAGAACGCGCAGCCACAGAATGAAATTCTGTGTTCAAAGGGGCTTGGGGGCGCTGCCCTCAACAAGCAAGCAGAGAGGAAAATCACAAAGGGATTTTCTTCTCTGCGGGCCTGTGTGTATTAACACAGGCATTGCTTGCCCCTTTCTTTGCAGAAATGAAAGGAGCCAGTGAGGAAACAGTCAAATTTCACTCACCGGCTCAATTCGTTTCAAATTTCTCGGATAATTCTGTTAGTTCTTTCGCAGTCTCCTGTGTATGGTGCAAGAGGGTTTCACGCATTTCTGACGGACAGCTACAATAAAGCATCTTCATCTGATTGGCTCCCTCATCTTCTGGAGAAACATTTGGATTGATCAGAGTGTCCAGAGAGAGCGGAAGCACTTTTGCCAATGCCTTCAAAATCAAATAGGACGGATTTATTTGTCCCTTTTCAATGCTGGCAATCTGCTTGACAGATACATGGCTCAGATCCGCAAGCTCCTGTTGCGTCAGGTCTTTTTTCTTTCGGGCTTCCCGCATTTTTTGCCCCAAAGCGGTCAAATCATCAATCGGCATAATCACTCACCTCAAATATATTCTATCGTGCCGATTTGCACAAAGGAATAACCTTATTATGCCGGTCGATAAGAATGATTATACTGATTTTTGGTAGAACGAGAACCAAAGACTATTTTTAATATTTGTTTTTCAAGTATAATTACAGTATAATAAATGACCCATCTGAATTTAGAGAGGATTTTCAAAATTCGCAATAATTATTAAAACAATCTTTTTTGATTTTGTTATTATGTTTGATGGAAAGGAGGGAACATAAATGGGCAATCAATCAGTTATCAGCATAGAGGCAGTCATTGACTATATCGAAAGTCATCTTGACGGAAAGCTGGAATTAGAAACGGTTGCGGAGGCTGTTCACTATTCAAAATATCACTTACACCGATTATTTACCGAAACCGTAGGAATGACGATTCATGATTATGTGCAACGCCGCCAGCTTACAGAGGCGGCAAAGCTTCTGGTCTTTTCGGATAAACCTATTATCGAAATTGCTTTTATCTGCGGATACGAGAGCCAGCAATCGTTTTCATTAGCTTTTAAGGCCATGTATAAATCGCCGCCTGCGGAGTATCGTGAAGAACGGAGCTTTTATCCTTTGCAGTTGCGGTTCATTTTACATCGAAGAACGACGGCTATGGAATTTACAATACAGGATATTCGGCTAGCAGAAAAGAAAGATATTGTCGATTGGATGAACTTAATGCGGCTTGTTATTGATGGGTATCCTGTAATGGATGAAGATGACTATTTAGCTAAACTGGAAGAAAGTATTGACGAAAAGCGTGCGCTTGTGCTAAGGGAGGGAGATATTCTCATTGGAGCTATGGCATTTACCTATTCTCCAGGCAGTATAGAATTTCTTGGCGTACATCCGCAATATCGAAATCGCGGACTTCAAAAGTTATTCTTGGATGCCTTATTGGAAACATATCTTCCAGGGCAGGAAATCAGCACAACAACCTTTCGAGAACAGGACAAGGCCGATACAGGGCATCGAGATATGCTATTGCAACTTGGTTTTGCCGAAAAAGAATTGCTGACAGAGTTTGGCTATCCCACGCAGCGCTTTGTGCTCCCTCCTAAAAAACAGGAGGATATACAACATGGATGACACGCAACGCACCGGCTGGCAGAAAAGAATACTCCTTTTCTTAACCAGTCAATGTATCACACTCTTTGGCTCTACGCTTGTTCAAATGGCGCTCGTTTGGTATGCAACCATGCAGACATCCAGCGGCGTGTGGGTGGCTGCATTTACAGTCTGTTCCTATCTGCCGCAATTTCTCATTTCATTTATAGGCGGCGTATGGGCAGACCGATACCACAGAAAAAAATTGATTATAGGCGCAGATCTGCTGATTGCATTTGTCACTTTCGTAATGGTATTGGCAATTCCGCATATTTCATCGGAGCCTGCTTTGCTCGACGGTTTGCTTGTTATGTCGGTCATACGATCCTTGGGGGCAGGAATACAAACTCCAGCGGTCAATGCCGTTATCCCACAGCTTGTCCCAGAAGATCAGCTTATGCGGTACAACGGCATCAATGCAACAATGCAGTCTATTGTTAATTTTGCGGCTCCAGCGGCGGCAGGTGCAGTTTTTGCAATCAGCACATTGAGAACGACGCTTATGATAGACATTGTAACGGCGATCTTGGGAACGGGCCTATTGTCCTGCTTGGCACTTCCGAAACAAAATACTTCCATTGAGAAGGCCAGCGTCTTTTCTGACATGAAAATTGGCGTCAAATACGCTTTTGCAGACAAACTAATTGGAAAGCTTTTAATCATCTACGGACTATTCACTTTCTTTTGTGTTCCAGCAGGCTATCTTGCAGGACTTCTTGTTCGGCGGGTATTCGGTGATACTTACTGGTATCTTACCGCAGTAGAAGTAATCGGGTTTGCAGGCATGATGGCAGGCGGCGTTGTTATGAGCACCTGGGGAGGATTTAAGAGCCGGGGGAAAACTCTGTCAGTCGGACTTTTGGCGTTTGGTTCCTTTGCAATCGGAATGGGCCTCTCACAGAATTTTATTCTCTATCTTAGCTTGATGGTATTTTACGGAGTTGCATTGACAATGGTGCAAACGGCAATTACCACTATGTTACAAGAAAAAACGGACACCTCTATGCAGGGGCGTGTATTTGGATTACTTGGAACGATGTATGCTGGCTTTTTACCGATTGGTATGGTTATGTTTGGCCCTTTGGCTGATATTCTTCCCTTGCAGTGGATTATGATTGGATCAGGTATAGCCCTTATTGTAATTGCAGGTATAGCTTATTATAGTCGGGAACTCAAAACAATCTAAAAGAAAAAAGTCGCCCAACGGGAATAAAAAAAACCGTTGTTTCGGCGGCTGGGTATTTATGCGCCAAAACAAAATACAGTGGCCTTACGGCGGTTTTGAAATAACATATTTCAGAGCCGCCGTTTCTTTTTCGACGATGCTCATGCGATCAGGAGGGCGGTATTATAGGAGGATACCGCCATGTCAATTTTCGTCATTCACAATAGCCATGAGTTACACCAACTAAAAAAAGCCTTGCCCCTCCTCCGGGGAGGTATGACTACCTATCGGCATTATCATTCCAACTAAAACAGAAGAATCATAGTCATTTTTGTTGCGCCAGTTTCCCATTGCGGGGAGCTGGCGTTTTTTGCTGTCGATTTTTTGGGAAAGCTCCCGAAGTATGTCGCTGTCGATCCCCTCCTCCTTTCGATTCGCTCATCAATCGCCCGTGAATCGAAATGGAGGTACATAATGAAGAAAGTCAATCTTAGGGACTTATATCCCGATGTTTACAAAAACGATCACTTTGTAGAAGTAACCGAAGATGTGCTGGAGACGATCCGAGCTGCTGAGCGTGCAGAAGCTGCTTATGACCGGAGGATGTATCGTTATAAGGCGTATTACTCCCTGGACTGCGACAACGGCATTGAAAATGCGATCCTGATGAAGCCCCAGACACCGGAAATGCTTTTGGAGGAAAAGCAGCTGCGGGAGCAGCTCTATGCCGCTGTGATGGCTCTGCCGGAGAAAAAGGCCAAGCGGATCTATGCCAGGTATTACCTGGGTATGCGCGTGAGTGAAATCGCTGCAGCGGAGGGTGTAGACTCAAGCCGCGTCCGCGACAGTATCCGGCGCGGTCTGAAGCAGCTGGCAAAGTATTTTTAGGATAGAATAACAAAGGGCGCAAGGTTTCAAAGCGCTTCTGTCACAGGGCCTTGCGCCCTATCTACGCACTTGCATTGTTCGAGTAAGAGAACTATAATGTGTTTTGTGGAGGTGTGAAATGGACTATATGACATTAAAAGAGGCCGCCGAGAAGTGGGGCGTGACACCTCGTAGAGTAAATTATTATTGTGCTGGTGGGCGTATCTCCGGCGCTGTGAAGATGGCCGGTGTTTGGCTGATTCCCAAAACTGCGGAAAAGCCGATTGATGGTCGAACAAAACAAGGGAAGGAATTGCGTCATGAATAAAATTTTGATTATAGATGATGACAGAGAACTGTGTGCTTTGATTAAACGCAGCGTACAAGCGGAACATATAGAAGCCGATTTTTGTAATACTGGAAAAGAGGGCTTGCAGAAATTAAAAGAGCAGGAGTATCAGCTTGTGGTGCTGGATGTGATGATGCCCGGTATGGATGGCTTTGAAACGCTGGAAGAAATCCGCAAAGAGAACAGCCTGCCGATTTTGATGTTTACATCCAAAAATGACAGCGTTTCTAAAGTGCGGGGCTTACGGGCCGGTGCGGACGATTATCTGACAAAGCCGTTTGACATGGACGAACTGATTGCCCGTATTGCGTCCCTCATTCGCCGCTACACCCGCTTTAATCAGCAAGCCGGAACCATGCAAAAGCTGGATTTTGACGGATTACAGATTGATCTTGAAAATCGTTCTGTTACGACGGAAAACGGCACTTTTGAACTTCCACCAAAGGAATTTGATCTGCTCCTGTACTGTGCAAAACATCAGGGAAAGATTTTGACAAAACAGCAGATTTATGAGGAAGTTTGGGGCGAAGAATATTTCTATGATGACAGCAACATTATGGCAATCATCAGCCGACTTCGTAAAAAATTAGAAGTCAATCCTTCAAGCCCAAAATATATCCAAACGGTCAAAGGGATTGGCTACCGGTTTAATAAGGAGGTGTAGCCAGCATGGAAATCATCGTTTTCTTGTCCATTGTGATTGCTGCTTTGGCTGTGCTGACCTCCATCGTTCTCGTTCGGCGCGTAAAAAAGCAGATAGCAGAAATGACCGATGCGCTGGTTGATGTGAAAAATGGAAATGGCAACCGGCGTATTCTGTCTGCAACAAATGAATTGACAGCACCTCTTGCCTATGAAATCAATGAGATCGTTGTGTCCTATGAAAGCAGACTTTCGATTGTCCGGCAGACAGAGGAAACCAACCGCCAGCTTATGACGAGCCTTTCCCACGATGTTCGGACACCCCTTACAACCCTCATCGGCTATCTTGACGCTGCACACAAAGGACTGGTCACAGGAAAAGACCGGGATGATTATATTGAAACCGCCCGCCGGAAAGCCCATGATCTGAAAGAATATATTGATGTACTCTTTGACTGGTTCAAGTTAAATTCTAACGAGTTTGCTTTGGAGATCCAGAGTGTTGAGGCCGCAGAGCTGACAAGAAATATCCTCATTGACTGGATACCGATTTTTGAGGATAAACAGGTTGAGTATGACATTGATATTCCCGAACATCCTGTCCGGGTAAGATTGGATATGGACAGCTATATGAGGACTGTCAATAATCTCATTCAAAATGTAATCGCTCACAGCCATGCAGACAAAATCAAAATTGCCCTGTCAAAGAAGGAAAATAACATGGAGCTGCTGCTGGCGGATAATGGAGTTGGAATTGAGAAAGAAGATTTGAAACACATTTTTGAACGGCTTTATAAGTGCGATAAAGGTCGGTCTGAGAAAGGTAGCGGTCTTGGTCTTTCTATTGTCCATCAGCTTGTAGAAAAGATGGGTGGGAGTATAACAGTTGAAAGTTTGCCGGGAAAAGGAACTGAATTTATGTTGCTTTTTCCTTTGGAGAGTTAAGCGGGTTCCCGTCTTTATGGCGGGAGCCTTTGTCATTTTACTGGATTTCAAATTGCAAGGTTAATGCAAGGTTGCGGCAAGGTTAATGCAAGGTTGGCATGATAGAATACCTTACAGAACAGGAGGTTTTGAATATGGATACAAATTATATCATTGAAACAAAAAATCTGACGAAGCAATACGGCTCACAAAAGAGTGTGGCTGACTTAAATATCCATGTCAAGCGTGGGAGAATTTATGGTCTGTTGGGCAGAAACGGAGCAGGAAAAACCACAACCATGAAAATGCTGTTGGGTTTAACGAAGCCTACTTCCGGTGAGGTCAAAATCTGGGGAAAGTCTTTGCAGGGGAATGAAAAGAAGTTGCTGCCCCGCATTGGCAGTTTGATTGAGTCCCCTGGTTTTTATCCCAATCTGACCGGCACAGAGAACCTGCGTATCTTTGCTACTCTGCGGGGCGTACCAAACAATCATGCTATCAAAGATGCTCTGGATCTGGTAGGACTGCCCTACAAAGATAAAAAGCTCTTTTCACAGTATTCTCTTGGTATGAAGCAGCGGCTTGCCATCGCCCTTGCCGTTATGCACGATCCGGAGCTTTTGATTTTGGATGAGCCGATCAACGGCCTCGATCCCATCGGTATTGCAGAAGTACGCTCCTTTATTCGGGAGCTTTGCGACGCAAGAGGAAAAACTATTTTGATTTCCAGTCATATTCTTTCGGAGATTTCCTTGCTGGCTGACGATATTGGAATTATCGACCACGGCGCATTGCTGGAAGAAGAAAGCCTTGCCGAGCTGGAGCAAAAAAGCAGTAAGCATATCCGTTTTACGCTCTCTGATACTGCACAGGCGGCAAGAATTTTGGAACGCAATTTCCATGAAAACCATTTCTCCATACAGGACGACCATAATCTGCGCCTGCACAACCTTGATCTGCCTGTGGGGAAAATTGTAACTGCCTTTGTAGAAAATGGATTGGAGGTATCAGAAGCACATACCTGTGAAGAAAGTCTTGAAGATTACTTCAAGCGTGTGACAGGGGGCGAAGGAATTGCTTAAACTAATCAAATGCGAATTTTTGAAATTAAAACGGAAGCCATTGGTATTTATTTCCCTACTGCTTTCTGTTTTCATGCCATTGGCTTATGCTTTCTTTCTGGCAGATGTAAACACTGATGTGGATGCTGTAAATGGAGTGATGTCCAGCCTATTACAGCTTAGTGCATATTTGCTTTTGATGCCGCTTCTTGTGATACTGGCTTCGAATCTGTTGTTTGAGGAACTTGATAATGACACACTGAAAAACCTTGTTACCGTACCGGTAAATAGAACCAAGCTGGTGCTGTCCAAGATGCTGGTTTTACTGTTGTTTGCCGTTGGCTTTATGGCAGTTGGAGGATTGGTAAATCTTGCGGTTTTGTTGTTTCAGGGTTGGGAACCGGTTGGGTTTTGGACCTTGTTTGGCGTTGGAATTGAAGAAGGGCTGATTATGTGGGTGGGCGCACTTCCCTGTATTCTGCTCGTTGTTCTTCTTAATAAAAACTATATCGTGTCTGTCGTGATTACCTTTTTCTATACGATTGCGAATTATATCCTTTCCATGAACGATATGTTTCTCACACAGCCTTTTGGTTTGAACATAGGAACCCTGTTTCCGGGGCCGCTGGCCTTCCGCTGGACATTCCAATTTTATGACCAAAGCCAGACCAGTGCGGAGTTAGCAGATTTGTTGGAACGGGTCAGTCCGTATTTTCTGAATGGTGTTCAGGTATTCGGTGTGATTATTGTGGAAGCCATTGTATTTCTTGCGCTGATTGCATTTGTTTACCGGCGACAGGAAATCTAAGGGGGTGTGACTATGTGGAACTTATTAAAATCGGAATTACTGAAACTGCGCCGGTGCCAGATTCTTTTGGTAGGGCTGGTGGCGCTTGCACTCTGTCCTTTGGTTCAGTATGGAAGTCAGTTGATTGTGGAGGCAGAGTACCGAAATCCAAATTATGATTTTTCTGCACTATTTGAAAATGTTGTTTGGGGAAACACTCAGATATTCCTTCCAATTTCACTGGTAATGATCGGAGGATGGCTTATAGACAGAGAATCCACTCATGATACACTGAAAAACATCATGACAATTCCTGTTTCTATGCCGAAAATGTTGGGAGCCAAGTTACTTTTAGTCGGTATGCTTGCAGTTCTGCTGGGAATATACAGCGTTGGCATTACCTTGATTACTGGATTGACGGTTGGATTATCGGGACTGACAGCGGAAGTGTTTTTTCATGGAGGTACGCAGATCGTGTTAGCGGCTCTGACGACCTATTTGGTCTGTATGCCGCTGATCCTGATTTTTGGGCAGATCCGAGGGGCATATCTGGGCGGTTCCATTCTGGCGTTCTTCCTTGGATACAGCATGTTGTTTTTCAAAAGTGGTATTCTTGCCAGCATCTATCCGTTCTCTGCTGCGCTGATTTTAGTGGGATTTGACATGAGTGAATATGCCGGAACAACCACATCCTCAACGCCTTTGTTGGCGGTCATTGGGGTTGGCATCATGGTTCTCTGGGCGGTGCTGTTGTTACTGATGTCCAGTAACAAAAAAGAAATGAAATCCCGTAAACAGGCAAATGCCAAGGGAAAAGGAAAGCGCACTGTACGCAGGAAAGGAAGGTGATAGCTGTGAAGAAAATAGTTTTATCATTATGCCTGATACTATTGGGTGCTTCTGTGCTTTCAGGTTGTACAAAAGACGAATTTCTCGATCAGTATAACAATATTGTTCAGTCTGCTGGTTCCATAGCGCTTACCGGAAATTCATCCTTACAAGGTACGAAAGAAAAAGGAATTGATGATTATACAGGAAGCTATACAGCCAACTATGAGGATTTTTCAGATACAGAGTATTTGTTCGGCGGAACTTCCATAAAGCGTGAAGCTGGTAAGGATCTGTCTATTGACTGCGCGCTGGAGGTTACGGAGGGAACTGCAAAAGTATTTTGGATTTCTGGAGCTGATGAAGCAGTCACTTTGTTTGAAATAACCGGAACATATAGTGATACAATTACACTCCCTGAAGGTGGAAACTATATCGGTATTGAATGTGAGCATTTCACTGGAAACATTGAATTAAATATTGAATAATACTCTGCTGTACGACGGCAAAAGAAAAAAAGCCGTCGTACAGCAGACACATTTCCACGCGCCTATGGAGCGGCAGCTTTGAGACAATCATAGCCGCCGTTTCTTTTTGCTTTTCGGACCGATGCTTATGCAATCAGGAGGGCGGTATATAGGAGGATACCGCCATGTCAATTTTCGTCATTCATAGCACCCATGAGCTGCACCAATTAAAAAAAGTCTTGCTCCTCCTCCGGGGAGATATGACTACTTATCGGCATTATCGTTCCATGTAATTCAGTATAATAATGGCTGTTCTTGGCGCGCCAGTTTTCCCTCACGGAAATCTGGCGTTTTTTGTTGCCATTTTTTCGGAGATGACCCGGTTGTCTGCCGGTGTCGGTCTCCGCCTCCATTCGCTTCACCCGTCAATCACCCGTGAATCGAAATGGAGGTACATAATGAAGAAAATTAACCTTCGGGAACTTTATCCTGATGTTTATACAACAGACTTTTTTGTAGATGTGACAGAGGAAGTAATGGAGACTATTCGAGCAGCTGAACGTGCGGAGGCTGCGTATGAGCGAAAGATGTATCGTTATAAAGCACAGTATTCTCTGGATTGCGAGAATGGCATTGAAAATGCGGTGCTGTTGAAGCCGCAAACACCGGAGATGGTTCTGGAGGAAAAACAGTTTCAGGAGCAGGTCTATGCCGCTGTGATGAAGCTGCCGGAGAAGCAGGCAAAGCGAATTTATGCCCGATACTATCTGAGAATGACGGTAAATGAAATTGCCGAAGTAGAAGGTGTAGATCCAAGCCGTGTCCGTGACAGCATCCGGCGTGGTCTGAAGCAGCTGGCAAAGTATTTTTAGGGTAGAATAACAGAGGGCGCAAGGTCTCAAAGTGCTTCTGCATAAGACCTTGTGCCCTACCTATTGTAGTAGCCTTAGAGGTGTATTTTGTAAAGCTATCTTTGAGTGAAGAAAACATCGGTGTACAAGGGGTACAAACAAGATAAAATAGAAATGAGGGGCGATAGAGCAGAAATGTCAGATTTTCCACTCTATCTGAACACGGTCGCTGGTGGCCTTGATCGTAGAGATCAAACCATCGGCGGCTTTTCTTTTGTCGTCAAAATCTATGCTGTCCCAGTTGTCGAGATAATAGGATAACTTCTTTATCTGCTGGGGAGATATGATTTCAACGCTCAATTCAGCGATTGCCTTTGAAATGGTCTGGCGTCGGGTGTCCAGTTCTTCAATTTTTTTGTTAGCGTAGGCAATGTAATATGATTTACAAGAAATAACATATCGTGCAATGATGGGAGAATTTATTATCTATTATCGTGGAAAAATCGTTGGCGGTATATATGATGATAGGTTACTGGTAAAACCAACAAAGTCTGCAATTTCTTATATGCCAACAGTTACTTATGAAATTCCATACGAAAATGCCAAAGAAATGTTATTGGTGGAAGAAATTGATAATAAAGATTTTCTGACGGGGTTATTTAATGTGATGTATGATGAACTACCAACGCCAAAACCTAAAAAGAAAAAATAAACAGTTTCTAACTTGACAATTTCATATCCATACACACAAAGCAGTTAGTCTTAGGATTGACTGCTTTTTTCTTACCAAAATTATAGATTGGAGTGATGAAATGATATACTCTTAGAACTTTTTAACAAGATTATTGAAGCATAAAATTTTATTGTAGTGCTGATATGAGAATGATATAATTGGGATATGAAATATACAAATAAATCTGTTGAAAAATGAGGTGTCAAAATATGGCAAATGAATTACTGGAAAACTTGGATAGACTTCATACAACTGAACTTGGCGTTATTCGAATTAAAAAGAACTTATCTTTGAATGTAGAAAACGTGATTGAATGGTGTAAAGAAAAAATCAGTCTTTCTAATGCGAAAATCATAAGAAAAGGGAAAAACTGGTATATAACGATTGATAATTGTATTATAACGGTAAATGCGTACAGTTATACCGTTATCACTGCTCACAAAGTAAAATGATGAATTTTTCTATAAAGGAATTAAATGCATTTGCAGTTATTGGGCAGGAAGTAGAACTGACTAATTATCAAAAAAAGAATATTCAGATTAGTACACAGTTTTGGAGAAAATTTAACAGTAGTTTGAAGAAATCATATCTTTCACAATCGGGAAATTGGGTAAAATATGCTTTTATGGAACGAAGAAATGGAAACCTTTATTATTTCTGTTCTATACCAAAGAGAACTATTCTTCCAGACAACTTTCTGTATAAAGAAATACCGTCATATAAATATTTGGTCGTGGAGCATATTGGTGCTATGGGGAAAATATATGAAACTTATAGAAAAATTTATCAGGAAATTATTCCTAATACACCATATACCCCTATAAAAAATATTATCCTGCACTTTGAAAAATATGATTACCGTTTCCATTGGAATAGAGATAATTCAGTTATTGAAATTTGGATACCTATTCAAGATTAGAAGCAATTCCATATCCATACACACAAAGCAGTTAGTCTTAGGATTGACTGCTTTTAAAAAGACACCATTTAGGTGTAATGATGTCTTTTGGGTGTTATTTTATAGTCATATCAAGGCTCATTCAATCGTGGTAAATTAGTGGTAAAATGAATGGTTTTCTATACTCCAAAATGCTTGAAAGTATAGTGGTTATGCGAATAATCCAAAATTAGATATAAAATTGATATTACATGATATATTATTTCATAAGATTGACAAAGAAGAATGTTTGTGCTATTCTATATAAAAATATATCTCCAAAGGGGAGCAAGATATGAACTTTCATTTAACCGATCAGCGTAAAAAGAAAATCAACTCTGTACAATCCAAACCGATGAAACATTGTGCAGAGTATAGCGTATAAATGACGCATTTCGATTTCATCGGGAAGCCATAAAGGGGATTTTATACCCATTTTGAGAAAATGGCTTTCCATGCAGTTATAATGTGTACGAGGCTATGGACAATGTTTTGTCCATAGCCTTTTGTTTTTGGCGTTGCTATGCCAAAGGCAGAAGGCGGATACACTTGTGTATCTCTGCTTTCTGCCTTTTCTTTTTTCCAAATATATTAAGAAAGGTTTTTTAAAAATGAGCTTATTAGAAATTGAAGGACTAACACATTCTTTTGGTGAAAACCTGCTTTACAAAAATGCAGGCTTCACACTCAATAGAGGAGAACATATTGGCATTGTCGGGCAGAACGGAACCGGCAAAAGCACTTTAATCAAAATCTGTACAGAGCAGATCATACCAGACAGCGGGCGCATTGTCTGGCAACCGAATACTACGATTGGCTATTTAGACCAATATGCGGAAATCGACCATACCTTAACGATGAAAGAATTTCTCAAATCCGCTTTCACAAAGTTATTTGAAATGGAGGCACAGGCGTTGCAGCTCTATGAAAAAGCTGCTGACGGTGATATGAAAAGCCTTGAACTGGCCGCCCGTTATCAGGAACAGCTTGAAGCCCATGACTTTTATTCGATAGATACCGCTATTGATCGTGTCGCCAATGGGTTAGGACTTCTTGCGATTGGCCTTGACCGTCCGATTGCTGAAATGAGTGGCGGCCAGCGAGCAAAAGTGATTTTGGCAAAGCTACTGCTTGAAAAACCAGATGTATTGCTATTAGATGAGCCGACAAATTTTCTTGATAAAGATCATGTTGCATGGCTGGCGGAATACCTATCCTCTTTGGAAAATGCTTTTTTAGTTGTTTCCCATGATTTTGACTTTTTGGATAAAATCGCAAATCGTATCTGCGATATAGATAATGACACAATAACAAAGTATTATGGCACTTATTCTGAATTTCTGCGAAAAAAGACACTGTTGCGGGAAGATTACATTCGTCAATACTCAGCGCAACAAAAGGAGATCAAAAAAACAGAGGAGTTCATTAGGAAAAATATTGCTGGACGAAAAGCAAAAATGGCGAGAGGGCGACAAAAACAGCTTGATCGAATGGACAAAATGGAGGCTTTGGAACAGAAAGAGATTATTCCTTATTTTCATTTTCCTGTTTTACCGCTGACAAATACGGAGCATCTGCTGGTCAAACATCTGGCAGTTGGTTATCACTATCCAGTTCTATCAGATATTGATTTTAGCATAAAAGGCGGGCAAAAAGTTGTTATCACTGGCTTTAATGGAATTGGGAAATCTACTTTGCTCAAGACATTAATTGGACAAATCCCGTCCATGCAAGGTCATTTCAAATTTTCCGATCAAGTTACCCTTGGATATTTTGAGCAGGACTTAATATGGGACGAACCTGAACAGACACCAATTCAAATTGTTTCCAATGTCCATCCTGATATGGTCATAAAAGATGTTCGCAAACATTTAGCCCGGTGTGGAATTTCCAGTAAGCACGCAATGCAAGCGATTGGAACATTAAGTGGAGGTGAGCAGGCGAAAGTAAAAATGTGTTTGCTAACACTGATTCCCTGCAATTTTCTAATTATGGACGAACCCACAAATCATCTGGATGTTCAGGCAAAGGAAGCATTGAAATCAGCTCTTATGGATTTTGCGGGTACTGTATTGCTCGTATCACATGAAGAAGCATTTTATCGTGAGTGGGCACAGAGAGTTATTAGTGTCGAGAAATAGAAAATAGAATTAAGTATAGTATGAGGTCTATGATTTTCTGCTGAAGAATTGGCATAAATTGAAATTCAGTCCCCCGATCCAGACCGAAGTAGCCATAGAGCGAAAAATCAATCCCAAACGAATGCAGCGCGAAATTCAAAGTCAACTGCAAGATAAAGGCATTGGCACAAAGGCACAGCAGGCGTTGAAACTCCAGCATGAGCAATGTAAGCTGGAACGGAAAACCAAGAGCCGTGAGCAGAAAGAGGCTGAGAAAGACCGTCAGTTTGCCATACGGCAGGAAAAGAAGAAAGCCAAGCACAGAGGAAGATAACATGAAGATAGAATGGATTTTATGCCCCTTTTGCGGCAGCAAAACGCGATTGAAAATCCGCGATGATACAGTACTGGAAAACTTTCCGTTATATTGTCCTAAATGCAAACATGAAACCCTGATTACGGTAAGAAAACTAAATTTATCCATCGTTCAAGAGCCAGACGCACAGACGCAGAGCCGATAATACACAAGGTAAATTCACTTGTGGTTATCGGTCCTTTTTTATTTCAATATACGACGAGAGCCTGCCCCGCCCAATGGGGAAAGAAAAAAACCGTAGCTGGGCAGGTTGATTTTGTGCGCTTACTCTACTTACTTTGGCGGCGGTTTTGAGAAATCAGAGCCGCCGTTTCTTTGCGTTTACACAAACCTATAACGACTTGCAGGGACATGGTAGCCGATTGGAGGTTATTTTGCCGTGTCTCGTTTGCTTTTTCAAAGCTCACATGATCTACATCAGTTAAAAAAAGCATTGCTCCTCCTCCGGGCAAGTATAACATTGCATCGGCATTATCGTTCCATGTAATTCAGTATAATAATGGCTGTTCTTGGCGCGCCAGTTTTCCCTCACGGAAATCTGGCGTTTTTTGTTGCCATTTTTTCGGAGATGACCCGGTTGTCTGCCGTTGTCGGTCTCCGCCTCTATTCGATCCACCCGTCAATCACCCGTGAATCGAAATGGAGGTACATAATGAAGAAAATTAACCTTCGGGAACTTTATCCTGATGTTTATACAACAGACTTTTTTGTAGATGTGACAGAGGAAGTAATGGAGACTATTCGAGCAGCTGAACGTGCGGAAGCTGCGTATGAGCGAAAGCTGTATCGCTATAAGGCGTACTACTCCCTGGACTGCGACAACGGCATTGAAAATGCGATTCTGATGAAGCCCCAGACACCGGAGATGCTTCTGGAGGAAAAACAGTTTCAGGAGCAGGTCTATGCCGCTGTGATGAAGCTGCCGGAGAAACAGGCAAAGCGAATTTATGCCCGATACTATCTGGGAATGACGGTAAATGAAATTGCCGAAGTAGAAGGTGTAGACCCAAGCCGTGTCCGAGACAGTATCCGCCGTGGATTAAAGCAGCTTGTAAAATATTTTTGATAAAATTTCATTTGATGCGCCTGTTTTTTGCCTTTTTTGTCAGTGTTAATAAGAAGGACAAGTTTTCCTCCTTCATAAGTACATTGACAATCGAATAGACAGCACAACAGGTACATAACCCATGTACGAGCGAATATGAAACGCCGCGAAGATGGAGCAGTCAGGGAGGTGATGAAAGAACTGCTTCGGAGCGATCTACGATTTCATAAAACGGATTGTGGCAGATTTGGCGCGATGACTGCATGGGGGCTTAAAGATACTTCCTCACGGCCCGCCAAAGACTTGGGGGGAACCCTGCGGCACACGATACGAACGATGCTGCGGAGTTATGACAGCCGCGCCAGCGGAGACCTGTTGTGTTCCCATCGTCAGGGGGCGTGGCAAATGTGACGAAAGCTGAGAAATATAAATAGGAAGCGTTTGCCGCTTTCTGTTCAAAATCAGATACCATGCGCTGGCAGTTTCGGCTGCCAGCGTATTCATGTGATTTTGAACAAACACGATGACAAACTTGACAGATTGGAGGAAATATGCTTTATGGAAAAACTTATTACGCGAAAAGAAGCGGCAGAAATTTTGGGTATCAGCATTGCAACGCTGGACGCGGCCCGTAACAATGGCCTTATTTCTTATGTGCAATATGTGCAGAATGGCTGTGTGTATTTTACCTCAGCGGGACTTCAGGAGTATATCGCAAAATGCACCCACAGAGCAAAGCCAGCAGAAAAGAACGCAACTTATCGTAAACCTCGCAGAGCTGGAGTGTGAGCCGGTCCGTATCCTTGTCGAAATCATAATGGTCTGATAAAACATAGATACAACCCTGGAGTCTATTCTTAGGAGGTGACGGAATTGGCCAAACGGCAAACAATAATTCCTCAATATGGCACAGTTATGAAAAGAGGTGTCCTATATTATAGGACCAGAATCAAAGACGCGAATGGTAAGCTCGTAGCTATCTACGCAAAAACACCTGAAGAACTATACAACAAAGAAACGCTTGCGTTGGAACAGATTGAGAATGCCACTTTTCATCGGAAAACGCCCACAGTTGCAGAGTATTGTGAAAAGTGGCTGCTGATGCAGTCGGTTCATGTACGAGCTACTACTTTGACGGATTACACCTCAAAGGTTAGGCGGCATATTATAGCGGAATTGGGAGATAAACGGATGGGTGAGGTTAGCCTGGATGATATTCAGCTTGCCCTTGTTCCGGTTTCCAAAAAATCTGCATCGGTTTATAAATCTGTGGTAATCCTTTACAAATCTATCTTTCGCGCAGCGATGGAAAGCAGGATTATTGACCACAACCCAACGATTTATCTGACAACAAAAGGTGGCGGTGTTCCACAAGAGGATCGTCAGGCTTTGACAGATGAACAGGTGGAGCGCCTTTTGGATGCTATCCGAGATTTGCCGCCTTATGTCTTTGTCATGATTGGTTTATATGCAGGGCTACGCCGGGAAGAAATTCTTGCTCTGCAATGGGATTCAGTATATCTGGATACAGATACTCCATATCTGACAGTAAGACGGGCATGGCACACCGAACATAACAGACCGGTGATTTCGGATGAATTGAAAACCAAGGCTGCGGAGAGAAATATCCCCCTTCCTGTTTGCTTGGCTGAGTGTTTGAAAGCAGCAAAGGAAACTTCGACTTCGGAGTATGTGGTTTCAAACAGGGATGGCGAACCGCTGTCCTACACGCAGTTTAAGCGACTTTGGCAGTATATTGTTACGAGGACGGTCAAGGAGCGGAGCTATTATCGGTATGAAGATGGAAAAAGAGTAAAGCATACTGTCACACCTGTCTTGGGAGAAAAGGCTGCTCATAACGGAAAAGTGGTTTACAGTCTGGACTTTGAAGTAACACCCCATCAGCTGCGGCATACTTACATTACCAATCTCATTCATGCATCGGTAGATCCCAAAACGGTTCAATACCTGGCAGGCCATGAAAGCAGCAAGATTACCATGGACATTTATGCAAAGGTTAAGTACAACAGACCAGATGAGCTGGTCAGATCAATGAACTGTGCGTTTGCAAGCTGGGATGCAGCACAGTAATAACAAATAGGAAATGAAGCAGGAGCGAGGCAAGGATGTCTCGCTCTTTGTTTTACCTCAGCCGTATCTTTGATTAAGTCGAGGCTTTCTGATAAAAAGAGAGTGTAGATACGGAGACTACACATTATCAAGAAAGGACGATCAAAGATGGCAAAAAAGAAAACACAGATCCCGAAGTACGGGACCATTACATTGAAAGGAATCCAGTATTACAGAACCAGGATTACGGATGCAGATGGCAAAGAGTTGAGTTTGTATGCCGCAACTTGTGAAGAATTGTATGAGAAGCAGTTAGAGGCCCGGAAGCAGGTGGAAGAAATTATCTTTCATCGACAGCACCCGACAGTAGCCGAGTATGGAGAGAAGTGGCTGCTGATGCAGTCGGCAAAGGTGTCTGCGTCTACACTCAGAGGTTATACGAGGGATATGACAAACTATATCATAAAACCTCTGGGAGAGATGTATATGGAAGAAGTGACCGCTGACGATATTCGGCTGGCGCTTGTTCCATTGTCAAAGAAATCGGAAGGTTTATACAATAAGGTCAATATGCTACTCAAGTGCATTTTTTATGCGGCAGAGAGAAACCAAATTCTTGAACACAATCCCTGTGCGGGAATATCGGGCAAGGGCGGAAAACCATCAAAAAAGAGAGAGGCATTGACAGATCAGCAGGTAGCCGTGCTTCTGGATACAGTCAAGGGGCTTCCTCCATATTTGTTTATTATGCTCGGTTTGTATTCCGGTCTGCGCCGGGAAGAAATTCTTGCACTGCAATGGGATTGTGTATTTCTGGACGAGGATACACCTTATCTATCGGTGAGGCGGGCATGGCGTACAGAGCATAACAGACCCGTGGTTTCTACCGTGCTAAAGACTCCGGCGGCAAAAAGGGATATTCCGATACCGAAGTGTTTGGTGGATTGTCTGAGAGAAGCGAAAGAAAATTCCATATCAGATTATGTGATCGCTGACAGTAAAGGAGAGCCACTGGCTGCTTCGCAGTTTCAAAGAGTGTGGCAGTATGTCGTTGTTCGCTCCACTAAGCCCCGGAACTATTATAAGTATGTGAATGGGCAGAGCATCAAATACACGGTTACCCCAACGCTGGGCATGACCCAGAAAAATCAACCCAAAATCAGATATACGCTGGACTTTGATGTAACCCCGCATCAGCTGCGGCACACTTACATTACCAATCTTCTCTATGCTGGTGTTGATCCAAAGACCGTCCAATACCTTGCCGGACACGAAAACAGCAAAACAACTATGGACATCTATGCAAAAGTGAAGTACAATAAACCAGAGGAGTTGTTTGGGGTAGTAAATGGTGCGTTTCATCAGGCTATTGCTGAATGAAAAAAGGCCGTTTTTTATGGTCCGCACACCGGATAACTGAGAGGCAGAAAGCCGGAAAAGCCCGGAATATCAAGGGAAAACAGCTCAAAAACTCGCGCAATACGGTCTCAAAGCAGCTCGTCGCGCTCCGCAGTTCAGCAAGCGATAATCGACTGCTCAGACTATATCAAAATGGTTCAAAAACCCTGGAAAATCAAGGTTTTCCGGGGTTTTCTTATACCTAAACGGGCTGATATAGTTTGACCTCATTTGACCAAACGAGAGCCGTTTTCACTGGAGTTTTAGTGGTTAAATATAGGACAACCGGCAAAAATGGGGTCAAAAAACGGCCTTAGTGGTTAAAAAATAGGACAACCAGAGAGCAATTTCGGGGGTATTTTTGAGGGTGATTTTTGTCATGGTGGGAAAAGATTCCGGCATCAGGAAGGGCCGTCACTTTACATAGCTAAACAGTTTGCGGATGAACGGTTTTGAGCTATGAAGCTATGGAATCTGTAGGTAATATCTGATAGAAATAGTAAGAACAGCGATATAAATCTGGATTTGGAGGTGTGTTGCAATGCCAGCTTTGAAAGGATTAGAATGGACGTTTGATACAGTTTCGTCTACATATGAGAAGTCACGTCCTGGTTATGTAAAAGAATTGTATCAAACATTGCTTGACTATATTCCTATTAACGAAAATAGCAATGTGGTTGAGGTGGGAAGTGGTGGAGGCCAAGCAACGGCTCCAATTTTAGCAACTGGATGTCAATTGACGGCAGTAGAATGTGGAAAACGATTTTCTGAATTGTTAAAAGATAAATTTAATGAGTATCAAAAATTTTCAGTCATTACAGGTAAATTTGAAGATACAGTGTTTGAGGACAATACCTTTGATTTAGTATTTTCTGCAACTGCCTTTCATTGGGTACCAGAGAAAATCGGATACGAAAAAGTATTTTCTATGCTGAAAAATGGTGGTGCTTTTGCACGTTTTGCGAACCATCCGTATCGTGATAAAGAAAATGTAGAGCTTTCACAAGAAATAGATAAGATTTATGACCTGTATTACAATAAGTATTACAATAAAGAACGTGAAACAATATCTGGATATACGGAACAGCAGGCAAAAGAGATAGCAATGATTGCAAGTAAATATGGTTTTTCAGATATTAGATATGAGTTATTTTATCGAGAACGAGTATTTTCCGCAAATGAGTATATTGAACTTCTTGGAACATATTCAAACCATATTGCAATTGAAGAAAGTATAAGAACAGAGTTCTTTGCTAAAATTAAAGAAGCAATTAACAACCATGGTGGTATAATAAAAATCCATGATACTATTGATTTACAATTAGCGAGAAAATGTTAAATTCAAGTTTGTCGGATTGAAAAGGAAGAGCCTTACGCAAGGTGCAAGCAAAAACTCCGTTCGGGTTAAGGGCGAAGTGCCTTAGCCGGTCAAGGGTGCCCCCAGAGAGAAAAACTGGAACCGTCCCGTCCCTTAGTATGGGATAAGCTCAAACAGGAGCTGCCTGCCCATAAGCCTGCCGCTCCGAAGAAACGGGAGCCGGAGCGATAACCATGGCAAAGCGCAAGCGGGATATTCCGGTTTTGTTTTGGGTGTCCGCAGAAGAACTGGAGCTGATCCATCAAAAGATACAGCAATACGGGACAGAGAATTTGAGCACCTTCCTCCGCTTTTTCTTTTTAGAGGTATCATTGTTTTCTTGGTGGTAATACTGGATAATGGAGGCAGAAAAAATAAGTGTGATAAAGAGGTTGAGCATAAATAATGACCTTTGAGATGGTAATTGAAATTTTTGAAGAATACCTGTTTGTAGATAAGGCAATAGAGGTTTATAGAAGCTCGTTCAGCATCTGAACTAACTGCAATTAGATGATTCTAAACTTGCAAAACTTAGCAAACTTCGAACCATGGCTGAAATGCCTGTAATCATTCTTTGATAATTATGCTGTTACAAAGTGTGTAAATCGTATATGAAAAACCCTGGCTGTTGAATTCGATGGAACGCCGTGTGCGGTGAAAGTTACATGCACGGTGTGGAGCGGGGGAAAATCTGGAGATTATATCAAAGGATTACCTATCGCTATCTGGCGCAAAATCTCAGGGCATGAAGCAGCTCATGGCCGGCGCTGGTGTAGCCGTAGTCGGCATGGTCCTTGTACCTCTGCTTTCCGGGCTGTTCTCTGTCTAAGTTTTCCTGCATGAAATCCTTGCCGCTCCCGCAGCTCTGCGGGGGCGGCGGAAAGGAGGTTGACACCGTATGGATTTCTTACTTGAAGCCCTGACAAATTGGCTGAAAGAAATGCTGGTGGGCGGTATTATGAGCAACCTTTCGGGGATGTTTGACAGCGTAAACCAACAGGTCGCGGATATATCCGTACAGGTCGGACAGACCCCACAGGGATGGAATGGCAGTATTTTCAATATGATTGAGAATCTGTCCAATTCCATCATGGTGCCGATAAGAAGCAGATCGAAGCGGCCACTGCTGCTTTATAATTGATTCCGTCCATGATTACATGGGCATGACATTCTCCGAATATTGCTTTCGCCTTCTTTTTCTATCTGTTTTTCCAGTTATGCATTTTTTTCAAAAGAAATAAAGACAAGGGAACTGATGAACAACATATACGGGTAAAACAACCTTGGCAGAATATCAAATGCACTGACTGTCTCACCCAGGCCGGAAGCCGCTGAGATGGCAACCAGCATCTGTGCTCCATAAGGAAGAATTCCCTGAAAGATACAGGAAAATGTATCCAGAATAGATGCTGCTTTCTTATTGCTGATTCCGTAGTTTCCTGACATTTCTTTTGCAATTGGATTTGCCATAACAATTGCGACTGTATTATTCGCCGTTGCAATATCCATCAGACCTACCAACAGACCCATGCCAAGGAGTCCGCCTTTTCTCCCTTTAAACACTTTTTTTATCCAATATAGCAGAGCAGCAAATCCACCATATTCTTTGATCAGTGCACAGATAGACGCTACCAGAATGGCAACCATGCTGGTTTCAAACATGCCTGCTGCCCCGTCTCCCATATTTCCAAGCAAATCCGTCGGCACGATCATCCCTGTCGCAATCATGATGATGGAGCCACTTATGATTCCTGTAATCAGTACCAGGAACACATTTAAGCCAAGAATACCTCCCGCCAGTACCAGTATATAAGGAATGGCCTGTATCAGATGATATTCTTCCTGCACAACTCCGCCACTGTAATTTTTCACAGACAGATTGTAAATAATCACCAGACTGACAATTGCTGCCGGAAGTGCAATGAAGAAATTTTCCTTAAATTTATCTGTCATCTTACAACCCTGTCCATTACACGCGGCAATTGTCGTATCAGAGATAAAGGACAGATTATCCCCAAACATTGCACCACCCATGACTGTCGCAATACAAAGCGGCAGGTCAAACCCCGATGCTCGCGACACGGCTATTCCAATCGGGGTAATTAAAGTAATGGTTCCTACGGAAGTCCCCATTGCAAGTGATACAAAACAACTTACTACAAAAAGCACCACAACCGAGAACTGAGGCGGTATCAGTGACAGAATAAAATATGCCACACTGTTTGCTGATGTTCTTCCAACAACACCCACAAAAATTCCAGCCAGCATAAATATAATGATCATGGTAATAATGTTCGGATCGCTGATTCCAACTCCCATTATTTTCAGTTTATCATTCAGGCTTAATTTCCGGTTTTGCAGACATGCAACAAGCAGTGCAAGCAAAAATATAATCACAACAGGAATTTTGTAAAATCCCATCTCGATATTCAGGCCATATTCAAACAGAATCCCCAGTCCCAGATATAAAACCACAAACACCGCGATAGGCAATAAGGCTTTTGCGTTTCTTTTTTCCATTTCTTAATCCCTCTCTACCCCTTTTATTTATCCCAAACTATACCATGCCATGATACCGCAAATGCCTTAAAAAATCAATGACTCTACTTCCAGTGAATCACTGCTTCCACCGAATCCGTATACTGATCATCAGTGATGGACTTGTAACGGGAGCCGTCATACCAGTCGGTGAAACCGTTGTCAATTTTGTAAATATTTCCAGTTTCAGTGTCCACGATGCGCTCGTAACCCAGGGTAGCGTCACTCTGCTTCTGGCTCATAATATCCTGGCTCCGGTTCCGGTTTTCCCAGGAAGACATGATGCTGTCGGACATCTCACTGGCTGACTGGCTGAGAGACTGGGAGGTAGAGGCCGCCTGATTGCTCTGGGACATGGCAAAGCTCTGGAACTCCGGCGTATAATTAAGACTGCTGAGAACTTTATTCAAAGTAGGCTGCCAGTCCTGAAAGATTCCCTTTTCTGCACTGAGGACTGTCAGATTATAGACAGAATAATATCCCATTCCCGTGCCCATGGCAAAGGGAACCACATCCGCCGTGAACATTCCTTCTCCCGTTGTGCCATTCTGTGTAAAATCCGCCCGAAGAATGGAGGGGGAAATAGCAACGCTGCTCATTCCCTGAGTACTTTCAAAGCTCTCTGTCACAGAAAAATCTGCAATGTACGGTGTCTGAATATCCGCATAGTCAGCAGTTGCATTCATTGCGTCTGCAAACTGTGGGAATATTTCAAAGACTCCCTGTGTCGATACATTCGTAAGAATGGGATATTTTCCAAACAAATCACTGGAAAGCGCCATCATCGCCCGGGAATTTTCATCTGAAAATAATGGTTCCATTTTTAGCATAAAGAAAATCTGATTTACCGGATTCTCCGGATCAAAAACATGAATTGCATGAAACATACCGGTGTACATGGCAGAAGATTTCACGCTCCAGCCTTCCGGAATATTCATACTGAATTCTGTACAGCTATAAGGCACCAGCGCCTGAGCAGACGCCAGCGGAACGACTGTCCAGCTGTCCTCTACCGATGCTGCTGTGCTGGAGGCTGTTTGCTCACCCTCTTCTTCATCCGGTGCAGTCACAGCTGCTACGCTTCCTGGCCGTTCAAATACCATCTCTGTATCGGCATTTGCCAGCATCAGCACACCGTCCTCCAGGAGATCCAGAGTCATGGCAGTTCCCATCTCTTCCAGATCCTCCTTGCCGACAGTCATACCGTTATAGGTCATGCTCACAAGCTCCCATGTTCCTGCCGCAGTGTCTGCGGCAGCAGTCGTTACAGTATCCACTGAGGCATCCGTTCCCACATTTGATACGCCCTGTCGGTTATACGCCCTGTCGGCGTTGCTGCGAAAATGCGGTTGCCACAGGAAAGGACAAGCACATTTGAAGCAGCAGGAAAACAGGGCTGTGATTGTGTGGCGTAGAGCCGCAAGCGCAGGGCTGGTTTCGTCAGCAAACAGGGCGTATATGAAAACCCCCGTCCCTCGTCCTACGCCGAACTTGTGGACACACTCCCGCAAAAATTGAAATGATCGAGAAGCCATTTTAGGGCTTTCCCGCCTGGATTACCCATCAGCAAAGGCGGGTGGTACTGTCAACGGCGGCGCAATTTTTGCGCCGTTCATCTTGACCGTTGACTGGCTCGGCTGACTTTGCTATGTTATAGCTTCAAAGCATTTTGGGGACATTTTTCCACGCATTTCATGCACAAAATACATTCTGTTGCGTTTTTCTTATTTCGGGAATTGCATGGAACTTCTACATTCATTGGACATATCTTTTCACACTTTCCGCACGAAATACATTTCTTCTTGTCGACTTTGATGCGAAAAAGCGAAAAATAACTCATCGGTTTCAAAAAAACTGTAATTGGGCAAATATATTTGCAAAAAGCTCTGTTATCTTTACATTTGTAGGCTATAGCAATTCCAACGGCATAGTAGAGAATATTTCCAATGATGAAGCTCCGCCACATAATTTCCTCTTTGTTTGGGACTTTAAGAATAAAGAGCAGACTCACAAATACGAGAGAAGCTCCGAAAACAAAATAGCGGATCATTCTCCATTGCTTGCGTGGACTGGAAGGTTCCTTGAACGGAAGCAAATCTAAAACCATTGCTGTCCAACAAGCATAACCACACCACCCACGCCCAAATAGCAAAGGACCAAATATTTTTGCAACAACATAATGAATTGTAGCGGCTTCAAATACACCGAGGAAAAGATAATACCAGAAGCCCTCTATCTGCATATTTTCTCGACAAAGAAACCCCAGATACACAATCATATACAGACCAACAGCAAATTGTACTACATTCCGGGCATATTTTTTCTTCTTCCCATATAATACCAATCCAACAGCAATCGCAGTGCCAATATACGAGAAATTGAAAAGATAGAATATATTATCTAACGCAAACCATAATGTCACCGCAATCACTTCAAAAACGAGCCACATAACAAACGGCGGTAAATATTTTCTAATCATCATTTGATTCCTCCGCTTGTTCCATCATCTTTTTTGCAAGTGTTTGAAACTGCTTGATGGTTTCCTCGTCCATCGGAAGAAGCTGCCCAATCTGTCCGGCAATCATAGCAGTTACATCGTCTATACTGTTTTTTAACAGATTGACATTGCACTCTTGCACGCCGGTCAGGTTGGATACGCTTTTTTGTACCCTAGCTTGGCAGGCCGCAAAAGTCATGCCTGTGACATTGTACTTTTCCTGCATATTGAAACCTTCTTCTCTGGAAAGTAGAATACAAATACGGGGTATAGGTCTCTCCGGTTCTCAGTATAGTCCCGCAAGGAGGTTCTGTATTTCCCGTTCAGAAGAATTTTTGTCCCAAATGGAAGCGTTTCTGAAAGTCGATCCGTCATAAACGCTGCAAGGGCATCCCTTCCAACTTCATGTGATATTGTTCCAGCACATCTTTCAGCGTGATTTCTTGCATTTTTTGTTCCGCTGTTTTTTGAATGTCCAAGTAAAAATCCCGCAGCACCAGTTGAATGTTCACGCCCACGCCACAAGCGGGGTTGGTGTGGATGTCCTGATGGAGCAGGGGCTTGTTGCCCTCCACTGCCCGATAGGCATCCAGCAGAGTGATTTTCTCCGGCTCACGAGCCAGGGCAGGCCGGGGATGACCCTTCACGCTGACCAGCAGCCCTCCTTTCCGCAAGGCGGACATGAGCTGGCGCACATAGGCGGGATTGGTTTGAACGCTCTCTGCCAGCTTGTTGCTAGTCAGGTCGCAGTCTGGGTACAGAGCGATAAAAGCCAGAATATGAACAGCATCGCTAAGGCGGGTGGGATATTTCATGGACTGATCTCCTTTTTTCTTTGATGTTATTTTTATTATAACAGCATATTGACAGCAGCGCAAGAGGATGCTAAAATGATTTGAAGTAAGAATAAAAATAACACCAACCTGAAAGGAATGGCGACAATGAACTTCTATGACGATTTGGTCATGCAGACCCAGATGAATTATTCCAAGTACCATCCTATCTATGCTTCCGGCAGTACGCCTTATCAGCTGACTGACAAAAAGCCGCTGCCGTATAGCGAACAGATCAATCGGTTGGTACAGGAGGTAAAGGAAGCTGACTGTGTGGTAGTGGGAGGAGCCTCCGGCCTGTCCGCTGCCGGTGGCGGAGACTTTTACTACGAGGACAACGACTCCTACCGGAAATACTTCCGGCCTTTTGCGGAGAAGTACCACTTCAAAGGTGCTTTTGCAGGGATGATGCACCCCTGGGAGACCCGGGAAGAGTATTGGGGGTATCTTGCCACCTTCCTTCACACCACCCAGACCGCACTTGTGCGTCATCCCTATCTGGATTTAGACGCTTTGCTGAAAGGCAAGGACTTCTTCATCCTCACCACCAACCAGGATACCCAGTTTGTCAAACTCTACCCGGAGGAGAAGGTGGCGGAGATCCAGGGAGATCACCGGTTCTTCCAGTGTGCTGCCTGCTGCACCGATGACACCTGGGATGCGGTAAAGCCAGTGGCTGATATGGTGGCCGCTATGGGGGATGGCACGAAGATTCCCACCGATCTCATTCCCCGGTGCCCTCACTGCGGCGGCGAGGCTTTCCCCTGGGTGCGAGGATATGGGAATTTCCTGCAAGGAAAGAAATATGAAGAACAGTACGAAAAAATTTCTCGCTATGTACTGGAACACAAAGACAGCAAAATTCTGTTCCTGGAGTTGGGCGTTGGCCGAATGACTCCCATGTTTATCCAAGAGCCTTTCTGGAACCTGACCCTCAGTTTCCCCCATGCCCGGTATATCGCCATCAACGACAAGTATGATTTCCTGCCCAAGCAGTTGGAAGACAAGGGCATGACCATTGTGGCCGACATTGCTCAAGTGCTACGGGATGCACGGGACACCATGGGCAGTGGAGATAACGATCAATGAAGGTTGGAAACCAAGCGGTGCTTCAGGAACTTGCCGAGCGTATTGATCAAGCAGATGCCGTTGTGATCGGAGGCGGCTCCGGCCTGTCAAGCGCAGCTGGATACGACCACTACCATTGGTCCCCGGCACTTTCGGAGGCATTGGCTCCCTTTCGCGAACAGTATGGCTTTACCTCTCCGCTGGCTGGATTCTACCATTGCTTTTCCAGCTATGGGGAACAGTGGGGGTATTACAGCCAATATATCCGCTTCATGTGGGAAGCCCCTACTGGGCAGCCCTATCTGGACCTGCAGGCGCTTGTTGCGGACAAACCTGCTTTTGTTCTGACCACCAATGTGGATCAGCAGTTTTTTCGGGTATTTCCCCAGAAACAAATTTGCGCCTTTCAGGGAGACTTTAGCTACTGCCAGTGCAGCCAGCCCTGCCGGGATGATATTTGGGAAAACCGCGAGCTGGTGAAGGAGCTGACTGGTTGCTTGGCAGGTGTTCGCCTGCCGGAGGAGGCTGTTCCTCGTTGCCCGGATTGCGGGCGGGTGCTGGTGCCCTGGGTACGAGATGATACCTTTCTGGAGGGAACCTTCTGGCAGGATAGTCTGCACCGCTACCATAGCTTCCTGCGACGCTGGATAATGGATCAGTCCGACAAAAAAGTCCTGTTGTTGGAGCTGGGCGTGGGTGAGATGACGCCCAGTATCATCAAACTGCCCTTCTGGGAACTTACTGCCAAAAACGAAAACGTCTTTTATGCATGTCTTAATCGAGAGTCATCTCATAGGCCAGAGCATCTGCGGGGACGCAGCCTGTATCTGCAAGGAGATTTGGCGGAAACTCTAGCTGCCCTCCGGCAGGAGCGCTCCATCGCAGCAAACATAGAATAGAAAGGGGCGAACGAATATGATAGATTGGAACCCTATTGCGGAAAAATTCAGAGAAGCGGACGCTATCTTGATCGGGGCCAGTAACGGACTGTCCATCACCGAAGGACTGCATTTGTTTGCGGACAATGCGGCCTTTGAAAGACTGTTTGGGGATTTTAAACGGAAATACGGCCTTGGGTGTATTTTGCAGGGCATGATGGCTGGATGGCCCAGCGAGGAGGAAAAATGGGCCTTCTGGGCCCGGCTCGTCCATCATTACTGCGGGCAGTACCAGCCTACGTCGGTGATGAACGATTTGAAGGCCATTGTGGGAGAGAAAGATTACTTTGTCGTCACATCAAACGGAGAAGGTCACTTTGAACTGTGTGGCTTCGATCCGACGAAAATCTATGAGATTGAGGGCAACTGGTTTACGATGCAGTGTGCCCGCCCCTGCCACGACACCCTCTATCCTAGTCTGGAGGTGGCCGAAAAATTATCGGCTGCCGAACAGGGCGGCCATGTGCCTACAGAATTGGTGCCGCGCTGTCCCAAGTGCGGCGGTCCCATGGACATCCACATGGGTGCGGGTCAGAGAATGATTCCGGATACCGCTGCCCAGGCACGGTTCCAAAACTTTCTGAAAATCTACCACGGGAAGAAACTGGTGGTTTTGGAGCTGGGCATTGGCTGGCGCAATCAGCTGATCAAGGCCCCGATGATGCGCCTGGTGGCCAGCGAGCCAAACGCCACTTATGTGACCCTCAATCTTGGTGAGATCTATATTACGGACAATATCAAAGAAAAGTCCTTCGGTCTGGACGGGCGACTGGATGAGCTGCTGCCTGCTCTCCGGGAGGCGTGCGAGGCATGAAGTTTGTGGGGACCGTAATCATCTATGCCTATTTGCAGGCGGTAGGAGTTATCAACTCTCATGAATCAGGTTGCTTCCTGAATCCTTTGCAGCAGTAGAAAATGCAGAAAATAAAACGCCGGGAAGTTGACTCAAATTGTCAATGCCTCCCGGCTATTATCTTTCAGATTAATATTGTTAGAATCATGGTATATATTTCATTCCCCATTGGGAAATGGCGTAAAAGACCGGCAACAGATCCCGTCCTTTCTCGGTGAGGGAGTATTCCACCCGTAGGGGCATTTCATTATATTGGATGCGCTGGATCAATTCATCCGATTCCAGCTCCTTCAGGGCGTTGGTCAGAGCTGTGTTGGTGATGGGCTTGAGAACTTTTTTCAGTTCCCCAAACCGCATGGGACACTTGATGCATAGTTCATAGAGAATTTGGAGTTTCCATTTGCCCTGCAGCATTTGAACCACCGGCGTGACCGGGCAGTTTCCATCATCGGTTAGAATGACACTGCCAACCTTTTCTTTGAATTCTTCATAAGTCATGATTGGATCTTTCCTCGTCTTTTGCAGTATATTTTTTGATACCAGGTACAAATAATTTGCGTACTTGAACAAAAATTGCTATCAGATATAATAAATATATCACTAGTTAGCCGTGCAGTCAACGACTGAAATTTCTTAGAAAGGTCTGAATAACATGAAAGAACTGAACATTATGGAGGCTACTGTTCTGACCTCCCCCAATCCGCTGACACTGATCTGCTCTAAAAAGGAGGACGGTTCTACGAACCTGGCTCCCATTTGCTTTGTGTCTTACCTCTCCTTCAACCCGCCCATGGTAGGTTTCGCCACTAGCAAATCGTCCCACACCGGTAAGCAGGTACGGGAGACCGGCAAGGTGATTGTCACCGTTCCTGGCGAGAGTCTTGCCCAGACTGTGATGGCCTGCGGAGCGTCTACCGGTGCCAAGACCGACAAGGTGGCCGCCAACAACATCGAGATGATGGCTGTGGAGGGCAGTGACATCCAGATTCCGGTGGATACTCGTCTGGCGATGGTGGCCACCCTGCAGCAGTCGGTAGAAGTTGGCGACCATATCCTGCACATCTGTCAGGTGGACAAGTTCCTGGGCGATGAGGACAAGAAGGGGCTGTATGCCTGGAACGGCTTCGGGAAAGTTGCGCCTGCGGTAGAAGGCTAAATCTCAAAACGGAAAGGAGGCGTTAGCGGTGACTGTTTGTATTAAAGACTGTATTCAGAACATGAATCTGGTGATCGGCTGTACTATTGGTTGCAGCTACTGCTATGCCAGAAACAATGTCCGCCGGTTTCACATGATCGATGACTTTGAAAAGCCGGAGTTTTTTCCCAATAAGCTGCGGCTGATGGAGAAAAAGCGCCCACAGAATTTTCTGCTCACCGGCATGAGCGATTTTTCCCACTGGAAGCCAGAGTGGCGGGAACAGATATTTGCCAAGATGACTGAAAATCCACAGCACCAATATCTGTTTTTGACCAAGCGACCGGAGGATATTGTGTTTTCCACTACCCTAGAGAATGCTTGGTTTGGTGTAACTGTTACCTCCAGTAAAGAGAAAAACCGTATCCGGACTTTACGGGAGCATATCCATGGCGGACACTATCATGTGACCTTTGAACCTATGTTTGATGATGTTGGTATGGTGGACCTTACCGGAATTGAGTGGATCGTCATTGGGACTGAGACCGGACATAGGAAGGGCAAATCTATATCGAAACCGGAATGGGTGTGGAACCTGACACATCAGGCCCATGCGCTCGGCATCCCTGTATTCATGAAGGAAGATCTACTTCCTATCATGGGAGAAACACATATGGTACAAGAATTTCCCCCGGCTTTTTACCGGGTATTGGAGGAACAGAAGACATGGCGGATGTGAAAGATAGTAGCATTCTGATTCAGGATGTAGAAACCAAAAATATTATGACAAAATCCAACCTGCCGGTGGGCGGCTATTCCGTCAATCCTTATGTGGGCTGTACCCATGGCTGCAAATACTGCTACGCCTCGTTTATGAAGCGATTTACCGGGCACACCGAACCGTGGGGTACATTCCTGGATGTGAAGCATTGGCCGGCAATCAAAAATCCGCAAAAGTACAAAGGGCAGCGCGTAGTCATCGGTTCTGTGACCGATGGCTATCTGCCCCAGGAGGCTCAGTTTCAGAACACCCGAAAGCTTCTTGAGCAGCTTCGGGGCAGCGAGGCGGAAATTCTCATCTGTACCAAGTCAGACTTGGTAATCCGTGATATCGACCTTCTGAAAGAACTGGGAAAGGTCACGATTTCCTGGTCGATCAATACGCTGGACGAGGATTTCAAAAACGATATGGACAATGCCGTCAGCATCAAGCGGCGGCTGGATGCCATGAAGCAGATCTATGATGCGGGCATTCGCACCGTCTGCTTTATTGCCCCTGTCTTTCCGGGTATCACGGATTTTGAGGCTATCTTCCATCAGGTCAGAAACCAATGCGACCTGATATGGTTAGAAAATCTAAACCTGCGAGGCGGCTTCAAAAAAGACATCCTTGACTATATACGTAAAAAATATCCTGACTTGGTTCCGCTGTACGACGTTATCTACAACAAGGGAGACAGAAGCTACTTCTGTGGTTTGGAGGATCAAGCGGAACGGCTAGCGAAAGAATACAGCTGTCCCTTCGTGGACAACGAGCTGCCCTACGGACGAGCAGAGCCTGGGCACCCCGTAATTGTGGATTACTTTTACCATGAGGAAGTGCGTGGCTCGGAAAACACCGGGCGACGCAACCCCAAAAAATAATTTGTGAAATAAAAGGGTTCTGACATGGAGCTGTGCTTCAATGTCAGAACCTTTTTTTCAGCCCATTTGGAGGCTTCTGTCCGCTTTACTAAACCGACATGAGCATAAACGACAGCGTCCCGGTTCATAATGATTGGGACGCTGCTTATTATATCATTGTATTATGCGAACTCACTCCTCGAACAGATACAGAAGATATCCGTAACCCTCTGCTTTCATCTTTGCGTAAGGCACAAAGCGCAGGGCCGCACTGTTGATGCAGTAGCGCACGCCATTGGGGGACTCCGGATCGCCTGTGAAAGCGCGCTCTGTGCCGCTCTCCTGCGTAACACGGTACTGCTCCGCCGTCAGCTTGTCCCGGATGGATTCCGCCGCGGGCTTCTGATAGTCGCCCGGATCGATGCGCAGCCGGGAAAACAGCTCCATTTCCGCGCGCGGGATGTGGCAGTAGCCGTTCGGGTTCTTTTCGAGGTAGTTCTGGTGGTACTCCTCGGCAGGGTAATAGTTCTTGAGTGGACCTATCTCCACGAAGAACTTTTCACTGCGTCCCCGCTCGATCTCCGCGATGCGCTCCACCGTTTCCTTCGCGCTTTCGTTGGTGTAATAGACACCGGTCTGATACTGGCTGCCCCGGTCGTTGCCCTGCCGGTTCTCCACCGTGGGGTCGATCACATAGAAGTAGGCCAGCAGCAGGGCGTCGAGACTCACCTGTCCGGGGTCATACTCCACCCGCACGGTCTCCCGGAAACCGGTGTTCCCTTTGCAGACGATCTTGTAATCGGCATCCGCCTCGCAGGTGCCGTTGGCATAGCCGCTCTCGGCATCAATGACGCCGGGGATGGACTGCATCAGCTGTTCCATGCCCCAGAAGCAGCCGCCCGCCAGATATATGACATTTTCCGTGGTATCCATATACATGCTTCCTTCACCAGACATATCAGAGGGCTGTCCGGTCATTTCCTTCTCGTCCGTTTTCTGCGGCATATTTTTCTGCCCGGCGGCGCAGCCGCTCAGCAGCAGTACCGCGGTGAGCAGAAGCGGCAATACTCTCCGATACATGGTGTATCCTCCTTCCTGAGAAGATAAATTCGTTTGTCAGCCCATATCGGCGGCAAGAGCCTGGTCGATGAGCTTTTGCAGCGTCTCCGCCTGCTTCTTTTCCGTGATGGCGCCTACGATGGGTTCACCCACGATATTGCCGCTACGGTCGACCACATAGGTGGTAGGATAGGCAAAGATGTTGGTGGTAAACTTTCCCGCCTCACCGTCGGAGTCAAAATACACATTCTGATAGGTGGCGCCCTTCTTGGCAAGCACATCCTTCGCCTCGGAAATTGCTGTTTCGTCGCCGTCCAGCGTGAAGGTGTTGACGCCGATGAGGGAGCCGCACTTCTCCGCCAGTTCCTTGTTCAGCGCATCCAGCTCGGAAAGCTCGCCTACGCAGGGATTGCAGGTGGTGAACCAGAAATTCACCACGGTGACGGCGTTGCCGGAGAACAGCTCGTCGCTCTTCACCGTGTTGCCATCCAGGTCCTTGCCCTCAAAGACGGGGAATTTCTGCATGCTGCCGTCATCAGGCGGCGTGGTCATGTCGCTGCCCGCGGGCATACTCATAGCGCCATCCATGGATTTCTGCATGATCTCGGGATACTTATCTTCCAACTCGGTCAGCCTGTTTTCAATATTGCTGATCTCCGTGGCTGACTCCTTCAGCCACTCATACTCCTTGTCGGTGAACTGCTCTTTAGCAGCCTCGACGGTATCCAGCAGGAAGTCGCCGTAGTTTTTCCCGTCCTCGATCATGGCCATGCCCTTGTCAGCCTCCACAAAGACCTTTTCCCACAGCTCGGTATTTTCCGACAGGATCGCGTTCTCCTGCTCCAGCAGCTCCTTGTGCAGGGCGAGCGCCTCCTCGGCGTTTTTCGGCTCGCCAGTCATGGTGGAGCCGTTGCCGCTCATGTCGCCCATCTTGTCATTGTTCTTCATGCCGCAGGCCGCCAGGGCCAGCACCATCAGCACGGCAAAAGCCAGTGCAAAAATTCTCTTCCTGTTCATTTTGATTCCTCCATCGTTGTTTTCTTTGTTGTTTCTTTCCCGTTGCCGAAGCCGTAGCGGAAGCACACGGCGTTCGTCGGACAGGCGCGGATGCACATTCCGCAGCGGATGCACTCGGTATGGTTGGGCGTTTTCGTCACATCCACATCCATCTTGCAGGCTCTGGCGCATTTCCCGCAGGAAACGCACTTATTCTTATCCACCTTCATCTGGAAGAGGGACACCCGGTTGAACAGCGCGTAGAACGCGCCCAGCGGGCAGAGCCACTTGCAGAACGGTCGGCAGAACAGTACGCTCAGCGCAATCACCGACAGCAGGATGCTGAATTTCCATGTAAACAGCCTGCCCAGCGCCGCCCGGATGCCGGAATTGGCAAAGGACAGCGGGATGGCTCCCTCCAGCACGCCTTGGGGGCAGAGGTATTTGCAGAAGAACGGGTCACCCATGCCAACATCGTTCACAAGGAACGCCGGTAGCAGGAAAACCATCACCAGCAGGACAGCGTATTTCAGGTATGTCAGCGGCTTCAGCCTCTTTGTAGAAAGCTTCTTAGTGGGGATTTTGTGCAGCAGTTCCTGAAACCAGCCGAAGGGGCATAGAAAGCCGCAGATAAAGCGCCCCAGCAGCACGCCCAGCAGAATGAGAAAGCCTGTGATATAGTAGGAGAAGCTGAACCTGGAAGACCCCACTACCGCCTGAAACGCCCCAATGGGGCAGGCCCCGGACGCCGCCGGACAGGAGTAGCAGTTCAGCCCCGGCACGCAGACGGTCTTCCCCGCCCCCTGATACAGTCCGCCCTTGAGAAAGTTCGGCAGATGCAGGTTGGTCAGCAGCGTCGCCCCCGCCTGAATCCAGCCCCGGAAGCGGGACATGGTCTGTGAAACGCCTGAAAACTTTTTACCCAATGCCCACACACTCCAGACATAATTTGATTGCTTTGCTCAGCACTGTCGCCGCCTCGCCCCGCCAGACACCGAAGCACAGCATGGCGGCTCCGGCCATCAGCAGCACGATCTGCGCCGCTGCCTTTTTCCTACAGCTCATTTTTCATCACCCTTTCCGATTTTCTGCCCCTATCATAGCGTGAGAGAGTTAAAGTCTCTGTTAAGAACGAAAACTTAACGCAAACCTTATCTGTTTTTGCTATAATGAAAGCAACACAAAAACAAAGAAATAAAAAGGAGGGCTCTTATGCACCTTTTAGTAATTGAAGATGAACGCGCCCTGTGCGAGACCATCGTTCGCAGCCTGCGGCGGCTGGCCTACAGCGTGGACTACTGTTATGACGGCGAAAAGGCGCTGGCGCTTCTGGGCGTGGAACGATACGATCTGGTGCTTCTTGATCTGAACCTGCCGAAAAAGGACGGCATGACGGTGCTGCGCACCCTGCGGCAGACCGACCGGGAGACGCGGGTGCTGATCCTCTCCGCCCGCAGCGAAGTGGAGGACAAGGTGCAGGGGCTGGATGCCGGGGCGAACGACTATCTCGCAAAGCCCTTCCACTTGGCGGAGCTGGAGGCCCGCATCCGCAGCCTGACATTGCGGCAGTTCACCCAGCAGGATGTGCTGCTAAGCTGCGGAGGCCTGACCTTTGACACCCGCTCCCGTACCGCCACCGTCAACGGGCAGACGCTGACGCTGACCCGCAAGGAAACGGGGATACTCGAATACCTGATGGTGCATCAGGGGCGGCCCGTGAGTCAGGAGGAGCTGATGGATCACGTTTGGGACAACAGCGTGGACAGCTTCAGCAATTCCATTCGCGTCCACATCTCCGCCCTGCGCAAAAAGCTCCGCGCCGTGCTGGGCTATGACCCCATCCGCAACCGCATCGGCGAGGGCTATCTGATGGGAGGCGAGGAAGCATGAAGCGTCTTTCTTTGCAGTGGCGCATCACGCTGATGACCGTCCTGCTCATCGGCATCACCTGCGTGGCCATGAATTTGCTGCTGTGCTCCTCCGGTGTGTACTATATGGACACCATTGCGGACAGCTTACAAGGCGGCACGGTGATCCTGAATGATGGCGGAGCGGCGAGCTTTGACCCGCAGCTTATAGCGCCCAACGAGGAGTTGACCATCGTCGTCGATGGGGTGCAGGGGCGCTTTCGCACCACCAACTGGTACATCACGGCGGCGGTAACGCTGCTCAGCGGCATCCTCGCCTATTTCGTCAGCGGACGCGCTCTCAAGCCCCTGCGCAGCTTTACCTCGCAGGTGGAGCAGGTGCAGCTGAACAATCTTGCTGATATGAGGATCGATGAAGACGCTATTTCGGAGTTCCGGCAGCTGAGCCGCTCGTTCAACCAGATGCTGGAGCGGCTGAACAACGCCTTTTCCGCCCAGCGGCAGTTCACCGGAAACGCCGCCCACGAGCTGCGCACGCCACTGGCACTAATGCAGGCGCAGTTGGAGCTGTTTTCCGCGGAGCATCCTGATGTGCGGCCGGAGACGGCGGAGTTCCTCACGCTTTTGCGTGAGCAGACGGAACGGCTGATACAGATGACCAGGACACTGCTGGAGATGAGCAATCTGCGGCAGGTGGAGCGGAATGAGCGGATCCAGCTCGCTCCCATGATCGAGGAGATCTTCACGGATCTTGCGCCGCTCTCAGATAAGCTCGGCGTCACGCTGACGGCGGAGGGCGACGGCATTATGACCGGCAGCGATGCACTGATCTACCGGCTGATCTTCAACCTGACGGAGAATGCTGTCAAGTACAACCGGCCGGGCGGCTCGGTACGGGTTTCTGTCACTCAGGAGTTGGAAAAGCTCCTGCTCCGCGTCTCCGACACCGGCTGCGGCATCCCGGAGGTGTATCAGCGCAGTATCTTCCAGCCCTTCTTCCGGGTGGACAAATCCCGCAGCCGGGAATACGGTGGCGCAGGACTGGGGCTCTCACTGGTATGGGAGATCGCCGACCTCCACGGCGGCTCCGTTTGGGTGGAGAAAAGTTCGGAGAAGGGCACTACCATTGCGGTGGGGTTGCCAACGCAACAATCAACGAAGCCTTAAAACCCTTTTATTCGTTTTTCGCCGCTTCGCTTGCCGCCCTGCGGCGTTCCTCTCCGTATGGGGCGGTCAGCCTGTTTTTGAGGTCGGTGTTGTGATATAATGCGTTTTTTCCGGCTCTACACAGGAATCAGCGAGCTTCGTCCCTCGTGACCGCTTTTTCTCTGAGCGGATGGAAGAATCGCCACAGATTATTACGCTGAATTACATGAAGAGGCACTCCAGCTGCCGGAGGATGCTGGTGACGAGGACGAAGAAGTGGATGTCAACGAGGACTACGAAGCAGAATCGGACGATGAACCTGTCTGATTAAGGCAGTGTTGACCTGTGGGGCGGCTGAGAAGCCGTCCCTTTTACATAGCTAAATGGTTTGTGAATGAACTATTTTGAGCTATGAAGCTATGGAATCTGTAGGTGATATCTGGTAAAATAGGAGGTAAGAACAGCGAGGCAAATCGGAATTTGAGGAGGTGTTCATATGAAGAGAGCATTGCTTTTTAT
>NZ_QWGL01000022.1 GCF_003435375.1 Clostridium sp. AM34-11AC | reverse complement strand
GGCATGTTCACAATTTATTTACTCATGCGTTTTTCGTGGTATAGATCCGCTCTAGTACAGGTTTTTCACCTTGAATTCCTTCTCCAGCTCTCTTCTCTGATCCTTCTTCGCGATATCAGCGCGCTTATCGTAGAGCTTCTTACCTCTTGCGAGACCAATCTCCACTTTTACGAGACTTCCCTTAAAGTATACCTGGAGCGGCACTAAGGTATAACCTTTTTCCTGGATCTTTCCCTTTAATTTGTTGATCTCGTAGCGGTGCATCAGGAGTTTTCTCTCGCGGAGCGGGTCCTTGTTGAAGATATTTCCCTTCTCATACGGGCTGATGTGCATGCCGTAGATCATGACCTCGTCGTTTGTGATCCGCACGAAGGATTCCTTGATGCTGCACTTGCCCATACGCATAGACTTTACTTCCGTTCCCGCAAGGGCAATACCGCACTCGAACTTATCGTCGATAAAGAAGTCGAAATACGCTTTTTTATTGTTCGCGATCAGCTTAAAGCCGCTGCTCTTTGCCATAATCCTATCCTCTTTTCTGTTCCGGCCGGGAACTCATCCGACCGGAACTTATCTCTATATTATAATACCATTTCACCGCAAAGCAATGTTTTCCGGGAAATTTTCGCCGCCAATCCGTCGTGTCCGAATCATTTCGCCTAATCAAATTTTCTTACCGGCAGAAAATCAATGGTCTTCAAATACCTGTCCACAGAGACCACCTGGATCTTCACCGTCTGTCCCAGCTTATATTTCTTTCTCGTCCGCTCTCCCACTAACTCATAGTGTTCCTCATCGAACACATAGTAATCGCCATCCAGGTTCGCAAGGCGTACCATGCCTTCCACAGTGTTCGGGAGTTCCACATAGAAACCGTAGTTGCTGATTCCAGAGATCACACCGGTGAATTCCTCGCCGATATGGTGTTCCATGAACTGGACCTTCTTCGCCTTGTCGGTCTCCCGCTCCGCCTCGTCCGCAAGGCGTTCCCTGGATGATGTCCAGACCGCAACCTCCGGCAGGATCTTCTCGTAGTGGGCAACGCGCTTCTTCGTGAGCTCACCGTGAAGATTCTCCTTGATGATCCGGTGGATCTGAAGATCCGGGTATCTGCGGATCGGTGAAGTAAAGTGGGTATAATAGTTCGCCGCAAGACCGAAATGTCCCATGCAGTCCGTCGTGTACTTCGCCTGTTTCATGGAGCGGAGCGCCAGTCTCGCGAGAAGCGCCTCCTCCGGGGATCCGGCCACCTTTGCAAGAAGCTTCTGCATCTCCTTCGGGTGAAGCTCTCCGTTCTGGAGACGGATCGAGTAACCGAAATTGTTGATCAGGATTCCGAAGCGCTTGATCTTCTCCCCATCCGGCTTCTCATGGCTGCGGTACAGGAACGGCGCCTGCTGCCAGTAGTAATCTTCCGCAACCGTCTCGTTGGCCGCCAGCATGCAGTCCTCGATCAGCATCGTCGCCGCATTCCGCTCGTATGGCTTGATCTCCACCGGGCGTCCCTTTGCGTCCAGGATGATCTTGCACTCCGGGAAATCGAAGTCCACAGCACCTCTCGCCATGCGCTTTTCTCTTAAGACGCGAGCGGTCTCGTCCAGAAGCAGGAACATCGGGACGAAATCCTCGTACTCTTCCAGGCACTTTTTCGCGAATTCAGCTTTCTCTTTCGCTGCGTCTTTCTTTTTCTCGAGATCATCTGCCTGTACATTTTTCAGACTCCGTTTCGATTTTTTCTGTTCATCATTCTCAAAACGCTCGTCCTGGTTCCGTCCTTTTGTCTCTTCTAACTCAGCGTCCTCCCCGCTATTCTTTCCATTCTTCGCTTCCAGGATCGCATTCACCGCCGTGTACGTCATTCTCCGGTCAATGTTCACCACAGACTCGCAGATCTTATGCCCCACAATAATACCCTTTTCATCGATATCCATAAGACAGCTCATCGCCAGCCTGTCACATCCTGCATTCAGGGAACAGATTCCGTTGGAAAGTCTGTGGGGCAGCATCGGGATCACGCGGTCCACAAGGTACACGCTGGTTCCCCGCTTGTACGCCTCCTCATCGAGAGGACTCTTCTCCTTTACATAATGGCTCACATCCGCGATGTGAACGCCGAGATGGTAGATCGTCTCCCCGTTTATCGTCTCCTTCGACACACTGACTGCATCGTCCAGATCCTTCGCATCCTCTCCATCGATGGTCACCATCGGCACATTTCGAAGGTCCACTCTTCCGTTCTTCTCGATCTCCTCCTCCACATATTCCGGCGAGAGCGCCTCCGGAACATGGGAGACCTCCTCCATCACCTCTTCCGGGAACTCCTCCGGCAACCCGTAGGCCCGGACGATGGACAGGATATCCACTCCCGGATCATTGATATGACCCAGAATTTCCTTTACATGGCCTTCCGGATTTTTATTTTTCGCCGCGTAAGTATCCAGCTTTACCACAACTTTGTGCCCGGATACCGCGCCATTTTCCTTTCCCTGGGGGATAAAGATATCCATGGTGATCCGCGGGTTGTCCGGGATCACGAAACCGAAATTCTTGTTTTTCTCGAAGGTTCCGATCAGGGTCTCGTTGGCATGCTTCAATACCTTTAAGACTCTCGCCTCCGTCCGGCCGCCTCTTCCGTTCTCATTGATGACGACCTGGACCGTATCCCCGTCCATGGCATCCCCGGTATCATCCGGCGGGATAAAGAGATCATCCTCCCTGCCCTCGATAGTCACAAAGCCGAAGCCCCGGTGATGAGCCGCAAAAACTCCCGTCTGGGCGAAGACCTCGGATCTCGCATATTTTCCCTTTTTCGAGATTCCAACCCTTCCAGACGCCACCAACTCATTTAAAACTTCTTCCAGCTCGCCGCACTGCTCCTTTGTGACACCAAGAAGCAGCGCCAGCTCTTTTAGTTTCATCGGAACATATGTCGGATCCTTCATCAGGTCCAGCAGCATATTTTTCCGCTCTTCCATTAACTTTTCTTCCATTCTTCTCCTTAAATAATATCCGGTAAAATCCAAACAATCTAAAAGTTCCCAGCGCAGTATTCACACCGGGCAGCCGCAAATGATCAAATTAATAAGATTCTGCAGACCATATTATAAATAATAAAGAGCGCGCCCTTTTGTCACCCGGAATCTTCATCGAAATTTCCTGTTAAACAAAAAACACTCCTGCACGGAAGTTATCGCTGCAAGAGTGTTCGTCATCTTAGAATTAAATTACCTTTAAATTTAATACCAGGGCAAGTACAAAAATCAGGATTGCCGCAATTTTTGTAAACTTTTCAAGGTTGCCTTCCATAGAACGGCCTTTATTTTTTCCCCAGTAGCTCTCAGCTACACCACTGATCGCGCCAAGTCCGGAAGTCTTTCCTTCCTGCATTAACACAATCACTGTCATTGCGATACATAAGATAACGAATACGATCGTCAGAATAATTCTAATCACCGACTACACCTCCTGTCCACAGATAAAGTCATCATAACATAAAAACTCAGGGCTGTCAATCTCCAGCTTGCGGCGCTGAAATCTCAGACAGCACGCGGGCAGTTACTGACATTGCCCGTGTACAGTAACTACGGACTTACTGTCTGCCGCGCTCGAAAGCGCATGGGGACGGTACGAAGCAGGCAGGCAGAAGAATGCCTGCCTGCTTCAGAAGTTTTTTACGGATCACTGGAGCTTTTTCCAGTCGATCCAGTCGCCGTAATAGACGGTCTGGTCTTCCCCGTTTTTCGTCCATATCTTATATGGGTAGGAGCTCCACGATAAGTCTGCGCTGAAACTGAACGTTTTATCCGCATTGTTTTCGTTTCCGGAAGATAAGATATTAGACATGGACTCCTCTCCCGGCACTGCCGCCAGATTTACAATATCAAAAAATGTATTGAGATAAAAAATGAGTGATGCTCGGTCTTTCAACCTGGCATCACTCGTTTTTCGTTGTTTCTTACCAACCCCGTTTGACAGATACCGTAAAATAGTTAAGTTTTTGGTTTAACTGTTTTACGAACACCCGGCATTGCAACGGATCATTTTTTGAGCCAGAAGATCCCGGATCGTCTCCGCGCAGAGTCTGGCATCCGGTTTCGCTCCTTCTTCGATCCGTTCTGAAATACACTCCTTCAGCACGCCTTTTTCCATATACGCGATCTTGATCCGGTAATTTCCAATCTCAATTCCCAAACAATTTTTCATCTTGAAGTTCTCCAATTCAGAACAGGTCAGTATACCAGCCGGTCAATTTTTCTCCGTATAATATCATAATAAAACAGGCCGCCGCGATCGCCGGGCCAAAAGGAACACGTTTTTCTTTCCGGAAAGACGCGAACCCCAGACCGAAGAGACAGCTTAAGATCAGGTAAAACAGGATCTCCCAGGCCGAGCTCAGGTAAAGTCCTGTCATAAAAAACAATTTGATATCGCCCCCGCCAAGGCTTTCCTTCCCTGTGAGCTTGTCAAAGACCAGAGATACGAGAAGCATCCCCCCGCCGAGGATCAATCCAAGGAAGAGACCTCCAAAGATTCTCTGGATCGGGTCCGGGAGAAACAGGGCGGTCGCTAAAAATATCACACAGCCCGCAATCTGCAGGCGGTCGGGGATGATCCATCCATGAAGGTCGGTCAGGCTGAGGATCATAAGGACTACTGTCAGAAGAATTCCCCTGAGACTCATCACAGACATGTCATAGCGATACACGATCATACAGCAGGCAATTCCCGATACCAGTTCCACAAAAAAGGCTTCTGCCGGTAGCTTTGCCCTGCAGTAGCGGCAGTGTCCTTTTAAAAGGAGCCAGGAAAACAGCGGGATCAAGTCCAGCACTCCCAGGACATGCCCGCAGTGGTCACAGTGGGACCGCCCGGCAAACACTGACTCTCCGGAAAGAAGCCGTCCCGCCGCGCAGTCCGCAAAGCTTCCGAGACAGCAGCCCAGGATGAATGTGATCGTTAGGATATATATTGTAATTCCCGGGCTGATGTGCAGCATATTGATACTCCTTTATCTTTTTGTCAAAGATCCTTTGTAGTCCTATCTTCGAGGGCCGAATGGGTTCTGTCCCTGGATCTTTCCTACGTTTCCATCCTCGTCGTAGTACGGGGCTGCCTGGATAATATTTTCGCCAGGCTTTGGTACATATCTGGACATTTCCGGCGTGATATCCACCATTGAGAGATCGATATATTCGATGCCAAGCTGGATCCGCAGTGTATCGATCAGCTGTTTTTCCGTTATATAGTTATGTTTGACCAGAGTCGTTCCCAGTCGTTCTTTTTCCTGTGCCTGATATTTTAATGCCTCGTCGAGCTACTCCTCCGTGATCAGCCCAGCCTCAAGAAACATATCCCCTAAACGTTTTGTATGCATAATTTGTCACCTCTGCAAGGATTCGGTCATATCTGACTGCCAATTTTCTGAACAGACATGTTCTTTTGTATTGTACCATAGGGAAACGTTCTTTTGTAATTTTTCTGGCCGAACGTCTGATTTTTATCTTCCAGCCTTTTTGTTTAAGCGAAAAAAACAGTCATCCGGTGCAGGTTCATGCCTGTATCAGATGACCGTTTTCAAATATTTGATCAATATTCCATTGATCCTACCGGATATCAGCTCCAAGACGGAACTTCAGGTTTCCGAGGATCTTCTTTACGAATCTCTCGATATCCTTCGGATCAAGTGCCTTGTCCTCCGGGACAAAGGTGATCTTAAATGCCATGCTCTTCTTACCCTTTCCGAGCTGCTCGCCGCGGTAGATATCGAAGAGCTCTGCGTCACCGACCTGCTTGCATGCCTTCCTGATCTCATTGATCAGGCTGCCGCAGCTTACATCCTCGTCAACGACCATAGCCAGGTCACGGGTAACCGTGTCATACTCGGAGATCGGTTTGTAGCGCAGACCTTCCGGCATATGGGAAGCAAGTGCCGCGAAGTCGATCTCACCGAGATAGATCTGGTTGTTTGCCTTGCTGTCTTTCGGGAGCTTTAACTCACCCGCAACGCTGTTTGCAAGCTTACCGAAGGAACCGACGCGCTCGCCATCACAGAGAATGTATGCGGAGATTCCCGGATGAAGATACGGAATATCCTCTGCTCTCTCGTAGTCGAAGCTTACGCCGAAGGAAGCTGCAAGCTCTTCCATGGTTCCTTTGACGGTAAAGAAGTCTTCTTCCTCGCCGAATGCCGCGAATCCCACATGCGGAATCTCATTCGGAAGTTCTGTAAGCGGAAGTGCCTTCGGATAGTACACGTTCGCGTACTCAAAGAAACGTCCTGCCGTGTTGCCCTTCTTCACATTCTCAACAACTGTATTCAGCATGGACGGAGCCAGGGTTGTTCTCATGATGGAAAGGTTTGTGGTGATCGGGTTTAACAGGCGGATCACGTTGCGCTCCTTCGCGTCCTCAGCGATATGAAGCGCGTCAAGGTCAGCGTCAGAGTAGAATGCCAGAGTGGATACCTCGAAATAGCCCTGGGATACCATCACCTGTTTTAATTTTGTTCTTCTCTTCTGTGCCGGGTTTAATCCACCGTTTGTAACTGCGGAATCCTTTAAGAAGGTCGGAACGATGTGCTCGTAACCGTATTCACGGATCACTTCCTCCGCGAGATCCGGCTCACCAACCTCGATATCCTCACGGTAGCGCGGTGCTGTCACAGTAAGAACATCACCGTCGCGCTCTACCTCGAAGCAGAGTCTGCGGAGAATGTCAAGAACATTCTCTGCCGGAACCTCGATGCCGAGGATCTTATTGATGCCACTCAATGTCGCGGTAAATTTCTTACCTTCTCTCGGTGCGCCTGCGCTCACATCGAATGCGCTGGCTGTGATCTCGCCGCAACCGAGTTCTTCGATCAGGTGAAGGGCCCGGGCCATACCGATCTCTACGGTATACTCAGCGATACCTTTCTCGTAGTGGCTGGACGCATCGGTGTTCTGTCCGAGGCTTCTCGCTGTCTTACGGATGTTGTCACGCATGAATTTTGCCGACTCAAAGAGAAGCTGCGTGGTGTTCTCTGTGATCTCACTGTTCATGCCGCCCATGATACCCGCAAGGGCTACCGGTTTGCTGCCGTCGCAGATCACGAGATTGTTCTCGTTTAACTTGAACTCTTTTCCGTCCAGAGTCTGGATCATCTCGCCGTTCTCCGCGCGGCGGACGATGATCTGGCTGCTCTCTAAGGTGCTCATATCGAAAGCATGCATCGGCTGTCCGATCTCAAGCATCACGTAGTTTGTGATATCGACCACATTGCTGATGCTCCTTAAGCCGCAGAGTGCTAACTGGCGGCGCATCCATCTCGGGGACTGGCCCGGAGTGATGTTTCTGACACCATGACCTAAGTAGCGCGGGCAGAGATCCTGTGCCTCTACTTTGATGTCAAGGTTTTCATATTTATAATCGCTCTCTTTGTAGTCGAGAGCCGGCATTTTAAGCGGTTTGTCTAAGACTGCGGCAACCTCTCTCGCGATTCCTAAAACAGACTGGCAGTCCGCACGGTTCGCCGTTACAGAGATGTCGAAGATATAGTCGTCTAAGCCAACGACTTTCGCGATATCTGTTCCCGGGACGGTGTCCTTCGGAAGGTCTAAGAGACCGTAGACCTCAGAACCTGGATACAGGTCCTCGTTTAAGCCCAGCTCTTCACCGGAGCAGAGCATACCGTTGGACTCGATGCCGCGCATCGGTTTTGCCTTGATCCTGATGCCGCCCGGAAGTGTGGAATTGTCGAGGGCTGCCGGTGTGTGCATTCCTGCATACACATTCGGGGCGCCTGTGACGATCTGGATATCGTTTCCATACTCGCCGCAGTCTACTTTACATGTGCAAAGATGCGTTCCCTCCACCGGGGTACATTCTTTTACAACACCGACAACGACACGGTCGATCTCAGCGGAGAGATCGATCAGTTCCTCTACCTCGAATCCGCAGCCGAAAAGCTTATCCTCTAACTCCTGGGCTGTCACGTCAATGTCAACATATTCTTTCAGCCAACTAAATGGTACTTTCATGATCTTCTCCCTCCCCTATTAGCCTTTGAACTGCTTCAGGAAACGAAGATCATTCTCATAAAGCAGGTTGATGTTGTTGATACCGTATTTTAACATGGCGATACGCTCGATACCGATACCGAAGGCGAGACCGGAATACTCATTCGGGTCGATGCCGCAGTTTTCAAGCACCTTGTGGTGTACGATACCGCCGCCGAGGACCTCGATCCAGCCGGTGTGTTTGCAGAGCGGGCAGCCTTTTCCACCGCACTCGAAGCAGCTTACATCGACCTCAACGCTCGGCTCCGTGAACGGGAAGTAGCTCGGACGGAGACGTGTCTTAACTTCGCTTCCGAAGATCGCCTGTACGAACTTGTCCAGCATACCCTGAAGGTCGCAGAGTGTGATCTTCTTATCCACAACAAGACCTTCCATCTGATGGAACATCGGGGAGTGGGTCGCGTCACTGTCGGAACGGAATACACGTCCCGGTGCCAGCATCTTGATCGGCGGCTTCTTCGCGTCCATGACACGGATCTGTCCCGGGCTTGTGTGGGTACGGAGCAAGATATCTTCCGCTACATAGAAGGTATCCTGCATATCTCTTGCCGGATGGTTCTTTGCAACGTTTAATCTTGTAAAGTTATGGTCGTCATCCTCGATCTCCGGGCCGTCGTAGATCTCGAAGCCCATTCCGGCGAAGACATCGATCATCTCGTTCTCTGTGACGGTGAGCGGATGAAGTCCTCCTGCCGGGCGCATCTTTGCCGGCATGGTGATGTCGACCTGCTCGCTCTTGTTGCGGGCTGCAAGCTCCAGCTCATCCATCTTATTTTTCATTTCCTGGTAGCGTGCTTCTACCTGATTCTTAAATTCGTTGATCGTCTTACCAACGTTCGGGCGCTCCTCCTTCGGAACGCTTCCAAGACCTTTCATCAGGTCCGCAATGCTGCCTTTCTTTCCAAGGAAGTTCTGCCAGAACTCACCAAGCTGTTCCTTGGACTCTACACTGCCGAGAGCGGCTTCCATCTGCTCTTTCAGTGCCTTGATCTTCTCTTCCATAGTCCACCTCATTCTTTCGGTATGGTTTGGTTATCTATCAGTGCGGCGGTCAGGCTTTTCTGCATGGCCATATCTTCTTGTTTTCGCTTTCACGAAAACAAGAAGCACGGGGCGTTCCCCGTATGATGATTTTTCCTGAAAAAGGCTTATGCAAGCGAGCTTGCAGCACCTTTCTCAGGAAAAATCATCGCATGGCTGAACTGTTAACATGAAAAAAGCCCCGTCCCGCGCTATGGGACGAAGCTGACTCTCCGTGGTACCACCCAGATTCCGCATGATTTATGTGCGGCACTCTAACGTCTGTAACGGGACTTCCCGTCCTGCACTACTGGAATTTCTTTCGCACAGGCTGCTCAAGAGTGAATTTACAAAAGTTTCCTTCGGAAGGTCTTTCAGCCGGTGAACCTTCTCTCTGTCATACCGGAATTTCCTTGTACTGTCTCTGTCATTGCGTTTTACACATTGACGATGGTAGCACAATCCGTAATGTTTGTCAAGTGGCGGGCAGTCCGTCGGAATGGGATCCATGTTTTAACCGTTACTGTTTACGCCTTGCGCAAACAGTAACTGATTTTGCCGATGCTTCGCATTCCAAATCGGCAAAATCCACTACCACCACTGTACTGTACGGAATTTTCAGTTCAGAAAATTCCTACCCGTGTACAGTAACTTTTAACCTTCCTTATTAATTTTCCGTTTATATCTGTGAATTTATTTCGAAACATTGCCCGCATTTCTTGACACAATTCCCGTTTTATGGCATTATCACCTTGTGGCAGCAAATTATCTGCATATTATCTTTTATTTCATCCATTCGCATTCGCAATATGCAGGTCTTTTCGAGACAACACCTGTCAAAAAGGAGGAATTTCTATGGATTTTCTGACACTGACCATCGGTAAACAGAAAAACATCGCTCTGATCGCCCATGACAGTAAGAAGCATGAGATGATCGAATGGTGCGAGGCAAATAAAGAGATCTTAAAGGGACATTTCCTGTGCGGCACAGGAACTACCGCGAGAATGATCACCGAAGCCACCGGTCTCCCGGTAAAGGGCTATAACAGCGGTCCTCTCGGCGGTGACCAGCAGATCGGCGCGAAGATCGTGGAGGGGCGCATCGACTTCGTTGTTTTCTTCTCCGATCCCCTGACTGCCCAGCCCCACGATCCCGACGTGAAGGCGCTTCTTCGGATCGCCCAGGTCTACGACATCCCGATCGCAAACAATAAGGCAACGGCAGATTTCATGATCTCCTCCCCGCTTATGAACGAGACATATGACCACCGGGTCATCAATTTCCATGAGGCGATCGCGGACAGGGCGAAGACGCTGTAAGATTATTGATTGCAACCAGGCGGCACAGATATCAGAAAAAGCAGAAAAACATTCAATGTGGATGTTCTTCTGCTTTTCTTACTTACCAGTATTTAACTATACATAGATCATTCTATATTTTTCTTATTCTTAAACCTCTAAACCATCAATTCAACTCTCCGCTGTTGATCACTGCTTCCAGTTCCTTCAGTTGGCTCTCCCCGTACACTTTCAGTCCATACCCGGCAAGCAGGGCCGCAGTCTTTCCCATTCCCTCGCGGAGTTTATGGGAAAAAGTCCCGTCATAGATGCCGTTTGAGCCGCATGACGGGCTTCTTTCTTTTAAAATCGCAATAGTGCAGTCATATTTTTTTGCCTCCCGGAGCGCAAAATCGGCGCCGAGGAGAAATTCTGCCGTGACGTCCCCGCCTTCCGTGTTCATGACCGCCTCGTCCGGCATATGGATCTCGGAGGCCGCCCGCGGGGTCGGAAGTCCGCCCGCCTGTTCCGGGCAGACCGGATGGAACTTTGCCTTTCCTTCCATTTTTTTCATAAAATCGAGCACATCCTGATTGCGGTTGTTCGAGCCGTCCCACTTGCAGTTTTCGCCGATGAGACAGGCACTGATCAATATCTGAAGCATAATTCTCCCTCTTTCAATGCACGCCGGACAGAGTTCCAGGCTCCTGCATCAACACATTCTGCTGCTCAGATGGCAGGAATCATCACACAGGTTTCTTATTTCTCTCAATCCGGCTGTATGATAAAAGCAGGATCGTCCCACACTTTTTCATGCGGAAGCGATCCTGCTTTCTTTCTATCTTTTCATAAGATCACGCTGCGTCTTCGTGATCCTATCTTCGTACGTTTCCGCGCAGATGGTGATCAATGATTACATCTGGCTCTTCTTGCTGATCATTGCTCTCTTTCTGAGGGTCGGATCAAGGATCTTCTTTCTGATACGAAGGCTTGTCGGTGTGATCTCAAGAAGCTCGTCCGTATCGATGAAATCCAGACACTGCTCCAGGCTCATAATCTTCGGCGGAACAAGCTTTAATGCCTCGTCGGCGCTGGAGGAACGTGTATTTGTTAACTTCTTTGTCTTGCAGACATTGATCTCGATGTCCTCCGCCTTCGGGCTCTGTCCGACGATCATACCGGAGTAAACCTTTACGCCCGGTCCGATGAACAGGGTACCTCTCTCCTGGGCGTTGAACAGACCGTAGGTGATGGACTCACCGGCCTCGAACGCGATCAGGGAGCCTGTCTTTCTGTAGCTTAACTCGCCCTTGAACGGAGCGTATCCGTCAAAGCTTGTGTTCAAGATACCGTTACCCTTTGTATCTGTCATAAACTCACCGCGGTAACCGATGAGACCTCTGGACGGGATGGAGAACTCAAGTCTTGTGTAGCCGCCGTTTGTCGGACTCATTCCCTGAAGTTCACCCTTTCTGCTTGTAAGCTTCTGGATGACAGCTCCGGTAAACTCATCCGGAACATCAACGTAAGCGAGCTCCATCGGCTCTAACTTTCTGTTTCTCTCGTCGTATTTGTAGATAACCTCTGCCTTGCTGACTGCGAACTCAAAGCCCTCACGGCGCATATTCTCGATCAGGACGGACAGGTGAAGCTCACCACGGCCGGATACCTTGAAGCAGTCTGCAGACTCTGTCTCTTCTACACGGAGGCTGACATCCGTGTTTAATTCACGGAACAGGCGATCGCGGAGGTGACGGGAAGTGATGAACTTACCTTCCTGACCTGCCAGCGGGCTGTCGTTTACCATGAAGTTCATGGAGATCGTCGGCTCGGAGATCTTCTGGAACGGGATTGCCTCCGGCTTCTCCGGGGAGCAGAGGGTATCACCGATGTGGATATCCGGGATACCGGAGATCGCTACGATCTCACCGATGGTCGCGTTCTGTACTTCGACTCTCTTTAAGCCGTCGAATACATAGAGCTTACCGATCTTAACCTTCTTCATCTTGTCCGGATCATGATGGTTTACGATCACGCAGTCCTGATTTAACTTTAAGGAACCGCTGTCGATCTTACCGATACCGATACGGCCTACGAACTCGTTGTAGTCGATGGTGCTGATAAGGACCTGGGTCTCAGCCTCCGGATCACCTTCCGGCTCCGGGATATAGTTGATAATGGTCTCGAATAACGGGCTCATATCCACTTCAGGATCATCTAATTCTTTCTTTGCGAAGCCTGCACGGGCAGACGCGTAAACGAACGGGCAGTCAAGCTGCTCATCAGATGCGTCGAGATCCATGAATAATTCAAGAGTCTCGTCGATCACTGCTTCCGGTCTTGCCTCCGGGCGGTCGATCTTGTTGATGCAGACGATAACTCTTAAGTCAAGGTCAAGTGCTTTCTGGAGAACGAACTTCGTCTGCGGCATCGGTCCCTCGAATGCGTCGACAACAAGGACAACACCGTCTACCATCTTAAGGACACGCTCAACCTCGCCGCCAAAGTCCGCATGACCTGGGGTGTCGATGATATTGATCTTCACACCCTTGTAGAATACGGCTGTATTCTTGGAGAGGATGGTGATTCCTCTTTCTCTCTCGATGTCATTGGAGTCCATGACACGCTCTTCTACTTCCTGGTTTGCACGGAATACGCCGCTCTGCTTTAATAACTGGTCTACCAGGGTCGTTTTACCGTGGTCAACGTGGGCGATGATCGCAATATTTCTGATATCTTCGCGTTTGATCTTCATAATCAATCCTCTTTCTTCATCTATAACTGTCCTCTCACCGATCATTTCCCGACCCGTTTTGCACAGTCATCTTACATTGTATACACTACATTTCCTAATTTTTGCATTACCGACTCAAAATTATAGCATTCATGAAATCAAAATGCAATATATAATCTTTCAAAATTCGGGGCAGATCTGCCTTTTCTGTGTGTTTTTTTCTGTCCAATCGGCAGTTAGTTTTCTCTCACCCATTCAAAATGTCAGAACCCCCGTTTATACTGGCTTGCTGCGGCATTCAAGGATCAGCCTGATATCCCCTTCAAGACATAACTTCTGTATGTGCAGACTGATGCCCCGGCCGGCAGTTAAAACAGAATCACTTCCTTATTAAGTGTGCCGTACCACACCTCATCGCCCTTCCCGATCTTCGCGCCGCCGCTTGTCCCCTCGGTGATCTTCTTTTCCAGGCCATCGTACTCTGCCACCGGGACGAGAACGGAAAACTCCACCTTATCCGTGTACACGCTGTCCAGCACCGTCATATTTTCCTGTCCCAGAATGTACTGGATCTTTCCGACACCTGTATAGTCCGTCACGATCTTCATCTCAAAGGCGCGCTTCTTCTCAACGATCTCGGAAGCCGCAAGTCCCTCCTTCACAGCGCCGGAATAAGCCCGCACAAGACCGCCTGTTCCAAGCAGGGTCCCGCCGAAATATCTCGTCACGACGACACAGACGTTGTGGACATCCTCGCCTAAAAGCACGTCAAGCATCGGCCGGCCCGCCGTCTGGGCCGGTTCCCCATCATCGCTGCATCTTGTGAGCTCGTGGTTCATGCCGATGGTAAAGGCCTGGCAGTTGTGGCGGGCGTCCCAGTATTTCTTTTTGATCTCGGCGATAAACGCCGCTGCCTCCTCTTCGGACTCCACCGGTTTCAGGTTCGCGATAAAGCGGGATTTCTTCACTTCGATCTCCGCTGTGCCGCCTTTGTACAAAATTTTCATGCTGTCAAGAGCCATATCTTCTCTCCTTCATATCCCGTCCAAACCTGCTGTCCGTCCCGTATATTTTTCCGTTATTTCCGGTTTCCGGGCAGAACCGGACAGGCAACCCTCATAATTCCGCATTGCGGAAAGATATCCCTGTCATTCATATTTTTGTCATGTCTTTGACGATTCCGACCACAAAATGTAATTTTTCCTTCATATTTTCCCACTTTGCGGTCAAAAATATCATAATACAAACCAAACTTTTCCACAATAACTATTTATAAATGAATGAAACTTTGCTATAATTAGGGAATGATAAAGGAGGCATCCTGAATGAATTATGGAAAAAACGAGGTGGAAAAGACACTCCGCAAGACAAATTCCAGATCACAGAAGATCACCTCACATCTGGTGCTTCTTCTCACAAAGATCATCCTGATCCTGGTTCTGTTTGCAGCGGTGCTTGGAATCAGTTTCGGCTACGGAATCTTCAAGGGCGTTATCGACGCAGCCCCGGAGATCGATGTAGCGAGCATCGAGCCAAGCGGTTATGCCACCATGGTCTATGACAGTAAGGGAAACCTCACGGAAACGCTCGTAAAATCAGGAGCGAACCGTCTTGAGGCATCCTACGAGGAACTTCCCCAGTGCCTGATCGACGCTTTCGTCGCGATTGAGGATTCCAGGTTCTGGTCCCACAAAGGCGTTGATGTCCGTTCCATGGTCCGTGCGGCCGTCGGAATCATTACCGGTGACTCCAGTGCCGGCGGCGGAAGTACCCTGACCCAGCAGCTCATTAAAAACAATATCTTTGAAGGCGGCAATGAGGACACCTTCGGGGAGAAGCTTGAGCGAAAGATCCAGGAGCAGTATCTGGCGATCCAGTTAGAGAAGATCATGGATAAAAAGATCATCCTCAAAAACTACTTAAATACCATCAACCTCGGAAACAACACTCTGGGCGTAAAGGCGGCGGCTCTCCGTTACTTTGATAAGGATGTTTCGGACCTTACACTCTCCGAAGCGACCGTCATCGCCGGAATCACCCAGAACCCGTCGAGATTCAACCCGCTCTCCGAGAACGGAAGAAAACGCAACGAAGAAAAGCGCCGCGTGATCCTCCAATATATGTACGAGCAGGGAATGATCTCGAAGGACGATCAGGAAGAGGCTCTCGCTGATGACGTTTACTCCCGGATCAAAAACGTGGATATCGTCACAAAAGAGACCCAGACGCCGTACTCCTACTTTACCGACGAGCTGATCGATCAGGTATTAAAAGCCCTGCAGGACAAGAAAGGCTACACGGAGACGCAGGCCTACAATCTCCTCTTCTCCGGCGGTCTTGAGATCCACACCACCCAGGATCCGGATATCCAGTCCGTGGTGGATGAAGAGATCAGCAGACCGGAAAACTACGACGTTGTCTACTACTCGATCGACTACCGTCTGTCGATCCAGCATCCGGACCAGACAACAACGAACTATTCCGATGAGACATTAAAAACATACTTCCGCAAGGAACTCGGCGAGACAAACTTCGACGGTCTCTTCTCCTCAAAGGAGAAGGCGGATAAGGCCATCGCGAAATACAAAGCTGCAGTGACAAAAGACGGGGATACGGTTCTCGGCGAATCTGTCCACTATGTACTTCAGCCTCAGGCGTCCTTCGTCCTCATCGACCAGTCCAGCGGCTATGTGAAGGCGCTCAGCGGCGGCCGCGGCCAGAAAGAGGTCAGCCGTTCCTTAAACCGTGCCACAAACACCCTGCGCCAGCCTGGTTCCACCTTCAAGGTCATCACATCCTTCGCCCCGGCGATCGATACCTGCGGCGCTACCCTGGGAAGTGTCTACTACGACGGCCCGTACACCATGGGCACAAAGACGTTCCGGAACTGGTACAGCAGCAAGGGCTACATGGGCTACAGCACGATCCGTGACGGTATCGTCTACTCCATGAACATTGTTGCCGTCCGCTGCATGATCGAGACTGTGACACCGCAGCTCGGCGTGGAATACGCGAGAAACTTAGGGATCACTTCCTTAACAGATACGGACTACAACGCTTCCACCGCTCTCGGCGGTATCACAAAGGGCGTTTCAAACCTGGAGCTCACCAATGCCTTTGCGGCCATCGCAAACGGCGGTATCTACACGAAACCGGTATTCTTCACCCAGATCCTGGACCACAACGGAAAAGTGCTCCTGGAGAATGTGCCGGAGACAAAGCGTGTACTTAAGGACTCCACCGCATTCCTTCTCACGGACGCGATGGCCCAGTCCATGGAGAGCAGCCGCATGTTCGCGTCCTCCGGAGTCAGCTTGAACTCCACAAGTGCCGTGGCAAATATTCCGGGAATGTCCAACGCCGGTAAGTCCGGTACCACAACAAACAATAACGATATCTGGTTTGTCGGATTTACCCCGTACTACACGGCGGGAATCTGGTCCGGATGTGACGATAACCAGAAGATCTCAGCCATCGGAAGCAGTACTTCCTACCACAAGAAGATCTGGAAAGCAATCATGACAAAGATCCATGAGGGGCTTGCGGACACCGGTTTCCCGGTTCCGTCCTCCGTCACAACTGCCCAGATCTGCCGGAAATCCGGAAAGCTTGCGATCCCCGGTGTCTGCGAGAATGATCCAAGAGGAAACGCCGTTTACACCGAGTACTTCGCAAAGGGAACTGTTCCAACAGAGGTCTGCGACCATCATGTACAGCTGACCGTGTGCAGCGAGTCCGGCGGACTTGCAACGGAATACTGCCCTGCGAAGACTACAAGGACCTTCATGGTGATCCCGGACGGCGAATCCGGCGGAACGGATGATTCTAAATACCGTTCTCCGGGAACCTGCACGATCCACAGCTCGACCTCCGTTGTTCTTCCGAGCGAAGAAGGCACTGAGAACATGGGTTCCACAAAGGTCGAGACTGTTCCGGAAACTGTTCCTGAGACCACAAAAGCAGCGCCGAAATCGCCGCTTGACCAGGTATATATTCCTGTGGGACCTGGATATAATTAATCCTAAGTAAAGCAATACGCCGGATAGATTGAATTCTATCTGGCGTATTGTTATAGAATTTTAGTAACTGTTCAGTAGGTCTGCGCACTTGCTGCGCTGACCGTAAGAAAACCTAGGCTAAAAGGCAAAAATCCCATCGGCGTAGCCGATTTGGAATGGATTTTTGCATGTAACTGTGAAGGTACTGAACAGTTACGAATTTTATAAGATTCCAGACACTGCCTGCGGCGAATTTATAGTCGATAAAATTCTCTGTTGATTCGCAAATAGTAGTAAGCTGCAAAGCACCGCTCAGAAAGTTATACTGCTGAAAAATCCCCCAGCTTTAATACCGGGGGACTCTCTCTATTTACATCATGGCTTTTGTAAATACGACCTTTATTCCGCTTTTCTTTTCTTCATCTCTTCGATCATCACCGGAAGGATCTTTGTGACATCCCCGACGATTCCCGCATCTGCCACATCAAAGATGGACGCATCCTCATCCTTATTGATGGCTACGATATAGCCGGAACCGATCATGCCGGATACATGCTGGGTGGCGCCGGAGATTCCACATGCGATGTAGAGCTTCGGAGCGACGATCTTGCCGGACTGCCCGACCTGGTGGGCTCTGGATACCCAGCCTTCCTCGATTGCAGGTCTGGTGGCTCCCACAACGCCTCCCATAACCTCCGCGAGTTCTTCCACAAGGGCAAAATTCTCCTTGCTGCCCATTCCTCTTCCGCCGGATACGATGATCTGTGCTTCCTCGAGGTTGACGGTCTCTGCGATCTCTTTTACTGTCTCAACGACCTTTGTGCGGACTGTGTCTGCGGAGGCATCCTCAGCGATGACTTCGCCGGTTCTGCTCTCGTCTAATTTTTTTGCGAAGGAACCGGAACGTACGGTCGCAACATGCGGAAGGTTCTCTCCCATCTTCATGTCATTCAGTACATTTCCGTTGTAAGAAAGGGATGTGTAAACGCCGTCTGCAGTGATCCCTGTCACATCTGTCACACAGCCGGACTCAAAGACTGCGGAGACTGCCGGGGCGATCATCTTTCCCTCCGGGGTTCCTGCCATATAGACTGCCTTCGGCTGATATTTCTCCGCAAGTTTTACGAGGATCTGTGCCTTCTCCTCAGCCGGAAGTCCTTCCTCACCTGCCACGAGGACCTTGGAAGCTCCTGCTGTGATCACGGTCTTTGTATCAGTGTCCTTTCCAAATACAACAGCGATCACTTCCTCGCCGTTTGCCTTTGCAAGCTCTGCGGCCTTGCTGACTGTCTCAAGTGCTGCACCGACCGGTGCACCGTCTGCGCTCTGGGCGTAGACCATGATATTCTTTCCATCTGTATATTTCATCGTCTCAATTTCCTTCCATGCTTAATTCCGGCTGACATTCACGTTTTGTGCGGGCCAAAGCCGGTTCTGCCGATCCAGCATTCATCAGATTGCTTTTGCTTCGCTCATCATGGCGAGCGCCTGGCTTACCGCCTCCGCCGGATCTTCTGCCTTGATCTTCACACCTGCGGCTCTCTTTGCCGGTGCGTAGACCCTGAGGACCTCGACCTGTGCAGCTCCTGCCTCTTCTGCAGCGAGCTCCTCGATCGGTTTCTTTCTCGCTGCCATCTTGCTCTTGATCGTCGGATAGCGCGGGTCATACTCCGGCTTATTGACAGCCACAACGCACGGAAGCCCTGACTCGATCATGCAGTAACCTTCCTCCGTCTCCTGCTTTACTGTCACTTTTCCCTCTCCTGCTGTGATATCAACGACATCTGCTGTTACCGGAGCGGAAAGCTCCTTCGCCAGGATCGTTCCCACCTGTCCGGAAGCGAAATCTGTGGTCTCTTTGCCGCAGAACACGATGTCAAATTTCTTTCCTGTCCTCTCCTCGATGGCTTCCTTCGCAGCCTTCAGTTCCTTTGCGATGATCTCCGGATCAGCGCTCTGGTAAGCGTCATTTGCCGCAAGGTACGCGTAGTCAGCGCCCACTGCCAGGCAGTTCTTTAAGGAGTTCTTAACGCTCTCATCGCCGATGGAAAGAACGGTCACCTCTCCTCCTGCCGCCTCTTTTAAGCGGACTGCCATCTCCAGCGCATATGTATCAAATGCGTTTACTACCGGTGTCACACCGTCAAGAGCCGGTGCCCCTGTCTTCGGATCCAGGGAGATCTCAACGGAATCGTCCGGAACCTGTTTTACACATACTAAAATTTCCATGTTTTCCTCCAAAATTCGTCCGGTTCCGGCAGAACCAGTTCTTCACGGATACTGCCGGACCGGTGTAATATCTCGAAATTTTGCGGCTTTCACAGCCGTTTCTCCGCCATTCATTTGCCTTTACGCGCAAATTGCTTTTACTTTCCTATCACGTTGTTTGCCACAACAATTCTCTGTACCTCATTGGTTCCCTCAAAGATCTGGAAGATCTTCGCATCTCTAAGAAGCTTCTCAACCGGGTACTCTCTGCTGTAGCCGTAACCGCCGAACATCTGGATCGCCTCAGAAGCAACCTCCATTGCGATATCGGACGCATAGCATTTCGCGATAGCGGATTCCTTCGTGTACGGAAGTCCCATATCCATCTTTGTTAAAGCATGGGCAACCATCTGACGGGCCGTCTCTGTCTTGATCTCCATGTCGGCTACCTTGAACTGTAATGCCTGGTTCTTGATGATCGGTTTGCCGAACTGGATCCTCTCCTTGCCGTATGCGACTGCCTCGTTGATGCCTCTCTGGGCGATACCTGTGGCAACGCAGCCCATCCATGCGCGGGCCTGGTCGAGAGTCTTCATGGCGATTCCGAAGCCCTTTCCTTCCTCTCCGATGAGGTTCGCTGCCGGGATCCTGCAGTCCTCGAATACAACGTCACAGGTATTGGAGGTACGGATACCCATCTTGTTCTCCTCATGTCCTGTGGAGAGACCAGGAGTTCCGGCATCTACCAGGAACATGGAGATTCCCTTTACCCCTTTGGATTTATCGGTCATGGCTGTCACGCAGTAGAAGGAAGCGACACCGCCGTTCGTGATGAAGCATTTTCTGCCGTTTAATACATACTCATCTCCATCTTTCACCGCTGTGGTCTTGCCTGCGCTGGCATCGGAGCCTGCACCCGGCTCTGTCAGACAGAACGCACCGAAGCCTCCGTCGAGGATCAGATCGCAGACATGCTGCTTCTGCTCGTCGCTGCCCGCGATGAGGACCGGCTTCATGCCGAGCCCACTGGCGGAGATCGTTGTGGCAAAGCCTGCGTCCGCGATCGCCATCTGCTCGATAAGGGCGGCTACATCCACACGGGAAAGCCCCGGGCCGCCGAACTCTTCCGGAACCTCGAGAGCCTGATAGCCCTGCTCGACCGCTTTATCATAAATTGCCTTCGGCCATTCGCCGGAAACATCGTATTCCTTGCACTGCTCTGCAACTTCTTTGTCACAGAAATTTTTAACGTCCTGCAGGAGATCCTGCGCCTCTTCAGAAATTAAGTATGCCATAATGAAATTCCTTTGCTGCTATGTCTTCTGCGGCCGCCCTGGAAAATATGCGGGCTTGCCGGACAGCAGCTTTCCTTTCTTTTTTATTTGCGCCGGCCGGTTCACGGGGGAGATTGCCGGCCGGCAGACAGTGTCAATAAATATATTGGTGTACGGCAGCCGTCTCACGGGGAGGAAAAGGACTGCTGCCGGGGCTAAACAGAATACTTTACGCCACTTCCTTCGGATCATAGCAGATCTTGCCCGGGTTTAAGATCATCTTCGGGTCGAAGGTCTCCTTGATGCCGCGCATCAGGCGCATGTTCACCGGACCTGCGAACTCTGCAAGATAGCCTTTCTTTCCAAAGCCGATTCCGTGCTCACCGGAGATCAGACCGCCCAGCTCTGCTGCCTTCCTGTAGATGTCTGCCATGAACTCGGAAACCTGTTTCTTGAATGTCTCCTCATCCATGTCGTTCGCGCATGTATAGATATGTAAGTTTCCATCGCCCGCATGTCCGAAGCTCTTGACCTCGAAGTCATATTTCTCGGACGCTCCCTTGACGTATGTCAGGTATTTCGCGATCTGGTTGACCGGAACGACGACGTCGCACTCATCGAGAAGCTTTGTCTCCGCCTCGATGGCCTCAAGGAAGGAGCTTCTCGCTGCCCATGCGTCTTTCTTCTTCGCCGGGGTATCAGCAACGAGAACATCCACAGCGCCCGCGTCGAGAACAACCTCAGCCGCCTGCTCTGTGAGCTCCTCCAGCTGTTCCATGTTGTCGCCGTCGAATGTCACAAGAAGGTAAGCGCCGATGTCAACACCCTCGACCTGCTTCGGGAATACGCTCTTTCCAAGGTAGCGCTCGGAAGCGAGAACGATCTCTTTCTCCATGAATTCCAGTGCCTGCGGCTGGAAGTGGTTCATGAAGAATTTCGGAACCGTCGCAATACAGTCTTCCAGGTTCTCATACGGGATGATCAGGCTGATGGTCTCTTTCGGTGCCGGGATGAGCTTTAAGGTGAGCTCTGTGATGATACCTAAGGTTCCCTCGGAACCGATCATTAAGTTTAACAGGCTGTAGCCGGTGCTTGTTTTTGAGACGGTAGCGCCCAGCTTTACGATCTCACCGGTCGGAAGGACAACGGTCATGGCGCGCACATAATCTCTTGTGCATCCATATTTGACGGCGCGCATGCCGCCCGCGTTCGTGGAAACATTTCCGCCGAGAGTCGCAAACTTTTCACCCGGATCCGGCGGATATAAGAGACCCTGCTTCTGTGCATCCTCAGCGAGGTCATTTAACAGAACGCCCGGCTCCACGCGGACTACGAAGTTCTCGAGATCATAGCCAAGGATCTTATTCATCTTGCTCATGTCAATCATGACCCCGCCATCTACAGCTACTGCCGCGCCGGTAAGACCGGTTCCTGCTCCTCTCGGAATCACCGGGAGGGAGTTCTCATAACAGACCTTCACGATAGCCGCGATGTCCTCTGTGGTTGTCGCCTCGATCACGACCTCCGGCGCGCCCTTTCCGTAGATCGGCATCTCGTCGTGGAAATAGTCACTGTTGATCTCTTCGCCTGCGTATACTTTTCCCGGAACGATCGCTTTGAACTGTTCCAGGATCTCAGGCGTTACCTCATTATACTTCTTTGCCATGTTTGCTTTCTCCTCTTCTCATATATTGCCGCCACCCATATGACACATGTGCGGTTTTGTGTAATGCAATTGATTCTCTTTTATATTGGTAGTACCAATTATGATATATTTTAAACACCATGCACATTTGTTTGTTTATTGCGCACAATGTTGATTGTTTTCTCTTTATTGGTAGAACCAATTCGTTCTAAAAAATAACTGCTATCAATAAGCAGTGTATTTTTTCCAATACAAGGATATCGCTGTCCCGGATTTTTGTCAAGACTTTTTGTTTTTCTTTGCGCAAATTTCGCACAGATTGTCTGATTTTTGTCAGGATTGTTAGAATTATATCATAGTCATGGTTCCCGCTCTTTTCCCTGACTCTCAAAGCACTGGCTTATCGGAATAATCAGTCGGAACTCTGCCATAATTTTTATAAGTACTGGTAAATATAGTGGAAATGCAGCTTCAGTCCCTCTCTCGCCTTCTCGATATTTCCCTCCGCGAAACCTTCTGCCAGTGTCCTGTGGGCGCGGCTTAAGAACTGCTCGCTGTGCATGCCCTCGATGATCTTTCCACGCATCTTCGGGATATACTCGTCCATGATCTTGTTGAGGGCCTTATAGTTTGCCAGCATACAGAAGTTTCCGGATGCCTCGATGAGAAGGTAGTGGATCGCCTTATCCCAGCGGACACGCTCCTCCTCCGTCTCCGCCCGCTCCAAATTGTCGAGATAGGACATCATCTTCTGGCGCTGCTCCTCCGTCGCCTGTTTCACCCCTGTCTCAATGGCCCCCCACTCCAGGGTAGAACGGAATTCCGTGATCTTATCCACGTCGATCTTCTTTAAAATATACATGAACGACAACATCTCCGCCAGAATCTCGTCAAAATTTCCGGAGACATAGTTTCCCGCGCCTTGCTGGCTCTCCAGAACTCCCATGTTTTCCAGGATCCGGAGTCCCTCTCTCGCGGAATTCCGGCTGATCTCCAGCTTCTGGGCAAGTTCCCGCTCCGGGAGAAGCTTCTCACCCGCCTGGATCTCCCCGCTTCCGATTCCATGTTTTACATATTCAATGACTTTCTCGTAGGATTTCTCCATTTTTGATTCAGCAGTCCTTTCTTTTAACCAGAACTCCTGTACTTTCTACCCTGTTAGACTAATACACCGTTCAAACAGATCCAGCATCTCTCAGCAGACCGTACATTCATTCAAATAGAAAAGCACAGCCGCTGCCCCTTGAAACAGAGCTGACGTTCCATCTCCGCATCCATAACAAACTGCAGTCCGGCTGTGTTCTTAAATGTCTTTTTTGTGCGGAATCTTTTCCATAAGATTCCTGCTATTCTTCCATCGCCTTTTTGATCGCCTCAAAGAGCTCATCATACGTCTCGAACGCTGTGATCCCTGGATGGTCCTTCTTGATCTGCTCCGTGCTGCGGAACAGGAATCCCGCCTTGCTCGCCTCGATCATTCCGAGATCATTGTAGCTGTCCCCGCTGGCGATCGTCTCAAAGCCGATGGACTGAAGTGCCTTCACCGTCGTATACTTGGACTTCTCGATCCGCATCTTAAATCCCGTGATCTCCCCGTCCGGAGCGACCTCCAGGGAATTGCAGAAGATCGTCGGCCAGCCAAGCTTCTTCATCAGGGGCTTCGCAAACTGCGTAAACGTATCACTGATAATGATGACCTGACCAAGCTCACGAAGCTTATCCAGGAACTCCTTCGCGCCCGGAAGCGGATCGATCTTCTCGATGGTCTCCTGAATCTCCTTCAGCCCCAGTCCATGTTCCTTCAGGATCCCGATTCTCCAGCGCATCAGCTTATCATAATCCGGCTCGTCCCTCGTCGTCCTCTTAAGCTCCGGGATCCCGCTGGCCTCCGCAAACGCGATCCAGATCTCCGGCACTAAAACTCCCTCTAAGTCAAGGCATGTGATATACATAGCTGTTTTCTCCTCATTCCCGTGCTTTATTGTCATAATGAAAATATTATAACATTATCATCCAGAAAAATCTATAACCGCTTTACCCGCCCATAAAAATATGCTGCCCGCTGAATCTCCCAGCCAGACAGCATATCATTAAATTTATAGTCTTTTCAAAAAATATTCCCGCCGATTATTTCGCCGTCTCTCCCTTTAAATACTCATACATCACCCGCGCCCCATCACAGATACTCGTAATCTCCGCATGCTCCGACGGATTGTGTGACACACCGCCCCGGCACGGAATAAATACCATACCGGAATCACAAATCTCCGCAAAAGACATGGCATCATGCCCCGCACCGCTCGGCATTCTCCGGCTGGAGATTCCAAGCCGCTTCGCCGCCTGCTCCAGACCGTCTTCCACTGACTCACTCATACTGATCGGAGGAATGCTGTTGATTTTCTCCGCCACATACTCAACGCCGCGCCTCTTGCAGCTCTCCCGCACCGCGGCCTTAAACGCCCGCTCCATACGGTCCAGACTGTCCTGATCAATGCCACGCATGTCCACACCGAGCTCCACCCGTCCCGGGATGACATTCAGAACATTCGGATGGTTCTGAACCACGCCCACCGTCGCCACCGACTCGTACGCAGATTCCCACTTTCCGATCTTCTCCATCTCCAGAATGATCTCCGCAGCCGCACAGAGCGCGTCACTCCTCATATCCATCGGCGTAGCGCCAGAATGCTCCGCCATACCACGAAGATACACCCGGTACCTCACCGGCCCCGCGATCGTCCCGACAATACCGACCTGCGTCTTACATTCCTCAAGCACCTTTCCCTGCTCAATATGTAACTCCAGATATCTCCGAAGTCCCGATATCTTCTTCGGATGAAGCGTCAACCCCCGGTGCTCAAAAATACTCTCCAAAGACTCCCCGTCCTTCGACATCAGATGTCCGATATCCTGCTTATAGACCTCATGCGTGATCAGTCCACTACCGATCGTACAGCACCCAAAATTACTGGACTCCTCACACCGGAACGCCCCGACCCGAAGCGGGATCCTGATTCCATCCTCCTTCGCCCAGCGCATCACCATAAGCCCGGCCATCACGCCAGCCACACCATCATACCGTCCACCCTCGATCACAGAATCCAGATGCGACCCGATCAGCGTATACCCGTCCTCGTCTGTATTCGTCACATAAGTATTCCCAACCTCGTCTGTAATCACAGAAGCCCCGAGCTCCCTTCCAAGCCCCTTAAAGACCTCATGCATCGCGTCCTCCGTTTCCGAATACCCCAGCCGCGTCACGCCGCCCTGCGACGTACTTCCGATATCATAAAAACTCTGAAATAACCTTTCACAATACTGAACATCCTCGATCCGACGCTCCATAACCAGTACCTCCTGAATTCCCCTAAGTATTTTCCGATCTATCTCATCTTCATTGCATATTTACTTTATCTCTATTTCGCAACAAGAAATAATTCTGACAATACCATTATAATCCATAAGAACTCAGAATTATATGTTCTCCCAGCCAAACTGAAACGCGCCTTTTTGTACGTACGGACAAAAACATTCTCCCTGGCATGCCAGTACACAGCGGGGGTGAGGCTTCGGGCACGGATGCGCCTGAAGCCTCACCCCCGCGTACCCCTCGTCACTCCTTCATCCGCCAAGCCAAAACTCCCATATACAACTTAAAACCATCCTCCGGCCTTTTAATATCCAACCCCGTAACCGCCTGAATCCTCCCCAGCCGATACTTCACCGTATTCCTATGCGTATGCAGCACCCCAGCCGTCTCATCCAGACTCCCCGAACACATAAAATACGTCCACAGAGTCTCTAAAAACTCCCGACTCTCCACCGGCGCCAAAATCCTCTCAAATACATCCCTTTCCCCCGCTGAAAAAAGATCCTGCAACACACAGTACATCTCAACCTTTTCATATACGCAGACACAATTCTCAGGCTGAAGCTTTCTCATGACCCTAATTGCCTTAAACGCATCACTGTATGTATCGCGAATCCCGGCTAGTCCAGTCCGGACCGGACCGACAGAACAGACAAACTTATCCGTTCCCGCATTCCACAGAGAACATATTCTCTCCTCTTCAAAAAAATCCACAAGCGTCTCCCGAAGTCTGCACTCATCCTCTCCCTCAGTCAGAATCAGATACCCCTTCTCCAACGGAACCATCACACGCTCCCTGATCCCAGCAGTCTCTCTCATCCTCTCCAACAAAGTCCGCCCCAGAAACCTGATCCCCTTCCAATCCTGCTCATCCGGCACATACCGCTTTCTGAAATTGATCACCACCGCCGAAAACCAGTCATGCTCCACGTCCATCCCAAAAAGCCGTCCCCGTTCCTCCATCAGGATCTCATCACTGTAATTCTCGTAAAGAATATCCTTCACATACTTCTCCAGAATCTCCGAGTTTCCCTCCTCCTCAAAGATCAGATTCATCACATTCACAATAATATCAATATAAGCCAGCTCCCCCGGAATCTCCAAAACCGGCAGTCCCACCTCATCCGCCGCTCTCTTCACACTCTCCGCGACAGTCTTCACATACTGCCCCGTCTTCACCGCAATACAGCAGCACGTATCCGCCAGATCCCGGATCAAGGCACACTGATCCTCCTCACTCTTCCGCACCGAATAAAAACTCGTGATCAGAAAATCATTTCCCTTGAGCCACCTCTTGATCTCCGGGACCTCCATCACCGTCACATGCTCCACTTTCCTAAAAAGTCCCTCTTCCCCCGCCACCACGCGGACACCCCGCATAACCGAGAGCTTCAGGACATCACTTACCTTTGCCACAAAAGTCCCTATCTCCTTTACAAATCATTACACTTTTCCATTCAAGGAACAATTGTTAATTACGTTATCTCCTAAGCGGAAATCATAACTTACGTTATAGACCCTAATACACATAACTATTTTACCACATTCTACGATTATTCTCAATCTATCCTTGCCTTAATGCCACTCCACAAGCCCCGTCATACTGTCTATCTCGTTGCCTCTCGTCTTCCTGTTCCATCACCTTACAAATAATCGTATCAATCTGCACCGAATCAGCATGTTTTTTTACACCCTTCAAATTTAATCATCCCTATTTTTCAAATAATGTTTTTACATATAAATTCTCACCATAACAATGCCGTTTAAAAAATTCCAAATATTTTTTACTCTTCCACAAACTCCCGCGCCTTTTTGTCCCTCCGGGACAAAAACAGCCAACCCAGGCATGCCAGTGCACAGCGGGGGTGAGGCTTCGGGCACGGTCGCGCGCCCGAAGCCTCACCCCCGCGTACTCCTGTCACTCCTTCATCCCCGGCCTGAAGATAATCGCACCCAGATATCCAAACACCAACGCCCCACTGATCCCCACAGCACTGGCTGTAAATCCCCCTTTAAAGATTCCAAGCACTCCATCCTCCGACATCGCCTTCACAACCCCTTTCCAAAGTGTATTTCCAAATCCAAGCAGCGGCACAGTCGCTCCTGCCCCGGCCCACTCGGCAAACGGCTCATACACTCCCAAAAATCCAAGGACACTCCCGCTGACCACTAACAGCACCATGATCCTCCCCGGCATCATCTTTGTCTTATCCATCAGGATCTGCACCAGCATGCAGATCAGACCACCCACAAGAAAAGCTCTGATATATTCCATAGCCACACTCACTCCACTTCTCATTCCTAAGATTTATATTTTCACACTCTGTATGATCCACGTCCGTCTTCCCTTAACATTTTTCCAACAGATTGTTCCTCCTTCGAAAATCCCCGGCTAAGTTCTTACAGAAAATCCGGCGTCTCCAGCACCACCCCATGCGCGATCCCCGGCACACTCTTCCCCTCATTAAAGCTCACCGTAGAAAGCAGAGCCCCCGTCGGCAGAAACAGCACCCTTTTCCACTCCCCATTCCTGATCTTCGGCAAAACAAACCCGCAAAGCACCGCCGCTGAACACCCACATCCGCTTCCCCCGGCATGGGTATCCTGCTCCTCCGGCGAAAACATTTCGATCCCGCAGTCCATATATCTGCTCTCGATCCGGTATCCTGCCTTCATAAGATAATCCAGCAGAAGTCTCCGTCCCACTGTCCCCAGATCCCCGGTGATGATCTTATCATAATGTGTCTCGTCCACCCCGAGATCCCTGAAATTTTGCAGGATCGTATCAAGCGCCGCCATCGCCATCGCAGCCCCCATATTCATGGAGTCATGAAAATCCATATCCACAATTTTTCCCGTCGTCACCGCCGTGATCTTCGCAAGCGGCGCTTCCTTCCCCCGGCAATCCCCGGAGGACACGATCACCGCTCCGCACCCAGTCACCGTCCATGTAGCCGAATACGGCCTCTGATTCCCATATTCCAACGGAAAACGGAACTGCTTCTCCGCCGAAGCGAAATGGCTGGAAGCGCCTACAAGAACATGATCCGCAAATCCACCCTCCACGCACATGGCGCCCAGCCCCAGACCTTCCCCCATGGTGGAGCATGCTCCGTAAAGCCCGAACATTGGGATCTCCAGATTTATATTTCCAAAAGAAGTGGCGATGAGCTGTGCCAGAAGATCCCCCGCAAACGAATACCTGATTTCTTCCTTCGAAAGCCCGCTCTTCTCGATCACAAGACCTGCAGTCCTGCTCTGAAGCTCACTCTCCGCCTCCTCCCAGTTTTTCTTTCCCAGCATGGGATCCAGCTCCACCCGGTCAAAAAAAACGCCAAGAGGCCCGTCTCCTTCCTTCTTTCCCACCGTCGACGCAGCCGCCATGATCAGCGGCGGATTTTCAAACACCACACTGGTACGCCCGCGCTGCTTTCTTAACGTTCCTGTTTTCTCATCCATTTTTCTATCCACTCCCATCTTTATTTTGGTCTCAAAATAGGATCCCTCATGTTTCGAGTTCGCCTCACTTTTCCTGTTTTGTAATTTACATTCCATCAGTTATCAATGATAACACAGCCATATCTCCGTAGTCAATCGGAAGTGTGGCTCATTTTTCTCTGTAATTCATCGCAGATGGCGGACACTCTCTTTTCGCCAAATCCCTTGAGAGTGAGCAGGCACTCTCTTACTTGGTCTATCGTGAGGGAGTCTGCTTCTGCCGCCTCCTTGCCATCTTTATATCCGGACTTATAAACCGACTCCGCCCACATCGTCATCTGACAATGGTCCATTTTGCGGATTTTGTCGTACTGCTTCCTGTTGAGGATAAACCCTTTAATCTTTCCCATTCTGTTCCTCCTTGCGGTCATAAATATTTCCATCTATTCTGTACTTAGAATGATTGTCAAGGAAATAATGTCTCCTACGCTTAGTGTCGTTGATATAGAACTTTCCTTCGTCAAATTCAACAGTTCCGTATCCACTGAGACCATCGCATCTCATGTAGACTATATCGCCCTCGTAAATTCTCCTGCCATCCTTTGCAACAATTCCTGTGAATTGGCATAATGTATCCGGATTTATTCTTGCTTGAAGATGCCTGTTCGGCAATCCCCAATCGGTCATTTGGTCGAAAATCATGTAATGCTTCGTGTTGCCCGGATGGTTCTCATAATCTTCCTTAATGCAATATGTTGTATCATTCAAGGCTATATAAAATCCCTCATACCACCTATCCTTGTCATCGTCATCAATGCCTTTCGCTCTAAAAAGTATGTCTCTCATCTTCATTTTCCCCCATATACTTCATCTCTTGCAATCTCGTACAGATACGGATAATCGTGAGGGTTGAAATTGAAACCGTACAATTCATAAAAAGCATCATTGCTCATCTTGAACCACAGAATCGCCCATTGGAGTAGGCTTTTCCCTTTCATAGTTCTCATGGAGTAACTCGCCCTTGCATTTGCTTTCATAATGTTTCTTACTATAACTGCCAATTCTATTCCTCCTTTTCCAATTCATCGAGCCTGCCGGATAATACTAACGCAGTGGCTTCGATGACAATTCTCATAATCTCCATATCCAAAGTCTCCCAAGGGATATGTGTCGCTTTGTCTCTCTGTCCTGCCGTCTTTTGCGTAGTCATCTGAATGAGCCGATATACAGATGCTTTCAGTTCCGGGATATTCTCTTTCTGACCCTTATCCATCAAAAACGACCACATCACATCCTTAATTCCATTAGCCGGATTCTCACTCATTTTTTGAACCACTCCTCTCATCAAGCCTTTTTACCTGTCTACCAACCTTGAAATCAATCCGGTTGGATACCTCATCTTCTGCTTGGAACATCAATTCCATCTGTCTGCACATGATTCTGACATCTGCCAGTTCGTCAATAATGTCCTCTCTCGCTTTGGTCAAATCTGTATCTCCGGATACGGGATTTACATTTTCTCCTCTTACAAGAGCAAATTTTCTTCTCCATTTCAAGAGAGCCTTTGTCAGTTCAGACATCTCTTCGATGCACATATCTACCTGTGGCTGAGTTCCATATTCTGAGATGCAGCGACGATATACGCTGTCTCTATATTCGTTTGAATAAGCCATAAAACTGCCTCCTAATATTCTTTCGGTTTTTCGATTGATACGGTTACAGGCATCTTCCAATCAGACTTTGCGTCATCAATTATCATCTGAACAAAAGTCTGTGCCATATCCTCTTTCCATTTTCGTTTTCCGATAGCCTTTTTAATTTCGGCTTTGAACTCCTCTTTATTCTCTTCGACCATTTCAGCCATTGCTTCTCTCACTACGGTCTCTACCGTCTTTTCTGCAAGGTAATCGAGATACGGTCTTGCTCTATAATTATCCTTTCTGCAAGGGTTTCCGTCTCTGTCAACATAGGTGTCTATCGTTCTGTCAATAGCTTTTCTGATGATTTCATCTCGATTTCCAAGGGCGGAAACGATAGCCGCCTTGACTATTCTGCTTACCTCTTCTTCAACATATTTTGCATCAATGCTAAGTGATGCTGTCATTTTCTCTTCGCTCATTCTTTTTTCCTCCTTGTCCGATGATTACCGCACCAATGGTCTTTCCGGAATGTTCCCGGGCAATACCATCGGTGTATGCAGTCGCTGCACATTTGCGGCTCATCCTTTGTTTTCTATACAAACGGTAACTCCTCATCAATTCCATCCGGAACATTCATAAAGCCATCGCCCGATGAGGAATTATTGGATGCAGGCTGCTGATAATTGCCTCCTGCGTTGTTCTGTGAGGATGCCTTGCTTTCTGCGAACTCCTGCTCCTCGACAATTACTGTCGTTGTGTAAACCTTTACGCCGTCCTTATTCGTATAGGAACCAGTTTCAAGTCTGCCTGTAATTGCAATCTTGGTTCCTTTGTGGAGATATTTCTCGGCAAACTCCGCTCCTTTTCCGAATACCGCACAGGAGATGAAATCAGCCTCCTGCCCGCCATCCTGCTTAAATCTTCTGTCAACTGCCAGTGTGTACTTCGCAATGCAGGTATTATTTCCATTCTGTGAGTAATTGATTTCCGGGTCTCTCGTAAGTCTACCCATTAAGATAACTTTATTCATTTTCTGTATCCTCCATTTCTTTCTCGAACTCATCCAAACCCACCGTTGGGAGTTTCCACCAAATTAGCACTAAAACTGTTATCCATGTCAAAGCGTATGAGAACCTGCCTATCTCTCCTTTAATCAAAATTGCCATCCCACATACGAACCAAGGAAAGCAGTTCCAATGTCTTTTCCATTGTTTTTTCAATCTTTTCAGCATACTTGCTCCTTAGAGTATGGCGGCTTAACAGCCGCCTTACAAATATCAAACCTCAGAGTCCAACTTTCCATAAAAAGCGGAGCGGAAGCCGATGCCGCCGTTCGAGTCAGAACGAGCACGGTTGAGGAGCAAGTAGAACACACCCGCAGAGGCACCACTGCCCCAGTAGCCCCCGGCAATCGGCAAACGCTCGCCCTCCGTATCTGCATACAGGTAAGCCTCCGGTTCGCCGGGATACAGGGCAAGTTCTTTCATCTGTTCGGTGGCATCAAATTCAAACTCTGCATCTCCCCACTCACATCCATCGTAGTCCATGCCCGACTCCTCAGTTGTAAACTTGAGTCCGCCGTCCTCAGCATTGATGCGAATAGGCTTGCCATCTTTCATCAGTTCCACCCACTTGTCGCTGTCTTTGCTCATGTCGATATCTGCCGCAGCATTGTTGTCCGGTATCACTTCGATGACACCATCCATAAGTCTCATTCCTGCAAACCACTCCCAAATGTTTCCACATAAATCAGAAACCCCAAATGGCGTGTGGTCGTGGTTCCATGTTGCAGGTCCGGAGCCTGTCAGTGTCTTATATCCGCCATCATAGGTCTTTCCCTTTTCGGAGTTATCTCCATGCCAGTCTCCGCAGTTCGTGTTTCCATGCGGGAACACTTCGTTCTTGTGGCAGATATTGGCAATCAGTCCTCTCTCTGCCGCAGTCCACAGATGCCATCCCTCGCCCTTCGCTCTGCAAAGATTGACTGCTTCGTCATAAGTGACATTCACTTCTGGCTTTGTCATTGGGAGCGAATATGCTCTACCGTTGATTACTGTATTCGGATACTTGCTGATGTAGATTTCATCATACACTTTCCCATCCACCACAAACGCAGGATGAGGTCTGCGTGAGCCTCCAAACAATTCATTGTCCGTCACTCTCGAGAAACGAACCATGATAGACGGAATGCCTGCCTTGTCGTAGATAACAACATTATCCGCTCTAAACGGTTCAAATTCCGGAACTCTGATAAACGCTCCGCAGCCAGTCTCTTCGATTGAGATTGCCTCCGCAAGGCATCTGCCCTGCTTGTCCTTTTTCTTACAGTTTCTTGTGCATCTTACTTCCATTGTGATACCTCCTATAATTCGTAGTCTTTTCTGTTCTTGCCCTTACCTCTGTACTTGGTAAACGGCTCTATCCATACACTCTTGCCGGACTTGTAGTGTCTCATATAGCCTCTGACGCTTACTTCGTGTTCCGGTTTGGTATAGGTTCTCTTTTGGTCGGGAAGCCTCAGAACTTTGCTGTCTACTTCCTCAATTACATACTGCTTCCGGATGAGTGGAAGCGGTTTCGTTACATCTTTTCGTAACGCCTTAGCCTGCCGCTTGGTTCTTCTGCCCTTGTCCTCAATCTTTACCGTCTCCCGGTAATAAGTCATAAAGCACATCAGAGCGTGGTACTTCAACGCTTCCTTGAGATGCGTATTATCCATTGCCATTACCTGCATCAAGAGCATTTTTCTTTCCGGCGGCAGGTGTGATGCAAAACGAAAGTTGGATGTCTGCGTAGTCACAGGGTCGTAATCGTATGTAACAACCGCAGGCAGGTTAGGCTTTTCCGCCGGGTAGACCGCCAGTTCCACCAAATCTCCTTTGCTCTCGAATGTGAACTCAATCAACTCTTCCTGCAATTCGACAACACCTGCATCTAACGGTGCGTGGAACTCCTGCTGTTTCAGCCATTCTCTGTTTTTGGAGAACCAATCAAGAACGATTTCCATTCTTGCATTTGACTTTACAATTATCCTGTCTGCCGACTGCTTATCCATCCTCTCGCCTCCTAAAATTCAAATCCCATGTTGTCCTCGATGTCTGAAATCTCATCCTTGAGATACTTCCTGTAAATCTCTTCGTTATCTCTGAACCAAATCGAGGTATCAAGACAGTTGCAGAACCACTCCACATCTTCCTCCGGGTCACAGCATTCCAGTTCATCAATCTGTTCCTGCAATTCTTCGTACTCGTCAGAGTCCTCTTCACACTCGTCTCTTTCATCCTCGAGTTCTGAAATCTTCTCCTCAAGAGCATCTTTGAGTTCATCCTGTCCTTTTCGGAAGATTGCATCCGTGATATTATTCAGAGTGACATTTACACCCTCCTCCTGTAATTCAACAGCTATATCTCCAAGGTCGTACCCGACATCATCCAGTATGGAGATATCGAGGCTTCCACAATCAAGTAGCACAAACAACAGTCCATCTAATGCTGACATCACAACACCTCCTCAACAAATTCATCTCCCTTGAACCAACACTCCTTAGTGCCAAGTTTCTTTTTCTCGCAACCATTCATCCTCATTCGATACTCCTGCTCCGCTTTCGGGTCGTGCCACTGCAAACCTCTCTTTTTGTACAGTGGTATCCAATGCTCGTCATAGAATGAGTATCCGCAGCCATCTATTCCGAAGAAATAACCCCATTCATCATGCTCGTAAATCCGGAAGCCGCACTCAGACATCTTTTTGATGCCGTCCAACTCATCCATAAAGTAATCATCCGCTGAGTCCGAGAAACTCCACATCCATCCCCACATCGGAAGAATGCTGTCACGCTCAACCTCAAAGTCATCTGCTCCGAGTTCAATGGTATTTCCATCTTCAAGATTGATGAGGTAAACATCTCCTACGATATTCTCAATCTCGCCATTGGGGTCGTAGTCTTCGCATCCATCCGGGAGATTATATACATATACTCTGTCGCATACTCGAGGCATCGTAACCTCGTGCCAATCATCCGGTTTTGCCTGCATGAGAGTTTCTATCATCTCCTGCGGATAGGCATTCATTTCTCTGACCCACTCGTGAGCCGCATCGCTTATCGTCATTCCTGCTTTTGCCATGTTCATTCCTCCTTATCCCGCAATATGCTCGAGTGTTTCCACATCGAAATATGCGTATGTTCTTCTCGGTCCTGCCGGATGCTTTCTCTGCAATCTGCTCAGAACATAGCACTCGTGCGTTTCTCCTTGACAATCCTTAACAGTTTCTGTGTTACTGAGGACTCTCATGTCTGAGAGCCTCTCTCCGAAGAACTTCAATGTCTTGTCATCAAAGAAGTGACCATACGGATACTTCCCTTTGTACATATCAACCAATTTCCAAACCGGAATTGTAACTTTCATATCACTCAGCCTCCTTTCCTGTGATGATTGCGAATGCCTCCTTGAGGACTGCCAACTTCCTTTCTGCCTCGGTCGCTCTCTTGAGTAATTCCTCAATTTCTCCCGCAGCCTTATTTCTCATCAATCCCATCTGAGCATTCAAGCTATTAAGAGCCAGTCCATCATCCGAAATCTGCTTTTCGAGTTCGTTAATCTTGGTGCAATACTGAGCATCCATTCTGTCATAGTCATTCTTCTCTTTCACGAGTTCCACCTCAAGTTCCTCAATTCTTCTCGCACGGAGTCTCATCAATCTCTGAATGCCGCCCTGCTTTTTCCATGCCTTGCAGAACTCATCTTTGTCGATGTCACATCCCATGTACTCTGCTTCGATTTCTCTGTATTCTGCCTCGGTCGGCTCAAAACCTGTTCTTTCGATAAACTCTGATTTCATCATATCTTTGTACCTCCTTGGGTGTTATGTTTTTCGTTGAGCGTACGATAGCATAGCCTACCTTGAAGTCAATAGTTTTACTGATATTTTTTAGGAATTTTCCGCCTGTAAATTGGAATATTCCAATCTCTTAGGTATGAGAAATAAGCCAGTCGAAACAATCGGCTTTATTCCAAAATTCCTCGACCTCAGTATCTCCATTGGAGACTCTGATGCCAATAATACTGCCATCGTCTTTCTGAATGTAAAACTTATCTCCGCTGACATTCCCTGCCTTAATATCATCAAGCATATCCTCGCACACTTTGCGGATGCCGTCATTGTCAACCATTTCAACCCTGTATCCGATATGCTCCATTACCTCAAGGAAGCGTTCTGCCTTTAGGTCCTGCTGTCTGTTCAACTGCTGATTGATGACACGCACATCCTCCCCAAGTGACTTAGCCAATTCAGTCTGTGTCATCTTCTTTTCTTTCATAGACTCCTTAATGAGTTCAATTACCTTTGCCATCTTATCTCCTTTCATCAGTTACGCCCGAGAACTCTGCACACTACACTCTCGAGAGTATCGTTCATCGCTACATTACTATCTTCATCGTGGCGGTACATTGCCATCATTCTCTGCATCTGCTCATCACTGATTTCTATGTTGCCACCTGCCAATTCTTGAGCAGTTACATTCAAATCCTCCTCGAGGTACGCATCATCTTTTCTGCGGTAGATAATATCTTCTACCCAGTGAGGAAGTTCGAGTCCTACGATGTTGCCGCACTCATCAAACTGAATTTTCATGGCATTGCAGTAATCTTCCACCACATCCTCCGGGCAATCTGCATTATCCAAATCCGGACTGCCTAACTCCATAGCAAGGCATCTCACTTGATGTCTCGCCTCGTCTTTCGCCTTGAGCGTATCATCTCCGCAGGCTGCTCCGTCCGCTGCCTCGTAAATCTCATTCCATGTCATCGTCTGCACCTCATTATTCTTCTGTAATTTCTCTCACATTGAGAAGAAATCCAAGCATACCTATTTTTCCGTATAACACATCATTGTCAAATGGCGGAACATTATTGTTCTCCCCGAATTTAGCAATTCTAACTGCGTATTGCAGTGCCGCAGGATTTCCGTTTGCGTTCAGCCAAGAACATCCAATAACATTTTCAAACCAATCTTCTACCACAAATTGGCTTGCCTTTATCCCGGTTCCATCCTTTATTTTTACCGTCTTTCCTGCCAACTTACTTTTTTCTCTCATCATAGTCCTCCTTACAGGTACGACCTCCCGTACCTCTTTCTAAATTCTTCTCTTGAGCCTATCTTTGCCTCGAACATCGCCTGCCCGAGCATTTTGGATAATCGCTCCGCCATCGGGTTATCATGTATCCGGTGCAGTTTATCGCCCATGTTGTGACAGTTATTACAAATCGGAACCTTGAGTCCGTCCTTGTCACTGAGTTCTCTGCCCGCCGTACCGAATATGAGATGATGCTCCGCTTCCGCCTGTCTGCCGCAGAATATGCAGATGTCATTGTATTCGGTTACTATGCCTTGCATCTAATCGCCCTCCTTTCTCTGATATAGGTTTATGCAGCGTTTTTATCGCTTCCATGGTGTATTTGTAGGGTTCTGTTCCTGTTGGCTTGCTCCTGCCTTAGCCATACACAATCTCTCCCATAACGGCGTACTGAATAATCATGTCTGCTACCGTTGCATCTACCATCGAACAGTCAAGTCCAAACTCTCCGCTACTGCATCCCACTGAGTTCATTCCGGAATACATGATGTCATACGGTCGGTTTACATCCTCACAGTATTTCTTGATACCATCGAGCAACTTATCTCTCGTGAGTTCATAGACCTCATTTTCCTCTGAGTCGTGTAGTTTCAGAGTGCCGCCCCGACTTATCTGTTCGGATGCGTATTCTCCGAGATAATCTCCGACAACCTCGGCTTTTCTACACCAGTAATTGATGCCGCCCTCCAATGCAGTTGTGACGATATCATCTATATCTTCCTGTGTGACATTCACTTCAAGTTCTACTTTAACCTTAAAATCATTCATCTGCCTTTACCTCCCATCCGCAAGACGGACACTTCTTGTCATTACATCCATCTCCATAATTGATAAGTCTGCCGCACTTCTCGCACCTTACCCATTCATTATTGACAAACCAGTCCTCCATGAGTGTCTCCGGATGCTGCCAGTCAACTTCCTCGAATAATTCATCTGCAAACTCCTCTTGGCAGTTGCACATCTCAAGAAAATCATTTCCGGTATATACTGCATCCGATGTCTCCGGGGCATAGCACGGTTGGTCCTTATGGTTCCGGTAAGCATCTTCGTCTTTAAAAATCATTCCCTGTCCGTAAAATTCACGGTGGATGGCATAATCTTCTCCATCATCCTCGATACTGCCGACTTTCAGCATATCGCCACCTCCTTGAGAACCTTTCTTTTTGTAGGAACATATACTGTTTCTTCAACCGTTTCTACCGACTCGCTGAGTCTTGCCGCCTCTTCAACAATGCTGTCGCAGAGTATATCAAATCTTTCAACAACCCTGCATCTTTCTCGGAGTTCCTCGATACTCCATTCTTCAAAGTCCTCATTCTCATCAACACTCCTGCCGGATGCGTATTTCTGCATGAGCGGGTGCTTGTAGTTTACTCTCGTGTCCTTTCTACATCTTCCGCAGGTACATCCGCTTTCTTCTACGGTTCTGAAATTCCGCTGTCCGCAGGATGTGCAGAACGACTTGTATCCGGTATCTTTCAATCCGCCGCTATACAGGACGAGGTATCCGCCACTTCTGCCATTGAAATGTGCCTGCCATGCGTAATCATTCTCTCTGTCAAATTCATCCGTCAGTTCATTGATTGTTTCATAGGCTCCATCACAGTCCATGATGTCGTACAATCTACTGGCCTGTTCAGAGGTCAACCCAAGGCTGCGGATTTTCATGTTATTTGCGTAGGAACTCGCCCTGTTCCAACTGCTCATGGTGTCATATCTGAAGTGGTTCTTGAGGAAACCAACCATTGCCTTTCGACTCCTGTAATCTATCTTCTTATGGAATTTCTTCATTTTCTGCTCCTTTCTCCAAGTAGGATGCCAAGGTTGATACACGCCGTACCAAATGAGACTATGGCTGTAACGCTGTTACCTGTGATGATAAATGCTGCTATTGATACTACAAACATGATATGCAATGCAATTTTACCGATTTTCATTTACACCGACTCCTTCCTGTGATATTCTTATTAAACAGGAGGGAGGTATGACTCCCCCTCCCACGAACTGAAATCAGCCTGCCAAAACTGCTATCAAAGCAAGTATGGCAGTGGCTAAATCCACAATCGCTACCGTCCAAGTAATGATTTGAACCGCCTTGCTGTTTTCAGTTCTTTTTTTGAGCTGTTCTACCTCCGCTTCGAGTTCTTCGACTCTCCGTTTTAGTTTTCTCAACTCCTTGTCCTTATTGATTGGCTATCGCCTCCTCGGATTTTTTAGTACCATTTGGTACAATCGTACGATAGCATTGCCTACCTACCTGTCAATAGAAAGTCAGCATATTTACTGAGTTTTTTCGCCATCCTTTTTCTCGAAAAGAGGCACTCTCTTGTTGTAGGTCATATCGTACTCTCCGCTGCACTTATGCAGTTCCCAACCACCAAGTCCTGTTCCCTCGATGGAAACATAGTCATCAGCACACCAAGTTCTTACGCCGCCCTCTACTCCGTGCTTTCTTGAAATTTCCAGTAACTTCTCAACCACCGGAACCGCCTCTTTGCAGAACTCTCTCATCTGCTTCTCTGAAAAATTCATCTCTGCCATAATCTTTACCTCCTAATAATCTTCATCGAGGCATTCATCAGCCTCGTCATAATACTGACCGTCATATCCTTTTGCCATCAACTTTTCATAACAATCGAAGCAAACCAATCTGAATGCGATGCCGTGGCAATCGTGAGTGAAAAGCATATCATCTCTCACTACTTCCTTGCCGCAGGTAGGGCATATTCTAATATCTGCTTCGCACATTTCTTCCGGGTCACTGACTTCAAAACTCATTCCCATTTTTATTTCTCCTTACCAAATTCTCTTGAGTCCACCGATGGACGGCTCGATTCCTATGGTTCCGAACTCACTGCAATCCGGCATTGTCGTATTTACCACATAAGCGAGAGTCTGATTATCTCCTAAATCCTCCATATCCATCTTCCACTCTTCGATATATTCGGAAACATACAAGAACGAATACATCAACCCGAAGTTCGTCTGCGTCTTGATGACATGGTAGACAAGTCCATTGTTCTCCTCTTCAAACTTCCTAACCATCTCCTGCTCCTCATCGTTGAGCCAATACAATAGACCCGGTCCTTCTGAGAGGTTGATTTTACCCTCTTCTTCAAACTCCTTAATCGGCTGCTCCATGATGCCGAGTTTCTTCATCCTCTTAATTGCTTCCTGCTTCTGCTGTTCTCTTAAATCTGCCATCTTAAATACCTCCTAACGCCATTTTCTGTTCTGTTTTTCCTACAATCTTTGTTCCCGGGTCGAATTTCTTCCCATCTTCGTTGCCCTGCCAAAATGCTCTTGCACTCATCTGCTCCTGTGCAGCACTTTTGAACTTCTCGTGCTTCATGGCATCGGTTTCATCACTGACCTCTTTTGGAACTGTCATTACCAACCCCCATCCAGTCTCGTCATGTTTCCTCTGCTGTTCAAATGCTTCCTTGATACCCTGCGTGTAGCCGAAGCCATATCCATTGCAAAGTCTCTTTCTGTATTCTCGAGTGCAATCCTTAGACTTCTTTCTGAGGTCATCAATTCCGCTGCGGATACATTCGACTGCATATCTGAAAATCTCAACGCAAGCATCAACATCTCCTTCGAGACCTACGAAGCATATCGTAGCCACCTGCTTGTTGTACTCCTTTCTTCTGTATGACTGACAGCAAAAGTTCTGACCGATGATTGCCGATAGACTTATCATCCACGCTTCTCTTCTCTTGCTGCAATCGAACTCTGTCTTGATGTGGACGACTTTCTTCTTGCCGATGTCCTCGAGGTCTGTTTCTGCTATCTTATGCTCTGCCATTAACTTCTTGGCTTTCAAGAGTGCCGACTTCGCCTCGTGTTCGTTGCTGCTCTCTGAGAGAGCGAGCAACTTCTTAATCTTCTCCCTGTAATTCTGTTCTGTCATTATGCTATCTCCTTCTTTCCGAAAAACCGTTCCGCTTTTTCTTTTGACGAGGAAATGTAGCATCCTCTCCATCCATCATTTTGTTCCCATTCTTCAACTGGAAGAAATCTCATCTCCGCTCTCCAAAATCCGTTTACGTCCTTGACAACTCTTGTTTCCATCTTCTTATCTTTCATGCCGTTTTCCTCCTTGCTTGGCTTGCTTTTATCGTGAGCGTACGATAACATGACCTCCTATCATGTCAATAGGTTTTACGCATTTTTACGGATTTTTTTCAGTCGTCCAAGTAGTCCTCGATGTCAATGTTCGCTGCCTCGCAAATGCTCTCATAGTCTACACCGTTCTCCCACATATTCTTGATGCAGTATCCGTGAACTGTTCCATCCCACTGTGCGATGTGCTGCTCTATTGCCTCATTCAGTCTTGCATTGTTTCTATCAGTCATCCTCTGTCATCTCCCTTTCAATTCTCTCTGCTGTTTTCTTGGTTCCATCTCCAAATCGGCATCCTTCCTTGCAGAAATACCAACCCAAAAGAACTCCATCGTCAATATACTGAACCATCTTCTTACACCTCCGCCTTTTTTATAATGGATGTAGGACACCAAAACTCCTCGCCATCCAATCTCAGATACATTCTTCCTCTGCCTTTCTTGAGGACCCGTGCAAGAGGTCCGATGTCATCAATCTTAACAAGGTCTCCTGCCTTAATCATGTACCTCGCCTCCTTTTACCAATTCGTACTCGGCTACCTCCTTATCCGTCAGTGGTTCTGAATAATCTGCATATCCCCAAACCTCTCTGTTCACTTCGTATCTGTAAGTCCTCTTACCAAAACTCGTGACATTCTCCAAGTTTCTTTTTGGAACTGCCCCCGGCATTGGCGGTCTCAACGCAAACCAATATCTGTATCTCATCTCTACGCCTCCCTAATCTCAACCAACTCATCAATTCCGGTATAGATACATCTTCCGGTGGTAAACACCAATCCATCCCATCTGACTGAATTAACTGTTTCAGTGTACATCTCTCCTGTTGCTCCATCTTTCCACTCAACCTCAACTGTCTTTCCGGTTGCAAGCATTTCTTCGATTTTCTCCACATCTGCCATTCTGAATATTTTCATAGTCTTTACCTCCTATTCGGTGTTTTTACTGATTTATCTTGACTACATCGTACTTGGAACATTCCAATTTGTCAATAGTTTTACGGAAATTATTTTGGAATATTCCTATTTAGCTACGCAAACACCTCCTGCATCCTCTTCCTCATTTCCGAGATGCCTGTCATTACATTTATCATGCCGGACCACCTCTCCATGTGGTCGAGGTATATGCCGCAGGCTTTCTTGCTGAGGCGGTAGACTTCGATGTACTTATTCTGCCTGCTCCTCTCTGATGTCAGAGAAAACTCTCTTCTCTCATCGTCTGTGCAGTATGGCAAAATCTGATTTTTAATTCTTCTTACGACTTTTCCGTTTGGTGCAGAAAACATTTCTCCTATCTGTCTTGAGGAAATGAAATCCAAGGCATCCACAGAGCCTGTATCTGCCTGTTCCTGCCTCTTTGGTTCTTCCGGTATAGAATTTGTTGTATCAGTCTGAGCCTGCTGCTCCTGTAAATGCTTTAGGCACATTCTGTACCCTGCCATAAATCCCGACTCCTCGTACTCAACTGCAACATCCATCATCTTGTCATAAAATCTATTCTGCGGTTTCAGTTCCTTTGGAAAGAAATATGCAACCATCTTGTCGTACTGCTCAACCTCATTGCAGGCTGCTTCTGTATGCCTCTCCTTGCACTGGCAGCCGTCTACATATTCTCTGAAATATTCAGCTAACTGCTCATCTGTCAGTTCTTTTGGAATAACGCTCATGCCACGCACCTCCTTAAATCAATACTCCTATTTTCTGTTTGGACTTCTGCCAATAATAGGCATCATCCTGCACATATCCATCATCTATCGCTGCTTCCAGTCTTACATCCAGTAATTCACTGTTCGGAATATCGTGGTCTGTATCGAATGGTCCGATTGTTGTATAGCCGACAATTTCTCCGGTCGTTTCGCTAATAAGGTTGTAAATCATACTGCATACCTCCTTTGCTTTTTTGCGAGCGTACGATAACACAACCTTGCACCATGTCAATAGGAATATCTTTATTTTTACGGAATGATTTGGAGAACTCCAAAACGATAATAGAAATGTGTCCATAGGACATCCATAGGACAATGAACATAATAGATATAATATATATAGGTAACGGTAACGGTTACGGTATGGTTTAGGACTTTCCGCAGGACTGTCCGTGTGACTGTCCATAGGACAAGGCGGATTTCTTCTTATATAATGTATGTCGAATTGCTTTTGAAAAATCAGTAAAACCGTTGGTGCAAACCGTTTATCAGATTGCTTCGTCCTTGGACGGAAAACCATGCGTCCACAGATTGTCCACAGGACAAATTTCGGACAATAAAAAAAGAACCTCCCTACCGTATCTGATAGAGAGGTCCATTCCTTACCAACCGGAACTATTTTGCATTGATGAAATCAACTGCATCTCCAAGTTCCCTGTACGCCTCCTCGAACTGCTTCTTTGGAGACCACGACTCATAGCCATCCTTATATCTTACTTTGTATCCGGCTTTGCCGTCCTTTTCCATCGGCTCTGCCTTTACGATTTTTACGCCAATGTAGTTCTTCATTCTTTCCTCCTGTTATCTGACTCTAATGGAGTCTCCTGTGATGATGAGGTTCGGGTTCTCAATGCCATTCAGAGAAACGAGGGCATCGACAGTTGTTCCGAAATCCTTCGCAATGCTTGTGAGCGTTTCTCCGCTCTCGATAGTATGGTACTTCTTGCCGCCATCATTTACGATGTCCTGTACTTCCTGCCATCTGTCTCCGAGAACGGTTCTCCTTACTTCATCATCTCCGTACTTGCCAGTCCATACTTCATCTGCCAACTCCTGTGCGGACGCACTGTAAATATGATTGATAACTTCCTGCACCTCATCATATCTGCTTCCGAGTGCTGTTTTTCTTGCATCTCCGCCGCCGAACTCATCTTTCATAGTTCTGTAAACCAATTCAAGCGTTGTTCCCTCCGGAGCAGACACTTCCGGCTCATCCTTGCTGTCATCATTGTTGGCAGTAAATCCATTGAGTCCTGCCGCTTTGATTGCCGCAGGGAAGTCACGATAGCAGAAATCTTGGTCTACTGTTCTGCCGCAGATTGTCTTGTCCGCAATGAAATTCTGACCGCCGCCATACTGCCAAATATCGTGAGATGTTGCAGGTGTGTTGGATGAATACTTTGCCACCCAATGAGTAAATCTCTGTAAACGAGAGTCGTCTACATGAGACTGGAAGTGTGAGTCTGATGTATAAACTCCAACGAAGTATCCTGCCTTTTCGCATCTGTCGCAAAATGCAATAACGATGTCTGTGAGAGTATCCTTTGCGTTCTTGAGCATATTGCCCTCGACATCGTAGTAGATAGGATATTCAAACTGCTTTCCTGCAATTACTGATAGGAAATGGTCTGCCTCCACCTGTGCGTCTGCAACAGACTTGGCGTTACCATAATAATACGCACCGACAGGCATACCAATCGCCTTGCACTGTGCGTAATAATCTTCAAATTTGCTGTCCTTGTACTTGCCCGCATCTGCTCCGGCAGCTTTAACAATGACGAACTGTACACCTCTTTCATCTCTTGCCTGCTTGATGCTAAGGTCTCCCTGCCAATGTGAAATATCAATACCAAAAAGTTTGTTCATAGTAAAACTCCTCCTTTTACAAAAAAATAAGGGCGGCTTTTCAGCCACCCCGATGTGTTATGCCTATTCAAAATCAGGCTTTAATCAACTTGCCTTTCTTGAGAAGATTTACCATCTCAAGGTTCTGTGCCGCAGTATATGCGTAATTCTTGATACCATTTGCGGCTGCAATCTTCGCACGATGAGCCTTGGATGTATCTTTCTCTCCAACCGCTGCAAGTGCCGTAACAATGGAACCCGATGCTCCTTTGTACTTAGGGTAATGAGAAACCGCCTGTCTTGGATTGCCGGATATGACTACGACAGTATGACCTTTGGTCTTTGTGACAAGAATGTCTCCGTTGCACAACTTCGTGCCGGATGTTACCGTAATAGGCTTCATGAACTGCTTAGACGCTTTGAGAGCGGACACCTCGGCTGATGTGTTGAAATTGCCCGGGTCAAATCCCGCTTGGATGCAGCACGCTCTTACAAGTGAACTGCAATCAGCCTCTGTCTTGGCAGAAATCTTTGCAAGGCTTCCGTTCTTTCTTAACTGTTCAATTACAGTTATGCGGTGTCCTTGGCAGTATCCGATGTTGTTGTTTTTGCAGGCCTGTATCATTGCTTCCGCAATAGCATTGGCAACCGCAACACTCTTTGGTCTCATGCAAATCCATCCCTTTGAATGGACATAGTACGGCTGAGTTGAGACTTCGTTTCCTGTTTGGTCTCCCGGCTTTCCTCCGGAGATTTTGCCGTTCTCATCAATTCTCGCACTACCTACCATTAAACTCATGTCAATTCCTCCTTAAACAAATAGGGCAACCTTTCGACTGCCCTGTGCTTACGATATGTTTCTCAGATTACTCCTCATCATCGGTGTTGGAACCGCTATTGGCATAGTCGGTCAATCCCTCTCCGATGATGTACGCCACCACGGACGCACCTGCCATGATGAGTGCAGTTACCTGTGTTGCTGTGTTGTCTGTGCCGCCAGTAGCCAAAATCATCATAGAGACAAAGGATGCTACTGCCGTCCATAACTTTCTACTTGTCAGTTTTCTGACCCAATCAATTTTCTTCATGTTCTTTTCCTCCTGTTATAAAAATGAATTTTCTCCCATGCACTTCTGATAGACTTTATCTATCTTTGCAATGGCATTTACTGCTTTACTGTTCTTGTACTCCGGATGCTCCGAACAATATCTCTCATAGTCCGAGATGTCGTCCAGTATCTGATTGAAGAACTCCTCAGAATGTTCCACTCCTCTTCGCAATTCATCTGCAAATCGGAGTATTCGAGTGCGGCACTCATCCGCATCGTCTTTGTCCATCCTGTTCTTGAGGTCATCGTGCTTCTCTTTCAGATTTTTGACATCATTCTCGACTGTCTCCAATTTGTCCATCACATCCTTGTTCATGGTCTTTCCGAGAAATCTCATAGCATTGCCTGCAAGTTTTCCGATAGCAGACCAAGGATTGACTTTGATTGGTGCAATCTGTACCAATGTCATAAAGAGCAGTACGACACCGCCTCCTGCTTTCAGCCAATCATTTAGGCTCACATTCCTCACCTCCTTTCATAGAAAAAACCGCCTACTTCGGCGGCTTAACATCAAGATATTTGCATTTATTACACGGATACTGACCTGCCGGGATGAACCATGACTTACAGTCGCTGCACTCGCCATAGTGGCTGCAACTTCCGGAGCATCGCTCATATCCCATAAAGCATCTCCTCTTCCTGTGGGAGCATTTGAATAAATCTTTCTTCATTCTCTCTCCTTTCTCCATGCGTCAATATCATATCTGTATAAAGAGATGCCAACAATTCCTCGCTGTCTGTGTGTTCCAACATACCTGTATAACTATTGAATGTCTGAGTAACCTGCTCGAGAGTCATCTCATAATCGTGATACTTATTTGCTACACCTCTGAGGCTTCTCTTCATTCCGAGAGTCGTTGATTTCCTCAGCACAACCTTGTTGTACCAAAGTCTGTATCCTACAAATTCAATGCCTTGATTGATAGGTCTGATGCAGGTTTTCTGATTAAGGCTTAACTCAAGTTCTTTCTCGAGGAAAGTGTCTATCGTCCATCTCCATTCATGGAGTTGTGCCTTACTGTTACTCAAAATAATGATGTCATCCATGTAGCGGACATAATACTTGATACCCAAGACTCTCTTGCAGAACTGGTCGAGTTCATTCAAGTAGATATTCGCAAACATCTGACTGAGCAGGTTTCCTATTGGCATACCCACATCAAACAATCTTTCCTCCAACGGTACATCTCCCGGGGATTTGCCGGGTGGCAACCCGAATGGAGTGTGCTTGCAATCAATTATCCCGAACAGAACCTCAAGCAATCTCTCATCCTTGATTTTCTTGCGTAGGATGTTCTTGAGTACCCGATGAGAAATCCGGTAAAAATATTTGCTGATGTCAAGTTTCAGATAGTACCAATCTCCATCTTTCTTGCTGACATACTCCAACCAATCTCTCAGACGAGTCATTGCTCCCAACGCTCCTCTGCCGGGTATGCAGCCATACGAGTCCTTGATATATCCCTTAATCAGCACAGGATTGACAACTCTATAAATCGCCCACTGAACCACACGATGTTCAAAGGCGATTGACATTATCATTCTTTTCTTAGGTTCGTAGACGAAGAATATAAAGTACCTATCTATCTCGTATTCTCCCCGAAGGACTCTTTCTCTCAACTCCTCAAGATTTGTCCAAGAGTCGTAGCCAAATCGCAGGACATCCCTGTTGTATCTACGACTCTCGGACGCATCAAGAAAAGCATCGTAAAGGTTATCCATCGAAAAGATAATGTCGTACACATTCTTAATCTTCATCCAAAAACCACCTTTACATTCTTGCATAGCGGCTTTCGCCAAAGGCTACTTGCAGCTTTCAAGTTCCCATTACGGACCGTGAGCCTCCCGAATGGAGGAACCGACCGCTGTCCTATTACACTCACTGCTCTCATACAGTCGGTTGTTTTTCTCCTTTTTGGAGTGGAAACAGACTCCTTTACCCCTCGTGTACTGGCAGGACATCCGTAGACCTCCTGCAAATCTGACAATATGAGGGTAGAGCGGAGCGGAAGCCGATGTTGCTGTTCGAGTTAGAACGAGCATTGTTGAGGTTCAAGTTGAACACACCCGCATTGGCACCATTGTTCCAGTTGCCTCCGGCAATCGGCAAACGCAATAGCCTGTTCCCAAAGTAATTGCTAAATTATTTTCTGCCGTTGTTTTGTGCAGTGGCAGTGACCTTATTTATCCAACTTCCGGTCATCTTACCTATCTGCGAGAGGTAGTCGCTCATCACATTAAATCTCTTTTGGTCGAGGATGCGTTTCTTATATGCTCTTTCCACATAGAATTTGGCATATTGGACCTGCTTGTCGAGTTCGTTTAATTCCTTGAGGACTGATTTTGCATAATAGCATTTATGAGTATCCATCTCCCTCTCAGCCATCGTGTTCATACACATTCGGATTTTGGTTGCGAGTCCTGCATACCCTTTCTCCGGTCTTGGAAACTTCTCAAGGAACGGCTCGGCGTAGTCCATCATATCTGCCACTTTTTGTCTTATGCTCTCGCCCTCTGCACCTTTTGTTGCTGTATCGCTCATCTTACCTCCCTACAAAAAATGCGTCCGATGGACTGTCCGAATTATGTCGCACGGACTGTCCTATGGACGCACATCATTTTATTGCTTTTTCTTCATACGCTCGCTAACGCTCGCAAAACAAAATGCAAAATTCAGATTACAGTTCTACATAAGCGGAGCGGAAGCCGATGCTGCCGTCCGAGCCAGAACGAGCATCGTTGAGGTACAAGTAGAACACACCCGCAAAGGCACCATTGTCCCAGTGGCCCCCGGCAAACGGCAAACGCTCTCCGGCGTTATTCATCCAATGATAGTCTCCACCATAATCTTTGCCCGGCTCGTCCGGATAGAGAATGAGAGCCTTTGCCAACTCCGGTGCAGTGACACCACTCGCAAGGGTCATTGCTGTGTAGCTTCCACCTCTACCTGCATCCTGTGCGGATGTAATTCCGGTAGTCAACTGAATGTTTCCGGATACGAAGTCGTACTTGAGAGTCGCTGCTGTTCCCGGTGCTACAAGAGAACCGTCATTCTTGATTGCTTTCCACAAGGTTGAGGAAGCGGACATATCGCACTCGGAACCAAGTGCTGCATTGTTGTAAGGGATAATCTGAATTTCTCCCTCATTCAGACGCATACCGCCAAGCCATTCCCATACATTGCCGTTCATATCCTGTATTCCGAACTGAGTATGGTCGTGACCCCAAGTAGCAGGACCGGAACCTGTGAATGTTCTTCCTGTCTTGTTGTTATCCTTTGCGGACTCCTGCCCTTTTTCATAGGTGTACGCCGAGTCTCCTCCGTAGTTGTTGTTACCGTGTGGCATAGTTCCCATCTTGCGTGTGAGCAATGCTACTGCCGCCCATTCAGCAAGTGTTCCAAGGTGGAAGCCTGCTCCCTTAGCCTCGCAAGCCTGTCTTGCCTGGTCGAAATTGACATAGGTCTTAGGGTCTCTGTGAGACAGTGAGTACGCTCTGCCATTGATGACGATATTCTGATACTTGGAATACAGAAATCTGCTCTTTTCTACACCATTCACAGAGAATGCAGGATGAGTATTCTCAGAGCCTCCGGAAATAATCTCGGAGTTCTTGAGTTTGTTGATAGGTACATAAACGGAAGGAAGTCCGAGGTCATCAAGTAATACTACATTCTTTCCTCCGGAAATCTCCTTAACCGCTGCTGCAAACTGGTCGTAATTTGACATAGTAATTTACCTCCTTATTCGATTGAGTACAGTTTGAGAGTTACATTGTCCATAGAGAACGCAACAGGCTCGGGAACCATAACAGTTTTCTGACTGTTCTCATCCTCCGGGTCGTAGTCCGGATTGACCTGTTCCTTATCGACATACTGTCTTGCAGGAATTTCAATCTGTGCTGCATACTTCACACCAAGACCTGTCACAAGCATCCCGAACTTGTCGATGCAGATGTCCACACTGACATCAAAATCTCTCTCTAACTTGGCGAGATTGAGCATCAGTTCATCATCGAATGTAACTTTGGTCTTGCTTACTGTGTAGGGAATTTTCTCCCCGACATTGACTTCTACAACTTTCATTGCCATCTTTCTTTACCTCCTAATGTTTTCTTGCCTCTGCATACGCCTCGTTGGTTTTCTGAGCGATGCAGTCTGCCATCTCCCTCTGAGCGGCTGACGCTCTCTCGGGATTGATACCGTATTCTCTGAGAGTAGCGTCACGCTGACTTCTCCTCTCGTCATTGTGGATAATTACATTCACGCTGCATTACCTCCCTGTACATACAGTTTGAGGTCCACAGATGCAGCACTTCCGGTGTACTTAACCTTGAAGCCATTGACCTGCTTGTCATAGACGATGATGTCGCCTACATTGTCCACAGGAGTAACAACCTCCGCTGTCACTGTGTAGTCAAAACTGTCTCTGTTGACAGACAGTGCAATCGTCTTTGCGGAATTATTAAAAAAAGCCTCTCCTGCCGCATTGGTAAGAGTGACTTTGATAATCTCGCCTCCGATATTACTAATCTGTTCTCCATGGTGCTTCATTACTTCGGTCAGAAATTCTGCCGTGAGGTTGGCTCCATTTACGCCACCCTCGATGTTGTTGAGGTTCTGCTCATCCACAGGCGTACCTTCCTGTATTCCCTCAACTTCGTCCTGCCACATCGTAGGCTCGTAAAAGCCTGCTCCGTTGGTGTCGAGGTACGGTTGATTTCTACCATTCATTAGGTTTCATCCTCCTTTTCATAGATTGGGAACTCAAACTTTGTCAGAACGCCTTGGTTGGCAGCACGGACAATCTCGGTTGCTTGATACCCTGCCTGTTTTCCTGTGACATCAATAATTCTCACAGCCTTAATGGTCTGTGAGCCGCTCGATGTTCTCGGAAAACTGACGATGATTTCAACTTTGTTGCCAATCACTCTCTTTGTATTGATTGTTGCATCATACCAAGTGCCATTGACAAGGTACTGAAACTTTACCAAAGCGTTGAGCCACTGCTTTCTTCGGTCATTCATAAAATCTGTACTCCAAAATGACATCGTTTTTACCTCCTTCTGATTTATTTTCCACAAGCCTTAGTTCCGCACCGTTTGATGGTTGCGGCAGATACGATAACTTTGCCACTGACCTCAGAGCCGTTGGATACCGATGTCTGAACGACAGGTTCGGTTCCCTCTCCCGAGATAATGGTTCCACTCTTCGGTGCGTTGGATACTCCTATCGTTGTATTGCTCTGAATATTTGTATCCTCTGAAAGTCGAACCTTTGCAGGCATCATCATCTTTCCTCCGCCACTCGTAACAACTCCGGATAATGGCAGAACCGTAGTCGTGTTGGTAAAGGTCTTTCCTACCTCCGTGCTTTCTCCGATGAATACACCATTGACAGCCTTGGCAGGATAAACGCCGGACACCGACTGACCTGCTACCAAGACATCCACGATTTCGTAATCTGAATTGATAATGATTTCTACATCATCCGTGAAGATTTCTCCTGTCGTGGAATTATACAGTTTGCCACCTATCCGAATTGTGCCGGACAGGGTTGTGTCAAATACATTTGTGATTGCGTCCATGTCGAGATTAGTCTCGACATACATGATGTTTCCAAGTGTGCCGGGTCTTGGCTTGGTGCCGCACTTGAATGTTCCGCAAATCAAAAGGTCGTAGGTTGCACATATCCATCGGACAAGTGTTTCTACGACCACCTTAATCTGATATTCAAATTCAATACGAACTCCCGCAGGCTTTACCATTGGAACTTCGCCCACCCTCACGACCTCTCCTCCCGGCTTGAGGAACGGCATTGTCAGAATGATTGTTGCAGGCATATCCGGGTCCTCGATGTAATAAATCGGGGAGACATCCCACAGTAAAGCAAGACCATTCATCAAATCGTAATAGGTGCATTCGTTGGTGTTTACCAAATTCTGATACCGTAGGAACTGCCTGTATCTTTCGTCAGAAATAACAGGGTCCTCAACATTGATACCTGCCAGTATCCCGGCTTCTTTCCTACTGAGGGGAATAATAGTTCCAACCATATCCAAATTCTGTCCTGTGGCTGTATCGAGGTCTGTGAGGTTCTCTAAGTCATCAAACACCTGTTGGAGTTCCTGCAACTGTTTCGAGAATGCTCGTATCAATGCCTCGATGTTCTTCTTTTCGAGAAACTGCTGAGGTAAATCGTTCAGCCAGTTATCAACTATCTTCACTGAACGACACCTCGATTCTCTTCTCGTCTATCAGAACCTTTTGGCGTGATGTGACGATGATATTCTTTTGCTTGTAATCTGACGGCTGAGGCACATACACGCTCGATGTTCCGTATGCTGTGTAAATCTCAATGTATGTCAGACCTGCTACCGCATAATAGATACCGTCATTCAGTAACTGAGTGAGGAGGTTTTTGCCTGCTACAAATTCTGCTCCATCATTTAACAGCGACTGCATAGTGAGTGCTGCATAGTTCGTAGGCAGTTCTGATTTGTTTCCGTGCAATACAACCTTGAGCCATGTGTACAGGTAGTCCGGTCTATTGAAATGTACCGGGATAGAATCTCCATAATTTCCCGGAACCGCAACTTCGACACTTCCGTAGGTCTGAATGCCTCCTGCTTTTCTCCGCAGGATTGCCTCTGCAATCTCATTGTTGTCTCCACCCTCGACTATGATTTCAATGCTGTGTGGAGGAAGTCCTCTCTCATCGACTGTATCTGTATCATTCTCATAGCCGGATGCAGTCTCCACATTCTCGACATTGTTCAGCAATTCTCCGACAATGGATTCTATCATCGTATTAGACCTTAATGCCGACTTCGCAATGTAAGACTGTCTCAGTTCGATGTCTGATTCTCTCTTTCTGCCGTATGTTGGTTCGAGCAAATTCGTCACGGCATTGAATCCGGTAATGTTGTTTACCATCTTCGTGACTATGCCATATGGGAGAGTAATTTTCCCATAATCTTCCGTAAGGAACGATGCGATAACTGTGACGCTCGATGTCGTGAGGTTATCTGACAGTATGAGAACATTGCTCCTGCTCAATGTCTTATCCTCAATCGTAAGAGTATTATCAGTCGTTGTGACTGTATATCCGTCATCCTTAATCACTCCGGCAAGTCCTTCGATGATGCTGCTCTCGATTCCATCCGTGCTTGAGTATGAGAACTGATTTCCATTAACGGTAACAGAATAGACACCGACCTCAGCCGATGCCACCTTGATGCTAACCTTGTTGAAAGCCTCTCTCGTAATTTCAAACTCGTCTGCACTTTTCAGCCTTACTTCCGGATTTGTATTCGTAGCAACGATTGCCTCCTCACGAACATAGGTTCCGTCATCTCCGGTGCAGTGCAGCATATAGGCAGTATTCTTATTTGCTGCTCTGCGGATACCTCCGTACTGGATTGCGTTGTCGAGGTTGAGACCTGTTGCCGTTGCAGGATACTTCGCATAGTAGTTGTTCTGTGCAGTTTCCCATAACTCCGAAATCTGATTGGAGAATGTCGTGATGAGCGTATCGAGGAATGACGGTTTTGTCAGTCTCGTATCAAAACCAAAATCAGCCGACAGGTCTGTATGGATTTCCTCCATAATCGTGTCGAGTCTCTTGATGTTGAACCCTTTATCAGTTACTCCGTATTCTGCCATCTATTTCCACCTCCTCTCTGATAACTTCGTTATCAACATAGGCAGTGAACATTATCTTTCCCTGCCTTGTCTTTCTGTCATATTCAACCGTAACGTCCTTAACATCTGTTACTTCTGTGACATCAAATATTTTTTCCCGGACTGCCATCTCAAAACTGTCAGTGTCCGGGTTCTTGATGAAAAGTTCATCTCTGTACGGCAGACCTTCCTCTTCATCCCATCTCCATTCTCCGAGCCACCACTTGAGCCGTATCTTAATCTTCTGTGCAACGGACTCTGTAAGGGAGATGTCTCCTTTCTCCGAGAGGAATAAATCTCCGTCTGCGGATAGTAAAATATCCATAAAGCACCTCCTCTTGTATGGACTTCGTTATTTGCTTATTTCTGCCTTTCAGCCTTGTTTATGGAGAATTTGTTGTCCTTTGCAAAAGAAACGAATCCTGTGGCTGTCACGGCTTTATATGCTATGTTATTTAGGTTTTTGGGTATCTCCTCCGGTGCTATCGACATGGATATGGTTCTTGAGTGATACTGAACCCGCCTTGATGTCTCCTGTGACCGTCAGACTGCCGTCTATATGTACTCCGCCGTCATCCAGTTCCATAACTGTCGAGCCTGTATCAATCGTGCAACCTCCATCATTTACCATGATTTCTGCTCCTCCGGCTTTGATGATGACCGCATTTCCGCTTGACGCTCTTATCATCGGTTCGTAACTCTTCTCGAGCAAGCCGGGGATAACCATTGCACTCGACAGGTCGAACTTCAATGAGCCGAGTGACTCAGAACCCGTTCTCCAAGCGTCCAGTTCCACCTCAGATACGAGAATGATGCAACTATCGCCTTTTTTCACAGGGAACGCTATTCCTACTCCCGAACTTTGGCAGAACGGAAAAATGACCGGAGCCTCAGTTATCGTAGGATAGTCAAGTTTCGCTCCATCGGATGTAACATATTTTCCGATAGGCTTTACCGTTACCATCCCGCCATCAAACGAGATTATTTCTCCCGGGAGTGCAGTATGGATTTCATTCACAACCGCTTTCGCAGTTTTCTCAATCTCTGCTGTGACTTCCTGTAACATATCTGCCTCTGAAGTGCTATACTAACGTTGTAACAGTAGTGGCTAATA
>NZ_QWGL01000021.1 GCF_003435375.1 Clostridium sp. AM34-11AC | reverse complement strand
TATCTACTTTTTCTTGAAATACCCAAAACTCAGAAAGAACCAGGATGCAGTCCCGGCGGCGTTTTTTATGGTGCTATATGTCTGAAAGAAGCTGCCGATCATCACGAGTGACCACTTCAGCGCAAAATGTACTTTGACATACTCTTACAGGTGATACAAAAGACCGCACCCCGCATGAAATGTGGCGGAGCGCGGTCTTTTATAATAGCCTAGAAGAAGGTCCGGATAAAATTATTCTTGCAGAACCGGTACTGTCTCGTCGGCCGTCCTTTGCCTTCCTGCTTCTGGGATTCGATCTCTTCTATTAAATTGGAATCCAGAAGCTGCTGTAAAATACGGTTGCAGCTGCGGCTCGTGATGTTGAGCCACTGGGACAGGGAGGCGGCTGTCATGATCGTGTCTTTATCCATCTGGAAGAGGCCGACGATCTTTAAGAGATTGCTCTCATTGATCCCATTGCTCTGGGAATAGTCCAGCGCTTTTGTGTTGGAATAGCTGTAATTTAAGGATCGCGTAAGAGAGAGCGGGCCGGTGAGGGCATTGTCCTCGCCGGAGATGACAAAACCGTCATTCTTTCCGTATTTGACAGCCTCCTGCAGGGCAAGATCTGCCTGATAATGACTCTCACCGAGAGATTTTCCGAATCCGGCGCCGAGACGGAATTCCAGATCGCCTTTCTGATCCAGAAAAGCGATGAGATCCTGGATACGGCTGAAGCTGCTCTTGTAGAGATCACTGTCGAGATCCAGCTCAAACCGGTTGGAGACTGCGTGAAGTGAGAAATCGTACGCGTACTCTTTTCGGAAATCAAGAAGATATTTGTGAAGGGTGATCTCCAGATATTCCCGGTCCTGTGAGGAGATATTATCCGGATAGACAAGCTTTATGAGGATCACGAGCTTGTTGAGCTGGTTCTTCTGTTTTAAGCGGATAGAATTGATTGCGTGCCGGATGGAATCGCGGACCATCTCCTCCGTGGGGAGAAAGTGGATATAGGGGATCTGAAGCTTGTTGAGAACCTCCAGCTGGTTTGTGGTCCGCGTGAACATCATGTCGATCTTTTTACTTTCCCAGAGCTCCACAGCCCGCTCTTTTAAGGTTTCATAGTTATAGACAGGATTTTCAAAGCAGTAAGGCATATGTTCCGGATCCAGATATTTCTTTAAATTCATAAAATCATTTACCGGAGTCAGAAAATCAATATAGAGTCTGTTTAGCGGAACATCCGGGTAATGGATTACAAAATTTAACAGGATGGACAGCAGAGTCTTTTCAGTATAGGAGATAAAGGTACATGGGACCTTCAGATCATCCACATGGGTCAGAATATAGGAGTAACCAAGTTCCCCGGAGAAAAACAGCACATCGGAGATGTCCTTACACTGTTCGTATATGTCTTTAATTTCTTCCAGATTTTCGTAAACGTACCTGTGAAATACACATCCAAAGTCGTTGTGTTCGATCGCTTTATCGATGACAGCCATTGATTTTAAAGGACTTATGATACTGATGCTGATCATGGCCGAACCTCCCTTTTTTTATATAAGGACATGCTATTAATGACAGGCATGTCGATAAATCAGCTTTTATAAGAATCGTACCACAGATTGTTGACAAAGTCAAAAGGGTATGTTAGAATAAAGACAAATAAAGGACGTAAGCAAAATGAGTCCCAAATAAATCAAGAGATTTGTAAGATTTGTATTGAGGGAAATGCGAAAGCTTCCAAATCGCGAGATACAGCGAGAAATCCTGTATACATAGTGAAAAACAACGTATTATATATGATATTTAAACTATATATACAAAAGATACAAAAGCTTTCTCGGAGATCCAATTAAGGACTTGATTTGGGATTCGTGAGCAGGGAAAAGTCTTTTATTGGTGCAAAATGGCACAGGGGTTTAAGAACCAACATTTAAGGAGGTATTTGCGAGATGAGCAAGTATGTTGAGAGGGTAATTGAGGACGTAAAGACTAAATATGCTAACGAGCCGGAGTTCTGCCAGACTGTAGAAGAAGTATTATCTTCCTTAGGTCCGGTTGTAGATGCACATCCGGAGTATGAGAAGGTTGCCCTTCTTGAGAGAATGGTAATCCCGGAGAGAGTTATCGAGTTCCGTGTTCCGTGGGAGGATGACAACGGAAACATTCATGTAAATACAGGTTACCGTGTACAGTTCAACGGAGCAATTGGACCGTACAAGGGAGGTTTAAGATTCGCACCGAGTGTAAACCTTTCCATCATGAAATTCTTAGGTTTCGAGCAGACATTCAAAGACAGCTTAACAACACTTCCGATCGGCGGCGCTAAGGGTGGTTCCGACTTCGATCCGAACGGCAAGAGCGATAGAGAAGTTATGAGATTCTGCCAGGCATTCATGACAGAGTTATATCGTCACATCGGTCCGGATGTCGATGTTCCGGCTGGTGACCTTGGTGTTGGCGGACGTGAGATCGGTTATCTGTTCGGTCAGTACAGAAAACTTAGAGGAGCTTACGAGAACGGCGTATTAACAGGTAAGGCTCGTTCCTTCGGTGGTTCCTTAATTCGTCCGGAAGCTACAGGTTTCGGTGCTGTTTACTACCTTGAGTCTGTTATGAAACATGAGCATGACACATTAGAGGGTAAGACAGTTGCAGTTGCTGGTTTCGGTAACGTAGCTTGGGGCGTTGTACAGAAATTATCTGAGTTAGGTGCTAAGCCTGTTACACTTTCTGGCCCGGATGGATACATCTACGATCCGGACGGAATTACAACAAAAGAGAAATTCGACTTCATGCTTGAGATGAGAGCTTCTGGACGTAACAAAGTTCAGGACTACGCTGATAAGTTTGGCTGCAAGTTCGTAGCTGGAGACAAGCCGTGGGGCGAGAAAGTTGATATCATCATGCCGTGTGCTACACAGAACGATGTAGACCTTACACAGGCTAAGAGAATCGTTGCTAACAACATCAAGTACTACATCGAAGTTGCTAACATGCCGACAACAAACGAAGCTCTTAGATTCTTAATGGATCAGAAGAACATGGTTGTTGCTCCGTCTAAGGCTGTTAACGCTGGTGGTGTTCTTGTATCCGCTCTCGAGATGAGCCAGAACAGCGAGAGAATCTCCTGGACAGCTAAGGAAGTTGATGATAAGCTTCATCAGATCATGACAGAGATCCATGATGGTTCTGCTGAGTGCGCTGAGAAGTACGGCCTTGGTTACAACCTGGTTGCAGGTGCTAACATGGTTGGTTTCCAGAAGGTTGCAGATGCTATGATGGCTCAGGGTATCGCTTGGTAGTTTGAAGCGAGTCTCAAATATGACAGCTTCCGATTTGCGAAAACTGCATAAAGAGCATTAGGTTCTGAATATTGGGGATGCTGTCGGGGAGTGTGTCCGACGGCATCCCTTTTAAGTTGTTGGCGTCTGCGAGAGGGCGTTGACGGCATGACGGCTATTAAGAAAATAAAACATATTCGCGAAAATGCTTTACAAAATTAGTTTGGTTTTGTAAAATATAATGAGAGCAGGGTAATTCCTGTTCACTGAGGGTTTGGGGAATAATTTCATTTCTTGAAAGGAGAATTTTATTATGAATTGCCTTATCATTGATAAAGTATGGGGTGGTATCGCTGAGGAACTCAGCAAATGCATGAACGTTAAAACAGCTGACAATCTTCCGTCCAGCAAAGAGCAGCTTATCGCTGAGATCGGTGATGTTGATGTCCTGATCATGCGTGTAGACCCGAAGATCGACAAAGAGATCCTCGACGCAGCTAAGAACTTAAAGGTTATCGGCGTTTGCTCCGTTGGTTTAAACCATATCGATATGGAATATGCGAAATCCAAAGGAATTCAGGTATTCAACGCACCGGGCTTAAACGCAAACGCAGTAGCAGAGTTAACAATTTCCAAGATGTTAGACATCTCCCGTGGAACCTTTACAGCAAACTACGATGTAAAATATAACCATGAGTGGGATAAGTACAAATTCGAAGGCCGTGAGTTAAGAGGAAAGACTCTTGGTATCATGGGATTCGGCCGTATCGGTCAGCGTGTAGGCGAGCTTGGCCGTGCATTCAAGATGAACATCGTTGCTTACGATCCGTTCCTTCCGGACGACGTATTTAAGCAGCAGTGCGCAACAAAGGCTTCTATCGACGAGCTGATCAAGGTTGCTGATTTCATCTCCATCCATGTACCGCTGACACCGGAGACAAAGAATCTCTTCAATAAGAAATCCATCGCTGAGATGAAAGACGGCGCTGTTGTTCTTAACATGAGCCGTGGCGGTATCGTAAACGAGGCTGATATGTATGAAGCTCTGAAAGAGGGTAGAATCGGCGGCTACGCAGCAGACGTTATGGAGAACGAGCTTGCAGGCAGCGGTTTAACAGGTAATGATACATTCGCAAGCCCGCTGTTCGAGTGCGATAACTTCATCGTATCCCCGCACATCGGCGCTCAGTCTGTAGATGCTTCTAAGGACATCGGTGTTCATATCGTTGCTAAAGTTAAAGAGGCTCTTGGTTTATAATTCAGAGAACTCAGAAGAACCCGGAGACGGACTGTCGCCGGGTTCTTTTCATTAAGACTTCAAAAATAAGGAGGACATAAAAATGGGCACAATTACGGAGTCAGCAAAGGCTTTCATGCCGAAATTATCTGAAATCAGAAGAGATTTTCACATGCACCCGGAGGTTTCCCAGCATGAGGAAAGAACCGGAAAGAAGGTAGCAGAGTATCTGAAGGAGATGGGATGCGACGAAGTATATGAAAATGTCGGCGGATACGGTGTAGTGGGAGTTATCAAGGGAAAGAAAACGGGTAAAGTCGTTGCTCTCCGTGCGGATATGGATGCATTACAGATCCAGGAGATGAATGAGGTTCCTTATAAATCCCAGAATGACGGTGTTATGCATGCCTGCGGACATGACAACCACATGACGGGTCTTCTTGGTGCTGCAATGCTTCTCTGCGAGAGAAGAGAAGAGATCGCCGGAACGGTGAAACTGATCTTCCAGCCTGCGGAGGAGATGTCTCCGGTTGGCGGATCCAGAGGAATGCTCCATTCCGGATATATGGATGATGTGGAAGCTGTATTCGGTCTTCATGTATGGCCGGATCTTCCGCACGGCAAGATCGGGGTGAAGGCAGGCCCGTTAATGGCTGCAACAGACCACTTTACGATCAATATCCATGGTAAGACTGCCCATGGCGCAAAACCGAATCAGGGTATTGACGCTGTTGTTCTCGGGTCCCAGTTCGTTATGGCCGCACAGACCATCGTCAGCAGAAAAGTTGATCCGCTTGACAATGCTGTTGTGACATTCGGTATTTTTAACGCAGGAACAAGATACAACATTATCGCAGGTGACTGTACACTGGACGGAACCGTTCGTACATTAAATGAGGACACCCGCGCGATGATCGAGGATTCTATGAGAAAGACTCTCGATGGTCTCTGCTTACAGTCCGGCGCAACTGCTGATATCAACTATGGTCATGGCTATCCGGCACTTGTAAATCATGAGGAGGACGCTGAGCTGATCCGCAATACAGCAATCAAGCTCTTCGGCAAAGATGATGTTGTGGATGTAAAACTCCCGGCTATGCCGGCGGAGGACTTCTCCTTCTATCTGAAAGAGAAGAAAGGCGCGTTTGTATGGCTCGGTACCGCTAAACAGGATCAGGATCCGGTATGGCCGTTACATAACAGCCGTTTTGATGTGGACGAGGATATCCTCTGGAGAGGTTCTTCCCTGTTAGCACAGACTGCGATCGATTATTTAAATAAATAATGGATGATCCTGGGGCGGCGGTTGGAGTAGAACTCCGGCTGGTCGCCCTGCTTTGTCTATGTGGTCAGCAGTTGAAAATACATGGTGAAACCACGATAACGAAAGGGGTCCGTTTGGAGGATTCCTTACAGCAGGAGGAAACGATATGACAGCAGGAAACGCGATCCTCATCGTCGCGATCGTGACTGGGCTGGGTCTGATCGGAGCTCTCTTTTTTGTGATGTTTAAGATCCGGCAGATTTCGCGGGAATTTTTCGGAACCTCGAGTCTGATCGAAGGGCTGAAGCGTCAGGAAGCGCTGGAGGACGATACGCCGAAGTCGGTGTCTGGAATGACGAGGGTGGAGCTTCCGCGGATCGAGAAGGATTTCCCAGAGTTTCACTGGCCGGAGTGGAAGCAGAGGTGTGAAAATCAGTTAAAGGGCTATCTGGAGGCGCTGGAGCACCGGGATCTCTCTTACCTTGGAAAGGTGTCTGTGTCCTTAAGGGATCAGGTACGGCTGAAGATCGAGGAGATGGAGGAGAAGGAGATCCGGGAAGAATTTGACGCGATCCATGTCCATCAGACGGAGATCTCCAGATACGACAAAGATCCGGGAAAATGCCGGATCCGGATCCAGTCCGCGGTGGAGTACCTGCACACATTAAAGACGCCGGATAAAAAGAAAAATGTGGAGCAGGAAAAAGAACAGCACCGCTTCAATATGGAGCTGGTCTACATCCAGGATATCACAAAGATACGCGCTGGCGAGACCGCTATCGGTGTCAGCTGTCCCCACTGCGGCGCACCGATCGCCGGTCTTGGCGATCGCGTCTGCCCATACTGCGGCGGCGCCGTGGAACCGGTGAATGTGAGAGTGTGGGAGCTGCATCGGATCGAGGAAGTGTAAATTGAAATGAACTGAAAAAACTCTGGAATTCTGATATTTTTGATCAGAATACTCCAGAGTCTTTTTGTCATTGAAATAAATTATTTTGCCTTTGCAACTTCCCGCTTTTTGATCTCCGGTAAGATCAGACCAAGTGCTGTGAGCACTACCGGTGTGATTACATTTAATGCTGTGGAAGCGATATCGCCTTCAACATACATTCCGAGGAGACAGCAAGCTGCGGTTACGAAGAAGCACCAGCCGCCTGCAACAAGGGCAACTGTCTGGTTCTTTGTAAATTTGTACTCCGGGTTGAACTTGTTGAGGGATTTTCTGAGAGCAATGTATGCTGCGAATACCCACAAGTAACGAAGCGGCATGGTTACAGAGTTCAGTTTGTTTAACTGAGTCAGAACGGATGCAGCACCCGGTACGAAGGACTGGATCAGGATGATGCTGCCGGATAAGCAGATAACCATCTTGATACCGTTGATGTATGCGCCATGCTCATTCTTCTTTAAGAGGCCGGACGGAACGAACTGTCTTGCGTCCTCGTTGTCAAGAAGTATACGAAGCGGAGCGTCGATACTTAATACAAGTGTGGAGAACTGACCGATGGCGTTGCATGCTGCGTAGATAACGAGCAGGAGGTTGCCAACATGGTAGTACTCACCGAGCTTCTGGAAGGACCAGTAAGCGCCGTTGGAAACGTAGGACTTGAAGCTGTCTGTGCTCTCGTTGATGACAGCCGGATCAAACATCATGCCCATCGCGATACTTCCGAGGATCGCGCAGACCATAACCATAACGGCTAACATGATCATACCCTTCGGGAATCCCTTGGACGGATCTTTTACCTTATTTACATAAGGGGAGATCTTCTCGCATCCGCCGACTGCGAATACAAGGATGGAGAGGGATGTGAAGTAGTTCACGTTGAACTGCGGGATCAGACCTTTTACTGTGTAATCAGCAGATACGAAACCGCCGTTCGGGTTGATTGCCGGAGCTGCGAACATCATTAAGATGAACAGGATGGACATTACGAACATACTGGAACCAGCGATCGTTGCTAATTTCTTTAACGGGTTTAAGCCGCGGCTTGCAACCCAGCAGAAGAACAGGAAGACAGCGAGTGTTGCCATCTGTACAGCGATCGTCGGGAATGTGTCGTAAGTGGAGCCGTTCTGGAATACCATCCAGCTTAATGCCTTTAATCCGCCGCTTCCTTTACTTGCGATGTAAGTTACATGGCAAGCCCAGTAAGTCCAGCCAGCGTAATAAGCGCATTTCGGGCCGATCGTTTCGTGGATCCAGGAGCTCACGCCGCCGCCGGACTGTTTGAACGCGGAGCCGAGCTCACCTACCATCAGGGCATACGGCACGAAATAGAGAGCGAACATCAGAACCCAGCTGAAGATTACCTGTACTCCGTTGAAGTAAACGAAGCCATTCAGCACGTTTCCGAATCCCCAAACCGTGGAGAATGCCATGAAGGCCAGGGTGTACCAGTCGATTTTCTTGGTGTTTTCCATAAGAAACCTTCCTTTGATATAAAATTGTATTTGTCCGCGTAACACGAACTTGTCTAGTATAACATATAATTATGGAAATATGAACAATTTTTTATGAGAAAAAAATGGAAATCAATTAAGAAAATTTGGTAGAAAACCATAAAAATGCAGGAAAAGGTCGGATCGAAAAGATTTTCTAAAGAAAAGGGGGGGACAGAGAGAAAAATGAAAGGGATGAGGGATTGGGGCAGCGGTGTGGAAATATGAATGAAAAAACAGATGTCCTTGCGAGAAGGACAAATATGACAAAAGTCATGGAAAAAGCGGAGAATCCACTGCATATTTATTCGGAATATTGGATGCAGGGGTGCGGTGGGAGATGCCCTTATTTAAATAGGAAAACTTTGAAAAAACGAAATAAAAGAAACATATTCTATATGAAGAAGAAATGTGGTAGAATATCTGGATACATGTTCTGCTTTTTATAGAAGCAGGATGAAAAATAAGGGAATGAAAAAGCGGAGGACCGTATTCCGGGGAACAGATGCAAAAATGAGGCAATGCTTCCGGGAAAACAAAAGAAAAATCAGGAGAGGATAGGTACAAAATATGGGGTATACAGGATTTGAGCGACTGTGGCTGTTCTTTGCGTTCAGCTTTTTCGGCTGGGTCCTCGAGACGGTGACAGCGGCAGTGCGGCAGAGACGGTTTGTAAACAGAGGTCTCGTGAATGGGCCGTTCTGCGTGCTTTACGGTATTACGGGAACCGCGATGCTTGTTGTCTGCCGGGAACTGCATGGAATCTGGCTGTTTCTCGGCAGTATGATCTTTTCGACCCTGGCGGAGTGGATCGCTGGCCATGTGATCGAGAGGATGTACCATGAGCGGTGGTGGGATTATTCCCACATGAAATGGAACCTGGACGGATATATCTGTGTGCCGGTGTCTATCGTATGGGGCGTTCTTGGTGCCGCTACGATGCGGTGGGGTGCACCGGTCCTGGTGCGGGTATTCCGGATGCTCCCGCGGACTCCGGGGCATCTGATCGTGTGGATTCTGGCGGCTGTGCTGGCGATGGATGTCACGGCGACCTTATGTATCTTATCCGGCAGAAGCCGCAGAATCCGCCAGTGGGAAGGCGTGGATTCCTGGCTCACAGGTGTGAGCTCAAGGCTTGAGCGGAAGATCTATGGCTGGGTGGACCGCCGTATCCAGAACGCCTACCCGGAGGCGGTATACCGGGAGGAGCTCCAGGCGGAGGCTGAGCAGAGAAAGACGATATTCGCCTACGGCCTTTGTTTTTACAAGATCGCGCTGCTTCTGGTAGTCGGCGCGTTCCTCGGAGATATCGTGGAGACGATCTTCTGCCGGGTGACGGCGGGCGTGTGGATGAGCCGCAGCAGCTTTGTCTGGGGACCGTTCAGCATCGTCTGGGGCGTGGCCCTGGCTGCGGCGACGATGCTGCTGTACCGCTACCGGAAGTATTCCGACCGGTTCCTGTTCTTTATGGGAACATTCCTCGGCGGTGCCTATGAGTATACCTGCAGCGTTTTGACAGAAATGCTCTTTGGAAAAGTTTTCTGGGACTACAGTAAGATTCCGTTTAACCTTGGCGGGCGGATCAATCTTTTGTATTGCTTTTTCTGGGGAATTGCGGCTGTGGCATGGATCAAGGGTATCTACCCGGTAATGTCCGCCTGGATCGAGAAGATTCCGATAAACTTCGGAAAGGCAGCGACATGGCTTCTCCTGATATTTTTCTGCGTGGACATGGCGGTCTCCGGGCTGGCCCTTGTGCGAAGCAGTGAGAGGGAAAAGGGAATCCCAGCGGATTCCGCTTGGCAGCAGGTGATGGATGAGCATTATGGGGATGAGGTGCTGAAAAAGATCTATCCGAATGCGCTGAAAGTGGAGTAACCATGGTTTCCGGCAGACAATCCGGTGAAATTATGGTAGGATATACATATGAAAGAAAAAGGAGCGTGAATACAGATGACGATGCATAATCATGCCGAAGTCGGCGAAATTTCTGAGCGGATCGTCCTGGTAGGAGATCCGAACCGGGCGAAGTATATCGCGGAACATTATCTGGAAGATGCGGTGCTTGTGAATGATGTGCGGTGTGCGTACTGCTATACGGGAATGTTTGAGGGAGTACGGGTATCTGTGATGGCAGTCGGAATGGGCGGACCGTCCATGCTGATCTACGCCACGGAGCTCTGCAGGGATTATGGCTGTAAGATCCTGGTGCGGGCAGGTACCTCCGGCGGCTACCGGGACGATATGAAAAACTTCGATATCGTCCTGTCCCAGGCGGTCAGCACCACCAGCGGAATCAACGACAACATGTTCAACGGACATTTCTCACCGGTGGCAGATTTCGGGCTTTTGAGCACCGCGAGAAGCATTGCGGATGAGGAACATCTCGTGACGTACGTGGGCGGAACGGTCTGCAACGACAGACTTTACCGCGACGAAAATTATAAGTCGAAGATGTGGAAGAAGTACGGCATGCTGTGCTCTGAACAGGAGGGCTGCGCATTTTATACGGCGGCAGCAGAGTTTGGATGCCGGGCTCTGATGATGGTGGGAATCACAACAGGAATCCGCTATGACGAGAACGGACAGGAGATCTTTGTGGACCTTCCAGAGCGGGAACATGCCCAGTCCATGGATGATCTGGTACGGCTGGCGCTTAAGACGGCGGCACATGCGGAGTAGAGAGCGCTGAACAGGAAAGACCAGCTTATAGTAGGAGCGGATCCTGCTGGCTCAGAATGTTAAGGATCGTAATAGTGATAAGATGCAAAAAGAGGACACTGCACGTTACATGCAGTGTCCTCTGACATTTATCAGCTTATAAAGCTAAATCAGTAAGACGATCAGATCTGCGGGCCAGCGGCAACGAGAGCCTTACCAGCTTCGTTACTCTCATATTTTGCAAAGTTCTTGACGAATCTGCCGGAGAGGTCTTTTGCCTTCTCTTCCCAGTCAGCAACGTTTGCGTATGTATCACGCGGGTCGAGGATCTTGGAGTCAACGCCCGGAAGCTCAGTCGGAACTTCGAAGTTGAAGTGCGGGATCTTCTTTGTCGGTGCGTTTAAGATATCGCCGTTTAAGATCGCGTCGATGATTCCACGGGTATCTTTGATGGAGATACGCTTGCCGGTTCCGTTCCAGCCTGTGTTAACGAGGTATGCCTTAGCGCCGCTCTTTTCCATCTTCTTAACAAGCTCTTCCGCGTATTTTGTCGGATGGAGCTCCAGGAATGCCTGACCGAAGCAAGCGGAGAAGGTCGGTGTCGGCTCTGTGATTCCGCGCTCTGTACCAGCAAGCTTTGCTGTGAAACCGGACAGGAAGTAGTACTTTGTCTGCTCCGGAGTCAGGATGGATACCGGCGGAAGTACACCGAATGCATCTGCGGAGAGGAAGATCACGTTCTTAGCTGCCGGACCTGCGGAGATCGGGCGAACGATATTTTTAATATGGTCGATCGGATAGGATACACGGGTGTTCTCGGTTACGCTCTTGTCAGCGAAGTCGATCACACCGTCTTTATCAAGTGTTACGTTCTCGAGAAGAGCATCGCGCTTGATCGCGTTGTAGATATCCGGCTCGGATTCTTTATCAAGGTTGATAACTTTAGCGTAGCAGCCGCCCTCGAAGTTGAATATTCCGTTGTCGTCCCAGCCGTGCTCGTCATCACCGATCAGGAGACGCTTCGGATCTGTGGAAAGAGTTGTCTTACCTGTTCCGGAAAGTCCGAAGAAGATCGCTGTGTTTTTGCCTTCCATATCTGTGTTAGCGGAGCAGTGCATGGATGCGATGCCCTTTAACGGAAGGTAGTAGTTCATCATGGAGAACATACCTTTCTTCATCTCTCCGCCGTACCAGGTGTTGATGATAACCTGCTCGCGGCTTGTGATATTGAAGACAACAGCTGTCTCGGAGTTTAAGCCGAGTTCCTTGTAGTTCTCAACTTTTGCTTTGGATGCGTTATAAACAACGAAATCCGGCTCGAAGTTTTCAAGCTCTTCAGCAGTCGGCTTGATGAACATGTTCTTTACGAAGTGTGCCTGCCAAGCGACCTCAACGATAAAACGGATCGCCATGCGGGTGTCTTTGTTTGCGCCGCAGAATGCGTCGACAACGAAAAGTCTCTTGTTGGAGAGCTCTTTTAATGCGATATCTTTTACTGCCTTCCAGGTTTCCTGGGAAGCCGGATGGTTGTCGTTCTTATACTCGTCAGAAGTCCACCATACAGTATCTTTGGAATTTTCATCCACAACGATAAATTTATCTTTCGGTGAACGGCCGGTGTAGATACCGGTCATAACATTAACTGCTCCGAGTTCGCTGACCTGTCCTTTTTCGTAGCCTTCGAGTTCCGGCTTCATTTCCTCCTCGAATAACATCTCGTAAGACGGGTTGTAGACGATCTCTGTGGTTCCGGTGATGCCATACTTGCTTAAATCAATCTTTGCCATCGCTTATCTAACCTCTTTTCATAAATTTGGTCCCGACCGCAGTGGGGCAGGACTATCGTCTTGTACATGTTCAGGGTTGAACAGGTACCATTACCTGGAAATTTTACAGGCAATAATGATATCTTTCACTTCCATTATACATGAAATTTGGACAAAATCAACAACAAAATGGCAGACTTTGTTAAAATAATGTCATTCTTTTGCCGGATGCTGTTTTTCATACTGAAATTTTAAGAAAATAAAGTAAAGACATTATTTTCGAAGAAAAAGCAGAAATATGAGGTTGACAAAATTAGATAGTTGTACTATCATCCAATTTAGATGATGGTACAACTATCTGGAGCAAAATTGTGTTAAAATTTGCATAGTGGTGAGACAGGACGGATATGAACGAGGGAGTCCGCCGGGATTTACGATATTGTAATTCTATGGAACAGGAATAAGATACGCAGATAGCGTGAAGCCGGGAGAGCAAAAGTAAAGCGATATTTGGAGGAGACTTTATGGACCAGACTGGAAGAAAGATCACAAAGATCGCCCGTGAGGTTGGAAAGTTCACGGTGCAGACCATGAAGGAAGAGGGGATCGGAACAGCGGAATTCGATTTTATCCATCTCGTGCGCCACAATCCGGGAATCACCCAGACGGAGGTACGGGAGACTCTTAAGATCGATAAGGGCGCTGCGGCGAGGCGGGCGGCAAGCCTGGAGGCAAAAGGGTATCTCGAGAGAAAGCCGAATCCGGCGGATGGAAGAAGCCAGCTGCTTTACGCGACAAAAAAGGCGGAGGCATTAAAGAATTCGAAGGCGAGTATCGAGGCGGTCTTTTATGAGTGGCTGCTGGCGGAGCTGCCGGAGGAGGAGAAAAACGCATTTTGTGAGACGCTCGACAAACTGTACTGGCGGTCGAAGAATGAGCGGAGAGCTGGATTTGTGGATGTAGCGGAGTTAGTGGAGAAGCATAAGGAAGAGAATATAGAGGGTGCAGATGAAAAAAAGATGTAAAAAATAGAACTGTTTGAAGCTAGGATCTTGAAAGCAGCGGTGATAATAAAGAGAACGAGAAATTCTGGGTCTGGTGCAGAAAAAAGATATTTTTGAAGAAATTGCAGCAAAAATAAAAACAGACACTCCGGAAGAAGCTGCTTCAGAGAGAAATCGGTAACTCGGAAAAGTTTATAAGACTTCAGGAAAGAACAGCAATGGAAAAGAAAAATTTTCGCCCAGATAAGATCATGATGTATTTCCGGGCAGAATGGAAGGTTCTGGCGTTGATCACAGTGTCGGGATTGATCTATAACCTGGGCCTCATGGCGGGGCCATGGTTTGAGGGAAAGATGGCGGGCTGCCTGATGCAGATCCTGACAGGGACGGAGCGTTTTCCGGCGATGCTCCGGCTGGCGCCCGCCTATGTGATCGTGATCGGAACGGTGCAGCTGGCGAGATATATCAAGCGGTTCTATGTGCGCCGGTTCGCCAACAATGTAAACCGGCGGATGAAGCGGATCCTGTACCGGACACTGATACATAAATCCCGTGTGGAGCTGGAAAAAGAGGGCGCCGGAAACGTCATCACGAAGGCGATCTCCGACGTGGATGACTGCGTGGAAGGTATGAGAAAGTTTACCACGGAGATCTTTGATACAGGTGTGGCGCTTTTCGGATATGTGTGCATGCTGCTCTATTACGACTGGAGACTGGCGCTCTGTTCCATGATCTTTCCCCCTTTTTCCTATATTATAGCAGAGAAGATGAAACGGATCGTCCAGACAACGGGAGCAGCTTACAAGAAGCAGACCGGAAAGCTCAACGATGCGACCCTGGACAGGATCACCAACGCCATTACATACCGTGTTTTCGGATGTGAGAAGGAGCGCGGGGAGAACTACGAGGTTCACTTAAAAGAGTATGAACAAGCAGCTGTGAAGGCGAATATCTGGAACGCGGCTCTGCCGCCGGTCTACAAGGTGATCGCCATGGCGGGAACTGTGATGATCCTGTATTTCGGTTCAGAAAATATCCTCGGAATGGGCTGGACGTCATGGGATGTGGCGGCATTTACCACATTCCTGGCATGTTACGCGAAGCTCTCCGATAAGTCCTCGAAGGCGGCGAAGCTCTTCAATGCGGTCCACAAGGCGCAGGTTTCCTGGAAGAGGATCCATCCGTACATGGAGCGGGCGTCTGAGGCTGTGGAGAAAGATGAGATCGCGGCGCAGAATGAAAACTACAATACTGAAAGCTCCGACAAGGATGTGAAGAATGGACCGGGAGGCAGTGCGGTGCGTAAAGCTGGGCAGCAGTCAGAAAAGAACAGAGTCAAAGAAAACGTAGTCACGGCCTCCCATCTCACCTTCGCCTATCCGGGCAGTTCCCCGATCTTCAAGGATATTTCCTTCACTGCAAAACCAGATCAGATCATTGGCATCACGGGTCCGGTGGCGTGCGGAAAATCTACACTGGGAAAGAGTTTTCTCTGCGAATATCCGTATGAGGGTCATCTGACTTACGGCGGCAGGGAGCTTTCCTCCTACACGGAAAATGAGCGGAGCCGGATCATCGGGTATCTTGGACATGATCCGGAGCTTTTGGGAGACAGCGTGGAAAACAACGTGCTCTTGGGGGATGATGACAACGTCTGGACATGGCTTAGGGCTGTATGCTTCGACGAAGAGGTCCGGGAGATGGAGGAGAAGGAGAAGACCGTTGTGGGAAACAGTGGCGTCCGTCTCTCGGGAGGGCAGGCGGCGCGTCTTGCGTTGGCGAGAACACTCTGCCATGGAAAGCCGGTGCTGGTTCTGGATGATCCGTTCTCGGCGCTCGACAGAAATACAGAAAAACAGGTATTTGAGCATGTGAAGGAGCTCTCGAAAGACAGGATCGTGTTCCTGATCTCCCACAGACTATACCTGTTCCCGGAGTTCGACCAGGTGATCTGGATGGACCAGAAGATGGGAACATGCAGCAGCCATGAGAGGTTGATGGCGGAAAATCCGCAGTACGCGGAGCTTTACAGGGCGCAGGTTTCGGAGAAAGATGAAAATATTCTGTCAAGTGAGAAAAAAGATCATCCTGACGGCGCACAGAAATATGAGGATATTGAATAGACAACGAAAAGAAGCGGAAATCGCGGGAATCCATCAGGGAGACCGCGTGAAAATTCTGGGGAGAGGAGATGGAAATCATGACTGCAAATAGACGTATCAGCGCGGCATCGATTATCGGAAATACCGTCGTGCGGGAAAAAGGGCTTTCCATCGGAATCATTCTGACGGTGACGGGTGCCGTTGTCATTTCCCTGTTTCCGCCTCTCGTTCTCGGAAAGATCATTGACCGGATCGCCGGCGGAAATTTCCCGGGATTTTCCATGGCAGCGGAGTATTTTCTGCTGATCTTTTTGTCGGGGGCGCTGGAGTCTTTGAGAGAAAGTTTCCTGACTGTGTTTGGACAGAAGATGACCCATGCGTTCCGAAGCGAGCTTTCGAAGAAGCTTGTCCGGCTGAGCGCTGACACATTAAATAAGGAAGAGCCGGGTGCTGTGGTTTCCAGGTTTGTGGGCGATGTAGATACCGTGGAGGCATTGTTTACCTCCGGAATCATCAGCATGTTCGCGGATGCCTGCAGAGTCGTCAGTATCTTTGCGGTGATCTGGTTCCAGAACCGGGGACTTGCGCTGCTTCTTGTTGTATTGATTCCGGTGATCTTTGCGTTCACGAGAATCGTCCAGAAGCAGATGCTGACGGCACAGTTAGAGAACCGCGCGGCAATGAGCCGTGTCACAAATCATGTTCCGGAGACAATCCGGTGTATCAGAACGATCCATACACTTGGAAAAGAGACGTATATGGAGAAACGGTATGATGACTATATCGGGGAGAGCTATTCGGCGGTCGAGAAGACGAACTTTTACGACGCTGTTTACTCGCCGTTGATCCTGTTCCTGAATGCGGTGGCGGTGGCGATCGTCATGCTGCTTGCGGCATCCGGAAACGCGAAGATCCTGGCATTGTTCGGCATGTCCGTGGGAAAATCTGTCGCAGTCATCAACTATATTTCCCAGGTATTCTCGCCGATCGAGAACCTCGGCATGGAGATCCAGACGATCCAGTCGGCGGTTGCGGGTGTTTACCGGATCAACGAGTTTCTGGCGAAGCCAGAGAGGGAGATGGTAGAAGAGAGAGCATTTGTGGATTCCAGACATACAGTTGGAAAGAATGGCGCTGTACAGGAATTAGAGAATGCGCAGGGGAGAGCGGAGAATAGTTCCGGGGACACCAGTGCGGCGAGTATAGATTTAGATGCAGTCAAGGTAAATGATAGCGGAATTTTCGAAAATACAGAACCATGCGTGGAGTTTAAAGATGTCACCTTCGGCTACGACGACCACATCGTTTTAAATGACATGAATTTCGCAATCTATCCGGGCGAGCAGGTAACGCTGACGGGACGTACCGGCGCCGGAAAGAGTACGATCTTTAAGCTGCTTTTGGGACTCTATCGCCCGAATTCCGGTGAGGCTCTGATTGAGGGCGAGGCGGCATATCGGCTCTCTGACAAGGAGAAAAGAAAGAAGTTCGGCTATGTGGAACAGTCCTTTCATATGGTTCCGGGCACGGTCCGCGACCAGATCACACTGTTTGACCCGGCGATCGGGGACGAGGCGGTGCAGGCGGCCGCGAAGCTCGTGGGACTCCATGGGACGATCGTGAGCCTGGATGATGGCTATGACACATTATGTAAACCGGAGATATTCTCCCAGGGTCAGTGGCAGCTCTTATCCATCGCGAGAGCCGTTGCCGGAAAACCTGGGATCCTGCTTCTCGATGAGATCACGGCGAACCTTGACGCGGAGACGGAGGAGGTGGTGCTCCGGGCATTAAAGAGCGCGTCGGAAGGACGTACTGTTATCTCGATCTCCCACCGTGTTTACCAGAAGGACGGAACTGGGCGGCTCATTACCGTGTATGGATAGGGATTTTCTGAACTGAAAATCCCGTACAATACAGTTATGGCAGCGGATTTTGCCGATTTGGAATGCGAAGCATCGGTAAAATCGGTTACAGTTCATGTAAGCATGAACTGTAACACCAGATCAGGTATTTAGCGATTGGGAGCTGATTTATATTTACAAATGTTGACAGTGGGAATATAATAAGCCGAAGAAATCCTCGAGATTTTGTTTGACTGGAGGCGAAATCATGTCAATTTTATTTGCGATCATATTTCTTGTCGTGATCTTTAAGTGCGTTGGTCTTGTGCTTGGCGTATGTGGAAAACTTCTCGGCGCGGTGCTGAGCTTGTTTGGATTTATCTTATCCATCGCTGTCGGAGCAATCGTATTCGGAATTTCCACGGCATTTGCATTGGTGCTGTTATGCATCGCGGCGGGATGGCTGTTGATCAAGCTGATATTTTAAAGATCGTGTGTTCAGAATGGACACAGAAAGTGTGAGACTCCGGGATGGTGATGCCGGCCTGCAAAATCCGTCCCGGAGTCTTGACAAACATGGAAAAATCCATTAAAATCCATCATATATGCATATCAGACAGGCATTGAAGAGGGAAAGTAGATGAATGGCGGCATCCCAGAGAGGAAGCAGACGGTGAGAGCTTCCATGTGCGCGTTGTTGAACCGGCCTCGGAGCTTTGTGCGAGAGATGTGGAAAACGGCAGTGAAAACAGATTGCCGCAGTGAATGACTACATTGCTAAGTACAGCGTAGATCCGGCGTTAACGGATATCAGAGGAGAGTTCCCGTAAAGTGCGGGAGCTAATTTGGGTGGTAACGCCGGCTGTCGGTCCCTTTTGTGGACGACAGCCTTTTTTATGTAACAGGGAATTCCTTGGAATTTCCTGTTACATAAAAAGGCACTAATGTGCCAAAGATGCGCACTCGCGCGAAGATGTAGATTGTCGCAAGCGACCGCGCGAGGCGCGAGAATGTGCCAAGGCACATTTTTTTCGTTTCCACGGGGAGTGCCCCGGAACGGAACAGGCGTCCTGCATCCTCAGAAATTTTAGATGTATGCAATCCAAGAATTCATATAAAGGAGAAAAGCAATGGCAAGAGAGAAGAAACTTGTGGAATCCATCACTTCTATGGAAGACGATTTCGCGCAGTGGTACACAGACGTTGTAAAAAAAGCAGAATTATGTGATTATGCAAGCGTAAAGGGCTGCATGGTCATCAAACCGGACGGATACGCGATCTGGGAGAACATCCAGCATGAACTGGACAAGCGCTTCAAAAAAGCAGGCGTAAAGAATGTTTACATGCCGTTATTCATCCCGGAGAGCTTACTTGATAAAGAGAAAGACCATGTAGAAGGCTTCGCACCGGAAGTTGCATGGGTAACACAGGGAGGTCTTGAGCCGCTTCAGGAGCGTCTCTGCGTCCGCCCGACATCCGAGACCCTGTTCTGCGATTTCTACCAGAAAGACATCCACTCCTACCGTGACCTTCCGAAGGTATACAACCAGTGGTGTTCCGTAGTAAGATGGGAGAAGACGACAAGACCGTTCCTCCGCTCCAGAGAGTTCTTATGGCAGGAAGGCCACACCGCACATGCGACAGCAGAGGAAGCTCAGGAGAGAACGATCCAGATGTTAAACCTCTATGCAGATTTCTGCGAGGATTTCCTTGCGATCCCGGTCGTTCGCGGACAGAAGACAGATAAAGAAAAATTCGCAGGTGCTGAGGCAACCTATACCATCGAGTCCTTAATGCATGACGGAAAGGCACTCCAGTCCGGAACCAGCCACAACTTCGGCGATGGCTTCGCAAAGGCTTTCGGCATCCAGTATTCCGATAAGGACAACCAGTTAAAATATGTTCACCAGACCTCCTGGGGTATGACGACCCGTATGATCGGTGCCATCATCATGGTACACGGTGACAACGAGGGTCTTGTACTTCCGCCGAACGTAGCTCCGACTCAGGTTGTGATCGTTCCGATCCGCCAGCAGCAGGAGGGCGTTCTTGAGAAGGCAAGAGAGGTCGAGGAGGTTCTCTCCAACTTCCGCGTAAAAGTTGATGATTCTGATAAGAGCCCGGGCTGGAAGTTCTCCGAGTCCGAGATGAGAGGAATCCCGATCCGTGTAGAACTTGGACCGAAGGATATCGAGGCCGGTCAGGCTGTTTTAGTACGCCGTGACACCCACGAGAAGATCACCGTTGCTTTAAGCGAGATCGCAGAGAAGGTGGATGAGCTCTTAAAGACGATCCAGCATGACATGTACGAGCGCGCGAAAGCACACCGTGACGCCCACACCTACGACGCACACAACATGGAAGAGATGAAGGATATCGCTGACAATAAGCCGGGCTTCATCCGCGCAATGTGGTGCGGCTGCCAGGAGTGCGAGGACAAGTTAAAGGAGCAGGTCGGCGTTACATCCAGGTGTATGCCGTTCAAGCAGGAGAAGCTTGCTGAGACCTGCGTATGCTGCGGCAAACCGGCAACCAAGATGGTTTACTGGGGCAAAGCATATTAATGAAGCAATGGAACATCAGGGATCTGACGCTCGGAGGGCTGTTTACAGCCCTCATCGGCGTCGGAGCTTTTCTTAAGATCACGATCCCGGTGCAGCCAGTGCCCATGCACTTTACGCTGCAGTTTTTCTTTGTGCTACTTGCGGCGCTTTTGCTTGGATCAAAAAGGGCATTTGCCAGCGTGCTGACATATCTGGTGATCGGATTGTGTGGGATCCCGGTCTTTGCCACGGGCGGTGGTCCGGCGTATCTTTTAAAGCCTACATTCGGCTTTTTGATCGGATTTGCGGCGGCGGCCTATGTGACGGGACGTGTATATGAGATCAGGAAAAGTACATCTTTTTCCTGGCTTTTATTTTCTGCATTCTGGGGACTTCTCGCAGACTATGGCTGCGGGATGATCTATTTTTATGTGTGCAGCAATTTTGTCCTTGGCGTAAGCGTCGGATGGAAGGTCGTGTTTGTCAACTGCTTTCTTCTGACGGTCGGTGAGGATTTTATTTTATGTGTTCTGGCGGCAGTTTTGGCGAAACGGCTGATCCCAGTTCTTAAGAATCTGGGGAAATGATTACTAATTTATAAGGAGGAAACCGGACCGGTGAGAATTGAGATGCCCTATGAGGCGGAATGGATCATTGACAATATACGAAGCCATGGATACGAGGCATTTATCGTCGGAGGCTGTGTCCGGGACGCAGTCCTCGGGAGAATTCCGGGGGACTGGGACATTACAACCTCCGCAAAGCCGGAGCAGGTGAAGGAGATCTTCGGGAAAACCGTGGATACAGGCCTTAAGCATGGAACGGTGACGATCATTAAGCATGGAAGCGGCTATGAGGTCACCACATACCGGATCGACGGGGAATATCTGGACGGAAGACATCCGGAGACGGTTGAGTTTACGCCGGATCTCAGGGAAGATCTAAAGCGCCGGGACTTTACGATCAATGCCATGGCATACAGCCATGAGACGGGGATCGTGGATGAGTTTGAGGGCATGGAAGACCTGAAGCGCCGGGTGATCCGGTGCGTCGGCTGTGCGAAGGACCGGTTTACGGAGGACGCGCTGCGGATTCTCAGGGCAGTGCGGTTTGCGGCACAGCTGGACTTTGTGATCGAGGATGAGACGTACAAGGCCATCGCTGAGATCGCGCCGAACCTCGTCCATGTGAGCAAGGAGCGGATCCAGGTGGAACTCACGAAGCTTCTGCTGTCGGATCATCCGGAGAAGATCTGGATGGTGGACGCGACGGGGATCGCGGAGTATGTGACGCCAGGATTTACAGAGGTGTTTGAGCGGGAGCTGGAGAGCAGAAGTTCCAGGGATCCGTTAAAAGAATGCTGTGCTGGCATCGCTGCGCTTCCGGCGGACAAATCCCATAGATGGGCCGGTTTCCTGCGCCATATGACAGCGGAGCAGGCGGTGAAGATCCTTCGCGGATTAAAGCTTGACAATGATACTATTGGAAACGTAAAGAACATGATTACGGCATTCCAGGCACCGCTTGCGGTCGATAAGGTCGAGATCCGGAGACTTTTAAGCCGGGTGACGGAGTACCAGTTCCTCGGAGCCATGCAGCTAAAGAAGCTGGACGGAGATGAGACAGTTCCGGGGATCCTGCGGCTTTTTGAGGAGATCAAAGAGGCAGGAGACTGCGTGAGCCTGAAGCAGCTGGCGGTCAACGGAGGCGATCTTCTCGCAAAAGGTCTGGTAAAAGGAAAGCAGATCGGCGACGGGCTCATGTACCTTTTGAATCTGGTGCTTGAAAAACCAGAATTAAATAAAAAAGATATATTATTGGAGAAAATCAATCAATTTAAAGAGAAATAAAAATGTCAGTAGGGACATCTGCAGAGAATTTTGCAGGTGTCTTTTTTTGTGCAATAGGAAATTCCAAGGAATTCCCTATTACAAAAAAGGCACTAACGTGTCGATGATGCGCACTCGCGCGAAAATGTAGGTTGTCGCAAGCGGCCGCGCGAGGCGCGAGAATGTGCCAAGGTATATTTTTTTATTTAACGGCGGGCAGCCAGAAAGCAGCAAAAAACGTACAGGCCGTATTCTGGAAACAGGGGAATAATCCCCCCTTTCATTTCATATCTTGTGCAGAAGGAAATTCCGGCAGCAGGATGAGGGCCGGAATTGTTGTCGATGGAAAAGGTCAGAGCAGGATATGGGGGGATAGAATCGTGATCGACTGGAAGGAAGAGGCGGAGAAGACGTACGGATTTCGGGTGGATGTGCTGCGGAGAGGACGAGGATCCTGGATCCTTGAGACGGATCTGGGACTGCGGCTTTTAAAGGAATATCGTGGAAGTGTGAACCGCCTGGAGTTTGAGGAGGCGGTTTTGCAGTCTTTAGATGGAATGGAGACTCTGAAGGCGGACCAATATGTGAGAAATTCTGAGGGGGAGCTGTTGTCGACGGCGGAGGATGGGACCAGATATATCGTGAAGGAATGGTTCGCGGACCGGGAATGTGACCTGAAGGATGAAAGAGAGGTATTGTCGGCTGTGCGGGCATTGGCGCTTCTGCATCGGCAGTTCCGCATGATCAAACGGCAGGAAACGTGGAATATGAGATCCATGATCTCACTGCCGCTCTTTGAGGCCATGCGCCGCCACAACCGGGAGTTAAAGAAGGCGAGGACATTTATCCGCGGAAAGCGGAAGAAAAATGAATTTGAGCTCCGAGTGATCGGAAATTTTGAAATTTTCGCGGCCCAGGCCGTGGAAGCAGAGCGGGGCATGGAAAGGCTGTATGAGATTCACGGAAAAGAGATCGCAGATGGGTACGCGGTCTGCCATGGGGAGCCGGATTACCACCATATCCTGATCGGAAATGGGTACACGGCGGTGACGGAGTTCAACCAGATGCACCTGGGTGTCCAGATGGAGGACCTGTATTATTTCCTCAGGAAGATTATGGAGAAGCATGACTGGAATGAGCGGCTGGGGCGGCAGGTCATGGAGTCCTACGAACGGGTGCTGCCGGTCTCGGAAGTGGAGCGGCAGGTGCTTTATTACCTGTTTTTATATCCGGAAAAGTATTGGAAACAGATCAATTTTTATTACAACGCCAACAAGGCCTGGGTGCCCGCGAAGAGTACGGAGAAGATCAGAAAGCTGGAGGCTCAGCAGGAGGCGAGGGAGAGCTTTATACAGACAGTTATTCAAGGCGTGTAAGGAAAAAGCCAGGAGATCGGAATTACGGATAAAGAGCAAAAGACTTGCGGAACCAGAGGATAGTGTGATAAGATATGGTATAAAAATGCGGCCGTGAGCGGAAAAATAGTACGGTCGGCAGCAAAGGAGGAAGTCCCATGAAATGTCCGTTTTGTGGTGCCCAGGATACAAAGGTCATCGACTCGCGTCCGGCTGATGATAACAGCTCGATCAGACGCCGACGTCAGTGCGAGGAGTGCGGAAAGCGCTTTACGACATATGAGAAATTAGAGACACTGCCGCTTATGATCATCAAGAAAGATGATTCCAGAGAACCGTACAATCGTGCGAAGATCGAAAACGGAATCCTTTTGTCATGTCATAAGCGTCCGGTCTCCTCGGACCAGATCACGAAGATGATCGACGAGATCGAGAAGCAGATCTTCAGCATGGAAGAGCGTGAGATCCCGTCCGTGACCATCGGCGAGCTTGTCATGAAAAAACTCAAGATGGTGGACGAGGTTGCATACGTCCGTTTCGCGTCTGTCTACAGGGAATTTAAGGATGTGAACGCGTTTATGGATGAATTGGCTAAGTTCTTAAATAATAAATAACAGCAAAAGAGGCGGTTTGGCTGTGCACCGGTCTGCAAAAGGGTCAATGAATGACGTTGTTCACCCGGATAAAAACAGGAGCAGGTATGGCTGAAGTGCTGAATTAAGGGTAATATTATGTTTGAAATATTCTATCCGGGGAACTATGTGGACAGCGCATACGAGATCCCGTACGAGAAACTTTATGAGAGAGGATACCGGGGAATCATCTTCGATGTGGACAATACCCTGGTTCCCCACGGGGCACCGGCGGACAAGCGGGCGATCGAGCTCTTTGAGCGGCTCCGCGCCATCGGCTTTTCCACCTGCATCCTTTCCAATAATAAGGAGCCGCGTGTATCACCTTTTGCGGACAAGGTGGGAAGTCCCTATATTTTTAAGGGTGGGAAACCGTCGAGAAAAGGCTACGAGCGGGCTATGGAGCGGATGAAAACGGACCGTGATACCACTTTTTTTGTCGGCGACCAGCTGTTTACGGACGTCTGGGGCGCAAACAGGACAGGCCTCTATTCGATCCTTGTAAAGCCCATCAATCCAAAAGAAGAGATCCAGATTGTCCTGAAACGGTATCTCGAGGCGGTAGTTCTCATGTTTTACAGGAAACGATTGAAAAAAACGGGGCGGACAGCCGGGGATTTTTGCAAAAAATAGTTGAAAACCGTTGGAGAATAGTATAGAATAGGATAGAATCAGCGATAAGCGTGAAATTTGAAATGAAATAATTGGAAACAGTTTTAAGGAGGATTATCATTTATGGTATCAGCAGGTGATTTCAGAAATGGCGTTACACTTGAAATCGATGGACAGGTTGTTCAGATCTTAGAGTTCCAGCACGTAAAACCGGGTAAGGGTGCTGCTTTCGTTAGAACAAAATTAAAAAACGTTATCAATGGCGGTGTAGTTGAGAGAACATTCCGTCCGACCGAGAAATTCCCAGCAGCAAGAATCGACCGCGTAGATATGCAGTATCTGTATGCAGACGGTGACCTTTACAACTTCATGGATGTTAACACATACGAGCAGATCGCATTATCCACAGATGTTGTAGGTGATGCATTAAAGTTCGTTAAAGAGAACGAGACAGTTAAAGTCTGCTCCTACAATGGCAAGGTATTCTCTGTTGAGGCTCCGTTATTCGTAGAGCTCGAGATCACAGATACAGAGCCGGGCTTCAAGGGCGATACAGCTACAGGCGCAACAAAGCCGGCTACTCTTGAGACAGGCGCTCAGATCAACGTTCCGTTATTCGTTAACCAGGGTGACCGCGTTAAGATCGATACACGTACTGGTGAGTACCTTTCCAGAGCTTAATCCACGAAGTATTATAACCCCAGGAAACCTTATGTTTCCTGGGGTTTTCGTTCCATAAAACGCTGTAAAATACGCACAACCAGTAACGTAATAGTAACAAACTAATAACACTGTGTTCATGAACGCTGCCAGCCCATATCCTGGCGGCTTTTTGTCATTGTTCACGGGTAGGAATTTTCTGAACTGAAAATTCATCTTCTTCACGAAAAATTGCGTAACCGGTTGCCAATTGGGTAAAATTTTCTTATAATGGAAAGCACAGAGAAAGGAAGTGAACACATAATGGAAGGTCGAAGTCATACGATGGAAGCAGACGCACACCCTGAACCAGTGGCAATAGGCATGACAGGGACGATCTGTTATGTGTATTGCCGAATTTAACTGTACAGGAGCTTGTGGACCGGCGCAGGGGAAATGCGGCGGCTGCAGGTGTCTTTGCTTCCATAATCGCGTGAAAAGAACGGCAAAATGCTGAGCGAAAGCAACTGATTATGGGGGAAAAGAAAATGCCGAATGATGGAAATGAGACATTTGACATGGAGCATCTTCTGGAGCTGGCGAAGGAGAAAAAGTACCGCCTGTTAAAGGAAGAGCTTGTGGAACTGAACGAGGTGGATATCGCGTCATTCATCGAAGAACTGGATTCTGAGCGTACGGTCATCGTGTTCCGGATGCTGCCGAAGGCGCTGGCGACCGAAGTGTTTGCCGAGCTTCCGGTGGACAAGCAGAGTCACATTATCAACAGCATCACCGATAAAGAGCTTTCCGAGATCGTGGAAGAGCTTTATGTGGATGATGCCGTAGACCTGGTGGAGGAACTTCCGGCAACGGTGGTCCGCCGTGTCCTTCAGAACACGAAACCGGAGACGAGAAAACTGATCAACCAGTTCTTAAACTATCCGGAAAACACAGCCGGAAGTATCATGACGGCTGAGTACGTCGGATTAAAGAAGACTATGACGGTGGAACAGTGTTTCGCCTATATCCGTCATCACGCGGTGGATTCCGAGACGATCTACACCTGCTATGTGATGGACGAAAAACGAATGCTGGACGGCGTTGTGACGGTAAAGGATCTTCTCCTTCAGCCCTATGAGCGTCTGGTGGGCGATATTATGGACACCCACGTCATCAAAGCCCAGACGACCGATGACCAGGAGCAGGTGGCGGACACGATGAACAAGTACGGTCTGCTCTCCATGCCGGTAGTTGACAGTGAGGACCGCCTTGTGGGAATCATCACCGTTGACGATGTCATGGAAGTCATGGAAGAAGAGGCCACCGAGGACTTCGAGAAGATGGCGGCGATGCTGCCGAGTGAAAAGCCGTATCTAAAGACCGGCGTCTTCACATTGGCAAAAAACAGGATCCCGTGGCTTCTGATCTTAATGCTTTCCAGTACGATCACCGGCGGAATCCTCGTAAAATATGAGAATGCCTTTGCGGCAATCCCGCTTCTTGTAAGCTTTATCCCGATGCTTATGGATACCGGCGGAAACTCCGGAAGCCAGAGCAGCACCATGATCATCCGTGGTATGGCTATCGGCGATGTGGAGCCTTCGGATATCCTGAAGGTCGTGTGGAAGGAAGTACGGGTCGGCGTGATCGTTGGATTTGTCCTGGCGGTGGTAAACTTTATCCGTCTGATGATCCAGTATCCGGGCAACACGATGATCTGCGTGACCGTCGTGATCAGCCTGTTCTGTACGGTCATCGTTGCGAAGACGATCGGATGCACACTGCCGATCGGGGCGAAGGTCTTAAAGCTTGATCCGGCGATCATGGCGTCACCGATGATCACGACGATCGTGGATGCGGTGAGTCTGATGGTGTACTTTAATCTGGCTTGTCATTTATTAGATATGACGGTATAGAAAAAAAGAATGTCTGTCTGCGGAACTATCCGCGGATAAATATATATCAACAGGAGATATGGATTATGGAAAAAATCAGAACAAGATTTGCGCCGAGCCCGACCGGCCGGATGCATGTAGGTAATTTAAGAACAGCTCTTTACACATACCTGATCGCAAAGCATGAAGGCGGAGATTTCATTCTCCGTATTGAGGATACAGACCAGGAGCGCCACGTTGAGGGTGCTGAGGGAATCATCTACCGCACACTGGAAAAGACCGGACTGATCCATGACGAGGGTCCGGATAAGGACGGCGGCTATGGTCCGTATGTCCAGAGTGAGCGCCAGAAAGCCGGAATCTACATGGAGTACGCGAAAAAGCTTGTAGAAAAAGGTGAGGCATATTACTGCTTCTGTACCCAGGAGCGCTTAAATTCATTAAAGAAGACCGTAAACGGTGAGGAGATCATGGTATACGATAAGCACTGCCTGCATCTTACCAAAGAAGAGGTAGAGGCAAACTTAAAGGCAGGAAAGCCGTTCGTTATCCGCCAGAACAACCCGAAAGAGGGAACTACAACATTCCACGATGAGATCTACGGAGATATCACGGTAGACAACGCAGAGCTCGACGATATGGTTCTTATCAAATCCGACGGATACCCAACCTACAACTTCGCAAACGTTGTGGATGACCATCTGATGAAGATCACACACGTTGTCCGCGGAAACGAGTACCTTTCTTCCTCCCCGAAGTACAACCGTCTCTACGATGCATTCGGCTGGAAAGTTCCGGTATATGTACACTGCCCAACCATCACAAACGAGGAGCACAAGAAATTAAGCAAGAGAAGCGGACATTCCTCCTTCGAGGATCTTCTCGAGCAGGGCTTTTTAACAGAGGCGATCGTAAACTTCGTTGCCCTCTTAGGATGGTCCCCGACAGACAACCAGGAGTTCTTTACTCTTGAGGAGCTTGTAAAAGCGTTCGACTACCACAATATGAGCAAGTCCCCGGCTGTCTTCGATATGACAAAGCTTCGCTGGATGAACGGCGAGTACATCAAGAAGATGGACGATGGGAAGTTCTTCGAGCTTGCAAAGCCGTACCTTGAGACTGCGATCAAGAAACCGTTAGACTTAAAGAAGATTGCCGGAATGGTGAAGACGAGAATCGAGACACTGTGCGATATCGCGGATCAGGTCGACTTCTTCGAGGAGATGCCGGAGTACAGCGCGGACATGTATGTTCATAAGAAGATGAAGACAACAAAGGAGAACTCCTTAGAGACATTAAAGGAGGTTCTTCCGATCCTTGAGGCACAGGAAATCTACAGCAACGACGCTCTGTTTGAGACCCTGTCCAAATATGTTGCCGATAAGGGCGTAAAGACTGGTTTCGTTATGTGGCCGATCCGCACAGCAGTATCTGGAAAACAGATGACACCGGCAGGCGCTACCGAGATCATGGAGATCATCGGAAAAGAGGAGTCCCTGGCACGTATCAGGAAGGGAATTGAGTTGTTGGAGGCTGCTGAGTAATTTGCAAATCGCGTAGCGGTGAGATGACTGAACAGTCGCAAAACCGCAATACGATCATGCGGCGGACCGGGCAGAAACAGAAAGAAACCTGACCGGAATGGATAAATATGGATTTTAATAAAGCACAGATGACGGCCTTGGAGCACCGGGATGGACCGATGATGGTCTTAGCGGGTCCGGGGTCCGGAAAGACGACAGTAATTACACACAGAATCAAGAGACTGCTGGAGGCGGGCGTTGACCCCTCCGGCATTCTTGTCATTACGTTCACGAAAGCGGCGGCCGCGGAGATGAAGGAGCGGTTTCTCAGACTGGCGCGGGAGGAAGATGAAAAGCGGAGAAAGGCGGGGAAGAAAGATGATCACCTGCCGAAAAACGGATGGAGTCTGCACAGGCCGGAAAAAAGCCAACAGAGTGCAGCCGAGGCCAGGCAGCGCGCGCAGGGAGCCGGAAATTCTTTGGAAGCCGCGGGCAGCCGTGTGAGTTTCGGAACCTTCCATTCCGTCTTTTACCACATCTTAAAGTGGGCGTACCGCTTTCCCGCCGGAAATGTGATCAGCGGGGAGGAAAAGCGGCAGTATTTTAAAAAGTTTCTCGATGAGTCCGGGATGGAGGTGGAGGACGAGGCGGAGTTTATCTCCTCCATCATCAACGAGATCAGCTACGTGAAGGGCGAGCGCCTTGACTTAAAATACTACTATTCCCAGAACTGCCCGGAAGAGTGGTTTAAGAAGCTCTATGACGGGTACGATGAGATGCTGGAGCAGACGGGAAAGATCGATTTCGACGATATGCTCGTCATGTGCCATGAGCTGTTCACGGAGCGGAAGGACATCCTGGCTGCCTGGCAGAAAAAATTCAAGTATATTCTGGTGGACGAATTCCAGGACATCAATCTTTTGCAGTACCAGGTGGTGCGGATGTTAGCGCTGCCGGAAAATAACCTCTTTATCGTCGGGGATGATGACCAGTCCATCTATCGGTTCCGCGGGGCGAAGCCGGAGATCATGCTGGGATTTGAGAAGGATTTTCCGGGGACGAAGAGAGTTCTTCTTGGAACAAACTACCGGTCCACAAAGGAGATCGTGGAGACTTCGCTGAAGCTTATTGGGCACAATAAGGTTCGCTTTGAGAAGAAACTGGAGCCATTCCGGGGATCCGGGCGGCCGGTGGATTTCAGGGTCTTTGACAATCCGGGACATGAGATGGACACGGTGGCCCAGAGTATCCGGGCGTACCATGACGCCGGGTACATGTGGAACGAGATCGCGGTGCTGTTCCGCACCGGAGCGAACTCCGGGCTGATGGCGGAGCGGCTCATGGGATACAATATTCCCTTTCAGCTCCGGGATGTGATCCCAAACCTCTATAGCCACTGGATCGCGAAGGACCTCTTTGCCTACATGGAGATCGCGGCGGGCAGCAGGAAACGGTCGGATTTCTACCGAATCATGAACCGTCCGAACCGGTATTTCAGCAGGGACGCCTTTGATACTCCGACGGTGTCCTTCGACCGGTTAAAGTCCTTTTATCAGGACAGGGCCTGGATGGAGGACCGGATATGTGATCTGGAGGCGGATCTCAGGGCGATGTCGAGGCTCAAGCCTGTGGCAGCGGTGAACTATATCCGAAAGGTCATCGGGTATGACGATTATCTCAGGTCCTACGCGGAGTTCCGGAGAATGAAACCGGAGGAACTTTTCGAGACGGCGGATAAGCTGGCGGAGAGCGCGGCGGAGTTTGAGACCTTCGAGGCCTGGAAGGAACATGCGGTGCGGTACGAGGAAGAGTTGAAAAAGCAGAATCTCGAAGAGACCAGGGAAGCGAAAGATCGGGTGACACTGTCCACGATGCACAGCGCGAAGGGGCTGGAATATCCGGTGGTGTTCGTGGTGGATGTGAATGAGGGGATCGTTCCGCATCACAAGGCGGGACTCCCGGCGGATATCGAGGAAGAGCGGCGGCTGTTTTATGTGGCCCTGACCCGAGCAAAGGACCGGCTCCATGTGGCGGCGGTGCGGGAGCGGTATCACAGGAAGACGGATGTTTCGCGGTTTATCGGGGAAGCAGGTTTGTAGAGGATTCAGAGAGGAGCCAGAGTCATTGCGGCTTAGGCCGCCGGAAAGGCACCATAGCAGAGAACAGTTCTTTCCTGCTGTGAATGCATGAAGAATGGAGGAGACAAATGGGACTTGTCCATATTTACTGTGGTGACGGAAAAGGAAAGACCAGCGCAGCGATAGGGCTTGCGGTCCGGGCAGCGGGCAGCGGTAGGCGTGTCGTGATCGCGCGGTTTTTAAAGACAGATAACTCCGGGGAAGTGGAGATCTTAAAGAGACTTCCGGAGGTGACACTGATCCCGTGCCGGAAGAACTTTGGCTTTGTCCGGTCCATGGATGAGGAGACGAAAAAAGAGTGCGCGGATTATAACAGAAATCTGTTTTTGGAGGCGGCAGAGCTGGCGAAAACTGCGGATCTCGTGGTCTTTGACGAGATCATGGCGGCGGTGAACTACGGGATGGTACTGGAAAAGGACATCCTGGATTTTCTGGAAAACCGGCCGAAAAAGGGCGAGCCGGATGGACTGGAAATCGTCCTTACGGGGCGGAACCCGTCGGAGTCGCTACTTGGGGCGGCGGACTATGTGTCGGAGATCTGCAAGAGAAAGCATCCGTTTGACAAGGGAATCATGGCACGACGCGGAATAGAATACTGATGTTACAGTGCGCGGACATGGAGTGCCTGTGTACTGTAACTGGATTTAGGTAATTCTTTCTATTGATTTTATGGATGTTTACTGGTATTCTATAAAAAACAGCGGCCGCAGATAAAACGGTTGTCAATTAACGGCACACGGCCGGAAATGAGAGGAATGTTGAGGTTATGGCAAAGGAAAAAAATATGAATCAGGACGCAGCAAACGATGAGGAGATGACTGTCACTCTGACACTGGATGATGGAACAGATTTAGAGTGCGTGGTTCTTACGATCTTCGAGGCGGCAGATAAGGAATATATTGCGCTTCTCCCGTTAGATGGCAATGAGGCTGAGGACGGAGAGGTCTACTTATACCGCTACTCAGAGGATGCAGAGGGCAACCCGGATATCCAGAATATCGAGAGCGATGAGGAGTACGAGATCGTTGCGGACGCTTTCGACGAGTTCCTTGATACAGCAGAGTACGATGAAATCGTAAGCGAGGAAGACTTAGACGATTAAGCCGGGAGCAAAATAGTGTTTTCAGACCGGGTCTGTCAACAGAGCAGCGGAAAATGGAGATATGTTTCCGACAGGAAAACTGGTTCGGAGACAAAGATAAAAAGCATTGATGGAGTCAAAAAGATATATCCGGTCGCAAAAAATTGACCGGATGAACTCTTTTTGGCTCCTTTTTTGCGGAAATTCCCTTCCTTTTCCGCATGTTTTGTGCTATGCTAAATACACTTGTGGTCGTATGGGATCACATTAAATTATGTAAAAACCATATTTTTGCGTATAAAGGTTTAGAAAGGAAAATTACCATGAAACTTGGCATTGTCGGCCTGCCGAACGTAGGTAAAAGTACATTATTCAACTCTTTGACAAAGGCGGGCGCTGAATCCGCAAACTATCCGTTCTGTACCATCGACCCGAATGTGGGCGTTGTTCCGGTACCGGATTTCCGTTTGAAACTCTTATCCGATCTTTACAACTCCGAGAAGATCACACCGGCTGTGATCGAGTTCGTAGATATCGCAGGTCTCGTAAAGGGCGCATCCAAAGGTGAGGGACTTGGAAACCAGTTCCTCGCGAATATCCGTGAGGTGGATGCTATCGTTCACGTTGTCCGCTGCTTCGAGGACCCGAACGTTATCCATGTAGACGGAAGCGTTGATCCGCTTCGCGACATCGAGACCATCAACTTAGAGCTGATCTTCTCCGATATCGAGGTCATCGACCGCCGGATCGCGAAGATGGGCAAGGGCGCAGCTTCTAACAAGGCACTTGCGAAAGAATTAAATATCTTAAAGGCTGTGAAGGAACACCTCGAGAACGGCAATCTTGCAAAGAGCTTTGAGTGTGAGGACGATGAGGAGCAGGCATTTGTTGCTTCCTTAGATCTCCTTACCTGGAAACCGGTGATCTTCGCTGCGAATGTTGGTGAGGATGATCTTGCCGATGACGGCGCTTCCAATCCACATGTACAGGCTGTCCGCAAGTTCGCTTCCGAGAATGACAGTGAAGTATTTGTTGTGTGTGCGCAGATCGAGGAAGAAATCTCCGAGTTGGATGATGATGAGAAAAAGATGTTCTTAGATGACCTTGGTTTAAAGGAGTCCGGACTTGATAAGCTGATCTCGGCAAGCTACCGTCTCCTCGGTCTTATCAGCTACCTGACAGCAGGAGAGAAGGAGACACGTGCATGGACCATCAAGGTCGGCACAAAAGCACCGCAGGCAGCAGGAAAGATCCACACCGATTTCGAGCGCGGATTTATCAAGGCAGAGGTTGTAAACTACAAGGATCTCTTAGACTGCGGTTCCTACAACGGAGCGAAGGAAAAAGGACTTGTCCGCATGGAAGGTAAGGACTACGTGATGAAGGACGGAGATGTCGTTCTTTTCCGGTTCAATGTATAATTTCTCCTGAAGATCTGATAGAATAAGGAATATAAAAGTCATGGAGTGTATCAGTTAAACACCATTCCATGGCTTTTCTTTTGTTTTAGGACAGTTTCCTGACGGTTCCTGTTTGCGCAAGACGTGAACGGCAGTTCATGTCGAATAAACACGAGGACTGTCAAGCGAATCTGTTTGCTTTTTGCCGCTTTTCGGAGTAAAATAAAATTCACCAAAGAAAAAAGGAGAACAGAATCAATGTCAGGAGCAGATGTAAGCTTCGTTCACCTGGGGATCTCGATTCCTCATATGGTGAAGAGCTTTTCAATCGGAGGAATATCCTTTGCGTACTACGGACTGATCATCGGGATCGGCATGATCTTAGGACTTTGTGTTGCCCAGTCCGATGCGAAGCGCAGGGGACAGGATCCGAATATTTATCTTGATTTTGCGCTTTACGGAATTATCTTTTCCATCATCGGAGCGCGGATCTACTATGTTTTCTTCCAGTGGGCCTACTACAAGGACCATCTGATGGAGATCGTGAACTTAAGGAAAGGCGGACTTGCAATCTACGGGGGAGTGATCGCCGGGACCTTGACACTGCTTGTCTTTACAAAGAAACGCCACCTTTCCTTTTTGTCCATGGCAGACAGCGCATGCCTTGGACTTATAACCGGACAAATGATCGGACGATGGGGTAACTTTATCAACTGCGAGGCCTTCGGCCGCTACACAGACTGCCTGTTTGCCATGCGGATCAGACGCAGCATTGTGAATGAGAGCATGATCTCACAAAATCTCCTTGACCATCTGATCCTGGACAATGGAATCGAGTACATTCAGGTCCATCCGACGTTCCTCTACGAGTCCCTCTGGAACTTCGGTCTCCTGATGTTCATGCTCTGGTTCCGCAAGCGGAAAACGTTCACAGGGGAAATGCTTTGTATCTATCTGGCCGGGTATGGAATCGGAAGAGCGTGGATCGAAGGATTGAGAACGGATTCTCTCCTGATACCGGGTACCCAGATCGCGGTATCCCAGGCATTGTCTGTTGTGCTGGCGACCGTCTCTCTTGTGATCCTTATTTACAACAGGAGAAAGGCTTTCGTCCAGGGAAAGGAAGCAAACTGATATGGAGAGCAGGGAAGAATTGGTAAATCAGATCGAAGAGGCGAGAAAACGATTGAACGGAAGTATTGATGGAAAGGAGTCCTACGATCTGATCTACCGATACAGTGTGGAACTTGACCGGCTGATCGAACAGTATATGGACGCGGGATACTAAGGGGGCCACAGTACATAAAAATCGAATATACTCCAGATAAAATGCGGAAAAGCTGCCTGAAAGGTGGCTTTTTCGCGTTTTATAGGAAGATTTCCATAAAATGGCACCTTGTTTGTTACTGTACACGGGTAGGAATTTTCTGAACTGAAAATTCCGTACAATACAGTGGTGGTAGTGGATTTTGCCGATTCGGAATGCGAAGCATCGGCATAATCAGTTACTGTTTGCGCAAGGCGTGAACAGTGACCCTTGTTTTGTACATGAAAAAATGAAAAATTCCTTGCTATTTTAAAGTAAATGTACTAAGATTACATTAGAAGTGGTGGAAAGTGGATAAAAGTGGTTTAAAATGGTGGATCAGTGGATTACGATGGACCACATAATCACAGGAGTGAGTAATGTTCATTGGAGAGTACAGTCATACAATCGATGCAAAAGGCCGTCTGATTGTCCCTTCCAAATTCCGTGAGCAGCTGGGCGATGAGTTCGTTGTTACAAAGGGATTGGATGGGTGTCTCTTCGTGTACGAAAATTCTGAGTGGAAATCTTTTGAGGAAAAGCTCCACGCGCTTCCTCTTACGAATGCTAATGCCAGAAAGTTTTCGAGATTTTTCCTGGCTGGTGCCTGTGCCTGTGAGGTGGACAGGCAGGGAAGGATCCTGATCCCTTCTGTTTTAAGAGAATTCGCGAAGCTGGAAAAAGACGTCGTCTTAGTCGGCATCGGAAGCCGGATTGAGATCTGGAACAAGGCGGTCTGGAACGAGAAGAATGTCTACGATGACATGGAAGAAATTGCAGAAAATATGGAAGGTCTTGGCATATGATTTTTGAACATAAATCAGTCCTGCTGATGGAAACCGTCGACAGCCTGAATGTAAAACCGGATGGGATCTACGTGGACGGGACTTTAGGCGGCGGCGGACATGCATACGAAGTATCCCGGCGACTCGGCGAAAAGGGCCGCCTGATCGGAATCGATCAGGACGCGGACGCGATCGCGGCGGCGACAGAACGTCTTCTCCCATTTAAAGATAAAGTAACGATCGTGAGAAGCAACTACAAGAATATCCGGGAAGTGCTCTTTAACCTTGGAATTGAAAAGGTGGATGGCATTTATCTGGATCTTGGTGTGTCTTCATACCAGCTGGATACGGCGGACCGTGGATTCTCTTACAGAGAGGATGCCCCGCTGGATATGAGAATGGATCAGAGAAACGACAAGACCGCGGCGGATATCGTAAACGGCTACAGCGAGATGGAGCTGTATAGAATTATCCGCGATTACGGCGAGGATCGTTTCGCAAAGAATATCGCGAAGCACATCGTCAGAGAGAGGGAGATCCACCCAATCGAGACGACACTGCAGCTCGCAGAGATCATCCGCGGCGCGATCCCGGCAAAGATCCGTGCTGAGGGCGGACATCCGGCAAAACGGACATTTCAGGCGATCCGCATTGAATTAAACCACGAGCTGGATGTGTTAAACGATTCCATCGACACAATGATCGACCTCTTAAATCCGGGTGGACGTTTATCGATCATTACGTTCCACTCTCTGGAGGACCGCATCGTGAAGACGAGATTCCGCACAAATGAAAATCCGTGTATCTGCCCTCCGGATTTCCCGGTATGCGTATGCGGAAGAAAGAGCAAAGGCCGCGTTGTGACGAGAAAACCGATCGTTCCATCAGATGAGGAACTGGAAGAGAACAGAAGATCAAAGAGTTCGAAACTGAGGGTGTTCGAGAGAAGCTGAGAGCCCCCAAGTACAGAAAAAGCAGAAAGTTTATGGTAAATGTTCAGCAGGTCTGCATGTTCCTGAAATCGACAACAGGGGAACATGAGCAGAACGGCACTGGACTGTTGCATATATATTAGAAAGGAAGTGATGGTATGGCAGCAAGGAGACGGAAAAGAGCCCCGCAGACCGAAGAATATGTAGAGGGAAATACTGTCCGTAAAGTCGAGCGTGTTCCCCGGTACGAGGAGCAGGAAAGAGGACATCAGCAGAAGCGGAATGTATCCCATACCGTTACAGTTCGGAGAAATCAGGAAAAAGCGCTTCAGATGAATCTTTTTTCCGTATTGTTGCTGACAGTGGCGGTGATCTGCACACTGTATATCTGTGTGAGCTATTTAAAGCTTCAGTCTTCCGTCACAGCGAGACTCAATCATATTGAGAGTCTGGAGGAGAGTATTGAAAAACTGAAAGGGGATAACGACGCTCTTCTCACAAGGATCAACACGTCGGTGGACCTGGATTATGTGTATAAGGTAGCGACTGAGGAACTGGGAATGGTTTATGCCAATAAGGACCAGGTCCGCTTATACAATAAGACGGAAAGCGAGTATGTAAGACAGTATGAAGACATCCCGGAACGGTAATAATAAGAAAGTTTTTACCATGAGTATGAAAGAAAAGCTGGCGGTTACGGTTCTCGTAACGACGCTGGCTTTGTTTGGTCTTGTCGTTGTTTTATACCGGATGATCAAGGATAAAAACGAGGACTACACCCAGATCGTATTGAACCAGCATTCCTCCTACGACAGCCGGACGATCCCGTACCGCCGCGGCGATATCGTGGACCGGAACGGAACATATCTGGCTACCAGTGAGAAGGTCTACAACCTGATCCTTGATCCGAACCAGATCAACCAGGATAAAGAGAACTACCTGGAACCGACGGTGTCCGCACTCTGTGAGGTATTCGGATACGACAGGGCAGATATTCTGGCGACGATCTCCGCCAATGAAAATTCCTACTATGTGCCTTATGAGAAACAGATCTCCGCAGACAAGAAGGAAGAATTTGAGACAAAAAAGAAAGAGCTGAATGATGCCTACGCGAAGTCAAAGGAAGACAGTGGAAAGAAGATCAAGGGCGTCTGGTTTGAGGATGAGTACCGGAGATTTTATCCGTATAATACCCTGGCCTGCAACGTGGTGGGATTCTCCTACGATAACGGAAAGCAGGGAAGTGGCGGAATTGAGCAGTATTACAATGACCAGCTCACCGGAACAAACGGAAGAGAGTATGGATACCTGGATGACGAGTTCAACATGGAGAAGGTCATTAAATCCGCTGAGAACGGAAATACCATCGTCTCCACCATCGATGTGAATATCCAGAGGATCGTGGAAAAGTATATCGACGAATGGATGAGCGGGATCGGAAGCAAGACGGCGGCTGTTATCGCCATGGACCCGAGAAACGGTGAGATCCTTGCCATGTCCTCCAACCGCAGATTTGATCTGAATAATCCGAGAGATCTGAGCTATGCCTATTCTCAGGAAGAGATCACGGCCATGACGGATGAGGGCAGGATGGATGCCTGGAACCAGATGTGGAGAAATTTCTGTGTAAATGATACTTACGAGCCGGGTTCCCCGGCGAAGCCGATGACAGTTGCGGCGGGGCTTGAGGAAGGCGTCATCAGTCAGAATGATACATTTCTCTGCGACGGCGGACAGGATATTGGCGGCTACAGGATCAAATGTTCCCATATCTATGGACACGGAATCCTGACCTTAGAGCAGTCCTTAATGAAATCCTGCAACGATGCTATGATGCAGATCGCGGCGAAACTCGGAGTACAGCGGTTTGCAAAATATCAGAAATTATTCGGCATGGGTCAGAAGACCGGAATCGATCTTCCGGGAGAGGCATATGGACTGATCTACAATGCGGACAATATGGGCCCGACAGACCTTGCGGTAAACTCCTTCGGACAGAGCTATAACAGCACGATGATCCAGATGGCGGCGGCATTCGCCTCTGTCATCAACGGCGGTTCCTACTATGAGCCCCATGTGGTAAAGCAGATCTTAAATGATCAGGGTTCTGTTGTGAAGAAAATAGAGCCGAATCTGGTGCGGGAGACCGTTTCCCAGTCCACCAGCGACTTTATCAGGCATGCGCTGTTTATGACCGTTGACGATGAGGAAGGAACCGGTAAGGCGGGACGGGTTGCCGGATACAAGGTCGGCGGAAAGACGGGAACGGCGGAGAAGCTTCCGCGTTCCGCGCACAACTATCTCGTATCCTTCTGTGGATTTGCGCCGGCGGATGACCCGCAGCTTCTTGTGTACGTGGTCATCGATACCCCGAATCTTCCGGGCAAAGAGCAGGCGCACAGCACTTTCGCCACAGAGGTCTTTCAGAAGATCATGGCGGAAGCGCTTCCATACTTAAATGTATTCCCGGATACGGATACGATGACGGAGGACGCAAGTCTTGCGGATCAGAACGAGGGAATCGCAAACAACAACGAGGGCGGACTGGAGCCTGGAACCGGAGAGACCGGGGCGGAGACTGAGGCACCGACGGATGCGGAAGGAAATGTGATCCAGACGGAGCCTGCGCCGGAGGAAGAAGTGATCCCGTATGATGACGGTCTTGGACTTCCGGATGATATACCGTCTGACGGATCGGAATCTGCGGCGGGGAGTGCGGGCGAAGCCCAGAGCATGGAATCAGTCCAGGAGACTGAGACCATGGAAAATGGAGCAGAGGAGACAACGCAGGCCGCGCAGTAATTTGCTGACGGTTGAGCCATGTGGTAATTTATATTTGTGCAGAAAAATGTGCTGCAAGCTTGCTTGCATAAGCGTTTTCCTGCACAAATTAGTATATAGGGTAACTGTTGCCATGCATCTGGAAAAAACTGCCGGTGGCAGGTTCTGCAGGTGAGGGTGCTGAACAATTACATATGGGAAATAATAGGAGAAGATCATGAACAGAGAGATGGATATGGCGGAGGTTTCCGACGGAAAACTCTATGGCCTGGATGATATGGTGAAGGCGGACTGCGCAGGGTGTGAGGGCTGCCATGCCTGCTGTACCGGGATGGGAACCTCCGTGGTTCTCGATCCTTTTGACGCGTACCGCATGACGGCGGGGACAGGGAAGACCTTTGAGGCGCTTCTCGCGGGACCTCTGGAACTTAATGTGGTGGATGGGATCATTCTCCCGAACCTCAAGATGGCGGGGGAGGAGGAGGCCTGTTCCTTTTTAGACCAGAATGGACGCTGCAGGATTCATGCGTACCGCCCAGGGATCTGCCGGCTGTTTCCGCTTGGAAGAATTTATGGGGACGGCGGTTTTAAGTATTTTTTGCAGGTTTACGAGTGCGCGAAGGAGACCAGGGCCAAGGTAAAGGTTAAAAAATGGATCGATATGCCGGAGCCGAAGCGGTATGATGAGTTTGTCTGTACCTGGCATTACTTTTTAAAGGATCTGGAGCGGGTGATCGGAAAAGACACCTCCGGACAGGCGGCGAAGACCGTGAGTCTTTATCTTATGAAACAGTTTTATCTGATTCCTTATAATAAGGAAGAGGAATTCTATCCGCAGTTTGAGGAGAGAATGGCCGGGGCGAAGAGGGCGCTGGCTGGATTTCTTGCAATGTAATAAAATCCGTGCATGAGGAAACGGGAAGTCCCGTATATTAATTACCAAGACTTTTAAGATGAAGGTTTTGGCATGGCGGAATTTCTGACACATCACAGAAAGAAGCTTTTTATCGTTTTTCTAATCTCGGCGCTTCTGATGGTGGGGCTGTGCGCCCAGCTGGGATTCCTGATGATCGCGAGGTCGGACCACTACAGCAAGATGGCGGATGAGCTCCACAAGAGGGAGCGGACCATCAAGGCTGCCAGAGGCGAGATTGTGGACCGGAACGGCACCGTGATCGCCGCGAACCGGACGGTCTGCACCGTGTCCGTGATCCACAATCAGGTGACGGAGCCGGAGAAGGTGATCCGGGAGCTGGTGCGGATCCTGGAGCTTCCGGAGCCGGAGGTCCGGAAAAAGGTAGAAAAGTGGTCTTCCAGGGAGATCATCCGGACAAATGTGGAGAAGTCGGTGGGGGACCAGATCATGAATCTCGGACTCTCCGGCGTGAAGGTCGACGAAGATTATAAGAGATATTATCCTTACGGAAGTCTCGCATCAAAGGTCCTGGGATTCACCGGAGCGGACAATCAGGGGATCATCGGCCTGGAGGTCATGTACGAGAGGTACTTAAAGGGCAGGGACGGTCTGATACTGACGATTTCCGACGCGAAGGGCACGGAACTCCAGAATGCCGCGGAGGAGCGGGTGGAGCCGGTGCCCGGAAATACCCTGACCGTGAGCCTGGATGTGAACATCCAGAAGTACGCGGAGCAGGCGGCGTACCAGGTCATGGAGAAAAAAGGTGCGAAGGCGGTCTCCGTGATCGTCATGGATCCCCGGAATGGGGAGATCTACGCTATGGTAAATGTCCCGGAGTTTGATCTGAACGACCCGTTCACGCTGAATGTGGAAAGCGGCGGACTCACTGGGACGGAGCTCCAGGACGCGAGAAATAAGATGTGGCGGAATCGCTGCATCAACGATACCTACGAGCCCGGCTCCACATTTAAGATCATCACAGCCGCGGCGGGGCTGGAGGCGGGAGTGGTCCATCTGGATGACAGGTTCTCCTGCCCGGGCTTCCGGATCGTGGAAGACCGGAAGATCCGCTGCCATAAGATCGGTGGACATGGAGGAGAGACATTTTTACAGGGAGCCATGAACTCCTGTAACCCGGTGTTTATCGACGTTGGCGCGAGACTTGGCGTGGATTCGTTCTATCATTATTTCGAACAGTTTGGGCTTCTCGGAAAGACCGGGATCGATCTCCCCGGCGAGGCAGCGACGATCATGCACAAGAAGGAAAATATGGGACTTGTGGAGCTGGCCACCGTCTCCTTTGGACAGTCCTTTCAGATCACGCCGATCCAGCTCATCACGACGGCGTCCTCCATCATAAACGGGGGCAGGCGGATCACGCCCCACTTTGCGATGAATGTGGAGAGCACGGATGGGACATATTACCAGAAGTTTTCCTATCCGGAGCGGATGGGAGTCGTGTCGGAAGCTACCAGCGAGACCATGCGGTATATTTTAGAGCAGGTAGTGGCGGAAGGAAGCGGAAAGCGGGCGAAGCTTCCAGGTTACCGGGTCGGCGGAAAGACGGCGACATCGGAGAAGCTGCCGAGAAGCTTAAAGAAATATATTTCTTCTTTTTTAGGATTTGCGCCCGCCGATGATCCCCAGGTCATCGCGCTGATCACTATCGACGAGCCGGTGGGGATCTATTACGGCGGAACCATCGCGGCACCGGTGGTGGCTGATATTTTTTCGAATATTCTGCCGTATCTGGATATCACGTCGGTTTCGGAGACGGATTAATATTGAACCGCTCTGCGCTTTGTGCGTATGTGAGCACAGATGGCAGGAGAAATTCAGGTCTTTTGGTCTTTGTATCAAATGTTCTGATTGATTATTGGGAAAAAAGGACGTATACTATTTACGCTATGAAATGTTGTCAGGCGGCAGCTGTGGGAGCGCCGAAGGCGCGGAACAGCTGAATTTCATGGTGCTGTCGGAAGACGGCATGTCAATTTACATAGGAAGTATGAGGTGCAGCAGGAAAATATGAGGTTCAGCATGGTAAATGAGACAATTCTGGCGATCATTATCGCCTTCGCAATCAGCGCAGCGCTCTGCCCGGTGATCATTCCATTTCTTCACCGGCTGAAATTCGGACAGCAGGTCCGCGATGACGGTCCGCAGAGCCATTTAAAGAAACAGGGAACACCGACGATGGGAGGACTCATCATCCTCACGGCGATCGTGATCACATCCTTATTTTACATTAAGAGCTATCCGCGGATCATCCCGATCCTCTTCGTGACGGTGGGATTCGGAATCATCGGTTTTCTGGATGACTACATCAAGATCGTCATGAAGCGTTCGGAAGGTTTAAACCCGATCCAGAAGCTCATCGGTCAGTTCATCATCACAGGGATTTTCACCTACTATCTGATGACTTCCGGAGAAGTGGGAACAGGAATGCTGATCCCTTTCACTGGCGGATTTGAAAATGGATACTATCTGAATCTCGGCTGGCTGTTTATTCCGGCGGTATTCTTTATCGTTCTCGGAACCGACAACGGTGTAAACTTTACAGACGGCCTTGACGGTCTCTGCACAAGTGTTACGATCCTTGTGGCGACATTCTTCACCGTGGTTGCCATCGGAGAAAACAGCGGGATCAGCCCGATCACAGGTGCCGTTGTGGGAAGTCTGTTAGGCTTTTTACTGTTCAACGTATATCCGGCGAAGGTGTTCATGGGAGACACGGGTTCCCTGGCCCTCGGCGGTTTCGTGGCATCCAGCGCGTTCATGATGCAGATGCCGATCTTTATCGCCGTCGTTGGCCTGATCTACCTGGTGGAGGTCCTCTCCGTCATCATTCAGGTCACATACTTTAAAAAGACTGGCGGGAAGAGAATCTTCAAGATGGCTCCGATCCACCACCATTTCGAGCTTTGCGGATGGTCCGAGACGAGAGTTGTCGCAGTATTTTCGATCGTTACGGCGATCCTTTGCCTGGTTGCCTACATGGGATTATAATTAGGGTAAATGTTCAGACATGCGCAGGAAAATAGCAGGCTGAGCGGTCATTCATTACGAGTATATAGGAGGAGAAACCATGTCACAGAAAGTATTAGTTGCAGGAACGGGAATCAGCGGTATTTCTGCCGCAAAGCTTCTGCTTGCCCAGGGCGGCGAAGTGGTTCTTTATGATGGAAATGAGAAGCTTTCCGAAGAGAAGCTGAAAGCAAAATTTGATGAGGGCGCGAAGGTGACGATCGTTCTCGGTGAACTGAAGAAGACAGACCTTATGGGTGTGGAGTTATGCGTCATCAGCCCTGGTATTCCGCTTGAGTCACCGTTCGTTGCGGTGATCGACGAGGCGAAGATCCCGATCTGGAGTGAAATCGAGCTTGCTTACCACTGCTCAAAGGGAAAACTTGCGGCTATCACAGGTACAAACGGAAAGACAACAACGACAGCCCTCACAGGCGAGATCATGAGAAAGTTCTATAAGAGCGTATTCGTAGTAGGAAACATCGGTGATCCGTACACCGCTCACGCTCTTGAAACCACAGACGAGTCCGTTACCGTCGCGGAGGTTTCCAGCTTCCAGCTTGAGACCATCATGGATTTCCATCCGAATGTGTCCGCGATCACAAACATCACTCCGGACCATCTGGACCGCCATAAGACCATGGAGTGCTATATCCAGGTCAAAGAGGGGATCACAAGAAACCAGACAGAGGAAGATACCTGCGTATTAAACTACGAGGATCCGGTCCTCAGAGAATTCGGAAAGACCTTAAAGTGCAAGGTCCTCTACTTCAGCAGCAAGGAGAAGCTCGACGAGGGCATCTTCATGGACGGAGATTTCATCGTTTACCGCCATGATGGAAAGAACGAGAAGGTCCTCGATGTCAACGAGTTAAACATCATCGGAAGACATAACCACGAGAACGTGATGACAGCCGTTGCCATCGCGATCCATTTAGGCGTCCCGATGGATATGATCCGCGAGGCGTGCAAGGAATTTAAGGCAGTCGAGCACAGGATCGAGTATGTAAGAGAGCGTTTCGGCGTTACTTATTATAATGACTCCAAGGGAACAAACCCGGATGCGGCGATCCAGGCCATCAAGGCGATGCCGGGACCGACACTTTTAATCGCAGGCGGATATGACAAGCATTCCGAGTATGACGAGTGGATCGAGAACTTTGACGGAAAAGTCCGCTATCTCGTCCTCATTGGCCAGACAAGAGACAAGATCGCTGAGTGCGCAAAGAAACATGGTATCACGGATATCATGTACGCGGAAGACATGCAGGAGGCCGTTCAGGTATGCGCTTCTTACGCGAATGCAGGCGATTATGTGCTGCTCTCTCCGGCATGCGCAAGCTGGGGAATGTTCAAGAACTTTGAGGAGCGCGGACGGATCTTTAAGGAATGCGTCAACGCGCTGTAATGGAGGCTTAGCGTGGCTCGAAAGAAAGTTCGAAAAGCCGGCGGCAGGGCACAGGCGCAGAGACATCAGGTACATCGTCAGCAGATGCAGAGACAGCAGATGCAGAGACAGCAGATGCAGAGACAGCAGATGTCCGGAGAACAGTTGGAGCGTCAGCAGATTGAAAGAGAGCGGGCGAAACGCCAGCAGGAGGGACAGCGAAGAGAGCAGCTTCTGATGCAGCAGCGCCGTGAGATGCAGCAGAGACAGGAAATGCTGCGGCAGCAGCAGATGTACGGGGCTCCTGTACAGGAAGAGGGAAAACGGAAAAAGAAAGCACGCCGTTTTTACGACTATGACCTCTTAGTGGTCATTATCTTCCTTACGGTATTCGGACTGATCATGATCTACAGTTCCAGCGCCTACAATGCCCAGGTGAGCAGGCAGCCGTCCAACTACTACATGGTGCGTCAGGGACAGATCGCCGTGGCTGGATTCATCCTGATGCTGATCATTTCAAAGATCGACTATCACTTCTTGGCGAAGTTTACTGTTCCGGCAGTAGTGGTATCCTATATCTGCGAGATCCTTGTAACATTTACACCACTGGGAATCGCGGTTAACGGCAAGAAAAGATGGCTGGGAACAAGATCCCTGCGTTTTCAGCCTGCAGAGCTTGTAAAGATCGTGGTGATCCTGCTTCTGGCCGTGCTCATCACGAGACTTGGAAAGCAGATCAATGAATGGCGGGTGTGGGGAATGATCGCGGTCCTCATCGGACCTCTGGCACTTCTCGTCACCATGAACAACTTAAGCTCCGGTATCATCATCTGCGGAATCGCTTTCGTCATGATGTTTATCGCGTGCAAGAGAAAATGGCCATTTATTGCGACGGTGGCGCTTGGAATCACTGTCATCGTCTTCGCGCCGCCTGTGGCCATCGCCCTCGAGAAGGCGGGAATCCTCCATTCCTACCAGCTGAGCCGAATCCTGGTGTGGAAAAACCCGGAGGCGTATCCGAAGTCCGGTGGATATCAGGTCCTTCAGGGACTGTACGCCATCGGTTCCGGCGGCCTTCTCGGAAAGGGACTGGGACAGAGTATCCAGAAGTTAAGCTTCCTTCCGGAGCCGCAGAACGATATGATCTTCGCGGTGATCTGCGAGGAGCTGGGACTTTTCGGCGCGGTAGCCGTGATATTCATGTTCCTGTTCATGCTGTACAGATTTTTAGTCATCGCCGGAAATGCGCCGGATCTATTTGGTGCAATGCTGGTGACAGGTGTTCTGGCACATATCGCGATCCAGGTCGTCTTGAACATTGCCGTTGTTACGAATGTGATTCCTAACACGGGAATCACGCTTCCGTTTATCAGTTACGGGGGTACGTCGGTGCTGTTTTTGATGATTGAGATGGGAATGGTACTAAGTGTGTCCAACCAGATCAGGCTGGAACAGCAGTAACATAATTGATACTCTTGCATATACTGTTTTATAGCGGCATATGCGGGGGAATCGGTTTGCAGGTGTTTAAAGTTCAGGGGCTTAAGCCTCTGCATGGAAAAATAAAAGTCCAGGGTGCAAAAAACGCGGTGCTGCCCATGATGGCGGTGAGTCTTTTGACAGAGGGAAGAACCGAGATACGGAATGTTCCGAGAATTTCGGACGTGTTCCTCATGGCGGAGATCTTAAGGGACCTTGGGTGTCAGGTGATGTTTCAGGACGATGTCCTGGAGATCGATGCCTCCGGGCTTTCTGGAACGGTGATCTCCGAGAAGACGGTGGGGAAGATGCGGTCTTCCAGCCTGCTTTTGGGACCGCTGTTATCCAGGGCCGGGGAGGTGACGACCTGGTATCCGGGCGGCTGTGTGATCGGAAAACGTCCGATCGATTTTCACCTGGATGTGCTCCGGGCAATGGGAGCAGAGATACTTGATGATGGCGGAATGCTGATTGCAAAAGCGAAAAAGCTTTGTGGAACAACATTCCGTTTTCCATATCCCAGTGTCGGGGCGACGGAGAACGCGTTGATGGCTGCCGCTCTGGCATCCGGCACGACAAAGCTCCTAAACTGTGCCAGGGAGCCGGAGATCGTGGAACTCTGCAGCTTCCTGCGTTCTATGGGAGCAAAGATATCCGGGGAGCGCACCGGGACTATCACGGTGGACGGGGTGGAAAAGCTCTTTCCGACGGATCATGTGACGGCAGGAGACAGAATCTGTGCGGGGACATACCTGGCGGCGGCAGCGGCAGCCGGCGGGGAGATCGAGATCACCGGTGTGGATCCGGTGGTTCTGGTAGAACCGTTAAAGGCACTCCGAAAAATGGGAGCCGGGATCCGGATATCCGGGGCGACCGGACCGAAAGCCAGGATCGGTATGGTGATGGAACGGCGTCCGGCCGGGGTCGAGATCGACACCGGGCCATACCCGGGATTTCCGACGGATCTTCAGTCTGTCTTTCTCGCCGTGGAGGCAGCGGGAAGCGGGGAGAGCCGGTTTAAAGAGACCGTGTATGAGGCACGGTTTGAGGCGGCGATGCGGCTTGCAGCCTTTGGGGCCGACGTATCGCTCCATAAAGATACAGCCATAATAAGAGGAAGATATCCTCTTGTTCCGGGAATTGCGGAGACGCCGGATCTTCGCGGCGGGGCGGCGCTTCTAGTGGCGGCCCTGGCGGCGGACGGACTCAGTGTGATCTCGGACAGTGGACATTTAAAGCGCGGGTACGAGGATATCGGAAGAGATTTGAGAAAGCTTGGGGCAGACATAGAGGAAGATGAGCTGTGATGATCGTGGCAATGGATTTTTTGCTCCAGACCAGAGTCTTCCGGTGATCAGTGTGTCAGGTGCGCGGGTCCCAATGATGTTACGTGAGAACAAGTGATCAGATAACAGGTGAAGAGAAAATGTTATTTAGAAGAAGAGGTCTTGGATTTGGAAGACGCGGCTTCAATTTCCATTTCGGGAGAAGAAGCAGCAACGGATTTGGAATGTACAACAGGAGAGGAGGAAGAAAGACGGGGATCATCATTGGAGTGTTCCTGGCGATTCTCGTCATTCTTCTCGTTCTTGTCTTTTCGATACGGATCAAGGATGTGGAAGTGAGCGGAAATAAGCAGTATACGAAGGAACAGATCGAGTCGCTCTTATTTGACGGCAAGTGGTCCAGAAATTCCGCGTTCTGCTATTATCAGAACCGGTTTAAGGAGCACAAGTCCATTCCGTTTATCGAGGAATATAAGATCAATTTCAAGAGCCCCACAAAGGTGGAGGTCGTTGTGTTTGAGAAGAGCGTTGTGGGCTGCGTCTCCTACATGAGCAGCTACATGTACTTCGATAAGGATGGAATCATTGTGGAGAGCTCTTCCGAGCAGCTTCCGGGCGTTCCGGTGATCACTGGTCTCGAGTTCGGACATATCGTCCTGCACCAGCCGCTTCCGGTGGCGGATCAGGATATTTTCGGCGAGATCTTAAACCTGACCCAGGTGCTGAATGTCAGCGATATCCAGGTGGACAAGATCAACTATAACAGCTACAATGAGGCGGAGCTTGTGATGGGGGACATCACGGTGGAGCTTGGAAATTCGGATAGCCTTGACGGAAAGATCGCGGAGCTTCACGATATCATGACGGAGCTCACAGGACTTTCGGGTACGCTGTATCTGGATACCTATGACGAGACGAATTCCAGCCCGACGTACCGTTTTGTGAAGAAGAATTAGAGTAACGATTCATCAGGTCTGCGCACTTGCTGCGCTGACCGTAAGAAAGCTTAGGCCGGGGACAGCGGAAAATCAGTGTTTTTTTCAAAAAAACCATAAATTTAAGGTTGATATTTTTCAAAAAATCAAATATGATATATGTTAGATTAACTTGGGATTTTTATGACCATGCTAATACAGATGTAATAGATTGATAGATATTAAAGGAGGAGACATTCTTGTTAGAGATTAAGATAAACGAGGCAGAGAATGCCGCAAGAATTCTTGTGATCGGTGTCGGCGGTGCCGGAAATAACGCGGTAAACCGCATGGTAGAAGAAAATATTATGGGCGTTGAGTTTATCGGTATCAACACAGATAAACAGGCGCTTCAGTTCTGTAAAGCTCCGACTGCCATGCAGATCGGTGAGAAGCTCACAAAGGGACTCGGCGCAGGCGCAAAGCCGGAGATCGGCGAGAAGGCAGCTGAGGAGAGCCAGGAGGAGATCTCCCAGGCACTTAAGGGCGCAGATATGGTATTCGTTACCTGTGGTATGGGAGGCGGAACCGGTACCGGTGCAGCTCCGGTGATCGCTCAGATCGCAAAAGACATGGGAATTCTTACAGTCGGCGTTGTAACAAAGCCGTTCCGCTTCGAAGCCAGACAGAGAATGAACAACGCGTTAAAGGGAATCGAGAACTTAAAGAACGCAGTGGATACTCTGATCGTGATCCCAAACGACCGTCTCCTTGAGATCGTTGACAGACGGACAACCATGCCGGATGCATTAAAGAAAGCCGATGAGGTTCTTCTTCAGGCAGTACAGGGAATCACAGACCTGATCAATGTTCCGGGTCTTATCAACCTTGACTTCGCTGATGTTCAGACTGTTATGACAGATAAGGGCATCGCTCATATCGGTATTGGTAAGGCGAAGGGCGACGAGAAGGCACTTGAGGCTGTTAAGCAGGCTGTATCCAGCCCGCTTCTTGAGACAACCATCGAGGGTGCTTCCCACGTTATCATCAACATTTCCGGCGACATCAGCCTGATCGAGGCAAACGAGGCTGCTGGCTATGTTCAGGAGCTTGCAGGCGATGACGCTAACATCATCTTCGGCGCTATGTACGATGAGAATGCGGAGGACGAGGTAACGATCACAGTTATCGCTACAGGCCTTGACGCACACGGTGCAAACACACCGGTTGAGCGCGCAATGAAGGATTTCACAAACTACAAGACAAAGGTACCGGCTCAGCAGGCCCCGGTTCAGAGAACTGCTCCGTCCGTAAAGACTCCGTCTGAGGCAGCAGCTACAACAGAGACTTCCGCACCGAAGTACAACATCCCGACTGGAAATGCCCCGGTTTACCGTCCGGCACAGCGCGGCGAGACCCAGATCAATATCCCGGATTTCTTAAAGAACCGCAGATAAGATTCTGAGGACGGACAAGCCGTATTGGAATTTAATTTATGAACATATTGAGACCTGGAAGAGAGAAATCTTTTCCAGGTCTTTTTGTGTAATAGGAAATTCCGAGGAATTCCCTATTACACAAAAGGCACTAACGTGCCAATGATGCGCACTCGCGCGAAATATTTCTGAAATTTCACCGCAGATCGCGACAAAAATTGTCCAGATCTGCTCTCTTTTTGTTCTTCTTTTTTCGTGTATTCCGCAAATGTCTGCGGAAATCTCTGATCTTCATGAAAAAACAGGAGAGATTCTGTTAAAACGACCCGATGGGTTTTCAAATTTCTCGTCCCTGCTTTGACAAATTCTGGAGAGAAAGACAGGTATACTATGGGAAAACATCAGAAAGGGATGCCAGGGAAAGGAGGAAGTCCGGTGGAGTATGATTGGTACGCCGATCTCTTTTTTCTGGAGGAGGTGTACCGGGATGTTTTGATCTTATGGCTGGCGGCGGTGCTTATGAGAAGGCGGGCAGAGGCCTTGAGACTTCTGGGCGCCGGGATCGCCGGGGGACTCTGCAGTACTGGAAGCGTTTATCTGGAACTTATGGGAAGATGTCCTGCAGGCGGACAGCCGGTATTCGCTGGGATATGGGAAGTTTGGAAACTGCTGGTGACAGGATTTTTGATGATCTGGATCGCTTTTCCGGGAAAACAGACCATGCGCCAGGAGAAAAGGAATGCTTCTGCAGATAGAGGAGATTCCTGGATGAAAGTTTTGAAGTGGCGCGGGAAGGAACTGGGAGTCCTGGTCTTATCCGCAGGGATTTTGCAGAGTGGGCTGGCGATTCTGCGGGAGCGGTGTTTTCTTACAGGCTGGAAAAGTCTGATGTTTATGGGATTTTTCTGTATGGGAGTTCGTTTCTTGGCGGTAGCTCTTGTGAGGCGGCCGATGATCGGGAAAACACGGTATCAGGTCCGTCTTTTCTTAAATGAAAAGTCGAAGGAGTTCACGGCGATGGCGGATTCAGGGAATCGGCTCTTGGAGCCTGTGACGGGAAAGCCGGTGAGCATTATCGCGGCGGCGGATGCGAAAGAGTTCTTAGGCGAGAAGGCGGGAGTCCTTATGATCCCATACCGGGCTGTCGGAACGGAAAATGGAATGCTGCCGGGAGTTCTCTTTGACCGGATGGAGGTCATGTCCGAAGAGTGCGGGAGTATCTGGATCGAGCGTCCGATCGTGGCGATTTCGAAGGAACCTCTGTTTTTCGGGAAGGATTTTACGATGATACTGCCGGAGTGTCTGGTGTCAGGGGAAAATGTGCCTGTGGCAATAGGGGATTGACATGAAGTCTGAACGACGATGTGTGAAAAAATAACTGTGAAGGTGACTAACAGTTAGAAAAAGGAGAGAATGAGTATGATTATGAGAATTTCTATGCCAAACCGGTTCCGCCTCAAAAAAGTGATGGGGTTCCGCACGATGATTCGTCCGGAGCGGGGGGAGATCCATTATATTGGAGGTGCGGATATTCTTCCGGCTCCGCTGTCACTGAAGGAGGAGACTGAGGCGTTAAATAAGTTTGGAACCGAAGAGGAGAAAGAGGCAAAGGCAGAGCTGATCGAGCACAATCTCCGCCTGGTTGTCTACATAGCAAAGAAATTTGACAATACCAGCGTTGGCGTAGAGGACCTGATCTCCATCGGGACCATTGGACTCATCAAGGCCATCAACACCTTTAACCCGACGAAAAATATCAAGCTGGCGACCTATGCGTCCAGATGCATTGAGAATGAGATCCTGATGTATCTTCGTAGGACCAGCAAGATGAAGCTTGAGGTTTCCATCGATGAGCCGTTAAACGTGGACTGGGACGGGAATGAGCTTCTGCTGTCGGATATTCTCGGGACGGAGGAGGATGTGATCTATAAAGACATGGAGGATGAGGTGGAAAAAGACCTTCTTAAGAATGCGGTGAGCCGCTTAAGCCCGAGGGAGAGAAAAATCGTGGAGCTGCGCTATGGTCTGAAGCGCCGGGATGGGGCGGAGATGACGCAGAAAGAGGTGGCGGATCTCATGGGGATCTCCCAGTCATATATTTCGAGGTTGGAGAAGAAGATCATGATGAGGCTGAAGAAGGAAATCGTGAAATTTGAATAAGAAAATTAAAAAGACTGCCCGGCTGATGAATCAGGTTCATCGGTCAGACAGTCTTTTAAATTATTCCTGATCGTATAGCTTCGTATACAGCGTCTCACAGAGCGAATCCGCATAGGACTGGTCAGGGATGTCGCGGCCGGTGATGAGGAAATCCTGGATCAGCTCGAAGCGCTTGAGACTCAGTTCCTCGCCGGAGAGGTCCGGGTCTTCCATCAGAAGCTGCTCATCCAGCTCTTTTGCGGAGTAATTCTTTAAGAACCAATCGATGATCTCCTGGGTCTGGCGTTTTTCATCGTCGGCTTCCACCTTTAACTCGGCAGCGCGCTTCCTTGAGGAGACTGCAACGACAAAGCTGCCGATGGCGAGAACAACGAGAACGCCCTCAAACATATATTTCTGGAATCCTGCCATTGGGAGATGGAAAATTCCCAGAAGGCAGAGTGCCGCGCCGATGGCAAGTACCCCGCCGACTAAGAAGAACGCGGATGCGGAGGAACTCATGTCATCGTAGCGCTGGCCCTTATCCACGTAGGCGTGGACCGGCTCAGCGGCCGGGGAAGACTTCTCGGGTGGATTATCCCCGGAGAACTCCGTATCAGTCCCTTCACCGGAAAACGGATCCATCTCCTGCGCCATGGCGGCAAGCTGTTCTTCCTGTTCCTTCTTTTTCATGGCTTCCGCCACTTCTTTTGATTCCACGAGGGGACCGCCGCAATCGCTGCAGACTTTGATTCCCTCGACAAATTCCATATCGCATTTCGGACAATAAGGCATAATCTGTACCTCCATATAAAAAATACATTGCATATTACGGTCTGCGCTTTCACACTAAGCGCTGCTTTGCGGCTGCCGTAATCCGCTTCGCCGCTCGTGCCAAACATGCGAGCATGCTTTTCACTCACTTACTGCTCAGCATATCATAAATTTTCTATTTCGTCCACAGTTTGGGCAGTTTTGCACTTCCATTTAGGTAGGAAATCGGTTAAAATAGGAGCGAGTCCTGTCCGTATGGAATGGAGAGAAAGAGGGCGGACGAAAGAGAAACAGAAAGGGGCAGTTTTGTATGAAAATTGCAGTTGTAACAGACAGCAACAGCGGAATCACCCAGGCTCAGGCAAAAGAGATGGGAGTTGCGGTTCTGCCAATGCCGTTTATGATAGATGGAGAAACATATTACGAAGATATCACACTGACACGGGAGCAGTTCTACCAGAGATTAAAGGACAATGCTGATATCGCTACCTCCCAGCCCACACCAGATTCCATCCTGAAGATGTGGGACAAGCTCTTAAAAGAGTATGACCAGATCATCCATATCCCGATGTCCTCCGGACTTTCCGGATCCTGCTCCACAGCGATGATGTTGGCGGGAGAGGATGAGTACGAGGGAAAAGTGTTCGTCGTTGACAATCGACGGATCTCTGTGACCCAGTATCAGTCTGTAAAGGACGCGCAGATGCTGGCAGCTATGGGGATGGACGGAACGCAGATCAAGAAGCGCCTGGAGGAGACTGCGGCTGATTCCGTCATCTTCATCACCGTCGATACCTTAAAATACCTGAAAAAGGGCGGCCGGATCACACCGGCTGCAGCGGCTCTCGGCACACTTTTAAAAATCAAGCCAGTGCTGATCATTTTAGGTGAAAAGCTTGATTCCTTCGCGAAAGCCCGTACCATGAAGCAGGCAAAGACCATGATGATGAACGCGATCCAGAAAGAGCTGGACGGGAGGCTTCACGACAGTGAGTGCAGAAACTGCCATCTGGCAATCGCCCACACCGACAACGAGGAAGCAGCGCTGGAGTTTAAGAAAGAGGTCGAAGAGCGCTTCCCGAATGCTGATGTATACATGGCACCGCTTTCCTTAAGCATCGCGTGCCATATCGGACCGGGCAGCCTTGCTGTGACGGCAACGAGAAAGATGGAAGAGGAACATGAGAAAAATTAGGGAAAGGATCCGGAAAATTTACCGGAAGCATACGCCGAGCGTCAAGGTTCCCCTGATCATCCTGATGGTGATGTTCTGTATGATCCCGCTTCTCGTGGAGAGCCGGATCCTTGCCAGTTCCTCAAGACAGAGTCAGGTGGAGCGCCGGATCATTGATGTCCAGAACCAGTGTCAGATCCTGAGCAATAAGATGTCAAGAACTGGATATCTCACAAACTCGGTGGTGGACAACGCCGCCATCGATACGGAGCTCTCCCTGCTCTCGGATATCTTCAGCGGACGGATCCTGATCGTAAACTCCGGGTTTAAGATCGTAGAGGATACGTTTTCTCTCTCGAAGGGAAAGACATTGATTTCCAATGAGGTGATCAGGTGCTTCCAGGGTGAGAATACGAGCCGGTATGACAGCCTGAAACACTATTTCGTCCTGGCAATCCCAATTCCGGAGTTTGAGCAGGAGACGGGAACCATCACAACGGGAAAGACTGCGGGCGTGATGATCGTGACAGCGTCGACGGAGAGCATGTACAGTCTGGAGGACAGTCTGAATGATAAGGCATCCCTGTACGAGATGATGATCTTCGTGATCCTGCTGATCCTTGCGGTCCTCTCGGTCCATTTTATCATGAAGCCCTTTGGAAGCCTGATCGCGTCGATCCGGCGTGTAGGTGAGGGAAACCTGGATGAGGATGTCAATGAGGAGGCGTACCGGGAGACAAAGCAGATCTCCGAGACCATCAATAAAACCCTGGAGAAGCTGAAGGCCGTGGACCAGTCGAGACAGGAGTTTGTTTCCAATGTCTCCCATGAGCTCAAGACTCCGATCACGTCGATCCGTGTCCTTGCGGATTCCCTGATGGGAATGGAGGACACGCCGAAGGAACTTTACCAGGAATTCATGCACGATATCTCCGATGAGATCGACCGTGAGAGTAAGATCATCGACGATCTTCTGACTCTGGTCCGCATGGACAAGGCGTCCTCGGGACTTTCCTGCAGCCAGGTCCAGATCAACGGACTGATCGAGATGGTCTTAAAACGCCTGCGTCCCATCGCCAGAAAGCGGAATATCGAGCTGATCTTCGAGAGTAAGCGCGATGTCTCAGCGGATATTGACGAGGTGAAATTCTCCCTGGCGGTGAATAACCTGGTGGAGAATGCGGTCAAATATAATAAGGAAGACGGATGGGTCCGGGTCACACTGGATGCCGACCACAAGTTCTTCTATTTAAAGGTTGCGGATTCCGGAATCGGTATTCCTGCGGAGTTTAAGGAGCGCGTGTTCGAACGCTTCTACCGCGTGGACAAGGCGAGATCCAGAGAGACCGGCGGAACAGGGCTTGGACTTGCGATCACGAAAAGTGTGGTCCTGATGCATCACGGCGCGATCCGTGTGGACAGTGTCGAGGGCGAGGGAAGTACCTTTATGGTGCGGATCCCGTTGATCTATATTCCGTAGGAGGGAGAAAAATGAAGAAATTTAGGATGTTTCGGGTGTTTTTTCTCCTCTTCGCGGTCCTGTTCGCCTTAAGCGGCTGTACGGGAAAGACGACCGTGGAGCAGAGCGGAAATGCCTATACGATCTACTATTTAAACACGTCCGGGATCCAGCTCGTTGGAAGCGAGTACCGGACGGAGACGACGGACCTGGATGCACTGGTCCGGGAACTTCTCGATAAGATGGGAAATGTGCCGGCGGATCTCGACTGTCAGAGAGCGCTACCGGAGCGGATCGAAAAGATCACCTACCGGATCGAGGGGAATGTTCTGTATTTATATGCAGATGCCAACTATGCGCTGATGAATTCGGTGCAGGAGATCCTGTGCCGGGCGGCGCTGACGAAAACACTGACCCAGATTCCGGATATCGAGTATCTGAGCATCTACTGCGCGGAGCAGCCGATCACGGACGCTGCGGGAAACCCGGTGGGAATGCTTTCCGCCTCTGATTTTGTGGACAGCATCCGCGATGTCAACTCCTTCGAGCGGACGGAGCTGACGCTGTATTTTGCCAATGAGGCGGGAGACCAGCTGGTGGAGGAAAAGCGGGAAGTTATGCAGAACAGCAATACATCCCTGGAGCGCCTCATCGTGGAACAGCTGATCGAAGGTCCTCAGGAGCTTGGACATTATGCGACGATCCCGTCAGATGTGAAGCTTTTGAATGTGTCCGTCAATGATTCGGTCTGCTCAATCAACCTTGACGCGGCGTTTTTAAACAGCACTCTGGATGTGGCGGCATATATTCCGATCTATTCCATCGTGGATTCCCTTGCGGAGCTCTCGACGGTGAGCCGTGTGCAGATCCGGATCAACGGATCCCAGGACGATGTGTTCCGGGACCAGATTCCGTTAAGCACGGTATTTGAACGAAATTACGATTATATCGTAGGAGGAAAAAACGATTAAAAGGCCTTTGCTGTGTGTGACAGGGGGATTGGTACTTGGAGAGACACTGAACCTGTGGATCCCGGCAGAGCAGATGATTTTTGGACTGGCAGTCTGGCTGCTCTTTTTGGTGTGCGTGTTTGCCCGCCGGAAGAGCAGATATGGGCTGCCGGTCTTTCTTTTTGTGGCGGGAATGTCTGCCGGATGTCTTCGGATGGGAGCGGAGCAGGCGGTTTTCTCCCGGGAGGAGGGATTTTTCCGGGAGGAACATGAGGATGGCGTGGTTCTTCAGGGAACTGTCCAGTCGGTGAAGGAGAAGGATGGGACGCTGGAGGTCGTGCTTAGGGATTGCGCAATGGAAGGTAAAGATGGGGAGTCTGGTGAGAAGCTTCGAAGAGTTTTATGTTATCTGGATGTGAATAAAACAGGGGAAGCAGCTGAGGCGGTTTCGAAGCAAAAACCATCACCCGCTGTCGGTGAGAAAATCCGAGTCTTCGGAGAGGGAAAAACGGCAGATCCGGCGAGAAATCCTGGGGCGTTTGACTACCGTCTGTATTGCAGGTCCCGCGGAATTTCCGGGATCATCTATGTGGAGGGATATACGGTGACTGGCGGGAAGGTACATGTATTTTCGGACAGCCTGTACCGGATCCGGAGGTGCCTTTCTGAGCGGTTAAAGGCGATCGCTCTCCCGGAGGACGCTGGAATTCTGTCGGCGGTTCTCTTTGGGGAGAAGGATGATCTGGACAGTGAAATTTATGAACTTTACCGGAAGAATGGGATATCCCACCTCCTTGCCATCAGCGGGCTTCATGTCTCCATTGTGGGACTGGGAATCTGGAAGATTTTCAGGAAAGGCGGGGCGGGGTTCTGGATCTCCGGGATCTTCGCAGGGGGATTTCTCTGCGCCTACGGCATGATGGTGGGCAGCGGCGCGTCTGTGGCCCGGGCGGTGTCAATGGCAGGGCTCTCCTTTCTCGCGGCGGCCGTAGGGCGGACATACGATCTTCCGACGGCAATGTGTATTCCGGCGGCAGGATTGCTGGTTGCTCATCCGTATCTGCTGTCCCAGGCGTCCTTTCAGCTGTCCTTTCTTGCGGTGACATCACTGATCTATCCCGGCAGGCTTTTTTCTTCGCGGGGGGAAAAGCTTTTTACGGATGAAAAAATATCTGCGGCAGCGTCCGCGTTCTTTACAAGTCTTTCGATCCAGGTGGTGACAGCGCCGGTCATTCTCTGGCATTCTTTTGGGATACCGGTCTACGGGGTGTTCTTAAATCTAATTGTGATCCCGCTTATGGCGTATGTGGTCATATCGGGATTTCTTGGACTAGGTCTGTCTTTTTTATCAGAATCGGTTGGGGGTGCGATGCTTGGAGGCGCGCATTATATTTTGAAATTTTATGAGGTGATATGTAATTGGACAGGGGAGCTTCCGGGGGCAGAGCTAGTGCTGGGGCAGCCGGAAATATGGAAAATTGGGTGTTATTATGGATTGATGATATTCGGAGCAGTTGTTTATGAGAGGGGGATGGAGATTGCGGAAAATAAAAAACATCGCCTGGTGTTATTATGCGCCGCCTGGCTTGCGGCATTTCTTTTCCTGCTCCCATCCCGCCAAACCGGATTCTCTGCCACATTCCTCGACGTAGGCCAGGGCGACGGAATCGTTCTGCGCTCCGAATCCCATACGATCCTGGTGGACTGCGGCAGCAGCCAGCAGAAATCCATCGGAGAGAAGGTTCTGGTGCCGTATCTCAAGAGCCAGGGGGTGACGCGTCTGGATCTTGCGGTCATGACCCACGGGGACCAGGATCACATGAACGGGATCCGGTATCTTCTGGAACACCCGGAATCGGGAATCCGGGTGGGAGGTCTCATGATGCCGGAGGCGGGAAAGGATGAGATCTACGGGAAGATGGCGGAACTTGCGAAAAAGCGGGATATTCCTGTTTTTTATGCCCAAAAGGGAGATATATGGAATAACTTTCCGGGAAAAGGAATGTCCATGGAATGCCTGTCGCCGGATGGCGGAACAGAGTTCACGGACCGGAATGAGGAATCCCTGGTATTCCGCCTGACCTACGGACGTTTTTCCATGCTCCTCACGGGAGATATGGAGACATCCGGGGAGGAAACACTTTTGACTTCCGGCGTTCTGACTCCGGTGACGATCTTAAAAGCCGGACATCACGGTTCCGCCACCTCATCCAGCGAAGAGTTTATAGAAAAACTGTCCCCATCCGTGACGATCCTCTCCTACGGAAGAAAGAATCGGTACGGACATCCTGCGGAGAAAGTCCGGAAGCGGCTTTTAGAACACGGATCAAAGATCTATGAAACAGGCCTTTCCGGCGCTGTCATGGTCCGGACAGGTGGAAAGAAACTTAAAATAAAAACGATGCTTCCGCTTGACACAGACTGACCGTGCTTTACATCGGAAGGAAAAGTTTTAATTTCCGCTTACAAAGATTTTACAAAAAGTCCGTTTTGCATTTTACATCGCGTTTCTATAATAAGAGGAAAAAACATGAAATCCAGTAAAATTAAAACAATTGCAGGCCGGATCCTCTTTTTCATCGCAGTGTGCTTCATATTCATTATGCCGATTTTAAGCCTCCTTCGGATGAGCCTGACGACCGACGGAGGCTTTGGTCTGCAAAACTATGTGGACATGCTGCATGAGGAGAGAACGGTGAAGGCGGTCCGGAATACGCTTATCATATCCACTGCGTCAACAGTCATCGCGGTGGCGGCGGGAAGCTTTTTTGTATTCTTAACCGCCTATACGAATGTAAAGAGAAAGAAACTCTTAGAACTTCTGGTCCTCGCGCCGTATATCATCCCGTCCTACATTATCACACTGTCCTGGAGCAGCCCAGCGGCGATGTCCGCAGCGATCGTCTTCATTGTATTCTTCGTGTACAGCCTGGTGGTGCTCGTGAAGAAAAAGGATGAGGAGGACGCGAAGCGCCCGAAGGCGCAGCTTGACCAGTGTTCGTATATCTGATAAAATTAGAAAAGTTTCAAAATGATACCAATAAGACAGTTTACGGAGGCGGCTATGCAGACTTTAAACCAGGATATTAAGGATAAGACATTTAGGAGAGTCTATTTGCTGTTTGGGGATGAGCCGTTTCTTGTGAACAGTTATAAAAAGCGTCTCCGGGAGGCGATCGCCGGGGATGACACGATGAATTATAATTATTTTGAGGGCAAGGGACAGGATGTGAAAGAGATCATTAGTCTCGCGGACACCATGCCTTTTTTTGCTGAGCGGAGACTTGTGCTGATCGATGGCAGCGGATTTTTTAAGAGCAGTGCGCCGGAGGAGCTTGTGAATTATATCCCGGAGATCCCGGAGTCTACATGTATGGTGTTTGTGGAGAATGAGGTTGACAAGAGGAATAAGCTCTACAAGAAGGTGAAGGACAACGGGTATGCAGCGGAATTAAAGAAGCAGGACGCGGACCAGCTGATGCGCTGGGCAGCGGGGATCCTTTCGAAGGACGGGAAGAAGATCACGCGCCAGGTCATGGAGTATTTTATGGAGCGGACCGGGGATGACATGGAGAATATCAGGATGGAGCTGGAGAAGCTGATCTGCTATACCATGGGGCGCGAGGTGATCACGAAGGAGGACGTGGAGGCGGTCGGGACGGTCCATGTGACGAACCGGATCTTTGAGATGGTGACGGCGATCGTGGCGGGGAATACGAGGAAGGCGATGGATCTCTATGAGGATCTTCTGACTCTGAAGGAGCCGCCGATGCGGATCATGTTTTTGATCGCGAAGCAGTTTAACCAGCTTCTGCAGGTGAAGGAATTGGCGGGTAAGGGGGCGCAGAAGAGTGAGATCGCGTCCAGGGTGAAGGTACCGCCGTTTGTGGCGGGGAAGCTGATGGCGCAGGCGAGGGCGTTTACGAGGGAGCAGATTCTTTCTTATGTGGAGTTTTGTGTGGAATCGGAGGAGGCTGTGAAAACCGGTCGACTCTCGGATCGGTTGGCGGTGGAGTTGCTGATTGCGAAGAAGTATGAGTAAGGTTGGATCAACTTGGCAAAAGGACGCGCAGGCCTGGCTTCGGATTCGGGTGCTGGTGGATTTCAGGGGCGGTTCCTCTAGGCTTGCAGAAAAATGCTAAGGGCGGAGAAAAGGTGACACAACTCGCTGCGCTCAGACAAGTGTCACCTTTCCTCCAACGCATTTTCCTGCGAGCCAAGAGGAAGCCAGAGCCCCCGCAATCAGGCATCCGGGTCCGAAGGCAGGCCTGCGCTGGGGGTTGGATGGAGCTGGGTACATTGACCGGTGCTGGAGCTGGATCCGATAAGAAAGATCGAGCAGGAGTCTCCGAACCTGCTGGGTACATTGACCGGTGCTGAGATATAAAAAAGAACCGCTGTTTCTGACACACCGGTTCTTTCTGAGTTTTGGGTATAGCGTATAAAACATTA
>NZ_QWGL01000020.1 GCF_003435375.1 Clostridium sp. AM34-11AC | reverse complement strand
AGGGGCATGTTCACAATTTATTTACTCATGCGTTTTTCGTGAAGTGTTTCCGACCTTTTTCCGGGAAATTTCAGGACTTGCAGCCTCTTCTCTTGCTATGTCCCCACTGCTGTTCCGCCGCTGAGAACGCCTGGCTTTTTGCCTGGCATCCTTGCGGTCTTACAGTAAATCCGCCAGAAAGATACTTGCAGCTATCCCGGCCGCTGTCGCGACTAGAGCTCCCGGCAGTGTCCAACGGGTCTTTCGGATATGGGCAGACATAAAATATACACTCATGGTGTAAAATACTGTCTCCGTACACCCCATCATGATCGAGACCATATTTCCCACCAAGGAATCTGGACCGTATTCTTTAAAAATATCAAGGATCAGACCGACAGCCGCGGAACTGGATATGATCCTCACCAGGATGATCGGAATTACCGGAACCGGGATATGGCAGAGTGCGGCTGGGAATTTCAGAAGCTCTGATAATACCTCCAGAATCCCGGAAGCTCTCAATACTCCCACCGCAGTCATCAGTCCGATCAAGGTTGGAAGTACATCCGCCACTGTCCGCATTCCTTCTTTTGCACCATCCAGGAAATCGTCGAATACCGGCCGTTTTGCGAGGATTCCGGAACCAACGATATAAAATACCGTGAGCGGAACCATGAATTCTGAGAGGAAAATCAATATATCCATGTTTTTCTTCTATGCCCTGCGATTGCCGTTTCTTTAGAACTTCCCGACATTAACACATACTCTACAGAATGTCTTCTTCCCGTCCGTCCAATCCTGGAAACCGCAGCATTCTCCCTTCAATTCTCTTCCTTCTCATTGTATTCTCCGCGAAAATCCATTATACTAAGCCCATGGAGGTGTTTTTCACTATGAGTATTCTTTTTCTAGAGTATCCACCCTGTTCTACCTGTCAGAAGGCAAAGCGCTGGCTTGATGAGCATAACGTATCCTATACCAGCCGCCACATCAAGGAGAACAATCCCACTGCGGAGGAACTGACAGAATGGTATAAAAAGAGCGGACTTCCGTTAAAAAAATTCTTTAACACCAGCGGACTTATCTATAAATCCATGGGATTGAAGGATAAACTCCCGACACTGAACGAAGAAGAGCAGATTGCCTTGCTCGCAACAGACGGAATGCTTGTAAAGCGTCCGTTAGTTATCGGCGATTCCTTTGTTCTCACCGGTTTTAAGGAAAAAGACTGGCAGGAAAAGCTAGGGTAACTGACGCCCTGGCTTTTTTCCTGTCTTCACGAATAACCAGATTCCCGTTGCTAAAAAGAACAGGATCCCGATACTGACCGTTATCGTTGTGACATGGCTCTCCAGCCATTCTATGATCCGCTCCGCCAGACTGGTTCTCAAAAGATCTGGGGGATCCGTTTCTTCTTCTGCCCGACTTACGATCTCTGTCTCGGGTGCGTTTTCTGTCTCATTTTCCGTTTCTGGAAGAACTTCCTCATAAATTCCAATATACTGCTTTCCTTCCAGATCCGGTGTTCGGATCTGACCTCCATATTTTGCTTTTACATTTCGAATCAGCTTACTTCCGCCTGCAGTCGCATTTCTGAACATCACCTCCCCATCCATATAAGGTTCTCCGTCCCATTCCACCCGGTCCACCCGATAACATACCCGGGACAACCCTGCAAGTTCTAAAAGTTTTTCTCCATAATCAGCAAGATCTGCATCGCCAGGAATCTCCATATCTCCCAAATAGAACGAATCTGCCCCGTATCCAGATACCGTCACAGAAAAGGAAAAGGTATCCGACCAGCTTCTCGACGTCTCTTCCACATCTACAAGAGAAAGTTCCCGCTCAAACTCTGTGCCGGACTCCTCATCGATAAGCGGAACGTCTGCCGTCTCCGGCACCGTATCATCACCTTCCAGGTCATAGGGAATTGTCACCTGGGCATATGTTATTTCTCCGGCTTTTTTCGCATTTCTGATTCGTTTTGATACCAACCGGTATTCCTTTTCCCCCTCGCTCCTTGTCTCTTCCGGTATGAATGCCTCACCTCCATCCGTAAATATGGGGCTTTCATAGATCAAAGTCTCTTTTTCTTCTGATTTTTTTTTTCCAGATGCTGCCTCTTCCGTGAAAAGTGTTTCCTCTGCAAACGTAGGCAGCGGAAATGCCAGACATGACAGAAACATCACACTTCCTAAAAAACCGGAAATTTTTTTGACAGGAAGCCGGAATATTCGGCTCCCATCATTTTTTATCCTTACGTTCTTCTTTTCTCTCATTTTCCTCCTTCTTTATATGCAGATACCAAAGACCAAGGAATCCGATAAACAGACCAAATACCGCAATTTCCGGTCTCCGGGTATCGCCAGTCTCCGGGGTCCTGAGACTTGTCCTGTCCTTCTGACGGACTCGCCCCTCTGTGCTGCCGGAAAATTCCCGCTCATAGCGTACCGTAATCCTGCCATACGTCTTTTCTCGGTCCCGTTCTTGTTTCGATTCCTCCTCCGATTCCGGTTCTGTCCACTCTGCCTCCACCGGTTTCTTCGGTTTGTCATGCGGAGTGGGCGCTGTTGGCTGTTCCAGCTCTGCCGGTCTCTCAGACGTCTCCGGTTCCTTCGGCGCTGTCGGAGTCTCCGCTGGCGCCGTTGTCTCAGATTCGGCGGGCTCTGTCGGCAGCTCCGGTTCAGTAGGTCTTTCCGGTTCGTCCAGTGTTTTTCTGCGGTCTGTCATCCCGATTTTTATAAAGCTTCCATCTATTGGCACTGTAAATTTGATGGAATCAGCGATCTCATACCCATCCGGCGCAGATATCTCCGTCAGGATATACGTCTCTCCTGCTGTCAGCGTTCCATCCACAAAATGCGGAGTTTTTCCTGATATCCAGGAATCGATGACCGTTCCATCCACCGTTTTTAACTCCAGGGACGCTCCAGGCAGTTCTTCTCCCGTCGCCATATCTAACTTGCTGAACTGTGCTCTCGTCTTTTTATTCGTAATCGAAAGTTCATACAACTGGACCACCGCTTCTTTTTCCCTGTCAAATACGATAGAAAACGTCTCTTCCGAACACCCATATCCGGGTGGAGACTGGATCTCCTGAACCTCATACTCGTACATGACCCAGGCACCATTTTTCAGATAACCGATCGGGAGCTCCGGTGACAGCGCAATTCCGTCCGCACCTGTCATAAATACCGTCTTTTCTCCCGTCTGTACGCAGACCGCCTCAAACCATGCCCCGGAAAGTTTCAATTCTTTATCTTCCGCATCTGTCTTTCGGATCCTGATCCTGCCACATGCTATCTTTTCTTCTGGTTCCCGTCTGTTTTCCACCTCATAACGGACGATATTCTCCGTCTGGTCTACCGTGATAAGGATCGGTTCCGCTCCCTGATAACCGTCCGGAACTCTCGTCTCAAGAAGTACATATTTTCCTTCCGGGATCCGGTCAATTCGGTGCAGACCGGCTCTCATATCATAACTGGTCATTCCCGGATACCTCTCGGATGATCTGTCATGATAGCGGAACTGGTATTCAAACCGCGGTGACAGCTGACCGTCGGATGTTAATCTTTTCGGATCTCCATCAACTGTGACTGAGACCCGCATTCTGCTTCCATCCGATAATTCCCAGATCTGTGTGATGATTTTTCTGTTTTCCGTCGCCATATCCTCCAGAAGTCTGGCATCTCCTGAAGAGACTCTTCCCTGAAATTCCTCTTTCCACGAGAACTGCCGGAATTCATTTCCATACTGTCCAAACATCTTTTCATACGCCTCTGGAATCGCCGGAACATATTCCGACAGATCATCCGCCTTCCAACTGTCCACGATTCGGTCTTTCCGGTACAGATAAGCGCCGTTTTCCGTCTTTGCTCCCCCATTCTCATCCAGAACTGCCTCACAGAGGACAAACTCTGCTGCGGCAGGCCAGGATAACGGCTCTTTCTCCCCGGATGCATTTCTCTCAAGCTTAAAGACCTCCAGCTTCGTATGATCGTCTTTCAAAACAAAGCTCTGCAGATTTCCTGTTTCCTCCACTGTAATCTCCATGGATGCAGGAATGTAGCCACCCGGTGTTTCTAGTTCCTCCAGAATATAATCACCTACAGGAATTCCTTCAAAATATTTCGGTTTTTCATCCGTTATCCACATTGCAGTGACTGAAGCTTTACGGTTATCCACAGGATCTTCCGAGTTCCACACAGCCGGTGTCTCCTCTGCCTTCACGAGATAATATCCTTTAGGATATTTATCCTGATCGGCAGTATTTACCCGCTTTGCCTTAAACAGCGCAAGCTTCGCCCCTGTTACAAAGGTCTGGCTGTATGTGCCCCGGATCTCTGTGCTTGTTTCACTTGTCTCCATATCTGTGCGGTTTTCTACCTTCTGACGGTAATCTTCTGTTCCGTCGATTTTTGCGATCTCCACCTTTGTTTTTTCATCCGACAAGAGTACTCTCTGGACCTCATTCGTCTCCTTCACTTCCACTGCTGACGGAAATGTGCGGACATAGCCATCCGGCGCTTCCAGTTCTTCCAGGATATAGCTGCCCGGGATCACCCGCCTTAAAAGGTCCGGCTGTCCGTCCGTACTTTCATCCATCCGTCCATCCTGAATCGTTTTTTCGCCGCTGATCCACACATTTGGAATCAGATAGGACTCTCCTTTCCTGTGCTTTAGCGGCACGTCATCCGCCTCATTCTCCGGATCTCCCACATCAAGCAGCTTTTCTCTCTCATTTAAATGATACGCAGCCCGGTTTTCCATCTCCAGAAGCTCCTCATACCGGTATGTCACATAGTCCCCATCCCGGTCATAGACCGGCTCACCCTTTTTATACAGAGCTCCGCTCTCCGGATAATATTTCACCAGGCCAAACTCATCGAGAACCGGTTCCATCCATTTTTCAAAAACCCTTGTTTCCGTGTTCCATGTTCCCGTAATATAGGCATTCTCACTTCCTTCCATGATCTCCGCCGGTCTTCCCGTCAGTATTTTTCTTCTTCCAGTCAGATTTCCCGCGGTGTCTGTTTCCTTTACCACGGGCCATACATAGAATACCTGCTGTTCTCTTCCATTCGATCCGATTTCTGTCTTCTTCACATATGCCAAGCCTGTGTAGGCATCAACCTCCGCATCCCTGCACAAAGATCCATCGAGATGAAACAGTGTGGTCTCCGGATCCGTTGCAGTAAATACCTTCGATTTCCGGTCATACACAAGTTTTGTAAAATCGCCTCCCGATATTTCAAATACCGGCTGTCCGTTTTTCAACGCATAGATCGATTCTGTATCAAAGGTGATCTTCTGTTGCCGTCCTTCCCGGTCATAGCCGTAGAAAGTCCCGTCTTTTCCCTTTTTTATCACATCAAGATTTCCAAGATCATAGAATAAGACCGGTGTATCCCTTCGCTTCACTGTCTTGATTTCCCAGGTATCTTCTCCCCGCATCTCATCTACTGATGCTCTGTCCCGGGAAAATTCCAGCTTTTCTCCGGCATATCCCTCTTTTACAACAATATCTGTCACATTTCCATTTCTGTCCCTTGTGAGCTCAACACCTTCAAATGCATGATCCTGTGAATCCCCGGTCTGATTGACCCGGATCGCATCGTAAAGTGCAAGCTTGGCTCCTGTTACATACGGATTCTGATGATCTGCCGCCTCCAGTTTTCTCGTCACATAACCATAACCCTGAAAGATTCCATTCTCATAGACAATCTCCACCCGTTCTCCGCCGCGTTTCCTCTGCTCCAGCATCTCCAGAGTCCCCTTTTTCCAGCCAAATCCCTGGTATGTACCTGCATGATTGTAGGCAAGATCTAGATTCTCAAGCCCGTACTGTGCACGAAGTTCCGATATCGTTCCTTCCACTCGCCCTGATACTTTCATTCCACGAATTGAGTCTATTGCCTTTGTTTTTGAAATTTCCAGAATTGTTGCGGTATTTTCCGCATATATTCTGGCAGTATCCGTGACATTTTCCGGGTGGATTCCATCCGGATCCTGCTCGTACCCGTAAACTGCTGCCGCCGTTTTTCCTTCTGTCCAGCCTCCGGAATACAGGATCCGGTCACTGTAAATCTCTACTGCCACAGGTCCTGAACGCACATACCCGGCCGGCGGCTTCACCTCCGCCAGCACATAAACCCCCGCGGGAAGCGGATTCGGTGTTTTTGCATATCCAACTGCCTGGAGAATCCCCTTTTCCTCGATATCCCGAATCGTCGGGATCGCCATGAGTGTTCCTGTCTGCAGCCCATTTTTATCCGTAAAACTTACCAGATCACTCTCCTGACAGATCGGTGTTCCGGCAGGGACCGTTCCATAGAAAAGCTCTCCGGCCCCGGCTGCCTTTCTCGCAAATGTCCGGATTTCCTTTGCCCCCATCGCCTCAAGAAAATGCTGGCTTCCAAGGATCATCGTATCCGCCGTATAACATCGCACGGCACCATCCCCGTCGTCCGTCTCATTTCTTTCCGCCCGATAGACCCCAAATACCGCGTCATCATGAAGGATCGGCTCTCCAGTTTCCGCGTCAAGCTTCTCAATTCTCAGATTTGAGAAATACTTTCGATTCAAAAATGTCTTTTCCCCATAACCGGCCCAGACTGTATCCTCCTTCTCCTCATTCGGATCCACAATGCTCCATGGAACAAGCATCGGCGCATATTCCCCGTCATAGGCAGTCTTTATGCCTGTCATCATCTCCTTTCCCTCTCTCTTCGCTCCATTTTCACTATCTGACCGGTAATGATAGTACTGCTTTACCTTCTCATTCCCGTAAGGCTCGTAATGCCCTGCTCTCTTTTTCTCAGAAAGTCCATACGGATAGACTTCAAAATCCCCATCATTGCTGTGGGCACATATCACATACTCCCGAAGTTCCTGTTTCTGGTTTTCCGCCGACTCCTCGTTAAAGCGTATCAGATATTTTTTTGCAAGATCCCACGGAGAATCTGCAGTCCTGTATACATACTTCTCCTTCCAGTCATCTCCAGCCTCAGTCTGTCCGCCTGCCACTGGAAGAAATATCTCCTTCGGCGCATCGATCTCATAATGCCTATTCTTAAAGTCAAGAAGCTCCGGCGCATGGGGCTGTTCCTCCACGATCACATATTCTCCGTAAGGAAGATACCTCGATACCGCTGACGCTGCCTCTTCCTGTGCCTGTCCATTTTCCTTCCGGACCGCCAGAGTCGTCCTATCCCCGTCTAGTCCGCCATTCTCTTCGCAGTCCCAGGCAATCGCATAGATTTTTCCCAGATCATACTTGAAAAATGGCTGCAGATAGTCCTCCGCTTTCTGGATCGCAAGATAGAACGCATGATCATACTGCTCATCCGAATATGCGTTTTCTCCCTGTTTCATCTGTTCCTGCTCCGCTTTCAGATACCAGTCGATGGCAAACTGCCGGACTGCGTCCGAGCGCTTCGCATTCTCCTTCGCGTATTCCGAGGTATTGATCTCATTTTGCTTTCCGGTAATGAGACTGGCCGCAAACGATTTAAATGATGTATTCCACAGGAATCCCCTTCTCTTCCAGCGATCCGTGTCCGCTGTCCGGACAGCTGCAAAGAATTTCTCATAGTTATACCCTTTATCCGTCCCGGCTTCCCCATGGTCCGGATCTATCTTCCGCCCCACTGTCTCCAGTACCTGGCGGTCCGTCTTTTTCGTATAGACCTTCTGGACCAGCTCCGGGAAATTTTTCTGGTATTCTTCGATCTGCACCGTTTTCCCGTTTTTATCCACCCAGAAGATCTCTCCGTCTCTTGTGCAAAAGATCCGTTCCAGATTGGACTTCAGATAGATCTTAAACCGGAAATTTCCGATGTTTTTCTCGTCATCCGTCTTTTTCTCTACCCGTATCTTCTGCTTTACCGGCCGTTCCAGTACAAGAACAGGCGTGAGCCCCGTATCTCCATCCTCGCTGATCTTATCCTGACCGCGGTATACCAACCGCTTCGCAGTGATGTAAGTGTCTGAAAGGTCCTGATTTTTTGAGACTGACACAGCAAGCGCTGCCCCCGAGAATTTCACAAGGTATTCCGCATAACCGATCCGGTCTCCTTCCTGATATCCCCAGACATTCGCGTTTCCGATCGTCTGGATCTCCTTTTCCGTCAGGACATGATCTTTTTCCGGAAGTTTTACGATAAAGTTTAAGGTGAGACTCGTCTTTCCATCGGTAAAGTCCTTTCCGAACGAATCTTTTCCGGAAGTCCGAACCTGAATTCTGTATACACCAGTCTTCTCCCTCACTACGCTTTGAATCTCCACATCTTTTTCCACGAGCTCTTTTTCTGTTGTGACCTCGATCTTATCTTCCGTTCTCGTCAGCGGAACACGGTATCCATGTGCCGGATCTCCCGACAGATAATCGATCACCTCTTCTCCCTCTTTATGATAAACCATGACCTGATGCATGATCTCTGTCAGCTTTCCATCTGTTCCCGGCATCAGAGCCGGTGTCAGAGTCGCATCGAGATAATATCTTCTGTTTCCGGCGGACCCCATCACATACTGTCTGTCGATCTGGAACCGGAAGTTTCCGCTATTTTTATATTCCTGATACACCCAGCGGAGATTTACTGGATCCTCGTACACCGCATAGACACTGTCCGTCGTCTTTTTCCCATTTTCCACTTTTGAGGTAAAAAATCTGCGATTTCCAATAGAAGATGCACCTGCATACAGCGTTACCTGATAACCAGCATCCTCTTTTCTGATCCCATCGATTCCGCAAAAGTTCCACTGGGGATGTTCCTGATACCAGGTGAAAATGCTTCTCATAAGATCCAGAACACAGGAATTCTTTTCGACAGGCACTGTAATTTCCTGCACCGCTGCACCATACACGGTCTTTTTTGCCGGCTCTCCCGGATCTGTTGTCATTCCCCAGAGATCTTTCTGGCCCTTTTTTACTCCCCGGCTATAGACCGGCACATCCTCCAGCGAGCGGATACCTCCGGCCGTAACCGGAACTTCATACCCGTTTCTTCCAAGGATCTCCTCTGTCTGAGCCTTCAAGAAGAGAAAGCTCTCCGACGTTTCGTCTGAAAGGTCACAGTCCTCCAGTTTCACCTGAAACCGCTCATCTTCCTCATTGACAGACAGATTTGAAAGGCTCATCGGTATCTTTTCCGGAATCTGTTCTGCCTCTAAGATCTGCGGTTCTATCCGGCTCACCGGTTCCTGTCCGGTAATATTTCCCGCCGCATCCCGCTCCGGCTGATAGAGAAGATCACTGGTATCGCTCTCCGCCCGTTTCCATACGGTTCTCCCGGCCCCATCTTTTACAATCACCTCTTCTGTTCCCGTCACGTGAGGTCCTGTCACCAGCTCCTCCCCTGTATCAACGCGGTAGAATTTCGTTCCTTCCGAAAAACCATAGGCAAAGATCTCATAACCTCCATCTCCATTTTCCCCTGCTGCCCCCGCTGATGTGACCGAAAATGGAAGTTCATCATATCCTTTTCCTCTTCCGTCATCGCCTTCCATTGCCGCTGCGAGTTCCGGCATCGTGACCACAGCCGTTCCATTTGCGTCCGTCACAGATCCTGGAGTTTCAAAGCCTGCTCCCCGGTTGGTGATCTCCTGATCCATTCCGTTTACTGAAAGCTCGTATCCCTCACTTCTGGAAAGTTCTTTTATATAATATTTTCCCAGAATCAGCGGTCTCCCGATCCACCAGTTTCCGTTCTTCTCCATGTTCTCCTGATACAGGTTTCCTGGCCCGTTCCAGGAGATATCCGTCCTTTTTCTGATCTTTCCGGCCGTATAATCGTACTCCACTCCCGGTGCTTCCGTATAACACAGGAAATCCGCATTTCCATCCTGATCTGTTGCTGCCGCTGCCACAAGATCATTTTTCTTATAGACAACGCCAGTATTGGTCAGAATTCCGTTTCCTGTCACCTCCGCATCCGGATGAACGATGTCTTCCGCCGCAAAAAGGCCATACACGGCCCCTTCAAGTGTTCCATCTCCTTCCGCATCCCCGTAGGACGAATAATCATCCGATTCTCCCCGAAAAAGATCTCTGTCTTTTTTCGTGATATGGATCCGCCCCTCAGTTCGATGGTCATACACATGCCAGGCATCCCCGCAGTCCTCAGCGCCATTACAGTGCGAATACCTCTCGGAATCCCCGAGATCCAGATGCCGGATTCCGTCCTCCTCTGCATCCGCCAGAATATCCTCAAAGTCCCCGACGCCTTCAAACTCTCCCCAGTCATCAGATTCTTCACCATCATCAGCTTCTTCCCGGCTTCTTCCCATAAACCAGCCATAAAACCGATCAAAAATACTTTTCTTTTCTGCATTGGACGCCGTTGCTTTAACCGCAGCTTCTTTCGTATCCGCTTCCGCGTTAGACGCCGTTCTCTTCATAATTGTTCCCGCGCGGCTTTTTACCACCGGTATTTTTCTCTCCGAAACAGTACTCCCGCCTGTCATTCCATTTCCCGAATACCAGATGTTTTCCGTGATCTCACGGCTGCTTCCGGATCGCTTTTCCGCGTCTGCTCCCGCCTGGGAAGAATCCGTCGTGATCATCTCCACAGGGATATCATCCAAGTGCAGATCGTGGAGGATATACCCGTTTCTTGCCTGGATCTCCCTCCATGTATAGGTAAACCGCAGTCCGATAAACTTCCGGTATGTCTCCTCACAGTCCGCCTTGCAGCCGGATTCCTCAAATGCGGCTTCGGATGCAGCCCGGAGCTTTCGCTCATTTCCAGCATTTTTTCGGCTTCTCCCATCCGGTTCTCCGCTTTCCAATACTTCCTGTACCTCATCGTAGACACTCTCATCCGCCAGCCAGTGAAAATGGCAGCCTCCTTCCGCCTCTGCCTCACAGGCCTCCACCAGTTCCATCCACTGCTTTGCCGCAGCCCTGTTATTATCCCTGGTCTGTTCTGCGGCCTCCTCATAGGCATCGCTCTTTTTCCCGTCCTCATCGCCGGAATCCCCATCTTCCTGGTCCTCCGGCATATTTGCCCATGACGGCGCGGCATGTCCGTCACAGTATGTCTTTTCATACGCGTACTTTCTGGTATCTTTGTAGGTTATCTCCCCTTTTCCGTTCGTGGTTCCTTCCGAAAACACCTGAAATCCGCTCCATGGACGAAAGCTCAGGTTCTTTTCCGCAAGTCTTTCCTCGCCGTCTGTCTTTGAGATCTTTCCTCCGTCCTCAAATCTTTCATACAGATAGAACTGGCTTCCCTTGAGCGGCATTCCAGTCTCATCGTCATGTTTGACAAGCCTGACATTGTAATCCGCCGAAAAGGTCTCCTTGTGACGATAGATCTGAAATTCGAGAGTCGGGGGTTCCACGCCGTATTCCGGTATTTCCCCGTCTCCCGCGCCTCCTGGTTCTCCGCTTTCCCCATCCTGGCTGATCACCAGATAAAACACCATATCAGAGGGAATGATCCTCATATCCGCCTTATAGAGTCTCTGATGTTCCGGCGCGTTGATGCAGACCTTAAAGTCCATCCACTCCCTGAGATATTCCGGATTCCAGCTGCCTTCCGTATACCAGCCGGAATTGCCTTTCATAGTGATCTTATACCGCACCGTTGTCTTGTTGTATTTCTCTTCATCTGTCATATTGCTTCCGACAGCATTCTCATTTGCGGTCACCGAACCATTATTGTGGATCCGGATCGCATCCCCGCTCCAGGTCACCTCATACAGATTTTGTCCCATCACCGATTTCGCGATATTTTTATCCTGGGATGCGTCAAGCCATCCCACGTTTCCCCCTGTGGATCCATTGTCCCACACACTCTGGAGCTCGATCTTCGCGATATCCCGGATAAACTCTTTTCCGAGAACAAACTCCGTATCCAGGGCGCCAGGTCCGTCAGAAAAAGGCAGTACCTGAAATGGCACTGCCGTATCTTCCGAAGTTGCTCCCCTGATCGCATCCGGAGCTTCTTTTCCCGCCGCCAGCCCGACGGAGGACGCCTGCTCCATAACAGCGATCGCGCGGTCTTCAATTTCCGGATTGTCAGCCACCCAGGCAAATTTTGTCCCTGCATCGTCTTTCACATACTTTACGATATTGGCACTGGACGTCACAGACGCGATCTCCGCATAAAGACCCGGATCAAACTTTTTTGCCGCGTCCTTCAGTGCCGACCAGTTGTCCGGATATGCCCAGAATAACCGTTTCGCCTGCGTTTCCGTAAGCGGAGACGGCATCGTATCAAACTTATACATATCATACCGGTCGACCTTCTTCCAGCCTTTTCCCCCATCGAGGCAGTAATACGGGGCCGTCGATTTCTGCGGCCACACATCCGATGCCTCGGACGGGAACGGGAGTGGAATCCCCACTCCCGTGATCGTCATAATGACTGCCAGAAATCCAGCCAACCATCGCCTTCTTTTTTTCTCTTCCATACTGATCCCCCGCCATTATTTCTTTCCAATCGTCTGTACCGCACCTCCGACACACCATGCGCCTGTCTCATCCACAGTGTAGCCGTCCGGCGTCACACAGTCCGCCAGCATATGTCCGTTTTTCTGGTCCATATAGTAGCATTTTCCATTGATCCAGTTCCAGCCTTTCGTCATCCGCCCGGTCGGTCCCAGGTAATACCACGCTTCTCCTTCTTTTATCCAACCAGTCTGCATTTTCCCCTGGCTTCCGTCATTTGTCTTCTGGAGATAATACCAGCTTCCATCTTTTTCATCGAGAAACCACCCTGTCTGCATCCTGCCGTCAGCCGCAAAATGGAACCAGGAAGTCTTTTCCTGTCCTTCTTTCGCATATGGGTTGTAGATCCAGGCCCACTCATTGGCATACGTTCTTCCGCCGGAAACAAATTTCCAGCTTCCATCCTCCTGCTTTCTCCACTCACCGGTGACACTGCCCTTTGGCTGTTCCCCTGTGTTCTGGTCCTTTTTCAGCACACTTCCCGTTCTTCCGCCGCCGGAAGAACGTCCTCCTGAGCTGCCGGACCAGGTCTTATCCACAAGCTTAAACTTTAATTTCACAGGAATCTTTTTCTTCAAAGCCCCAGCTCTGACCGTGATCTCGTCCTCATATTCCGCCGTATACGGATATTTCTTCATCCCCTCCGCAATCCAGAATGCCTCCGTATTTACTGATACCGCACCGTTTTCTACCTTTACAGCACCATTTTTTACGTTCCAGTTAAATTCGAAGCTACCGTCCCCATTTCCTTTTAACGCTTCCTGCGGTATCAGCTTTGCCGTAATCTTCTGTGCATCCGCGCCCTGCCATATGACCGCCGGGTTATATCTCGATCCCGTTTTCGTGAGTATCAGGTCAAACACCAGCTCTCCCTGATCCACCTTGATCTCCTCCGGCATCACCACAGTCCTGTCATCTGTCACAAAATCCACTTTCACGCTGCAGACTGCCGACTGGATATTTCCAAGGGCATCCTTTGCCGCCATCACTACCTCCGTGCTTCTTGTTCCACACCCAGTACGTTTCTCATAGATATGTTCCTTATGAGCCGCTTCATCCGCCTCTATGAGATCCAGGATCCATCTCGTATCCTTTTTCGCCATCACCTTTGCGTTCCGGTAATCTCCGTCCGCGATTCCCTCTTCCACAAAACCGGCGTCCACCTGGATAATGGCATTATCGCCGACGGTCCAGCTGATATCTTTTTTATCGAAATAGTCCGGTGCAAAGGATCCTGACAGGATCTGCGGCGCGGATACCGTGATCGTTTCCTGCGGCTTTTTCCTGTCACCGGTCAATGTTCTTGTCACCATAAAATTCAATGCCGCTTTGTCGAGAGTCGCGCCTTCCGCTGCGATCTTCGTCCGGTCCTTGATCTGGAATGTCACCGGGATCCTGCAGTTTGCGGTCACAGACTTCTCCTCAAAGCTGGATGCCGGTCTCGTCTTTGCTGTCAGAACCGCAAGTCCGCCCTGGGTACCGTTTCCGTAGACCGTATCCTCGATAGGGTACCGGTACTGTTTCTTCGCCTGTTCTGTCTCCGCTTTCTCCACAATATCCTTAAAGAATCCTGCATTCAGGTTCAACTCGATGGATGCGCTCTTTTTCGTATATCCGGACTCGTCCTCATCATCATTTTTCTTTAAGATGATCAACTCATCGTCATCCACACTCCATCTCACCGCCTCATCGGCGACATCGTTGTTCTTATCGACCACAGCATGGATCTTCACGTCCTGGACCTTCGTTCCCGACTCCAGCTTTCCGTTTAAATATCTCGCCAGCAATTTCCCCGCGGTATCCCTCACTTCCGTGGTGATCGACGGGTTCATCCGGTCCCCGGTGCGCTCCTCAATCACCCGGAAACCAAGTTCCTGGGGCTCTACCCGCACACCTGCTGCCACTTTCTTATAGAACGCAGAGACCTCCGTATCATGTTCCGGCATCACAAACTGGTAGGAACCGCCTGTCTGATAGGTCATCTTCCTTCTACGTCCCAGGGAATCTGTATAGGTCGGCACACCATCCATCTGGAACTTTTCTGTCTCCGTGTTCTTCGGAGCCGTGAGGACTGCAACGGTATCTCCGGCAGCCACCGCGCCCCGGTATGCTTTGTGGAATTCCTTGCTGTAGGCAGACGGACCTCTCGCCGTCAACACCGCCACATCATAGAAATTCCCTGAATTTGCCGCTGTATCCACCTGAAGGACCGACAGCAGATATCCCCTCACCGGTCGTCCCACGGAATTCGGTGCGAAATGATCTGGAGTATAGAGATCCTGTCTCGCCACAGACTCGGTATCCACTACATGGAGAACGCCATTCTCGAGTTCCTCATAGAAATAGAGTTCGTCCTCCTTCTTCGTGTTCTGTCCCTGCACCAATGTGTAGAAATTATCTCCTTTGTTCCAGAAGCCAATATGAGCATCATAGGTGAACCGATTGTCATCCGAGACACCTGAGCCGCAGACACCGGCTGCGATCTTCTCCTCCGTATCCGCGAACAGGTACGCCACATCTGCTCCGTCCTCAACCCCATAACGGAAGTGGAAGTCAGTGTCATGAGTTCCAATAAAAGTTCCCTCACGCGCCGCACTTCCAAGCCCTGAAGATGCGATGGTCCCCTCAAACCGTGCCACCTTCATCTTTCCGGAAGCGTATTTTCCCGTGATACCGCCGATGGACTGGGAGCCGCTTCCGCCGATGGTTCCCATCACATGCGTATTGAAAATATCCGCGGAATTCTGGAATCCCACGATTCCGCCCACATAGCCTCCTCCCTGGATCCTGGCACTCAGACTGTCCCCTGTGTTGACCTCACAATCCGCAATCAAAGACTCTGCCGCCCGTCCGGCAATTCCCCCGGCAAAAATCTCCTTTCCGCTTCCCGTATCGATAGCCACATGGTCGGAAACACAGTTTTCCACCACAGAGTCTTCCAGGACATCCGCAATAACTCCACCGGCTGTACCGGTAGTCCTTAATGTGCCGTTTACCGTCACATTCCGGATCACCGAATGTTTCGCACGGCCCGCGAGAATTCCCCCATTCTCCTTTACCGTGATCACATGCCCCGGCTTTACCTTGAGCTCTGTGATCTCCGCGTTCTCCACTGCGCCGAACAGTCCCCCAAAGTCCCAGGACGGCTGGTACATGCGGAAATTGGACACAGTTTTTCCGTTTCCGCTAAAATGCCCCTCAAACGGCGATACTTTTCCGGCCCGCATATCCGCCCCAGTGTGATAGAATCCGATAGGGATCCAGTTCATTCCACCGAGATCAATATTTTTCCCTAACTCAAACCAGGCACCTTTATAATTTCCCGGATAAGTGCCCTCTCCCCTTCCAACCTCCATTCCCATGGACGCAAGGGCAGCGAGCCCAATGAGGTGCTCCTTCGTTGTGATCTGGTACGGCTTTTCCTTTGTTCCATCCCCAGTTCTTCCACTTAAAAAGCTCATATCGCCCACATCAGCGCCCCAGATCTCCTCATCCGCAGCGAGCACAGCAATATTTTCCACGGCATCCGATGCCGTCGCCGTTCTCTCCGCCGCTGTTTCCACACTTCTCAAAACTGCCATTCCTCTTACCGGTGTTCCAAGCGCCATGCAGAGTCCTAACCCTGCTAACATCATCTGGCTCTTTCTGCCTCTGTTTTTTCTGCTCTTCTTCATTTCTTTTCTCCCCTCTATGCCTGCGGCAGACAGAATGCCGGGCAGATCCCGATCCCAACATCTGACACATCCGCCTGTCTGAAGCATCCATTTTCAAGATCTACAACATACTCCCTGTTTCCATATACAAAACTGCCTCTTTCATCCACCTCATAAGCCGGTGTCCGAAGCCAGAACCCCCGGCTGTAAGGACTTCCCTTTCCTTCCGGATTCCAGATCTCATCCCGATACCGGTATGCTTCCTCCAAAGACAGCAGAAAGAATCTGTCCCGGCACTCCTGGTATGGCAGCAAATGGCTCTCAAGACCATCCAGACGGCTGTCAGCAAAATCACCATCCACTGTTTTCCCTGTAAATGCCGTCAAAGCTCCCGTGTATACAAAAGATGCATCTGGAACCGCAGTCTCTGCCTGTTCCCCCAGCCATTCTCTCACCCGGGATTTCTTATAGTTATTGTTTTCTCCAAACGGAAGTAAGATCCGCTCCTCATAAGTACTGTCCACATCGGACCGAATCACATTTTCCGCCAGAAACAGCGCACGTTTCCCATAACTGCCTCTGCCGTCCTGGTAATCATCATCGATACATCGAAACCGGCATATTTTTCCCGCAATCTCCCGCGAGACCACATCCCCGGTCCTCCATGCGGCCCGGTCTTCCTTCTCCCCGAACTTGTCTCCCGTTCCTGGAACGGTATTTTCCCCGGAATCCGGCGCCCGCCCCCGCCATTCAAAGCCGATCCGGCAGTCCGTAACCGTCTCACCGTTCACATTCCTGGTCCCCAGATCCAGCTTTGAAATATTTACCACTCCGGGAAACATCTGCGCGATCACCAGCGTATCGAACGAGCTGTCTTTTCCCGTTACCACAATTTCCTGCCGCCCTTCCCGTTCTGCGGCAGATACCGTCTCCATCAGAAACCGCCTGCCCGCTTCCCGATCCCTCAGGATCACAGGTTCTGCTGTCAGAAATTCTGCCGTTCTCTCCGCCGCGTAGGGAACGAGTTCTCCCCGGCAGCTTGTGAGTACAGCAAGAGAACCGGCCGCAGCAAGCCACTTCGCCACTTTCTTTCGATTCATTTTTCCTCCTGGATATTCCGGCTAAAGCCGCCGGCGGCTTTTCGATAAAGCAGATAATATCTGCCTCCAAAGATTTTTAAGACTCCCAAAAGATCTATTATGATTTGACTGGAACTCCCCAACCGGTTCGTTCCTCCGTTTGTCCATAACTATATCACAGGCCATACCCGGAATCCATATCGGATCCGTAAAACCAAAGCCCCATTATTTAGCCAGTTTCACGAAAATATTTTTGCATTTTCGTCACTTTTACCATACCATTTTTTCACCGATGCCAGTAAAAGCATTATTTATAAGCATTTTTCGATGTCAAAAAAGACAGGACATGCCGCGCACGTCCTGCCTTTCACCTGTCTTACCACGTCTCCACCGTCCGCAAAAATTCCTCCATCGAAATCACTCCGGCGCACACAAGATCCGCCAGCTCTTCCCGCATGGTCCGCATCCCCTGTGTCTTCACCACATAATCCTCGATCTCCCACTCCGGCCGGTTTTCCGCAGTCATCTTCTTCAGTTCCCGGTCCATCACAAATATCTCATGAACCGCAGTTCTTCCTTTGTATCCTGTATTCCGACAGAATTCACATCCGCGTCCGCGCCTTGCGCTCCGGATCTTTCTTCCAAACAACTTCTGCTCCTCATTCGTAAGTTCCACCGTCTCCGCACAGTGCGGACATACCTTTCTCACCAGTCTCTGTGCCGCCATGCCGCATAAACTGTCCGCCGTGAGATACGGCTCGACACCCATATCTGCCATTCTCGTGATTCCGCCCGCCGCGCTTTTCGTGTGCAGAGTCGAGAGCACCAGATGACCGGTGATTGCCGCGCGGACACTGATTTTCGCTGTCTCCGGATCCCTCGTCTCGCCGACCATGATAATATCAGGATCCTGTCTCAAAACGGCACGGAGTCCTGCTTCAAAAGTAATCCCCGCCTGTTCATTCACCTGCATCTGGCTGATCCCCGGAAGATATCGCTCCACAGGATCCTCGATGGTCACGATATTCACCGGCTGTTTCGCGAGATATTCCAGGATCATATATAATGTGGTAGTCTTCCCGCATCCTGTCGGTCCTGTAAGATACAGGATCCCGCCCGGACTTCTGAGGATCCTCTTCATCTTCTCATAATTTTTCTCACGCATTCCAAAGGTTTTGCCATGATCGATCTCCGTTTTCATATTCAGGAGTCTCAGCACCATCTTCTCGCCAAAGATCGTCGGGACCACGCTGGTCCTCACATCCAGGCAGATCCCGTCGATCATCTCCTTAAAATGCCCGTCCTGCGGCACTCTCTTTTTCGCAATGTCCATTCCGCTGAGGACCTTCGCCCTCGTCACCAACGGCTGATGCATTTCCTTGTCATATTCCCGCACATGGAGCAGCATGCCGTCCAGCCTCATCCGGACAACCATCCGGTCTTCCTGCGGTTCCAGATGAATGTCACTGGCATTTTTCCGGTATCCCAGATTTAAAAGTTCCTCAAGGAGCTTCACCGCAGATCCGGCCTCTGCCCCATAGTTCTCCATCTCCTGGACCTCATTCTTATTTTCCTGTTTTCCTTCTCCGCCTAATATGCCCAACATCCCATTTTCCTCTTTCTATCATAACTCATTCCCCCCTCGCTGACGCAGACGGTTCGTGAGTTGCTGTCTGTACTTCGGATCCGCGGCTGCCGGGGATTGTATCCAGCACCATCTCCGGTCTGCACACTGCCATTCCTCTCATACAGGTCCTTTTTTCCATCCATCACCCGTACCGTGACAAGGACGCGGCCAGACCGGCTCTCTTCCACCTCAATTTCCGGTTTCAGCGTATCGATATGAAACGCGTCCATGGACAGTCCGTCCAGTTCTTCCACTTCCACAGCACCTGTCTCCAGCCGGTCCGCCACATATCTCCATGCCGCGTCCCCAAGCATTTCTGCCTGCTCCTGTGTCCTTGCGTGATCCAGTACCCACACCGCCATCCGCCGCATCGGAAAGATCATAAGGAGCAGCATACTGAAAAGCAGCATGACGATCATAACCTCAACCAGTGTAAACCCCCGTCTATGACCCTTCTCCATCTTTAATCTTTCCTTTCACCTGTCTCTTCTTCCGAAGTCATGGACACCCAGAATCCCGAGACCTGGACGGTTCCGGTATCCGACGTTTCTTCCGCGAAATATCCCGATTCCAGAAATTCTTCTCCATCAACCGCCAGATGGATCTCTGCCGGTTCCCCGTATTCCGTATCTCCCATATGGCGTTCCAGTCTGTTTCCTGCCTCATAAATCTCCCGATACCGTTTCACGGTCTTTGAATAGCCGGAGACACTGAGAAGCATCGCCTCAGCTACCAGAAGAAGGATCAGAAACGCCGTCATCAGCTCCACCAGTGTTGAGCCATTCTCATTCCGTTTCCATCTCTTTTTCATGGCTTTTCCTCCCCACTCCGTTCCGCCGAAGACGGCGTACTCACGAAAACAGGTGCCATGGGGATCAGTCTCGACGCACCTTCCTTCCGGTCATTTACAGTACAGACCGCCTGTAACACAAGTCCTGAACCGTCCTCTTTCCAATAGGAGGAGATGACTGTCTCGATCCTCTTTTTCTCCCCATTTCCAGTCTCTGCCCACACTGCCGCCTCCGTCTCCGGAAGTCCCTCCGGTCCCTGTAATTTTTCAAGGATTCCTGTCGGCTCCTCCTGACACATATTCTCCACAAGGATCTGCACCACCGCCTCGGCTGCCAGCCTCGCTTCCGTTCCAGCAGCAAAGTTCAATGCTGAACGATAGCGCCTTGCCCCAGACGAAAAGAGAAGTGAGGTAAATACCGTGACAAACAGCACGGTCACCAGAACCTCCGCCATCACAAATCCTTCGCTCCGGTTCTTTCTCACCGCCACTCCCTCCTTATCGAATACTTCCATACATGTTCCACATCGGCTCCATGATTCCAAGGATCAGGATTCCGGTAAAGATCCCGATCAGCAGGATCATTACCGGTTCCAGCAGGTTCACCAGCTTATTCAGCGCCAGATCTGACTCATGTTCATAGCTTCCCGCGATCCGCTCCAGCATTTTATCCAGGTGACCCGCCTCTTCTCCCGTAACGATCACCGCCGCCAGTTTCTTTTCAAATCCACCACTCTCCCGGATTGCCTCGCTCAAAAGCATTCCGCTGCTCACACACGCCATGATCGTCCTGATCTCCCGGTCCAGATACCTGTTTCCGATCGTTCCCTCCGTATATTTCAGGCAGGATGTGATCGGAAGTCCACTGGAATAAAGGCTGGACATGTTCTCACAGAATCTTGCCGTACAGATGATCCTTATCTGCCGTCCGACCACCGGAAATTTGCAGATTACCCGGTCATAGCTGTAACGAAACCATACTCTTTCCGTCAGGATCTTCCATCCTGCCAGGATCATAACAGCCGCCACTGGCAGGAAATAGCGGTACGCATACAGAAAATGGCTGATCCCCATGAGGATTCTTGTAAGAAGCGGCAGCGTCACATCCACCAGGATCGGCTCTAACGTCGGCAGGATCTCCAGAAATACGAACAGCATTAGAAAGATCATCATCAGAACCAGGATCTTCGGATACAAAACCGCGCTGCGGATTTTTCCCTCTGTCCTGTGTTCTTTCTCATAATGGACCGCCAGCCGTGCCGTCGTCCTGACAAGCTGGCCGCTCATCTCCGCTGCCCGGATCATCTGGATCGCCGGTTCCGGAAACCGCCCGGTTTCTTCCATGGCATCCCCGACGGTCTTCCCCTCGGTCATGAACGCTCCCAGTTTTCGACACGCCAGGCAGAACTCCCGGTCGGTATCATCCTGCTGCATGATCTCCAATGTTTCCGGAATTGATAATCCCGACTCCACCAGGACAGAAAACTGCCTGAAAAACTCCGACAGCCTTTCTGCTCCAAGCTTTTTACGCTTTTTCATACAAAGCTTTCCCCCCTATTTCCGTGCTGGGCGTAGCCGCCTGCGGTAAAACAAAACGGCGCAGTTATCCACTGCACCGTGTAAAATCAATATTTTTATGATGTTATTCAATATTTTTATGATGTTATTTTACGGAATCTTACAAAACTTGTCAATGTATTGTCCGCAGACGGTCTACTTTCAATATCTTCGCCGTTGCTTCGCATTCCAAATCGGCAAATCCACTACCACCACTGTATTGTACGACTCATAGCCGCACCACCCGGTCACACACCTTCTCCAGAAGCTCCGGCGAATGGCTCACCGCAATCATCCCCATCTCCCGGCGCTTCAGTTCCTTCAAGACAAAATCCCAGATCTGTCCCTGTGTAATAAGGTCCAGCATCGTCGTCATCTCGTCCGCGATCAGAAGCTCCGTCCGTCGCCCCAACGCTCTCGCAATACAGAATCTCTGAAGCTCGCCGCCGGAGACCTCCACTGGGAACCGGTCTTTCCAATCGTCCCGGATCCCAAGTCCCGCCTCGATCCGTGCCCGCTCGCTGGGATTCTCAAAGGTCCAGTCGCCTTCCTCCAGAACCGTACTCAACCGTCTCTTCGGATTCACCGAGAGTTCCGGATGCTGCCATACCATCTGCACCGGGCAGTAGCCACGAAGCTCAAGAACCGGCATCCCGTCCACAAGAACCTCCCCCGAATCCGGCCTCTCGTACCCCGCCAGAATCTTGCAGAGCGTCGTCTTCCCGTATCCGCTGGGCGCCATGATCCCCACACTCTCTCCGGGTTCCACCGTAAGGTTCACATGATCCAGGATCTGTCTCGTCCCTTTTCCATATTTAAAAGAAATATCTCTCGCTTCCAGCCTCATCTGCCGTATTCCTTTCGCATGTCCTCTAAGATCTCCCCCATATCGCAGAGCTGTTCCCCATCCTTCTTCCAGTTCTTCGGCATGGACCGAAACAGCGCCTTCGTGTACGGATGTTTGAGATTCCTCTCATCCTGAAATGCCGCCGCATCTGTCTCCTCGACGACTCTGCCGCCGTAGAGCACGATGACCCGGTCAGCTGTCAGGAGCGCCAGCTCCAGGTCGTGGGTGATCAGCAGCACGCCTGCCCCATCGTCCGCCATCTCCCGGAAATGTCCCATGACGCGGGTTGCCGCCTCCAGGTGAAGTCCCGGTGTCGGCTCATCCGCGATGACGAGCTTTGGCTTCTCCATCACCGCCGTGGAGATCAGGACACGCCGCGTCATGCCGCCGGAGAGCTGAAATGGGTATTTTCCCCGGATATCCGGGGCTAAGCCATAGCGCTTCAGCACCGCCAGGCATTTTTCCTTCACAGAAACATCCTTTTTCCCGTTCTGGATCTGATCCCCAATCTTCATAAGCGGATCCAGGTAAGAAACGCTCTGGGGCACCAGAACGATCTCATGTCCCCGGAGTCTTTTGACCTTCTTTTCCGTAAGCGGCTCCCCAAGAAACCGTATCTCTCCGTCCATTTCACTGTTGTATGGAAGAATTCCCATGATCGCATGGGCCAGCAGACTTTTTCCCGAACCGCTGGATCCCACCACCGCGACGATCTCACCACTTTTTATTTCCAGGTCCATCTTCTCCACCGCATGGATCGTCCGCCTGGAAAATCCCCGTTCATACTGGGTGAAGGTGACGGAGAGGTCCTTAACTTCCAAAATCGTATCATTCATCTTCCCCGCCTCCTTACTCATGAACACTGCCCGGATCCAAAAGTCTGCAGAGTTCCTGTCCGATATAATGAAACAGAAGCACGGTCCCAACGAGGAAAAGTCCCGGGAACAGCGCCAGCCACCATTTTCCCATAGCCAGATATTTCATGCTTTCCGAAAGGATCACTCCGACGGCCGGACTCTCGGAAGACAGACCGAAGCCCAGGAACGTGATGCTGGCTTCATGCAGGATCGCATGGGGAAACATGAGCACCAGGCCCGTGATAAACTGCGGAACAAGATTCGGTGCCATATGGGAAAACGCGATGTAAAATTTCCCTTTTCCAAGCTTTTCCGCGATCTTCACATACTGACTCTGCTTCAGCTGCAAGACCTCCCCGCGGATCAGCCGCGCCAGGGATGCCCAGTGGGTAAACGCGATTCCGCAGACAACGCCCCAGAATCCACGCCCGCAGGCAAAGGAGATCAGGATCAGAAGCAGCATATGGGGAATTCCCATGACGATATCGATAAGCAGCCGCACCGCACTATCCACGAACTTTCCGAAGACCGCCGCGCTGAGTCCCAATATAAAGGCCATCACCGCGCTGACTGCCGCCGTCAGAAGTCCGATCCGGATACTCAAAGAAAGTCCCGCAACTGTCCGCACGAACATGTCACGTCCCATCCAGTCCGTTCCAAAAGGATATTGTATACACGGTGCCAGATTTTTTCTCGTAAAATCCGTCCTGATGGCAGCTTCCTGCCAGAAACTTCCGAGCACCGCAATGACCGCTAACAGCACAGCCGCCAGGATCAGAAGCGCGAAGCTCTGTATTCTGCGATTTTTCTTCATCAGCGCTTCGCCCCCTCTCTGATCCGCGGGTCGATCACGCCGTAGAGAACATTCGCCGCAAGGTTTCCCGCCGCGACGATCACCGCTGTAACCACCGTGATCCCCAGAAGAAGCGGCACATCGCTTCCAAGTCCTGCCGTCACAGCCGCCTGGCCCAATCCCGGATAGGAAAATACCTGTTCTACAAGGACGGAGCCGCCGATGATCTCACTCACCGACGCGAACTGCAGCGTCATGGCCGGCAGAAGAATGTTCCGAAGTCCATGACGACGTAAGATCGACCAGTCCGACTCGCCTCTGGCTCTCGCGAACAGCACATAGTCGCTCTCCATGACCTCGATGAGCTTTTCCCTCGTGTGCAGGGCGATGGAGGAAATTCCCGTGATGCTGAGGGCCGCCGCCGGGAGAATCGCATGGCGGATCCTGTCCGCAATGGAGATCTGCCCGGCATCCATGCCGATGGGCACACTGAATCCGATGGGAAACCAGTGAAGCTTCACCGCAAATACCATAAGCAGCACCATTGCCACCCAGAATGCCGGGGTGCTGGCCACAAACAGGGAATATCCCGTCACGATCCGGTCCATGATCCCACCGCGCTTTTTTCCTGCGAGAACGCCGAGGAAAAAGCCAAGAATACCAGAAAACAACCATGCCGTGAATAAAAGCCAGATGGAATTCATGACCTTCTCCCCGATGATCTCTGCCACCGGACGGCGATATAAAAGGGATGTTCCCATATTTCCGTGGAGAAAGTCTTTCAGCCAGTTCAGATACCGCTCCACCGGAGGCAGATCTGTTCCCCAGTAGCTTTTCAGCTTTGCGATCTGCTCCGGGCTCATAGAGCCCAGAGCTGTCTGTCCGACATTTGTCTGAAGCGGATCTATGGGTGAGACCGTCAGGAGCCCAAACGCCAGAATGCTTACCAGAAGCACCATCAGACACATCCGCACTGCCTGTCTGCCAAACCACAGACCCGTTTTCTTTATTTCCATGTCCACTGGTCGACATTGTTTACGATCGACCAGCCATGTCCATGTGGGTGAAGCTTCTGCTCTGCCACCTGCAGACCATCCTTCACCCAGTATAAATGATCAATATTTACAAGCCAGATCCACGGAAGGTCACCATCCTGGGTAATTCCAGATGTTCCGTCCCACTGGGCGTTTTTCCAGAGTTCATAGGACTTTTCCAGATCGCTCTCCGCCAGGGCCTCGTCCATATATTCGTCCACCTTTTCGTTTGCATAAGGGGAATACTCCGCGTATTCCTTTCCCGGTGCCGTGTGGTAAATATTGTAAAGTTCCATCGGTGTGTGGGCGCCCCATCCCCACATAAGCGGCGTGGACTGTGCCCGGTCATAGGCGGTATCCCAGCCGACGCCCTCTGTCGTCACCTTGATTCCAATCTCTTTCAACTGGTTTGCGGTGTCCTCCGCAAGTGCCTGGCGGACGGAATCCCCTGTCGGATAGAGCATGTTGAACTCGGCGCGGACACCGTTTTTCTCCAATATTCCATCACTTCCGGCAAGCCATCCGGCTTCCTTTAAGATTGCTGCCGCCATATCCGGATCATAATCCACCTCCGCTGCCTCATTGTACCACGGCATCTGATCACAGACACTGTAGGCCGCTGTTCCGTATCCGTTCAACACATGCTCGATCATCTCATCCCGGTCGATCGCCAGGTTGATGGCCCGGCGCACATTGATATCGCTGGTGAAATCATTTCCCATCGGCACTCCGTTCTCATCCGTCTCCCCCGCCGGGATCGCCGGCAGGTTGAAGCCGCGGTTGTCCACGGTCTTGCAGACCAACAGGGAAAATCCGTCTACGGTCTGATCCGAGTACGCCGCGGAAGTGTATGCAAGATCCACCTGCCCGGAGAGAGCCGCCGCATAGGCCGCATCCTCGTCCATAAATAAAACCGTCACCGTCTTCATCTCCGGCTCATCCCCGTAGTAGTCCGGGTTTGCCGTGAGGATCACCTGCTGCCCCTTATCCCACTGTTTCATGATGTAGCGGCCAGAGCCGATCGGATTGGAACCATAGTCCGGTCCATAAGCATGTTCCGGGACGATTCCGGTAATTGCCATCGTATATGGCCATATGGAATACGGGCGGGTCATATCAAATTCCACAGTGGTATTGTCGAGGGCTTTTGCCTCTTCTAACATCGTAAAGTCATTGACAGAACTGGTATCCCGCAGTGTATTGTAGGTAAATGCCACATCCTCCGCTGTCAGCGGTTCCCCGTCCGTAAATTTTACATCGTCCCTGATCGTCACGGTCCATGTCATCCCATCATCGCTGACGTTCATATCTGTCGCCAGATCATAACCGATCGTCATATCTGCCTTTGTTACCGTCAGCGTACTCTGGATCAGCGGCTCATGGACATGTTCCCCCGCGCCCCATCCGTATGCCGGGTCAAATCCAGCCTCAGGCTCAGATGATGGTCCCATTACAACGATAACAGAATCTTTTTCATTATCCTGCTCCATCCCGGCAGCTGCTTCTGTTTTCTCCGCCTCAGAGGACTTTTCCGCGTTGGAGGTTTCTGTTGTTCCCGAACTATTTCCGGCGCAGCCCGCCAGGGAACATACCATTGCTGCTGTCAATGCCGCTGCTATTGTCTTTGTTGTTTGTTTTTTCATGAATTTATCCCCGTTTCTTTTTTATACCTGGTAATATCTAACGTCCCACACAACTAAAAATACCAGAAAGAGGCATACTTTCTGTATGCATCAACCTTCCTGGTATTGTATTATTTGTCTCTATAGACTGTGCATCTGGCTCCGATGCCATGCGGCAGTAAATATTTCTCGGTTTAAACCGCCTTGGGCGGGGAACTCTTTTATGAGTATGGGCTTCAGCCACATAATAGTAATATTATAGTAGACTTTTTTTCAAAAATCAACGTTTTTCCGGTCCATGACCTTGCAGAACGTGATTCCTGCCGCCGTGCTGGCGATGGTCGCGAGGAGCGCCGGTCCTGCGATAGCCGCCGGGCTGACACTGCCGTACTGGCTGCGGTAGGCGATCATGTTGATGGGAATGAGCTGGAGTGAGGAAATATTTACGATCAGGAACGTGCACATCTCATTGCTGGCAGTGCCCGACTGTCTCGCCAGACTGCTCTGCCCTGCCGTATTTTTCCTCTTATCCGGCGCTTTTTCCTCCCGTCTCTCATCCTCCAGTTTCCCCAACTCTTCCATCGCCTTTAACCCTGCCGGTGTCGCCGCCCAGCCGAGTCCCAGCATGTTCGCAATCATATTTGTCGCGATATATTTCCCCGCCGGATGTCCGTCCGGGAGATTCGGAAAGAGAAACCGGATCACCGGACGCATCTTCTCCGTCAACGCCTCGATGAGTCCCGCTCGCTCCCCGATCTTTAAGATCCCGCACCAGAACGACATGATCCCAAGCATCGTAACACCCAGAGTCACCGCCTCTTTCGCCGAATCCAGCAACCCATTCGTCACTGCCCCCATATTTCCATGAAACGCCGCCCAGAAGATCCCGGCTGCCATCATTCCTGCCCAGAGCATATTTAACATAAAAAATCCCGCATTTCTGTCAAAGTCGGCGACGCTTCGGCTGCCTGCACTCGAAGCGCAGATACGCCAAACCACCACCTGAATTTCTTTATCTTATGACAGAAATACGGGATCTATGAACTTTATAAAACTGCTTTCCTGAAAATTTATATTCTGGCTGATTCACATGATCTGCACAACAGCCTCTCTGAGTTTTTTACTCTCCGCACAGCGCCGCCATAACCTCCGGCACCGTCTCGATCTTCTCACAACGGTATGCATTGCTTCCGCAGAACAGCAGCGCCTCATCAATCTTTCCTTCTGCGGCGTTGATCAGCGCTTTCGTGATGCAATACGGTGTTTCCGCCGGATTACAGTGTTCCAGACACCGGAAGCACCGCTCCACCTTCACCGGTCCCTGAGCAACACGCTCTAAAAACTTATTTTTGATCGCTCTGCCCGGCATTCCAACCGGACTCTTAACGATCACAATGTCTTCCTCTTTCGCGTTGATATATGCCTCTTTGTATGCAATATCCGCGTCACATTCTTCAGTCGTCACAAATCTCGTCGCCGCCTGAACGCCCTCCGCGCCAAGCTCAAACTGGTGCAGAACGTCCTTATGATCAAAAATTCCCCCCGCCGTGATGACCGGGATATGTTTTTTGTACTTCTCCGCAAAGCTTTTCACCGTCTCGATGATTCCGCGGATCTCCTTATCATAAGCCGCTTCATTAAATGTCTCGGCTACATGGTCTGTGTCGGCTCCAAGCTCAGTGAGCTGTTCCCTGGAAAATCCGAGATGACCGCCCGCGCACGGTCCTTCCACTACGACGAAATCCGGTGCTGTGTGGTACTTTCTATCCCACATCCTGCAGATCACAAGAGCAGATTTCACAGAGGAAACGATGGGCGCGATCATGGTACGCCGCTCTTTCTTTTCAGAACCTCCGTTCTCAATCTCCGCCTCCGCGACAAATTTCGGCATGTCGATCGGGAGACCGGCGCCGGAGATGATCACGTCCGCTCCGGCTTTCACCGCCTCTTTCACATAGGACGCGTACTCCTTCGTTGCGACCATGATATTAAAGCCCAGAATTCCCTGGGGCGCTTTGTCCCTGGCTTTCTTAAGCTCGGAATGGATCGCTCTCAGATTCGCCGCCATCGGATTTTTTCCGAAATCCTGATCCTTAAATCCAATCTGGGCTGTGGAAATGATTCCGATTCCTCCCGCCTTCGCGACTGCTCCGGCTAAGGACGAAAGGCTCACGCCGACCCCCATTCCTCCCTGGATCACCGGGTGCTTCGCCACGAGGTTCCCTATTTTTAATGGTTTCAGACCGATTGCTGCCTCCATATTTCCTCCTAAATTATAACTCCCCGTATTTGTTCCATCTCTAACATGACCATATGCTGGTCCGCACGCTGCTGGAGCGCTGCCTAAAATTTCCGGAATCTCTCATACCGGCGCTCTGCTAACGTCTTCCCGTCAAGCTGTGTCCACGCTTCAATGAACTCCTCCATGGCATTCTCCATAGTCTTCGCGATCTCCGGAAGCGTCTCAGGGTCTGCCGGTTCCGGCTCCGGGATCACACGCTCGATAATTCCGAGTTCCTTTAATTCCGCCGCGGTCATCTTCATGACCCGCGCCGCCTCGTCCGCACGCTTGCTGTCCTTCCAGAGGATCGATGCGAAACCTTCCGGGGAGAGAACAGAGTACACCGCATTCTCCATCATCCAGACCTCGTTCGCCACAGCCATGGCAAGCGCTCCGCCGCTTCCGCCCTCTCCGATCACGATGGAGAGCACCGGAACGGTGAGATCTGACATCTCAAAGAGATTTCTCGCGATGGCCTCTCCCTGTCCGCGCTCCTCGGCTTCCATTCCGCAGAAGGCTCCTGGGGTATCTACAAAGCACACTACCGGGCGTCCAAAGGTCTCTGCCTGCTTCATGAGACGCAGCGCCTTCCGGTATCCGTCCGGGGACGGCATTCCGAAGTTGCGCTTGATGTTGTCCTTTGTATTCTTACCCTTTTCCTGCCCGATCACTGTCACAGGCATTCCGTGGAAGGAAGCGATTCCGCCGACGATGGCACCATCATCTTTGCAGTAACGGTCTCCGTGAAATTCCATGAAATCATCAAAGATCGCACGGATATAATCCGTAGCCACCGGACGGTCCGCCTTTCTGGAAAGCAGGACAGAATCCCATGCGCTGCGGATTGCTCCTGCTGCCTTTCCGGAACCATGATGCGCTCTCTTCGCAGAAGAATTCTGCTCTTTTTCCTCAAAAGCCGCCCTGTCAACTGTGTTTTCCGTTTTCCAGTCCGCAAGACATCCGCTCTCCGGCTTCTTATGAAGCTTTAAGATCATCGCCAGCGTCTCTTTTAATTCCTCACGTTTCACGATCTTATCGACAAAGCCGTGCTCCACAAGGAACTCCGCTCTCTGGAAACCTTCCGGCAGCTTCTGCCCGATGGTCTGCTCGATGACACGAGGTCCCGCAAAACCGATGAGTGCCCCCGGCTCCGCGAGGATGATATCTCCTAACATCGCGAAGCTTGCCGTAACGCCGCCCGTTGTCGGGTCCGTCAGGACACTCACATAAAGCTGTCCCGCCTCATGATGTCTCTTTAAAGCCGCAGAAGTCTTTGCCATCTGCATCAGGGAGACCATGCCCTCCTGCATTCTCGCGCCGCCGGAGCAGGCGAAAAGGATCACCGGAAGCTTTTCCTCCGTGGCGCGCTCCACGGCTCTCGTGATCTTTTCACCCACGTTGTGGCCCATGCTGCTCATCAAAAATCTCGCATCGCAGACACCGACAACGGTCTTCTGTCCGTGGATCGTGCAGGATCCGGTGACGATGGCCTCATTGAGCTGTGATTTTTCACGGGCTGCTGCAAGCTTCTTCTCGTATCCTGGGAAGCTTAACGGATTGGAGACCTGCATGAACTTGTCCCACTCCTCAAAGCTTCCCTCATCCGCGATCATCTCGATCCGGCGGTACGCATGGACACGGAAGTATCCGCCGCACTTCGGGCAGATATAAAAGTTCGCCCTTACATCGTCCGTGTAGATCGGCTTTCCGCATTTATTGCACTTTTTCCACAGCCCGGCAGGAATCACCGGCGCGTCCTCCTCTGCCGTTCTGGCAGATTCCTTTTCTCCCGCACGGTATTTCATATCGATCTTCGTATATGTTTTTTTAAACATATCCCTTAGCATATATAAAAGCTCCTTTCAAGACTGTGAAAATTGCACGTTCAGCCATGCAGTCTTCTTGTTTTCATGTTCCATGAAAACAAGAAGCTCGTGGCGTTCCGCATATACATAGTTAGTCATAAACGTGCTTATGCAAGCAAGCTTGCAACACACGTCTATGCCTAACTATGTGCATGGCTGAACTGGTATAATCCTATTCTTTGGTATACTCCGGAAAATGCGACGGAATGAAGTTTGTATCCACATTTCCCGCCTGAAAATCCGGATCGCTTAAAATATCATACTGGAAATCCAGATTCGTATTGATTCCCTCGATGACAAGCTCCCCGAGGGCGCTACGCATCTTCGCGATGGCGGACTCCCGGTCCTTGTCCCGCACGATCAGCTTTAAGATCATGGAATCATAGTTCGGCGGGATCCGGTAATTGTTGTAGACCGCCGTGTCCACACGGACTCCCCTGCCACCCGGGAGATGGATATCTGTGATCATGCCCGGGCATGGCATAAAGTTCTTCTCCGGATTCTCCGCGTTGATCCTGCATTCGATAGCATGGCCGGAGATCTTGATGTCCTCCTGGCTCACGGAGAGCGGTTCCCCCGCAGCGATCTGGATCTGCTCTTTGATGAGGTCCATGTCCGTGACAGCCTCCGTCACCGGATGCTCCACCTGGATCCTCGTATTCATTTCCATAAAATAGAAATTTTTATCTTTATCTAAAAGGAACTCGATGGTTCCCGCATTCTCATATCCGACCGCCTTTGCCGCGCGGACTGCCGTCTCACCCATCTTTTTCCGAAGCTCCCCGGAGATCGCCGCTGACGGGGATTCCTCAAGAACCTTCTGGTGTCTCCTCTGGATCGAGCAGTCGCGCTCACCGAGATGGACCACATTTCCGTAACGGTCGCCTAAGATCTGGAACTCGATGTGGCGCGGATTCTCCACAAACCGCTCGATATACATGGTATTATCGGAAAATCCCTTAACGGATTCCATCTGGGCATTTAAGAAGTTCGCCTCGAAATCTTCCTCCGACCTCGAAACGCGCATTCCCTTTCCGCCGCCGCCGCTGGACGCCTTGATCATCACCGGAAAGCCGACCTCTTTCGCGGTCTTAAGGCCTTCCTCCACGGTGTAGACCGGCTCTTTGCTTCCCGGAACCACAGGAACGCCCGCCGCCATCATAGTTTTTCTTGCCTCGGACTTATTTCCCATCTTGTTAATGATCTCAGCTGACGGTCCGATAAAGCGGATATTGCATTTTTCACAGAGCTCCGCGAAGCGGGCATTCTCGGACAAAAATCCGAAGCCCGGATGGATAGCATCTGCCTTCATGACAACGCATGCGGTTAAGATCCGCTCCATATCGAGATAGCTCTCCGTGGACGGCGCCGGTCCGATACAGATCGCCTCGTCCGCAAGAAGTGTGTGCAGTGCGTCCCGGTCTGCCTCGGAGTAGACGGCAACCGTCTTGATCCCCATCTCCCGGCATGCCCGGATGATCCGAACGGCGATCTCGCCGCGGTTTGCGATTAAAATCTTCTGAAACATCTCTTCACCAGTCCTAACCGATCATAAATGTGAGTTCCGCAGATACCGCGACTTTGCCGTCCACGGTAGCGACCGCCTTTCCAACACCGACCGGTCCTTTCTGCTTGATGATCTCGCATTCCAGACGGAGCTTGTCGCCCGGAACTACTTTCTTCTTAAACTTTACATTATTCATTGCGCCGAAATACGCAGTCTTTCCTTTGTTTTCCTCAACGCTTAAGATCGCGACAGCGCCTGTCTGTGCCAGCGCCTCAACGATCAGGACGCCCGGCATTACCGGCTCCTGCGGAAAATGGCCCGCGAAATACGGCTCATTGTATGTCACAGATTTATATCCGACGGCTCTCACGCCCGGCTCCAGCTCCTCCACACAATCCACGAGAAGAAACGGATGTCTGTGGGGAATGATTTCCTGAATTTCTTTGATTCCTAACATGATTTTTATCCTCTATCCAATCTTTCACAGCCCGCGCGGCAATGCGCGGGCCGCCAAACGGTTATCTTTATTAATTAACGAATCCGGAATAACGGCTGACCATACTCAACCGTCTCCTCGTTCTTCACAAGGATCTCCTCTACGATTCCGTCATACTCGCTCTCGATCTCATTCATCAGCTTCATGGCTTCCACGATTCCGATGACCTGACCTTTTTTCACGGTATCTCCGACTTTTACATAGTCCTCTGCGTCCGGTGCCGGGGAGGAATAGAACGTACCCACAAGCGGACAGGTGATCACTTTCTCGGAGATTCCGGAAATTTTCTTTTCCGCATTTTCACCGGAGACCTGCTCCATAGCGGTCACATCCGCGGTCTGGATCATGGAACCCTGTCCCGGGACCTGCATAACGACCGGTGTCTGCGCCGCCGCAACGATTTTCTTTTCCCGCTTCATGCTCAGTTTCCAGTCGCCTTCCTCAAGCTCGAAACCGGTCATGCCGTTCTCTGACATTGCCTTCATTAATTCAATGATCTCTTTTACTTCCATTGCCGTTCTCCTTACTCCTCAAACTTTCTGACAAGCAGGCACGCATTGTGTCCGCCGAATCCCAGAGAGTTCGTCAAAACTGTCTTTACTTCCATGGAAACGCCGTCGCCCTTTGTATAATCAAGATCGCATTCCGGATCGTCTACTTTTAAGCCCGCTGTGGCATGAACGAAGCCGTCCTGGATGGATTTTACACAGTCGATGAACTCAACGCCGCCGGCAGCGCCTAAGAGGTGGCCGATCATGGATTTTGTGGAGTTGATCTTTACTTTATATGCATGGTCACCGAGCGCAAGCTTGATGGCCTTTGTCTCGAATAAATCGTTGTGGTGGGTCGCTGTTCCGTGGGCATTGATGTAATCGATGTCCTCCGGCTTCATTCCCGCGTCAGCAATTGCGTATTCCATTGCCTTTGCGGCACCGCTTCCGTCCTCCGCCGGAGAAGTAATGTGATAAGCATCGCCTGTCGCTCCGTATCCGGCTAACTCCGCGTAGATCTTCGCTCCGCGGGCTTTTGCATGTTCTAATTCCTCTAAGACAACGACACCTGCGCCCTCGCCCATGACGAAACCGTTTCTCTCAAGATCGAACGGAATGGAGGCGCGCTCCGGATCCTCAGAGGTGGAAAGAGCGGTAAGTCCGGAGAATCCCGCAACGCCTAACGGTGTGATGCAGCTCTCAGTTCCGCCTGCGACCATGACCTCCGCCTCGCCGTGCTGGATCGCACGCATTGCCTCACCGATGGAGTTCGTACCGGACGCGCACGCTGTCACGACGTTGATGTTCTTTCCCTTTAAGCCAAACTGGATGGACACGTTTCCTGCTGCCATGTTGCTGATCATGAGCGGCACCAGAAGCGGGTTTACGCGGTTCGGTCCTTTTTCCAGAAGCTTCTTATATTCCTTCTCGATGATCTGTAAGCTTCCGATACCGGAGCTCACGCAGACACCGACACGGAACGGATCTTCCTTTGTCATGTCGAGGGAAGAATCCTCCAGCGCCTGACGGGCTGCCGCTACCGCAAACTGTGCGAAACGCTCCATTCTTCTTGCCGCCTTCGGATCCATATAGTCCTTCGGCTCGAAGTCCTTGACCTCTGCCGCGAGCTTTGCTTTATAATCAGTCGTGTCAAAATAGGTGATCGGTCCAAATCCGAGTTTCTTCTCTTTTAATCCGTTCCAAAATGTCTCAACATCGTTTCCGATCGGGGTGATCGCGCCCATTCCTGTTACTACAACTCTTCTCATGCTCTTCGTTCTCCTGTTCTAAATATGTTATCAGCCACGCCCCGCGCAGATGATAACCGAAACATCCGCTGTCCGGCTATGTGGCCGGAACAGGCGCTTTTTCCAACTGTCTTTTACATCGCCATGCCGCCGTCCACATGAAGAACCTGGCCGGTAATATAAGCTGCCTCATCGGAAGCAAGAAATGCGACTGCCTCCGCAATGTCTTTTGTCTCACCGAAATGCTTTAACGGAATCTGCTCGCCCATGGCTTTCTTTACGTCCTCCGGCAGCACATCCGTCATCTCTGTACGGATAAATCCAGGTGCGACTGCGTTCGATGTGATTCCGCGGCTTCCAAGCTCTCTCGCAACGGATTTCGTGAGTCCGATGATGCCGGCCTTAGATGCGCAGTAGTTTGCCTGACCTGCATTTCCCATCACTCCGGAAACGGAGGAGATGTTGATGATCCGTCCGCCTCTCTGCTTTAACATCTGGCGGGAGACATGTTTGATGCAGTTGAATGCGCCCTTTAAGTTTGTGGCAATAACTGCGTCAAAATCGTCCTCGGACATCTTCATGATCAGGTTGTCTTTTGTGATTCCGGCGTTGTTCACAAGAATGTCGAGACGGCCGTATTTCTTTACGATCCCATCGATCATTTCTTTGGATTTTTCGAAATCACTGACGCTGCACTGCATGCTCTCCGCCATTCCGCCGTTTGCTGTGATCTCGTTTACGACTTCCTCTGCTTTTGCTGCGGAGCCGTTATAGTTGACAATGACGGTCGCGCCGTATCCAGCCAGTGTCAAAGCGATCTGACGGCCGATTCCGCGGCTTGCGCCTGTCACAAGAGTAACCTTCCCTGTTAAATTCATGTTTCCCTCCGTGTTTCTATCAGTCAGCCGCCAGATTTTTGTCTCTGACGACATTATTTACTAATTTCTCTTTCGATCACTTAGTTCAGCTTCTCCAGATCCTCAAATTTCTCAATGTTGATGACCGTCGCTTCCCTGTTGATCTTTCTGATAAATCCAGCTAACGTCTTTCCCGGTCCGATCTCAATAAAACGGTCAACACCGTCCGCCAGCATAGTCTCCACGCTCTGCTGCCATCTGACAGAAGAAGATACCTGGCGTGTCAAAAGCGGCTTTACGTCCTCCGCCTTTGTCACATAAGCGGCTGTCACATTCGCCACATACGGGATCTTTGGCTCAGATACCGGAATATTCTCCAGAAACCTTCCAAGCTTCTCCCCGGCTCCCTCTAAAAGATAGGAGTGGAACGGTCCACTGACATTAAGCGGGATCACACGTCTTGCACCTACCTCTTTTAACTTCACCGCCGCGGTCTCCACCGCCTCCTTGAGGCCGGAGATCACGATCTGACCCGGGCAGTTGTAGTTTGCGACCTGCACGTTCGGGATCTCGTCCACAACTGCATTGATCTCATCTGCCGTCATGCCGAGGACAGCGCTCATTCCGCCGACTCCCGCCGGAACTGCCTCCTGCATGAGGATTCCTCTCTCCCGGACCGTGCGGATCGCGTCGTCCGCCGTCATAACGCCTGCTGCCACCAGTGCGCAGTACTCGCCAAGGCTTAAGCCAGCCGCCACATCCGCATGGATGCCCCGCTCCTCCATCACCTTCATCATGGCAACGCTCGTGGTCACCATTGCCGCCTGCGTATACTCCGTGATGTCCAGACGGTCATTTTTCTCAAAGCATAACTCCGGAACGGAAAAACCTAAAAGCTCCGTCGCACGGTCAAATACTGCCTTTGCAGTCTCCGAATTTTCATAAAAATCCTGGCCCATGCCGCATACCTGCGCGCCCTGTCCCGGAAAAATAAATGCTGTCTTTCCCATGATTCTCCTTACTTCTGACATCCGCCAAGCAGCTTATCTGCCTGCTCCATCATCTCATCGATCATTTCCTTACATGTCTGCTCTTTCGTTACAAGACCTGCGATCTGACCTGCCATGACGGTTCCATTTGTGGTATCGCCTTCCTGAACGGCTTTTCTGAGAGTTCCAAGTGTCAGATACTCAAGCTCCTCAAAGGATTTTCCTTCTGCCTCAAGTCGGTTATACTCTCTTGTCATCTGGTTTCTCAGGCAGCGGACCGGATGTCCGTGGGTTCTTCCTGTTACCGCAGAATCGATGTCCTTTGCTTTAATGATTCTCTGCTTATAATTTTCATGAACGATGGATTCCTTTGCGACAACAAATCTTGTTCCCATCTGGACTGCCTCAGCGCCCAGCATGAAAGCCGCCGCGATTCCTCTTCCATCACCGATGCCGCCTGCCGCGATGACCGGGATGGATACCGCGTCAACGACCTGCGGAACGAGAGTCATGGTGGTCGCCTCACCGATATGTCCGCCGGATTCGGTTCCCTCTGCAACGACAGCATCAGCGCCGCCGCGCTCCATAAGCTTCGCAAGAGCCACAGAAGCAACGACTGGAATCACGATGATCCCTGCCTCCTTCCACATCTTCATGTACTTTGCAGGATTTCCGGCTCCTGTCGTAACAACCTTCACGCCCTCTTCAACAACCACCTTCGCCACATCATCCGCATACGGGCTCATTAACATGACATTAACGCCGAACGGCTTCTTTGTCAGTGCTTTCGCCTTACGGATCTCTTCACGGACAACCTCTCCCGGCGCGTTTGCGCCGCCGATGAGGCCAAGACCGCCTGCCTCGGAAACAGCGGCAGCAAGATGATGCTCAGCGACCCAGGCCATACCGCCCTGAATAATCGGATATTCGATTCCCAGCATTTCTGTAATTCTTGTCTTCATTTTTATTGCTCTCACTTCCTGAAATCTATCTGTCGGGTATTGCCCGGAATTATCTTTATATCAGTAAAACGCGTCATAGACGCGTTTTTACTCTGGTTTATTCGGTTTGATTATTCCTCAACACCTTTATCTTTTAAGTACTTCATAACATCGCCGACCGTTGCGAGATTCTGAAGGTCCTCAGCCGGGATCTCTACGGAATACTCATCCTCAAGAGCCATAACAAGCTCAAATAAGTCAAGGGAATCTGCACCAAGGTCATCCTTGAAAGAGGTTGCCTCTGTGATGCTGTCTGCGTCTGTGCTTAACTGCTCTGCGATGATTTCTTTCATTTTTTCTAACATGATTTGATCTCCTTTAAATGTTCTTATTATTTATATTTTATGAGTTTTTGCAATTTTTTGTTCTTTCAAATTATTTCTTATTATGTAGATAACTTCTCCTGCTTTCCGGATGAATCCGATATCTACCACTCCATGAGTACTGCACCCCAGGTCATTCCGGCTCCGAAGCCTGACATGATGATCTTGTCGCCCCTCTTCAGCATATCTTTCCGGATCATATCGTCTAACAATAACGGGATCGATGCCGTTGATGTATTTCCAAACTGACTGATCGTCATCGGGAATTTCTCCATCGGCTCCTTCAGGCGTCTCGCCGTTGCCTCAATGATCCGCTCATTCGCCTGATGAAGAACATAATATTTAATGTCTTCCATTTTTGTCCCGGTCCGCTGTAAAAGCTCCATAACACTCTCCGGCACCTTCCGCACTGCGAATTTGAAAACTTCCTGTCCATCCATGGTCATAAATCCGAGCTCCGGCTTTGTACCTGTGAGAAAGTTTCCGACGGTTCTCGAGGTGCAGGCGAGAACATCACCCTTTGTTCCGTCCGCTCCCATCATCATGTCGATGATTCCGGTCTCTTCCGCTTTTAAAACGGCTGCCCCTGCTCCGTCTCCAAAGAGGACACAGGTGCCGCGGTCACTCCAGTCTGTCACTTTGCTGAGGGTTTCCGCCCCGATGATCAGCGCCGTCTTGTAAATTCCGGCTTTAAAAAATCCTTCCACGATATTCATGGCGAAAATAAATCCCGCGCATGCCGCCGAGATATCGAAGGCAACTGCATTCACTGCCCCGATGGCCGCCTGAACACTGCAGGCATCGCTGGGATAATTCCGGTCCGGGGACGAAGTCCCGAGAATGATGATATCCAGCTCTTCCGGGGCAACTCCTGCTGCCGCAAGCGCCCGCTCAGCTGCCTTCGCCGCCAGATGGCGCGTTCCCTCTCCGGAGGAGATCCGGCGTTCCCGGATTCCGGTCCGTGTCCGGATCCACTCGTCATTCGTGTCCACGATCTTCGACAGATCGTCGTTCGTAATCAAATTCTCCGGCACATACGCGCCGATTCCAGCAATTCTGGCTGTCATCATCTTCTAAATCCTGCCATTTCGTTTATGCGGAAGGAATTTTATTCCCCGCAGTAGTTTTTAATTTCAAATAGTTTGATATTCAAAATGTTTGATTCTAATGGTAATAGATGTCTGCTGTTTTGTCAAGTGAATTTTTGTTTTTCCTTCTCACCGCCTGCTGCTTAAGTAAACCTGCAACCATTCAGTACCCTTGTGGTTCCACGCAAAAAAAGATGGAATGACGCCTTTTCACCTGTTTAAGCTCAGTATTTGCCGCATCTGGACTGGTCAAATTATTTAAAATTGGATATTTTAACAATGCCATATCTCAGATATGATAATCACATATTTACCGCATGCGAAATTTTCCCGACAATTTGCTATGGCTCACCACCAGAAAAAGTGGGAGTCTTATCTGACTTAGATAAAAGGAGCGATATTATGAGTATTACAAGCGATTTCAGCAAATTTAAAAAAATCGATGCCCACAGCCATATTGGCACCTTCGGCAGTCCGTTCAATATCCACTTTAATGCAGACCTTCTCTTAAAACAGATGGAAGAATTCAATATTGAAAAGACGATCCTCTGTTCCGACGGCCCGCACACAAATGAAGAGACCGTTGCTGCCTTCAAGGCTCACCCGGATAAGATCATCCCGCTCATGTGGATCAACTGTGCCGAAGGAAAACCGGCTTACGATGCCTTAGAGCATTATATCCGTGACGAACACTTCGCCGGTGCAAAGCTTCAGTCCCTCTTTGACGGCTACTGCGCCGATGATCCCTGCGTGGATCCCGTCGCTGAGATCTGCGAAAAGTACGGAAAACCGTTATTCATCCATTCCGGTCATCCGCCCTTCTCCCTTCCGTGGCAGATCGGACTTCTGGCTGAGCGCCACCCGCACCTCCCGATCGTCATGATCCATATGGGACATGCCCACGGTGTTTACGTCGATGCAGCGATCACCATGGCAAAAAAATACGACAATATCTGGCTTGAGACCTCCGGAACCTCCATGAGTGTCCAGATCGCCAACGCCTACAACACCGTCGGCCATGAGAAAGTCATGTTCGGCATCGACTCTCCGTTCCATGCCCCGACCGTTGAGATCCAGAAGATCATGGCATGCGGCGTGGATGATGAAGGACTGGAGAACATTTTCTATCATAACGCAGCTAAATTTATGGGATTAAAATAGAAGTTTTTGTATCCACTGCAGAAACAGGGGGTAAATGTTACAGCAATTTTTTAAATTGTGTCACTGAAATTTCGACTTCGAAAAGCCAAATCGTTTTCATTCAAGCCTGCCAAAAGTTTTTCATCTGCATATCACAGAGTTTTGTTGCATGTGTTTGAATCATTTAAATTTATTAAAAATTTGAAATTATTGTATTCAAGGAGGACACCCCTATGAAAAATCACTCACACCAGGACACCACCCTCGATATCTCCATCATCGGCTTAATGAGCGCTCTGGTATTTGTCGGAACCTATTTCTTTAAAATTCCTTCCGCCTTTGGCTACACCCACCTCGGCGACTGCATGATCATCCTGACCGTCTGCTTATTTGGCACAAGACGCGGCGTCCTCGCCGGTGCCATCGGCGCAGGTCTCTCCGATTTTCTCGGCGGCTACGCGGTATGGGTTCTCCCGACCATGGTATTAAAAGGTCTCTGGGCGTTCATCGCCGGAACGATTGCCTACAAGTTTCTGCCGAACTTTAAATATTCCTGGCTCGTCGGTGCTATCGTCGGCGGCATCGCCCATATTATCGGCTACACGCTCGTAAAGATCCCGCTCTACGGCACCGTTGTTGCCTTCGGTGAAATGTTCACCCTGTCCATGCAGACCATCGCAGGGATCGTCCTCGGCGGCGTAGCCTACACGATCCTCGTACAGTCCCCGGCGATCCGAACATTAAAGGCAAAATTTGCGTAACAAAAACCCCGGTCTGCAATGTTCATGCACTGCAGACCGGGGTTTTCATTGGGTCTGTATAAAATTTTTACAGAAGGAAATCGCCTAAATCGCTGTTGATCATCTCGTCATAGGTCGGAATACCTTCCACAATGATCTGCTTATCTTCGCTGCTGTTATTGTTGAACGCATCGATGTAAGCGCTGATACCAGCAAGATGACGACCCGTACGCAACTCGATTGGGAAGTTGCCGGAACTGTAGTCAACATACAGAAGCCCCAGATCATAGGCGATCACATAGCAAGGATCCTCACCTGTCTTTACCAGATCCTCATCTGTATAGCCACGAAGACGGCCCTGACTAGGGTTACCAGTCTCCATCAACAGTGCGTAAGTATTGGTATAGTCACCCAACTCACGGTGAGTCAGACCATGTAAGGAAACCGGAGACGGCTCCAGGCTCATGGAAATTCCCTCTAATTCCAGATTCAGAACGCCCTCAGATGCAATAGCAGAAGCGCGCTCGTGAGCTACGGTAGCATTGTTTACAGCATACTCCGGGCTGGACTCATGCAGATCGATCTCCATGTCAATATCTAAGGTCTTGATCATATTGGTTACCGCATAAGCAACCTGCTCAGACAAAGTACCATCCTCAACTCCCGGATAGCATCGGTTCAGGTTACGAGTTTCTGAACCGGAAAGTGTCTGACCGGAAGACTTGTGTGTGTAAATATCCGGATCCGGCCACTGGTCGATCGGGTTGGTTGCACGAGAGCCGTACTGGAATGTTCTGGTGTCACCATTTTTTGTGGTGAAGTGCATGTACTGTGGAGAACCATCCAGCGGGTCATTGTGGGTCAAAGCGGAATTATTGATGTTCGGGATCACATAAATGGTGCCCGCCTCAACCTTTGCATTCTCTTCCAGAATAATGCCGGCCATATGCCCAGAAGGTTCGTTGGCATGGGTGCTGCCCAGAACAACAAGGGAACCTCCCTCTTTTTCGCCTTTCAGTACATACACATCGGAATCGCCGATGGTGCCTTCCAGGTTTGGATTATAACGGCTCAACTTAAATACCTCGGTCACATTCGGACCAGTCACGATGTCTTCCTTGAAATGGCGCTTGGTATAAAAGCTCGTACCGGCAATACCGCCAACAAGAGCCGCGCAAACCAGGATGGCAACGGCGGACAGATACGTTTTCTTCATTTTCATTCACCCTCCTTACTTGATCAGGAAGATGCGCAGCAGCAGAGGAATTAAAATCATAGCTGCGTTGATCTGATCAACAAGGCGTTCTTCCTTAAAAATCATGTTGTACAGTGTGCTTACAAAAACCAGAAGGGCGATGGCTAAATAAATGATCGTGATAATACTCATAATTCAGTCCCTCCTTTAAAACAGTCCGGCAATCAGTTTTGAATTTGCCAGGAAGAAACAAGCGTAAACCAGCAGAATGATGATAGGCACAATACAACGCTTCAGGATCTTAGTGTATTTTTCTACACCTGTAACCTGTGCAGCGAACAGACCCGCTAAAGCGGTAGGAGGCATCATATCACCCACAGCAGCGATCAGGCTGATAGCAGCTAAGACCACAACGGAATTTCCGCCTAAAAGTGAAGCATAAATGTAAGCGAACGGAACACCTAAAACCGAGCATGCGCCGTAAGAGGAAACTGCACCAAACAGCGGAATACTGATCGCGCAGGCTAAGAGCCACAATGTGCTCGGAAGACGCAGACAGCTGATAACTACCAGACCGCGAACGCCGGTCGCTGTCATTACTTCGATGAACATACCAACACCCATCAGAATACCCATAACAGGTGCTGCGGTACGGATGGCTTCCGGTACAGCAGTCAGTACATTGATCTTCTTTCCGGTGAACAGACCAACGGCAGCACTGATAAGGAACATGAGTGGCATACCGATGTCTTCGCCTAACTTCAGAACCTTAAAGATAACCATTAAAGCAACCAGAACCAGTAACGGAATGTAGATGCGCACACCGTACTGCTTGCGAATCGCATCCTGCTTTTCAAGAGCAGGTTTCAGTTTTTCATAGTCCATGTGGCGTGCCTGCTTGTAGCCGAGTAAAAGCACGAACAGAATCGCTAACGGGAAAGTGATTAAGGCCAGCGGACCCTCAAAACCAACATAAGGAACATCGATACCTGCGCAGATAATTAATGCAGCGGTATTTACAGGAGGTGCGATCATACCAAGCAGAGCACCCATAGCGATAATGGAGCCTGAGGTAACGGCATCAATTCCCATTAATGCAAGAACCGGAGCCATAATGGAACCTGCTGAAAGAACTGCTGCAGTGGAAGAACCGGTGATCATGCCGGGGAACATGATGATGAGCATGATTAAAACCAGTAAAACAGCAGGGAAACGATGGAATTTCTCAATAATCAGGCTGCTTAAAGCATCCAGAGCACCGGATCCCTCAATGACCTTCATGAAAATCATGGCACAGCCAATAGTCAGAATGGTATCTACATAACCGAACTCGCCCTCTACCATCATACGGATAGTCTCGGTGCCGAGGCCGCCCTCAAGAGCACCGCAGAGCGCTGCTATCAGCATTGATACGCCAACAGGCAGTTTGAATGCAAAGCAGCCGATCATGAAAACACCGACCATCACAATAAAAGTGATCACGTAAGGTGTCATAATGATGTTCTCCTCTTCAAAATCACTGCGGCCCGTTCAGCCAGGCCGCAGGTTAGTTTGTTTGTTTGTTTAGTAACTCAGATTTACAGACCAAATGCAGTTTTTAAAGCGTCAAGAGTACCTGCAGTGTTATCTACATAGATTGCAGGAGTTCCGTTGCCGGATAAGATACCAGACATCAGACCATCGGAATCTCCCTCAGAAACTACGATAGCAGCATCGCAGCCCTGGAAAGCCGGAGTGATAAAGCTGTCAGATAAGGTACCGCGACGAGCGGATCCGCCAGTGTGCAGAGCAAGAACAATGATGCCTTTTTCCTTTGCAGCGGAAATCAGAGCGTCAGTACGTGCAAGCTCCTGGTCAGCATCGATACCGGCAGCACCAAGTCCCTTGGAAGATCCACCGACTGCAAGGATCAGAGTTTTGCAGTCATCTGGAAGATCTGCGCCTGTGATGTTCTTATTCATTGTTACTTCAATGCCAGCCTTTGTGCAAAGTGTATTTGCAATGTCTACATCAGCACTCTGTCCAATACTGGTCAGGATAGCCGGAGTAGAGCACATACCTGCGCTGATCTCAGTCAGTTCAGTTGCAGCACCTGCTGCCGCTGTAGTTTCTGCGGAAGCTGCTGCTGTGGTTTCTGCCGCCGCTGCGGTAGTTGTTGTGCCGGAAGCGCCGGAACCACAAGCAGCCAAAGATAATGTCAAAGCACTAGCCGCAATAAAAATACCAAGTTTCTTCATAATCGTATATCTCCTTTTCTTATTTTACAGCTGTCCGCCCCGTTATCGGGAAGCAGGCAGCATTGATAGTTCATGTATTACTGGAAATGAAAATTAATATGCCAGAGCCTTACCGTCACGGCGAGGATCCGCACCACCGCGCAGGGTTCCGTCCTTACCGATCGAGATTCCCTGTACGCCGCCAAAGAACAGCTGCCATTCTCCCTTATCGGTAACTTCATGTCCGCGATCCTGCAGTTCTTTAGCAACCTCAGGAGTGATCGGGTTCACACCGCCGGACTCATAGCAGATATTTTCAGATGCGTTGTCGTAGATACGTGCACAATCGATCGCGTCCTGAATATCCATATTGTAGTCAATCATGCGCTCAATAACCTGAGCGATCGTCGGGAAAATACGGGTAGCTCCCGGGCTTCCGATTGTCATGTACGGAGATCCATCCGGATATAAAACGATAGACGGGCTCATGCTGGATAACGGACGTTTTCCGCCTTCTGCGCAGTTTACGCTCTCAGGATCAGCTGAGAAATCATCCATCTCGTCGTTCATAATAAATCCATAGCCAGGAACACCAACCTTGGAACCAAAGCCGTAGTTGATAGTCTTTGTGCAGGCTACCATGTTGCCCCACTGGTCAACAACGGAAAAGCTTGTAGTTGCATAATGCTCTAACTCTTCCGGCTCTACAGCCACATAGCTGCCGCTCTTATCAGTGATCTCGCTATAACGCTCTGCAGCATAGTCTTTGCTTGTCAGCTGAGCTAACGGAACATCAGCAAAGTCAGTATCTGCCATATACTGCGCGCGGTCTGCGAAGGCAATCTTGAAAGCCTCAGAGAAACGATGTACATACTCAGCGCTGTTTACACCAATCTTGTCCATATCGTCGTAGTTCTCGAGAATGTTCAGGATCTCAACCAGGTGTGTACCGCCGGAGGATGCCGGTGGTAAAGAGTAGATGGTGTAATCTTTATAGTGACCAACGACAGGCTCACGAACCTTTACTTCATAATTTGCAAGGTCCTCCATGGTCATGTTGCCGCCCCAAGCCGCAACAGCATCCACCATAGCCTGTGCCATATCGCCGGTATAGAAAGCATCTTTACCGCCATCAGCGATCAGCTGCAGGGTCTTTGCCAGATCCGGGTTTTTGATCACATCACCAACCTCATACGGCAGTCCGCTCTCATCCAGGTAGATATTGCTTAAAGTCTCGTTTGCGGCAATACCGGTATACTCGCTGTCCAGCTCTTCCTTAAAGGTAACTCCCACTACATAGCCGTTGTTGGCTGTGTCGATAGCAGGCTGGAAGATCTGCTGACGGCTTACGGCATCAGAACCGTAGTTATCAAGAAGATACTCAAAACCAGCAACTTCTCCAGGTACAGCTACCGACAGACCGCCGATCACGCTCTTGTCACCCAGATTATTCACGCCGTCCAGACTGAACTGCTCCATCTTTCCGTTTTCATCCAACCACATCTGTGCATTAGCAGCGGCAGGAGCAGTCTCACGGAAATCAAGGACACTCACCTTGTCATCTTTGGCACTATAAATAGTCATAAATCCGCCGCCGCCCAGGCCGGAGAAGTACGGCTCAGCCACGCCCAGAGTGTAGGCTACAGCAGCCGCTGCGTCAAAGGCGTTTCCGCCTTCCTTCAGAATTTCCAGACCTGCCTTGCTGGCGTACCAGTTACAGGAAGCAACCGCGCCGTTTTTACCGGTAGCGTCACGGTCATCACGCTTCTTCTCGAGGTTTTCGTTGTAAGGCAGCCAGACATCCTCACCAACGGTTTCGGTCGTAGAAGCAGCTTCTGTTTCGGAAGCTGTCTCGGTAGCAGCCTCACTGCTCGCCGCTGTCGTTGTCGTTGAGGAAGCAGTTCCGCAGGCAGTCAATGAAGCTGCCAGACTGAGTGCAACTGCAGATCTTGCAACCAGACGATTTGATCTTTTCATTGTCATCCTCCTTTTGTTTGAGAGGTTCGCCGCCCATCGGCAACTCCTCTCTGTTTTGTGGTGTCTTTTATTAGTAAGCGAAAGCTTTACCATCACATCTCAAGTCGGGGGGAAAGCTGATCCCCAGGATAAGAGTAATATTTATGTAGAAACTGTGTCGAAGTTCTGTAGGAACTGTGTAAATTATACAAAATTGCTCTATTCAAGTCTATTTTTTCTCATATTTTTCTCAAAAATGTAATAATGTCCTTTGATCAATTAAATCGAGTTTCATATTAAACAAAAAAAAGTTTTGCCTCGTTTTCTCAAGGTAAAACTTTTTTCGTTTCATTATAGATCGCTTACATATTTTCAACCCAGCGGAATAACTGGCGCGGGCGGCCGACTTTGCCGTAAATGCTCACCATTTCCACTTTCTTATTCTGAATCAGATACTGCAGGTAACGGTATACCGTCTGATAGGCAAGACCGCTGCTGCGAGCCACCTCATTTACTGTCATGTAATCCTCACCTTCTTTTAATGAATCCAGCACCAGCTGCATCGTGGCCTCGCTTAAGCCTTTGTCCAAAGGTGCCTGTTTTTGATGCTCTCGTTCTAAAAGGCGTAAATGCAGCTTGATGCGGCTGATAATATCTGGAGCCTTGATGGGCTTCAAGGCAAAATCACTGGCACCCGCCTGAAGAAACTGGTCAGCCACCTCCTGACTTTCATCAATTGTAAACACGATAATTGGCACAGTATGTGAAAGTGCACGCAACATCTGCACTCCTTCCACGCCGTTAATGCCGGGCATGTGATAATCGATTAATACAATGTCAGGTTTGTGTAAACGAAACTGCTCCAGGCCTTTTTTTACATTTGGGGCACTGCAGGCCTCCCAGCCCTGAAAATGAAACAGCTCGCCTAAGGCAAAGCGAATATTTTCTTCATCGTCAATGGAAAGTATCGTAATCTTTCGTTCCATGGTTTACTACCTCCGGTAAAAATATGATGAACCGTGTGCCCTTGCCCGGCTGGCTTTCCGATATCACCGAGCCGTCCATGGCTTCCACGGTCTGTTTCACAAAGGCAAGTCCCAGGCCGCTGGAGCCAAAGCCGGAAATTCCCTGTTCCCACATGGTGGCCTGCTGCTGCTCAGTCATACCGCAGCCGTTATCTGAAACAGAAAAGGTGATAAACGGCAAGTCATCCACCAGGCGGGCCCGTACATGGATCCAAATGGCAAGCTCCCGCCCCTTCTCAACCGCCAGTGCAGCATTGTGGATCAGATTTACTAACACGCGCGTAAACAAAATACTGTTTACGCTTACCTGAAGCTCCGGTACCTCATTGTCAATATGCACGTTAGATGCGTAATTCTCTACCGATATCTGCGCAAGTGCCATATCTAAAATGTGCTTGGTGTCGCTGGGACTGCGCCTGTTTTCATATAAGATTTCCGAGATCATACTGCTCATCCGATCCATCTGGCTTTCAATGCGGCTCAGATATTCGATTTCCCTGTTTCTTCCGTCAACCTCACATTGCATTTTTAAAATTCCCACCAAAGTCTGAGTACTGGTCAGAGGCGATTTTAAATCGTGCACCAGATATTTCATTTCCCGGTAGGTACGGTTTTTCATTTCCAGCAGTGCGGCACGGCTCTGCACGGTCTGCATTTTTTCTTTTTCCTCCGACAGACGCAGAAGATTATTCTCATCTCGCAGCTGCAGGAGAATAATCGTTGCAAACAGGGCTACAACTAAAATTCCCACTGCACCGATGGCATTTAAGAGAGAATTGGCCTCCAGAACATCAGCAAACAGCTTGATATCAGAACTCGTCTCACCGCGTCCCACGGGCAGACCGCTCATCAGCGGCATGATGTCCAGGAACTGAAAAGCTATAGTAAAAATCAGCAGCATCAGGTTCTTTTTGGTTAATGATATATATTGATAATCCAGACGCCGAAACAGCACCACGGATGAACCCAGAAGCAGAGCAGGCAAACCAAAGTCGTAACGAATACCATGCACCAGACCAATGCCCTCATATACAAGCGGCAGGATCAGTAAAATCATGCATGCATTGGGTATCCAACTTTTTTTCCCTCTCCGGTAGAGTTCCACCGACTCGGCAATATAATATGCTCCGATATAATGCGGAGCAGCGCGCAGGGCATTTAACATCACCAGGCGTAAAGCAGCCACCATCAGATCGGTCTTCTCCTGCTTTTCCAACGCAAGATGCATATACTCCCGCACCTGAAAGTTCTGTACCGTAAATAAAACCGGCATTAAAAAACTCAGCGCGATCAACGCCAGACCGATCATCATTTCTTTGCGGTCTATTTTGTGGATCTCGAAACCCGCCAGTTTGATATTACCTGTCATCACTCATGGATCTCCTTTTAAAGGCAAAAACTAATATGCACACAGCCCCAAGGATCCCGGACAGAGCCGGAAAATGTGGATATACCGTATGGTAATACAGGGCACTCTGTCCTGGCGGGACGATTGTCTCTGGATCAAACGGCAAACCGTACTGGGCAGCCAGCTGCTTGATGTTTAACAGATGCAGAACCGGCAGACCATGTGCATTATAATATTGCAAGAGTCCGTCATCACTGCGCACACTGGTAACCGTATAGGGAACCATCACACCGGCCTTCATCTTGTCCTCTTCCAGGCCGATGGTCGTAATGTTTCCGCCCACACCGACAAAACAGCTTATGGGACCTAACGTCTCATACAGGTTCTCACGTGCCTTCAGGTTTGCCGCGAAATCGCGCTCCTGCATGATATCTGCCACGCCATAGGACGCAATGCGGGCAAGTGCCTCCCCTTTTTCCTCCTCAAACATTTCACCTCCACAGTCATAATCACCGCCCGGTGTGATCAGAGCCGGAGGTGTCTGGAGCCTGCCGTCAAGATAAAGGCGGCAGACCATGTCCGGGAAGGTAAACTGCGGCTGGTTTGCCCCAAAGGTGCTCGCTCCCATGGAAGCGATATAGATCACCTTCACATTCATCGCCTCACCGGCGGCCAGCACAGCCAGATTCAACGTTGGAAAGGAACCCGAAAAGCCCGCACCGATGGTATCGCCGGACTTTACCCCGGCCTCGGTGAGCATCTGCACCAGCAGTGCGGCCATGTCCGGGTTTGCCGTGGTCCGCTTCGCCTCCTCCGAGCCAAGGCTGGTGGTAATTGGCGTATATTCATCGCCGATCATTCCGGTCTTGTGCGTATCATAAGGAGTGAGGGAAAGTCCTGCTTCCAGCTTATAATCCCGGATATCATCCATCCAGCCCTGCAGCTTCTGGGCAGCCAAAAGTTTGATCTCATAGTCTTCCGTGGCTTTCGTCTGTCCCATCGCCAATGTAAGGACAAGGCCGACGGCCAGCCAGACCACAGCCAGGATAAGTGCCGTGCTTCGGCGTTTTTGCAAACTTTTCATGCGAAAACGCCTCCTTTCACACGCCGGGCAGCTTTTGCCCGATAAGCAGTAAGATCAGCGCCGTAAAAAGCGTAGTGGCGGCAATTGCCAGAAAGGCATCGAAGAATCCCTGTCTATCGATTTCCCGCGCCAGAATACCTGGCATTAAAATGCCAATCACACTGAAGGGAAGCAGTCTCCATGCGGAAAGTACACAATTCAGCACAAAGGTCAGCAGGATCAGAAAGGCAAACCGGCGTCGACCAAATAAAATCAGCCATTGCGATGCCAGACGGCATAAAAGCACACTCACGGATGCCATAATCAGCGTAGTAACAATACGACCGGGGCTATGTAACGCCAGAACCAGATAACCGGGTACGATAAGTCCAGCCGAAAGCCCGGTAATCTCGGTAAAGATCATACTCACCACTACACCTAACAGAATGATTTGATTATACATAAGGCTCTCCCTCCTCGCGGACACGGGCGATCAGTTTGCGCCCCGCTCCATACAAATTGCCGACTGCAAACAGCACTGTACCTGGTTCTGTATCGTTTAGAGGCATATCGTCAGCCTGTGAAAAACTGCGCACGGCGCAATCAGGCAAGAACCGGTGCAGTTTGGCAGTCATATAGTCTTTATGCGAACCTGCCAGCCAGACCTCGGCCGGAGCCAGTCTCTCACATACAGTCAGCATATCCCGGGTGCGGCTTCCCCGATCAGCCCGGTTGCATACGATCAAAATAAGCTTTCCGGCCTTCTCTCCAAGTTTTTTCTGCAGATCTTCCCAGACGATGCAGGTGGAATCAGAATCATTTACCGAAACGGCATTCACAAAAATCCCCTGCCCCATCTTATATAGTGCCAGCGCATAAGGGTCGCGCTTATAATGTGCCATGCCCGCAAGAGCTGTTTCCCGCGAAACGCCCAGATCTTCACATACAGCTAGTGCCAGGGAAATATTTTCGGCAAAATCAAAATCCGGCTCATCCCCAGTGGGACGTGCCAGAACGAAGCGACTGCCCAGCTCCTCCGCATGATTCTTGAGACGGTCTGCCATGGCCTCATCGGCCGTAAATAAAACTCCTCCCTTGGGAATCGTGTTGCTCAACGTATCCGCAATTTTCGGAAGGCTGTCCCCCATCACATCGGCATGATCGTGCCGCACATTCGTAATCACGCCCACATCGGCCTGCAAAATGCGATGCTGCGCACAGCTTTGATATTCGGGCTGCAATGCCATGCACTCGATCACCAGAACTTCCGCATTCTGGGCGGCAGCACGGCGCAGAATGCCGACCTGCTCTTTAATATTGGCTTTGCCTCTGCGGCGCAGAGGCTCTTCATTGCCGGAAACATCTATCGTCATCGGATCCGTACCTGTAGTTTTGCAGAATACCCGCAATCCGCCTGCCCGCAATCCGGCCTCGATCAGCCGACAGACCGTAGATTTCCCTCGTGTGCCGTTTACATGCACCACGTGACGCAGGGTCGCGCGGCTTTTCGCCGCCTCCCGCCCCTCTATCCAAAGTCCCAGGCACCAGAAAAGCCCTAAGAGAAGAATCGTAATCTTAAGCATAAAACACCTCTGATTTTATCGTTCAGAAGAACCATTTTCTTAAATCATACTCCGAAACGACACAAAACTCCACAGATAAATATGAGAAAATGCTTCTTCTTCCCAACTGCATTATTGTTTTGGGAAAAAGAAGCATTTTATATATTACAACTATTATTTTAATCACTGTCATTTAAACCCATTGCGCCACACTGCTATTGCCAAAATAATAGCGCAGGCATATCTTAATATTTCAGATACATGATAAATCTTATTTCCATTTACCTCAGCGCCCTCCTGCGAAAATTTCTGCTCAATAAACCCTCTGATACCTATTTCTATAAGAAGTGCCATTGCTAATCCCAGCGAAAACATTCTCATACCCTTTGTATAGCTATATAACGATAATAAAAACACTACTGAAACGCCTAAGTTACATAATGTTAACCACATTTTTTTCTTCATATAGATCGCCCTCCGCTATGCTGATTGTTTCCGTTTCATCTACTTGAATTATATCATTTACCCCCCCCTGTTTTTCAACTATTATTTTTTCTCTGCTATATTATTAAGATATTCGTTATTTTTTGGTCATTTGTCTGTAATTTTTCGCAAAAAAGAAGACGTACCACCAGTCATCTCACTCAATAACCAGCGACACATCTTCTTCTCTAATTCTCTATTCCTGCTCATCCAAAAGCATCTGATACACATCCCGCTTCCCGATTCCGCGGTCCTTCGCCACAAGCTTCATCGCTTCTTTCTTCTCGATTCCCTGTGACAGGTAAACATCCATGTGCTCCGTGATCGACATGGCATCCCAGGTCTGTTCCTTCTCTTTTTTGATCTCCTCCGGGCTCTTTCCCTCGATTACGATGACACATTCGCCCCGCGGTTCCTCCGTCTCAAAGTGATCTAATGCCCCCTGAAATGTGGTCCGGAATGCCGTCTCGTACTTCTTTGTGAGTTCCCGGCAGATCGTGATCCTCCGGTCTCCTAACGCTTCAAGAAGCTCTTCCAAGGTCCGTACCAGACGGTGCGGCGCCTCATAGAGGATGATCGTCCGGGTCTCTGACTTTAATTCTTCCAGAATTCTCTGCTTTTCCTTCTTATCCGACGGCAGAAACGCCTCAAACGCGAACCGTCTTGTCGCCATTCCGGAGATTGTGAGCGCCGTGATGCATGCCGCCGGTCCCGGAAGAGAAGTCAGCTCGATTCCGGCCTCATAGCACTGCTTTACAAGCTCCTCGCCCGGATCCGAGATCCCCGGCGTCCCGGCATCCGTGATCAGTGCGATATTCGTGCCTTCCTTCATCTTCTCAACGAGAACTCTCGCCTTTTCCACCTTATTAAACTCATGGTAACTGGTCATCGGTGTCTTGATGTCAAAATGGTTTAAAAGCTTGATGCTGTGCCGCGTATCCTCCGCAGCGATCAGATCCACCTCTTTCAACGTATTTAACACCCGCAGCGTGATATCGTCCAGATTCCCGATGGGCGTTGCACATAAATATAATTTTCCCTGCATGACCAATTCCTCCTGCTGCCCGATGCTGCTTTTTCACCGACAGCTTTTTATCTCAACATTTCCGTAACGCGAGTTTACGGATGATTCCATTCCGGATTGGCAAGATCCGCGACTATTCCTACATTATCCGGAGCTTTTCGTTTAGAAAATTCCTGACATTTTCCGGCTCATCCGCCAAAAGAACCCTCACAACAATTTAATACCCGTAAATCGAATAGATCTCATCCGTATACACGCCCGGCTCCTTATAAACGATCACCGGCGCCTCGACCTTCATCCAGGCTCCGCCGCCGCGGACCGCCTCGATGAGGACCATGTTCGCGTCCTTATCCTTGAACGGATGGACCATTTTCATCCGCTTCGGCTCCAGCTTATACTGCTTCATCGTCCCGAAGATCTCGATCAGACGGTGCGGCCGGTGGACCATATACATCCTTCCGCCCGGTTTCAGGACCTTCGCGCCTTCCCGCACAACATCCTCCAGCGTGCAGAGGACCTCATGTCTCGAGATCGCCTTCACTTCCGTCGGATTCTTAAGCCCGTGGGAGTCATTCATATACGGTGGATTTGTCGTAACGACATCAAAGGAAGCCGCTCCGAAAATCCGGCTGGCTTCCTTGATATCTCCATGTACGATCTCAATTTTATTTTCCAGATGGTTTAATTTTACGCTCCGCTCCGCCATCCTGGCAATCTCATCCTGGATCTCAAGCGCTGAAAAATGTTCTCCCTCCGTCTTTGCGGAAAGAAGAAGCGGAATGATCCCCGTCCCGGTTCCAAGATCCAGTACCCGCTCCCCGGGCTTTACAGCAGCAAAACCGGAAAGCAGCACCGCGTCCATACCAAAGCAGAACCCATCTGTCTTCTGGATGATCTGCAGTCCATTTCTCTGAAGATCATCCAGACGCTCATTTTCCTTTAACTCAATCGTCATCGAGTTTTGATTTCCCTTCTTTTTTCTCAAGAGCCTCTAACTTCTTAAGCTCCGCATCGTTCGTGGACTGCTTTTCCCGTCTCTTTTTCGGGCGGAATTTTAACTGATCCACTTTATATTCACGGATCTCCTTCTCATCGTTGTTCACAGTCACAATGACCTTCACAAGCTGGCGCAGGATGCTCACACTGTGGACCTCGCCCTTTAAACCGTCGTCTGTTGTCACATAGTCGCCGATATTCGGAAGTCTTCCGTTTAATTCCTCATAAGTATCTTCCTCGTACTTTAAGCAGCACATCAGTCTTCCGCAGACACCGGAGATCTTCGTCGGGTTCAGGGACAGATTCTGTTCCTTCGCCATTTTGATGGATACCGGAATAAATTCAGAAAGATAGGACGCACAGCAAAGCGGTCTTCCGCAGATACCGATTCCGCCCACGATCTTTGTCTCATCGCGGACACCGATCTGGCGAAGCTCGATCCTTGTCTTAAATACGGAAGCCAGATCCTTTACCAGCTCACGGAAATCGATTCTTCCGTCTGCCGTAAAATAGAACAGCACCTTATTATTATCGAAGGTATACTCCGTGTCAATGAGCTTCATACTGAGATTGTGCTTCTTGATCTTCTCAACGCATACCTTGAAGGCCTCTTTTTCTTTCTCTTTGTTGCGGCGCTCCGTCTCCTCATCCGCCGGTGTCGCCATACGGATCACGGACTTTAACGGCTGGATCACCTTCTTATCATCCACCTCGTGGGTTCCAAGCACCACATATCCATATTCCACACCTCTGGCTGTCTCGACGATCACATGGTCGCCGGTCTTGATCTCATTCTCACCAGGACTGAAATAATACACTTTTCCCGCTTTTCGGAAGCGGATCCCAATTACTTTCGTCATTCTTCGCTCCTTATGACGGATGCTTCATGGTCAGCAGAAGTAATTCCATCGCTAATTCCATATTTACGTTCGCATTTAAACGTGTTCTTGCCGTGTCGATCGCCGCCAAAATTGCTTCCAGCCCGGCATAATCGACTTTCTCACCCGTCTCGTTGATCATTTTATATTCATCCTTGAAAATCAGCAGGTTCATGTCCTTGGTGACCTTGAACATGAGCACATCCCGGTACCAGAGCTGCATTAAGTCCAGCACCTCACCGATATCAAAGTTCTGCTCTTTCATCTCCCGGATACAATCCAGAAGCATCGAAATATCCATAGTTCCCACGTTTTTCACGAGAACCATGACCTTCTGGAAAAGTTCCCTAAATTCATCCGACGAAGCCAGATGAATCGCCTTTCCGAGATTTCCCCTTGCGAATGCAGCGCAGATATCCGCATCCTTCTCCGCAATATGGAGATTCTGGGTCAGGTAACTCTTGATCGTGAAATCCTTAAGCGGCTTTAACTTCATCTGGACACATCTGGAGAGGATCGTCGGTAAAAACGCCTCCTGATTTGTCGTGATCAGAATGATGACCGCATAGGCCGGCGGCTCTTCAATGGTCTTTAATAAGGCGTTCTGCGCCTGAACTGTCATCTTTTCCGCCTCATCCACGATATAGATCTTATAATAACTGCTGTACGGGCGGATCATGATCGTATCGTTGATCTGTTCCCGCACATCATCCACGCCGATGCTTCCCGGCTTTTCATGTGTTACATAGATGAGATCCGGGTGGTTTCCGCTCATCACCTGCTTGCAGGAATGGCACATCATACACGGCTCACTTCCGCCTTTCTCGCACAGGAGCGTCATTGCAAACGCATTCGCGATCGATTTTCTTCCCATGCCGGCTTCTCCCGTCAGGATATAAGCATGTGAGATCTTATGGTTCTGGATCGCCTTTTTAAAGTGATCTTTCACCATCTCATTCCCGAGGATCTCTTCAAATCCCATGATCTTTTCTTCTGACATAGCCGCATCCCTCCTCATCCTGTTAGTTCCGGCACTGCCTTTTTCGCCGGATCTTCCCGGTTCAAACAGAACATTTAACTGTTCCCGATAACGGTGTTTCCATTTTATCTTACCACAAAATAGCGCCTATAAAAAGTTATTTATCCAAATCCCTTAGGATTTCTTCCACGCAGATTTCCATATCCGTATTCTGATATCTCTTCGTAATTCCCAGGCGTTCCAGATTTTCCTCTGAAAAATCTTTTTCGTCTGCAAGGTATCTCCGGCAGACTTCCCGATAATTCGGCCTTTTCTGGTTTTCCTCGCGTTTGACGGCCCTTAGAAGCCGGATCCCGTCCGGGACCTCGATATAGACCGGGACCATCTTTCCCGCTTCAAAATAGGCACACATCTTCTCGTAAGATTCCAGTGTCCCGATCATAAGACAGGACTCGTCGTCGGCAACATCAAACTGCCCGTCATCCACTGTATAGTAAGTCCACGGACCAGCGATCGTCTGATAAGTTCTCGACTCGATCACCTTTCCGGAAGCCAGCTGCCGCTCCAGCTCCTCTCGACCGGTAAAGAAATATTCCACTCCGTCCGTCTCGCCTTCCCGGATCGGTCTTGTTGTATACATCGTCACCGTCCGCAGCTTTGGTCTCCGTTTCAGGATTTCCTTATACAGTGTATCTTTTCCTGTCGCGCTCTTTCCAAGAAGATAATATATCCTGCCCATTTGTTTCTCTCAGCCTTCTGTATTATAATTTTTATCCCTGTCAGATAAGACTTCTCGATCGAACTTTTACAACCACTTTTCAGGTTCTATCTTTTCATTGTATCAAAATCAGAGGTCCCGTGCAACCGTTGTTTCCATCCTCGCTCGATAATTTCACGGGATCCGCGTCTCCACTTATACGATGTAAGAATTCCTGTTCCTGCTTGGAAAAATAATTGAATCACTAACGATTTCCTTCCCCAGCAGCATACTCATCAGCATCCTTTATGAACAAGCCCTGGCGTCTGACATGTTAAGATCACGTCCGCATCCGGATCAGCCGGTCCCTGAACAAGAAGCCCTGCTGCCTTATACGCCATGATCTTCTCCACGATCGCATCCGTGAAGACCTCTCCCGGCGCGATGATCGGGATTCCCGGCGGATACAGATACACAAACTCCGCAGATACCTTCCCGACCGTATCCTGAAGCGCTGTGCGCTCCGTATCGGCATTCATCGCCTCGCAGATGAGCATTCTCCTGACCGGGTGCGAAAGTTTAGATTCCAGGCCTTCTGGAGTCTCACTAGCTGCTTTCTCCTTTCGCCCGGACTCCGTGCGGTGTCTCAGCGCCCCGTCAATCTCCCGCAGCGCCGTTCCAAGCCGCTCAAATCCTTCCTCCGTGTCCATCAGCGACGTCATCGCGATCACATACTCCGGCGCTGTCATCTCCATCTCAAGATGGTATTTTCTCCGCAGTGTCTCCGCCAGCTCTTCCCCATGAAAATCCTCTGCGCACATCGTGGAAACCACGATCTTCGACGGATCCCATCCGGCCACCGTCCGATATTTCCCACAGATTTCCCGGTCCAGGACCTCAAGTACCTGAAGTCCTTCCATCCGCTCCATAAAGCGCTCCAGTCTTTTCTCATACCGGACCATCCCATTTCTTCCGTCCCCATCCATATACCGGATGCACCGCTCCATCCCAGCCATAAAAAGGTATGACGGGCTGGATGTCTGAAACATGGACAAATACCTCGAAATTCTGTCCTGATCCACAAGTTTTCCCTTCACATGCAGGATTGCCGTCTGTGTAAAGCATGGCAACGTCTTATGAAGGCTCTGGATCACGATATCAGCCCCGTATTCCAACGCCGATTTCGGAAAGCTGTGACACTGATCTGCATACTCCAGATGTGCCCCATGCGCCTCATCGACGATCAATGGGATCCCGTATTCATGAGCCGCATCCGCGATCGCCCGGATATCCGACACCACGCCTTCATAGGTTGGGGATGTGATGAGCACTGCCTGGATTTTCGTGATTTTTCCTCTCACATCCCCCGAATTTCCCGCACAGTGCATCGCATCCTTTTCAAGCGCTTTTCTCACATCCTCCGCACGGATTCCTCCATTGATCCCGAATTCCGTGATCTCCTCCGGATACAGATACTCCGCCTCCAGCCGGTTCAGGCAGATCGCATGGTACACCGCCTTATGACAGTTTCTCGCTGTCAGGATCTTTCCGCCGTTTTCCGTAGTCGCAAAAACTGCACTTAAAATCCCGCAGGTACTCCCATTCACAAGATACCAGGACCGGTCCGTCCCGTAGATCGCAGCCGCCTCATCCATGGCGTCCTTCAAAATTCCTTCCGCATGATGCAGGTTGTCAAACCCATCGATCTCCGTGATATCGATCCCATACGGGTCCGGAAATCCCCCCGGGATCCCATCCGTAATCTCCCGTCTTTTATGTCCCGGCATATGAAATGGATACGCATCCGAGCCCGCATATTCTGTCAGCCGTTCTAAAAGTCCCGGCTGTTTTTCTTTTCTGTAATTCAAAATTTTTATTCTCCTGTTTCCCATCCGCCTGCAAATGAACTGGGAGTTGTCCGTCAAATTCGCATCCGCATTCGTTATAAAATATTTTTTTCTTTTTGCTCCGAGAGAAGTTTCTCAATCTGCGACTGTCCTACATCCAATAATGCACTCCAGTCTTCTTTGTTCACCCAGTCTAATATCTGTCTGTATTCCATAAGAAATGTCAATACTACAAACGCCGGCTTACTTTACAATCTCCGCTTTTACCTCCGGAAACATATCCCAAATTTCCGCGACTTCACCCCCGGCTGCCTGATAAAAGCTATAGCTGCCATAAACCATCGAATCGCATCCGTCCGATGCCAGTCTCACCACTACCTGTGTCCCATCCGCCTTTGTCAGCGTCAGGATCCCGTTATACGGACATTCTTTCGCTTCATCAAAAGATGCCCCCGCCAGGATCTCCTCCAGCCTTTTTAACAATTCCGGATCCTGCAGCATCTCGGAAATCCCTACGACCTCCGAGTCAGCAGAATCTTTGCGCGCCAAATCGGTGTTTTTCTCCAGCTCTTTGGAAATCGGGACCACCTCAAGTTCCGCACTTGTAATTTCTTTCATGTCTTCCGTTCCGACCGTCTGAAATTCACATTTTTCCTCTGCAATTTTTAATGCCGGAACCGTGATCTCATCCGGATCCGGGTTTTCTGACTCATAAATTTCCTGGCTTGCCGCATATGTGATCCCATCTATTCCATACATGACCGGATCAATGATCTCATCCGAGCCGGTGATCTCTTTCTCTTGATCCTCAGTCAAAGGAATATATTCCTCCAGTACCTCTGCATCTTCAAATCTTCGGACGGTAAGATATCCGCCGTCCTCCGGTGGTGACATCCGCACGCCGCGCTTCTTTACAGTCTCCAGATACCGGACCCCCTCGTCACCGTCACAGAGGCTATATGTAAACGCTTTTCTGAGTTCTTCCGGTTCTTCTATTCCGCTCGGAACAAAAAACAGAACATCCTTTGCTTCCGTGTAATACATTTCATAAACATTTTCGAAAGTATATACTTTTTCAAAAATACTTTCGTCCTCGTTCCACTTTTCAGCCTCGATCACATCATCAATGCTGTAAATGCTGAGATCTTTCAGCGGATCCTCCTTGCCTTTTCGAAATCCCAGGACATACCCGTAACCATTTTCCGTCTCCCGTCCAACAAAATCATACGCATCCCGGATCTCTCCGCCGCAGGATGCTGCCTTTTCCGGATCCATATCCGAAAATTTATGATCTCCATCAAAGGATTCCAATTCTGTTACGATCCACCGACGTTCTTCCTTCGAAAGTGGCTGAAAGGCCAGATTTTCCCTCTGATCTTCTTTTTCCGTTTCAGGACTATTTCGTTCCTCTGTCTGTGGCTCACTCGGATCTTCTACCGGAACAAAAGCCGGCGAACACCCTGTCAGCCAGATTCCTAGTCCTAAAGCTGCCGTCATCATCCAAATCTTTTTCACCTTGCCACCTTCTTTTTCCAAAACTGAACTCGCCTGTCACTGAACTTGTTACCGATATTCTATCATCCATAATTTTTTCACACAAGCGAGCACCCCCATATTTAAGGAAACTGTAAACATGTTATCATTTTGTTATTTTCATAAACAGGATTTTTCACTGTAAATTTCATGTAAATTTCATTCCAGTATTTCTTCTGTAACTATCGGCAGAGTATGATATAATATATTTGTTCACCCTTGTGTATCTTTTGGATACAGCAATACAAGCGTATTTTCATCGTTCAATACGCCAGAAAGAGAGGATCCTATGAAATACAGAATTATTGGCACAACTATCCCTGCAGTTGAGATCAAATTTGATGCTCCAGGCGAAACCATGTATACACAGTCCGGCGGAATGTCCTGGATGTCTGAAGGGATTTCCATGTCCACAAACACACGCGGCGGATTTATGAAAGGTCTTGGCCGCATGTTTGCCGGTGAATCCATGTTTATGGCTACCTACCGTGCGGATGCTCCGGGTGCCACGATCGCATTTGCGTCAACTGTACCTGGTCAGGTTCTTCCGATCGACGCGGCAGAAAACGGCGGCATGATCTGCCAGAAAGGTGCATTCCTCTGCGCACAGGATTCTGTAAATCTTGATGTCACCTTCACAAAGAAATTTACTTCCGGACTGTTTGGCGGCGAAGGCTTCATCCTTGAATCCATCTCCGGTTCCGGAATGGCCTTTCTCGAAATCGACGGCGATGTTGTCGAGAAACAGCTTGCACCGGGCGAAGTGATCAAAGTTGATACAGGAAATATCGTTGCGTTCGAGAAAACCGTAAAATATGAAGTTGAGACGATCAAAGGCCTTGGAAACATCTTTTTCGGCGGCGAAGGTCTCTTCCTCACAAAGCTTACCGGTCCTGGCCGTGTGATCCTTCAGACTCAGAATATCGCTGATTTCGCCGGACGCATTGCACAGTTCATTCCGACAAAATCAAACTGATCTTCGACTTTCAACAACATATACTTTAACCTAAAAAGAGGTTGCTGTGTGAATGTGCAGCAACCTCTTTTTTAGCAAACTTTAGAATACTAAAAAGCGGAAACCTCTCGGCTTCCGCAACTTAATGAGACATCGGGGATTCGAACCCCGGACAACTTGATTAAAAGTCAAGTGCTCTACCGACTGAGCTAATATCCCATACAACTATGAAGTTGTAATGCCCAAAGCTGGAATCGAACCAGCGACACGAGGATTTTCAGTCCTCTGCTCTACCAACTGAGCTATCTGGGCATAATTGCGGGGGCAGGATTTGAACCTACGACCTTCGGGTTATGAGCCCGACGAGCTTCCAGACTGCTCCACCCCGCGACGATGCTTTTTAATTATACAAAATAAATATCGAAAAATCAATACCTATTTAATGGGCGGAGGTGGATTCGAACCACCGAAGCAAGTTGCAGCAGATTTACAGTCTGTCCCCTTTGGCCACTCGGGAATCCGCCCATAAGAATTATTTAGTTTTTAAAACTAAAGCCGATAATCGGACTCGAACCGATAACCTGCTGATTACAAATCAGCTGCTCTGCCAATTGAGCCACATCGGCATGTACTGTCTAAAAATGGGGCCTATAGGGCTCGAACCTATGACCCTCTGCTTGTAAGGCAGATGCTCTCCCAGCTGAGCTAAGACCCCAAATTTTAAATAATACTTACATACATACTGGAAACCTAAATGTATGCGCGACCCGGATGGGATTCGAACCCACGACCTCCGCCGTGACA
>NZ_QWGL01000002.1 GCF_003435375.1 Clostridium sp. AM34-11AC | reverse complement strand
AATTCAAGAGAGCGCCGCAGGCGGTCTTTCCTATAAAGCAAGAAATCACCCAAACGCTGATCTTGCAGACCTGCGTTTGAGTGATGATATGATTGAACTCTTGAAAAGTGGGTTGATAGATAATTCCCTCTTGTGTGAACTGGCAGTACACCCGGATTTTCCCCGGCTGATGGCTGACCTTGAAATCTATGTAAACGGTATCGCAGGAAAACAGGTACAGAGCGCAAACGCCATCGTGGACACCATGAGTGCAACGATTATGAAGCAGTACAATCCCGGCTTGTCCGACCCGCAGCTAAGACAACTTATCGCCGCTCATATTGATGATGACAGCTTTTGCCGCTATGTGATACAGCAGGACATAAACAAGATAGCCCTCGACCTGCGGGAAGCCCATAAGGACGATTTTTTCAGCGTTCCGGGGGACAACCCACTGGAAGATTTCTTGCAGACCGCCGAGGAAACTGCCAGTCCAGACAGCGACCCGGAGCAAGCAGCTTTGGCGTTTATCTGTAAGCGGCTCAAATTGAATTTGAAAAAGCTGTCCGAGGAAGAAAAGAAGTGGCTGAAAAAGATTGCACAGAAGTCGGACTTGCTGAAAAATCCAAACCCACAGCGGGGGAGGAAGTAAGGAAATGGCAAATACCAATTTATCGGAAGTTACACGGAGTGAGAAATCAGAAGTCGATGAGGAAAGCAAATGTATTATGAATTACAGCCGTTGAGAATTCAAGCAGGATGGAAAATACAATATAATAGCTTTACAGAGTACGATATTGAGATACATGGCTTAAATGATTTATTAGAGCTAAATGAAGATTTACTACAACTTTATAATGAAAAAGCAAATCTGATTATTGATTTAGGATGGTATCCCAGTCATAGTATAGACGGGAATTATATATTGCGGCTTGTTAAAAATTATAAATGGGATTGTCCCTTAGAGCAAATTACATCTAAATCAAAAAGAGAGATTATTGCCTGTATTGAAAAATGGACATGCTATGATTTTTTTGTGAAATATAGTAATCGCTAATTTCCAGTTTACCGGAAGATAGCAAATCCAGTCGAGCCAGTCAACGGTCAAGATGAACGGCACATTTTATGTGCCGCCGTTGACAGTCCTGCCCGTCTTTGCTAATAGTCAATCAAGGCGGGAAAGCCTTAAAATGGCTTCCCGCCCATTTCAATTTTGAGAGAAAAATCCGTCTGCTTTTTCGTAAGTGTGGCCACAAGTTCGGGACATTTTGTCCCGAAGTCCGGCGTGGGACAAGGGACGGGGGCTTTCATATACGCCCTGTCTGCTGGCGAAACCAGTCCTGCGCTTGCGGCTCCACGCCACGCAATCACAGCCCTGTTTTCCTGCCGTTTCAAATGCCCTTGCCCTCCCTGGGGGCAACCGCATTTTCGCGGCAACGCCGACAGAGCGTATAACACACTACACTTTGCAAGCAAAGTCGTGTGCCAAGGGGCAAGCCCCTTTGGAAACCCCTGACAACAAAACAGGCTGAATATCCCGCACTTTCCCGGTGCTTGATACTCAGCCTTTATTTGTTGTCAGCAGCCCCCGTTTCGTGGTCTGCGTGTAGTTCCTTGTAAACTGACCTAAGCTGATATTCATAGCACAATCGAGCAGTTGTTAATCATGGAGATAAAAACTTAACCACAAGTTAAAAGCCACGGCTTTCACTCTGATATGGAGTGCAGTCATGGCTCTTTCTAAATGATGTAAAAGGGCGATAGCATTTTATGCTGTCATCCCTTATATTTATTGCAAAACCAGATTGAAGCGATGGATACAGACCACTCTCTTTACGGTTGACTATTTCGACTGGTTTTGCTGTTTAGCTTTTTCTTGATTATAAACATAATAATCATATAAATAAGGCACACTATTACTCCAGAAACTGTCATTTTCAAAAGACCGATATGCCATGCGATTTGAAGTCGTGCCAGATAATAATCAGGGACTGCTCCGTTTAGAAGTACAGGTATGCCAACTTTCAATACAGGTAAACATGCCCCAAACAGGAAGCTGATGATTGCACCCAAAACAAAATTCATTTTTTGATATATGTTTATTTTTTTCAGATAATCAATCTCTTGCATTTTTGTAGCATTATTCCTGTTGGCTGAATTACTTAATTCTGCTTTAAACGTCCGGTATTCATTCTGACAATTTTGGCATTCTTCCAAATGCTTTTTAATAAATGAATTTGTTTCCTCGGATGTCAAATCATCCATGTATAAAGGTAGTAAATCATTGACTATATTGCACTGCAATTCTTTATTCATTTTTCTTCATCTCCTCAAATATTCTTTTTTTTCCACGATAAAAATTAACACGAGCCCAATTTTCACTTTTGCCTATTATTTCACCGATTTGAGCGAAAGATATTTCTCCAATCAACTGTAAATACATAACTTCCCTCATCGGTTCATCAAGATTATGTAGCGACTTCAATATCTCTACATTTTCCCACTGGATAAATAGTTCATCTTCAGCAGAAGAAATTGTCAACATGTCTTCATAATTTGATAAATCTTCAAATGATTTATTGTCTCTTAAATACTTGAGCCAAAGATTTTGAGCAATACCACAAAGCCATGTCAATACACTGCTATTTCCTTTAAACTTGTTAATACTATTTACAGCGCAAAAGAAAGTTTCCTGTGTTAATTCTTCTGCAAGTTCATGGTTACATGTTTTACTTAGTAGAAACGTATAGACCTTTTTTGAGTGGTTTTGGTATATTTCTTCCATTGATTCCATCGTACTTCCTCCTTTCTGCTAAGTTAGTACCCGGAAATCATCATTCGTTACACATAAATAAATAATTTGTAGAGCTTTGTATTTCCTTATGTGCATTTTAGTATATAAGCATAAATTTTTCTACAAAATCCCTTTTCATTCTCCAAAAGAGATGATATCTTCAGAATCGAGAAGGAGGGAATTCATCACTCCCTCCTTCTCGATTTAACAACATATCAATTCATTCAAAACAATTTCCTCTGCCGCATTTCGGATGTTATTGCAAGCACCAACCCATGCCATCTGATCACGAGCCTTTAATGCTTCGTTTATGCCCTGCTGCTCCTGCATTTGCAGGGTCAACAGTTCCATTCTTTGATTAGCGGTATCATCCACCTCATTCAGATGTTTGACCAGTTCTCCATCCAGCAAAAGTGTGTTGTACAGCATCTTATGGTGTTCTTTCAGATAGCGCAGACGCATTCTGCCGTACTTTCCGTAATGCGGTTCTTCCTCCGGAAGTTCCAAATCCGGATAATACATTCCATCTGCTCCGAGCGTATATGTACCGCCCATTTCTTCGAATAATGACTTCATATGCTATTCCTCCTTGAAATCAGCAATGACCTTTAGATCATCGCAAAATGTTCAAGAGCAGCTCGGATAGCATCTTTCTTTTCTTTCGGGCATTGTGGTACTTTCTGATTTTCTTTCTGTGAAATATTGTAATGTTCTCCTACATCAATACCACATTTGCGTTTAATTTGGGAAATATATAAAGTTGAAACCTTTAAGCCAAATTCTTTCAGCACATAATCCTTGATTTCCTGATAGGTAGCCTTTGACTCAGCAGCGGTAATATCAAGCTCATCCAAGTCTAAGTCGACCTCTATCGTATCATCCGGAGTTTTTCTGGACAAAAGAACTACCGTCTCGACTGTTGTTTCAGTTTCCAAGGGAAGTTCTTTCACTTCCTCGCCATCAACAGGCACAGGGAAGTTGAATACAATCTTCTTTATCCAGCTTCCGTCTTTTCTCTTTTCCGGGAACATCTCAATTCGCTCAATAAAGGCTTTCATAAACTCTTTCTGTTCTGCTTCCGTTGCGGAATGGTAGACTTCATCAAATGCCAGTAAGAGCCGATAAATGTTATCGCCGGAGATTTTCTCCTGCTGGATGCTGCGTATCTGACTTTGCAATTCGCCAATCTGAACTTCGATTTCTTCTATCGTATCATACTGTTCATCATATCGGCGCTGCAAATCCAAAATTTTTCTGTCATAGTGGGCATCGTTGATGTCCAAAGTATCCATCTGACGCTCCAAGCGGCTTTTCGTTCCAAAGGCTTGCTTTAGCTGTCCTTGCAGAACGGCGATCTGCTTTTCCATATCCTCTGTATCAACCGCCGTTCCAATTTTCGCTTGAATTGCTTCTATAAATCGGGGATTGCTGACCATAGCGGAGATGACCTTCGCCACAAATTTGTTGATTTCCGTCTGCTCGATATTCAGCCGGAAGCTGCACTCATGTCCCGTCGGCGTAACCGTATTTTTGCAGTAGTAATAATACCGTGTTTTCTTGTCCTTGCTATGAGCCTTGGCAATATTGCCGTACATACTCTTTCCGCAACACGGGCATTTCAAAATACCGGATAGGATGTGTGCGTGGTCTGGATTGTTGACCTTTTCCCGCTTAAAGGAATTGATCTTGCGCTTTTCCTGTGCCAGATACCAATCTTCTTCGGAAATGATGGCTTCATGCTGACCATCGTAAACAGGGAACTCCGACTGCTCGACCACGTGCATCTCATTTCTTGTACCTTGCCTCTTTTCGGTTCTCCGTCTGCCATAAGCAATTTTACCCATATAAACGGGATTATCCAGTACGTCCTGCACGAAGTTCCTTGAAAATCCGGGGATGGTGTTATTTTGCCGCAGCTTCTTCACAAACCCGTTGCGGTTGAGATATTTAGCAACTCCGGCAACGCCCTCATTGGTATGGATGTAGCGGTCATAAATAACACGGATTACTTCCACTTCATCCTCCGCAATGACAAGGTTTCCGCTTTCCAATTTGTATCCATAGGGAGCGAAACCGCCGTTCCATTTGCCCTCACGAGCCTTTTGCTCCCGTCCTGCCATTGTCTGTGTGCGGATATTCTCTCGCTCGATTTCCGCCACCGCAGACAGCACGGAAATCATAAGCTTTCCGGCATCCTTGGAGCTGTCAATGCCATCCTCCACGCAAATCAGGTTGACACCAAAATCCTGCATGAGCTGCAAAGAGTTCAGAACATCGGCTGCATTTCTGCCAAATCTGGAGAGCTTAAAGACAAGCACATAGGAAACGCCGTCTTTGCAGTCCTGGATGTCGTTCAGCATCCGTTGAAACTCCTGCCTCCCTTGGATGTTCTTGCCGGAAAATCCTTCGTCAGAATACTCCCCGGCAACGACCATATCCTCGTATGCCGCATACTTCCGCAACTTGTCCCGCTGGGCATCCAAGCTGTATCCGTCTACCTGCATGGAGGTGGACACTCTCGTATATAGATAACATTTAAGTTGCTTCTTTTTCAGAATCGCCACCTCCTTCGCTCATTTCTTTTACCATCAATCCCTCGTTGCGGATATAATACTCCAAAAGTCTAAGCACATAATCCGGTGCATGGCGGTTGTCCAATTCCCACTCGGTCATAGTCCGGTAAGGAATATGGACGAGCTTGCAAAAATCTTTCCGGTTCAGTCCTGTGCTTTCACGCAACTTAATAATTCTGTTTTTACAATCCATTCGTCTTTTCTCCCAAAAAGCAAAAATACACGTTGCGTACATATTATAGCATAGCCGCAACAAGTACGCAACGTGTAAATTGTAAATTTTTACGCAGCCTTATCCGTCAAAGGCTGCGCTTGCTTATCATCCTTGGAACACTCCACCGTTTGCGGTGTATCCTGCTCTAATTTATCCAAAACCTGATGCCCGTACTTCTGGAGCATCTGGCTCATAACATCCACACAGCGGTCAAATGCCGCATTATATTTCGCTTCCTCATAATATTTCTTCAATAGGCGATTCCTCCATCAAAGTTCCATATCCTGTCCACGCTTCCGGTCAGGGTGTTTGTGTTCCTGCGTTTCCTTTCCTCTGATGAGGATAGAATTGATAAAAGCCCGAACCCTTTCGGATGCAATTTCCAGTGCATCCAGAAAAGGCTGGGCTTTCTGTTTCAGTTCCATATATTTTTCGTTTACTGCTTCATACCGCTGTTTCCAGATGGAAACCGTCTTTTCAGCGGAAGCCAGTTTCTCCTTCAAGCGCTTGTTGTCAGCATTGGCGATAATGCCGTTGACCGCATAGCGTTTGAGCGTGTCGCACTCATCCGGTGTCAGCGTGATATTATTTCCGAATGTGGCTTTCTTTCCCATCGTTTCAATCTCCTGCACCGTCAGAGCAACGGTCTTTGCTGTTTTGGTTTCCTTTTGCAGAGCTTCCAGTTTCTTTTTCTGTTTCTCCGTGGCATCTTTGGCATTCTCCAACCCCCGCTCCGCCTGTGCCACCTGTCCGGTCATAGCTTCCAAACGCTGCTGTTCAGCCTGAACCTTGAACTGTGTCACTGTCAGATGTTCCTCGGTGCTGCCACGCTCTCCACGCTCCACATCGGTATATCCGGCATTTCGCATGAAATGAAAAAAGTCATCCTGCAACACACTGTAGGACGACTTCAAAATCTTTTTTCCGTTTGCGTTGAGCATGGGATTTCCGTTTTCATCAAGCAACGGCTTGGAGTCCCATTTCTTACTTCGGCTGACCTGTGTAATTGTTTCCTTTACCGTTCCCCGGAGTGCTTCATCCTTACACCGCTTCGACCAAAGAATCTGCTTTTCCACCACCGGGATATAAACCACATGAAGGTGATAGTGGTACACATCCTCGCCAAGAGCTTCGGACATTGCCCGGTTGCGCTCATCGGCGTGCATCACAGCGGAGAGGATATACTGCTCACCACCCACGATCTCCACAGCGGCTTTATAGGCATCGGTATAAAACTGTTTCGCAAATTCATAGCCGCCGTGGTTGTAGAAATAGGCGGAGTTCACATCAAACACCAACTCGCCGTATTTCACAGCATCCGGTTTCAGACCTCTTGTGGAGATCACATTATCATGCTCCATCTGCTCAAACATTTTCACATAATCATCCGTGGGTGCTTTGAAATGAACGTTCAGAGAAGTGCGCTCCGGCACGATGTCCTGATTGCTGTAGCTGTCCTTTTCACGCTCATTGTGTTCCTGTACCTTCGCCACATCCGCAGGCGTTTTCAAGTCCTGATTTCTGGCTATGGTACGGTCTATTCCATCATTTCTTGCCATTGAATTTTTGTCCTTTCTTTGAGATTTGCAGACAGTGGGGAGCTACGGAGAGGCACTTTTTCAAAGTGTAATAACCCACTATGACACTTTCATCCATACTGGCTGCAAAGTGCCGTGGGCTCTCCGAGGGCTCTCCCGAGGGGGAATGCGGTCACTGCGGTGACCTCTGCTGACCAAGGCGAAAATGTCTGCGCCTTTTCCCATGGTCAGCCCGTCTGCATGAAGCTGTTCTGTGTCAACTTCCTCTTGCAGCCGGTGTCCACAGACACTTTTTCAAAAGCCTGTGGACATAGAAACAGCCCGAACGAGAGGATGTGTGCTGTTTCTATAACAAGCGTTTTACGCTCTTTTGCTGCGTACATACATACCAGCAATGGGATTTACTCGACCTGCCGCCATTCCTCCGGAATGTCCTCCGGTACGTACGTACACGGCGAATCTCCGTAAAACCCATTTATATGAGGTCGTGCAATGGCTTCCACTCCCATGAATCCCCACACCCGCCGTCCGGCTGAGTTGGTGATGTTGTTGCAATGCTCCAGATTGAATTTCTTGGCATTGGCAATCATGGCGTCGCTGAAGCTGCGGACTTTCAGCGGAGCAAGAGAATTTTCCTCGCACCACATCCGATAGATTTCATAGAAATCCTTGGAGCTGATGGACGCATCCGCTTTACGCCGGATGTATCCCTCGGAATCCATGAAATCAAAGATATTGTTGTTGTCACGTTTGACCGCTTCCCGGTTTTCCCGGATACGGTCACTCTCCGTAAACTTAAAGTTGTTGGCAACAAGCCGCTGCAAGCCTTCAAATGCCCACAGGAAGATACCCTCGGATTCGGCTTTCATCTTCTCCGCAAGGTCGGGATCGTCAGCTCTGTCCACTGGCTTTTCCTTGGTGGTCAGCACAAGCTGTCTGCGGTAAAAACCATCGCTGCGATCATAAAGAGCTTGCAAATCGCCGTTGCTGAACGCAAGCAGCCGGGCGAACATCCAGCCCTGATAACTCTGCTTGCCTTTGCGTTCCAAATCCATCTTGCCCTGTGCTGTCACGATGGATTTTACATAGTTGGTCTGGCGCAGAGCTTCCATCCGCATATCATCATCCACGCACAGCAGGATGTGTTCCAGATCAGCACGGGCGAAGCGGTTTTCAGAAATCTTGCCGATGCTGCCGTCTTTCATATTCGTGCCAAAGATAGCCGAAAGCACAGCTCCGATTTGGGATTTGCCCTCGCCGCCATTGCCCTTAATCACCATCATACGCTGTCCCTTGTTGGAGGGAATCAGGCAGTAGCCGATGAACTCCTGCAAGGTGGGAATGTCCTCCGCATGGAGCAGTCCGTCCAGAAAGTTCAGCCAGATCACCGGCGCAGTAGCATCGGGATTGTAGGCAACCGGCAGACGGCTTCGCACGATAGTCGGCCTGCCCTTGGTAAATGTGCCGTCCAGCAGCACCGTACCGTTGGACACATGGATGCGATCCTGCTCCGGTGGAAAGTCAGGCACTTGCGCTTCCAGTTTCAGCACTTCCAGAATGTTGGTGATCTTCCGGGGGATGTTGTTCACGGCACAGAATTTCAGCTTGTCGTAAATCTCCCCACGCAGAGGAAGATCGTCCGTCACTCGACCATCGGGCGTGAAAAAAGCTCCGTTTGCGAAGATGATCCTGCGCTCTTGCAGAAATTCTTCACAAAACAGAGCTTCGTTGATGTTCTGCCCGTCAAACCACATGGGCAAGTTCATATCAGGCGTTTTCCGGTTCTTCGCCATGGTGCGCCACCTCCTTTTTCTTTCGTGCGGTATACTCTTGCAGAAAAGCAATTTTGCCGTCCAGCATCAGCTTGTCCACCAATGCCACCCGTTCTTCCAGATCACCCACCGTCAGCACATCTGCCATATATTCGATATGGCAGTGCATCTGGCAGGCTTCCACAAAACGGTCATCCAGAGCATCTTCCGGTGTCTTGGGAGCATAGCGCACTTTCCAATCTTCCAACAGATGCAAATAATCCGTCAGCACCCGGAAGCACAGCATTTCATCCTCCCGGAACTGACGGATATAGGGACGCTTCGGCTTGACCATAGCTGCGGCAGTGGGCGATTTCGGGTCAAGCCCGAAGTCCAAAGCCAGCTTTTGCGCTGCTTCATAACTGCTCAGATTGAACAGCCTTGCCACAAGGTCGATCACATCCCCTTTGGCTCCGCAGCCGAAGCAGAAAAAATAGTCCTCATTCAGCTTCAAGCTCGGATGCCTGTCGTTGTGGAACGGGCAGCAAGCCATGCCGTTGTGGCTCACTTTCAGCCCGTAGTGTTCGGCGGCTTGCTTGACGCTGATTGCCGCCTTGATGGTTTCATAGATTGTCATAGAAAACCCTCCGTTCATAATATTCTGGAAAGCACGAAGCAGCCGCCGTGATTGGCAGGTGCTTCGCTCCTTCTATTATGGTTATGACGGATTTTTCAAAAAACAGGGTAATCGGAGGACAACCCCGTTTCAAAAAACAGGACAACTTTTCAGAGAATATGGATTTCTTTACATTTGCATGATACAATCAAGAAAGTAGAAAAACAGGACAGGAGGGGCAAGCATGAACCAAGAACTGATGACATTGGATTTTTGGCAGGATACGGTTATATATGAGGGAAAAACACTTCCTGTCGGCACGCTTGCCTGTGATGCGCTGAATGTCCCTGCGGATACCATTTCAAGGATGAACGAGCAATGCGAGAACATCAATCTGCTGCTCGGAACATTAAACGCCGGACAGGATGCTTCTGCACTCTGTCCCATTGCAAGGGAAGCTACTCTGGCGATGTTGGATATTCTCAGCGAAACTCCGCCGTTCTCCTATATGGATATACCAAAGCACAGAAAACGGATTGAAAAAGTCTTTACTGTGGACAATACGCTGAAATATGTGGAGTTTGCCATAAAAGCCGCAACCAATTCTTTGCAGTTTGAAGAAATCCAGAACTTTACCGATGCGATGATGCTCCAACGCTATACCGCAGTTTTCGGGCATCTGGCATACTCCCTTGGGGAATACCAAACGGCCATGCTTGATTTTGCAGAAAAAACAGACGGCAACGAAGCAGACCGCACCGCAGAGGGTTTTGCAAAAATGTTCGGCAGCTATTTCCCGCCGGAGTTTTCCATCACGGAAGGCAATGCCTGGATGTCTACCCTGAACAATTCCGTTCAGTATGTATCCGTCATCCGTCCCGGCGAAAAAGTTGCGAAGCTGGTCAAGCGGATGCACTATGTATCCTTTGTAGGGATGTTCCGGTCTGATCTCTTTGAGGGCCTGTGTGTTGGTCATGCACCGAAGAAATGCAAAATCTGCGGCAAGTGGTTTCTGACCACCAACGCACGGCACACCAAATACTGTGGCGGCTATGCACCGGGGGACAAGCTGCACCGCACCTGTCGGCAGATCGGCAACCTGAAAGGCAGAGAACAACGGGAGCTTGCGGACGATCATCCGGTGAAACAGATTTATGAGAAACGGCTGAACACCATAAACCGCTATGTGAAGCGTGGTACTCTGGACGCTGATCTTGCAGAGGTTATGAAAAAGCTGGCAAAAGATAAGATGCTCCGGGCATTGAGCAATGTAGCCTATGCCAAGGGAGCTTATGAAAAAGAAATGGACCAGGCGGCTTTGAAAAAGGAAGCAAGTGCAAAAATATACAAAGAAAGGGACAAACATGAATAGAAAAGAACTTAGTCAGAATCATTGGAAATACTACTTAATGCTCGAAAAGCGTTTTGTTGAATCAATAGAGTTTGTAGAACTACATGAGGACAATTTTGATGCATTTTCTAACGGATATGCCCTCTTAATTCAAGCCATAGGGGCAGAGTTGGATACTGTATTCAAAGAGTTTTGCGGTTTCAATACAACGGATCGAAAAACGGTTGCAGACTATGCACAGTATATTTTGACCAACACACCGGATATAAAAAATCAAAAAATCAGTGTACAGGAATACGATATCGAAATACAACCGTTTATGAATTGGGATATTACCCAGCCCGCACAGTCGTTGCAATGGTGGGGAGCATTTACAGATGTCAAGCACAACCGCTATGAGCAGTTGAAGCAAGCAAAGCAGGAGAATGTACTAAATATCTTGGGAGCTTTGTATTTGATAGAAATGTTGTACTTGAAGAAAATCACTGATGGGACAGACGAATTTGATGTGTTTGATGAATCTTCCAACTTGTTTAGTTTGAAAAACTGGACTTCTAAGGCTGTGCCGCTGAGCCAAGCTTTTGCCGTGCTAAGCGATATGATGGACGACGAAAATAATACTACTAACAAAAAGTTCGATGCATAATTACTGTCGATATTGATAGAGAAAGAACCGAAAGGAGGTGCGCTATGCTGAGTGATTTTTCATGGGACATGACCGGATACATACCAAAACACGCTGTCAATCCGCACGGTGACGGCATCATTCCTTATGCGGCAGAGCGCATCTTCCAACTGGAACCGGAGCCTCCAGCGGTGGGCAATCTGAACGAATATATCCTGTCTGCCTTGCAGGAAAAGAATTTGATATATTTCTCATTCTTCCTACACCACTACGAGCCGCAACTTAACAAGCGCATCAAAGACTTTCTCGGTGTGGATGGCGGCGATCTGTACGACACAGACCGATTTATAGATATAAAGCTCTCCTGCCGGGAGCAAATGCTCCAAAAGCTGATGGACTATGATCCTGCCAAGGGTGCGAAGTATGCTACATACATTTTTCCATTCATTCGGGATGCTATGCTACGTTTTCGCATGGGAGAAGAAAAATGGTCGGTATCCTCCCTGACCAATTACAAAATGGTGCGGTCAATGGCTTGGCTCTACCATAACAGCAAGGATGCAGTCAGCGAATTTGCCAAGAAGTACAACTGTGATCTTGCCCTTGCGGAAGAATATCTGAAAGTTGTCCGTGGCATCCGCAATCAGCAGCCTTTCTATGTGACAGACGAGGACGGCGAGGAAACCGACGAAGATGTTGCCCTTGATGATACTTGGAACTATGCCGACATTCTCTGGAACGGCATACAGGCGGAAAAGGTGCAGCGGGCTTTTGAGAAACTGAACTACCGGGAGCAGACCTTGCTTGAAAAGCGGCTGGCAATCTGCATGACCTGTGGGCGTGTCGGCTCATGGAAAGGTCGTCCCACCTTTGAGGAACTTGCAGTTATGTTCGAGGGCAGCACAGCCAGCGGTGCAGAGCGAGCCTACCGGAAAGCGGTGGACAGGCTGACGGAATTATTGGTTGCCGAGGGCGCAATCCATGCTGTCCGGCTGAAACAGAAGTCCAAAACCAAGCGCAAAAAGAAAATTGCCGCCGCAATCTACGAATACCAGGCAGACTGCGACGGCGAATGGGGCGAGATTTCCTTGGATTTTGAAAACGGCACAGCGGAGATTATCCGACTTGCCGATTGGGATACCATGAAAACAAACCGCTTTGCCAACAAGGTAATATCCTACCTTTTGAGCTGCGAGAATGAGAAGCTGCCAAAGGAAACTACAGTAGCGTTTGAATAAGCTTATAAATATTAAAAATCATTTCTTTTGACACAGAGAATACAAATCGGTGTTGTACAGTAAGGGCGAAAGGAGGAAAAGTATTATGAACAGTAAGATTTTGATTGTAGAAGATGAGGCCAAGTTGCGGGAAATCCTGTGTGACTATTTCAGCAGCAAGGGAGAACTGCCTGTTGAAGCAAGCAACGGAATACAGGCGCTTGAGCTGATTGATGAAAATGAATTTGACGCAGTTTTGCTTGACATTATGATGCCGGAGCTTGATGGGCTTTCTGTCTGCCGTGCTGTGCGCAGAACAAACGATGTTCCTATCATTTTCCTCACAGCCCTTTCCGACGAGGAGGACAAACTGCTGGGTTATGAACTCGGTGCAGATGATTATGTGACGAAGCCATTCACCATGTCTGTCCTTTATGCAAAAACTATGGCGCTCATCAAGCGTAATCAGCGCAGTGTCCTTGCCGGTGACCGGATGGAGGTCAGCGGGATCACTCTGGAGCTGACTGCAGGCAGAGCTTATGCTGGAGGCAAGGAAGTCTTTTTGACGCCGAAGGAGTTTGCTCTCCTTCGCTGCCTGATGCAGAATAAAAACCTTGTCATGAGCCGTGAGCAACTTCTGGTTAAGTGCTGGGGTTACGACTACGAGGGCGAATCTCGGGCTGTAGATACCCATATTAAGCGATTGAGAGAAAAACTTGGCGACTATGCCGAATGCATCAAGACCGTTATTAAGGCGGGTTATAGATTGGAGGGGTGACGATGAAAAAAATCTCCAAAGGCTATCGGATTGCATCAGCTCTTTTCCTAATCTGGGCGATTGTTGATTTCCGCAATTATGCAACAATCGGGAAAGACCTTGTAGCTTATTATTCTGGTGAAAGCATTATTTGGGAATTAGTACAGGATAAACTGTTTCAAGGAATTGTAAAGGTTGTTTTGGCTGTCGCCATCATCGTGGTTGGTCTAATCAGAGCAAGGAAAAAGAAACAGCGTACCGCTCTGACAGCTATTACTTGCCTACTTTCCCTCGCATTGTTTGTAATTTGGGGAGCAGGAATGTTCTGCTTGACCTCCGTTACTGCTGAGTATGCCGCCACAAGATATCTAAATGGCTATCGCGATTTTGCATCTACCATCGCAACTCGAAGCTTTGAACACTGGTTGGGGAAAGGTTTTGATTCCAGTTATGCGAACTACGATGCAAATCGCCGGTGGGAGGCGGTAGACGACGGCGGACATGCAGATACTTTTTATGGTGCGAGATTTATAGTTGGTGAAGATGATGAATTTCTAAAGCGGCCAAACAGCAACAAGGTATATTCTGCTACTGCTGTTTATGATGCAGGAGGAAATCTTCTTGAATGTAGTTGGTCGGATTTCTTTTACTTCGAGTATTTGACAGAAAACCAATGGGATAATCGAGAGGAAAGATCCGGGAATAATGCCCGTGCTTTCTTTGATAGAGAAATGCTTACTGAGAAAGGTAAGGAGATACTCAGCAACAGCGTTCTGACATTCGATGCTGCCGCAATGCGCTTTACCGGGACTTTTGATGGTGTCGAGTTCACACCCATCAAAATTGAATATATCGATTGGGACGAATTCCAGCATGCCTTAGATTCAAAGGGAAGTGGTCAGTATACCGTTTCCGGCATCGTAGAGGATTACGATCTTCAATGGAACACCATGTACGAAGATGCCTCTGACGCTTTATCCAGTGAGGACGTTGTTGTATTCTACTCTGATTGGTTTGATGTTTGCTATAATGAGATATCTCCTGCTTTTTCGTACAAAGGAACAGACTATGAAAATGTAGCTTCCCTTGTTGCCAAACTTGGACCGGAACTGGCTGCCGGAGCAAAGAATTTGACTTTCTACGATGGCCTTGACCTTTTAATCCCAAGTGTGAACTACTGTCACAGCTTCGATGGAGAAACCTATTATGACCCATACTATTATGGGGAGGCTGCCTATGCAGAAGAAGCGCCTGATCTCCATTTTTATACCGTGAGTGTCGTGTACTGCTCTCCTTGGCGCACCGCATTTGGCGAACTGAGCGTTGTGTACTTAATTACACTTCTTATTGCAGTGGCACTTGTGTTCGTATTACGCTCCATAATAAAAAATCATTTAATCCAACCTGTCCTATCGGTTGGAGAAGCGCTGATGAGCGAAGAAGAGAAGAACTACCTATATCCGGAAATGTCAAAAGCTTGGTATGAAAGCAAGTTGCTACAAGAGGGTTTCGCCAAGCATAGCGATAAGAGCCGGATGCAAAGAAACGAGATTACACGCTTGAACACGGCACTTGAGTATGCAAAAGCAGCTGAGGAAAACCGTCGTCAGATGACCTCTAATATTGCCCATGAACTGAAGACTCCGCTGGCGGTGATTCACAGCTATGCAGAGGGACTGAAGGAACACATTGCAGAAGACAAACGTGATAAGTATGTGGATGTGATCCTTGCGGAAGCCGAGCGAACGGACGGTATGGTTTTGGAGATGCTGGATTTGTCCAGACTTGAAGCGGGTAAAGTGAAGCTCTCACGGGATGAGTTTTCGCTTGCCGATCTTACGAAAGCCATCTTCGAGAAACTCCAAATGGCGGCAGAGGCAAAGGAACTGCAGATCAGCTACGAGTTCCCGGAGCAAAGCACCATCGTTGCGGACGAGAATCGAATTGCACAGGTGGTTGAGAATTTTGCGACCAATGCAGTCAAGTACACCCCCGCCGGTGGCAGTGTCACAGTACGGATTCAGAACAATCGTGGTAAAACCACATTCTCCATCGAAAATGACAGCAAGCCTCTTTCCGCAGAAGCTTTGGCTAAAGTATGGGACACTTTCTATCGAGTTGATGAATCCCGCTCCGGAGGCGGCACGGGGCTTGGTCTTGCTATTGCGAAGAATATCGTGGAACTGCACGGCGGCAAGTGTTCTGTCCGAAACACGAAGACGGGTGTGGAGTTCCAGTTTACAATTTAAAACCTTGTTAGAAACAACACGGCCCACCGATCATTTTGACCGGTGGGCTGCGCTATGTTTATTCAGTTCAATCCATCAACTGATGTTCCGATACGCCTTGCACAAACCGTTCTAAATCACCGCCAAACACAAGCTGTGCATATTCCAGCGGCTTGTTGTAGATTAGCCAGTCCAGCTCCGACCGCTGATACATATTATCGGCAACCTCATTCTCCACGGCAATCGTGTCAATCGCAATCATGCTGCCATCTGCAAATTTCAGCTCCACACAGGCGTTATCCATGTTGAACTCACAAGAAATCAATCTATCCATAAGAAACCTCCATTCTGCGGGATGTTAGATCATCCCAAAATATTTGAATGCTTCTCGGATTGCTTTCTCTTTTTCTGGTGGACACTGGGGCTGTCTGGAATCCTCGGATTTCGGCAGATTATAGTTTTTGCCTACCTCAATCCCGCATTTCCGCTTAATCTGTGAGATATAGAGGTTGGACACCTTTAACCCGGTATGCTCCAACACATACTCCTTGATCTGCGGATAGGTAGCTCCATCTTGGAACTCTGACATATCCATATCTTCCAAAGAGAACTCAACCCGAATCTTTTTCGAGTCGACCTCGCCCTTGGAAAGCAAGACAACCGTCTCCACCTGCGTCGTCCCCGGGAACATGTCGACACAGCATACTCTTGTGACCTCATAACCTTTTGCCTGCAGCACAACGAGATCTCTCGCAAGGCTCGTTGGTTTGCAGGAAATATAGATCATTTTTTCACATCCATAATGGTCGATGATCTTTGGAAGCGCCTTCGGATGGATTCCGTCTCTCGGCGGGTCCAAAACGATGAGATCCGGGCGTTCCTCTAAGGTATCTAATACTTTTAAAACATCCCCTGCGATGAAGTCGCAGTTTGTCAGTCCATTCTGCGCCGCGTTCACCTTCGCCGCCTCAACAGCTTCCTCAATGATCTCCACGCCGGTCACATGTTCTGCCGCCGGAGCCAGGATCTGGGCAATGGTACCGGTTCCGCTGTAGAGATCGAAGACCTTTCTTCCGTCTGTCTCACCGATGTATTCGCGGGCTGTTTCATAGAGCACCTCCGCACCGAGAGAGTTGGTCTGGAAAAAGGAGAATGGAGTGATCTTAAATTTTAATCCCAGAAGCTCTTCCATAAAGAAGTCCTGTCCGTAAAGGATCACCGTACGGTCATTCTGAACCACATCCGCAAGGCTGTCGTTTTCTGTGTGGAGGATTCCGGCAAAAGAGCCTTCCAGATCCAGTCCCAGAAGTTTTTCTTTCCAGCCCTCAAGCAGCGCTTCCTCATTCTTATCACTCTTCCAGGTTCCCTCCGTCTGGGTGGAGGTCACAAGATCCACAAGGATCTCCCCGGTCTTCACACCGCGGCGGACGAGAAGATGTCTCAGATAACCGACATGCGCCATTTTTTTATAGAAGACTGCTCCGTGCTCCGTAAAATAATCCAACGTCGCTCTTAAGATCTTACAGCAATCCGGATGCACCAGCACACACTGGTCCACGGTCACGATATCATAAAAGCTGCCGCGTTTATGCATTCCCAGAGTCATGGGACCGTCCTTAAACTCATCTCCGAAGGAAAATTCCATTTTGTTGCGGTATGCCTTTGTCAACGGACTACCTTTGATCCCCTCAAAATTGTAGCCGGCCGGCAGAACCGGATCTAAAAGAGCCCGGACCTGCTGCTCCTTGATCTTTAACTGTTCCTCATAAGGAACCGTCTGGTACGTACATCCACCGCAGTCCGCACGATGAGGACATGCGCCCTCTGTATTTTCGTATGCTGCAGGAGTCACGACCTTAAGGAGTCTTCCCTCGCATCTTCCTTTGCGCTGCTTGGAGATCGCGATCTCGACGGTCTGCCCCGGGAGCGCGTTCTTTACAACTACCTTTTCCTCTCCGATATGGAGGATTCCTTTATTTGGAAAATCCATCTTTTCCACTGTACCGGTGTAGATCTCACCTTTTTTCATATAATTTTTGTACTCCTTTTTCTGCCGGGAATCGGATTTTTCCGTTTCTGATCGCACAGCGCGTAAACGATGCCTCGTTCCCTGATATGTTTTTATGCACAGAAAAAGGCTGTGCAAGCGATCCCTGCCACAGCCTCGTTCTCATTGTGTTTGTAAGCATTTCGGCTTAAGCTTCTTTCTCGTCATCCTTCTCGACAGCTTTTTTCGGAGTTTCCTCCTCTTCCTCGAAAAAGTCATCGTCGAAATCATCGTCGAAATCGTCTTCAAAATCTTCCAGATAATCCGGTGTAAAGAAGCGATATACTGCGTATGCGATTCCGGCTACAGCAGCAACAGCGCCGATGATAGCAAGCACCCAGAGGATACAATTCTTTTTCTTATCCTCTTCTTCTTTTTTATGAAGCAGTTCATTCAGCTTGGACGCGTTTATAAGCTCTTCCATTTTGCTGAGTGCGTCTTTACTCATCGTATCGAATTTGTTCATCCTCACACATCCTTTCTGTTTCACAGCCGCCCCGGACAAGAATGATCCGCACGGACAGATACTTTGTAATAGTATATCATGATTTTATGGTTTTTACTATCCCTAAATTTTCACAGTTTTATGCATCTCTTTTTTATACTTCGATATATGGAGTTTCACAAGCAAACATGATAAAATTAGGTCGCTGTCGAACCTCCAGTAGAAGGGAGGTGTTGTTTGTGGAATTCCTAAGTACATTTCTTCTCTCTGTTATGGCAAGCATAGTTGGCTACTATGTGTGCAAATGGTTGGACAGGGATAACAGACAGTAACAACCTAAATGGATCAGCTCACCGTAACGAGCAAGAAAACCCCTGAAGCGGCAACTTCAGGGGTTTTCGTGTGTCTGTGGACAATAAGTACATTTCTTAGCTACATTTCATTATATGCGATTATTTAGGAAAAATCAATACCAAACTTTTTCAATCACGTTTTGACTTTCCTTTCTCTTTTTTATACTTCGATATATGGAGTTTCACAAGCAAACATGATAAAATTAAGTCGCTGTCGAACCTCCAGCAGAAAGGAGGCGGTATTTATAGATTACATAAACACTTTCCTTGTCTCTGTCGCGGCAAGCATAGTTGGCTACTATGTTTGCAAATGGCTGGATAGGGACAACCGACAGTAACAGCCTAAATGGTTTAGCTCACCGCAAAGAGCAAGAAAACCCCCGGAGTGGCACCTCCGGGGGTTTTCGCGTACTCATAGACATATAAGCACTTTCCTTAGCTGTTTTTAATTATATGCGATTGCCTAAAAAAAATCAATACTAAATTTCTTTTGGCTGATTTATTTACAGCTTCTTCAGCTTCGCAAAGGAAGCAAACATCTTCCTTGTCCCGATCGCCGCATGATCAAAATCGACTGTGACCTCGAAATCTTTTCCGCCGTCCGCGATGGATTTCACGGTTCCGTCACCAAAACGCATGTGATGGACGCGGTCGCCTTCGGAGAAATCCAAAGACTTCGGTTTTTCTACGGTAAACGCCTTTCCGAAGGTCGGCGTGTTCTTCGGCGCCGCAGAAGTCCCGGAGGCATATGGATTCTTATAGGCATCGGATTTCTGTCCAAAAAGACTCACCCCCGCCGGGCGGTTCTGGAATCTTCCGGTGTGACCGTCAGCCGCTTTTCCGTCCGCGCCGGAAGCCTTCGCCCACGGAAGTCCTGCTTCCTCCGGAAGATTCCTGTATGCGTCCGCCATTTTCTTCCATCCGGTCTTTGAATCATCCCGATCCGGACGTTCCAGGCACACATCCGGGATCTCGTCAATAAACCGGCTCGTTCTCGCGTACTGCATCTCGCCCTTCACCATACGGCTCTTTGCGGCGGTCAGCGTCAGCCGCTTCTCCGCCCTCGTGATTCCCACATAGCAGAGACGGCGCTCTTCCTCCAGTGCCTCCGGTCCCTCCATCAGAGACATCATACTCGGGAAAAGTCCATCTTCCATTCCCGCAAGATACACATACGGGAACTCCAGACCTTTCGCGGAATGCAGTGTCATAAGGATAATTCTATCCTCTGACTCATCCATACTGTCGATATCCGCAACCAGGGCAACTTCCTCCAGGAACGCGGAAAGACTCGGTTCCTCGGCGCTCTCCCAGTAGGAGACTGCCTTGTTGATCAATTCCTCAATATTTTCCATTCTGGACTCGGCTTCCACCTCGCCCTCTTCCTTCAGCTCATCACGATATCCTGTCTTATCAAGGATCGCCTCAATCACATCCTTGATCGGAGTCTCTTCCTTTAACATCTTCCGGAACTCGCTGATCTGGTCTGTAAATACTCCGATCTTTAACGCCGCTTTTCCGATTCCCGGAACAGCCTGCACCCTCTCCAGCGCCTCATAGAAACTCATATCGTTTTCCATCGCGAACATGTTCACCCGGGCGACACTCATAGCTCCGATTCCGCGCTTCGGAACATTGATGATCCTCTGCACAGCCAGGTCATCCCGCCCATTGGCGATCGTCTTTAAATAGCAGAGAACATCCTTGATCTCTTTTCTCTGGTAGAAGTTTACACCGCCCACGAGACGATACGGGAGATTGTACGCAACACATTTCTCCTCGAATATACGGGACTGGGCATTCGTCCGGTAAAGGATCGCGTAATCCTTCCATGGACCGCCCTTTTTTACGATATCCCGCACGATCCACTCCGCTTCCTCAAAGGAAGAGCTGAACTCCCGGAACACCGGCCGCTCGCCCACCTCATTCTCGGTCCAGAGCGTCTTATCCTTTCTTCCGGTATTGTTCCTGATCACTTCATTCGCCGAATCCAGGATCATCTTCGTAGAACGGTAGTTCTGCTCCAGCTTGATCACCTTCGCCCCCGGGAACGTCTCCTCAAAGCTTAAGATATTTCTGATATTCGCACCGCGGAACCGGTAGATCGACTGGTCATCATCGCCCACCACGCAGATATTCCGGTATTTTGCCGCTAAAAGGCTCACAAGCTTAAACTGTACCGTATTTGTATCCTGATACTCATCCACCATAATATAGCGGAAACGGTCCTGATAATACTCCAAAACTTCCTGCTTTGACTGGAACAACTCCACGGTCTTTACAAGAAGGTCATCGAAATCCAGGGCATTGTTCTTTTTTAAACGTTTCTGGTACTCCATATAGAGCTCCGCGATCCGTTTCAGTCTCGAATCACCCTCAGCCTTCGCGCTGAGCATAAATTCTTCCGGACTGATCATCTCGTTCTTTGCGGAGGAGATCACGCCGAGGACGCCCCGTTCTTTTAATACCTTCGTATTCACCTCAAGATCCTTGAAGATCTGTTTCATCAGGGTTTTTGTATCATCGGAATCATAGATGGAAAAATCCGTCGTGTAGCCGATATTCTCAATAAATCTCCTTAAGATCCGCACACAGAGGGAGTGGAAGGTGCTGACCCAGACACTATCCGCGCCGTATTCCACAAGGCTGTTGACGCGGTCCCGCATCTCTCCCGCCGCCTTGTTTGTAAAGGTGATCGCCAGAATATTCCAGGGCTTCACACCCTTTTCCTCTATTAAATAAGCAACCCGGTGTGTCAGCGCCCGTGTCTTTCCGGATCCTGCACCCGCCAGCACTAAGAGCGGACCTTCCGTAGTTAAGACAGCTTCCCGCTGCATCGGATTTAATGTATCGTAATTGTTCATTCTGTTCCCCTTTCACGTTTCCGGATACCGACAGTTCTGCTCGTATCTCCCACATACTGAAACCACCGGTATTCCGGCAACAGATACTACCATTCTACCACAGGAACACTCGTTCGTGCAATCTTTATTATATGAAAAGTATGTGGCTGTTCCTGTATGCAGATAGGAATTTTCTGAACTGATAATTCCGTAACAGTACAGTGGCAGCAGTAGATTTTGCCGATTTGGAATGCGAAATGGTAATGATATAAAAACGCCCCGGATCAGAGAGAACTGTCATCTCAGGATCCGGGACGTTTCTTTTGCAGGCCGGCAGCCAGCATTTACTGCCAGTCTCATTTTATTTTTTTAGAATTCCAGATATGCACCTTTCATCGGGCTTGCCGCATGCTCACTGAACATGCGGAGCACACCGCTCTTGTAGCGGAGCTCTCTCGGCTTCCAGTTTTTCTTTCTCTCAGCAAGGACTGCGTCGATCTCCTCCGGAGTCTTTCTCTCGCCCTTGATACCGATGATGTTTAACTTTCTTTCCATCACATCGATCTCGATGAGATCGCCTTCCTCAACGAGAGCGATCGGGCCGCCGTCTGCCGCCTCCGGACTGCAGTGTCCGATAACCGGACCTGTGGATGCACCGGAGAATCTTCCGTCTGTGATCAGGGCGATGGAACGGCCAAGCTCCTTGTCGCTGCTGATGGCCTCGGAGGTGTAGAACATCTCCGGCATACCGCTTCCCTTCGGTCCCTCGTAACGGATGAAGACTGCGTCACCTTTCTGAACTTTATGTTTTAGGACAGCATCCAGACACTCTTCCTCGCTATCAAACGGTCTCGCCTTGAGAACTGCCTTGAACATCTCCTTCGGGCATGCGGTGTGCTTGATAACCGCACCTTCCGGAGCAAGGTTTCCGCGCAGAACTGCGATGCTGCCGTCGGTTCCGATGGCCTTGTCAGCCGGACGGATGATATCCTGTCTTGTGATGGAGATTCCGTAGCGCTCATTGAACTTCCGGAGCCATTTCTCGCAGCGCTCATAGAATCCGTTCTCTTTTAATTCCTTTAAGTTCTCACCGAGAGTCTTTCCAGTCACGGTCATGACATCAAGGTGAAGGTGGTCTTTGATCTCCTCCATGATCGCCGGAACGCCGCCTGCATAGTAGAAGCACTCTGCCGGCCACTTTCCTGCCGGGCGGATATCAAGAAGATACTTCGCGCCGCGGTGGAGTCTGTCGAAGGTGTCACCTGTGATCTCGATTCCAAGTTCATGAGCGATCGCCGGAAGGTGGAGTAAGCAGTTTGTACTTCCGGAGATGGCCGCATGTACAAGGATCGCGTTTTCGAAGCTGTCCATCGTCACGATATCACTCGGACGCATGTTGTCCATCTTCGCAAGCTTAACCGCCTGTTTTCCGGCCTCTCTCGCGTAGTTTAAGAGATCCGGGCTTGTCGCAGGCATCAATGCACTTCCCGGAAGGGCAAGGCCAAGAGCCTCGGCCATGATCTGCATGGTGGATGCAGTTCCGATAAAGGAACAAGCGCCGCAGCTCGGACATGCGTTATGCTTTGCCCAGTTTAAGCGTTTCTCATCGATCTCACCGCGCTCATACTGGGCGCTGTACATGCCAAGCTGTTCCAGGGTTAACATCTCCGGACCTGCATTCATGGTTCCGCCCGGAACAACAACCGCCGGAATATTCACGCGGAATAAGCCCATGAGGTTTGCCGGCATTCCCTTATCACAGCTTGCGAGATATACGCCTGCATCGAAGGGAGTCGCGTTCGCGTGGATCTCGATCATGTTCGCGATCATCTCACGGCTTGCAAGGCTGTAGTTGATTCCATCGGTTCCCTGGCTCTCGCCGTCGCAGATATCGGTGCAGAAATATTTCGCGCCGTGGCCGCCTGCCTCGGCGATTCCTTTTTTTACTTCATCTACAAGGATATGGAGATGTCCGCTTCCCGGATGGCTATCACCTGCCGTGCTTTCGATGATGACCTGCGGCATCGCAAGCTCTTCCGGCTTCCAGCCCGTTCCGATTCTTAACGGATCAAGCTCCGGTGCAAGTTTTCTCATTTCCTGACTCTTCAGACATTTCATGATATTTCCTTCTTTCTTCGTGGGGTGCTGCTCGTTACTGAGCGAATGATATATTTTATTGGAACTGTTTTTTCAATTTTGTTCATTCTCTGTGTTTCGAATGTACCGCGGCTTTAAGCTGCGTATCTGCATCTTTCTATTACGCAAAGAATGAAATTACAAGTGCTACAAGGAATCCGGTCACGCCGACTAAGGTCTCCATGATGGTCCAGGTTTTCAGAGTCGTCTTCTCGTCGATTCCCACGAGGGATCTTACCAGCCAGAAACCGGAATCATTGAAGTGGGAACATACGGTGGAGCCGCCCGCTACTGCCGCTACGGTACATGCCAGATATAACGGGGACAGCTCGCTGATTCCCGGAAGCGCCGCAACAATACCTGCCGCCATGGTCATGGCAACCGTCGCGGAACCGACGCTGATACGGACAAGGACTGCGATGATAAATGCAAGGATAACGATCGGAAGATTCATGGATGCAACCGCGTTTCCGATCACGTTTCCGAGACCGGAGTATTGAAGCACATAGCGGAGCACGCCGCCGCAGGCGGTAACAAGAAGGATGAGACCGGTCGGCTCTAAGGACTTTGTCATAACCTTCTCAAGCTCTTTCATCGTGTAGCCATGTTTTAAGCCGAGACCAAACATAGCAGCCAGAGTCGCAAGTAACAGTGCTACGAACGGCTCACCTAAGAACTCAAAGACCGGAGCAACACCGGCTAATGCCGGAACGACGCCGCAGATGGAGTCCAGAATGATGAGCACCAACGGGATCAGGATGATCCCAACGATCAGCCAGAAGCTCGGAAGCTTGGACTCATCGATCTCTTCCTGATTTGCCACGCTCTCCGGCACCGGAACATAAAACTTCTTACCACAGATGGATCCCCAGACCGGACCGGCTACGATCATCGCGAAGATTCCGCAGAAGATTCCGACTAAGATGACCCAGCCAAGATCTACATTTAACATCGTTGCTACGAGAACCGGTCCCGGTGTCGGCGGAATGAACGCATGTCCAACCGCAAGTCCTGCAAGGAGCGGGATCACATAGTGAAGAGAGGAACGCTTTGTCTTCTTTGCAAGGGAGAATGCTAACGGGATCAGAATGATCAGTCCTGCATCGAAGAATACCGGCATCGCGATCACGAGACCTGTGATTCCAAGCGCCCACGCGGCCTTCTCGTCACCGAATTTCTTTACCATCGTGACGGCGATCGTCTGTGCACCGCCCGAGACCTCCAGGATCGCGCCGAACATGGATCCTAAGCCTACAAGTAAGGCAATTCCTTTTAACGTGTTTCCAATTCCATCATTGACTGCCGCGATAATATCTTTCGTCGGCATTCCCGCAAGAAGTCCGATGCTGATCGCTCCGATCAGGATCGCGATCATTGCCTGCACATTAAACTTGATGATCAGGACGAGCAGGATCACAAGACCGATCAGTGCTGCCAGAACAAGGCGGGTCGGGTTGAGTACAACTCCTTCAGACATAGTGGATTTACCTCCCAGTGTATTTGTTTTGGTTGTTCCGCGCAAAGATCCGTATCATACCCCGAACCGGACTGCTCTGCGCTTCATGGTTTCATTCCGGAAAAACAGTTCACGTTTTGACTTTCCTGTTTTCCGTTTTCATCAGACATGTCAAGCCGTTTAGCAAGTTTTTTGATATATTTATCTGATGTCTTATGTCTATGTGCTTAATCTACCATTTTTCTGTGGAATTTGCAATACTTGTCTGATGTATTTTGCCTTTTCTCTTTTTCGCACAAAAAAAGCAGGGGAAAATTGTGCATTATTTTTCCCTGCTCGCTGCATTCTTATTCCATTTGAATGGCTTCTGACATTTTACTCTCCTACTGCTCTTTCTCCTCTTTTGTCTCGCCCTGCGCCTTATAAGCCGTCCGGCGTCTCAAAAGCTCCTGCCTGTTATACGTCAGATGCATCACCATTGCACACCGCGCCCCGGTGGAATCATGATTTGCGATGGCTTCCGTGATGGCCCGGTGGGTCGTGATCGTCTCTGTCCGCAGTGAGCGCCTCGTCAAGTTTACAAAGGTATTGATTCCCGAATTGATGATCGGGATCAGGGACTCCATGACCTGATTCTTACTGCACCGGGCGATCCAGGTGTGGAACTCAATGTCTTTCGGCATGTGATCCTTGTCCGCCAGATACAGTTCCTCCGTCTCCTTACACAGCCTCTTTAATGTCGCGATATCCTCGTCCGTCGCATAAACTGCCGCCTTAGCGGCGATCTCCGGCTCTAAGATCAGGCGGACGTCAAAGAGATCCAGCGCCAGCTTAAACCTGTCATGGAGCTTTGCGTTAAGCCTTAACGGATCATCCTCCGCAGGCGTCAGACTGCTGACATACGTTCCCGCTCCTCTCCGCACCTGCAGAACTCCTTTCGTCACCAGACCTTTTACCGCCTCGCGGATCGTGCTTCGTCCCACCTCAAACATCTCCGCAAGTTCAAACTCGTTCGGAAGCCGGTCTCCCACCTCCAACGGTTTCTCTTTTATATACTCTAAGATCCGGTCCTCGATCTGGCTGCCCAGAAGTTTCCGGTCATCTTTTTTCTTCGTCTCCATAGTTTCCCCCATGTTCTGTTACAAGTTGTCTGATGTCTTCATTATACGGAAGATCGCATATGCTGGCAAGCTGATTTTTCCAAATGACCGCAAATACTAAAAAAATCCCGCACACAGTCCGGATATTATCCGTAATCTGTATGCGGGATCAAAATCATCAGATGAAATGCGCTTTACAGCTCATCCTTCACATATCCGGCCACATTATAAGCATGGTCGGAGATACGTTCCAGATTGCTTAAGATATCTAAGAACACAACGCCGGCGGACGGGTTGCACTCGTTCTTGGAAAGACGCTCGATGTGCTTGTCACGCATCTCCTCCTCGAGAGTATCCACACGGTCTTCCAGCTTGCTGACCTGACGGATATCCTCCATTCCGCCATCCTGACGGGCAGCGACTGCATGGTCCACAGCTCCGATGGCCGCGCTCGAAATCTCTTTGAGATCCTCGATCCCGGTCTCTGAGAAAGCGAGTCCATGTTCCTTCAGGTACTGTGCCGCCTCCGCGAGGTTTTCCGCATGGTCGCCCACACGTTCTAAATCGCTGATGCTATAGAAGAGGTTGCTGACCTGAACTTTCTGCTTCTCATTTAAGGACAGGTTGTTGACCTTAATGAGATATTCGGTAAGCTTCTTATTTAAAATATCGATCTCTGTCTCGTTCTTAAAAACCTCATCCAGACATTCATATTTGTTTTCCAGAAGGACGCTTGTTGCAAGCTTTAAGTTTGCAAGGGCCATCTTACCCATATGAACGACTTCCATCACACCGACTTCAAGGGCAAAGGTCGGGGATTTGAAGATACGTTCGTCGAGAACCGGAAGCTCGTCCTCCTTTGTTTCCTTCTTCTCCTCTTCCTCGCCTGTCTCACGGACGATCAGACCGGAGAACGCAACGAGCTGTTTCGCGAACGGGAATAAGAGCAGGGTGTTCGTCACGTTAAAGAATGTATGGAACACCGAGATCTGGAAGGAATTGATGCTGCTCTGGGCAATATCCGGGCGCATCATGGAAATGATATACATACCGATTCCGAATACGATCGCACCGAAGCTGTTGAAGGTCAGGTGGATCACAGACGCACGCTTAGCGTTGCGGCTTGTACCGGCACTGGATAAAAGCGCAGTCAGACATGATCCGATATTCTGTCCAAGTGTAATATAAATCGCGGCATTTGCGGATACCACTCCACTCATCGCCAGAGTCTGTAAGATACCGACAGAAGCGGTGGAACTCTGGATGATCGCAGTTACAAGGGCACCTACAAGAATACCGAGGATCGGGTTCCTTCCGAGTACCGCAAACGCCTTCGCAAAGATCGGGGCATCCGTGTACGGTGCTACCGAACCTGACATGAAGGTCAGGCCCACAAACAGGAGGCCGACACCGATACAGATCTCACCTGCCAGACTCTCCTTTTTCTTCTTGGAAAACATCAAAAAGGCTGCACCGATGGCAACTACGAGCGGTGCGAAAAACGACGGCTGCAAAACCTTCATCGCATCCCCCAGAGAGTTTAAGGAAACCATCCATGCGGTGATCGTTGTACCGATATTCGCGCCCATGATGACCCCGACCGCCTGGGTCAGATTCAAAATTCCGGCGTTTACGAAACCAACCACCATGACGGTTGTGGCTCCGCTGCTGTGCAGGATCGCGGTGATCAGAGCGCCAAGACCGACTGCCAGAAGTCTGTTGTCCGTCACCATTCTCAGGAACTTGTTCAGCTTACTTCCCGCCGACTTCTGCATGCCGTCACCCATGATACTCATACCGTAAAGGAACATGCCCAGACCGCCGAGGAAGCTGAAGATACTTTCCAGATATCCGATATTCATAATGCCTTCTCCATTCTCTTTTGTCGCTGCCTGTTGTCTTAACACGGCGGCGTGGCAAAAGCGCAGTTTCGATCCGATTCTGCAAAATTTGCCTTCGTGTTCCATCATATCATAGAGCACACGCTTTTTTCAATTATAAATATAATATTTGTAAATTTTAGGTAAAGAATACAAAATGAATTTCGAATTTTTAGTGAATGTCCCGTTACTTCTTCAGAATCTTTATCGCTTTCTTTACATCCTTATGGAAGTCCTCCCATTTCTCCGGATAATCCACAAAATATTTCGGGCAGATCTTTCCCGTCACGTCGTAGTGGCGGATCACGTCATCCGGCTTCAAATCAAATTCCACACAGAGGTACGCGCATAAGTTTACAAGCGTCTGATATGTACTGTCATAAAATTTTCCGGTCTCATCCGGGTGGCAGCACTCGATGGAGATCGTGTCGCTGTTGCGGTTGTTGGATGCGTAGGCCACCTCATTTAATGGAACGCACTGGACGACCTCACCCTCCAGACCGATCACAAAATGGCTGCTGACAGAGGTGGTCTTCGAACCCGTCTGGTCCTTTAATCCCTCAAAATAATTCCGGTTTTCCAGAGCGGTGCTGCAGGGATTTGCGACATAGTGTACCACGATGCCGTTTACTTTCTCAAGCGGGATCTGCGGCCGTGAGTACTCATTCGGGGTCAGGAGATTCACGTTCACATACTCTGGCACTGCCACGTCCGCTGGATCCACCTGTTTTCTTCCTATAAGTCTCTTTGTCACGAGCACAGCTGTTGCGATCACGGCGATTCCGATCACGGCTGTCAGACCTCCTAAGATCATCCGGCGGATCCGCTCCTGTTTCCTTCTTCTTCTCCGGTTTTCTTCCCGGCGGATCCTGCGCTCTTCGATATCATCTCTGTATAGCATTGTTCTTTCCTTTCTTCTATATATAGAATTGTGATGTAACTTTTCAGTAAGTCTGCGCACTTGCTGCGCTGGCCGTAAAGGAACCTGGATGGAAGGCAAAAAACCATCGGCACAGCTGATTTGGAATGGATTTTTGCACGTAACCGCGAGGACACTGAACAGTTACGTTATAAAAGCGTAAAAAGGTTCTTCTCAAATTCAATCAGCCCGTCTTTTTTCATTCTGGAGAGTTCTGCGGACAGAGCGCTCCTGTCCACCGCGAGATAATCCGCGAGCTGCTGGCGGTTAAAGGGGATCCCGAAGGTCTTTTTCTTCTGTTTTTCAGACTCAAAGGACAGGTACGCCATCACCTTTTCCCGGATGGACCTCTGTCCCATGTGGTCGATCTTCCGCGTCAGCATTAGATTTTTCTTCGCCATGATATAGAGAAGGTTGTGGATCAGGCGGTTGTGATGCGAACATGCCGGGGTGCAGACGTTTAGGATCTTTCCGATGTCCAGAAACAGGATCCGGCACTTCTCCGCCGCCTCCACATTTACCATCAGAGGCTCGCCGGGCATACAGGCATAGGCCTCTCCGAAGAGCTCGCCGCTCCCAGCATGTCCAAGGACCTGCCTGTTTCCCCAGAAATCGTCCCGGGAGATATCGACACTTCCGGAGAGGATGAATCCCATGGAGCGGATCGCAGTTCCTGCAAGAAAGACCGCGTCGCCTTTTTCGTATTTCTTTTCGACTGCGGAGAGACATTTCAAGATGCTCTCCTTTTCTTCCGGGTGGATTCCGGCGAAAAGCGGGGAATCCGGAATTTCTTCTTTGTGGATCATAGTTTTCCTTTCCTTCACCTAACACAGGCGGCCATTTGCACTTTCCTGTTTCCTTCTTCCATCACGTGCGGTCTACCTTTTTTCAGTTCTGAATGTACCGCATTGTGAATTTTTCGTTGGAAATACAACATACTTTTTGTCATCATTGTAGTATATTGACGATACAAAAGTCAATACGTGACACTTACAAAATCTGCCACGATCCGCTTTTTCCGGATGCATGGCAGCAAATACACCGCAATGAAAATCACTGAGACAATATTTACACGCTTTGAAAGGGGAACTTAAATTGAAAAGAACGATCGTAAAAATTGATGAAGAAAAATGCAACGGCTGCGGAGCATGCGCAGCGGCCTGTCAGGAAGGCGCAATCGCGATGATCGACGGAAAGGCGAAACTGATCCGCGACGATTACTGTGACGGTCTTGGAAACTGTCTTCCGGCCTGTCCGGCGGACGCCATCAGCTTTGAGGAACGCGAGGCTGCCGCTTACGACCATGAGGCGGTTCTGGCACACATGGCGGCAAGAAAAGCTGCTTCCCTCATGCCGACAGAGGCACCGTCCCCGAAGCCGGAATTTACAGGATGCCCGGGAAGCATGAGCCGCACGATCACACATGCCTCCGCGCCTGCATCTAACAACGCAGCGATTCCGGGACACACTGCACCTGTCTCCATGGAGAGCAGACTATCCCAGTGGCCGGTTCAGATCAAGCTCGTCCCGGTCCGCGCCCCGTACTTTGACGGTGCGAAGCTTCTCGTTGCCGCGGATTGCACCGCTTACGCATACGGAAACTTCCACAACGATTTCATTGACGGACATGTGACACTGATCGGATGTCCGAAGCTGGATTCCGTAGACTATTCCGAGAAGCTTACAGAGATCATCCGCAATAATGATATCCAGAGCGTGACAGTTGTTCGCATGGAGGTTCCGTGCTGCGGAGGAATCGAGGCGGCTGTGAAGAACGCGCTGATGGCAAGCGGGAAGTTTATTCCGTGGCAGGTATATACAATCGGTACCGATGGACGGATCTTGAAATAAGATCTCGTCCCTGCCAGTTCTTCTGGAAAATCCCATCGGCATAGCCGATCTGGAATAGATTTTTCCTTGTAACTACGAAGGTACTGAATCGACATTTTTATATTTAAGAAGGTAACTGATATGTCTCTCTCAACTACTACAAACACCTCTGGCCGCACCCCGGAGCAGGACGCTGTCATCTGCGCCCTCATCGGACTCGCCCGCGCCGCGGAGGCAAAGGAAATCCCGGCTGGAACTGCTCCGGTCCTTTTTGCAGCCCTGGCATCCGTGGCTCCGGGCGGCTCGCTCTCCTCTTCTGCCGCCAATGACCTTGTGGAACAGATCCACAAGCAGAAATCTATTGTCTCCCCAGACTGCGCCGCTTGCCCATCCCCCTGCGGAAGGACTGCGGACTTTCTTCCGAAGGACTTAAACTGCACCGACAACGGCCTCTTCGAGGACCGGAACCGGCTGCTCGCAGAACTCAGCCAGCACGCGAAAGAGGAATGGAAGCGCATTCTCGCGGAGCAGGAAGATCCGGAGATCACACGACTCTTTATGGACTGCGTGTTCATGGCGGGATATGCATATGAAAAGGAGCTGTTTGCGCCGTATTTTGAAAAATTGGCGGCACTGAATGACTGAATGCAGGAGTCAAAGTCCTGTGCCAGGTCTCCCACGGATCATCCCGGGAACAGGCTCCGGCAGGCAGGCTTCAAACCTGTTTATCTCAGTCGGAGACCTGACTCCCATTGAGACAGATTTGTGATTACTCACCACCTGTTATGAAGTGACTTTTGTCAAGAGTTAATTTTTAGAAATTCTTCTTAACTCCAGTCACATTTTTTCTGACAGCATTAGAAAAGAGTTCTATTTTAACAGTCCCCGGCAGTTGGCCACTCTAAAAAAGTGGGAATCTTCTCGAATGAGAAAAAAATTGATACAGGGAGCCTATGTTCGCCCTCTGTATCAATCTTTTGCATTGATTTTTTATACAATCATAGAATCATCAGATAAACCACTCTGCCTCAGCCCGTCTCTGGTAATTCTGTTTTAACATTTCCACATGAGATAAAAATGCCTCGTCATCAAAATACTTTGCGCCTGCCGGACATGCCTTGATGCAGGCATGGCACTTGATGCAGATTCCGGTGCAGGTATCCGGCGCGTCCTTCGGGATGGATCCCATCGGACAGACTGTCGCACAGATTCCGCACTTCGTGCATTTTTCCGGGTCTGTCTTCGGTTTCGCCTTTAAGAACACTGCAGGTTTTCCATCCGTTCCAAGCGGTGTATAGTAGGCAGTCACCGGATCATCGCCGCGGACCTCGATCTTTGCCGGGATCTCCGTCATATCAGCAACTTTCTTCGCGACCTTCTCACCAAATTCCGCAATCTTCGCGAGATCATCCGCATCCGGACGTCCTGTCGCAAGCTTATTGCTGAACACATGCTCTGTCGGAATTCCCGCAGCCGCAATCGTATGGAAGCCGTGAAGTTCCAGCTCGTTGCGAAGCTCGATCAGACCGTTGTCAAAGTTTCTGTTTCCGAATACCGATACCGGTACTGCAAATGCGCCGTTTCCCTCAAAAGCGCTCTGCACATACGGCAGCATCTTATTCGGAATTCTTCCCGCGTAGACCGGTGTGCTGAAAAATACAAGATCCTCACTTTCAAAGCTCGTAACACCTTCCCGGTTCTCCGGAAGTGTAAAATCAAATGTCTCCATCGGCGCAGAAAGAACTTCCGCCGCCTTTTTCGCCATCGTTGTGATTACTTTTTTCGTGTTTCCTGTGGGGCTGAAATATACCGCCCATACTTTTGTGATCTTCATAATACCTCACCTTTTCCCTTGATATATGATTCTTTATTAGCAGATAAAATCTGCTTTATGAATTTCTTCCCATCAGTATAGCATATTGCAATGCAAAAAGAAACCTCCTTCCCACAAAAACAGAAGCCCCTGGAATTTTACTTCCGGGGACTTTTCCATTTTCTGTTTCGTGAAATTTACAGTTCCGGTGCCTCATCGAGTACGAACTCTACGCTGGCATCTTTCTTGATTTCTACGGTGTCTTCAGCTTCCTCGATTTCGGTGGAATCTTCTGCTTCTGTGTCCTCAATGAGTTTATCAATTTTTAATATTTTTTAATACCCAACTACATTGCCATCCCCACTCCTACATGCTAATATAATCCCAAGCAAGGTTTCTAACGAATTCTATGATCTATTTTCTATTCTGGCCATTACGGCATCTGAAGACTCTTTGCTGAAATCACCCAAACAACTGGCAGGGAGTCGGGGATGTCTCGTATCAATTCCTCTCCTGCCCAATTTTCCAGGAAAGGAAGGTAACTGAATGGAAAATCAAGTGATCCATGCTCTCATCTCCACTGAAGAGTATAGGGAATCGCCCGATTTTATGAATGTCAATCTCAGCGATTTCGCCCTGTTTCTCGCGGTAATGAAGCACAAGGAGGCGCAGGAATGCGTACTCAGTATTATCCTGGATGAACCAGATCTCAGGCTTACACAGGTAAGGGTTGAGGACGTTATTCTCAACAAAAACGGAAGACGCGGAATCCGGCTCGACGCCTGGGCATTGGCGGAAGATTCCAGGCAATTTGCTACAGAGATGCAGAATGATGCGTCTGAGGACGATCTCAGGAAGCGCTCCCGGTATTATCAGGGACTTCTTGATACACCGGCGCTAAAGGCAGGAAAACACACAAAATACCGCCACTTGCCATCAACGATCGTGATATTCATCACCCAAACTGATCTCTTCGGAATGGATCGCGCAATGTACACATTCACAGAGCGCTGTCACCAGATTCCGGGGATGGAACTGGGGGATGAGACAATGAAGATATTTTTGAATATGAGCAGTAAGAACGAACGGGATGAACTCGTGAGTCTTCTTCAATATATGAAAAACTCTACGCTCTCCAATCCCGAGATTATTATCCTTGATGACAGGATCCGCAGGCTGGACGCAATTGTTACTGAAGTAAAGCAGAGTGAAGAATGGGAGGATGCACATATGAGTATTTTATCTACTGGTATTGACATCGGACGTAAGGTAGGCCATGAAGAGGGCCTTGAAGAAGGGCGCAAAGAAGGGCGCAAAGAAGGGCGCCTTGAGGGAATCCATGCGATCATAAATGTTCTAAAAGAACACAATCTTACCGATTCCGAAATCATTCAGCAGCTATGTAAATCTTTTCGCTTAGATACAGGCACTGCAGAAAAAATGTTTCATGATTTCTCACATCATGATTAATCTCTGATATTTCAGTTTAATCTTATGTCAAATATGGACTGAATAAACGCCCGGCTCCATACACTGATTGCATAAAGCCGGGCGTTTGATATTGTCTTAATTTTATATGTTTTTGAAATATTCTCTATGGTTTACAACTTTTACAAGCTTCATATCCCTCATCAATCAGCTTCTCCCGCTCCCCCGTATACTTTTTTCGGTTCTCAGACTTGATATTCTTCACAGAATCGCAGTCCGTGCGGTGGAATTTCATGGTCTTCGTGTTGAGGATATAGGTTCCGCTCTCTTTTCCAGAGGTTCCTGCATCGTTTTTTCCGGTACCTCCAGATGCCCCTGATGAATTGTTTCCAGTAGACGATGTACCTGACGTTTTCCCGGTACCTGACGCACTTCCGCTTTGACTGCCTCCTGCACCTCCGCTCTTCGCCAGTTCACTCTTTCCCGTCGCGTAGTCAATCGTGACTCCCGGCTGAACATTGTAAACATAAACACAGAACAGGACTCCGTCGCCTTCGTCCTCCACGGACTTCGCTTCCATCAGAACTCCGGATGCCACAAGATTATCACCTTCGAAGATCGGCGTCACACGGTACATCACATGGTTTCCGGTTTCTTTTACATAGTCGGCTGTCAGGTTCTCAAACGGCAGCATTCCCTGAACATTAAGGTATCTCGTACCCGTAATCAGATTCTTTTCGTTCGCGTTCTCCGCAGTCAGCTGATATCCGATCAGATGGCATCGGTTATACAGATATTTTCCATCCACAAAATCATATTTCGCATTGATCCACCCTGTTGGCTTTACCTCTCCGATGGAACCCCGCTTTTCCGTCGGCATCGTATCGGTACTGACGGAGGCGTAAGCCACACCGCAGCGTCCTAATGAATCCAGATCACTGTAGCGTTCAAAGGAGACATCCGTCAGGTCATCCTCCGTAAAATACGGAACATTTCCATTGACCGCCACATAAGGGGAGTCCGTATACTCCGGAATATCGGAGAGACGGAATTCCCCGGTTGCCGACGGGTTTCCTGCCATCCCCGATGACGTTTTATTTCCCTGTCCGCCGCTGTTTCCGGCGCCGGAGTTCTCCGCCGCCTCAGCAAGGCTTTCAAGGATATTTCCTGCCGCATGGGCAACATCTGCCGCCACACTGGCTTTAGCGGCCGAATCGCCCTCACAGGCCGTTACAGTCAAAGAGACCGCCGCGATCACGCAAAGCAGCCATTTTCTTAAATTCTTCATATTCTGTCATTCCCCTCTGTTGCCATACTTTCTATCGCAGTCCACCTTTCCGCCAAATGCTCTGTACATGCTCCCCCTGTCCCAATCTCCAATATCCCGCTATATTTTCTGAAATATCGGAATTGGAACTGTCTCCAGCGCCATTCTGCCTATCATACATTCATATTTTAACGGGTATACCGCTCTCTGGTAATTTTCTCATGGGAAGATCCCGCAAATTCTTTCGTCTCCATGCACTTCCACACGCTGAGATCCACTGGAAAATACACCTCCGCGGGATAATCCCTGTTCCAACGGTAGAGATAGATCTCCTCGATCCGCTCCACACAGCCAGAGACGTCCGCATTCTCCACAAAGCAGAACTCCCCGTCCCCCGCAGCATCGAGAAACGTCTCATCCACCAGGATTTTCTCCGCATCACTCTCCGCAAACTGTTTTCTGCTGTAGGCATTCATCCAAAGTTTTTTTCCATCCGTAAGTTCCAGAATATCTGCCCGCAGGACGCGGTCCTGGCTCTGGCGGCGGTGATTGAACATCATTCCATTATGGTCGTCCACACATACGATCAGTATCATATAGTCCCCTCCCTCTCCGTTACATCTGCCTTCTGCCTTCTATTTTACCACGTTTTCCGCAATGATACAACCATACGTTCGATTCTTTTATCTTGTACCGCGCCAGCGGTCCCGGCAAAATTTCTTCACTTTTCCTTCTGGAAAATCTTGACATCTGTCCCCCGTGGTGCGATAATAATGAGGTCAAAAAAATATCGTTATGGGCTTGTAGCGCAGTTGGGAGCGCACCACATTCGCATTGTGGGGGTCGTCGGTTCGAATCCGATCAGGTCCACTGAAAAAACACCATTTCCATTGAGAGATGGTGTTTTTTATATGGAAAGAGGCCCCCCCCCCCCGTAGTTTTCAACATCCTCGCATTCACCTGCGTTAATCTACATCTTCGCGCAAATGCACATCTTCGTCATGTAATTTTTTTTTGATTACCAGGAAGTTCCGGTATAACCTCCCATTAATTCCAAAAACCGCCGCCAGGTATTTTCCCCAGCAGCGGCATTCCATTCATTCTGTCTTGAACTTACGAGCCCGGATCACTGTCCAAAATAACTGTTCACACCGACAACAAGCCCATCCGCCAGTTTTCCTAACGTCGCATCATCATGAGCAGATTTCCCATCCCCCAGTTCGATATCAATACTCGGAACCGTAGAATACGACGTCTGGGTCAGATCCATCTCCATGGATCCCGACGAGAAGATCTTCACACCGTTCTGCTTCAATCCGCCAACCAGCGCGCTTCCAAGCTTATTGTGGGACTCCCAGTGGGACGCCACCGGCTCCATGGCACGATAGGCGGCATTATTCGGCACACTCATGTAAAATGCGCCCTTGTCCGTCTTCGTGGAATCCCAGTGCAGGGCGATATGGCAGTCTGCCTTGTTGTTCGCCATGACGGTTCTCGCCACATTGTCGAGCTGCACATCACTTCCATCGCGGATCATCAGCACATCATATCCCGCCGCCAGAAGCTTATCCCGGAAGATCTGCGCCATACGGAGCGTCACGGTACTCTCCGCCGTTCCATCCGCGAACGTCATTCCGCCGGATACCGCCACCGCCTTTGTCGCGCCTGCGCCCGTCGTTCCGCCTGTCACCTTCGCCGTCTGATCCGGGTGACAGAATGTCTTTACCTTCGATCCGCCGGATGTACCATGTCCAGCATTTACAGCAACCACCTTATTTTTCCGGTTTGCAGTCCCATTGTGGTAGAATACCGCACATCCGCTGTTGATCGCGGACATCCCCGCGTATTTCCAGTTGGGATCCATTCCAACCTGATAAGCCTTATCCACATACGCCTTTAAGGAGTCCGGTACTGTCACAGTTCCATCGGCGGCAACTGTGGATGTTCCGCCCGCAGTTGCCGCCCCCGTTTTCGCAGTGCTGCTCTGCGGCTTGCTGGTCGTCAGATAGCGGCTTGCCACATAGACGGTCGTCTTCGCCCCGCCGATCTGCACCTCGCTCCACTCCCCATTGTTTTTCACTCTGGAAAGTACTGTCCCGCGGGGCAGTGTTCCGAGAACCGCCCCGGATACAGTGGACGGCTGATTCCTGTAATTTAATTTCGACGCGTTCACATAAACCGTATCCGCAAACGCCGTCATCGGTACCGCTGCGGCGAACAGGATGCCAAGTCCCGCGCAGAGACCTGCCGCATGTCTCTTAATACCCTTCTTTTTCTCCATATTCTTTCCTTCCCATGCATTCCAGAACTGATCCACCCGGAAAAATTTTAATATGTCCCGGCTTCCCAGTCTGAGGAATTCATTTCTTCCAAATTTACTTTCCTTATCAAGACAGCCCGGCATCTCTACCGGGCTGTCCGAAATCTTCCAATTTTCAATTAATCACCAAGTACATTCACGATCTTCGCCGGAGTACGATAGTTCCATGTGGAGATCTTGATACCGGATCTCGCGTTGGACGCATGGCACACCTGACCATTACCGATATAGAGCGCAACATGGTTGATTCCGCCGCTGCCGGAGTAGAATACAAGGTCACCCGGACGCATCTGGCTCGAGGTGATCGACTTTCCGCTTCCCGACTGCGCGCCGGAGTTGTGCGGCAGGGATACACCGAATTTCGCCATGACAGACATCGTAAATCCGGAGCAGTCCGTTCCGTTTGTCAGGCTCGTTCCGCCGTAGACATATCTGTTTCCGACGAACTGAACTGCGTAGTTTGCGATCTGGGCACGTTTGGAGGAAACACTTCCGGACTTCGATCCGGCAGCCCCGTCGTTTGCGCTGTTCTTCTTACCGGAATTATTCTTTGAACTGTTCTTTGAACTGTTCTTAGAATCATTCTTCGAAGAGGTATCTGCAACCTCAACCACCGGCGTATACTTGATCGCCTCTTCCAGACCGTACTTAACGTCAACATAATCGCTGGACAGGTATGCGTCCTGATCATCGATCTCGATCTTTACCCAGCCATCCTGCTGATCCGCTACAAGGAATCGCTCGCTGTTGGAGATCTGTGTGTAGATCGAAGAATTCGTGTTCGGCTCTGTGCGGACATTGACGCCGTCCGTGTTGGAGATCGCCATCAGCTTTGCAACCTGAAGCGCTTTGTCCTTCGCCTGCTGTCCTGTCAGGATATACTCAGATTTTACATAACCGGTAATGTTTCCGGAACGGATCTTGTACCAGCCCGACGTGGAGGTGTCCAGGATATCACAGCCTGCGTTGCTCGGCAGCTTCGCGATGATCTTGCCCTTCTTCTCATCCGGATTGTCGCGGACATTCAGGTAATTGGACACATTGGATACACCGAGATTATCATAAAGGCTTAAGACCGTCTGTCTCATATCCTGCTTGATCGCCTCATCCAGAGCGTATTTTACGGTGACATAATCCGCAGAAATATATCCGGAAGAAATCTGGATCCAGCCGTCCTGCTGCCCCCTGATGTCATATCTTTCGTTTTTAAATACCTGCTCCACAACATTCGCATCCGCCTTCGGCTCTGACCGGACATTTAACTTATCCGCATCGATCACGGCACGCTCAGCCACATTTTCCGCAGCCAGTTTTTTCGCCTCATCCCCGGTATAGACATACTGGGAGCTTACATAACCGGTCACACCGCCGGATGAGATCTTATACCAGCCATCTGTGGAGGTATCCAGAATCTCGCAGGCACCGCCCTTCGGCAGCTTTCCTATGACCTCACCGAAGCTCTCCGGGGTCTTTCTGACGTTCAGATAGCCTGAGACCTCCGCAATCCCAAGATTTGCATAGCTGTCCACAATACTCTGGACCGTCTTTTCATATTCCTTAGACGCAATCTCCTCGGCAGAAAGCGTGGTCTCCAGAACAATATTTCTCTCCCCGGTGCTCTCAGATGCAGCCTCTGTTGTCTCTAAGGAAGCCGCTGCGGTCTCAACCTTCATCCCTCTGGAAAAAGTGTCCCTGTGATTTCCGATCACAGTTCCTGCAACCGCAACCACCGCGACCACTGCAACAGCCGCTCCTCCTGCCGCGAGGATCTTCATATACGGCATCGCCGCCTTTTTCTTTTTGATCTCACGCAGTCTTAAGATATTTTCACGCTGACTTGCCTGATGCTCTTTTTTCGGGCGCACGGGCTGCAGTTTTTCCCTTCGGTTTCCGGAACGTCTTCCCGCAGAACGGGATCTCTGTCCCTCTGTCTCCGATTCAGCGCTGGCGGCTTCTGCGGTCTTTGCCTCCGGTTCTGTGATGTCGGCTTCTGCAGCCTCTGCCTCCGGCTCTGTGATGTCGGCTTCTGCTGCCTTTGCCTCCGGCTCTGCGCCGTCAGCATCTGCGGCCTTTGCCTCCAGCTCTGTGCTGTCGGCTTCTGCTGCCTTTGCCTCCGGTTCTGTGCTGTCGGCTTCTGCTGCCTTTGCCTCCGGCTCTGCGCCGTCAGCATCTGCGGCCTTGGTCTCCGGCTCCGTGCTGTCGGCCTCTGCGGCCTTTGCCTCCGGCTCTGTGCTGTCGGCCTCTGCGGCTTCGATCTCCGGTTCTTTCTCGGATTTCTCCGCCGGGATCTCCGGGATCGCCGGCTCCATCTGATCCGGAACGTCTTTCTTAGTTTCTTCTATCATTTCTCTGTCTGACATGTATGTTCTCCATCACCCCGTCCCATAGACGGTTATCGCATATTGTTACAATTTTTGCTCTACCCGTAATTGTAACAATCCCGGCAGAACCTGTCAAATTTTTTCCGCCGGGATTTATGATAAATTTCTGTCAAATTTCTTAAAAAATTACATCTGCTGCCGGAATCCAGCTGAGATCCGGATCTTTTCCCGAAGCTTACGCCTCTTCACTCTTCTTTCCAAGCGTCTGGAAGTGTTCCATGTTGCCGTAAAGCTCCTTGATCCGTGCAAACTCCTCCTTATCCAGAAAACTCAGTTTTCCTCTTCCGAATGCCTTCGCCGACTCGATCATAAACCGGGCTGCCTCATCCAGATCTTCCATATGGGTAGCTCCCGTTGCACATCCGGCAACGGTCGTCTCCGTCGTGATCGCAACGCCTACCACCGGGGCTTTTGTCGCCGTCGCAGGCTGCAGGATGCTGTTTAAATGGAAGATTCCATTTCCATAAGGCGTGATATCCTGTTGTGTCAAAGCAAATACATAAGGAAGTTTTCCTGTTGTCATCTGCATCACATCGAGAAGATCCTCGCTGACTCTCAAAATATATCCCTGACATACCGTCGGTGAGATTGCGAATCCACGGTGGTTGATGATCCTGTTTCCCTTTGTGGTATCCACAACCAGAACTGCGTCCAGATCGTCCGTCACTTCCTCCTTATTCACCTGCCAGGTCTCCACCGGGGAGTTCATAAACGGCACCGGTTCATGGGGAGCTGTCGGAGCGTCCGGGCAGACATGCGTAGATACGAATACGTCGCCCTCAAGGAAATCGCCCTTTGCCTGCATTCTGAGAAGCTTTGCGGCAACCGCTAACGCTGTCAATGCGCCGTCACCGTCGGAGACAAACCCGATCTGTTCCGGTCTTGCCCCCAGACCGCCGAGGCGTCCGAGAATGCCGATCGTTCCAGCGTTTCCGCCCTTTGATTTTCCGTTTTTTCCCGGAATCAGGATTCTCACCATATCCGTATGGCCTTTTGGTCCTTCAAGCGGATACGTTTCCACCTGACACATGGGATCGATGGATCTAAAATACTCCACCACCTCGCTGCCGGACGCTGATGCGCTGTCTAACATGTCAAATAATTCAATCAATTCTTTGTACAACATAGGACATCTCCTTTTCCCGGTCTCTTATAAGACCGCTTGTTATTTTGAGGGATATTGTAACTGTTCAGTACCCTCACAGTTACGCGCAAAAATCCATTCCAAATCGGCTGTGCCGATAGGATTTTTGCCTTCTATTCTAAGTTTTCTTACGGTCAGCGCAGTAAATGCGCAGACCTACTGAACAGTTACGGAATATTTTACTATTTGAAATATCCCTGCTCCTCATAATACCGTTTTGCTCCGTCATGAAGTGGAATCGGGATCTCAGAAGCCCGGAACTCCCTGTCATCCATCGCCCGCATAAACGGTTCTCCGGCTGTATACACCGGTCCGTTGACCTCCAATGCCCAGGCGATCTCATGAACAAGGTCTTCATCCATATCCGCAGACACGCAGACAAGGACTTTTTCGCAGAAGGTCCCGACCTCATCGTCCTGATTTTCATAAGTCCCTGCCGGAACTTTGATCTTACTGTATTCCGGATGGCCGTCTAAGATCTCATCCAGTTCTTCGTCCGTGTAGGATAAGAACCGGATCCCATCCTCTGCCGCCAGCTCCTGGTAAACCGGGACAGGGGACTCCGTGAACGCATGGATCCCGTCAGCCCACTGGTCCCGGACCCCGTCGGCTCCACCCTGGATCCCATAATACCAGATCTCCGTGTTCTCCTTGTCGATTCCAAGGACATCAAACACTTCTCCGGATACCTTTGCCGTCTCAGAACCTTCATTTCCCACGGCAAGCGGATGCCCCTTCAGTTCCTGTACCTTCGAAAGTCCCAGTTTCTTCGGGGATATCCACGTGGAGACGATCGGATAACATGCCGCTACTGCACGAAGTTTTTCCTTTTTTTCTCCCTCACAGGCACCGGTTCCCGTATACGCCTCGTAAGCTGCCCCAGCCGGAACGATCACGAGATCATATGTCCCGTCAAACAGATGCTCTATATTCATATAGGCGCCTTTTGACGGCCAGGTCTCCACATAGACTCCGGGAACTGTGTTGCTGATGGTCGCCGCCACGGCTTTTCCAGCCCGGTCAGTCACGCTGTCCTCAGTGAAGGTCCCCATAATGAGTTTTCTCGTCTCCCCCATACCGGGATCCGGCTTTGAGCATGCAGTCAATACACCGGAAGCGGCAGCTATAAGAATCAGGCTCCGTGCGTGTCTCCGATTCATGCGATATATCCGTCCACGCATACCGCTCCGTACGGGCGGATGCTCATACGGTATGCGCTTCCCTCTCCCATTGCCTTTTCAATATAAGCGATGTACTCGTCTGTCACGGAATTCGGCAGCATCGCCATAATAACGCCCGCAAATCCGCCGCCGTGAACACGGCATGCGCCGCAGCCTTTTTCCTTGATAAATAACTCTGTGAGCGCTAACGCGGAAGTGATCCCCTGCTCCTCAGATCCCGGAACATAGCAGTTCTGGAGCCATTTCCAGGAAGAATTTCCGGATTCAGTGATCAGGCTTAAGAATTCGTCAAAACGGTTCTCCTTTAATGCCTGAACCTGTTTTTCAACACGCTTGTTCTCCTCAAAGAAGTGAAGGGCACGTAAGAACGCGCGGTCACCCGCCTCTTTTCTCACTTTCGCCGCATTTTCGATCACTTCCTGTTCCGTGATCTCCGCGCAGACTTCCTTTCCAAACACGGCTGCCACCCTCTTCATCTCATTCGGGATGGAGGAATACTCAGCGCTTAAGTCCGCATGGCCTTTTCCGGTCTGGACAATGATCAGGCTGTGATCCTGAGCACCGAAATCATAGTTGAGTTTCTCAACAACCGGTTCTAAAGGATTCTTGAAGTCGATGGTGATCATGCCGCCCACCGCGCATGCCATCTGGTCGAGAAGACCTGAACCTTTATTCCAGTATTTGTTCTCCGCGTATTTGCCGACATGGGCATATGTAACGACGTCCACTTTTCCGTCATTGAAGAACTCGTTGATCATGGAACAGATCAGCATTTCGTAGGAAGCGGAGGAGCTGACTCCGGCGGCGCTGATCACGTTGCTTGTGATATAAGCATCAAAGCCGCCGATCTGATATCCCATCTCCTGAAATCCGGCCAGCATTCCCTTTGTCAGGTCGATGGTTCCGGCCATCTTGTCGCTCGGCTTTAAATTTTTGATATTGATCGTGAATTTCTGGCTGTATGTCTCACTGATAATGTGGATCTCATCGGTTCCGTTTGCCGCCGCGCAGGCAACACAGTCAAGGTTGATGCTTCCAGCCAGAACTTTTCCATTATTGTGGTCTGTGTGGTTTCCGCTGATCTCGGTACGTCCTGCGGAAGTAAAAAGACTCACCTGATCCCCCCCGAATGACTTTTCGAATCCCTCAAGAACATGCTCATAGCGCTTTTCATTCTCAGCGGCACCGTCCCCATACATTTCTGTAAAAAATCCGGTCGCTTTCGCGCTCTGTAATGCTTTCTTTGCAGCTTCTCTATCCATAACCCCAGTTCTCCTTTTCGATCCGCTTTGGCGGATATTTTAATTTTCTTCACAGCCAGCATCTTGTCCGGAAGCTTTGCTGTGTTTTCCGGGTTACTGTACCCACAGTTACTGTACACGGGTAGGAATTTTCTGAACTGAAAATTCCGTACAATACAGTGGTGGTAGTGGATTTTGCCGATTCGGAATGCGAAGCATCGGCAAAATCAGTTACTGTTTGCGCAAGGCGTGAACAGTAACTACGCGCAAAGCAGGCGCAGTAACTTTTCCGGAAATCAGGTTGAAAAGAAACCTCTTATTATTATATAATACCTCGTATATGTGTTGCAAGGAAAACTTATTTTTTGAAAGGATCTGTTTTATGCTTCAGACAGACTGGAATGGCAAACCGTACCACTCTCTCGACTATGAATTAAAAAAGATATTTGGGAAAAAAGTCTATAAACTCGCTCTGGACGGCGGCATGACATGTCCAAACCGGGATGGCACACTGGGAAGAGGCGGCTGTATCTTTTGCAGTGCCGGCGGATCCGGTGATTTTGCAGAAAAGCAGGCCGGATCCCTTAGAAAGCAGGCTGACCTTGCGAAGGCCCGCGTCAGCCGGAAGATCTCAGGAGATGACGCTGCCTATATCGCATATTTCCAGTCATACACAAACACATATGCCCCGCTCTCCTATCTGAAACAACTCTTTTCTGAGGCAATCTCTCTCCCGGAGATCTGCGCGCTCTCTATCGGCACACGGCCGGACTGCCTCCCGGATGAAACCGTAGAGCTTCTTTCCCGGTTAAATAAAGAAAAACCGGTCTGGATAGAGCTCGGTCTGCAGACGATCCATGAGGATACGGCAAAACTCATCCGCCGGGGATATGCGCTCCCTGTTTTTGAGGATGCCTACCGCAGGTTAAAGGCTGCCGGACTCACGGTGATCGTCCATGTGATCCTCGGACTTCCCGGAGAGTCGAGGGAACAGATGCTGGAAACTGTAAATTACCTTGGAAAGCTCCATGTGGATGGGATCAAGCTGCAGCTCCTTCATGTGTTAAAGGGGACAGATCTTGCCGATCTTTATGCATCCGGCAGGTTTCAAACACTGGAACTGCCGGAATATCTGGAACTGATCGGTGACTGCTTAAAAATCCTCCCACAGGAAACTGTGATCCATCGGATCAGCGGCGACGGGCCAAAGTCGATCCTGATCGCACCGGAATGGAGCGGGAATAAAAGACTGGTTTTGAATTCCATTGCAAAATATTTAAAGGAACATCATATTTTTCAGGGGATGGACCTGTAACTGCTTTCTCATTTCGATAAAATGAATGTGCCTTGTCACATTCCTGCGCCTCGTGCGGTCGCTTGCGACAGTCTACATCTTCGCGCGAGTGCGCATCTTTGGCACGTCAGTGCCTTTTTATGTAACAGGGAATTTCCTGCTACATAAAAAAGGCGTTAAATCCATCATCCGGATTTTTCTCCGGGTGGATCGAACGCCTTTATCATTTCTTTTCCATTATTTATACTGCCACGTAACTATTCAGTACCTTCATAGTTACGTGCAAAAATCCATTCCAGATCAGCTTCGCTGATGGGATTTTTGCCTTCCAGCCTATGTTTTCTTACGGTCAGCGCAGCAAGTGCGCAGACCTACTGAACAGTTACACTGCCACAATGATTCCGCCGTCCCCTGCATAAACGGTAGCAAGTCCGGCTGTCTCGGTCACAATGATCTTTTTGAACTTTGCGGCCTGTTCAAATTTTTCTTTTACATACTGGGCACGTTCCGGCGCATTACAGTGAGCGATCGTAAGACACTTATCTTCCACTGTTCCTGCATCTTTCACAACGATCTCCACCATTCTCTGAAGTGCCTTCTGGATTCCGCGGGCCTGATCCAGTTTGATGATCACGCCGTGATCCGCACCCATAACAGGCTTAATGTTTAATTTTGTCGCGAAGAACGCCTGAAGTCCGGTGAGTCGTCCGTTCTTTCTCAATGTATCCAGAGTTTCCAGAACGAAATACGTCTTCTGTCTGTCGCGGTACTCGAGAGTTTTCTTTACAATCTCTTCAAACGGAATATCCTGCTCACAGAGTTCCTGAACATAAAGCGCGAGATTTACTTCTCCGGTAGAAGCAGACTCAGAATCGATCACCACGATATTCTTCTTTCCGGTTCCAAACTCTTCCTCATAAAGATTCTTTGCGAGAACCGCACTGTTATAGCATCCGCTCAGGTGGGAAGAGATCGTAATAACAAATACATTCTCCTCCTCGCAGCAGTAAGCTTCCTTAAATGTCTCCGGAGACGGGCATGCAGTCTTCGGACACTCCGGGCTTTCCTTTACGATCTTTAAGAATTCCTTCTGGTTAAAATTCTTATCGTCGACAAACTGGTGGTCTTCCACCATAAGCGTAAACGGGATCAGGGTAAAATGCGGGTCCTTCCTCTGCTCCTCGGTAAGATCCATGCAGCTATCCCCAATAATTCTATAATTCATACTGCTTCCTCCAGCTCTATTCCCTATCACAGTTCTCATTTATTTTTCCCTGTGATGTAGTATTCAATACCATATATTATAGAGTGGCTTCTACAGAAAGTCAATAGAATGATAGAAAAACCTCGCTTGATATATCCTGGAAACGTTACTGTACACGGGTAGGAATTTTCTGAACTGAAAATTCCGTACAATACAGTGGTGGTAGTGGATTTTGCCGATTCGGAATGCGAAGCATCGGCAAAATCAGTTACTGTTTGCGCAAGGCGTGAACAGTAACCTGCAAACAGAAAATCTCTGCCGAATATTCCCGGCAGAGATTTTCCCAATTCGATCTCCTTACAAGATCTGATTACACCACAATATTTGTATTATGCGGATAATCTTTCCAGCAGCTGCTTAGCACCCTCACAGCTGCATCTCAAATTATCGTCAAAAGTCAACTTCAGTTCCGTAATATGTGCAGGTAAGCAGCTTCGCCATATTCGCAGGATCGATCTCTCTCGGGTTCGATCCGGTACATGCATCGCCCACTGCGAGTTCCGCGATACGGTCCACCTTCTCCTTAAATTCGTCCTCATTGATACCGAATTCTTTCAATGTCTTCGGAATATTCAGCTTCTCATTGAATTCATTGATCTTCGCGCAGAGACTGTTGATCAGGGCCTGTCTGGATCTTCCCTCTAATCCCATTCTTCTTGCGATCTCCGCGTAACGATCAGCTGCGACGGTATCCTTCGCGTTATACTGGATAACATACGGAAGATAGATCGCGTTCGCGCATCCGTGCGGAATATGTCCGGTGGAGAATGCAGCTCCCGTCTTGTGGGCCATAGAGTGAACGATTCCAAGAAGCGCATTGGAGAATGCCATTCCCGCGAGACACTGCGCGTAATGCATCTCCTCTCTCGCATGGGTATTTCCATTGTAAGATGCCGGAAGGTATTCCAGAACCATCTCGATCGCCTGAAGTGCCAGCGGATCCGTAAACGGTCCGTTTAATGTGGAGACGTATGCCTCGATCGCATGGGTCAGGGCATCCATACCGGTATAGGCAACCTGTTTCACCGGAAGTCCCATAACGAGATCTGGATCTACGATCGCTACATCCGGGGTGATATTAAAGTCAGCCAGCGGATATTTCACTCCTGTCTGATAGTTTGTGATAACAGAGAACGCGGTCACCTCGGTAGCTGTACCGGATGTGGACGGAATCGCCGCGAATTTCGCTTTCTGTCTCAGTTCCGGGAAGCTGAACGGAGTGATCAGATCTTCAAATGTAGTCTCCGGGTACTCATAGAACACCCACATCGCCTTCGCCGCATCGATTGGGGATCCGCCGCCCATGGATACGATCCAGTCCGGCTCAAATCTGCGCATCGCTTCCGCGCCTCTCATAACGGTCTCCACCGACGGATCCGGTTCTACGCCCTCAAAAACTTCAACTTCCATTCCACCGTCTTTTAAGTAATGAACAGCCTTGTCAAGGAATCCCTGGCGTTTCATAGAACCGCCGCCTACTACGAGAAATGCTTTCTTTCCCTTCAGATTCTTCAGTTCTTCCAGACATCCTTTTCCATGATAAATGTCTCTCGGTAATGTAAATCTTGCCATACGCTCTCTTCTCCTTTCACAATTCTGTCATTACAGACAGGGATCTCACGTTTCCGACCTGTGTTTCACAGGTTTTACTAAGAACCAATCACGCTTCGTTTTCCTAAGCTCTATAAACATTATACTATTGTTAAATAATTAACGCAAGCATTTTGTTGTTAATTTAATAACATTTTTATATCGTCTTTCTTTACTTTTCATGAGCAGTGAATGCGAGATCAAAAATATCTTCCAGCAGAATTCTTTCCCCTTCCTCTAAAATCAAACAATGACTCTCCTCGTCCACTCTCTTTATATGACCGGAGATCGTCCGATATGCTCCTCCGTCCTTCTTTTCATCGGGTACAAAAAAGGTTACTGTGATTTCCGGACGGGATTCCTGTTTTTCCAATAGAAGCCGCAGCTTCTCATTCAGTTTTTCCTTTTCATATTCATCCAGCTCGATCCGCTTTTCCGTAATACGTTCCGTCTCTTTTAACACTGCTCCAAATCCGGTGAGCGCAGCAAATGGAGCAAACTGGGCTGCCCTGTCCCTCACCGGCATCCGGGTATGCTTTGATTCTCCCGGATATGGAAGATCGATCATATCCTGATATTTCTCCCATGTACTCATGCCCTGTGACCTCCGATCTGGCTGTTCCGCGTTACCGCGGTCGCGCCCTCTTCCAGATTCATTCCCTTTAAGACCGCATTCTTTCCGAACTTTTTCTTGATCTCCAGAACCGCCTGCTGCATTCGTTTTTCCCGCGCTAATTCTTCCTCTTCCTTCTTTTTCTGCTCCACCTGTGTGCCGTAATCGGTAAAGAGATTCAACTGTTCGTACTCCTGCACTTTCTGTTCCGTTCCCTCACAGACCACATGGTTTGCGGAAATCGCGATCCGGCGCACAAGAAGCTTTGGATTCATGATCTCATCGTAGAGCTCCATAACCGCCTCCGTGATCCGTTTCGTGGAGGAAGTTTGCCCGCCAAGATTTCTGGAGCCGTGGGCGTGTTTCGGGATCCGTCTTCCATAACGGTCCGTGGATATCTCCCCGCTGTAGTCCTTTCTGAGTTTTGAATCCGTCAGGTTTTCGATATCGTATCCCACCGTCAAGACCACCTGGTCCGCTGTCAGCTTTTTGTCCACAAGATCCAGAGCCAAAAGGTCCGCCATCTCCCGCACGACGAGCCTTGCCTTCTGGACGGTATATGGACAGGCAAGAACCTGCCCGGATCCGACGCTGTGGTTTTCCGGCTGGTACGCCTTGACATCCGCTATCGTACACGGCTCATACCCCCAGGCATGGTCGATCAGAAGTTCCGCGTTGACACCGAACATCCGGTACAGAAGATCTTCGTTATAATAATCGTTTTCCTTCCCGAGGGAGCATCTGGCGATATCCCCCATCGTGTAGATTCCCCGTTCTTCCAGTTTTTTCGCGTATCCCCGGCCCACACGCCAGAAATCCGTCAGCGGACGGTGTCCCCACAGATATCTCCGGTAACTCATCTCATCCAGTTTTGCGATACGCACTCCGTCCGCGTCCGGTTCGATGTGCTTTGCCATAATATCCATCGCGATCTTTGCAAGGTACAGATTCGTTCCGATCCCCGCAGTCGCCGTAATTCCGGTTTCTTTCTGCACATTCCGGATCATCCGTGTCGTCAGCTCATGCGCCGACATATGGTATGTCTCAAGATAGGAAGTCAGGTCGATAAAGACCTCATCGATCGAATAGGAATGGATATCTTCCGGTGCCACATATTTTAAATAGATCTGGTAAATTTGTGAACTTTTCTCCATATAGTGGGCCATCTGCGGCGGCGCAGCGATAAAATCCAGCGCAAGATCCGGTCTTTTCGTCAGTTCAACCGCATCACAGGAACTTCCCGTGAATTTTCCACCGGGGGCCCGCCGCCTTCTCTCCCGGTTCACCTCTTCCACCTTCTGCTCCACCTCAAAGAGGCGCGCGCGTCCGGGAATCCCATACGCCTTTAAAGAAGGCGATACCGCAAGGCAGATCGTTTTCGATGTCCGGCTCCGGTCCGCGACGACAAGGTGCGTCGTCATCGGATCAAGTTTTCGATCCACCACCTCAACAGAGGCGTAAAATGACTTCAGATCGATCGCTGCGTAAATTCTGTTTGATCTATCCATCTTGCTCATTCTATCCGCCATAGCCCGTCTCCCTTCCGATATCAATTTCCATTTTCCCCACATACCTTCACAAAATATATGCACTCACCGGCAAGATCAAATTCAAAAAATCCCTATGCGGCCGCGCCGGATCCGCTTCAAACACCTGGATCCGCCCATTATCCGGTCCCCGGTCCTTAAACGCCGGAAACATAAATCCGCAGACCGGCATCCCCGGCTCATAATCTCCGCTCACCGGGCACACCGCACAGATCAGGAAACGGTAAACTTCCTCCGATTCCCAGAGGCTTTCCTTATCCTTTGCCTTTCTCGGAACATCATAATTCCCGTGAAAGAAATAGACCGCATAATCCCCTGACGCCGGATATTTTTCCCCAAACACTTCATAAAAAATATCAAGCAGTGCATCGTTTTTTAGCTCACACTCCCGCAGCGCGCAGAGCAGCTGCCACACACTCCCGGGCTTTTTCTCCTCCCCCGAAAAGACATATTCCTTCAACGCCACATTCGTCTCCGAAAACGGGATCGTCTTCGCGATATCAAGATTCTTCTGCTGATCCGGCAGGGAGAGCTGACGGAAATTCTTATTAAATGTCCCGTCTACAAACCCATCCCTATCCAGATACGCCCCGGCGATCCGGTCAAAGCAGTTTCTCTTCAATGTCATTCTTCTCGTAAGTTCCAGCATATCCTCACGGTTGATCTGATTCATATATTTTCTCCGTTTTCTCTGTTATTTAGTCTTAGCTTTTATTCAGTCTTATCCGTCATCTTCCAGCACTCCAAAAAGTCTACAGAACCTGTCGCCAACGGCTTCTTCCTAATACATGGCCACTAAATGTCTCTGCGGCTTTCCTGATATGATTTATCTCGATTCCAGACTCAATCCTCCCTGTAATTCTCCCTGAAATCTTATGTCTCCATTATACAACCAGAACATATGTTCGTCAAGTTTTTCTATCTTTTCCTTCTTACAAGACTTACAGGACCTGCTGCCGACAGCCTCTTCCAACTTCATCGCAACAAAAAAGACCCCGCAGAGCATTCACACGCCCCGCAGGATCTCCCCAATTTCTCTTTTCCAAATTTAAATGGAATGCTGTCTCACATACTCCCAGGTATAAGTGCCGCTTTTTCCCTCATCCTCAAGGATAAACGGTGTGATCTCCTTATATCCCTCATCCTCCATCATATTTGCCGCCTCAAGACATGACTCAAGGTTATTTTCAAAATCTACGGAAATATATGGATTCTTGTCGGAATCTCCGTTGCCGTCCTGATCTAAATGTGCAATCGCGTACTGCATATTGGTAACTTCCTTTCTCATAAATATTTTTGATCAACCTGATTATAGCATAGCGCGGATAGGATATCAAGTAAATATCAGTAATTATTCCTGTTTTTGCCTTGTCTGTTATTTCCTGTCCTTTCCCTGTTTTCTGTTTCTTCCTAATAAAATGCAGCCTCTGTCCATACGAGTCGTTTTGAATCGAATGATACCGTGAAAATCCTCAAAAACAAAGCCTTTCGTCTTCTTGACAATCCCCAGTGTTCACGCTATAATACAGAGAATGTAAAGCTAAAAATTATAAAGGGTCATTCTGCCCCGAAACAATAAGAAAGGTAAGACGTCATGGCTGATAAGAAACATATTTTAACTTATGCAGGACTGAAAAAATACGAGGATGAGCTTCAGGATCTGAAAGTAAACCGCCGTCGTGAGATTGCCCAGAAGATCAAAGAGGCAAGAGAACAGGGAGACTTATCCGAGAACGCCGAGTACGATGCTGCGAAAGACGAGCAGAGAGATATTGAGTTAAGAATCGAAGAGCTCGAGAAGCTGTTAAAGAACGCGGAGGTCGTTGTTGAGGACGAGGTAAACCTTGACAAGATCAACGTCGGATGTATCGTAAAGGTTTACGATGTCGATTTCGACGAGGAGATGGAATTCAAGCTCGTTGGTTCCACAGAGGCAAACAGCCTTGAGAATAAGATCTCCAACGAGTCCCCGGTCGGACACGCGCTGATCGGAAAACGCGTTGGCGACGTTGTTGACGTTGAGACACAGTCCGGAGTTATCCAGTATAAGGTACTCGATATTAAAAGAGTCGATTGATCGCCGCCGTGTACAGACGGGAAGCTTCCGGACTGAAAATTCTGTACACGACCGTATCGATCATACACAAAGACTACAGTGAAGGAGAAATAGAAAAGTGGCTGAACAGCAGAATCAGAACAAGAATGCAAATGCAAAAGAGCAGGATATCCACCAGCTCTTAAAGGTGCGCCGCGAGAAGCTTTCTGAGTTACAGACAGAGGGCAGAGACCCGTTCCAGATCACAAAATATGATCAGACAGCTCACAGCGCAGATATCAAGGATCATTACGCAGAATATGACGGAAAGGAAGTTTCCATCGCAGGACGTATTATGTCCAAGCGTGTCATGGGTAAAGCTTCCTTCTGCAACGTCCAGGATCTCAAGGGCAACATCCAGTGCTATGTATGCCGCGATGACCTCGGTGAGGATTCCTACAAAGACTTCAAGAGAATGGATATCGGCGATATCGTCGGCATCAAGGGCTTTGTATTCACAACAAAGATGGGCGAGATCTCTGTTCATGCCCATTCCGTAACACTTCTCTCCAAGAGCTTACAGATCCTTCCGGAGAAGTACCACGGACTTACAAACACAGATACCCGTTACCGTCAGAGATACGTTGACCTGATCATGAACGAGGACGTTAAGAAGACATTCGTTATGCGTTCCAAGATCATCAGCTGCATCCGCAGATACTTAGATGACCTCGGATTCCTTGAGGTCGAGACTCCGATGCTCGTCGCAAACGCAGGCGGTGCTGCCGCGAGACCGTTCGAGACACACTATAACGCTCTCGACGAGGATGTAAAGCTTCGTATCTCCCTTGAGCTCTACTTAAAGAGACTCATCGTCGGCGGTATGGAGCGCGTTTACGAGATCGGCCGTGTATTCCGTAATGAAGGTCTTGATACAAGACACAACCCGGAATTTACTCTTATGGAGTTATATCAGGCATACACGGATTACCAGGGAATGATGGATCTCACAGAGGATATGTTCCGTCATATCGCAAAGCAGATCTGCGGATCCACAACGATTCCGTACGCAGATGTCGAGATCGACCTTGGAAAGCCGTTCGAGCGCCTTACCATGATCGACGCGATCAAAAAATATACCGGTATTGATTTCAATGAGATCACTACGACTGAGGAAGCAAAGAAATTAGCAGATGAGAAGGGCGTTCACTACGAGGATCGTCATGTCCGCGGCGACATCATCAACCTCTTCTTCGAGGAATTCGTTGAGGAGCACCTGATCCAGCCGACCTTCATCACAGACCATCCGATCGAGATCTCCCCGCTTACCAAGAAGAAACCGGGTCACCCGGAGCAGGTTGAGCGTTTCGAGCTCTATATCTATGCCCGTGAGATGTGCAACGCATACTCCGAGTTAAACGACCCGATCGACCAGAGAGAGCGTTTCAAAGCACAGGAAGCAGCACTTGCTGCCGGTGATGACGAGGCAAATACCACTGACGAGGACTTCTTAAATGCCCTTGAGATCGGTATGCCGCCGACCGGTGGTATCGGATACGGTATCGACCGTCTTGTTATGTTATTTACAAACTCCCCGGCGATCCGTGACGTACTGCTCTTCCCGACAATGAAGTCCTTAGATTCCGACAAAAAATCTTCCAAGTCTTCCGTAGCCGCTCCGGCAGCAAAGACTGTTGAGAAGATCGATTTCTCCAACGTTAAGATCGAGCCGATCTTCAAAGAAATGGTTGATTTCGAAACATTCGCAAAATCCGATTTCCGCGCAGTTAAGATTTTAGCCTGTGAAGCGGTACCGAAGTCCAAGAAACTCCTGAAGTTCACATTGGACGACGGAGAGCGCAAGGACCGCGTGATCTTAAGCGGTATTCACGAGTATTACGAGCCGGAAGAGCTGGTCGGAAAGACAGCAATCGCGATTGTGAACCTTCCGCCGAGAAAGATGATGGGAATCGATTCCGAAGGTATGCTGATCTCAGCAGTCCATGAGAAAGATGGCCATGAGGGACTGAACCTCCTGATGGTCGATGACAGAATCCCGGCCGGTGCAAAGCTGTACTAATAACGAAACAATCTACTGTGCCCGGGTGGTTCCTTACGGAGCCGCCTGGGCACATTCTTTTTACATTAAAATACGCATCACATCGCCATTGATCTGATAACGGGAATGTGATGCGTACTTTTTTCATATGAATGTCTCCTGATCGCGGGTTACAGGATCCGCGATTTTACCATTCAGCCGTTCTACTTCGTGATCTGGAAGGACCGGTTGATCGGGGAGGCCAGATAGTTACCGCCAAGGACAACGACTGTCATGGTATAACGTCCCGGTTCTGTCGGCGGAGTTGTGGTGCTGGAGTATGCTCTCCATTTGCTTGTAAATCCGGAGGGATGAAGCGTTTTCTTTTTCATATCTGTATCCTCATGTTTCTCTTTAATTTTTTATTTTTCCTTACTTCTCTTTTTCATCACAAGACCTGCCGCCAGAAGGACCGCGCCTGCGGAGAGCAGAATCCCTACCGGCCACCACAGCTGTCCTGTCTGGGGAAGCTTCTTCTCGTTCTCCACGGTTGTCTCCGTAGATGTCTCTGTTTCACTCTCTGCCGTACTCTCCTCCACTCTGGTTTCCGACTGTGTCTCCGCATCTGTGATCGTCACCGTCTCGTCAGCCGCTGTTGTGATCGTCGGCTTCTTATTCGGAGTCGGATCCCAGTCATCATCATCGCTGTCATCATGATAACGGGTCGGAGAGGTCGGATTCGACGGATCCGTCGGGTTTGTGGGTTCGGTCGGATTCGTCGGTTCCGTTGGGTTTGTCGGGTTTTCCGGCTCTTCAATATCACACTTGATATCTGCTTCCGCCGCGGCACCGCCCGCTTCCACGAGAACCGGTGCCGGAATGTAGGTCTTGCCGCCAACGGTCATCGGATCCCCCGTCACAAGGTAGAGAGCCTCTCCATCCGAAAGATTCCGAAAAACCACATGCTTTCCGCTTCCCGTTCCGGTCCGGTAAGGCTGGATCCCCTGCGCCTTCGCAAAATCTGCCAGAGTGATTGCAGCCTCTCTGGAGCCTCCTCCGGAAACATCCGCACCGGATGCCTGAAATTTCTCATTCAGCACATAGACACCCGCCTGTTTTTCGGCAACCCGATAGAGATATACCGTCATTCCGGCCTGTTCTGTTTTTACGTTCAGACTGCCCCGCTGTGCCGCGTAGGACGGATTTTGAAATATCACCATCCATACCGCAAGCACGGTAAAAATAAAGCCCAGGATCTTATTCTTTTTCCGAATTCCTGTCATCTTGGATTCCTTCCTTCTACATCGATTTCTGTATCTGATCTATATGCTTCTTTTTCTCTTCCATGCTGCTGCCGCTGTGACCATAAACAGGAGTCCCAGACCCGTGTACAGTCCCCGTCCCGTTCCGCCTGTGGACGGAACCTTCTTATCAAGGACATCACCTTCCACGGAATCATGTTCTCCATCGTTGATCCAGGCTTCGTTAAACAGCTCGTCCCCCTGGATCGCGTCGTCTGTCACGATCGCTTCATAGGTCACTGTAATCGGATTTTCACCCGTCAGATCTTCATAATCGATGATTCCGGTATTAAAGAGGTTTACAAGATCAACCTCAACCCGGAATGCGTTGGAACCACTGGCTGTTACCGTGTAATACCCGGAAGGAACTTCTTTTCCATCCCTGCCCGCAGTCACACGGAGCGTACCGTCGATAAACTTCAGATACCGGTTCATCTCATCGTGGAAGACCATGGTCTCCACAACAGAATCCGGGATCGCATATTTTTCATCTGCTAAAAGGAACTGGGCACCGGACGCGCTGTACACACGGACTGTCTCCGCACTGGACGCGCTGTGTACGCGGACTGTTCCCGCGCCGGACGCACTGTGTACGCGGACTTTGCGAATCTCCCTTGCGGAGTTTGCCGGTGAGGCGTTAGATGCCGTTACAACATAGCGTGCAAGCAGCTTTGGAAGACTGGAGTTCAGTGTAAACTCGATCTTCTTTCCCTGACTTACGGTTCCGATCTCATCCTCGCCGTCTGCCTTTTTATCGATCGGATAACTTGTCGTCTCGTAGATGTCCGCGCCATGAGCCGCCTTGATCTGGAATCCCGTCTCATATCCGCCGGAGGCTACCGATACGATATGACGGTTTTCCGGAAGGTCATCATCTACCTTCGCCACAGCCGCCAACGAAGAAAATGCCATGGCAGCCGTCATCGCAGCAGCGGCTGCGGTGACGGTCATGAAACTTTTCCATGATTTTTTCATGTCTCTACCTCGTTCTCATAACTAGCAACAATCCGAAAAGTCTGAATTACTGTTCTTCTTTCTTTTTCTTACCTGTCACGATCACAGCACCTGCTGCAACTCCCATCAGGGCGATTCCTGCTGCTGTGAAGGCTTTTGTTCCAACTCCACCGGTGGACGGAACATCTGGATCGATGACCGGGCCGTCAACGATATCCTCTTCGCTGTCGTTGACCCATGCACGGTTCTCCACCTTGTCTCCATTGATAACACTGTCTTTTACCGTTGCGTCATAAGATACGACGATCTGTGCCGCATTCTTCAGCTGATCATACGAGATCTGACCATCATTAAACGCTGCCACAAGTCCTACTGTTACCCGGAAAGTCTCACCTTCAAGATCTGTACGCACCATGTAATATTTCTCCGGCAGTTCCACAAGCTTTCCATTATTCATGATTTCGACTTTCAATGTAGCCTGATTAAGAGAAAGATTACTGCTCATCTTATCATGGAATATCAGCTGATAAGACTGCTTTTCTATAATATATGGTCTGTCATCATCTGGTCTGTCGTCATTTGGAGTACGTCTTTTTACCTGCGCTGACAGTGACTGCGGCAGATTGGATTCCAGTGTAAAAGAAATAACATCTCCTGGCCTTGCTGCCTCGATACGGTCCTGACCATCCGCTTTTTTGTCCACCGACGGTTTACTTTCCTTATCGCTGTCCCAGTAAATTCCATCTTTAAAATAAGTGAACGTTTTGATCAGATTGTTTTCATCAATTCCCGTAATGCTCAACGTTCTGGATCCACTTTCATTCGCTGCATCCACCAACTCCTCGATCTTTGCTTTGGATCCATCCGGATTTAATCCGGCATCAATGCCAAAATCTTCAATTCCTGTCACTCTCCAGCAGCCTTCGCTGTTCTCCGGCGCATGATATGTCGCATAAAATTCAATGGTTCCCGGCTCCACCGCCTCAACATAAAAACTGTTTGCGCCCATCTCATTGGAGGTCAATACTGGTGAGATCGTTTTCCCGTTTTCTCTCAGATTCACAAGTCCCACAAGTGCATTCACAAATGTGTTTCCAGAGATATCCGCGCGAACAGCCCCTGTATTACTCTGATCCTGAATCACTACTTTGGCGCGCAGATCATCCGTACCGGTTACCTTATTATTCTTAAAACTCAGCACTCCGCCATCCGAGCCGCCGCCAAAATATCCATGAATAGCAAAGCTACAGTCACGGAACGTATTCCCACTGACCATATTTCCAGATTCCGGAACTACAAAATTATCTCCAAAGAATTCAACTGCCTGCTTAAAACCTGAAATTTTACAATTTTTCACATCAAATCCCGGACTGTCAAATAAAATACCATCCGCAAATTGTGAATCTGTTCCCTTGATCGTACAGTTTTCAACATGAAGAGAAAAGCCAGTTCCACCTACTGCGCCATTGTGATTGGAAACCGCTGCTGTAAACTTTCCCTCTTCAGCCGGTACATTTCCAGCATCAATTGTAAGTCCTTTTAAAGTAATATTACTGCCAAACGCGTTAATTCCGCCAGCATCTGAAAGGTTGTCTGCCACTGACGCATTCATCACCTGAATAACGCTGTTTTTCTCTCCCTCAACCGTGATGTTCTTAAAATCTGCCGGAATTGTAAATCGGTCATATGTACCAGACTTTATTTTGATGGTCCACCCATCTTTATTTCCGTTCCCCGAGATCTGATTTATGGCCTCCTGGATATCCCCGGCTCCATCCTTCGCGTCAGCAACCGCTGTCTTTGACTCCAGATCGAGAGTTGCCCCAAAAGCGGTTCCTGAAAATGCTGTCATCGCTGCTGCCGCTGTGCAGACTACTAAAACCTTGTTCATTTTCTTTTTCATTTTCGATTCCCTCCATGTCAATTTATGTCGAAAAAAGCTCCGTTTTCACTTTTTGTGAACCGGCGCATTTTTTCCATCATTCTTCCGGTTCTGTTACCCGGTGTCCGCGGACAAGGAGCCTGTGGGTATTTACCCCATACGGAGTACAGGTATAAAGCGTCACAAGGTCTTTTCCGTTCTGGACATAAAGTTCTTCCGTCTCTTCCGGAAGTGTTACGAGGATCTGATCCACCTCATACGTGAATGTCTCGTTTAAGACATCCAGAGTGAACCGATCTCCCACTTCTAGTTTGTCCAGGTCAGTGAACAGTTTCGCCTTCACAAGACCGTTATGGGCGGCCAGCACACAATGGGTATTTTCACCGCCCACCGGCAGGCTTGTCCCATACCAGAAACCGGCGCCCGACTGAAGCGCCCGCTCTTCCGTTCCGTGGTAAATGGGAACGTGGACCCCGATCTTCGGAATGTCCACATATCCCATCATCCCTGTTTCCCATGGATCTAGAAGGTGGTCAAGCTCCTCCCGTTCCTCTGCGGGAACCAGAAACTGTTCCTCTTTCTTTGCAAGTCTTTCATTGTACTCTCTGGCCGCCTGGATCATTCCTTCGCAGTCGATCCCCTGAAACCGGTCATACGCCGCGATCGCCTTGTTGAACTGATACTGATAGTACCAGTCACAGATATGCGGGTACAGAAAAATTCCCAGTCCCAAAAGAAACATGACTGCTATGAGGATCCCGCGCCCGGTGAGCCATGAAGGTTTCCTGCCGGAATTACCGGATCCATGCTCCATTTGCATCTACCTGATATCCATCCGGTGTTGTGGTGTTCGCAAGTATTGCGCCAAGTGTTCCCTTGTCGGATGCTGTGTTGAAGTAATACCACTTGCCGTCGATCTCATGCCAGCCGGTGTACATGTGTCCTCTTGTGTTGTCCCGTTATCCTCCGTGAACTCGCCGCCCTCTAAGATCCAACGTCCGGACTTACCAGCTGCGTTTGTGGCTTTGCCTCTTGTGGAGGTGCTATAGTCATAATCACTGCCACTGCCGCTTGATCTCCACTTGTAGGTGATCGTGAAGGTCGTTCCATCTTTTCCTACAATATATCCAACCGGGAATTTATCCCAGGTCTGATCGCTGTAACTGCTGCTCTTACCCTTGGATGCAGGAATATCCGCAAGCGTGAGTTTCGTTCCAACCTCAAAGGTCTTTGTAAGTTCTGTCTGACCGTTCTCAGTAAATGTTCCGTTATATGCAGCTGTCTTGTTAAGCTCAATATCCGGGGCTGCTTCTGTTGACGCTGTTCCATCAAAGTTATGTTTCTTTGCAGCCGGTGTCAGCGTACCAGATGGTTCACCCGACACATCCGCCAACGACACTCCCGGCACAGACCCAACGACCATACAGGCCGTCATGAGTGCTGCCATAACACGTTTTTTCATTCCGCGCTTCTTCATCTCTCTTTTCCTCCTTCTTTGAATCGTGGATCGTAACTGTATCTCTGTCGAACAGTTACTGTGAGTCAATATTTCAATTGCTGCACACAGGATTCTTCTGCCTCTGTATGCTCACAAAGCTCCTCCTTTCCCCCTTGCTCCTTAAAAATTTATAAAAATCACTCCCTAAACTGCATTCTATGCAGCAAAGCTGCCCGGTATTCCTGCGGTTGGAAGTGTTTTTATCAGTATTGTGATCCCCCTGCGTCCTCAGGAATTTTCTTCGCGATATTTCGCTAAAAATGGATCATATAACCGCTTTTCCGCGTCCAGCCGCGCCTGAACTGCCTCCTCATAGGTTGCGAAGCTGCCAAGATTGTAGGACTTTCCCTGAAAGCCAATGGATGCTCTCCATCGGTTGTTTTCTCTTCTGTATACTCCGCGATGACCGGACGATCCGCGCGATCCCCTTCGGACGATCCGCTTTGCTCCACTGCGCCATCACATTTTTTCTGCCGTTCCCGCTGCCGGTCCCAGAACGACAAGCCTGCCGTACCGCTATCCGGTGGGATCGAGGCGTTTTTCCTGGAGTCGGATCCGTCTTCTGCATCCACAGCTCTTCGTATGTCCGTTTTTCAGGTGAGAATCTTCCAAGGTGCATGTATTCCCGCAGTCACACCGGCACCGCCAATAGGTTTTCAGTTTTCCCGGAATCTTCACTTTTTCAATTACCACAAGACTTCCGTATCGTTCTCCGATCATACATTTTTTCATTCAAAAAAGCCGTTCATGACATAATGTGTATTATGTCATGAACGGCTTGTCTTAAAAGAGTATGCATCGTTCTTACATGAAATCTGTATACTTTTATGCTTTCTAAAGTTATCTTCCGTTCCTTGAGCGGAAAATACTTCCTTCCTTGATCTTGTGCTTTCGGCAGTAGTCCTTCAGGATGATCAGAAGTGACCTTGGAATCAGGATAATCCGCACTTTTCCTTTAAAATCGATCCGTATCTTTCGCTCCTCCAGAGTCTCCGCTGTCAGATATTTTAATTCCCCGATCCGCATCCCCGTTCCCGCGATGGTCTGAAGGATGCAGAACAGACGCCCGCGATTCTCCCGGTTCGCGGTCATAAGAAGCCTCTGGCACTCTTCGCGCGTCAGTTCCCGCTCCTCCTCTCGAAAGATCAGTCTCTGCATTCTGCACACGCGCACCCGGAGATCGTCCCGGCCGATCCAGCTCAGATATCCATTCACCGCGATCAGCATGGAATTTACGCTGGAAGTCCGATATTCTTCTATGAGGAGTTTTTTATACTCCAAGATGATCTCCTTGCTCAGCTCTCGTTCTCCTGAAAATATCAGGAAAGTCCGCACATCTCTCAGATACTTTTCGATCGTATTTTTACTTTTCTCGCATTCTGCTAAATATTGCCCATAATGTTCCAGATCATACTTCATGAACGATTCCTCTCCTGTTCTGTCAGACTCTCTGTATCTGACATGTTTTATAATATGAAGCTTTTCATTATTTCTCATTATGGCACATATTTCAGAAAATTGCTCGTATAATCTGCCTATAGAAGCTACTTACAAGATTATTTTGCAAGATTCATGCATTCCACGAATACATTTCTCAATTCCAAAATTCCAGAAATTCCTGTATTTCCGACGAAATCCGACTTTTTCTCCAGGCGAGAAGAACCTCTGTTGTAAAATCAGCATCACTGACCTCACATGCTTTCAGCTTATCAGAAAGTTCCAGCATCGAAGTCGGCAGGATCGCGATCCCCATTCCCCGTTCCGCCATCGTGATCGCGGTCCTTGCATCTTCACAGGCAAGGTAGATATCGCAGACAAGTCCCGCCTCCTCAAACTTCGAGGCGATATATTTCTGAAACCGGTGGGACAGGATCAGGGGCTGTTCCGAGAGCTCCTGCAGATGCAGCGATGCGCGTCCTTTTAAAAGAGGGAACTCCGGAACTGCCATGGCGAGAAGGCGTTCCTCGGCCAGAGTTTTCGTCTCACAGCCCCTTAACGTAATTGGCGTGCGCAGGGTCGTGAGGTCGAGGATCCGGTTCTCAAGCTGATCCCTCATAGTGAATGTGGATCCCTCGTGGATATCAAAATGAATATTGGGATGACTTTTTGCAAAACGCATCAGGTAATGGGACATCATGGACACGGTGGACGGAGTCATTCCGATATGGATCGTCGCCGCCTGACTCGATTTTATGACCTCCCGCTTCGTTACCTCCGAGAGCATCAGGATCTTTCCCGCCTGTTCGTAGAGCGTTTTTCCCGCCTCCGTCAGTGTGATATGCTTCATACCGCGGATAAAAAGCGGCACCTGAAGTTCCTCCTCCAGCATTTTCATCTGGTAGCTTAACGGCGGCTGTGTCATATGAAGCTCCCTCGCCGCCCCACTGATGGTTCCGGCGTCAACGATGGCCCGGAAGTATTCTAACTGTCTGATCTCCATAGTCTCTCCTTCTGACCGGCGATCTGCGGACCTCCACTCCCGCAACAGTGCGAATTGTGGGATCTGGATCCCGGATCGTAAACATCATAGTCTGAATGTAAAGAATCTTCTTATATTATATAATATTTATTATATTTCTATACAAAAACAATAATTTACATATATTATAGGGGATGCTATACTTGAAATGCAAGAAAAAATTTAGAAAGGATCAAATCGTTACAGGAAATCTATCATGCATATGAAACGTATTGATTTTGAAAACGGAACCATAACGGGCAATATACTCGGAGCCGCGCTCCCCATGCTGGTTGCCCAGATCTTAAACCTTCTATATAATATCGTGGACCGCATCTACATCGCGCGGATCCCTGAAATCGGAACAGCCGCTCTCGGCGCGGTCGGCTTATGTTTTCCGATCATTGTCATCATCACAGCCTTCAGCAATCTCTTTGGAACCGGCGGTGCGCCGCTCTTCTCGATCTTCCGCGGGAAGAAGGACCCTGACACAGCAAGGTGTATTATGAACACTTCTTTTACGATGCTCTGTGTCTGCGCTATGATCCTGATGACGGTCGGCTTTCTCTTCGCCCGCCCGATCCTGATCCTCTTCGGCGCTTCCGCTGAGGCCATCGTTTACGCCTATCCGTATATGATGCTCTATCTGATCGGAACCCTGCCGTCGATGATCGCGGTCGGAATGAACCCGTTTATCAACGCCCAGGGCTACTCCAGCATCGGCATGTTATCCGTCGCGATCGGTGCCGGAACGAATCTGGTACTTGATCCGCTCTTTATTTTTGCCCTCGGACTCGGTGTCCGCGGCGCGGCTATCGCCACCGTGATCTCCCAGTGCCTGTCCGCCGCCTTCGTCGTGTTTTTCCTCACGAAAAAATCCGAGTTGAAGCTGCGGTTCCTTCATAAGAATGAGATCCCGGAATGTACCGGGCACGCGAAAAATATCCTCAGCCTCGGCGCTGCCGGATTTATCATGCAGCTCACAAACAGTCTCGTGACGATCTGCTGCAACAATATTCTTTCCGTCACCGGCGGTGATATCTATATCTCCGTCATGACCATCATCTCCAGTGTGCGCCAGCTTGTTGAGACACCGATCCACGCCATGGTAGAGGGAACTTCCCCGATCCTGAGCTACAACTACGGTGCCCGCAGACCGGGACGTGTGCGGAAATCCATTCTGATCATGAGTCTCCTCGTTTTCGGTTACACGGCCGTCATGTGGAGCATGATCATTCTCATCCCGGAAACGCTGATCCGTATTTTCAGCTCGGACACGGCGCTAATCCAGGATGCAGTTCCGGCGCTGAACATGTATTTTGCAGCTTTTATCTTTATGGACCTCCAGTACATCGGTCAGGCGGTATTTAAATCCCTGAACAAGAAGGTCTTTGCGATCTTCTTCTCCCTGCTCCGCAAGGTATTCATCGTTGTACCGCTGACCTACTTTCTCCCCTACGCCATGCATATGGGAACCGACGGCGTATTCCTCGCCGAGCCGGTTTCCAATGTCATCGGCGGAACCGCCTGCATTCTCACGATGCTGATCACGGTCTTGCCTGAGCTGAAACGGATCGAGGTTGAGAACCACAGGGCGGCATAAAAACTTAAAGCGTTTTTTGCAAAAAAATAGAAGCTCTCCTCTGAGCCTCTATTTTTTTCTGATCTTCGCCACAAAGAATCCCTCAAAGAGGTCATTCGGTCCCACAAGGAGCGTCCCCGGCATCGCATTCGGAAGTAACGGAAGTTCCTTCGTCCACTCTTCCCCGATCGGCACAAGTTCTCCGCCTGAACTCTTTAACACGCGCTTTAAGAGACCTTCATTCTCCTCTTTTAAGATTGAGCAGGTGGAGTAGACCATCTCATGTCCGGATTTTAAGAGCTTCAGCGCTTTTTTTAACAGTTCTTCCTGGGTTCTCGCGGATCTTTCCACAAGTTCCTTTGAGATTTTTGTCCGGCAGACACCGTCCCGCACTTCTACGGTTCCGCTTCCGCTGCAGGGCGCGTCTAAGAGGATCCGGTCGAAGGAAAAGAAATCGTCAAGCTTTCTTGCGTCCTCCACCATCACGTAGGTTCCGGATGCCCCCTGCTTTTCCAGATTGTATTTTAACTTTTCCGACCGCGCCTTATTCTTCTCGCAGGCCGTGATCTGCGCCTGATTTCCCGTCATCGCCGCCATCTGGGTCGTCTTTCCGCCCGGGGCGGCAGCCATATCGAGGACAGACTCTCCCGCCTTCGGGCCGAGAAACAGCGGCGGTAGCATGGAGGAAAGGCTCTGGAGATAGATTCCGCCTTCCTTATAGATCGGAAGTTCCTGGATCTCCGGCTCCCTTGCGTCCTCGATGATCATCGCATCCTCATACCATGATACATTTTTAAACGCGATCCCTGCACCGGTAAGTGCCTGTTCTACCGTGTTCCGGTCCGCCTTTAAGGGATTGACCCGGAGTGTCACCGGGCGTCTCGCCTGATATCCCGCGAGGATCTTCGCGAAAGCTTCCTCTCCATACTGTTTTTTCAACATCTCTTCCAGAAATCCCGGAATCATCTGTTCCATAGCCTGCTCCTTATCGATCTTTTCTTATCTCTTATCACAATACACAAAAAGATGTAACGATTCAGTACCTTCGCAGTTACAAGCAAAAATCCATTCTAGATCGGATGCGCTGATAGGATTTTTGCCTTCCAGCTTAAGTTTTCTTACGGTCAGCGCAGTAAATGCGCAGACCTGCTGAACAGTTACCTTACTGCACTTTAGTACCTAAAGTTAAAGATATTGAGTCCTGTCTCCTCATCTTTTACGCGATCCACAACTCCGTCGATCACCGTGATCACCATCTCGCAGGTCGCTCCGATAATGCCATGACTTAAATGCCCGCCGTATACATTGCCCTTCGCGTCGGCTGCCGCCGCGTGGATGTGGCTGTAATACTTTCCGTCCATCGTGTTGATGGTTCCTGTAAAGGAAACGATCTCAAACATTCCCTCGAAATCATTTCCCATAAACTGGCGTTTTTCGAGGTCATAGATGCCGACCGTCATGGATGAAAAAGTTCCAAGTGCGCTGACACTCGCGAGTTTTACGTCCTCGAGCATCGCGATGCGCTTCATCTTCTCGAGCACATCCTCGTCCTTATCAATTCTTGCTACGATCGTATTTCCAAATCTGCGGTATTCCATAATGATTGCCTCCTTATTATGCACGTTCATACAACCGAAACTCTGATTTCAAACTTCTTTTGTAACGGTTCCATATACTCACAGTTACGAACAAAAATCCATTAAAAATTGTCTGCAGCAATGGTATTTTTACTCGCAGCCAATATTTTCTTACTTATACTCTCTTATAATCCGGTGCCACCGCACAACCAATTCCCATTCCGCCAGGTCCGATATGGCAGGAAACGCCGAGAGAAAGGTTATCATAAAGGATCGGAACACCCGGGAATGCCTCTTTGATCTCCTCGACCCACGCTGCATTCTCCTCATCCGTTCCGCTGGAAGACGCTAAGAGATGCAGAGCGCCATCGTTTAAGGCATCCTGGAAATTCTCGCGGATCTCTGTCTGCATCGCCTCAATGGCTGTCTTTTTGGCCTTCTGCATTCCGTGGCACTTCTTAAAGGAATCCAGTTTTCCGGTCTGGAGCTTTAAGATCGGTTTGATATTAAATACAGATCCGAGCGCAGCTGCAGCCGGAGTTACTCTACCGCCTTTTTTCAGGAATTCCAGCGTCTGAAGGGCGATATAGATCATCATCCGGTCTCCCGCCTTTTCCAGGAGTTCGCGGATATGTTCCGCTTCATATCCTTTTTCGATCATATCCAGTGTGTCCAGGATCATCTGGTGAAGCGGCGCCGCAACCTGTCCGTCGTCCACAACGAGGACGCGTCCTTCATATTTTTCCTCCTGCGCCAGCATCATCGCCGTATTGTAGGAACTGCTGAGTCCGCTGCTGATCGGCATATACAGGATCTTTTCATATTCTTCGAGTGCTTTGTCCCAGATTTCCATCACAGCGGTCGGAGATGGCTGGGAAGTCGAAATATCGGCTCCGGATGTCAGCTTTTCAAAAAACAGTTCCCTGGAAAGCGTCACACTCTCATAATAGCACTCCCCGTCGATATAGAACGGCATCGGCAGAACAAAGATCCCGAGTTTCTTTGCCTCTTCCTGGCTGATGCTGCTGTGACTGTCTGTTACGATTCCAATTTTCTTCATATATGTATTTCCTCTTTATATCCTGGATTCACGCAAGAGATTGCTGTCTTTTGCGCAATTTTAACGTTTTGCGTATCTAATAATCGTAACATCCAAAATCCTTCCAGTCAATAGGGTGGAGGCAAAAAATGACAGATTGTCACTATTTTCTCTTATGTAAAAAGAATGTGTCCTGGCACATTCTCGCACCGGGCGCGCGGTCGCTTGCGACGATCTTCATCTTCTCGCGAATGTGCCTTTTTTCATAGGAAGTTCCATTGAAATCTTCTATGAAAAAAGCGCTGTGTCACAGCCCATTTTCTATGACACAGCGCCAGGATGTACATGTACTATTTGTAGTTGACGATCTTTCCGAAATCAGCCTTTAAGGACGCGCCGCCTACAAGTCCGCCGTCGATATCCGGCTGTGCGAACAGTTCTGCCGCATTGCCTGCGTTTACAGATCCGCCGTACTGGATGCGGATTGCTTCCTTCGTTGCTTCATCGTAGATCTCACCGATGCACGCACGGATCGCGCCGCAGACTTCCTCGGCCTGTTCTGTCGTTGCTGTCTTTCCGGTTCCGATCGCCCAGATCGGCTCATAAGCGATCACAGCAGTCTTCGCCTGGTCTGCTGTCACGTTCTGGAATGCGATCTTGACCTGTTTGCGGATCCAGTCGAGTGTGATCCCCTGCTCTCTCTGGGTCAGGGTCTCACCGCAGCAGATGATCGGGGTCAGACCATGCTCGAATGCCTTTAAGACTTTCTTGTTGACGGTCTCATCTGTCTCTGCAAAGTACTCTCTTCTCTCGGAATGTCCGATAATGACGTATTTCACACCGGCATCTGTCAGCATGTTCGGGGAAATCTCGCCTGTATATGCGCCTTTCTCCTCGAAATACATATTCTCCGCGCCAACCTCGATGTTCGTTCCCTCGCATGCCTTTACGACAGGAATAATGTCGATAGCCGGTACGCAGAATACAACGTCCGCTTCCTCCGTCTTAACGAGCGGCTTTAATGTCTCAACAAGTGCGACAGCCTCGGACGGCGTCATGTTCATTTTCCAGTTTCCAGCGATGATTTTCTTTCTTGCCATGGTTATTTACCCCCATATATACCAATTTTATATCACAAAATCCGGGACGGGATCGCCGTCCCGGATCTGGAATCTCGGACACTATAATATTTACAGCCAGGGAAGTAAATGCATACATTTGCTCCCCACCGTGCCTGAAAAGACCTGAAAGGGCTTATGCAAGCGAGCTTGCAGCGCCCTTCCACGCCTGTTCCGGCGCACGGTGTACTGGTTTCATTCATTCATTTACTTATCGTCAGCTGCTGCAACGCCCGGGAGTTCTTTTCCTTCCAGGAACTCTAAGGATGCGCCGCCGCCTGTGGAGATGTGGCTCATCTTGTCGCCGAAGCCGAGCTGGTTGACAGCTGCTGCGGAGTCACCACCGCCGATGATCGTTGTCGCATCTGTCTCAGCGAGTGCCTTTGCCACTGCGATCGTACCAGCAGCAAGTGTCGGGTTCTCGAATACGCCCATCGGTCCGTTCCATACAACGGTCTTCGCGTTCTTCACTGCGTCCGCGTAGATCTTGCAGGTCTCCGGTCCGATATCAACGCCCTCTTTGTCAGCCGGGATCGCATCTACGGAAACATACTCAACCTCGACCGGAGCATCGATCGGGTTCGGGAACTCAGAAACAACCGTCGTATCAACCGGAAGAAGAAGCTTCTTGCCAAGCTTTGCTGCCTTATCCATCATCTCTTTGCAGTAATCGATCTTTGTATCGTCAACTAAGGACTTACCGATCTCCTTGCCCTGTGCCTTTAAGAAGGTGTAAGCCATACCGCCGCCGATGATAAGAGTATCACACTTCTCAAGGAGGTTGGAGATTACATTTAACTTATCAGCAACTTTCGCACCGCCGAGGATCGCAACGAACGGACGAACCGGATTTTCAACCGCATTTCCAAGGAACGCGATCTCTTTCTCCATCAGGTATCCGACAACGTTGGAACCGCCCTTTGCGGAGATGAACTTTGTAACACCAGCTACGGAAGCATGTGCTCTGTGGGAGGAACCGAATGCGTCGCATACATAGTCGTCTGCGAGGTCAGCCAGCTCTTTGCTGAACTGTTCGCCGTTCTTTGTCTCCTCAGCTCCGCGGAAACGGGTGTTCTGAAGAAGAACGACATCTCCCTCTTTCATTGCGTTTACAGCCTTTGTTGCAGCTTCGCCGGTTACGTTGTAATCGGATACGAAAACAACTTCTTTTCCGAGTTTCTCAGAAAGGCTCTTTGCAACCGGAGCCAGGGATTCTCCCTCGTTCGGGCCATTTTTTACTTTTCCAAGGTGGGAGCAAAGAATCACTTTGCCGCCATCGTTGATCAGCTTCTGGATTGTCGGGAGAGCTGCGTTGATACGTGTCTCGTCTGTGATCTTACCGTCCTTTAACGGTACGTTGAAATCGCAGCGGACCAGCACTCTCTTTCCCTTTACGTTGATATCATCAACTGTTTTCTTATTTAAAGACATGTTGGAATTCCTCCTTTTTATAAATCGAAAAAAGGGTCCGGTCCTCATCAGACCGGACCCTTTGCTGAGTCTATTTTCTTCGATAACTGCGCGAAATTAAGCATTTAACAGTTTTCCGAAGTGCTTGATGGTACGAACCATCTGGCTTGTGTAGGAGTTCTCGTTGTCGTACCAGGATACAACCTGAACCTCAGATGTGTTCTCGTCGATCGGGAGAACCATTGTCTGTGTTGCATCGAAGAGAGAACCGTATCTCATACCAACGATATCGCTGGAAACGATCTCATCTGTGTTGTAGCCGAAGGACTCGTTGGAAGCTGCCTTCATTGCTGCGTTGATGGATTCCTTTGTCGGCTGGCCCTTAACAACAGCTGTTAAAATTGTTGTGGAACCTGTCGGTGTAGGAACACGCTGAGCAGAACCGATGAGCTTACCGTTTAATTCCGGAATTACAAGGCCGATTGCCTTTGCAGCACCTGTGCTGTTCGGAACGATGTTGATCGCTGCAGCACGGCTTCTTCTCTTATCGCCCTTTCTCTGCGGTCCGTCAAGTGTCATCTGGTCACCTGTGTAAGCGTGAATTGTGCACATGATACCGGACTGGATCGGGTAAGCATCGTTTAATGCCTTTGCCATCGGAGCAAGGCAGTTTGTTGTACAGGAAGCAGCGGAGATGATGTGGTCATCTTTGCTTAATGTCTCATGGTTTACATTGTAAACGATTGTCGGAAGATCATTTCCTGCCGGAGCGGAGATGATAACGTGCTTAGCACCAGCATCGATATGAGCCTGTGCTTTTGCTTTGGATGTGTAGAAACCTGTGCACTCAAGAACAACGTCTACACCGATCTCGCCCCACGGAAGCTCTGCTGCGTTTGCTTTCGCGTAGATCTTGATCTCTTTGCCATCAACAGTGATAGAATCCTCACCGTAGGATACTGTATCCGCAAGAGCGTATCTGCCCTGTGTGGAATCATATTTTAAAAGGTGTGCGAGCATCTCCGGAGAAGTTAAGTCGTTGATCGCAACGATCTCGAATCCCTCTGCGCCAAACATCTGTCTGAATGCAAGACGGCCAATACGGCCAAAACCATTAATCGCAACTTTAACTGCCATTTTTCTTTTCCTCCTAGAAAATGATGTGTGGTCGTTTCATAACCATTCAGCATGTCCGCACGTTTCACGGAACATAAAGGATACTCTGAAACGCCAAACAGTTATGATTGTTAAATATTAATCAACCTTGGTTTTATTGTACATAATTCTGCCAGAAATAGCAAGTCCTTTTTACAAACTTTTCCCAATATGAATCGAAGATTTTCTCCTTTTTTCGGCAAAAGCCGGGAATCCCTCTTTTTTTCGTCATCTTTCCTCTTGAAACTCCTTCTTTTTTTTTTTATACTAAGGCATAAATATGATGTTCTACGTACTCACGCGTCTACGCTCCGCTCCGGTCGGTGCTGGACATGTGCCATCGGCACATAGCACCCTCAAAATTTCAATACCCTGTATTCCACTATGGAGGACACGTTTCATGATGCAGAAATTTCGAAAACTATCCCTGGAGAGCCAGTTGTTTTTCAGCTTTATGGCAGTGTCCGTCTGCCTGCTGCTCCTCTCCTTAAGTATAACCCTTTTTTCGACGATTACACGTCAGCGTCAGGAGATCGATAAAAACATCAGCGCCCTCGCCGCCTATGTCGCCTCCATGGACAATGTTGTCTCCATGCTGGAAAACGGTTATCCGGACGGATCTGCCAATGAAGAGCTGGATTCCCTGTCTGAAAATTTTCCCGATCTCAATGTCATAGCCATTTATAACACGACCGGGCTGCGGTTCTACCACACAAACCGGAAGGAGACAGGAGAAACCTTCGTCGACGGTGAGGAGGAGGCGATCTTAAAGGGCAGCCAGCCCTATATCACCATCGGCTACGGTACAAACGGTTCCCAGCGGCGGGCTTTCCATTCGATCCGGAACAGCGACGGAGCGATCATCGGATTCGTTATAGCGTCGGTCTTCAACACTTATATCTCCGAGCAGATCCACGAGGTCTTTCCTACCTATTTATTGGCAGCGATGGTCATGCTGCTCGTCAGCATCCTTCTGTCTCACGGACTCGTCTCCCTTCTCCGGGATTCCCTGATGGGACATCATCCGACGGAGCTTCTCGACCTGTATCTGCGTCAGGATACCGTTCTGAATGCACTGGAGGAAGGTCTTGTCGCCACGGATTCCACCGGTTCCGTGGTCTACGCAAATCAGGCGGCAGAAAATCTCTTTCATGTCCTGCCTGAAAAACCGGAGGATCCGCCGTCTGTCTCCCCGGACGATGGGACTTCTGGTCAGGAACAGACTAAACCTCTTATGGAAGGACGCACTTTCAGGGATTTCTTCCCGGAATCCCAGGCAGACCGGGTCCTCGCGTCCGGCACACCGTCCTACCACCGTGCCTGCACCTGTGAGAACCGAAGACTTCTGGTCAGTGAGATTCCGGCAGACACCCAGACGGAGCATCCGGTGATCCTCACGATCATCAATGACCAGACGGAGATGGAGACGGTCATGGACGAGCTCACCGGAGCAAAGGCGATGCTTGACACACTGCGCGCCTTCAACCACGAATTTTTAAATAAGCTCCACGTGATCCTGGGCTACCTCCAGACCGGTCAGACGGAGGAGGCCATCAACTTCATTATCAACAGCAACCTTGTCTCCAGCCAGTCGATCCGCCAGACAGCGGACTGCCTGCGCGTGTCAAAGATTTGCGCCCTTGTGATCGGAAAAATGATGCATGCCGCGGAGCTCGGCATCCTGCTCACCGTCTCCCCGGACAGCCGCTGTCTGGAAAAGGATCTCCTTCTTCCGGTCGAAAACTATATCACGATCGTCGGAAATCTTCTCGAAAATGCCATTGAGGAACTTTCCGCCGGCAGTCCTGAGATCCGGGAGATCACACTCGGGATCTACTGTGACCCGGGCTGCAATATCATCACCTGTGAGGACACCGGGCGCGGGATCCGTCCGGATCTGATCGACAGGATCTATGAAAAGGGCGTCTCGTCCAAGGGCACAAACCGCGGGACCGGACTTTTCCTGATCAAACAGCTTGTAGACAGCGGGAACGGCGAGATCTCCATCGAGACAGAACCGGGAGAGGGCACCTGCTTTACCATCACATTTACGGAAAGGAAGCATACACCATGTACCATGTAATCATCATTGAGGACGATCCGATGGTCGCCTCCATCAATAAACAGTATGTCGAGGTCACTCCGGAATTCCGGGTGGACCGGATCTTTAAAAACGGGTCGGAGGCGCTCCCCTACCTGAAGACGAATCCCACTGACCTGATCATTCTCGATTACTATACTCCTGTCATGAACGGAGGTGAATTTCTCGATGCCCTCCACAATGCCGGTCTCACACCGTCCGTCATTATGGTCACCTCCGCGAACGATACGGATATCGTCCGCTCCCTGTTAAATCGCGGGATCACCGACTATCTCGTGAAACCCTTCGAATATACGCGTTTTAAGACAGCTCTTGACCGTTTTACCGAGACAAAAAAGTATCTGGAGCACAGCCACGGGGGACTCGGCCAGCACGATATCGACCGTCTCTTTTCCGTGAATGACCAGAGGGCAGACGCAAAGCCATCACTCGCAAAGGGATTAAACGAGACAACCCTCGCCATGATCCGGGAATATCTGCAGAACAACCGGAATGGCTTCTTTACCAGCGAGCAGATCGCCGAGCAGATCCACCTCTCCCGCATCACGATCCGCAGATACATGAACTATATGGTAGACACAGGCGAGATCATCAGCACGATCGATTACAAGACCGGCGGCCGCCCTTCGATCAAATATGGATTCGGGCAAAAATGATTTGCCCTCCGGCGGCAGTTACGATATTTACAAAACCTGTTACTTACTTACTTAAATTGACACCATGCACAAAATCTTTTATTCTTTTTATAAAGTTTTTACACATTTTCATCAATGTAAACGGGGTATAAACAGATGGAGCGCTTTTCTTTTCATCTGTGAGCTGTTTCCGGATTCCCGGGACAGGAAAAGAAGAGTGGAATGTGTAAGGCAAAAAAAGGATAGGAGGATATTTTATGGAAAATATCATCAGCTATTTCGGCACCTACACACCAGCTGCCGATGGCGCAATCGCAAATTTTAAATTTGAGTATTTATGTACTCTCGGCTTTGCAGCAATCGTAATCTTCCTCGGACGCGCAATCGTCGCACATTCCGCGGCATTAAGAAAATACGCGATTCCTGCTCCGGTTGTTTCCGGTATCATCTTTTCACTCCTGATTTCCGCGATCAAGATGACCGGCACAGTCAGTATCAGTTTTGACGCAAAGGTCATGAAAGACCTCTGTCAGAACCTCTTCTTCCTCTGCGTAGGCTTCGGCTTCAGCGCAAAGATGTTAAGACATGCAGGCGGAAAGCTCTGCGTCATGATTGCATTTGCAGCCTGCCTCCTGATCACCTGTCAGGATGTTCTCGGTGTTGCGATCGCTCACCTGATCAACTTAAATCCGCTCCTCGCTCTTCAGTGTTCTTCCTCAGCGATGTCCGGTGGTGTTGGTACCGCATCTGCCTTTGGTCCGATTTTCGAGGGCTGGGGTGCACAGGATGCTACAACGATCGGTGTTGCGGCAGGTACTCTTGGTAACGTTATGGGCTCCCTCATCGGTGGTCCGGTTGCGGCTTTCCTGATCGCAAAGCACGGTTTAAAGTCTGACCCGAACGATAAGCCGGAAGCAAAGGCAACCGGCAAGGCACCGGAGCTTGACAACACAAAGATGATCATGATGTTCGCAATGTGCTTACTTCTCGCAGCTCTCGGCATGCCGATTTACTGCTTACTCGACAATATCCCGATGATTGAGATGCCGAAATTCATCGGCTGCCTCTTCGCAGGTGCCATCGCAAGAAACGTCATGGAAGCTGCAAACATCAAGTTCTATGTTCCGGAGGTTGACGCTATTGAACACATGTTCTTAGAGCTCTACCTTGCCCTCGTACTTATGACCACCGACTTCACGAAGCTTGCCCCGGTTGCAGGCCAGATGGGTATCATCCTCGTAGCACAGGCGATCCTCATGGCTCTGTTCGGTATCTTCGTTTCCTTCAACCTCTTTGGCCGTGACTACGGCGCAGCCGTTATGACAGCCGGCAACATCGGTTGGGGCTGCGGTTCCGGTCCGAACGCAGTAGCGAACGAAAAGGCTGTTATGGATCAGTACGGATGGCATAACATCGCATGGGTTCTTTACCCGTCCTTCGCTGTTATCATCGATGATATCTATAACCCGATCTTCCTTTCCATCTTTGGTGGCTTATTCAAAGGCTGATCGCAAGTCGTATCCCATATACAGTTTTTGATCTTGAAACATACCCCTCTTATATCCGCCCGGAGAGATTCCCACTCTTCCGGGCGGATTTTTTGCGCAAAGATACCGGCTGCGCGGGACGCTCAAAGATGTCAAGTCCTTTCCCGCTAATTTTCCGTATAGCTTTATATTCTCTCTGTATCCGTTTTTGTAAGTTTTTTACTGTATTTTTATTACTTAAGTTACAATTATTGGTTAATACTTATTAAAATTGCATTTTATTTGAAAATATTTTATTCTTTTTTCATAAAGATTTTACCTTCCCAAACACCTCCGGCAGATTCCTCTGTGGGGAAATAAAACAGTTCCATTCACTGTTTTATTTTCGGGAGTCTATCGGAACACACCTACTAAAAAAGGATTGGAGGAACTCTTATGGAAAGTATCATCAGTTATTTCGGCACCTACAAACCGGCAGCCGACGGAGCAGTCGCCTCTTTCAAGTTTGAGTACCTGTGTACTCTCGGTTTCGCGGCCATCGTGATCTTCCTCGGCAGGGCCATCGTTGCCCGTTCTGAGGCGCTCAGAAAATACGCGATCCCGGCGCCTGTTATTTCCGGTCTGATCTTCTCGATCATCGTATCCTGCATCAAGGGTGCCGGAATCGTCGGAATCTCCTTCGACGCGACGATCATGAAGGATCTCTGCCAGAACTTATTCTTCCTCTGCGTAGGCTTCGGCTTCAGCGCGAAGATGTTAAAGCACGCAGGCGGAAAGCTCTGTATCCTCATCGCATTTGCAGCATGTCTTCTGATCACCTGTCAGGACCTCTTAGGATACGCACTGAGCCAGCTCATCGGAATGCACCCGCTCTTAGCTCTCCAGTGTTCTTCCGCAGCGATGTCCGGCGGTGTCGGCACCGCGTCTGCGTTCGGCCCGATCTTTGAGGAATGGGGCGCGCCGGATGCCACCGTTGTTGGTGTTGCGGCAGGTACCATGGGAAATATCATGGGCTCCCTGATCGGCGGTCCGGTTGCAGCCTTCCTGATCGCAAAGCACGGCTTAAAGTCTGATCCGAACGACAAACCGGAAGCACATGCAACCGGAAGAGTTCCGGAGCTTAACAACACGAAAATGATCATGATGTTCGCGATGTGTCTTCTTCTCGCAGCACTCGGAATGCCGATCTACTGCCTGCTCGATAACATCCCGATGATCGAGATGCCGAAATTCATCGGCTGCCTCTTCGCCGGTGCCATTGCGAGAAACGTCATGGAAGCAACCGGAATCAAGTTCTATGTACCGGAGGTTGACGCTATTGAACACATGTTCTTAGAGCTCTACCTTGCCCTCGTACTTATGACCACCGACTTCACGAAGCTTGCTCCCCTTGCAGGACAGATGGGCATCATCCTCGTAGCGCAGGGCATCTTCATGGCACTCTTCGGAATCTTTGTATCCTTCAACCTCTTCGGCCGCGATTACGGCGCAGCTGTCATGACAGCCGGAAACATCGGCTGGGGCTGCGGTTCCGGTTCCAACGCCGTCGCAAACGAGAAAGCGATCATGGACCAGTACGGCTGGCACACCATCGCATGGGTTTTATATCCGTCCTTTGCCGTTATCATCGACGATATCTACAACCCGATCTTCCTCTCCATCTTCGGAGGTCTGTTCCGGAGTTGACAGAGCCCTACAACGTTTATTGGTTTCTCATTTGTATAACCCTCTTTTCCGGTCGGAGATCCCCCCTCTCCGACCGGTTTTTGTTTGTTTTTCTAAAATACATTGTATCTGCCGCGGATTTTATGTTATACTCTAAAGATATAAAGTTACAAAAGCTGTCCGGAGCTTTTTCCGGTTTTACAGCCTGACACACAAGGAATGGGATATCTTCATGCATAAATTTTCACACATAATTTCTTTGTTCCTCGTCTGTACCGGTCTCGCGCTTGGCGGGTGCGGAAAGGCTTCCGCGCCCCCGCAGGACCAGACAGGGGCAGCATCAGATTCATTAAAAATCCTGACGATCGGAACTGCCGACAGCGGCGGGACCATGTACCCGGTCGGAAAAGCGATCTCCGGGGTCGTTGAGGATGCTGACTCCACCCTCAAACTGAACATCAGCGCTTCCACGGGCTCCGCCGGGAATGTCCGTTCCCTCGAACAGGGAAGCATCGATCTCGGACTCGTCAGCGGTGACGTGGCCTTTGCCGCGGTAAACGGAAGCGGGGAATTCAAGGACGCTCCGTTTAAAGGACTCAAGGTCATCGCAGCCCTCTATCCAAGCATCTCGAACTGGATGGCCCGGGATGATTCCGGTATTTTTTACGTGCATGATCTGAAGGGGAATAAACTTGGGGTCGGTCCTCATGATTCCACCACGGAGCTCGCCGCAAAGATCTCCCTGAGTGTTCTCGGTGTCACGGAACAGAATTCCACCCTTGTCAACTGCGGCCTCGGCTCGGGCGCTGAGGAGGTTAAAAACATGACCCTCGACGCGATCCACGGGTTTACCGGTGTGCCGATCTCCGGACTCGCAAATCTGGCGGACGCGGTTCCTTGCCATCTTTTAAAATACACGGATTCTGAGCTCCGCTCCATCATCCGCTCCAATCCATTCTATTATATGGAGGAGATCCCCGCCGGTACCTACAACGGTCAGGACGAGAATGTTGCGACCTTTGGGATCAAATGTCTCCTCTGCGTCAGCGAAAGCATGGACGACGATCTCGTCTATGAGATCACCTCGATCCTCTACGAGAACCGTGACCGCTTAAAGGATCTCCATCCCGCCCTCTCCTATGCCTCACAGACGGGATTCATGTACGAGGATCTTCCGATCGAGCTTCATCCGGGAGCTGAACGGTATTATGCGGAACAGGGACTGCTGCAGGAGCATAGCAGATAACTCTTTTCAGTATAAAAGTATAAACAGTCGAAAGCGCACCATCCGGGATATCGTCCCCGGATGATGCGCTTTTTGTTTAAAATCATCTTTGCCCCTTGTCATATAGTTTTTAATACTATATAATAGATGGATGAAAGGAGTTTCACCATGAGAACGAATGAAGAACGACTGAATGAGCTGCTTGCCCACCTGGACAGCCTCGACCACATTCATGTGGATGAGATCCCGCAGATCGACCTCTATATGGATCAGGTGACGACCTTTATGGAGAAGCACCTCGGTGAGTTAAAACGCTACCCGGAAGACAAGGTTCTGACAAAGACTATGATCAACAACTATGCGAAAAACAACCTGCTTCCATCCCCGGTACGGAAAAAATATACCCAGGAACATATCCTGCTTCTGGTATTTATCTATTATTTTAAAAATCTGCTGAGCTTCACGGATATCGAGACAGTTCTTTCCTATATTACAGAGAACCATTTCGGCACATCGGAATCCTCCCTGGCGGAGATCTACACAAAGGTCTTCTCCATGGAACATGATCAGATGGACCGGCTGAAGGAAGATGTGAAGGAGAAATTCGAGAAAGCGAAGGAGACCTTCCCCACTGCCGCGGAGGGATCGGAGGATCCTGAGAATGCAGAATCGCTGCAGCTCTTCGCATTTATCTGCGAGCTGGCTTTCGACGTGTTCTTAAAGAAGCAGATGATCGAGCGTCTGGCCGACGAACTGCGGGATGCGAATCCGCCGAAAAAAAAGAAATAATTGTATCGTTTCCAACATGTCGAAAGCAAGCTTTTGACGCTAAACAGCACTGAAATTACAAATTCAAAAAGACCTTCCTTCAGAAGCAATCCCCAATTTGCTTCTGTCAGAAGGTCTTTCTTGTTTTCATATCAAAATACTTTCTCTTATTTCTCCGCGCCGTCCTCATCATCGAGTTTCTCGAATCCAAGACGTTTGAATACCATATCGTATCCGTCGCTTCCATAATTTAAAGACCGGTTTACACGGCTGATCGTAGCGGTGGAAGCACCTGTGCTCTCCGCGATATCGAGATATGTCCGTTTCTCTCTCAGCATCTTCGCGACTTCATAGCGCTGGGACAGGGACAGGAGTTCATTTACCGTGCAGACATCCTCGAAAAATGCATAGCACTCTTCCGGCGTCTTCAATGTCAGAATCGCCTCAAAAAGGTGATCAACTGCATCTGTCTTGATTTTCTTATTCATGTTTACTATTACCCCTTCTGCTTCATATTTGCAGCAAACTCAGAACAATATTTTTGCTGCATCTTTATGGATCATTTCGTTCAACGCACTAATCACAGTTTAACACGTTAGATTCAAAAAGTCCAGTGTTTCTGCATAAAAAAGCAAAAAGAGTTATGGCTGCCATATCCTGTTGGAATATAAGCAGCCATTTTCTATGCCAACATAAATTTCTCCACAACCAGCCCGACACCATCATCATTGTTGGAGGCCGTGATATAGTCCGCCGCGTTCCGCACCGGAAGGACCGCGTTCTCCATTGCAACGCCAAGTCCCGCGTACCTGATCATCGTGAGATCATTGTAGCCGTCACCGCAGGCGATCATCTGCTCTCTCGTGAGCCCAAGGACCTCCAGCAGGCGCTCCAGGCTCTGGGCCTTATCAATTCCCTTCGGCAGTACCTCAAGAAAGAACGGATCTGAGCGGTAGACGCTGAAATTCTTTCCCATCGCCGCCTTTACCTTCGGTTCCACCATCGCAAGGTAATCTCCGTCCTCCATCATAAGAAACTTCGGGACTTCAAAGTTTACGTACTCCTTCATGTCCTCCGGTTTCCAGAGCTCCATCCCGTTGATCCGGCTCTCCAGCCTTCCGTACGGGGACTCCGGATTTGAGGAAATGATCCTGCTGCCCTCGTATGTGGCGATGTCCACCTGATGTTCCTCTGCAAGCCCGATGATCTTTTTGTTGGCAGAAACCGGCAGGGATCTCGCAAACACGGTCTCCCCGGTCTTACAGTTGATGATCCGTCCGCCGTTGAAGGAGAGAATATACCCGCTGTACTCGTCCAGGTGCAGCTCTTTCGCAAGCGGCATCACACCCTGGGTCGGGCGTCCCGACGCGAGAACCACCTTTTTTCCGCGCTCCTGCGCCTTCATAAGTGCCGCCTTCGTCCGCGGTGTGATCACCTTGTCCCGGTTTGTCAGCGTGCCGTCCAGGTCCAGGACGATGATCTCGTATGGACCTGCCATATTTTTTTCTGTCTGCATTTATAACTCCTCTATGCGCAGGATGCGCTCGATTTTACTTTGTAAGATCCGTCTGTCTGATCGTCTCTCTCACTTTTAACAGGAAGGACGGGGACACCGACAGTTCATCGATTCCCATCTTCAAAAAATCTTTCGTGAGATCCGTCTCCGCGCCAAGCTCGCCGCAGATTCCAACCATACAGCCATGCTTATGGCCGCTCTCCGCCACAAAGCGGATCAGCCGCAGCACCGCCGGATGTTTCGGATCGTAGAATTCATCCAGTTTCTCGTTTTGTCTGTCGATGGCTAACGTGTACTGGACAAGGTCATTGGTTCCGATACTGAAGAAATCCACCTCTTTTGCCAGATCCTCGCTGATGATCGCCGCCGCCGGGGTCTCGATCATGATGCCGATGGCCACATCGCCGAATGGAACGCCCTGTTCCTTTAGTTCATCACGGACAGATGCCGCGATCTCCTTCGCCTTCTGGACCTCCCAAAGGGATGCAATCATCGGGAACATGATGGAAATCTTTCCGAATGCGCTGGCGCGGTAGATTGCCCGAAGCTGGGTGCGGAAGATTTCCGGTCTTGTGAGGCAGATCCGGATCGCGCGGTAGCCCATCGCCGGGTTTTCTTCCTTCTTCAATTTAAAGTAGTCCGCCTGCTTATCGGCGCCGATGTCCATGGTGCGGATGATGACCTCTTTTCCTGCCATCATCTCCGCCACCTGACGGTATGCGGCAAACTGTTCTTCCTCCGTCGGGTATGTCTTCTTCTCAAGATATAAAAACTCACTCCGGAACAGGCCGATGCCCGCCGCGTTGCTCTTTAAGACCTCCGCAACATCGGAGACATCCCCGATGTTGGCGTAGAGCTTCACCTTCGTTCCGTCCAGGGTGACATCCTCTTTGTCCTTTAATTCCTGCAGCAGGCGCTCTTTTTCTTCCTCCGCCCGCTTCTTTTTCTCCATGGCAGCCAGCGTCTCCTCGTCCGGATCCACATAGAGCATTCCCGTCTCGCCGTCGATGACCGCCATCTTTCCGTCCCAGGCTTCCTTGACCTCCACGGACACAAGGGCCGGGATGTTCATGCTGCGGGCCAGGATCGCCGTGTGGGAGTTCGGGGAACCCTGCTCGGTGATAAATCCAAGCAGCATGTCCTTTTCCAACTGTACTGTCTCACTGGGGGCCAGGTCCTCCGCCATCAGGATCACTGGCTGGGTCAGGAAGCCCGACTCCACCGCGTCACCGGAGAGTATCTTTACAAGGCGGTTCGTGATATCCTTCACATCCGCCGCCCGTGCGCGGAAATATTCATCCGACATATCCGCGAAGAGACGATAAAAGTTGTCACCGGTCACCGCCGCCGCGTACTCCGCATTCGTCTTCTGGTTTCTTATAATGTTCAGCACAGAATCACGGTAGTCCGCGTCCTCCAGCATCATCATATGGACCTCAAACACCGCCGCCCCCGTCTCTCCTACCTGTTCGCAGGCTTTCTCATGGAGTGTCTTTAATTCGTCCTCCGCGCACGCCACAGCCATCTCGTACCGTTTTACCTCCGCCTCGGTATCCTCCACCGTCCGGCGCTTTACCTGGCTTTCCGTCTTCCTGTGGTAAAGGATCGGCCCGATCGCTACCTTATTTAAGATTGATTTTCCTTTAATGATTTCCATGCTCATATATCTGCCTCACAGTTTTGCCTCAAAAAACTTTCGCACTGCCTCTGCCGCCTCTTCTTCGTCCGCACCGCAGACCTCCACTGTGACCGTCTGACCGTGACGGATCCCGAGGGCCATCACCGCCATGAGCCTTTCGGCATCTGCCTGTTTTGTCTCTGTCTTTATCGTGATCTTCGACTGGAATTCCTTTGCAAGCTTCGCAAGCTCTCCCGCCGGTCTCGCATGAATTCCGATCTCGTCTGTAATTGTATACTGAAATGTCTCCATAATCAACCCACTTCCTATTTTTCTTTATTATGCAGCTCTAAAAAAGGTTCCCCGCTCCGGATCTTTCCGCGCTTTAAAATATGAACTTCCAGGCAGTCCGGAAGATCTGTGAAAAGAACCGGGGATGCCAAAGATGGAACTTTATCTTTAATTTCCTGAATATCTGCCTTCAAAAGCTTATCCCCGGTCCGTACATGATCCCCATCGTGCACAAAAGCCTCAAAGCTATCTCCTGATAACGATACTGTATCGATTCCAACATGGATCAACATCTCATGTCCACCATCAGTCTGGAATCCGATTGCATGCTTTGTCGGGAATACAAATGTTACTGTCCCGTCCGCCGGTGCGTACACATATTCATCATCCGGAATTACCGCCGCACCGTCTCCCATCATTTTTCCGGCAAATGCTTCATCCGGGACTTCCGAAAGCGGGATTACGGTTCCTGTCATGGGACTTTTTATAAGTTCATGACTATCACCTTCATCACTTTCATCCCCGTACTTTTCCAGATACTCTTCCAGATCCGATTTGATGACCGACACCTGCGGACCATAGATGATCTGAACACCTTTTCCTTTTTTGATGACACCTGACGCCCCGGTCGCTTTTAATACGGACTCGTCTACTTTTTTCTCATCCTTTACGGTGCACCGAAGTCTCGTCGCACAGCAGTCCACATCCGTGATATTGTCCGGCCCGCCAAGCCCCTTAAGGATCTCCCCGGAACGTGTTCCCGTCTTCCCCGCAGATTTTTCCCTGCCGGCCTGTCCGGGACCAGTTCCTTTTCTCTCTTCCTTCCTCTGCTCCACATCGCTTCTCGTATAGAGCTTCGCCGCAGCCCCCACTTCCCGCCCCGGCGTCTTATAGTCAAGTTTCCGGATCAGAACCAGGAACACCGCACAGTACATGAGAAAATAGAAGACTCCGACCACAACGATCCAGAGCCACCCGGTCTTTTTGTTTCCTTGAAGGATTCCAAACAGAAACAGATCAATGAGCCCACCGGAGAATGTCATTCCGACTCCAACGTTGAGCATGTGCATCAGCATGTACGCCAGTCCTGCGAACACGCAGTGAATCCCGTAGAGAAGCGGCGCGGTAAAGAGGAATGTAAACTCCAGCGGCTCTGTGATCCCCGTGAGCATGGAGGTCAGTGCTGCGGAGAGGAGAAGTCCCGATACCTCCTTTTTCTTTTCCGGCAGCGCCGCCTGGTACATGGCCATGGCCGCTCCCGGAAGTCCGAAAATCATAAGCGGGAACTTTCCTGCCATAAACCTTGTGGCCTCCACGGAAAATCTCGTATTTCCTGGGTCCGCAAGCTCCGCGAAGAAGATGTTCTGGGCACCTTCCACGATTTTTCCGCCGATCTCCATGGTTCCGCCCACTGCGGTCTGCCAGAACGGGATATAAAACACATGGTGCAGGCCGAAGGGGATCAGGGCACGCTCCATGAAGCCGTAAAACCATGTTCCAGGATACCCGGAGCGGAGCACGAAGCCGCCGACTCCTGAGATCGCCGCCTGGACCGGAGGCCAGATAAAGTACATGAGAATTCCCACGAGGACATAGAACAGGGCACTCACGATGGGGACGAATCTTGTCCCGCCGAAGAAGGACAGCACCTGTGGGAGCTCGATCCTGTAATACCGGTTGTGGAGCCATGCGGTCCCAAGTCCCACCAGGATTCCGCCGAACACCCCCATCTGCAGGGACTGGATCCCCGCCACCATGGCACCGGCCCCCTCTTTTAAGGCATCCGTCCCACCGTTTACCGCGATCATCGCACCGATGGCCGCATGCATGACGAGAAAGGAGATGACCGCAGCCAGCGCAGCCACTTCCTTCTCCTTTTTTGCCATGCCGATGGCGATGCCCATGGCAAACAGGATAGGAAGGTTCGCGAACACGATATCCCCCGCCTGACTCATCACCGTGAACAATGCGTTCCAGAAGGTTCCCGGTCCCATGATCCGCGTGAGCCCGTACGTTTCAAGCATCGTGGTATTCGAGAAGGAACCGCCGATACCAAGTAATAGTCCCGCCACGGGCAGCAGTGCGATCGGCAGCATAAACGACCTCCCGATCCTCTGCAGGACGCCAAAGACCTGATCTTTCATGAATCTCACCCTTTCGTTTCTTTATTAAGAAAAAAGTTCCGGAAAGTGATACCGGAACTTTCTTACCTGGGTTATTATGGGGAGATTTCTGAAATTCTATCCATGTTTCCCGCCTTTAGTCAGTCGTTGGACCTTCACTCTCCTCCGGCTGTTCTAAATTTTCTGTACGTTCTGAGCTCTCTGGAATTCCGGGGTCCTTCATATTATAGACTCTCGTCCACTCTTTCGTCCCTTCCACCTTCACCGTCTCACTCTGGTTCATCCGCAGGAATTTCACGATCTCATAGCAGTTGATCCAGATCTCATTGTTTCCTTCTTTCTGTGACTCATCAAAAATGAGCTGGATTCCGAAGTGAAGGTGCGGTGTCGTGATATTGTTCGTGTTCTCCGTGGTGCTGTACCCGGTCCTGCCGAGATATCCGATCACATCGCCTGCCGTCACGATACTGCCCTCTTTTAAATTCGCCTGATACGGGTAGTTCTGGCGCAGGTGGGCGTAATAGTAATACCTCTTTTTATCGAAGCTTCGTATTCCGATCCGCCACCCCCCGTACTGGTTCCAGCCCAGAGCCTCCACATACCCGGATTCCACCGCGATCACCGGCGTCCCCACCTGTCCCATCATGTCATGACCCAGGTGCTTCCTCTTAAATCCGTAGGACCGGGACGCGCCGAAATCGTCAAAATCGCTGTAGGGAAAGTTTTTCGCGATCGGTGAGAACACCTTCAGGCCATATTTTCTGAGCCAGATCTTATCATTGCCGCTCTCCTGCTCAAAATATCCAACCATGCCATCCAGGACCGCCCCATATGCCTCACGGTAATAGGCATAATATTTCATGTCCTTTGCGATCTCCTCCATCGCTGACCCGGACTTCAGTTTCTCCACCACTGCGTCCAGATCTGTCTGCCGGAACCGCTCAAAATCTCCGCCATACTTCGCCCCGAGATATGCCAGCAGTTCCACCCAATTAAAATGCACCTCTTCCTGCACCGTCCCCATGTCCAGCCGGAACGCCTTCTCCATCACATCCGACGGAACATTAAATTCCACCCAGTGGATGTACTTCTTCTTCTGGCTGTCCCCCGCTTCCCCGGCTTTTCCAGACTCCCCAGCCTGACTGCCTTCACCGCTCTTCTCCATCACCGCATATGTATTCTCCGCTGCCGCTTTCCTGCTCTGAACGCACAGGGAAACCGTCAAAATAAAAAGGATCACCAGCTGTGCCCCGATCACTGCTGCCGATCCCGAATGCTCTTTTTTCCTCATGGCACACTCTCCTTCCCACATACATCCCAGTGTATGCGGACAGGCAGATAATTATGCCATGAAATCTATATTTCCCCACGGCGGATCTTCAAAACTTCCTCCACCGCAAGCTTCACATACTCCCCCATAGAAATATCCCTGCAGCCCACGACAAAGTGCTGGCAGCGGTTTACGGGGATCAGAACTTTTTTGGCTGGGCTCTGGCCAATGGCGACGGCCATTTTGGGCGTGATCTCACCCATGAGGGAATCAGCGATGACGATTCCCATGGGACCGACGATGATGTCGGCGGTGCGGCTTGTGACTACCGCCGGGTTCTCCCCTGTGGCGCCGGCATCCGCCCCCGATTTCAGCATTGCTGCTGTGGCAATGCTGTTCGTTCCGATCGCCAGGATCTCATCTTCCGGGCAAAGCTTCTTTAACTGTTCCACCAGGCCCTTGCCCATCTTTCCGCCCTGGCCGTCTATTACCATGATCGTCATGTGTTTCTTGGTCTCCTTTGTCTGAATGATAGCATTGACTCACCGCGTTCAATCCGAAGCGCCTTCTAATTCCTTCAGCTTCTCATATAAAAACGTATTCACAGGAAGAGAAAATCCCTCTTTCTTTGCGATCTTAAGCATCGTTCCCGCGAACAGGTCCACCTCCGTCGGGCGTCCTGCCAGAACATCCTGGCACATGGAGGTATGTCCCTCCGGGTTTAAGGTCGCAAGAAGCTCCAGCCAGTAATCGATGTCCGCCTCCGTAAGATCAATGTCCTGGGTGTCCGCCACACGGAGAACCTCCCGCATGGCCTCGATCATCATGGTACGCGCCTCTCCCTCTTTCTGGATCAGGCTGTATGGCGCACCGTAGACCGCTGTCACCTGATTCACACCGGTGTTTAACATGAGCTTGTTCCACTGTTCCCGAAGAATATCATCCGGAACCTTGTAGGCCAGCCCCGTCCGGTCAAAAAGCTCCGTCACCGCCTTCAGCTTCTCATCATGGCTCCTGTCCTTATTTCCGATGGTGATATAACCCATATTTTTGTAGGTGACCTCATTTCCGTCCTTTCCTGCGTCCATGCCCTGCACGCAGGCGTAGAGCACATGATCCGCGCCGTAGGCTTTCTCGATCATCTCCTCGCTGGAAATTCCATTGAGTACCGACAAGAACAGGGTATGTTCCCCGACAAACGGCTTCACGGTCTCAAGCGCGCTCTCCATTCCCATGAACTTCACCGCAAAGATAATGAGATCCGCCGTCACCGCCTCCGCCGGAGACCGGTAGGAAAATCCACAGGCTTCCCCGTTGCAGACCATATCCGCGCTCCGGTAGCGGTTTACGCGCCCCTCATCCGCGATAAAAAAGACATTCTCATTTCCCATCCGTTTTTTCAGATAATTTCCGTACATGACGCCGAGAGCGCCCTGTCCGATAATTCCGATCTTTTTGATCTCCATAACCTAAAACTTCCTTCCTCCGCCGCCGTGGCTGCTTCCTCCATAGCTGTGGGTGGATGATCTTCCGCCGCCGGAAAAGCTTCCTCCGCCTGACCCCGGTCTGTTATTCTTTTGTGTCTGGATCACCTGCTGGGTGATATAGGATGTCAGCAATGCATCTGCCAGGACATTTCCCATGGTGAACCGGCTGTCTCTCCGGTAAGAGAGTTTAAAGTTTGCGGCCATCCGCTTATCTTCCCCATGAAGACTGTAGCTGCGAAGCACCGTGGCCACTGCCGTTCCGCCGCAGGCCGCCGCCACACCGATGGCGATCAGGATCTCGTACCAGTCCAGATGATGGTAACGGCTGATCTTTCCCGTCTCCGTGTCATAGTTGTACTGATCTCTTGAAATTCCGTTGGAATAGCACTTTTCCGTATCCGTCAGAAACGCCGCCGCTGCCCCGTAATAATCGGCATCTGCCGCGTAATTATAAACATCGTCCAGAACATCATTGATGCGGCTGTCCGTCATGTAACGAATCATCTGTCCGTTTGTGGATATGTAGAGTTCCCTGTTATCCATATCGATAAGAAACAGGATTCCCGATTGGTCGGAACCGGTTCCGAAACCGCCTTCCATGTAAAATCCGTCCGCGAACACCTGGGCGGAGTCGGAATTCTCCTCGGTGGTGACGATGACTGCTTCCATCTTCATAGTATCTGAAAGGACCTGTGCCTGCTCAGAAAGCTGTTTTTCTTCCTCATCGGTAAACAGATCCGCCATGTCGTAGACATCCGCATAGCTCTCCGTTCCCTCTGCCATCTGATAGGCATCTTCTCCAGCTGCCGCAAAGGCGGTTCCTGCCAGAAGCACTCCAAGAGCACTCGCTGCAAAGACAGTTCTCGCCGCTGTCTTTACAGCATGAAAAACGTTTTCCACCGCACTTAACTTTCTTACGTTCTCCAGGCTGTTCCCTGCTGTTTTTCCATTTATCTGCTTTGTTTTCATTACAGGAACCACCCCCCGATCATCAGAATCGCCGCAACCGGCACAAAGATCTCCAGGAACAGTTTCACAAGTTTTCCCTTCGCCACCGGGAGCTTTCCGCAGATTTTCCCTGTCTGCCCGTTCATGGCAAAGTAGTAGAGCTCGTCTTTTCCCGCCTTATCCCGGTAGGTCAGGACCCACACCGGAAGCAGGGCGTAGTGCCATCTCGCGTCCCGGATATTTGTGTCGCTCTGGTCCACCCGCACTGCGGAATACTGCCCCATAACATCAGCTTTCAGCTGCTCCACCGTGTACTGTTTTACCTCGCTCTCCACCTCCGGGGTCAGGGACTCTTTCTCCATGTCCCGCTTCTCCGCCTGAAAACCGGAGAGGTATCCCATATCAAAGGGCTGGAGTTTTTCCATGTCAAAAGGCAGGACGCCTTCCACGAGAGCGCTGTTATTCTTCTTAAGCGCGTTTCTCGTGACATTCTTTACATCAAGCTGTCCCGCACGTTCCATCCGATATTTTTTATGCTCCGTGTAGCGGATATTTCCCGTCACCCAGGTCCGGTTTTTCTCACCTTCCGCCTGGATCCTTCCGTCGACCCTGCAACTGTACATCAGGTACGGGAAGTACACACCAGAAAACTTCTCGATCTGGTCCTTCGAGAAGAAGTCATCCGGGATATATTTTTTCTTCTTGATCCAGTCAAGGAATATCCCCGTTGCTTTCTTCTTATCCATGGCAAAGGGGATCACATAGTCCGGCAGGAATTCGCCGGAAAGCTTTCCTGAAAGCACTACCGGGTTGTGACAGTAGTAACAGAATGTTGCCGCCGTCGTTACGTCCGTCACGACCTCCGCGCCGCAGCTCGGGCAGATATAGACCAGGGCATCCTCGTTCTGCTTCGTGCTGCCCGCGTTATTATTCTGTGCTGTATCTGCCGCACTGCTTTCCTCCTGCGTGCCGCTGGTCTCCGTAGATTTTAACGCCGCAGCTTCCATCTCTTCCTTCGTAAATTCCGACATGCAGAACTCACAGCAGAACTTCTGCTTCTTCGGATCGAAGACTACCGAACCTCCGCAGTTGGGGCATTTATAACTTACAAGTGCCATTTCTTTTCCCCCTGTATCTGGCTTAAGCTCCCTATCTGCCCTAAAAGGCAGCCAGGGAGCTTACATTTTTACTGTCTCGGTTTTCCGCAGTTCGCGCAGAAGTTTCCTTTATTTTCCTGTCCGCAGGAGCAGGTCCAAACGGCATCCGGGCGTTTCTTTCCGCAGTTGGAACAGAAATTGCCTGTATTCTCCTGTCCGCAGCTGCAGGTCCAGGATCCGCTCTCCTCCGGTTTCTTCTTTCCGCAGTTGGAGCAGAAGTTTCCGGTATTTCCTTCCTGTCCGCAGGAACAGGTCCATCCGGATAACGGTGCCATCTTCGCCGGACCGCCCGATGCCTGCTGTGCTTGGTCTGCCATAGCAGGATTTCCCTGCTGTCCCTGTCCGGCTGCCATGTTAAACAACCCCTGGGTGTTGAATCCGCCGTTCTGCGCCGCCATATTCATTCCCGCGAAGGCCATCATCGGGCCTGTGGAAGTATTCTTCGCCGCGCTCTGCATCGCCTCAGCCTGCGCGCTGACTAAATGCGCCGCCGCCATTCCAGGATTTCTGAATGTGGCATTTCTCTGGAGTTCCTTGATCATCGCCTCGTCTTCCTCGGAGGCCTTCACGGAACTCACGCCGATCTTGCTCACAGTAATTCCGTATACATCGTCCCAACTGTCGGAAAGGATCTCACGGAGCGCGTTCGCAAGCTCCACCGTATGACCCGGAAGCGCGCTGTAGCGGACTCCCATCCCGGAGATTTTCGCGAAGGCCGGCTGCAGAGCTGTCAGAAGCTCGCTACGGAGCTGGGAATCGATCTTATCTCTCGTGTAATCTTCCTCGATATTTCCACAGATGTTCTTATAGAAGAGGATCGGATCCACCATTTTGTAGGAATATTCGCCGTGGCAGCGGATCGCGATGTCCACGTCGAGGCCGATATTCTGGTCCACAACACGGAACGGGACTGCGTTCGCTGTGCCGTACTTGTTTCCGACGATCTCCTTTGTGTTAAAGAAGTAGACTCTCTGGTCCCTCGCCGTGTCGCCGCCCATGGTGAAACGCTTTCCAAACTGCTTAAAGCTGTCCCCGATGCTCTTTCCAAGGTTTCCGTAGAAAATACTCGGCTCTGTGGAGGTATCATAAACGAACTCACCGGCCTCCGCACATACCTCGACGATAGCGCCCTGGTCAACGATCATCATGCACTGTCCCTCGTTGACTGCGATGATGGAGCCGTTGGAGATCAGGTTGTCGCTACCCTTTGTGTTATAGCTTCTCTTTGATTTCCGGTTCTCACCTTTCTTTACAAGAACGTCCGCCTCCATGGACGGGCAGTAAAAATACTCGCGCCACTGGTCTTCCAGCACACTCTTTAACGCGCCGGCACCAACTTTTAAAATACCCATATCCCGTTTCCTCCTTTTATCACTCACCGGTCGGATTCCTGGACAGCGGTTTTCGCCGCCTATACCCGCCGGTCCTGATTTTTCCGAAAATTATCCGATTCTATGATCTTTCAAGAACCTGATCTCCGCCGCATATCCCGGAAGCTCGTTCGGCGTCTCCAGACAGAATGGCAGATCCCTCAAAGCCGGATGGTTGATCACCCGCACAAGCGCCTCCGCGCCAATCTCGCCTTCCCCGATCCGCGCATGGCGGTCCTTTCTGGCTCCCCTGACATTCATGCTGTCATTTAAATGGACCGCTTTCAGGCGTTCAAGCCCCACAACACGGTCAAATTCCGCCAGCACTCCGTCGAGATCATTCACGATGTCATATCCGGCATCCCATACATGACAGGTATCCATACATACACCCATCTTATCAGAAAGTTCAACTCTGTCAAGAATTTCCCGAAGCTCCTCAAAACTTCTTCCGACCTCGCTGCCCTTTCCCGCCATGGTCTCCAGGAGCACCGTGGTGTGAAGCTCCGGCTTCAGGATCTCATTCAACATCTCCGCGATATAGGTGATTCCAACCTCCACACCCTGCTTCACATGGCTTCCCGGATGGAAATTGTAGAGGTTTCCGGGAACCGCCTCCATGCGCTCCAGGTCATCCGCCATGGTCCGCTTCGCGAAATCCCGGATTTTTTCATCCGCTGAGCAGCCGTTCAGTGTATATGGCGCATGGGCCACCAGAGTCCCCAGCCCCAGCTCCTCTTTTAGTTTCAGGAACGCTGCGATGTCCTCATGGTCTAACGGCTTCGCGCTTCCGCCCCTGGGATTTCTTGTAAAAAACTGAAACGTCGTCGCGCCGATCTTTTCCGCGTCCTTTCCCATGGCAAGGAATCCCTTCGCCGAGGAAAGATGGCATCCGATATAAAACATTGTCTATGACCTCCGTCCTGTTCCTGTGGGCTTTCCAAAGGAACCTGTTTTTTTCGATCTCTCCGGCTTTAAGAAAAATACCGCTCCCCAGGTAAAAAGCACAGAGAGCACCGCCTGGATCACCAGACTGCAGAATACCCAGTGGTTTGTGATAAAATTTCCGCCGTTGTCACCGAGGAAATGTGTGATCGTAAAGTTTCCGCCGCCACCTGCCACCTGATTCTCCAAAAGCTCCGCGAACATGATTGCCGGATTCAGGAGAAGAAGGTATACCGACGCTCCGGAGCTCGCCTTCGGGATCGTCTCCCCGGAATTGAGCGCCATCGTGCTGATCTCTGTCTCGGAGATCTTGAGGAGGAACACATTCAGCATGTATGTTCCAACGACAACAACTAACATGATCCCGTAAGTGATCACATTGGAGAATGTGGACCGCTTCATGAGGGAGGACGCGAAGATTCCGAGGCTTCCACAGTACAGCGCCCCCACCACATAGCTCACAAGAAGGATCATGAGATCCCCGGAGCTGATACTTCCATAGATAAAGGTCAGCATCAGGATCGGCAGACTCGATACCACTAAGATCATAAGCTGGGAGAACGCGGACATGAGCTTCCCGACAACGATCTCCACAGGACGGATCTTCGTGGTAAACATGAGTTCCAATGTGTGCCGCTCCCGCTCCCCGCTGATGCTGGCGGAGGTCAGAGCAGGCATGATAAACATCAGAAGCATAAATTCCAGCGCTGCCACAAAGGCGTAGAGCTGGAGAAAATTTTCATAGCGCACCGAGCCGCTGACCTTCACCTGGGCGATGCTCTGGTACATGTTTAAGAGTGCCACCACAGCCAGGATCCCGTTGAAGATCATGATGATGAACGGAATCCGGAAGCTTCTCGAACGTACCAGCATTTCCCTCTTATAGACCGGATTATTCTTCACTCGTCATCACCACCTTTTCCATATCATGATCCGTGATCTGCATGAAGATGCTCTCAAGGTCACCAGGCTCTCTCCAGAATCCGCAGATTCCAATATTGTGGGCCACAAGTTTTGCAAGCAGCATCGCCTCAGCGTCTTTTCCGCCGTGGAATCCCACGACGATATCGTTTCCCTCCACCGTGATGGTCTGGACCTCCGGCTCCGTTCGGAGAAACTTCACCGCTTCCCAGACATTCTCCACAACCTGGATCCGGATCGGGTTAGAGTCATTCACCTTCTTTAAGATCTCCCCCATGTTTCCCGATAGGACGACCTTTCCGGCATCGATGATCCCGATATCCGTACACATCTGGGCCAGCTCTGAGAGGATGTGGGAGCTGACCACGATGGTTTTTCCCTCTGCGCAGAGTTCCTTTAAAAGCTCCTTAAACTCGATCCTGGCTCTCGGATCCATGCCGGATGTGGGCTCGTCTAAAACAAGGAGCTTCGGATCGTGGATCATGGCCCGCGCCAGGCAGAGTCTCTGTTTCATTCCCCTGGACAGGCTGTCCACAAAGAATTCCTCTTTTCCCGCGAGTTTTACCTGTTCCAGAAGCTTTGTGCACCTCTCTCTCGCCACAAGGCCGGAGAGTCCGTAGCAGGAGGCGAAAAAGTCCATGTATTCCCAGACTTTTAAGTTGTCGTAAAGTCCGAATTCATCCGGCACATAGCCGAACTCACTTTTTACCTGCTCCCTGTAAAGGAACGCGTCCTTTCCGCCGATCATGACGGTTCCCTCATCTGCTTTCAGGAGTCCCGTGATAATGCGGATCGCCGTGGTCTTTCCGGCTCCGTTCGGTCCGACAAAGCCATAGAGCGCCCCCTCCTCCACTTTCATATCAAGCCCGGAGAGAGCCTCAAAATTTCCAAATTTTTTTTTCAGTCCCTGTATCTTCAACATCAGTTTTCCCTCCCCGTCACCATCAGGAGTGGAAGTGTCTGGCTCACTCCGGTTTCCGCATCGCTTCCGGCTGTGTAGCGGACCGTGATCTTTCCGTCGGCAGCGATATAATCTGCCAGCTCTTCCCTTGAGAAATCCTGTTTCCGGATATCCACCGGGTCATAGCTTCCTGTCTTTTCGTTGTAAAAACTCGTCTCCCCGGAGAATGGGCGGATATAGGAATTCTGGTTGCCCTGGAAAAAGTCGTCGGACACCGGAAGAAATGAGAATTTCTCGATCACAATGTCCGTTCCCGGGTCATATTCCACCACCACCGGGTCTGTCCCGTAGAGGATCATGGAATTTCCATAATTTGCCCCTATACCGGAGGTCACGGATGGTTCCCGGATCTGACCGCAGCGGTAGACCTCGCCATCTGTTCCCATGGCGCAGTCGATCTTCTGGGTGTAGAAGGTCCTTCCGTCCCAGTTTTTTCCGAAGAGATCGTCGTTTCCCTCATAACCTTCCGGGAGGAACGCGCCGAAGCGCACCTCGCCATTGTAGGACGAGTAGTAACGATCCGTAAAGTATCCGCTGAGGTTGGATTTCTGGACATTTTTAATGTACTCCTCATCGGAGTCTTCCTGACGATCCGGAGTTCCGGTCAGGGTGTCCGAAAGCATCCATGTCATGCCCAACGGCCATACCTTTAGCGGTTCCCGGTCAAATTCCAGACGCTGTCCTGGTTCCATGTTTCCAATGATCAGCACCTGGCCATAGAGATAGACTGCCGCGTTCTCAAGCGTCACAGGAAGCCTGTTCTCCACATACCCCGTGATCATCCCATCCGACACAGTAAAGTCCGCCTCCACATTTCCAGCCCTCAGGTCTTTCTGCCGCTCCAAAAGGAAAAATCTGGAATCGAAGGCCTTGGACTTCCGACTCCAAAGCACGGTCTGGTCTGCCTCTTTCCGGATCCCGATGGATGCCTGGCGCTTTTTCGGGTAGTCTTCCAGCTGGTTCATGTCGTAGCGGGCGCTCCTCGTAAGGGGTGTGACCCTGTAATCCGTCGGAAGATCCACGGTAAATCCGCTGCTGTCCGGAGTCCGGACGTTTAAGAAGGTCATCTCCCCCGCGCTGTCCCCGGATGCGTCCAGGATCGTCGCTGTCGTGCAGAATTCACTGGTGAATCTCGTCTTAAATCCCATGCCCCAGATCACGACACAGGAGGCCGCGGAAAAAATAAACACTGCAGTCCCGTAGTACCGGTTGATCCCACGCTTCTTTAAAAGAAGATACAGCCCGGGTCCCACGATCACCAGATATCCCGCAACGCTGATCCCGTAGATTGCGAGATTGGGGATCCGCTCCCCATTTCCCCCGCTGACGAGATTGTAGGCGTTCCAGTAATCAGCATCGCCGCCCTGGGAATAATAATAGATCGTATTCAGTTCATCCTCGTTAAAGATCTCACCGAGAAAATATGACGCGAAGGACGGGTTCTTTTTCGCAAAGCCGGAGAGATCGGACAGGCTTACCCCGTAGACACCGATGGTCCCCTTTCCGTACTTCATGGTCTTAAGAAGCGGCGTTCCATCCGTCACCATCCGCTCTTTGGCCCCGGAGATCACAGGTTCCGTGTAGGTCACGCGGACTTCCGAGTCCTCAGGACTGTTTTTCGTGTATTCCGTTCCCATGCCGACCAAGAGAACCTCCGGATCCCTTAAGCTGACCTTCGGCTCTGCCTCTCCCAGGATATCCAGGGTCTTATCCCTGTCTCTTCCCGTTCCGATAAGCAGTGTTCCGCCATTTTCCACCCATGTGAGGACGGCTTCTTTCTGGACATCGTTCAGTGTCCGGCAGTCATATCCGTTTATGAGGAGCACATTAAACATGGAAAATCCCCGGGAATCTTCCGGGAAGTCTTCCCCTGGGATCTCAACGACCCGTGTGGTGAGCATTCCATAATTCAGCCCAATCCCGTCAATCCATGAGAGACTTCCTGACTTGTTCTCCAGGACACCTGCAAACAGACGGCTTTCGTCCTTAGAAACGTCAAAATCCATGGAGGTCTCCCCCATGGTCTTCTTCTTCCCGTCTTTTAATGTCAGGTGGATCGTCCCGCTCTTCTGTCCTAAGGGGACATAGAACTCCATCGTCTTCGTCTCCGCCGGTCCCACCTCTACTTGGTACGAATACTCGTATTCCTCCGTGCCTTCATCGTTATCACTCTCCAAAGTAGAGACAGTAAGTGTGCCGGAAAACGGTGCCTCCGTCTGGCCGTAGATGCTGACCTTTATGGGCACAAAGCTTCCGGGCTTCGCATTTCTTCCGTAAACTGCCGTGATGTCCACCGCCACCGGCACAGAATTCTGCGAGCCGGACTCCATGTTTGTGCTGAAGCTGTCCTGGTCCTGGGCAAAGGCCGGGAATGCCCCCGCGGACAGGACCAGGGCCGCAAGACAGCCAAACAGCAGCTGTTTCTTTTTATTTCTCATACATTCTTCCTATCATTGATCAACGGGTATCCCTGTTCAGTATTCTCAGCCGCTTTTCTGCCGTCAGAGCAGGAAATATGCGTTTTTGCTGAACAGCTGTTATCTCTCTTTACTGGATCATACCAAAATTTTCTTTATTCACATCAAAATCCACCTTCAGCTTCACCGTGAACACCGTTCCGTTCAGGTCGCTGGCCACGGAGATCGTTCCGCCGTGCATGTCCACGATATTCTTCGCGATGGCAAGACCGAGACCCGTTCCACCTGTCTTTGAGGACCTCGACTGCTCTACCCGGTAGAACTTGTTGAAGATCAACGGCAGTTCCTCCGCCGGGATCACATAGCCATAGTTCGTGACAGACACCGTGACGATATCGTCTTTCGCGAATACCTGGATCAGGACCTTCTTTCCCTCGGCACCGTACTTGATGGCGTTGTTGATCAGATTATCAAAAAGTCTCGCCAGAAGGTTTCCGTCCGCCGTGATGATCTGGGACGGGACATTGCTCTTGAGCTCATAGGTCAGGTCCTTGTCCGCGAAGCTCGGATAAAATTCCTCCAAAAGCTGCCCTAAGAGCTTTACGATATCCACCTTTCCAACATTCATGGATATCTTTCCGTAATTCATCTTCGTGAATCCGAACAGGTCCTCAATGAGTTTTTCCAGACGCTTTGCCTTCACATAGGCGATATCGATATACTTTTTCTGCATATCCAGGCTGATGGCCGGTCCGGAAGACAGGAGTTCCAGATAACCGATAATGGAAGTCAACGGTGTCCTTAAGTCGTGAGCCACGTTCGTGATCAGCTCATTCTTCGTCCGCTCCGACTCTCGTTCCTTATCCATGAGCTTCCGGATATCCGCTTCCATCCGGTTCAGGTTCGATGCCATGGCGGAGAACTCGTTGTCCCCCACCACCTCGATCTGGGTGTTTAAGTCGCCCTCGGAGATATTCTGGATCGCCACCGCGATCTTCCCTATATACTTCATATTTTTCTTCTCGATCATGAGAAACGCCAGCGCAAAGATTCCGATTCCAACGATCACATAGAGGATCGTGGTGATCGTACCCATCTTAAAGATCTGCAGGATCAACAGATTCGCGTATCTGGTCTGGTCCAGGTACGCCAGAAGGAAGTTCATATTCATGATGAGGAACGCGTCCACCAGACATGCGATCAGGGCACTGTAACAGATGTTCACCGCGATCTGCCTGTAAAAGCTTCTGCTCCAATCATTTTTCAATTTTGTATCCTACCCCCCAGACCGTTGTGATGATCTTATCCTGTCTCGTGTCCTCTTTCATTTTTCCGCGGAGTCTCCGGATATGTACCATGACGGTGTTGTTTGCCTCGTATACTTTCTCGTTCCATACCTTCTCAAAGATCTCGTCGGTGCTGAACACCCGGCCGGGATTCGATGCCAGAAGGTACAGGATATCGAACTCGATGGGCGTCAGCTTGATCTCCTCTCCGTAGACAACGACCTTGTGGTTATCTTTATTGATGGAGAGGCCACGGATCGAGATCTCGTTCTTTGCCGCTTTTCCGGTGCTGCTGTTAGGGTTTAACTGGGTGTAGCGGCGGAGCTGGGATTTCACGCGGGCCGTGAGCTCCAGCGGGTTGAACGGCTTTACCACATAATCGTCCGCGCCGGTTCCCAGACCCAGGATCTTATCGAGATCCGTGGATTTTGCGCTCAGCATGATGATCGGAATGTTGTTGGTCTCGCGGATCTTCCTGCACATCTCAAGACCGTCCATTCCCGGCATCATGATGTCTAAGAGTACCAGATGGATATCCTCCTGATCCAGGATCTCCAGCCCCTCTTTCGCGTTATTTGCCTTAAATACCTTATATCCATCGCTGACCAGATAGATCTCTACAAGGTCCGCGATCTCTTTTTCATCATCCACTACCAGGATATTGATCTGCTCCATGATTTTTCCTCCTTTTAGACTTATTCCTAATATCCCTATCGTATCATATTTCGACCTTTTTTTCCTTACTTTTTTCTGAAAACTAATGAGTAATTGTTACAATTTTTTCCGTTCTCTGGAAGGTTTCCGAAAAACAGCGAACTTTGCTCAATAAATACCATGTCTCATGTATACACGCATTTAGGCTCATTATCTGTGTATAAAAGAGGCAGCAGAACTACTCTAAAAAGAATATGTCCCACTGCCTCATTTTAGATTTCATGTAACTGTTCAGTAGGTCTGCGCACTTGCCGCGCTGACCGTAAGAAAACAATTCTGTTTTCTCCCCACAGTACTCTTACAGCCCTAACTCCTCAAACACGCCCTTCAGGATAATCTTCACAGAACCATCCTCCAGCACTTTGTGAAGTCCGCTGTATTTCAGAAGATCGAAGTATCCCATGGATCCGCCCGCCGCACAGAGCTTATAGTAATCTGCCCAGGCTGCCTTCCGGTCTTCCTTCATCTTTGTGTAGAATTCAAAGGCGCCCATCTGTGCCATCGCGTAATCTACATAGTAGAACGGATACAGGAAGATATGCTGCTGTTTGATCCAGAATGCTCCACTCTCAAGGAACTCATTTCCTGCATAATTTCTCCAGGGCATGTAGATCTTCTCCAGACCGCTCCAGACTGCTCTCCGCTCCATTGTGGTCATTTCCGGATTTTCAAATACCTTATGCTGATATTCGTCTACGCAGAGCATATACGGGATCTTCATAAGAGCGTCTGCCAGATGCTCTCTGCGGTATTCCTCTGCCTTATCTCCAAAGAAATTCTCCATCCACGGATAGGTCCAGAGCTCCATGCTCATGGAATGGATCTCATTGATCTCACTGGTGGAATGACATAATTCCGGGGTCTTCTGGTATTTTGCCGCTGTAAATCCTGCAAACGCGTGACCAGCCTCATGGGTCAGAACATTGACATCTGCGTCGGTTCCGTTAAAGTTTGAAAAAATAAACGGTGCATGATACTGCGGGAGTGTCGTACAGTATCCGCCGGCGCGTTTTCCGTGCTTGGAGTCCAGATCGAAAAGCTCGTACTCCATCATGAAATCAAAGAACTCTCCGCTCTCCTTGGAAAGCTCACGGTACATCTTCTGGGCTTCGCCGACAAGATATTCCTTATCTCCGATCGGAACCGGATTTCCGGACGGAGAAGCGATGGATTCGTCATAATAATAGAGTGTATCGATCCCAAGAGCTTCCTTCTGACGCTCGTACAGCTTTGCCGCTGCCGGAACCACGACCTCGCGGACCTGTTTCCGGAATACCTCCAGCTCCTTTTCCGTATAGTCAAAACGACGGCGGCGCAGATATCCCATCGGAATAAAGCTCTTAAATCCAAGCTTCTTTGCCATACCGGCACGGACCTTTACAAGACCGTCATAAACCTCCTCTAACGTCGGTGCAATTCCCTCATAGAGCTTTGCCCATGCCTCAAACGCCTCTTTTCTCTCCGCACGGTCTGTGCTCTGCATGATCTTTAAGAGTCCGTAGTTTCCGATCTGCTCTCCCTTAAATTCCACGGTAGCAGCTGCCTGCGTTTTCATAAAGCGGCTGACAAGCTCCGCCTCTTTCACCTGATCATCCACGATAGATTCGTCAGAAAGCTGTTTCTGGGCCTCCATATTCTGGATCAGGATCGTGCCGAATTCTTTTTCCATCTCAGCCTTAAACGGAGATGCCACGATCACCTCGCCCATCTCTTTTTTCAGGATTTCATATTTCGGCATCTGGCTGTTGAAATATACCATCTCCGCCTCATAGAATTCATCTAAAAGATTGATCGTATTCCGGATATGGGCGACAGTCTTTGATGTCTCAAGCTCTGTGTCGGCTTCCACATAATCCATATAGGCATTCCGAAATTCCTCGTAGTTCTTTGCTTCCTTCAACACTGCGATATCCCCCGATACGCGCGCGAAGATTTTTTCCATGTCCGGACGGACATACTGAAGCTCTGCAAATTTTTTCATGATAAGTAACCCCTTTCCCCAAGTTTCTCATCCCGTTCCCTGCTACCCGCAGGAACCGGCTGCCTAACTGAAGACTACCCCGTTCTTTTTTAAGAACTTCTTTACATTCTCATCCCACTCGTTCTCTAACGTCCTGTCCAAGGTAAACTGCTTCATGGACGTCCCTGTAACGCAGATCATCTCGTGGTTCTCATACTGGATATTGATGTAAAGCCCGCCGACCTGATCCGGATAGATTCCCGGGATTTTTCCGGCAACGAACCGGTCTCTGGCGGATGGGGGCATCTGAAATACAATGCGGAAGCTCTCCGGAAGCCGTTTTCCTTTTATTAAGGAGTAGCAGACCGGCTTTAAGGTCTTCCATGAAGAGTACTCTTCGATCCTGTTTTCTTCCAGTTCCTCTTCGGAAAAATAGCCCTGACGGACCTTTCCGTCGATCGTGAACTGGTTGTAGGTCACGATCTCCGCTTCCCGCACCAGAAATTTATCAAAGATCTCCCCGATGAAAAGCCCTGCCGTAAACGCTTTCTGCTCTTCGATCTTTAATGCAACCATTATTTACCTCCGCATGTTGTTTCCCTGATTATGTCTGGAACTTTTTACCTGTTCCATATCTGTCCTGCTTAAAATAGTTACTGTTCACGCTTTGCGCAAACAGTAACTGATTTTGCCGATGCTTCGCATTCCGAATCGGCAAAATCCACTACCACCACTGTATTGTACGGAATTTTCAGTTCAGAAAATTCCTACCCGTGTACAGTAACTTAAAATATACTCTTATGTCATTACAGCTGTGCGGACCTGGTGAATATTTTTAAGCTGTTAACTGTCTGTACCTTTACATACTGTTTCAAATATCTCGAAAAAGTCCGCCGATGTCCTCTCTCCATCTGTTATCGAGAGATTCTTCCACAGGCTGTCATCCTTCGCGAGATGGACCTTCGCCGCGTACTCCGAGTAGGTCTCGTAAAACACCTCATTCCTCTTCTCCCGGACCATCTCTTCCTTCCGGGCCTTTGTGGCAGCTTCATCGTAGTCGTTGACGCAGCGCAGGATATAATATTTTCCATCCGCCTCGATCACATCGCTGATCTCCCCTGTGGCCAGGGCGTAAGCAGCCTTTTCGTAAGCCTCCGGTCTCAAGCCTCTGGAGATCTTCTTCTCGATCTCCTGATCCTCAGAAACCTCCTTTGCAACGGTCATAAAGTCGGTTCCTTCCATCTGGACTTTCTTTAACGCCTCATCCGCCTGGTCCTTATCGGAGAGCACGATCTCATCCACGGTGATGACCTTCGCCTCGCTGTCGCTGACTTCCAGGTTGACGCTGCCCGTCAGCGTCTCCACCAGTTTTTCGGTCTTCCAGTAGTCTTCATATAAAGATTCTACCACATCTTTGTCGATTTCGGAACTCTCCCCGGCGTTTTTCAGTTCTTTCATGTACTGAGCCGCTGCCTGTTTTGCCAGTTCCCGCTCTTTTCCGGAGAGCGTGACTTTTTCCTCGTCCGCCATGCGGCTCATGGTCTTTAATTCCTTTAAGAAATCATGGATCTGGGACAGCAATGTCTCCTCGAAGGTAGTTCCAGACTCGTCCACCACCGTATCCCAGATCTTGTCTGTATATAATTCTTCATAACGGAGCCGCTCCGTGGTGACGATCACCATGGTTTCGGATTTCCCATACTCTCTTTCACTTTTTCTGCCGGAAAGCAGCGTTTCCTTCACGCCGCATCCGCAGACGACTGCTGCCGCGAGGACGACTACGCTAAGCGTCCGTCCCCATCGGTTCCATTTTCCCATATTTCTGTCTCCACTTCTACACAGCGCCAAGTTCTTTCAATTTCTGGTACACTAAATGCACCGGAAGTCCCATCACGTTCGCGTAGGATCCCTTTAATCCCTCAATATATCTCGCAAAAAATCCCTGGACCGCATAAGATCCCGCCTTGTCCATGGGCTCCTCGGAATCCGCGTACTCACGGATCTCCGCCTCTGTCATCGTGGACACGTTCACGTCCGTCTCATCGTAGAAGGAAACAACGGTATCTTTCTCTCCCGCAGTTCCTTTTTTCACGATGCACACGCCCGTATAGACCTGATGGCTGCGTCCCGCGAGTCTTTTTATCATCTCATATGCCTCTTCATGGCTCTTCGGTTTTCCGAGGATCTTTCCATCTGCCGCAACGACCGTATCAGATCCTAAGACTACCGCGCCTTCCGGCATATCTTCCGCAACATCAACGGCTTTCTGCTCCGCAAGGCTCATAACTACCCCCGAGGGCTCATCCGATGTGATCTTCTCCTCCACGTGGCTCACGATGATCTCCGGGACGATTCCGATCTGCAGAAGCAGTTCTTTCCGTCTCGGGGAACCGGATGCCAGGATGATTCTCTTCTTTTCCATCTTGTTTTTCTTTCCTTTATGTCTTTCCTGCACGGACAGTTTCATACTCAAACTATCGCATTTTTCTATTTTATAGAAGAAAGAGGCGGTCTGACATAAGATCCAGCCGCCTCATCCTGTCCTAATCACTGATTTTTCCAGTAATTAGAAGCTTAATTTTTCCTCAAAATAGCTCTTTAACTCTGCGATCGGGATACGAACCTGCTCCATGGTATCTCTGTCACGAACGGTTACAGCTCCGTCTGTCTCAGAATCAAAGTCATAGGTTACGCAGAATGGCGTACCGATCTCATCCTGTCTTCTATAACGTTTACCGATATTTCCTCTGTCATCGAACTCACAGTTATAGTACTTGGAAAGCTCTGCATATACCTTCTCTGCACCCTCGTTTAACTTCTTGGATAACGGAAGGATACCAACCTTCACCGGTGCGATCGCCGGATGGAAGTGCATAACGGTGCGGACATCGCCGCCCTCTAACTCTTCCTCGTCGTATGCGGAGCAGAGGAATGCAAGTGTCACACGGTCTGCGCCGAGAGACGGCTCGATTACATACGGAATGTATTTTTCATTTACTTCATCATCAAAGTAAGACATATCCTGACCGGATACATTCTGATGCTGCGTCAGGTCATAGTCGGTTCTGTCCGCGATTCCCCAGAGCTCGCCCCAGCCGAACGGGAATAAGAACTCAAGGTCTGTGGTTGCCTTACTGTAGAAGCAAAGCTCTTCCGGAGAATGGTCGCGGGCGCGCATCTCGTCCGGCTTGATGCCGAGATCCTGCAGCCACTTGATGCAGTACTGTTTCCAGTATGCGAACCAGTCGAGGTCTGTGCCCGGTTTGCAGAAGAACTCTAACTCCATCTGCTCGAACTCTCTGGTACGGAATGTGAAGTTACCCGGTGTGATCTCGTTACGGAAGGACTTACCGATCTGTCCGATACCGAACGGAACTTTCTTTCTGGAGGTTCTCTGTACGTTCTTGAAGTTTACGAAGATACCCTGTGCTGTCTCCGGTCTTAAGTAAACCGTGTTCTTTGCGTCCTCAGTAACACCCTGGAATGTCTTGAACATTAAGTTGAACTGACGGATATCAGTAAAGTCATGCTTTCCGCAGCTCGGGCACGGGATCTGGTTATCATCGATGTACTTCTTCATCTGCTCCTGGCTCCAGCCGTCGATCGGAGTCTCCGGCTCAACGCCTTTCTCTGCCATGTAGTCCTCGATGAGCTTGTCGGCACGGAAGCGCTCTTTACATGCCTTACAGTCCATTAACGGATCGGAGAAACCGCCGATATGTCCGGATGCTACCCATGTCTGGGAGTTCATTAAGATCGCGCAGTCAACACCTACATTGTACGGATTCTCTTGAATGAATTTCTTCCACCATGCGCGCTTTACGTTATTCTTAAGCTCTACGCCCAGATTGCCGTAATCCCATGTGTTTGCAAGACCTCCGTAAATCTCGGAACCCGGATATACAAAGCCTCTGGATTTCGCAAGTGCTACAATTTTTTCCATTGTCTTTTCCATTGTGACTCTCCTCTTGATCTCTTTCTGTCCGTGCTGGTCTGCGCGGCAGAGTAATTCTTCTATTGTAACTGTCCAGCCCTTCAAACAGTGTTTTCTTACGGCCGGCGCAGGAAAACGCGCAGACCAGCTGAACAGTTTTTCACTATTTAAATATAATATAGGACGTCTCACCTTCCGGTGTCTCGGCCATACTTCCGTTAAGGGTCACACCCTCAGACACATACCGGACCTGTCCGTCTGTCTGGATCTTTGCGCTGCCCTTCACACATACCACATAGAGCTTTTTCTGTTTTGTTATATCCACAGCGGAGACCTCGGTATTCTCGTCTCCCGCCTTGTAGAACGTGGATCCGACGATATAGCCCTTTTCCACCCCATCCGGAACGGAAACGACATCCAGGCTCTCAATCCGGATCCCACTCTCAGTATCCGGATATTCCTCCGAGAAACGAAGATATTCCTCCGCATCCGGAAATGTGATGAGAAGCTTTGCGGTTCCGTCCTTCACGGTGCATTCCGCGATCTCAGCCTTTTTTTCGCTGCTTCCGGACTGATTTCCACTCTCAAACACGCCCAGCATTTCTTCTGCGTAAGCTTTTAATTCATCAGCACTGTAGTAATCATTCTCGTAAGTCTCCACATCTGCGCTGGTAACGGTTCCTTCCTTTGTGACATAAAGGCTGGTCTCCGTCGGGGCAAATGCGGTCGTTCCGTTTCCTCCGCCGCAGCCGTTTAAGGCAAGCGAAAGAAGGAGAATGGCTGCTGCCGTCTGTCCTTTTTTCATGAATTCCTCCTTATCCCTAAAAATCCGTAACGCTCCAGTACCTTCATCGTTACGCACGGATATTCCGGTATCTCCGACTGTACGAATAAGCCGCACAGATGTCCGCTATTTTTAAGGATTACCCTATTTATATACAAGAACATCCAAAATGTCAAGTGAATGGAAGGTTTTATCTACGAATCGCCGCTTATTTTCCGCTACGCACTTCGTAAATTCTTCCAGAACTTTCTCTGTGACCGTAAAGGTATAGAGCTTTTCCACCGGCGACGCAAGGACATACTCCCAGGTATAGATCGTGGAATCTTCCAGTCTTCCCAGAGGCTTTTCCATATACTCACCGTTGATCTCCATGAGTTTCAGTTCAAAGACTGCCCGCACAAGGCGATTGGGGATCGCGCTTTTCAAGAGCGCCCTGAGGGACTGATAGAGAAGCTTTAAGGTCTCCACTGCCTCCAGATTTTCTCTCCCGTAGTAGTCCGCAAACTCCAGAAAATAGGAGCCGTAACACGCCGCCTCCATATCCTCCGTGATCTCCCGGAAGTAGTTCTGTACATCCACAGAGACGAGAGAGTAGGCATCCCGGCCCTCATAGAGGGCAAACGTGCCGAATACAAAAGGCGCGGATGCCGCCATCAGCGTGCTTCCCGGTCTTCTTGCGCCTCTGGCGAAAGCCGTGATCTTTCCCCGTTCACAGGTCAGGATCACAAGTCTTCTGTCGTATTCGCCCGCCGGGGCGGATTTGATGACCATCCCGGTCAGAATCACCTGTTCTCTCATATCTTAAATGTCTTTCGAATTATAACCGTAGTTCTTCATGTAGAGCTCAGAATCTCTCCACTCCTTGCGGACCTTGACCCAGAGCTTTAAGTTGACCTTCGTGTCCATAAGGTTCTCGATCTCGATTCTTGCGGAGGTTCCGATACGCTTTAACATCTGACCGCCCTTTCCGATGACGATTCCCTTGTGGGACTCTCTCTCGCAGATGATCGTCGCGTCGATATCAAACATGCCATTATCGCGCTCTGTCATGCGCTCGATGGTGACTGCGATTCCGTGGGGGATCTCGTCAGACATCATGCGGAGTGCCTTCTCGCGGATCAGCTCCGCGGCGATCTGGCGCATCGGCTGGTCTGTGACGGTGTCCTCATCGTAATACTGCGGTCCCTCCGGCAGATACTGGAAGATCGTGTGGATCAGGGTATCCGTGTTTGTCTTCTTCATCGCGGATACCGGGATCACCTCTTTAAAGTGGTACGCGTCCTTATAAGTCTCGATAGTCTTTAAGATATCCTCTTTCTTCACCGTATCGATTTTGTTGATGACGAGGATCACCGGCGTCTTTACGGTCTGCAGCACCTTTAAGATATGCTGCTCGCCGGAACCGATGTAGGTTCCCGGCTCCACGAGCCATAAGATCACATCCACCTCGCGGAGTGTGTGCTCCGCTACATTCACCATGTACTCACCAAGCTTGTTTTTTGCCTTGTGGATACCAGGTGTGTCCAGGAAGATGATCTGACCGTGCTCATCTGTATACACGGTCTGGATCCTGTTTCTCGTGGTCTGCGGTTTTTCCGATGTGATCGCGATCTTCTGTCCGATCAGGTGGTTCATCAGCGTGGACTTACCAACGTTCGGGCGTCCGATCAATGTCACAAAACCAGATTTATATCCCTTTTTCATGAAATCTCCTTAATTCTTTTATATGTATCTCTCCCATACCGAATTGCTCCCGCATCTACGCTTCGCTCCGGTCGGTGCTGGACATGTGCCACCGGCACATAGCACCTTCAAAAGCATTGGTAATCTCTCTCATACCAGGTTGCTCCGCACTGCGTGCTCCCGCAACCTTCAAAAGCATTCGTAATCCGCTCATTTTTCTTCGAAAAATGGCTACTTACTCATGCTTTTGGCGGGCCAAAAGGTCAAAACTTCTCCTGCAGGCAAGCCTGCGTCGAAGTTCCGGCCTTTTTTCCCTTGGTATTATGCAAACAGCGGCTTGATCTCCTTAAATATCTCGCTGTCTGCCTTGATCTTATCCTCATTTCCGACCACGCATACCGCGCCAGTCTCAAGGATCGCCTTCGTGATCGGTGCAAGGGCGCGGATGTCTTCCACAGTCGCGTTTAAGATCTCCTCGCGCTCCTTCTTCAGCATCTCGTCCGTCACTCCGGAATACCATGCGGAGAGTCCGCGGCTTCCCTGTAAGGACGAGGTCAGCGGTGTGTCGATATCGCTGATGGTTCCGATGACATATTTTGTCATGGTGCGCTCATCCGCCTCGAAGTTCTCCAGATAAGCCGGAATGCCGAGATAGATATCATCGCTCTTCTTCACTTCCGGATCGCGATAAGAGACAAAATATCCCTCGCCGGAACGTCCAATGCCGCTCATACAGCCGTAAGCGCCGCCCTTCACGCGGATGTTGATCCAGAGGTAATCGTAGCTCAGCATCACCTTCAGGATCCGAAGCGCGCCTGTGTAGGAATATCCGCTTCCCGCGAAGGTTCCACAGTGTGCCACATAGTTGACCTTTGAGGAGGAAGTAAATCCCTCGTTTAAATTCTCCTTCGGTGCCGTAAACGGATAGATTTTTCCGCTGCCCGCCGGAAGCTTCTCAGAGAGCTTCTTCATAGCATTCCCGAGGTAAGAGAATCCCTCGTCGTCCGCCGTGTAGCTGACGGTCATGTTCTCCCTTGTAAAAAGAGCTTCCATCACACGCTTCAGACCTGCGATGATCTCGCTCTTCTTCTCGTCAAAGTTCTTCGCACAGTCCTCCAGGAACTTAAAGTATCCAATCCCGCCTGTCATATCGTTATAGTAGGAGGTGTCAGAGAAGTAGGATGTGGCTCTCGCGACTGCCGCCGTGTGGCCGGATCCCATGAGTTTCATCTGGGACTTTGATTTTCCCTCGCTTAGGATCTCGTTTAACCGCTTCTCATCATCGAGAACAGAGCGGTTAAGGATCTCCTCCAGGATCTCGAAGCCGAAGTCAAGCTTCTCGTAGAGCACTCTCGCGCTGCAGACAAAGACGCCTGTGAAGCTTCCTGCCTTTGTGAGATCCGGGTAAGATGTCACGGAGAAGGAAATTCCACCGCTGTTTAAAAAGATCTCGCTGCTTAAATCGCTGTAGCTGTAATTTTTCGTATCCACATATCCAAGGACAGATTTTAAGAGTCCGAGATACGGCAGGTCCTCCATCGGAATCCGGTCCGTGTTGAAGAGGACCTTCAGATAACCGATCCCTGACGTGAACATGTTGTGGCGGACCACTGTGATGCCATCCAGATTCGTCTCCTCGAAGATCAGCTTCGCCGGTTCCCTTCCGATCTCCTCTCTCGTGAGCATCGGGATCTTCTCGAGATCTTCCTTCGGTGACGGGGTATCCTGGTATTCCTTTAATTCCTTCGTCTGGCGTACCAGAGTCTCGATCTCCTCTTTAGAGAGACTGTCCTTATATTCTTTTAACTTTTTCGCCGTCTGCTCCTCGATCCGTGCGGTGAGGTTCTTCTTCGGGCTCGCGATCACAACAGCCTCGTACGGGTTGTCGAGAAGGTATGTCCTGATCAGTCCCTCAAAATATCCGCTGTCCGCGCCTTTCTTCAACGCCGCGAAGGTGTCCTCATACTCTAAGTGCATCATCGGATCGCCGCCATAGAGCCAGCTGTCCAGGCACTGGAGACCGTACATGAGTCCCTTCGGCGTGGAGCCATAATCCGCCTCGCGGTACTGGAATTCATAGTTGTTGATTCCGGCTTTCAGGCACTTTTTGTCGATGCCGCCGTCCGCGAGCTTCTTTAACTCCGCCTTTACGATCTTTACGAACTCGTCCTTCTGCTCTCTCTCCGCGTTCTTCGCGATCACGGAGAAATACGGCTGTAAGATCCCATACTCGTAGCCTCCCATGATGTCATCGCCAATCCCGGCATCCAGAAGCGCTTTCTTAAGCGACGCGCCTGGGGCATCTAAGAGCACATACTCCAGGATCTGGAATGCCACGTACTCCTTCGGGGAGAGTTCATTTCCCGCCTGGGTATTGATGGAAAGGTAGGTCGCGTGATCAAGGCTCTCGGACTCGGATACGGAGTAGAAGATCTCCCTCTCGATGGGTTCCTTGAATTTCTTCTGGATCTGGATCTCAGAATCGATCTCTTTTCTGTCGTACTTTCCGAGGTACTCCTCATCCAGCCATCTTAATTTCTCCGTCATGTCCATATCGCCGTAGAGGTAGATATAGCTGTTGGACGGATGATAATATTTATGATAGAACGCGAGGTAATCCTCGTAGGTCAGCTTTACAATGTCTTCCGGATCTCCGCCGGACTCCACGCCGTAGCAGGTATCCGGGAACATTGCCGTATGGATATAGCTGTCCAGGACACTCTCCGGGGAGGAGAACACGCCCTTCATCTCGTTGTATACAACGCCGTTGTAGGTGATCTCGCCTTCCGGCTCTTCCAGCTCGTAGTGCCAGCCTTCCTGCATGAAGATTTTCTTCTCTTTTCCGATATTCGGGTGGAAGACCGCGTCCATGTAAACGTCCATGAGGTTCTGGAAATCAGTGTCGTTGCAGCTTGCGATCGGATAAACGGTCTTATCCGGGTAAGTCATGGCGTTTAAGAAGGTGTTTAAGGATCCCTTGACGAGCTCCACAAATGGATCCTTCACCGGGAATTTATCAGATCCGCAGAGCACGGTATGCTCGATGATATGCGGAACGCCGGTGCTGTCTGACGGCGGCGTCCGGAAACCGATGCAGAATACTTTATTATTGTCCTCGTTGCTCATGAGGAATATATTTGCGCCTGTTTTTTTATGCTCTAAGATCATACCGTCGGAATTCAGTTCCGGGATATGTTTTACCTGCCGAAGCCGGTACGCGTCAAGGGCTTTGACTGATTCAATCTGGCTCTCCATATCTGAATGTCCTTTCTGTTGTGCTTTAGGCTATAGTTGTAACCGGATCGCTCCGCACTTCGTGCTTCCACGTCTGCGCTCCGCTCCGGTCGGTGCTGATCATGTGCCACCGGCACATAGCACCCTCAAAAACATTCGTAATCCGCTCATTTTTTCTGCGAAAAAATGGCTGCTTACTCATGTTTTTGGCGGGTCTCAAGGTCATGCCCTCTCCTGCAGGCAAGCTTGCGTCGGATTCCTGACCTTGATGCCCTTATTTACATATTTCCCACAAATTTATCTTTTAATATCGCAAAACACTCTCTGACACAAAAATGTGCAAAAAGCACCGGATCCGACTTCGCGGAAATTCCGCTGACATTCGGGATTCCGACGTGTCTTGCGATTCCTTTTGCCCGGAGTTCGTGGAAATTGCTGGTGAGGATGCCCACGCGGATCGTGATTTCCTCATCCGGCGGAAGAAGGTAACCGTATTCCGCCATGGCCGCGCGCAGCGTTGCCCGGCGGAGACGTTCTCTTTCCGTAATCAGAATCTTACTGTATACCATATTTTCGTAAGTGCTGCGGGACGATTCCTCTAAGAGGAGCTGGTAATCCGGCACCCCACGGCTCTTCATATATCGGTACATAGCGGATGCCTCTGTCACATCCTCATCATCGCCCTGTCCGCCGGAAAGAACGAACACCGTGTTCGGATGATAGGCCGCGTACTCCACCGCCTTATCCAGGCGCCGCTCCAGGGTGCGGCTGATCTTGTTTCCGCGCACCTGGGCGCCGAGGACGATCACGTAGTTCACACTCTCCTTCTGGAAGGAGATAGCGCTGAAACCCATCATGAGTTCCACCACGACAAAAATAAAGGCGATGGCTGAAAAAAACGTGATCACCGCCACTTCCAGCTGCACCGGAATCTTGTCGCGGAATCTCGGGTAAAACTTCATCACCGCGGCCGCGGCAAAAAATCCCAGCGCCAGTATGATCCAGATCGCCGAGAACGAAGTTCCCGCGCCGGAGTAGATCACGATCACGCCGTAATAAATGAGGCATAATATTCCAAGGATGCCAAAAACTACCGCCACAATTATGCCTCCTTTCCAGTCTTTCACATTATTATCTGCAATTCTGTCAACTCTGAAAATGTTTCCCTCCAGCCCCGCAGGATCCCAGCCAGCTCTGCGTGCTGTGAACATTTCTACTCAGGGAATCGCCACCCGGTAATCTCTTACTCTGCCTCTTTCTTACGCAGAATATCGTACTGCTCCACTTCCCCGTCCAGGTCGATATAGAGGACCTGTTTCGGATGCGGTGCACTCTCCTGGCTCTCGCCCTCCTCGGTGTAGATGCCGCGGACAAGGGCGGAAATATTTCTTCCGTCCGGTTTCATGATCTCGATGGTCTCACCGACGGAGAACTTATTCTTCTGCTCGATCTTCGCGAATCCTCTCGCATCGCGCTCTTCCGCAGTTCCGAGATAGATATAGTTCTTTACATACGTGTTGCTGTCGTAGATCTGGGTCTCGGACGTCGGTTTTCCAAAGTAAAAACCTGTGGTAAACTCACGGTAAGTGCACTTTCCGATCTCTTCCTTGTACCACTCCATGTTCGCTTTATATTTCTCCGGATTCTCCAGATAGTCATCGATGGCTTTGCGGTAGGTCCTGGCAACTGTTGCCACATAGAGCGCCGTCTTCATGCGGCCTTCGATCTTAAAACTGTCGATTCCGGCGTCGATCATCTCCGGCACATGCTCGATCATGCAGAGATCCTTGGAGTTGAAAATATAGGTTCCTCGCTCATTCTCGTATACCGGCATATACTCGCCCGGTCTCGTCTCCTCCACAACGGAGTATTTCCAGCGGCACGGATGGGTACAGGCACCCTGGTTCGCGTCGCGGCCCGTAAAGAAGTTGCTGAGCAGGCATCTTCCGGAGTAGGAAATGCACATCGCGCCGTGGATGAAGCTCTCGATCTCCATGTCTTCCGGGATATGCTCCCGGATCTCCTTGATCTCCTTTAAAGATAACTCTCTGGCGGAAACCACACGCTTTGCGCCGAGCTCATGCCAGAAGAGATATGTTCCATAGTTTGTATTGTTCGCCTGGGTGCTGATATGGATCTCCATATCCGGGAGTACCCGCTTTGCGATGGTGAAAACACCCGGGTCTGAGATAATGAGAGCGTCCGGACGGATCGTCTTTAACTCCTCAAAATACTCCTCAACACCTGCAAGGTCGTCGTTGTGCGCGAGAATATTCGCTGTGATATACACCTTTACGCCGTGGTCATGGGCAAATTTGATGCCCTCCATGATCTCTTCGTTCGTAAAGTTTTTCGCCTTGGCGCGGAGGCCGAATGCCTCACCGCCGAGATATACAGCATCAGCGCCGTAGATAACGGCTGTCTTTAAGACATCAAGGCTTCCTGCCGGAATCAGAAGTTCTGTTTTTCTCATAATTCATCCTTTCCAAATGTTCAACCGGTCTGCACACCCGCTGCGCTGACCGCATGAAACAAGTCCGCCTCTATTTTGCCGGACCGCTTCCTTTTTTCACACTGAGCGCGACCCCGTCGCCCACCGGCAGGATCGAAGTCTCGAATTCATCCATATGTTTTAACGTATATAAATACTCCCGCATCCGCTCGTGGATCGTCCGGTCACGGCGCTCCACCGCGTAACGCGATTCCATGATCGTTCCGTCCTGGAGGACATTGTCAGACATTAAAAGTCCGCCATCCCGCAGAAGGCGCAGGATATCCGGCAGCCAGTTGATGTACTGGCCCTTTGCCGCGTCCATGAAGATAAAATCAAAGGAGCCGGAAAGACCCGCAAGGATTTCCCCGGCATCGCCCTCCAGCAGCGTGATTTTTTCTTCCATCCCAGCAAGGCGGAAGTTTTCCTTCGCCTCCGGGATCCTCTTTTCATATTTTTCAATGGTCGTGATCCGGCACTCTTTTGGCATCACCGATGCCATCAAAAGTGCCGAGTATCCGACCGCAGTTCCAACTTCAAGGATCCGGTTCGGAGCCACCAGCGTCACCATCGTCTTTAAGAGCGATGCTGTCTCCCTGCGGATGATCGGAACCCTGTTCTTCACAGCATTCTCAGCGATCGTCTCAATAAGCGGTCCGTCTCCCTGGGCCAGGGAATTTATATAAGTCGTAAGTCTGTTTTCCGTGATCATGATTTTGTGTCTTCCTTCGCGGTATCGTCCGGATTTTCCTTTAAAATATTGATCAGCTCCTTGGAATCCTTCGAGGTGTTTAACTCGTAGGTTCCCGCGTTCACTTCATATCCATAGCATTTTGCCTGGATCGTAAATGTGCGGGCATCGCGGATCAGACCGGCTTTCTTTAAGATCTTTCCGACCTCTTCCACCGACTCATCCCCGTCCAGTTTGATACTCTTTTCTGTTCCAGGCTCTGCTTCCATTGCCGGCGCGTAGAAGATCCCATGTCCGAAGGAGTAGGCGCTTCTCGCCCCCGTAACGATGAGTACCGCAGCGAGACCGTACAGGATGATCCTTCCGGATGTGCTGATGACAAACAGGCTGATTTTGTTGATTTCTCTCGTTATCTTGCTCATATCATTTCCCTTGCAGGTAGCTCCGCCGTGTATCTTCTTGTTTTCATGTGCATGAAAACAAGAAGTCGGGGGCGTTCCCCCCCTATACTGAGCTGTGCCAAAAATTGCTTATGCAAGCAAGCTTGCAACACAATTTTCAGCCCAGCTCGGTGCACGGCTAACTGGGTTCATTTAAACTTCCATGATGATCGGAAGGATCATCGGGTTTCTCTTGATTCGTTTCCATAAGAAGTCGCTTAAGCTGTCACGGATGATGTTCTTGATCTTGCCCCAATCAGACACGTGACGCTCTAAGCAGTCTGCCACAGCCTGATCCACGATTGCCTGAGCCTCTTCCATCAGATCCTCGGATTCACGCACATAGACAAATCCTCGGGATACGATATCCGGTCCGGAGAGCAGCATATTGGAATGCTTCTCCAGCGTCAGGACAACGATGATGATGCCATTCTGGGCAAGGTTCTGGCGGTCGCGGAGAACAATGTTTCCGACATCTCCAACACCGAGTCCGTCAACGAGAACACCGCCAGACTGTACATGATCGATGACGTCCGCTCCGCTCTCACCGATTTCAAGCACGTCTCCTGTGTGGAGCATCACAACATTCTCCTTCGGGATTCCAAGAGAGATCGCAAGCTCCTTCTGTGCCATTCTGTGACGGTACTCGCCGTGGATCGGGATCGCAAATTTCGGGCGTACTAAGGAGTAGACAAGCTTGATCTCCTCCTGGCAGGCATGTCCGGATACGTGGGTATCCTGGGAGATGACCTTCGCGCCCTTCATTGAGAGCTCATTGATGACTCTTGATACGGCCTTCTCATTTCCCGGGATCGGGGTGGAGCTTAAAACAACCACATCACGCGGGGTAATGGAAACCTTTCGGTGCATGGAGGATGCCATTCTGGAAAGAGCTGCCATGGACTCGCCCTGGCTTCCTGTTGTGATGAGGACGGTATCCTCTTCCTTATAATTCTTTAACTGTTCAATATCCACGAGAGTTCCATCCGGGATATTGATGTATCCGAGCTCCTGGGCAGTTCCGATGACGTTGACCATGCTGCGGCCTTCCACAACGACTTTTCTGCCATACTTGCATGCGGAGTTGATGACCTGCTGGACACGGTCCACGTTGGAGGCGAATGTCGCAACAATGATACGGTTCTGCTGATGCTCCGCAAAGATCGCATCAAAGGTCTTTCCGACGGTTCTCTCGGACATGGTAAATCCAGGACGGATCGCGTTTGTGGAATCACAGAGAAGGGCAAGAACGCCTTTCTTTCCAAGCTCTGCCAGTCTCTGGAGATCTGTCACATCGCCGAATACCGGAGTGTAGTCGATCTTGAAGTCACCGGTGTTTAAGATGATTCCCGCAGGTGTGAATACGGCAAGGGCAGCCGCGTCCTCGATGGAGTGATTCATCTTGATAAATTCTACGCGGAAACAGCCGAGATTGATGGACTGTCCGTGCTTTACGACCTTGCGCTTTACGCTGCGCAGCATGTTGTTCTCTTCGAGTTTATGGTCAATTAAGCCCATGGTCAACTTTGTCGCATAGACCGGCGCGTTCACCATTTTTAACACGTACGGAAGCGCTCCGATATGGTCCTCATGACCGTGGGTAATAACGAATCCTTTTACTTTCTCATAATTATCTTTTAGATAGGTCACATCCGGAATGACAAGATCGATTCCAAGCATGTCATCACTGGGGAATGCAAGTCCGCAGTCCATAATGATGATGCTGTCGCCGTACTCGATGGCTGTCATGTTCATTCCGATCTGTTCCAGTCCCCCGAGAGGGATAATTTTGACTTTGCAGTCTGCTGTATCATTTTTCACGTTCTTCACGATTCATAACCTCTTTCTTTTCATTCTTCTTCCTGCATTCACTGCAAAGTCCGTAGAGCTTCACCTCGTGGTTCGTCACGAGAAAGCCCAGTTTCTCCATGACCTCTTCTTCCAGGCTGTCCAAAAGGTCTGATTCAAGGGAATACACCTTTCCGCAGCCGGTGCAGATGGCATGGTGGTGGCGGTGTCCCGACGCGCTTTCTTCACCGTTCAGCTCATACCGGGTAAAACCGTCATCAAATGTGACTTTGTCGATTACATGCAGGTCTAAAAGGACCTGTACGGTCCTGTATATCGTAGCCAGTCCGATCTCCGGGCTGTTTACTTTCGCTAAATCATAAATTTCTTCCGCAGTCAGATGTTCCGCTGGATGGGACGCAATAATATCAAGTACCATCATACGCTGATTTGTTACTTTGAGTCCTGCCTTGCGCAGCAGTCCTTTTACCGTTTCGTCGTTCATCTTCATTGTCCCCCAACATCTGTCCTCCGAATCCCTTCCTGCTGCCAGCGTTCTGCGCAGACAGCAACCGGTCCTGTATTCGATCAGTTTCTTTTCCAAGCACCAGGACCCGCCTATTTCCCGTCATCCAGACGGGCAAGTTTCCTGACTGTCAATACGATTGTTTGTCTGTATCTGTGTATTGAATGTTTGTTTTCTGCTTTTTGTACGTGCTCTACTGTTTCTCGAGATCCACGTCGTCAAGAAGCTCCGCGAAGATCTTCATGAGACCTTCCAGCTCGTCCTCATCTTCCACGAACTCATAGAGAGCATCAGACTCGTCTGCGCCGGACATATCCTTTAAGATATAGCAGTCGCCTTCCTCGTCGTCATCTTCCGCGTCTGTGACAAGAAGATAGTTTGCCCCGTTTAATTTTGTCTCCTCCACAACATAGAATTCCAGTGTCTGGTCATCATCGACCAGCATGATCTTTCTCTCTTCCATACATATTCTCCTGTCTCTGAAAAATGCGTAACTGTTCGGTATCCTTACAGTTACTCGTTCTATTCGTTTTCCTTTGTTTTCAGGCAGTCCAGATAACCCTGTAAGATCAGCCCCGCAGCGACTTTATCGATCACCGCTTTTCTGTTCTCGCGGCGCACTCCGCTCTCCATCAGGATCTGTTCCGCAGCAACGGTCGTGAGACGTTCATCCCAGTAATGCACCGGAAGTCCGGTACGGCGCTCCAGCATTTCTCCGAAAGCTTTCGTCTTTTCGACGCGCTCTCCTTCTGTATTGTTCATATTTTTCGGAAGTCCCAGCACGATCTCCGTGATCTCGTACTCCGCGATCAGCTCCTCGATCCGGGCGCATGTCTTGCGCAGTTTATTCTCGTCCTTGCGCTCGATGGTCTCGACACCCTGTGCCGTCAGGAGAAGTCCGTCGCTGACTGCGACTCCTACGGTCTTTGAACCGAAATCCAGTCCGAGTATTCTCATAACGTATATTATCCTATCTGTTTTTCCTCATAGCAAAACCAGCCGGTGATTCCCGGCTGTCTGCATATTCTTTCTTATCTTTCCCGGAAACTAGCGGAGTCTCGTATCGATATAATTCTCCATCAGTTCTTCCAGGATCTCATCACGTTCCACCTTCATGATCAGGCTTCTTGCGCTCTTGTAGCTTGTAATATAGGTCGGATCACCAGACATGATATAGCCGACGATCTGGTTGATCGGGTTGTATCCCTTTTCCGTGAGCGCCTCGTAAACCTCACGGAGGACCTCACCAACCTCCAGTTTTTTATCTTCCTGTACCGCTTTAAAATATTGTGTATTACTGATATCGCCCATAAATATCCCCACGTCCTTCGACGGCTGTCCCGCGCTTTTCGCGCAAAGCCACTCCTTTTGTTGCTATCCTTATTCTACTCTACTTTCATATTTTGTGCAATATAAAACTTACTCGCCCAATTTAACGCTGTTTTTCATTTTCAGCCAGAAAAATCGGGACTTCCAACACTGTTTCACGGCATTTTGGGTGCCAAAAATACTTATTTTTCGTTCAGAAGCAGAATCTCCTCTGTCAGAAAATCTCCAAGAATGCCCGAAACGAACGTATTTTTCAGCGCTTTCGGATCACGTCCGTCGAGACGGATCGCTGCCTTTACATATTCCTTTGTATACCCGGTCATGTAGATCTCGTCATTGATGGTCACCGGTTCCTCCAGAAGGATCTCCTGTTCTGTTCCCGCGAAGGAACTTCTGTACTCCCCGGACATCTTCTTCTCGAGTTTTAAGAGAACGGCGCTGCGCTCTTTCTTCACCGGCTCCGGCACCTGGTCAGGCATCCGGTCCGCGCGGGTTCCGGCACGTCTGGAATACGGGAACACATGCATCTCGTAGAAGTGAACTTTTTCGAGGAATCTCCTTGTTGTCTCAAAGTCCGCATCCGTCTCTGCCGGAAATCCGACGATAACATCCGTCGTGATCGCCGGATTCCTGAAGTGTTTTCTTAAGATCTCACAGCGGTCCGCATATTCCTTGCAGGTGTAATGGCGGTTCATGCGCTTCAGGGTATCGTCGCATCCGCTCTGCAGGGACAGGTGGAAATGCGGACAGATCTTCGGAAGCCTGGAAAGCTCCGACGCGAACTCTTCTGTGATGACACGGGGCTCTAAGGAACCAAAACGGATCCGCTCGATTCCGTCGATCTCATGAAGTCTCTTAATCAGTGTCAGAAAGTCGATTCCCTCATCCTTGAAATCGATGCCGTAGGAGGTCAGGTGGATTCCGGTGAGAACGATCTCCTTGTAACCTTCCTCTGCCAGGATCTTTACTTCCTCCTCCACATCCTCCGGCCGGCGGCTTCTGACGCGGCCTCTCGTATACGGAATGATGCAGTAGCTGCAGAACTGGTTGCAGCCGTCCTGAACCTTGATGAAGGCGCGGGTGTGCTCCGCCTGTTTGTTGATGTGAAGTTTCTCGTACTCGTTGGATCCCGCAAGGTCCGTGATGGACTCCCGGATCTCTTTTCCGGCAAACCATGCCTCCAGAAGCGGGACAAGGTCCGCCTTGCGGTTGTTTCCGATGATCAGATCAACAGCGGCATCCTCTCTCAGTTTGTCCGCCGCCGCCTGGACATAGCATCCTGCCGCAACTACCACCGCGTCCGGATTCTTCGCCTTCGCGCGGTGCAGCATCTGGCGGGATTTTTTATCTGCAACATTTGTCACGGAACAGGTGTTGATGACATAGACATCCGCTTTCTCCTCAAAGCTCACGATCTCATAGCCTGCAGCCTCCAGAAGCTGTTCCATGGCCTCCGTTTCGTATGCATTTACTTTGCAGCCAAGATTATGCAGCGCTGCTTTTCTCATATTCAATCTCCTTGTAATTACTGGGGTGATTTCTCTGCCATGCCATGTTTCCGTCCTCAAAATTTCAGAATCATATCATGTGCAAAGCTTGTTTTTTATTCAAGATACCTCTTGACTTTTCATGCATGTCCATTTAGTATGAAGATAGGTTTTTTTATTACCAGAATCAAAAAATATTCGAATATTGGGAGGAACACTGACATGAAAACCGTTAAAATTTCTTTAAACTCCATCGATAAAGTGAAATCTTTTGTAAATGACCTTACCAAGTTTGATACCGATTTCGACCTTGTTTCCGGCAGATACGTCATCGACGCAAAATCCATCATGGGTATCTTCAGTCTGGACCTTTCCAAGCCGATCGATTTAAATATCCACGATGGCGGAAATACAGAAGAGATCCTTACTGTACTTGCTCCGTATATCATTGAAGCATAAGAAAGTGTTTTTAAAAACTGCCGGAAACTAAATTCCGGCAGTTTTTTACGCGTGCAACGAGCCAAAGTCCATGCTTGCATGAGACCTTGGCGACTGCCGCGATAACTTGAGAAGCTCGCAAAGCGTGCTTCTCATAGTTTCCTTTTCCGCCAGTTTTTTCCGCACCGCATAACATCATTTTCCGTGCTGCGGCACATTTCAGTCCAACTGGGAATCCCAAACCGCATTTTAGATGCAGCGGATCACCTCTCTTGTCTCCAGAGCTGTCTTCATCAGCTCGTCGATCTTTTCATCCAGCTTTTTCTCTGAATTTTTGATCTTTTTTAAGCTCGGCTTTGTAACCGGATGCTTTGCAACGAAGATCGTGCAGCAGTCCTCGTACGGAAGAACAGATGTCTCGTAGGTGCCGATCTTTAAGGAGATATCAACGATATCCTGCTTATCGAAGGCGATGAGCGGTCTCATGACCGGAAGCTCGCAGACTTCATTTGTGACAGCCAAGGACTGCATCGTCTGGGATGCGACCTGACCGATGCTCTCGCCGGTGACAAGTGCCAGACAATCATTCTCCTTCGCGATCGTCTCTGCGATCTTCATCATATAGCGGCGCATGATGATCGTAAGCTCGTCATGCGGGCACTGATCGTAGATATAAAGCTGGATATCGGTAAAGTTGATGATATTTAAGCGGATCGGTCCCGTGTATTTCGCAACAAGCTTCGCGAGATCAACAACCTTCTGTTTTGCGCGCTCGCTCGTGTACGGCGGCGCATGGAAATAGGTCGCATCGATGGTCACGCCGCGCTTTGCGATCATCCAGCCTGCAACCGGGCTGTCGATTCCGCCGGATAATAATAACATGGCGCGTCCCGCTGTTCCGATCGGCATTCCGCCCGGTCCCGGGATCGTCTCGGAAAAGATATTGATCTTATGGCGCACCTCCACACGGAGCAGCACATCCGGTGTGTGGACATTTACCTTTGTCTCCGGGAACGCGTTTAAGATCACCTCGCCGAGGTCACGGTTGATCTGGTCGGAAACTACCGGATACTGCTTGTTGGCACGTCTTGCAACGACCTTAAAGGTAAAATTCTTATTTTCGTAGGCATCATCAATATATTTTACGACCTGTGCCTTCAGATCCTCATAACCGTTGTCTTCGATCTGAACCATCGGGCAGATCCCGACGATACCGAATACATGCTGAAGAGCGTCGATCACCTCATCGTAATCGAAGTCTTCTGCTGCCTCCGCGTAGATTCTTCCCGCCTCTTTTGTGACGGAGAAATTGCCTTCCAGATTCTTTAAACGGTGATGGATCTGTTTTACAAGGGCATCCTCAAAGAGGTAACGGTTTTTTCCCTTTACGCCGATCTCTGCGTATTTGATTAAAAATGATCTGTATTTCACGGAATATCCTCCATAGGATCCTGAACTTTTTGCGATCGGCATTTTCCCGCCGTCCGCCGCTGTTTCAGGACATTTTTCTTAGTAACCGGCCGGGAATTCTTCGTTTTCCCGCCAAATGTTGTATATGATCTTTATGCTCTCCGATATCTTCTGAGCATCGGCACAAGTTCATTCAGTACTTCCAGACAGTAATCCACTTCCTCCTCAGTATTAAATGCACCGAAGGAGAAGCGAAGCGTGGAATCCAGCAGGGAATCCTTCACGCCGATCCCCTTTAAGGTTCCTGACACACCAGGATGGTTGGAGGAACATGCGGAGCCGGAAGAAACATAGATTCCCTTATCCTCCAGCGCATGGAGCAGGACCTCTGCTCTTACGCCCTCAAAGCCTGCCGCAACGATCTGCGGAGCGCTGTCCCGTCCGGTAAGACCATGGACTGTAACGCCGTCCATCGTCTGAAGACCTTTTATCATATGGTCCTTGATCGCATAAAGCTTATCGATCCTTGCATCATGATCTGTATAAACCATCTTTGCTGCAAGTCCGAGACCTGCACATCCCGGAACATTCTCCGTACCGGAACGCATGCCTTTCTGCTGCCCGCCTCCGTAGATGATCGGTTTGATCTTTACCTTCTCATCAATATAGAGGAAGCCGGTTCCCTTCGGACCGTGGATCTTATGCCCGCTGGCAGATAAAAGATCGATCCCCTGTTTCTTCGGTCGGATCACATATTTTCCGTAAGCCTGGATCGCGTCCACATGGAAGTAAACGGACGGCTTTTTCTCTTTGATGATCTTCGCGATCTCCTCAATAGGCTCTACGGCGCCGATCTCGTTATTCACATACATAATTGAAACCAGGATCGTATCATCGCAGATCGCTTCCCGGAGCGCGTCTAAGGATACATGTCCGTCATGATCTACCGGAAGATAGGTCACACGGAATCCAAGCTCCTCGAGGAACGCTGTTGTATTGTAGATCGACGCATGTTCCACGCAGGAGGTGATAATGTGGTTTCCGGCGCGTTTATTTGCAAGCGCTGTCCCGATCAGCGCCAGATTGTTGGACTCGGTTCCGCCGGAAGTGAAGAGGATCTCCTTATCCTTCACTTTTAAAGTCTTCGCGATCTCCTCACGGGCAGTCTTAATATAATTTTCTGCCTCTACGCCTTTCATGTGTCTGGAGGACGTATTGCCGTAGTCCACGGTCATTGTCTCCGCAACGATGTCGCGCACCTCGTCGAAGGCGCGGGTCGTCGCGGAGTTATCAAAATAAACTTCTCTCTTTTCCATGAGTTTTATTTACTCCCAGTCTGGACCGGCAAAACATTCTCCATATTCATGATACCGGTCTTTTTACTTCTTAAAATTTACCCTTTATAGCATAATGCTATTTTCAACTTTTTTGTAATCGTTCAGTTATTCACAGTTATAATTAAAAACTCATCCTGAATTTTTCTTCGGTCTGCACTGAAATTTTTACTTCATGATTCCAGTAATAATCCCACAGCCGCCATCACAAACATTCCGGCTGTTTCCGTCCTGAGAATTCTCTTTCCGAGCGTCACCGGCTTCACCCCGGACTGCATCGCAAGTTCCACTTCCCCGTCGGAAAATCCACCCTCCGGTCCGATAAAAACAGACAGACTCTGCCCCGATTTTAAGCTTCCGATGAGTTCTCTCGTAAGCGCCATTCCGCCCGCTCCCGGAAGACTCTCAGAATCTTCGTAGGGAATGATCGCCAGATCATCCAGCGCTGCCGCCTCAATGGCCGCCTTAAATTTCATCACATTTCCAATTTCCGGAACAATCATGCGCTTCGACTGTTTTGCCGCGCTCTCGGAGATCCCGTACCAGCGCTTTCTCTTCGCTTCCTCTTTTTTCGCATCAAGCTTCACCACCGCGCGGTCGGTGTCCACCGGAACAATCTTTGTGACACCCAGTTCTACACATTTCTGGATGATAAATTCCATTTTATCTGCTTTCGGAAGTCCCTGATACAAGGTTACTTTTACAGGAAGCTCCGTATCGTCCACTTCCTCCGGCAGGATCTTCGCAAGAACCTTATCCGGGAAAAGCTCTGTGATCTCACAGAGACAGTTTGTGCCCTTGCCGTCGCTGAGCAGGATCTTCTCCCCCGGCTTCATCCGCAGTACGTTCTTAATATGATTCACATCGGGACCGGTGATCACGGCCTCCGACTCTGTAAAAAATTCTGTTTCCGTAAAAAAATGGTACACTATTTCTTCCTCGCTGTGAAGGATACCCACTCGCCCTGTCTTGTCACTTCGATGATCTCGAAGGCTTCGTTCGCCTCAAGCGCTTCGCGGACAGCCTGTTCCTTCATATCAATAATACCGGAGCTGATGAAGATTCCGCCTTTCTTTAAGTGGAACGGAACCTGTTTCTGGATCATGATGATAATGTCGGCAAGAATATTTGCAACAACAATATCGTAGCACTCATATCCCGCCGCATCCTGTGTCGCCTTATCGTCGATGATATTTCCCTGGATCACACCGAACTTCTCCTCCGGGATATCGTTGGCTGCCAGATTTTCATGAACTGCGGTGATGGCGTTCTCATCGAGATCCGTTCCAAATACATACTCCGCACCAAGCTTTAACGCAGCGATTCCGAGAATTCCGCTTCCTGTTCCGAGGTCAAGGACCTTTACGCCCGGCTTTACATACTTTTCGAGCTGGCGGATACAGAGCTGTGTCGTCTCATGTTTTCCGGTTCCAAACGCAGTTCCCGGATCGATCTGGATCAGGAGCTTGTCCTTATGTTCTTCCGGGATCTCCTCCCACGTCGGCTTGATCAGGATATGGTCAACCGTAAACGGTTTGAAGTACTGTTTCCAGTTGTTGATCCAGTCCTTATCGTCTGTCTCGGACTCTGTGATCTTCGCGGTACCGATATTCACGAACTGGCGGATCTCCTCAAGCCCCTCACGGACTGCCTTCAACTTTTCTTCCGTATCCTCGTCCTCGTCTAAATAGAAGCTGACTCTCGCGGTACCGTCATCCGGCGGAAGTTCCGGGAGAATATCGATGAACATTCCCTTCGTCTCGCTTTCGGTAAGCGGTACGTTATCCTCGATCTCCATTCCCTCGATTCCGATATCATCAAACATGCTTCCGAGATAATCCACTGCGTCCGTGGTCGTCTCAAGCGTAAATTTCTTCCATTTCATATATCATTTCTCCTTCTATGTTCTTTTGCCTGTCCAGGATCAGAACTTCCCGCTGCTCTTTCACGTTCTTCGCCCATCATTCCGATCTTTGGTTCCAGACTCACCGCACATATGCCCGCATCCAGCATGGACGCAGACGAAATCACATGATATCATAACATAGTTTTCCGGGGTTTGCAAGGTGGGAAAATGCTGAAACAGAACAAGGCAGAGCGTTCCCGCTCTGCCCCGCAAAGGTTTCCGATTTTATGCTGTTTTTCTGCTCGGACGAACGAATAAGATGCAGCCTACGATGATGCAGATCGCGCACATCACTCCGCCGACACCAACGGTCATTCCGATTCCGGACATGGTCCACATCGGAACGAGCCCTGCGAAAGCTTCCTTCCAGCACATAACCGCGCTGTAGATACCGTGGTTATCCGGTGCGCTGGAGTTGGAATCCGGGTCAACGGCACGGACAAGTGCAAGACCTGTCGCCGTGTTTCCTGTACCTACTCCGAATGCCATCAATGCTTTTTCAAACCATTCTTCTTTGCAGAACAGCTTGCAGAAGCCAAGAGACATCGCAAGTGTCAGCGCACAGCAGATCGCTGTGTAGATCACGATCGGCACGATGTATGTACTGATGAGTTCGATATCAAGCGTTGCCATCGCTGTGAGGACAACGACCTCAAGTAAAAATCCGCTGACATGTTTGATGGTCTTTACATCAATATATCGGTCAAGTTTGACTGCCTTCGCAAGGTTCCAGATAATCGCTCCGCCGAGGATGCCCTGAATAACAGTCGGAAGAACGCTGACACCCGGCCATACAAGACCGACGGCCTTGATCAGAAGACGACCTGCGTAAACTGCCGCGAGAAGCCATCCGCCCTGAAGCGCAAGGTGGTTGATACCGATGGAACTTGTCACGGTGCTGCCGATGGAACTTCTCTTTTCCTCCGGAAGGACTCCGCCATAGTACCAGTCAGGCTGTTTCTGCGCATCCTTAACGAATTTTGTCCAGCCTTTTCTTACACCGATGTTTACAACGACCATGCCGACTAACATAGCCATGATCAGACCAAATGTAGCAAGGACCATTCCGACAGACAGATTTTCCGGAATACCGAGATTCTCATATGTCTGTCCTGCCGCACCTGCGTTTCCGTGACCCCCCTGGAACGCGAACACACCCATGGTGCCCCATCCCTTCGGAAGACCCGGCCAAAGCACCGCGAGCAGTGCTCCAAGAGCAGCGCCGACTGCCATCTGCATACCGTAGATTCCCTGCTCAACGCAGATGTAATCCATGTATCCGACAACTTTCTTTTTGTTGATCGTAACGCCGAATAACAGAGCCGCCATGATCGGAGCAATCAGGACGTTGGAGAATTTTGAGAAAGACTCCGGAATTTCAACAAGGCCAAGCATCTGCTGACCAAGGATCAGTGCCAGAAGTCCTCCGATCAGGGAAGCCGGAAGGAACAGCTTCTGGATAGGTTTCACGATTTCTCTTACAAAAAATCCTGCGAGCATGAACACGCCAATGAGGATCATGTCGCTAAATAGAGACGCAACTGTCATATGTACCCCCGTAAAAATATTTTTTTCTTTTGATTGGGCCAATCTCTTTATGTCCATATTGTATCTCTGTTCTTTTCCAAATACAAACAATGTATTTCTTCTATTTTAACAAAAAATCATTGTTATGTAACTATTGTTTTCTTTATTTTTATGATTGGCCTTTCACATTTAATCTCGTGTTTTCAGACACCTGTGTGAAAAATGCAAAAAGCAGATCAGGGACAGGTTGAGCTTCCTGTCCCTGGTCTGCTTTTCGCAAAATAAGGTTTGGGGTATAACAAACATAAAGTATAGAGGTCTTCATTATGAAATGAATGGATGCTGAATTCTCCCCGGACATTTGACCGTCCAGGAAGACAACAGTTCTATTTCCATGCCTGATTTAGTCAAACGTCTCTGCAAATAAATCCACAGCGGCTTTTCGACCAGCTCCGCGCATGGCGAACTGTCAGTATATGATCTGGATTACGGCTCGTAAACGTCGTCGATGATCTCGAACTCTTTTGCCGCGAGAGTCTTCTCGACCCATTCTCTCTTTGCCGTGCCGTTCTTTGCAGCTGCGAGCTTGCTCTCATCTGCTGCCTGGAACTTCTTTGCGTCCTCTAAGATCTGCGGAGCATCTTTTCTCGGGATAACGATAACGCCATCCGGATCAGCCAGAATGATATCTCCCGGGTTTACGCTGATTCCGCCGCAGGATACCGGTACGTTAACTTCGCCTGGTCCCTCTTTGTACGGGCCGCCCGGTGTTGTGCCTGTGCAGTATACCGGGAAATCCCACTTGCCGATCTCGTCGATGTCACGGATCGGTCCGTCAAGAACAATACCGGCGATCTTTCTGTCATAACGAAGGTAAGCCATCATGATCTCCCCCATAAGAGAACGTGTATCATCCTCTTCGTTGGATACTACGATGAAGTCGCCTTCCTGTGCAATGTTTAATGCTGCGTGAAGGGCAAGGTTGTCACCGCCTCTTGCCTTAACGGTGAGTGCCGGTCCGACTGCCATCTGCTCTTTCGGCTGACTTACAAGGCGGATTCTCGGATTCATCGCTGCGTTTCTTCCCATTACATCACATGTGTTGGATGCCGGAATGTTCTTAAACTGCATCATAACCTCTTTGTCCGGCATGTGTCTCTTTAAATAGATTCTCTTACCTACTGCCATTTTGTAATCTCCTTTTCCTTGGATTTTTATGTGGTTGAGATCGCTTCTTTTGCTCTCTCATCTCTTTCTGACCATATTGTATCGCAGGTCTATAACAATTACAAACAATGTATTTATTTGCTTCTCACAATATTTTTTTGTTATTCACTTTACATCCCGATAAACAATATATATAATGAAAGTATTGGCGGAAAATCCGTCTTTTCGCAAAACGCTGTTTTACAGTAACAGTTCAGTAGGTCTGCACACTTGCTGCGCTGACCGTAAGAAAACATAGGCCGGAAGTCAAAAATCCCATCGACGCAGGTGCTGTGGACCAGTGGCACACAGCCAGCACGGACCTGAGCGGAGCGTAGATCGTTTTAAAATAGATTTTTACTCGTAACTATGAAGGCGCTGAATCGTTACGTCTTGCAAAAGATAGAAAGGGTCTTTTTATGAATTTACTCAGCTTGTACTATTTCGTTGAACTTGCAAAAGAGCTTCACGTCACCAACACAGCCCAGAAGCTCTATATCTCCCAGCAGAACCTAAGCCAGCATATCCAGCGTCTGGAACAGTACTACGGTGTCCCGCTCTTTCACCGGAAGCCAAAGCTCGCCCTCACCTATGCAGGGGAACAGCTCTACGCTGTTGCAGTGAAGATCCTCGCCGAGGAACATGAATTCCAGAACCGTCTCGCCGACATCTCCGAAAAGAGCATCGGCAATCTGAAACTCGGTATCCCGTCTTACCGCGGACAGATCTGTCTTCCGGAGATTCTGCCGAGATTCTACGCGAAATGGCCGAATATCAAGATCGAGCTCTGCAATGAATCCTCCAATAAAATGGAAGAACGCCTCTACAATGGGGAACTTGATATTTTTATCGGTGTCATGTATCAGGATAATCCCAAACTGGAGTCTTCCACCCTTCTGACCGACCATATTTACCTGGTCTGTTCCAACGAGCTTTTGCAGCGCCACTATCCCGATTCCTGGCAAAAATTAAAAGAGGAGTCCTTAAGCGGCGTGGAACTGGCACATTTTTCAAAAATTCCGTTCCTGCTCCCAGCTTCCTCCATGAAGCTTCGAAAGACTCTGGATCAATGTTTTCTCGACGCAAAGGTAAAGCCGAATATTTTTCTGGAATCCCAGACTACAGAGCTTTTTATGTCCCTGTATCCGCATAATTATGGAGCATTCTTCTGCACCCAGATGCGTCTCCCAACGCTCTTAGCTGCCCACCCGGATGCCAATGCGTTTCCACTCGCGCTGAAAAAATCACTGATCAACCACCGGCTGGTCCTTGCCTACCACAAAGAACGTTTCCTTCCGGAGTATGCCCATGATTTTATTGAGATCACGAAGGATGTGTTTGATGGGATCGCGAAGGTTCGGCCGAACTAGACAAAAGTCAGAATAACTAAAGTATTCCGGACTCAGAAATGAGGTAATCGCATTTATCAGTTTTAATCAAACATTTCCCATCGTGAATTTATTGCCTGTACATAGTTAAATACCTATAGTATTACTACATCGCAAACTGGTTTCTCAGATATATTAAAGACTATTTGAGGTGGTAAATTTCGCTGCAACTACACACCCTACGGATTAAAAAGAGATGCAGGAGCCGCGGCACCTGCCAAATACTCTCTTTCATCTATCAAGATATATGACTATCAAAAAATGCTCTGGAACTCTCCGCCGCAAGGCAGAAGCACCAGAGCATTTTCTTCTATTTCTTTCCTTTCTGAAGAATACACAAAGATATAACAATGCGGTCAATCAGGAACGTTCCTCTTAGATGACCTCTTTCTTTACGATACCAGAAAGCACTGCACCGGGATTGCGGCATAACATGGTATGTAACTCATCATCAGAAAAACCATACTCTTTCAGTTTTTCGGCATACTCTCGCAGACCATCAACACTGAATGGTGCATTCACCTGACCAAAATCAGTGCTCATAATAACGTGTTCACATCCCACAACCCGAATCTGTCGGACAATTTCCAGTAAGGTGCAGCGACCAAACCAGGCATTATTATAGCTGTGTTCGATCATCGCCCCAAGTCTCACCGCCTCAAGCTGCTGCTCGTCGGTGTACTGCATCGCCGGATGTTCCACATGGGTCACGATCGTGTGCTCCACACCCAAACATCTGGCTTCGCGCAGAATACACAATCCTTCTTCCGGACTGAGATGACCGGTAGCCACGACCATATGGTATTTTTCAGCCAGTTTTAATACTTCTGCCGTCTCAGGCAGCAGTGTTCCCTGCCCGTCAGTGGCCACCAAGTATGAAGATCCGTCAAAGTCAGGGTCTTCCTTATGCTTGTAAGTCTGAAATGCCCGAGCATCCATAGTAGGAAACCACAAAATTCCGCCGCCCATTTGTCCAAAACGCTCCACTGCATAGGGATTGATCCCGCCTACGGACAGATTTAAGGCCAAACCGCCTGCAATTTCCAATTCAGGGAACTGACTGCGAAGCAAAGCAGCCCGCGCCGCTGTTTCAAAATAATGACATTTGATGACACAGCCCTTCATTCCAGCATCCCGAACTTTCTCTGCCAATTCCAGATCGTTGCATTTTCTTTGAATAACATCCGGAGCTACATGTATATGCAGATCATATGCTCCTTGCAAAATATGGTTCATAAATTACAATCCTTTCCACAGATACACTCTGAGAAGATATCCATTTTAATACGGCATAAATACAGGAATCAGGATAGCAACCGCGATATATGTAAGCACTACCATCGGTGTACCAATTTTTATATAGTCCATAAACTTATAATTCGTCCAGCCTGCTGCCAGCATATTCTGAGGAGCCGCAAACGGAGTCGCATAGGAAGCAGCACCTGCCAGGCAGACTACCATGGCAACGGAAGCCGGATTGACCCCAATTGCTTCAGCAACCGAGATTGCAATCGGCATAAACAGCAGGATGGTCGCCGTATTCGAAATCAGCTGTGTCAGTACTGCAACAGAAACGAATAAAATCGTCGTGATCAGAAGCGGACTTGGGTTGTCTCCAAGAATCTTCAGTGCGAAATCCGCTACCACATTTCCAAATCCACTATTCTGCAGACCGGTAGATACAGCAGACAGGGAGCCCATCAGGAAGAGGCAGTTCCAGTCGATCGCACGGAAAGCTTCCTGCACGGTCATACATCTTGTTCCTACGATGATCAGAGCTCCGATCACAGCTGCAATATGCATTGGAAGTGCATCCAGTCTCAGTGCACACAGTACCAGAACGCAAAACAGGGTCACACAGGAAATGATTGCTTTTCTTTTATCCAGAGGTTTTCTCTCTGTCTGGGCAAACTCAGGAATATAACCGGTATCACGCAGAAACTTGGAACCAGCCAGCGCAAAATAGATTGCTCCCACTACACACAATACCAGACCGAAGGGGGTAATGTCAAACATGCCAAAGCCTTTATATCCGGCACTCTCCAAGAGACCACTGGATAAAATGTTAGATGGAACACCTACCAGGGTATTAAAACCGCCAAGCTGGGCACCAAACAGCAGAGAAAGAAGCACCTTGCTGGGAGCAATTCCGGCAGCCAGACACATAGCTGTGACTAATGGAGCCAGAGCCGTCATTACACCAATGTTTGTGCAGAACGAACTGAGTACGCAGGATGCGAGCATAGTAACCAGAATTGCTTTTTTCTCACTCTTTCCGATCACCGATGCCATCTTGGAGCCAATGAGCTCACTGATTCCCGAATGAAACAGTGAAGCTCCGATCACCATCATCGCAATCATCAGGATATTTGTAGTCGTACCATAGCTGGCAAACACAGCGTTCATGTCGATCAGACCTGTGAAGGCATAGACCAGAGATGCTGTAATGCTGACAACAACTAACGGCAGAGGTTCGAAAATAAAGCAAAGAATTGTAACGCCCATAATGAGCAAAGCTAATACCATAGGATTCATTTGTTTCCCTCCAATTTCATTTTCAGTGATACCTTTGCGCAATCAGTTCCTATTGCGCGAAAAGTAAAGTAATTAGATATAAGTCCCCGTAGGCTATTGACCCACCAATACGCCATTTAATATTTGATTTTCCCCCTATTGTTTCTGCTATCTGTTTAATTTATTTTTTATCTGTGAATCATTTGCAAATTGTTTGTAAATACTTACAACATAATAATATTAAACAGGAATCATAATATCCAACAATAAAAAAGAGCGTTTTTACAATTTTTTATTGTTGCCTTCCAAATACTGTTTATTCACCACATACTTCAACTCTTTTCCAATTGCCAGCAGCTCAATATTTCCTGTGATCATCGGGAACATGACATCAGAAATATCCGCGGAACCGCCGCCTACATGTGGTGTCACGATAATGTTCGGATTTTCGAGAATCGGATTGCCCGGTTTTGCCGGTTCTTCCTCCACACAGTCGATTCCGGCACCGGAAAGTTTTCCGGAGTTCACTGCCTTCACGACTGCCTCATCATCCATAAGCCCACCTCTCGCAACATTGATGAGGATCGCGCCGTTCTTCATTTTTTCGATCTCTTTCTCACCGATCATATGACGCGTAGAATCCATGAGCGGTACATGAAGAGTGATCACATCGCTTGTACGGATCAGTTCCTCAAGTCCTACATATTTCATATGCAGTTTTTCTTCCATCTCCTCCGGTAAGCGGAACGGATCGTAATACTGGACTATAGATCCAAAGGCCTGTACCCTGGCTGCCACCTGACGACCGATATTTCCTCCGCCGATGATGCCGACGACCTTATTGTTTAAAGTTCTCGTCAGATTTAAAAATGTGTTCTTACTCCACTCCCCCTGATGAATCGCACGGTCATGGCAGATCAGTTTTCTTCCGACTGCTAACATCAATGCCACCGTAAGCTCCGCCACAGCATAAGCATTTGCACCTGGAGTATTGCAGACATAAATTCCATGTTTTCCTGCTTCTTCAATGTCAACCGAATCAAAGCCGGCTCCCCAGCGCATGATCATCTTTAATCCTTTGATCCTTGCGACTACTTCTTTCGGCATTTTTAAAATTCGAAGAACGATGGCGTCTGCCTCTGTCAGTGCGTCAAATTTCTCCTGCGTATCAACTTCGACCACTTCAATTTCCGGCTTTTCGGCAAAATAATTTTTAAACTTTTCAAATGTCCCTGCCGGATATGTTCCTACGATTGCTACTTTCACGTTTTTTCCCTCTTTTTATTTGATTTTCTCTGCCACTTCTCTCATGAGATCTTCGCTCGGATTCTTTCTGTTGATCTTGCTGACCTCAACGATCAGTTTATAGAGATCAACGCCTGTATCTTTTGCGACCGCCTTGAAAGTCTTTCCGAAGCTGGAATGCGCTCCGGATACGCCGAGGATCAGGTCGTACGGCGGGATCGCGTCATGGTAGGAGTGCTTTTCCATTGCCGGAAGAAGTCTCTGGTCGATTCCGTTTAACATCGCGTAAAGGTCAATATCCTTGAACTCCCCGTATTTCTGCATAAATGCCACAGCTGCCTCTGTCGGAAGGTTTCCTGCGCTTCTCGCCATTCCCATAAGACCGCAGTCTAAAATATCTGCTCCGCTCTCATAGGCAGCGATGGCATTTGCTGCGGAAAGTCCAAGGTTATTGTGACAATGGAAAGCCACCGGGATCTTAACCGCGTTCTTGCAACACTCCGTTGCTCTCTTTACGTCATCCGGCATCATAGTTCCGGCGGAATCCATGATCGTAAATTCGTCAAGTCCGATGGACTCCAAGAACTTCGCTTCCTCCGCCAGTTCTTCCGGAGTGAGAAGATATGCTTTCATTGCGGAGTAGTACGCTTTCATTCCGCATTTCTTGATCGTTTTTACCGGAACTTCTGAGATCTTTCTCGCATCCCCGGCATCAGCACCACAGCGCAAGAACTTCATTCCCTTGGATGCCGCAAGCTCAACATTCGGTTCGCGGAATCTCTTTGCGTTTAAGAACATGCCGATCTCTGATTTTCCCAGATACGGCTGTACCAGATCCAGATACTCCATGTCAGTCAGGGCGTTTGTGAATCCCGCAACCTCATAAGCTCCGATTCCGCCTGCGTTTCCGAATTCAATAATCGGAACATTGCTCTCTGTCAGGATATCCAGAACGATCTTTGTGATCTCCGCGTCAAACCCTTTTCCTACTACATTTGCACCGTCTCTCAAAGTACAGTCCATCAATCTAACCATCACAAATACTTCCTTTCGTTAATTTGCTGTAAAATATACTGGATTTCTTGTTGTTTTTATACTATCATACAGTTATGACAGTTTTCCAACAGTTATATTTTTAATTTTAAACAGCATTTTCCTGTGGAGGCATCTATGAACCTTAAAACATGTCAGTACTTTGTAGCACTTGCGGAAGAAATGAATTTTACAAAAGCATCCGAATCTCTTCATATCACACAGCAGTCCCTCTCCGGCTCGATCAAGCGCCTAGAAGAGGAATATGGAGTGGAGCTGTTTCAGCGAAAACCATATCTGAAGCTCACACCTGCCGGGGAGACTATGCTTTTTTACTCAAAACAGATGCTGCGAAATGAATCCCAGATGATGGCATCCCTGGCGGATCTCTCCGCCGAATGTTCCGGTCATCTTGTTCTTGGAATGTCAAGGCAGCGGATCCAGGTATTCTTTCCGGGAATCTGGGAGCGATACCACAACGCCTACCCAAATGTTTCTCTGGATCTTCGTCAGTCTTATACTCTGAAAATGGCTGACTCTCTTCAGGCTGGAAAGCTCGATCTTTTCATCGGTGTTGATGTTCCAACTGCATCTAATCTAAATATGATCCCTTTAGCGTCCGAATACCTTTTCTGTCTGATCCACGATAATATTCTGAAGGAATGCTGCCCGAATCACTGGCAGGAACTTTTAAATAAAAGTGCCATCGAAGGTCTTGATGTCTCTGATCTCAAAGACTTTCCAATCCTCCTCCTCGCTTCGGACAACCGAATCCGTTCTCTTTTAGAACGCGCCTATGATCGTTGTGGAATCATGCCTAAGACAATTCTCGAGGCATCTGACCAGAACATCATCTATCAACTCGCCTGTTCTGCCCAGGGAGCCGCTTTCCTGTCTCCGATGATCCTTTTTGATCATAAAAAAGGGGCGATCACTTGGCCAGAGAACTGCCATTGTCTGAGGATGAACCACTCTTTCTCAAAAATCGATATCTCCCTGGTCTACCGCAATGACCTGATCCTGCCCCACTATGCTGAAGGCATGAAAAAAGCCATCACACAGGAATTTTATTCCTACGCGATGGCGATGAAGTCGATTTCTTAAGCAAAGCTGACCCACTTGTATAATGACGTACCAGTGATTTTTTTCAATTCAACAACATTACCTTTTCAATCTTACTAAAAACAGATTGTTTTATTTTGCGAACACTTCCCACTATAATAAAAACAGCGAAAAACAGCTTATCAAAGATGTTTCATTATAGGAACATGGGTTGGAAAATTTACTGTCACAGGAAATTATGTCCGAAAGCCGCACGCCTCTTGAAGATACAGGCCATAATATAATTATCTACGGCCGCGTTTTCGAGACCGCTGATGTTCTCACTGATTTCCATGAAGGTCAGCCGTATACTATGATCGTTCGTATCACATCAACCACTCGCAAAGTGATCGAGCCAAACCCGAACTTAAAAGTTATCGTTCGTCACGGTGCCGATTTCGACGTTCTTGACGTAAAACATACCATGACAACAACATTCAAGTTCTCCACGAACCGGTCGCAAACAGTACCTCCATTGCAGAGGCAGCAATATAGCTCACCTTAGAGTGCAGCCGTAACGTGACTATTCTCCATAAGACATGGGTATGTTGCGATAAAGCAGACAATTTCTACAAGATAAAATTAAAAGTGCGCAAGAACACATTAAAGGCAGAACCATCAATCTGATCGGCAGCGACAACACCGGAAGCTGCGTTACAAAGCACTGTCTCACATTCAAGATAAATGTTCTCGCATACGATCCGTAAAAGCCAACTTCTTTTCTCATATAGAGAAAATAGGCAGGACTTATCAAGATGATAGGTTCTGCCTGTTTTTTGCTGTATCTTCATAAAAGAAACCTGTTAGAAATTTTTCTGTAGCTTTTTATAGTCAGTTAACGGTTATTTATTTTCAACTCTCCCTTAATTTTCTCAAGATCATACTCCGGCGCTGCTTTCACCACTGCCTTGTAGATTTCCTTCAATTGATCTGCTGATGTCTCTAAAGCATCTGCAATCTGTTCCAGAGACTGACCTTTCCGGACTTTTTTTACAATTAAGTCAATCTCTTTCTGCCTACGTCCCTGATCGAGTCCGCTATCATATCCATTATCGTATCCTTCTTCATACCCACATTCTCTCACATTTTTCAGATGCAGCTCTTCGTTATATTCTGTCAATACCACGTTTCGCACCTCCGCTCTGTTTTTCTTTAAAAGATCCTTCAACACGCCCTCTTTCAAGGACTTACTGATTGCTTCATCTACAGCTTCCTCCAATGTTTTTCCGGCACGGACTCCCTGTCTCACATTTTCCACAAAACAAGAATAATCGTGCAGTGTCTGGCACTTTTCCATTAATTCCTGATTGTATCCATAATTGATATTTAACACGATCGCAGTGCATTCCAGCGCTGCCTCCTCATCCTGCCCGCCTTCAAATGAATCTGACAGCCGGAGAATCCTTCTTTCCGGTTCCTTCTTTAAACCGTTATAAAAGACAAGAAACTTCGGCTTTGGGATCATGATCTGCTTTTCGGAATACATATCAAGATGGTTGCTTTCTATCCATCCCTTTAGCAGATCTCCAAAATATATGGTTCCCCTCAATGGCATGTTTGGATTACTGGTACTCTGGGCTTCATACAAATTCAGATAATGTGCAAACAAGAATGAGACATCATTTTTCATCCCCATATACACCACATCTTCCAGCGTATTAATCTCCAGATCGTCCGCATTCGTATACGAACTTCCGTTTACTGCGTTATACAGGCTCAGTAACTCCTCCTTCCCATGAAACACCAGTCGGAAAAGGCTGTCTTTAAAGTTTCTCTTTACTTTCGTCATAGTTTCTCCTTTCATTGTACACGATATAGAGTTTTTTTGCAATTTCGTGGGAACGATTTCAGAACTGAAGTCAGATACCACAGACGCCCGGAATCACGGGCAGGGATCTCCAGGAAAGAGATCTGTTTGATAATCTTATATTAGCATATTTGCCTTATAAAAGAAAGTGCTATAATATATAAGCGTCTCTTTTCGTACCAGCGATTTTCAACAACATTTCCTTTTCAACCTTACAAAAACAGATTGTTTTATTTTGTGAACAATCTCCGCTATAATAAAGACAGTGAAAAACAGTTTATCAAAAATGTTCCATTATAGGAGGTATTATCATGGGTTGGAAAATTTTACTCCCACAGGAAATTATGTCCGAAGGCCGTAAGCTTCTTGAGGATGCTGGTCATACCGTAATCGACGGCCGCGGATTTGAGACAGAGGACGTTCTCGCTGATTTCAAGGAATATCAGCCGGACGCTATGATCGTCCGTATCACACCGATCACACGTGAAGTGATCGAGTCAAACCCGAACTTAAAGGTTATTGTTCGTCACGGCGCCGGTTTCGACGCTCTTGACGTAAAGGCCTGCCACGACAACAATGTCCAGGCTCTCTACGCACCGGTCGCAAACAGCACCTCCGTTGCAGAGACAGCTATGTTACTCATCTTAGAGTGCAGCCGTAACGTGACTGTCCTTCATAAGACATGGGTAAATGACTTCTACAAGGCAAAATTAAAAGTCCGCAAGAACACATTAAACGGCAAGACCATCGGTCTGATCGGCTGCGGCAACATCGGAAGCCGCGTTGCAAAGCGCTGCCTCGCATTCGAGATGAATGTTCTCGCATATGACCCGTACAAACCAGCTTCTGAGTTCCCGGACGGCGTTGAGGTTGTCCGCGACCTTGACCGCATCTTCAAAGAGTGCGACTATGTTTCCCTTCACTGCCCGAACACTCCGGTTACCAAGAACATGGTAAATAAAGAGCGTCTCGCAATGATGAAACCGACAGCATTCTTAATCAACACCGCACGCGGCGGCTGTGTGGACGAGGATGCTCTCTACGAGGCATGCAAGAATGGCGTGATCGCAGGTGCCGGTCTTGACGCAATCAAGAAGGAACCGGTTGATCCGGCTAACCCACTCTTAACTCTCGACAATGTTATCATCTATCCGCATATCGGCGGCAACACATCTGAAGCTGCCCATCGTGCTTCCTACTTCGCAGCTATGGGCGTTCAGGAAGTCTACGAAGGCAAGAAGCCGACATGGCCGATCAACGATGTTGACTATAAGACAGCTAAGACCTACACAGACACAAAGAAACCGGATACAAAACCGGCTGGAATGTTTGATTTCTAAACAATCGTTTGCCAACTTCTTTTCTCATATAACGAAAGCAGGCAGGACTTATCGGAGTGATAGGTTCTGCCTGTTTTGTTATACGTTTATAATTTTCATTCCCATGTATACCACGTCTTCCAGTGTGTTGATTTCCAGATCATCTGCATTCGTATACGAGCTTCCATTTACCGCATTATACAGACTCAGTAACTCCTCCTTCCCATGAAATACCATTCGGAAAAGACTGTCCTTAAAGTTTCTCTTTACTTTCGTCATAGTTTCTCCTTTCATTGTACACGATATGAAGTTTTTTTGCAATTTCGTGGGAATGATTTCAGAACTGAAGTCAGATACCACAGACGCCCGGAATTACGGGCTGCGATCTCCAGGAAAGAGATCTGGTTGATAGTCTTATATTAGCATATTTATTTCACAAACGAAAAAACGCACGTCCTGCTACAGCTCATTTCTGCATGCAAAACGTGCGTTTCCCGCTTTATTTTCAATTATTCATTTTTGAAATCTTCTTTTAACTTATTGAAAAAACCTTTCTTCTTTCCCTCCGGCGATGCAACCCCCTTCATCGCATCATCAAACTTTCTGAGGGCTTCTTTCTGCTCCTCCGTAAGCTTCTCCGGAACTGTAACAACAAGCGTTACATAATGGTCACCGCGGATGTTCTTATTTCTGAGAGACGGAACACCCTTGCCGCGGAGACGTACCTTCGTGTCGGTCTGGGTTCCCGGTTTTACCTCGTACTCAACCTCGCCGTCGACGGTCTTGATCTTGATCGGACCTCCAAGGGCTGCTGTTGCGAAGGAGATCGGTACTGTGGAGAAGATGGATGTCTCCTGGCGCATAAATACCGGGCTTCTGGATACGGTTACCTCAACGAGAAGGTCTCCTCTCTCGCCGCCGTTCGTTCCGGGCTCTCCTTTTCCTGCGATACGGATGCTCTGTCCGTTGTCGATACCTGCCGGGATCTTGACCTGAATCTTCTTCTTGCTGGAGATATATCCGGTACCGTAGCAGTCCGGGCACTTCTCCTTGACGATCTTACCGGTACCTCGGCAGTCCGGACATGTCTGGACATTCTGTACCTGACCGAAGAAGGACTGCTGGGTGTAGACGATCTTACCTTTACCGTTACATTTCGGGCAGGTAACCGGAGATGTACCAGGCTTTGCGCCTGTTCCGTGACATTTCGGACACTCATCCTTCAATGTGAGCTCGATCTCTTTCTCGCAGCCAAAGATTGCCTCTTCAAATGTGATCCTTACGCCGGTTCTTAAATTTGCGCCGCGCATGGGACCGTTGCTGCTTCTTCCGTAAGCGGAACGTCCACCTCCGAAGAAATCTCCGAAAATATCTCCAAAGATATCTCCCATGTCGGCTCCGTTGAAATCGAATCCGCCGTAGCCGCCGGCTCCGCCTGCGCCGCCCTCGAAGGCCGCATGGCCGAACTGGTCATACTTTCTTCTCTTTTCCGGATCACTTAAAACGCTGTATGCCTCGGAAGCTTCCTTGAACTTTGCCTCCGCCTCTTTATCTCCCGGATTTGCGTCCGGATGGTATTTCTTTGCAAGAACTCGATATGCTTTCTTTAACGCCGCTTCGTCCGCATCTTTCGGCACGCCGAGGACTTCGTAATAATCTCGCTTGGTCTCTGCCATTTCTTTATTCTTACCTTTCCTGTTAGTGAGCGGTACCACGCTTCACGCGTACCTTTTTACGGAACCTGCCGACGGAAGCTTTCTTCAGACGTCACGGCTGAGTCCTGCCGCGGCAATATTTCCGGATCGTTATCGATCAAAGCCTTGATACAAGGCAACCGAAAGAACGCCCCCTCTTGGGCGTTCTTTCGGATTTATTGTGCCTGACTCGCGCCAAATGGCAATTCCGGCTAAAAAGGACTTATGCAAGCTATCTTGCAACGTCCTTTCCAGCCCTCATTGTGGCTCGATCAAACTGTTATTTAGACTTCCTTGTAGTCACCGTCAACGACATCATCGCCATATCCAGCCTGGCTTGCGCTCTGTCCAGCCTGCGGACCTGCCTGACCCTGTGCTCCAGCTGCGCCCTGAGCTGCCTGAGCCTGCTCGTAAACCTTTGCGAAGAGCTTCTGCGCACTGTTCATGAGTTTCTCTTTCGCTGCCTTGATCTCCTCGACCTGGGCGTCTGTCATCTGCTCTGCCGGAGCTTTGTTGATCGCTTCCTTGAGGGCATTCAAGTCAGCCTCAACAGCGGCCTTATCGTTTGCATCGATCTTATCGCCAACTTCTTCCATTGCCTTCTCTGTCTGGAATACCATGGAATCAGCTTCATTTCTTGTATCGATCGCTTCTTTCTTCTTCTTATCCTCAGCCTCGTAAGCTGCAGCCTCCTTAACAGCCTTATCGATATCATCCTTGGACATATTGGATCCGGATGTGATGGTGATGTGCTGCTCTTTGCCTGTGCCGAGGTCCTTAGCGGATACGTTTACGATACCATTTGCATCGATATCGAAGGTAACTTCGATCTGCGGAACACCTCTTCTTGCCGGAAGGATACCGTCAAGACGGAACTGGCCAAGAGTCTTGTTGTCTCTTGCGAACTCACGCTCACCCTGTACAACGTGGATATCTACGGCTGTCTGGTTATCAGCAGCTGTGGAGAATACCTGGCTCTTCTTTGTCGGGATCGTTGTGTTTCTCTCGATCAGCTTTGTAGCAACGCCGCCCATTGTCTCGATGGAAAGGGAAAGCGGAGTTACATCGAGAAGAAGGATGTCACCTGCACCGGCATCGCCTGCTAACTTACCACCCTGGATCGCTGCACCGATGGCTACGCACTCATCCGGGTTTAAGCTCTTGCTCGGCTCTTTGCCTGTTAACTGTTTAACCTTTTCCTGTGCGGAAAGCATACGTGTGGAACCACCTACGAGGAGAACCTTGGAGAGCTCTGCTGCTGTTAAACCAGCGTCTCTTAACGCGTTCTGTACCGGAATTGCTGTTCTCTCAATGAGATCACTTGTCAGCTCATCGAATTTAGCTCTTGTGAGGTTCATATCTAAGTGCTTCGGTCCCTCAGCAGTTGCTGTGATGAACGGAAGGTTGATGTTTGTTGTTGTTGCGGAAGAAAGCTCTTTCTTTGCTTTCTCAGCAGCTTCTTTTAATCTCTGAAGTGCCATCTTATCACCGGAAAGATCTACGCCCTCTGTCTTCTTGAACTCGTCGATCATCCACTGTGTGACACGGTTATCGAAATCATCACCGCCGAGGTGTGTATCACCGTTCGTCGCAAGAACTTCGATAACGCCGTCACCGATCTCGATGATGGAAACATCGAATGTACCGCCGCCGAGGTCATATACCATGATCTTCTGCTCTTTCTCGTTGTCAAGACCGTAAGCAAGGGCTGCCGCTGTCGGCTCGTTGATGATACGCTTTACATCAAGACCGGCAATCTTACCTGCATCCTTTGTTGCCTGACGCTGGGCATCGTTGAAGTAAGCCGGAACTGTGATAACAGCTTCTGTTACTTTTTCACCGAGGTAGCTCTCAGCATCTGCTTTTAACTTCTGAAGGATCATCGCGGAGATCTCCTGCGGTGTGTACTTCTTGCCGTCAATATCTACCTTGTAGTCGGTACCCATATGTCTCTTGATGGAGGAGATGGTTCTGTCAGCGTTTGTAACTGCCTGACGCTTTGCCGGCTCACCCACAAGTCTTTCTCCTGTCTTTGTAAATGCAACGATAGACGGTGTTGTTCTGACACCTTCTGTATTAGCGATAACTGTTGGTTTACCGCCTTCCATAACTGCTACGCAGCTGTTTGTTGTACCTAAGTCAATACCAATGATCTTACTCATAATGATTTTCCTCCTCTAAATTTGGAATATTAGGAATGAGTGGTCGTCCAGCAGTCTCTGCCGGATGATCACATTGTTTCAATGTTAGTTTGCAACCTGCACCATGCTGTGACGAACGATGGAATCTTTGTAGGTGTAGCCCTTCTGGAGTTCCACTGCCACAACATTCTCGCCGAGATTCTCATCCTCCACATGCATCACTGCGTTGTGGAAGTTCGGGTCGAACGGTTTTCCGACTGCCTCGATCGGCTTAACGCCCATATCATCGAGTGTCTTTACAAATTGCTTATATATCTTTTCCATTCCGTCTGCAAACGCGGATCCTTTCGCGTCTTCCGGAATGGAATTAAGACCTCTTTCAAAGTTATCGACGATCGGAAGGATCTTTTCGATTACATCCTTCGCACCGATCTCATACATTGCGGACTTTTCCTTGTCCGTTCTCTTGCGGTAGTTATCAAACTCCGCCATGGATCTCTTGAGCTTGTCATTTAACTCATCGATCTTCTCGTCCTTCGGATCTTTCTTCTTTTCAGAAGCTTTTTCCTCTTTTTCGGACGTCTCTTTATTTTCTTTTTCGGAAGCGGCTGTCTCTTTGGTTTCTTTTTCCTCAGAAACGGCTTTTTCCGTTTTCTCTTTTTCTAACTCTTTCTCTTTCACTGCTCTCTTCACCTTTCATTTTTAAACGTTTCGTTCAGCTGCGCAACTAACGATCTCAAGGTCGATACGACTTTTTCGTAGTCCATTCGTTTTGGTCCCACGATACCGATCGTTCCGCGCATCCCATCGCCGAGCGCATAATTTGCGGTTACGATGCTGCAGTCTTTCATGCTCTGGACCGGAGTTTCATCTCCGATATAGACCTGAATTTCATTGTCCGTATCATCCGTTTTATTCTGCTGCTGCCCGTCGATCAGTCCCCTGAGAAGTTCTTTATGTTCCAAAGTACCGATCAGCTGGCTCGCTTTTTCCGTATCGGAAAGCTCCGGGTATTTGAAAATATTGGTTGCCCCGCTGGTATAGATCTGGAGATCTTCGTCCTGGGACCGGATCACTTCACTGACTTCATTCAGCACCAGATCCACCACTCTTCTGTGGGATCCGGCCTGTTCTTTCATTTTTGCGATCACGCCAAGGTTGATCTCCTCGATCGTCAGACCGTTCAGGCTGCTGTTTAAAAGAATATTTAAATTCAGAAGCTCTTCGTCACTGAGTTCCTCATCGATCGTAACAAAGGAGTTTCTTATAATATTTCCTTCCACAACGACTACCACCAGAAGTTTGTGTTCCTCCACCTTCGAGAGCTGGATAAACTTTAACTTTGTCTGGTTGTAACTCGGTCCGCTGATCAGGGTCGCATAGTTCGTATTGTTGGCAAGAACCTTTGCAAGCTGCTTCAGAAGCAGTTCCACGCGGTCTACCCGCTGGATCATCAGTTCCTGCATATGCTCGACCTGACTATCTTTTTCCTTGATGATCTGGTCAACATAGAAGCGGTAACCTTTATCGGAAGGAATTCGTCCCGCCGAGGTATGCGGCTGAATGATGTAGCCAAGTTCTTCCAGATCAGACATCTCATTTCGGATCGTCGCGGAGCTGAGCTTCAGATCCGAGTATTTGGAAATCGTTCTGGATCCCACCGGCTCACCGGTCTCCAGATACGTCTGGATAATCGCTTTTAAAATTTTTTCTTTTCTCTCATCCAGTTCCAAAACTCTCACCTCTTCTTTATTAGCACTCTTTATTGAGGAGTGCTAACATTTACAGTTGTTACTATATTACTTAGTGTGTTGTTTGTCAAGGGCTTTTGATAATTTTCACATTTTTTTCACTATTTTTTTCATCGCCTTTTTCTACCAGGATTTTACAGGATCCGCCCGGCTTTCCCCTGGATTTTCCTGTGAATCCCGGGGGCTTTGCGTCACATTAAGAACATTTCTGCCATATGGGGGGACTGTTTGCGTCCTGGCAGTAATACCCAAAAACTTGACAAATTTGGAAAATTATGTATAATACATACTTGTTTCCAAATTGTTACATTTCTATTACATATCTGCATATAATTTGTAATAGATATGAAACAAAAAAAGAAAGGATTGTTATATGAAGAAATTTAGATTGACCATCTGTGTTTTACTGACCGTCATTTCGATGCTCTTAAACACCGTATGTGCATTCGCAAGTACCCCGAAAAACTCTGGCCACCTGGACAGCATCGATGGAAATAAGGTTTCCGGATGGGCGTGGAACTCCGCTGCCCCGGATACCCCGGTCTCCGTCACCGTCACTGTGGCCAACTCCCATACAGGCGAGTCTCTTTTATCTGAGACCGCCGAAGCTGATATCGAGCGCAATGACTTAAAGGAAAGCGGCATCGGAAACGGTGCCCACGGCTTTGAGATCATGATCGACTGGTCCTCCATCCCGGATGATACCTACATGATCAAGCTCAGCGTGAACGGCACAGCACTTCCGTTAGCTTACCAGTACAATACCGCAACAAAGATCATCAAAAATGCCACCCTCGTTTCCTTAGGTACATTTAAGACCACAGCTTACTGCCCGTGCAGAAGCTGCTCCGAGGGCTACGGCCGTCTCACAAAGACCGGAACCCAGGCGACCGCAAGCCGCACCGTAGCCGTTGACCCGCGGGTCATTCCGCTTGGAAGCCACCTTTTGATCGATGGTGTCGAGTATATCGCTGAGGACGTCGGAGGCGGCGTCAAAGGAAAACATATCGATATTTTTTACAACACACATTCGGAAACAAGAGATCACGGCGTTGAGCGGTCTGAGGTCTATCTGATCCAGTCTTAAGTTCATCTGCCCCGTTATATGAGTTTCCACCCGATATATGACAGGACCGGAAGGACATCCACTAATAAATTCTTCCTGCTGCATGGCAAAAAAGGGAATCTCTCCAGAGCATGTGAAAATGCTCATGAAAGATTCCCTTTCTTAATTATACATATCTTATGTGAGTCAGGACCTCTCCTGAATTCACAGGCTTGCTCCTATCTTTAAACAGTATGCCCCTTCGCCACATAAAACGGCTGTGTATCCGTTCCCTTCAGCTCCTGGCCAACCTCAATCGTCACGTTCTTGTCTGTGACAACGTAATCCAGCCGTGCGCCTGCATTCACCACCGTATCCTGCATCAGGACACTGTTTCTGATCTTTGCGCCCTTCGCGATCTTAACGCCTCGGAAGAGAACACAGTTCTCCACATCGCCTTCGATCACGCAGCCATCAGCCACAAGGTTATTTTTTGTCTTACATCCGTTAATATATCTTGTCGGGTTGTCATCACGGATCTTTGTGTAGATCTGACCGCCGGTAAATAGTGCGTCCAGATTCTCATCATCGAGAAGTTTCATATTCTCATCGAAGTAGCTCTTTAAGCCGCAGATCCTCGCGTAATATCCATCATATTTATATCCGCGGATGTTGTACTTCTCAAGACGCGGCGCAAGGATATCGCGCTCGAAGTAGGAGTATCCACGTACAAATGCCGCATGGATCTTGTCGATCAGCGCTTCTCTATCCATAATATAAATATTCATGGATAGATTCTGTTTTCCGCACATTTCGGAATTCATAAAGATCCGTCTCACACGTCCGTCATCAAGCTTTAACGTGTAATACATATCCCCGTGGACACCTGCGCGGATCAGTTCCGCCGGAATCTCCTGCTCCGTGTAGGCAACCGTCACATCGGCACCGCTCTCGATATGTTCCGCTAACATTGCGTTGAAATCAAAATCCACCGCGATATTGGCGTCCATCATGATCACATACTTTTCTTTTTTGCATTTCAGATACGGAAGGATGCTCTCAAGTGCCTCGACGCGTCCGCTGTAGACCTTCATATTTTTCTCCGCATAGGGCGGAAAAATACTGAGACCTCCGTTTTTTCTGAGAAGATCCCACGCTCGTCCGGAGCCCAGATGGTCCATCAGGGAATGATAATTCTCCCGTACCACGATGGCAATATTGCTGATCCCGCAGTTTGCGAGACTGGAAAGCAGAAAGTCGATGATCCGGTAACGTCCCGCAAACGGGATCGATGCCATCAGGCGGTCACCCGCAAGCTCCGGCACCAGATTATCATAACTGTTTGGAAAAATAATACCGATCGCATTTGCATTGGAATTTACCATTGTTCTTCACCATCCTCCACATTTTTATTGACCATGGCGTTCGGGCCGATCTTTGCGCCCTTTCCGATGGTGATTCCGGAACCGATCGTCGCAACGCCGTGTTCTTCCCCCTTCGGCATGGATCCAACAACGGCATTTTCACCGATCACAACATTTTCCGCGACGATACAGTGTTCTACAACAGCTCCGGCCTTTATGACCGTTTTGCCCATGACAACGGCATCTTCGATCTTTGCTCCCTTTTCTACCCTGACACCGGAGAACAGGATCGAATGCTTAATACTTCCGTCGATCCGGCATCCGTCTGTGATCATGGAATTCTCAACGACTGCGTTGGAGCCGATCTTGTGACCGGTCATACCGCTGTTCCGGCTGTAGATCTTCCAGTTTTCATCAAAGATATCGATCCCGCTGTGTTCCGGATCAAGAACCTCCATATTTGCTTCCCAGAGGGATGAGATCGTTCCAACGTCCTTCCAGTATCCCGCAAAGTGGTACGCGTACATCTTCCGTCCGTCTTTTAAGAGGTTCGGAATGATGTTGTTTCCGAAATCATTCTCGGAATTCGGGTCTGCCTCATCCTCGATCAGGTACTTCTTTAAGATATCCCAGTTGAAGATATAGATTCCCATGGAAGCCAGATTCGACTTCGGGTTCTTCGGTTTCTCCTGAAACTCTGTGATCCGGTCGTCCCCATCCGCCACCATCAGACCAAAACGGGATGCCTCGTCCCACGGCACTTCCATAACCGCGACACTGAATTCTGCGCCTTTTTCCTTGTGGAAGCGCAGGAAATCACTGTAATCCTGCTTGCAGATCTGATCACCGGATAAGATGATCACATACTGCGGATCGTAGCGCTCGATGAACGGAATGTTCTGATAGATTGCGTTTGCGGTTCCCTTATACCAGTCGGAACCGGATGCCTTCTGATACGGCGGCAGCACATGTACTCCGCCGTAAAGACGGTCGAGGTCCCACGGCTGGCCGTTTCCGATATACTCATTCAGTACCATCGGCTGGTACTGGGTCAGAATTCCCACGGTATCAATTCCGGAATTTACGCAGTTCGAGAGCGGAAAATCAATAATTCTGTATTTCCCGCCGAAAGGGACTGCCGGTTTTGCAAGCTTCTGTGTCAGTGCATAGAGTCTTGAACCCTGGCCGCCTGCAAGAAGCATTGCGATCATTTCCTTAGCCATAATAATATCCCCCTGTTTTTTGGATACAATCTCTCCGTGCAAAATGTACAACCATGCATTTCATTGGATTGTACAAATCATATCACATTATTGCCATTTTTGATAGTAGTTTTATGCACTTTTACCATGTTTTTTACATGATCTATATATGTATTCTGCTTTTTTATCCTCTGTACCATTTAAGCTGCGCTTATGATCTACTTGTTTTTTCTCAGCATGCATGCCCTTTTTCACTCCACGCAGTATCTCTGACATCGAAAACTACGGCTGAAAAAAAGCGCGGTCTCCGCAGGATCTTTAGTCCTGCAGAAACTGCGCCATAATATAATTGCTTACATCAAGTCCATAATCCGTCAGAACGAACCGGTCGCCCTGAAATACTGCCGCTTTTTCCTCCACAAACATTTCCATGAGCCCCGGATAGACGTCCTTCGCGGACACCCCGAACCTCCGCTCAAACTCCGGGAGGGACACCCCCGCTGTCATCCGTAGTCCCACATAGAAGAATTCCTCCTCCATGTCTTTCTTCGTGAGCTTTTCCACATCCGTAAACATCCCCGGCTTTTCTTCCAGATACTGCTTCATATCGGAATTGACCGCAAACCTACAGCCGTCCATGTAGGAGGATGCCCCGAGTCCCAGTCCCAGGTAGGGCAAGCCTGTCCAATAACCGATATTGTGGCGGCACGCTCTCCCCGGCTTCGCATAGTTTGAGATCTCGTACCGCTCATACCCACAGTCCCGCAGGAACCGCTTCGTCTCGTGGTACATCTCCCTCTCGGAATCCTCGTCGGGAAGAAGTTTCCGTCCCTCTTCGCTCCCGTACTTCTCACCGAAAGGAGTTCCATCCTCAATGATCAGGCTGTACGCCGAGATATGTTCCGGATTCAGGTCCGTGACCCGCTTTAAGGTGTCCTTCCAGGACTCGCGGGTCTGTCCCGGCAACGCTGACATAAGGTCGATATTGATGTTCGTGAACCCGCACTCCCGGGCCAGATGGAAGCTCTCCAGGAATTCCGCCCAGGTATGGATCCGGCCGAGAAGCTTTAGCTCTCTGTCATTTGCTGATTGGAGTCCAAAGCTCAGGCGATTGATCCCGGCCCGCCTGTAATCTGTGAGTTTCTCCCGTGTCACGGTTCCAGGGTTCGCCTCCATGGAAATCTCCGCGCCTTCCGCCACATGAAACGCCTTCCGCACATGTTCCATGATCCCGACAATCAGCGCCGAATCCGGCACGGACGGGGTTCCGCCGCCGATAAAGATCGTATCTACCGGAATGTCCCCGTATTTTTTTCCCATGGCGTCAATATCTTCCCTGAGCCGCCTCGTGTACAGGTTCTGGGTCTCCTGGTCCGTCGGAAATGAAAGGAAGTCGCAGTAAGCGCATTTTCTCACACAGAACGGCATGTGCAGATATAATTCCATGCCCCCGTTCATGCGAGAACCTCACTGAGCATCTCGATCTCGTCCTCGAACAGGCAGTATCCCGGATCATGGGCTTTCACCGCCGCCAGGACATCCTTGATCCGCATCCACTTCACAGACTCCACTTCTTCTTTCTGAAGCTTGAGTTTTTCGATCTCTACCGGCTTTTCATAAGCAAAAACATGACTCTTCTCATGATTCTTAAAGATCCGTCCATGGAACTCGCCTTCATAGCGTCCGTCATGGACCCCGACAAGCCGCAGGTCTTCCGGCTCTGCCGCAATTCCCAGCTCTTCCTTCAACTCCCTGAGCGCCGACTCCAGATAGTCCTGTCCCGCCGGAATATGCCCGGCGCTGGAGATATCGTAGCAGCCCCCGAAGGAGTCCTTCCCTCGGCTCCGCTTCTGTAAAAGCAGGTCATGTCCGCCGTCCCCCCGTCTTCTTACGACCCAGACATGGCTCGTCCGGTGCCAGTCACCGTTGAGATGGACCAGCGTGCGCTCTCTCACCTGTCCCGACGGCTCTCCATTCTCATCGAGGAGATCAAGAAGCTCCAGCGGCTTTCCGTCCAGGACCGCTTCCTTTAAGAGATCATCCTGGTAGCGGAGTTTCAAAGAGAAGAACGGTGCTTCCTCGCCGAGGAGCCGATGGAAGATCCGGTCGCCTTCCCAGAGGTTCAGGCTGTTGATCTCAGTCTTAGGAACCCACTCCAGAGTACCCTCATTGCAGTCTGCCAGCTCACCTGTAAAGCCATCTGCCGTGTAGAGGAAAATGTACTCCATTTCGGCATCATCATCATTGTACACGAAAGTCAGAACGCCCCGAAGTCTATAGCTTGTGAGTGTCAGGCCTGTCTCCTCCTTCGTCTCCCTTAAAATGCAGTCCTCCGGGCTCTCCCCCCGCTCAAACTTCCCGCCAATGCCGATCCACTTGTCTTTATTGACGTCGTGTTTCTTCTTGATACGATGGATCATCAGGTATTCGTCATCTTTTTCAATGTAGCATAATGTTGTAAGCTTCATAATAGTTCCTCATCTATGTGCAAAAAAGTCCATTTCTTCGAACGATCTGAAATGGACTTTTTATCTGGATCAATATTTTAATTTACTCCTCATCCAGCTTCAGAACGCTCATAAACGCCTTCTGCGGAATCTCTACGTTTCCGACCTGGCGCATACGCTTCTTGCCTTCCTTCTGCTTCTCGAGAAGCTTCTTCTTACGGGAGATATCGCCGCCGTAGCACTTCGCGAGGACATCCTTTCTCATAGCTCTCACCGTCTCACGGGCAATGATCTTGCCACCCACAGCGGCCTGGATCGGAATCTCGAATAAATGCTTCGGGATCTCATCCTTCAGCTTTTCGCACATCTTTCTGCCGCGCTCGTAAGCGGATCCCTCAAACACGATGAAGGAAAGGGCATCCACAGTTTCCTTATTGATCAGGATATCGAGTTTTACAAGCTGTGACTGCTCGTATCCCTTCAACTCGTAGTCGAAGGACGCGTAACCGCGGGATCTTGATTTCAGCGCGTCAAAGAAGTCGTAGATGATCTCGTTTAACGGGAGCTCATACTTTAAGAGTGCACGCGTCTCTTCCATATATTCCATGCCGAGGTAAACGCCGCGGCGCTCCTGGCATAACTGCATGATCGCGCCCACAAATTCTGTGGTCACCATAATCTCTGCGGAGACGATCGGCTCCTCCATATATTCGATCTCGGACGGATCCGGCATGTTGGACGGGTTCGTGAGGTCGATCACCTCGCCGTTCGTCTTGTGGATCCGGTATACAACGCCCGGTGCTGTCGTCACGAGGTCAAGGTTGTACTCGCGCTCCAGGCGCTCCTGGATGATCTCCAGGTGTAAAAGCCCTAAGAATCCGCAGCGGAATCCGAAGCCCAGCGCGATGGATGTCTCCGGCTCAAAGAACAGGGACGCATCGTTTAACTGCAGCTTCTCTAAGGCATCACGGAGCTCCGGATATTTCGCTCCATCCGCCGGATAGAGTCCGCAGTACACCATCGGTGTTACCTTCTTATATCCCGGAAGCGGGGACGCGCACGGATTTAAGCGGTTCGTCACCGTATCACCCACGCGGGTATCTTTCACATTCTTGATGCTGGCTGTAATGTATCCAACCATGCCGGCCCGGAGCTCATCACAGGGGATAAATTGGCCTGCGCCGAAATATCCGACCTCAACGACATCGTAGGAAGCTCCCGTCGCCATCATCTGGATCGGGGTGCCTTTCTTCACGGTTCCCTCTTTCACACGGCAGAATACGATAACACCGCGGTAGGAATCGTAGAGGGAGTCAAAGATCAGCGCCTGAAGCGGTGCCTCCGGATCTCCCTTCGGAGCCGGGATCTTATGGACGATTGCTTCCAAAACATCCTCGATATTGAGTCCCATCTTCGCGGAGATCCTCGGTGCGTCGTGAGCCTCAAGTCCGATCACGTCCTCAATCTCCTCCGCCACACGATCCGGATCAGCGCTCGGAAGGTCGATCTTATTGATGACCGGGACAACATCAAGATCATGGTCAAGGGCAAGATACACATTTGCAAGCGTCTGGGCCTCGATGCCCTGAGCTGCATCTACAACAAGGATCGCACCGTCACACGCCGCAAGACTTCGGGATACCTCATAGTTAAAGTCAACGTGACCTGGGGTATCGATCAGATTAAAGATATACTCCTCGCCGTCCTTTGCCTTGTAAACCGTGCGGACTGCCTGGGATTTGATCGTGATTCCGCGCTCGCGCTCCAGCTCCATGTTGTCGAGGATCTGGGCCTGCATCTCACGGCTGGTTAAAAGACCGGTCTTCTCGATAATGCGGTCCGCCAGCGTGGATTTACCGTGGTCGATATGGGCAATGATACAGAAATTTCTGATTTTATCCTGGGAATAATGAACCATTCATGTTCCTCTCTTCTATATGATTTCTTCTTTATATGATCCATTTCTCTGTCACTGCTTGTCGGACCACCAGATCTTTACTCCTGATCGTTCGGTCCATCGGAAAATACCTTTATACACAGGAATTTCTCCCTCGGGGACAGGAATGGCAATTTATCATGTTAAATATAGCATTTTTTAGGTTTCCGCGCAAGCAGTAGTATGAGGTTTGGATGTGATAAAAAATAGACAAAAAGCTGACAAATTACAATTCGTTACAGTTCAGCCATGCGCTGGTTTGAATGAGAAAGTGTGTTGCAAGCTTGCTTGCATAAGCACTTTTTCATCCAAATCAGCATATGGTGGAACCACCAAGCTTCTTGTTTTCATGAATATGAAAACAAGAAGATGTAATGGCTGAACTGTAACTACAATTCTTTTATGTGTTGTAAAATCAATTGACATTCCATCCATTCTGATTTAGACTTTAATTAACATTTTGTCACGTATATTCAGGACTTTTCTTCGTCCCGTCACCCGTCCACCTTTTCTATCATTTCAGCAGCTATCCTTCATGTTCGCAGATCCTGTATATTCCTTGACCGTTCTGCGTTTTCTGAATGGCTGCCCGGGAGATAACATATGAATCAAACTCGGAAAAAACAGCAGTCCATGGACATGACCTCAGGGTCCATCACAAAGCTCCTGATCATGTTCGCGGTTCCCCTCGTGATCGGAAACCTTTTTCAACAGCTATACAACACTGTGGACAGTCTCGTTGTTGGAAACTTTGTCGGCTCCCATGCTCTCGCCGCCGTAGGTTCCACCACCAGCATCATCAACATGATCGTCATGTTCTTTACCGGTACCTCTGTTGGTGCCGGTGTCGTCATCAGCCGGTACTATGGGGCCCACGATGACGAAAAGCTTCACATTGCCGTGGAGACCACGATGGCAGTGACCTTCATCTGTGGGATCATTTTTACAGGTCTTGGAATCTTTGTTGCCCCCTATATGTTAAAATTTATGTCCACACCGGATGATGTCCTGCCGTCCGCCTCCGTATACTTAAAGATCTATTTTTCCGGCGTTTTCGGTCTGCTTGTATACAACATGGGAAGTGCTATCCTGCGTGCCGTTGGCGATACGAAGCGGCCGCTGTACTTCCTCTGTCTCTCCAGTGTCATGAATATCGGCCTTGACCTTCTTTTTGTAGTGGGCTTCGGCATGGCCATCGAGGGAGTTGCCTACGCGACGATCATCTCCCAGTTTGTTTCCGCAATTCTCGTGCTCATCGTTCTCACCAGAAGCACGGAGAATTACCGCCTGACCTGGAAGGACCTGCGGATCAACAAAAAAATCTTCCGGCAGATCCTCATGGTCGGACTACCGACAGGATTTCAGCAGTCACTGACATCATTTTCCAACGTGTATGTCCAGTCCTATATCAACACCTTCGGATCCAGCTGCATGGCCGGATGGAGCAGCTACTCAAAGATCGACCAGTTTGTTTTCCTTCCGATGCAGAGTATCGGACAGGCATCCACGACCTTTATGAGTCAGAACCTGGGAGCCGGGAATCTGCCCCGCGCGAAAAAAGGAACCGGTGTGGCTCTCCGGCTGGCACTCCTCATTACATTCGCCAGCGCTGGGATCCTTTTCCTCTTTGCGCCTCGGCTCGTCGCAGTCTTCAACCAGGAGCCTGACGTTGTCCGGTACGGAACCATGTTTCTCCGGATGAACGTGTTCATGCTGGCATTCTGCTGCCCGAACCAGGTCGTTGCGGGCGCGATGCGCGGAGCCGGAGATTCCAGGACACCAATGCTGATCATGCTGTTCTCCTTTGTCCTGTTCCGCCAGATCTATCTCTATATCGCGACCTCGATCTGCAATACAGCCGCAGTTGTCGGATTCGGATATCCAGTGGGCTGGATCGTAGCTTCGGTTCTCGTAGAGCTCTACTATATGTCCGGAAAATGGGAGAAAAAGATCAATATGTAACCTCTTCCCATGTTCTGTTATTCTCCTGTCAGTACCTGATCCAGGAGATCGGATAACGGCATCATCGCCGCTTTCGCCTCCGCATACGTGTTTGTCTGGGCGCCCACCTCGATGAGGGCGGAACGCGCCCGGACATGCTCGTTATAGCGGAGGCCTTTTAAATAGATCTTTCGCGTAAGTCCCGGATATTTTCCAGCAGCCAGAAGCTGCATCTGGAAGCTGAACGCCAGGTTTTCCTTGAGATTTGGATTCGGAAGATACTCGATGGGGCCGTCCGGGCTCATGGATGTCCCGTTGAAGAACATGATCTTCGCGGTCTCCGTCCCGTCGATCTCCGTCACAAGTCTCGTCCCATCCGAGACGCCGTCCCGGTGGACATCCAAGACCACCTCGATAGACGGGTATTTCTGCAGGAGACCAGAGATCCCGTCGAGGGCGTAGGTATACGCCGCACTGCGGTCCAGCTTTCCGTTCCGGTAATCGTAGACGCTCTCATCATGGTACACGTTGTACCCCTTTTCCCTGAGAAGCTTCGCCAGGCACTCTCCGAGGTGGATCACGTCCGCCTCCGAATTTTCCGGGTAGTCGGCGTAGGTCTCCTGGGAGTGGGTATGGTAGATCAGGATCTGGGGGATGTCGGCGTTTTTTTCGATGGAAAGGTCCGCGGCGAGGAAATTCTCCGCCCGCATCAGGTCCCGGCCCGCCGTTGTTGTGGGGTGGACGTTGTAGAATTTTTTCATCAGGTAGTCGTAATCGTTGAGTTTTTCTAAAATGATGCCGGAATTTCCGGTGTTGAAGGTTCCTGCTGCGAGCAGGCCTGCGAGTGTCGTCTTTTCATTCTGGGATGATCCGTTTTCTCCAGTTCCGCTTTTTCCCGAATTCCCCCATTCTTCTGAACTTTCTGTTTTTGTTCTGTCTTGTGCATTTTCATCCGCATTTCCGCTTCCCCATGCATTCTTCCTACGATCATCTCCGTAAACTCCCTGATTTTGTTCCCTGTCTGCGATCCATTCTGCCCGCAGTACCCCATTCTCATTCTCGATCCCAAATATCTCCTCATACTCCTTTGTCCGCCTGCTGCCATTTTTTCTGCTCTCCAGATAAAAAGCCGTACCCTCATCCTCCTTCCACGCCGGAAGAAATCCCCGCATCACATCATCCGCGATCCGCACCGCGTAATTTTCATAGAAATCCTTCCATGCGCCCGCACACAACCCACGTCCGAGATACAGCGCCGCCACGCAGACCACCGCCAACACGATCCACCGCCCGGCATACTGGATCATCCTGATGATATTTCCGATCATCTGCGCAACAAACAGGCGGTCCGCCTGAAGCATCCGCTTAAAATAGTACCATCTCCGCCTCATATCTGCCGCCTGATTCGCCGTTTCTTTACAGTTTATGTGAATATGCGGTTATTCAGTACCTGCGCAACCATACTGCCGCCGCAAAATCCGAACCATATCAGCCAGGCACCAACAGCCATTTCCGAATAAAAAATGCAGAGTTTTTCACATATATCACGCAAATCTATGCAGTTCTGAACAACGCCTCATGGATCGCCTCCGAGATCGTAAAGCTCAGAAAATCCACCCGCTCATCAATATCATGGGGCGTCACATACATGGGACCGAGGTCCGGCTTTAAGAGTTCCTTAACAAGCTCATAAGATTCTTCTACCCGAAGAATTTCCAGCTTCTTCTCTCCGGATTTTCTTTTCTTTTCACCATTTCGATCCCTGTCCGAGTCCTCCGCTTCCATTACCTCATCATCTTTTTCCAAAACATCACACCCTATCTTCTCCCTCAACACCTCCGTCATCGCCCCAACCGTATCATACACGATCGCCGCCGCCCCGACGACCATCGGGATCCCGATCGCAAACACAGGAATCCCCAGTGTCTCCTCCGTCAGCCCGCTCCGGTGATTCCCGACCCCGGATCCCGGCTGGATCCCCGTATCGGATAGCTGCACCGTGACTCCCAGTCTCCCGGCACTTCTCGCCGCCAACGCATCCACAACGATCACTGCGTCCGGCTCCGTCTCCTGCACAATGCCTTTCACGATCTCCGCCGTCTCCATCCCCGTCTGCGCCATGACCCCCGGCGTGATCCCGCTTAAGACCGGATACCCGTGCTTCCTGCAAAAATCCGTCCCATACTCCAGCTCCAGATGCCTCGTCGCCTGAAGATGCTCCAAAACCTTCGGTCCCAAAGCATCCGGCGTCGCCTCCGGATTTCCCAGGCCAACGACCAGAGTTCTCACCGGCCGCCCCATCTTCTCCGTCTCAAGCCCATGCTCCTTTAGCATCCCCCGCAAAAGCCCCGCCAACTCCTCCGAGACCTCCCTGTGATAATCATCATCCTTCTTCGCCAGCGAAGCCGCCTCCACCGTCAAATACATCCCCACCGGCTTTCCCAGCGCCTTCTCTCCTCTCTCATCACACACCGCGACCTCCGTCACCCGGATCCCAGTCTCCTCCTTCTCCCACTCCCGCACCCGGATCCCCGGAATCTCACTCCCCTGCACCTTCTCTCTCTCCTCCAGCGCCAGATCCGTCCTCACCGTAAACTCCACATCCGCCTGTCTCATAAACACGCCTCCTATCTCAACTTTCTCCTTATTTTTCTCGCAAAAAAGCAATTTATGTATTGACATACCGGGAAATATTCGCTAGAATGTAATAGTATGTTTACATTGAACTGTCCGTGTCCAGGCTTTGATGCAAAACAAACAGAGATAATTTTTTAAAATAATATGGAGGTGTACAGATTGGCTAACATCAAATCTGCAAAGAAAAGAATCGTAGTAGCAGAGACAAGAGCTGCTAGAAACAAAGCAATCAGATCCAAAGTGAAAACTTTCGTTAAGAAGGTAGAGGCTGCAATTACTGCTGGTGACAAGGCTGCTGCACAGGCTGCACTTCTTGCTGCTACAAGCGAAATCGATAAGGCTACTTCCAAGGGCGTATATCACAAGAATACCGCTTCCAGAAAAGTATCCCGTTTGGCTAAAGCTGTAAGCGCAATGGCTTAATTTATCATCGAACTGGATTATTACGCATAAATAAAAAGAACCGCTGTTTCCGAGGTGTGTCGGTTCTTTCTGAGTTTTGGGTATTTCAAGAAAAAGTAGA
>NZ_QWGL01000019.1 GCF_003435375.1 Clostridium sp. AM34-11AC | reverse complement strand
GAGGGGTAGGGGAGTTGAATAGGCGAAGCCTATTTTTGATTATTTTAACTATAAATGAGCAAGTTCGTGATTTTGAATAAAAGAAAGACACCTTGAATTCGATTGTGTTGTATAATGAAAGTGACCAAACCAACATTTACAGCATTCACGAAAGAAGGTGTCTCCTGCAAATACTATACATCATTCAGCATTCATATACAACCAGTTAAAAAAATTAGATTTATGCAAATCGTATTCTAATCGAATGATCAATCATCTTATGAGTATCCTGATTAGCATCTTTCTTTCTGGATACCATGGAAAAACCACGGATTTTGCTAAAAACAGTTCCTGCCACAGAACTACAATTGCCCATTTCCTCAACCCTGGAAAGTGGGATGAATCGTTGCTTTCAGATACATTAAAAAGGTCTGTCATTGAGATTATTTATTCAGAAGCAGCCCGCACCGGAAAACCTGTTTTCTGTATTGTTGACGATACGATAGCTTCAAAGACAAAGCCTTCGTCACGGGCTCTGCATCCGATTGAAGATGCGTATTTTCATCAATCTCATTTGAAAGGCAAACAGGACTATGGGCATCAGGCAGTTTCGGTTATGCTTTCCTGTAACGGCATTGTTTTGAATTATGCTTTTGTGTTGTATAACAAGGCAATTTCTAAAATCGATATTGTTCAGGATATCGCAAAGGAACTGTCAACTCCTCCGGTACAGTCCTATTTTCTTTGTGACTGTTGGTACGTTTCTGAAAAAATAATCAACACCTTTGCCGTACAAGGATTTCATACCATTGGTGCTTTGAAAACAAATCGTTTGCTGTACCCGTCAGGAATGAAAAAGAAGCTCAGCGAATTGGCTGCCGAATTATCCGTGACACATAAAAACTTTGACCTTGTGACAGTTAAAGACAGAAACTATTATGTGTACCGATATGAAGGCAATCTCAACGGTATAGAAAACGCAATTGTCTTTATCCACAAATGAAATCCTGGACAATTACGTATGCAGGTGGCCAATTGAGGTGTTTTTCCGCCAATGTAAGGATAAACTGGCGCTGGACAGCTATCAAATCCGTTCTGCACAGGGAATCCGAAGATACTGGTTGATTATGTCATTTGCACACTATATGTGTGTTGTTGGAACTGGCAAAGTCTGTCCTTTTGAAACAGGGTATCGCAAGATCAGTGACATAATCCAGATGGAAAAATATCTCACCCTCTATCAATGTGCGAGGGAATGCATTGATTTTGATTCCTTTGTAAAGGTCGTGGCGTAGTTTTGTGCAATTTTTCAAATTTGCTCATTTATAGTTACAGAAAATTTTTCCCACAACAAATATAGAAAAACACTGTTTTGCATGAAGGGGGTAATCAAAAATGCGAAACAGTGTTTTTTCTATTATCAGTAAATAAGGAGGTAATCAATAGTGGTGTGGATCGTATCGGGCATGTAAGAGGGAATAATCCAATTTGGGTGCATTTGGATTAGATCATGCGCGATAGATATCGACCATCTTGCAGATTCTCTTTACAGCATCAACGGCCTTGTCGTGATCCTGAGAGAAATTCATACGGATAAAATCACCGTACTGTTTGCCGAACTCTGTACCCGGTGTTACAGTAACACTTGCTTGTGCGCGGCAGAGCTTTGTAAACTGGAAAATATCAACTTTTAATTTTGGCAGCTGCATGAAGATATAGCTTCCGCCTTCTGTTGGACGAGCCCAGCATCCAGGGCAGCTGTTGATGACGGCAAGAATATCATCGCGGATCTGTCTGTGATCAGCAATACGTTTCTCCATCCATCCATCCGGCTCAGAGAACCATCTGTAGAAAGCTGCCTGATTGTAACCTGCACAGCGTAAGGAAACGACGGCCTGAAGTTTTTCCATGCGGGTGATGATTTCAGGTGTACCATAGCCGACACCGAGACGGAAACCACTTAAGGACTCTGTTTTGGACGGACCCATAATTGTGATCAGTTTGTCCGGTTTCTCCGGGAGTGCACGCATGTGTGTGTAAGTGAAATCTTTTTCAAGGATCTGGCGGCTGTAAAGCTCATCTGCAAGGATTGCAACGTCGTATTTCTTTGCGAGGCGTGCAATCTCAGAAACTTCTTCTTTGGAGAAGACTGCGCCAGTCGGGTTGTTCGGGTTTGAGTAGAGGAACAGCTTTACCCCGTTTTTGAAAGCTTCTTCCAGCTCTTTTAAATCGATACCGGATGTGTGGGGAGCAGCGTCTTTCCAGTTCATGTGGATCGGAACCATCTCGCCCTCGAAGAATTCAACAAGCTTACGGTTGTCGAAGTAATCCGGTTCAACGATAGCAACCTTGTCACCTCTGCCGACTAAGGAACCCATCGCTAAGAAAAGCGCTCCCTGTGTACCAGGTGTAAGGATGATCTCTGTCTTCGGGTCTACCGGAGCGCCGCTGTACTCTGCGAGTTTCTCAGCAAGATATTCACGGATCGCGCCTTTGCCGCGGTATTCTGTGTATGCCTGATAGGTACCATCTACACAATAGTGTTTCACAAATGTCTCAAGGCTGCCTGGGATCGGCTGGTGTGCGTTTACATCACCGTGAGAGAAATCAACAGCCGGTCCTTCAAGTTTGTCACCGATCATCGGAAGATCTTCTGCTTTCTGAAGTCCTTCCTGTCCGGGGGCGTTGTCTGTGCCCAGTCTTGCAAATTTTTCTGCTAAATAATCCATAAGTTTACCTCTCCTTTTTATCAATGAGTCTGGTGTGTGAAAATTGGAATGACTGCATTGACTGTGTGAAATGCTTTTCTCTTTGTATCTATACAATAACATGAAAAGATCACATTGTAAAACGGATAAATCAGATATATAATATATGCAAAACAGATGTTTTGGGAGGTGAAATTTATGAATGATGAGGCACTCGAAACGTATTTAAATATTGTAAAGACACACAGTCTTACAAAGACAGCGGAGAACATGTTTATCTCACAGTCAGCAGTGAGCAACCGGCTCATCAGCCTGGAAAAGGAATTGAATGTGAAACTTATTGATCGGAGTCCGGGGCAGAAAGGGGTCGTGCTGACGCAGAAAGGTGAAGAATTTGTTGAATTTGCGAAAAGACATCAGGAACTGAACCGGCAGATTCAGGATTGGAGCCGGGGAGATGTGACGGAGGTGTTACGGGTAGCGTCTGTTATCAGCCTCACGGACTATGTGAAAGGGTTTTACAGGGAACTTCTTGGGAAAGGAAAACTTTCGATCACATTAGCGACACACTGGACAGACCGCATTATTTCGATGTTGGAGAACAGGGAGACAGACATCGGAATTACCCCGCGTGTCTTTTATTCGAAGGCGGTGGAGGCTGTACCGATCTTTAGGGAACCGTTATTTCTGCTTAGTTCAAAAAGCGTTTCTGATTACCCTGAGGTTGTGCAGGCACAGCAGTTAAAGCGTTCCAATGAAATCTATTTTGATTGGGGAACAGGGTTTGTGGAGTGGCATGAGAAACAGATGAATCCGTTAGACCTGCCGCTTATGGTGACAGATACGACGGAGCTGATACCGGAACTTTTACGGATTCCTAATTCTTTCAGTATTATTCCTGCATGCATTTTTAAAAACTATCATGATACAGAGTTGAGACTTTCCAGAATTGTTCCGGAACCACCTCCAAGAATCTGCTATCTCTTAAAGCTTAGGGAACTGCACTCACAGAAAAAGGAGCTGATTGAGCAGTTTGAAAAGGAATTTCAAGAATATATACGGACGGTTGAGGACGTTATCAGTATTTAGCCGGAAAACATCTCTGCCGCCAGCTTCGTAAATTCCTCCATAGCCTTTGATACATATCTCTTTTTCTTCCACATAACAGCGATGTCACGGCTTACATCATCGGAGTCCAGCTTGTAAAAGACGACGGGTTCATCGTGGCCAGACATGCGGACAACGGTGTCAGACAGGAGTGTGACGCCGAGACCGGCACCGCAGGAGCGGTAGGCGGTGGCGAGCTGATCTAACTGCAGGCGGATATTTGGGGCAAAGCCATTTTGGGAACAGAGCTTCACAGCGCGCTCGTAGGCAATGGTCTCCGGGCGAAGCAGCAGGAACGGAGCCTTTGCGAAGGAAGAGAGGGAGACGGAAGGCGCAGCCGGATCTAAATGAACACCGCGGCGGATCTCGTCGGCGGTGAATGCCGCAGGAAGAAGGTCTTTTTTCATTCCCATAGAGGCAAAGAAATTTGGAGCACTTGGGACAGCGAGGAGAAAGTGATCCTCGAAGAGGATGACGGAGTCGAAGGTGTCACCCTGCTGGTCTACCGGATCCACAAGGATGTCGAGCGCCTCATTCGCGAGCCGCTTTTGCAGTTCGAGAGATGGCGCTTCCTGAACATCCAGAGAGATTCCGGGATAGCGGCGGCTGTACTCGGCAACGACCGGGAGAACGATGCTGGAGAGGAAAAAGCTGGAGGCGCCGATCCTCAGAGCCCCTGTTTTGAGGTTTGAGAGGTCGTTGCAGTAGACCTTCAGATCCTCTTCAATGCGGTGGAGCTTTTCCACGGCATCGATGTAGGCGCGGCCGGCATCGGTTAAAAGAATACGGGAGGAAGACCGCTCAAAGATGGGCTGGCCTAACTCCTGCTCTTCTTTTTTTACGGCGATGCTGATAGCGGGCTGAGTGATATAGAGGTTTCTTGCCGCGGCGGAAAAGCTGCCACAGCGGTAGATCTCGTAGATGTAGTCTTTGGACTGGAACATGTGGAGGACTCCTTTTGCACATAAATATATTTAATGGAAAATATCAATATTATAAATTTGATTATATAAGAGAAACGTGATATATTCAAGCTGATCCTGGGAGAGAATAAAAGAATTTATGTGCCGGGAAGAGAACTTTTGACGGATCAAAATAACAGCAAATACGAACAGCAGCACAGCGGAGACAGTTTCCCGGAGATGATGAAAGAACGCGGGCTGTGCAAAAAGGGAGAAGGAAATGAGTTATTTAAAAACATTGCTTATCATCTGCCCGATCTTCTTCATTTCGGGTATCATTGATTCCATAGGCGGAGGCGGAGGATTGATCGCGCTGCCGACATACTTAATGATCGGATTGCCGGTCCGTTCGGCTTACGGCTGCAACAAGCTGCAGGCGGGTCTCGGAAATCTGGTCTCGGCGATCAAGTATTTTAAAAACAACATGGTCGATCTGAGGATCGCACTGGTCTCAGCCATCACGGCGATGACGGGGGCATGGATCGGAACAAAGATCATCTTTCTCCTTCCGGAGGAGAGCATCCAGAAGGCCATCACAGTGGCACTTCCGGTGATCGCCCTCATCATGGTTCTCAGAAAGACAGACGCGAGAAATGTGATCATGAGAAGCGAGATCTCAAAAAAAACCGTTGTTCAGGCTCTGATCGTCGGTGTGATCATGGGATTTTACAACAGTCTTTTCGGACCGGGGATCGGTACCGTAGCGATCATCGCATTTACGATGATCATGCACTATGATGCGAGATGCGCGTCCGGCAACGGTAAAGTCCTCATCGTACTTACGAACGCCATCGCCCTTGTAAGCTATGTGAAAACGGGAAATGTCGCTTACGAGATCGCGTGTCCGGCAGCACTCTGTGCCATTGCAGGAAACCTCGTCGGCATCAATCTGGCGATCAGGAAGGGCGAGAAGATCATCAAACCGGTGATGTTAGTCGTAGTAATCCTCACTGTGATCAAATTTGCCTGGCAGAATCATCTGTGGGGTTAAATGCATAAAATCCAATAAGGTTTACCTGTTTTTGTTTACCCATACAAAAGGGCTGGTCCTATTGTGGACCGGCTCTTTTTATGTAACAGGAAATTCCGTGGAATTCCCTGTTACACAAAAGGCACGAACGTGCCAAGGATGCGCATAGGGGAAGACTGCCGGTTACTGTTTGCGCAAGGCGTGAGCAGTAACTGCTGATGGTATATTTGCAGGGGCCGGATTCCTCAGGGCTTGTTTTTAAGGCAGGAATGAGATAAGATAGTGTTAAAAGAATTTAGGAAAGAAGTGGAAAAAACCATGTATGATGAGTTAACAAAAAATGATATAAAGAAGATGGAAGAGGAGATCGAATACCGGAAACTTGTGGTCCGGAAAGAGGCGATCGAGGCGGTAAAAGAGGCGAGAGCCCAGGGCGACTTAAGTGAAAATTTTGAATATTATGCAGCGAAGAAGGACAAGAACAAGAATGAGAGCCGGATCCGGTATCTGGAGAGAATGATCCGGACGGCGAAGGTGGTCTCTGATGAGTCAAAAGACGATGAGGTCGGTCTCTACAACACGGTGGACGTGTATTTTGAGGATGACGATGAGACGGAGACCTATAAGATCGTTACGACGATCCGCGGAAATTCCTTAAAGGGACTGATCAGTTCCGAGTCCCCGCTGGGAAGGGCACTTCTGGGGCATAAGGTCGGTGACCGGGTACATGTGCAGGTGAATGACAGGGCCGGATATGACGTGATCATCAAGCGTCTGGAGAAGACCGTGGATGACGGAAGCGATGCGATCCGGAGTTTTTAAAGAAGACAGAGAGAGGTTGAGTATGAAGGATTTTAAAGTGGCGGGGTTTCCGCTGCCATTGTATGTCCTCATTCTGGCACTGACGGCGGCATGCATGTTTACGGGCTGTGTCCCGAAGAGTCTGGTCCCGGCGTTTTTAGTGTTGATGGTATTCGGTGAGGGCTTAAATGCGATTGGAAATAACGTACCGGTGGTGAAGACGTATCTCGGAGGATCTGTGATCTGTATTCTCGGTTCTGCGATCCTCACGGCAGGCGGACTGATTCCCGAGCAGACGCTTGAGACGCTCGATTATTTTGTCAATGACAGTGGCTTCCTGATCTTTTATATCGCGGCGCTGATCTGCGGCAGTCTCTTTAATATCGACCGGAATCTTCTGCTCAGGGCTACCGTGAAGCTTCTGCCGGTAGCGGTGATCTCTCTTTCTATGGGAATTCTGCTTTCAGGAATTATGGGGATCATCCTTGGGGAAGGTTTCTGGGGCGGGATCCTCTATATCGGAGTGCCTATGACCAGCGGCGGAATGACAGCGGGTACAGTTCCTCTTTCTGCCATGTACTCCCAGGCGCTCGGCGTGGAAGCGGCGGATGTGCTGACAAAGATGGCACCGGCCACAGTGCTTGGAAACTGTGTAGCGATTATTTTTGGCGGTCTTTTAAACAATTTCGGAAAAAAACACCCGGAGACGACCGGAAACGGTGTATTGGTGAATGATGGAAAAACGGTGAAAAAGACACCGCCATTGAAGCTGACCTTTGCGTCTTTATGTACCGGGATGATCATTGCGTTCGCCTTTTATCAGCTTGGCGCGATCTTGCACAGGTTTGTTCCTGTGATCCCGACGTATGCGTGGATGATCATTGCGGTCGTGCTTGTGAAGGGAACCGGCATCATGTCCGAAGAGCTGGAGGATGCGGCGAGAGAGTGGGGGCAGTTTGCCATCAAGAGCTGGACGGCGGCGGCACTTGCGGGGATCGGCTTTACCCTGATCGATCTGAATACAATTTTAAAGACTCTGACACCGTTATATCTGATCACGGTGGTACTCATCGTGGGGATCATCACGCTTACGGCGTCAGTTCTTGGAAAGCTGGTTGGCTTTTTCCCACTGGAATCAGCCATCGCAGCGGGGATGTGTACGACAAATATGGGCGGTTCCGGCAATGTAGCTGTTTTGAGCAGTGCGCATAGAATGGAGCTTCTGCCGTTTGCACAGATCGTTACAAGATCCTGCGGAGCGTTGATGCTGACGCTTGGAGGAATTTTAGTGCAGATGGTGGGGTAGGATCCGGATCATGTATCCAGCGCAGCAGGCTTTTGCACCTGCTGCGCTGATTTGGTAAAGTATGTGGTTTGAAGATATTTGAATAGTTATTATGTATTAAAAACAGGGGAGTGACAAAGATGGAAATATATCAGCTTCGATATTTTGTATATGCGGCGAAATATGAAAATATCACGATGGCGGCGCAGGAATTGAATGTATCCCAGCCTTCCATCAGTAAGGCGATCCAATCGCTGGAGCGCGAATTAAAAACAGAGTTGCTTCGGAAAAACGGAAGATCCTGTGTGCTTACCCGTGATGGATATTTATTGCAGGAGAGGGTAGTTCCTTTGCTTGAGGAAATAGAACGGCTTCCGTTGGAATTCCACAATAGACAGAAGAAGAAACTGATCCGTTTGAATGTTTTGACCGGAGGACTGCTTGTTCCGGAACTGATTCGCGAATTCCGGGAGGAAAATCCGGATGTTTTTTTTCAGGTATTAGATCGCAGAGAGGCAACGAAGTGGGATGTCTGCATTCGAAGTACACTGCCTCAGTATGTGTTCAGCAATGCAGTAAAATTGATGGAAGAGCCATTGTGTCTCGCGTTTCATAAAGATTCGTGGTTGAGAAATGTGGAAAAAGTCAGGTTGTCGGATATCAGAAATGAAAAATTTGTTATGTTGAGAAGTGGAGGAAGTATCCGGACGATTTCAGACGCAATATTCGAAAAAGAAGGGATCATTCCGGATATTGCATTTGAATGTGATACTGTTAATATTTTGAGGCGCATGGTGCAGGAGGGGTTAGGAATCGCCATCTGGCCAAGGTATTCCTGGAGAGATCACCTGAGAAGCGAGACAGATTTTGAAAATGTCTGTTACCGGCCGATCGATAACAACGAATTCAAACGATCTCTGTATCTGATCCTGCAGAAAGATCTGAAAATGACAGAAGAATTGGCTAAATTCTGTAAATACACAGAAGCATATTTTAATAGTATCAAAAAAGAATAGATAAATTTATACCGTATTTATTCGAAATGAGAATATAAGCCATTCATGAATAATATTTGAACAATAAATATAATTAATATATAATTAACTTATAAAAGAAAGCGCATCTTTTTAAGAATCAGCCATATGAAACTATGGTGAAGGCCTGAAAGACCTTCTTAAAAAGGAGCGCTTTTGTCGTGTTTCTATTATTTTTTGTTACCAGTAGTTGTTGATCACAAATGGAGGATGAAGCATGTATCAGGTATCAGAGCGGGTAAAAAAACAGTTTGCATATACAATGAGTATTCCGTGTGTAAAGGAAGCTATGAAATTTATACAGGAAGATGAGAGGAATACGATTGAAGAACAGAAAGAACTGGTTCTCATAGAGGCTCCGACGAGAGAGGAAGAAAAACGAGCTGCGGTCATGATGGAAAAATTTAAAGCTCTTGGCCTTGAAAATGTTCACATTGACCGCGGTGGAAATGTTGTTGGCCTTCGAAGAGGAAGCGGCAAAGGACCGAAGGTATTGATCGAGGGTCATCTGGATACAGTCTTTCCATTTGGAACGGTACATGGTGTAGAGGAGAGAGACGGATTCCTCTACGCACCGGGAATCGGTGATGATACAAGAGCACTGGCAATGCTGTTGGGACTTTTAAGAGCATTGAATCAGAACGAGATCAAGACATTCGGAGACATTGTATTTGTGGCAACTACCCGCGAGGAAGGTATGGGCGGCCTCGGCGGAATGAAAGATTTCCTGAATGATAATGACGACATTGATATTTCACTTACAATTGATAACAATGACATGAGCGCACTGATCTTCGAGGCGACAAGCGGAGAAACCTACGAGGTCAACTTTTATGGTATCGGCGGTCATGCGTTTGGATCGTTTGGCGAGATGGCACAGCCGATCCATGCAGCAGCCAGAGCAGTTGCGAAGATCGCTGATTTTACAGTTCCATCAGATCCGAAGACAAGCTTCTGTGTCTCAAATTTCCACGGTGGAACTGCGGCCGGAGTGCATGCGATCGCATCGCAGGCAACCATCAAATTTAATTTCAGATCAAATTCACCGGAGGAGCTTGCAAAGCTTCGCACAAAAATCTTTGATGCGATCGAAGAAGCATGCCGGGAAGAAACAGAAAAATGGGGAAAAGATGAGATCACCTGGGATAAAAACCTGATCAGTCAGGTTCCGGGCGGAACTCAGGATTCCCATACACCACTGGTAGAATCCGCGTGGCTTGGTTTGAAGTCTCTGGATATTGAACCGGTATTCCATAAAGGCGGCTGCACAAATGCGAACGTAGCGGTTTCGAAAGGAATTCCATCGATCTGTCTTGGACGCGCGTTTGCACCGGATGAAAATAGAAAAAATATAATGAATCATAGTGTTCATGAAAAGTTTCCGATCACCGACTCATATAAGGCAGTTCAGCAGGCATTTATGGTATTGATGATGGCAGCAGGAATCGACGGGGAGACTAATTCTGTTGTGGAGGGAAAATAGATTATGAAGAAAATGACACTAATCGCTACAGGAGATGCGTTTATCACAAGAAGATTTCCGGAAGGCGGTTATGAAGGATTTGAGCAGGTCAGAGACGTGATCAGTCAGTATGATGTGAAATTTTCGAATCTGGAGATGACATTCCACAATGAGGAAGGATATCCGGCAGCATTTTCCGGAGGAACCTGGGCAATGGCAGATCCAAGAACCCTTGATGATATGAGATCGTTTGGTTTTAATCTGTTTAATACGGCAAATAATCATTCCTGTGACTACAGTCATGGAGGCGTTCTTGCGACCATCCGGAATCTCGAAGAGAGAGACATGATCTTTGCCGGAACAGGAAAAAATCTTTCCGAGGCATCAAAACCATGCTATCTGGAGACGAAAAACGGACGTGTCGCAATGATTGCGATCTCTTCAAGCTTCCATGAGTCAGGAATGGCTGGTGGACAGAGCGCGGAATTGATCGGAAGACCTGGATTAAATCCTCTTCGTTATGAAACGATTTACCATGTCACGGAAGAGAATTATAAGAAAGCAGAAGAACTGGCGGCGCTTACAAAGATCAACGCAACGATGGAGCGGTCTGTAAAAAACGGATATAAGAATCCGCCGGCTTCCGGAACACTGCCCTTTGGAACATACAAATTTGTTCTGGATGAAAAAGACTGGATCGAGAGCGTTCCGTTCCCGGCTGATATGGAACGTGTCGAGAAGGAGATCATTGAGGCAAAAAAACAGGCAGATATCGTTCTTGTAAGCTTTCATGGTCATGAGACAGATGGGGAAGACACAACGGTTCCATCCATGTTCCTTGAGACATTTTCAAGAAGATGTGTGGATGCGGGAGCTGATGCGGTAATCGGACACGGACCGCATGAACTTCGTGGAATTGAGATCTATCACGGAGCGCCTATCTTCTACAGTCTGGGAAATTTCCTCTTTGAGACAGAAACTGTGGAAAAGCAGCCTTACGATGCATACATAAATAAAAAAATGCCGCTGGATACCAAGGTTGGTGCTTACATGGATGCCCGTAGTAAAAATGGCACGGCCGGATACGGAGTGCTTCCGGAGATCTGGTTATCCGTGATGGCAGGCTGGACCATGGAAGATGGACATTTAACAGAAATCAAACTGTATCCGATTTCTCTTGGAATGACAGAAAAAAGGCCGCAAAAAGGAGTTCCGGTGTTGACCGGTGATGAGAACGTACTGTCATACCTGGCAGAGCTTTCAAAACCTTATGGAACTGAGATGGAAATTAAAGACGGCGTAGGAACGATCAGACTTTAAAGAAGGTAGAAGGTGAGCGGATATGGAAGAGAGAAAGAGTAAAATCCTGAGCGAAATTGATCGGGACAGGGAAGAACTTGAATAAATCGATCAGAATCGATATAATCAATATGAAGACTGCGCACCTGTGTGAGAATCAGATCACCAGGTGCGCGCAGCGTAAAGGAGAGGAGTACCTATGAACAAAATCACAAATGCGTCAAGATTTCTTTTTGAGGAACTTGTATCCAGAATACAGGAACGTTCCAACGCAGTGGGAATCGCGGTTGCGATCGTTGACCGAAATGGAAAGACGCAGTATGAAAAGTTTTTTGGATACCGGGATCAGGAGAAAAAACTGCCGATCGATGAGGATACGATCTTCGGATTAGCGTCCGTCACGAAATCCTTTGTGGCTTTATCGATCATGCAGCTAGTCGAAGCTGGAAAAGTAGATCTGGATGATCCGGTGAGCAAATATATTCCGGAATTTACAAACCGCAATCAGAAACCGATAAAGCTATGGCACTTTTTATGTCACACAGCGGGCTTTTATCCGATGCACCGCACAATCATCAATGAGATCGCGCAGAAGGCAGGACTGGATGAGAATGAGACAGGGGATTTTGCGTTCTGTGAGAAGATCGCATTGGAAGGAACAAAGGCAGTCGCTGAGCTGCTGGATGCCCAGACAAAGGAAAACGGCGGTCTGATCGGAGATCCGGGAAACTACATGAGCTATTGCAATGATGGATTTGGACTTTTGTCAGAGATCGTGCGTCGTGTCGGCGGGGAGAACAGCTTTGCGGAATATGTGAAAAAACATATTCTTGAGCCTCTTCATATGGAGCGGAGCAGCGGAGAGTATGTAAGACCGGCAGCGGATGCGAATGCGGCAGTTCTCTACAAAATGCAAAAAGGTGTCATGACCTCCGGCAGAGATTACCATGACAATGCATTTTCCCTCGGAGGAGCCGGTTCCCTGAAATCTACGCTTGCCGACATGAAAAAATACATCTGCATGTATCTGAATTACGGAAAGGGGATCGATGGAACAAGGATCCTCTCCCAGGAGGGTGTACGGACGATGTGCCGCCCAAGAATCGATTATCGCCCGGATAGCCATTATTGCTTTGGCCTTGCGCAGAAGAAGCTGGATGACCTGACGGTTATGGAGCATGGCGGAAGCCTGCCGGGAGTTTCGTCGAATTTATCCTGGTCGTATGATGCCGGAGTGGGTGTTATGGTACTGTGCAACACGTCGGGCGTGCCGGTTAGCACGATTGCGGATGCAGCAATGCGGATGTATCATGGAAGAAATCCGATCGAGGACCGATTTGTTTATCAGGAGACGGAGTGGAATGCGGAAAAGAGAAAGGCGATGTGCGGCACCTTCCGTTCAGATGAAGATAACAATATCACGATCTTTGAAAAAGATGGAAATCTGGCAGTCAAAGAGGGAGAGACGCTTCTTCGATTTGTGCCGGTGCAGGAATTTTTAGGGATTGTGCGAAATCCGGATAAGGATGGCTACGTTAGATTTTTTGAAAATGAGAATGGTGAGATCTTTGCAATCGGATACGGCGGAAGAATGCTACCGAGAGTGAAAGACTGATTGGAGCAAGGTCTGAGTATGAAAAAATGCCGGGTGATCGGGAAGACCGATCATCCGGCATTTCGTGATTCTGATAGGAATATGTCAGCTTCGCTGACCAGAATCATGCGTAAAGTCTCACGGACGTTTCGACTTGAGTTTAACCGCCATACGGAATCCATGCAGTGCGTTTTATATGACGATCAATTAGTGGATAAAGCCTTCAGCCCACTTTTTAAAGTTTGCGAAGTCCTCTTCGTTCGGATGGGAGAGACCTTCCTGGTACGTATCGCGAAGAAGCTTTCCCTTTGCGTCCTCCGGGTCCTTTTCGAGCATTGCGGCAAATTTATCTGCGACTGCCGGCTGCATTTTCCCCTGGCAGACGAAGCCTGTAAGAACGGTGTTGTTTACGGGAATATTTGCCTCTGCCTGTTTTAAGATCGAGTGGATGTAATCAGGAGCTGCATATCCGGCTGTGCCGAAAAGAGCGATCTTTGTATTCTGAAGGTTCTTTAAGAAAACACGCGTCCTGTCATCGCAGCTTCCTTTATCGGTCCAGAAGCCGGCGAAGATAAGGTCCGCTCCAAGATCCGGGGAGTAATGGGACGTATCACCGAAATAAACACAGTGCTCATGCGGAAGGATATCATGGAGACGATCTGCAAGTGCTGCGGTATTTCCGGTCTTACTGGAATAAACGATTGCATATTTCATTGGCATTTCCTCCACTTACTGTAATGATGCGGCAATTGCGTCTGCAAGTGCGTCAAGCTCAGCCTCCTGATTGTCTTTCAGGGCAGATTTAATGGTCACATCTGACTCGAGCACATGGATATTTTTCATTGTACCGAGGATTTCCCCCATCTGTTTTGAGGTGGTTGCCGCCCAGGTTCCGTTCTGGATCAGGGCAGCGGTACGGTTTGTAAGACCGTGGGCTGCAAGCTGGTGGAGCAGTGTGTCCATATTGCAGAAGATACCGCCATTGTAGGTGATGGATGCAAAGACAATCGCGGAGGTACGGAACGCGTCTGCAATGATGTAGGACGGATGGGTCTTGGAAACGTCAAAGACGGAAATATGGCGGATGCCGCGGTCGGCAAGCTTTCCGGCAAGGATATCGGCAGCTTTTTCCGTATGACCGTAAACAGATCCGTAGGCGATCGTTACAGATTTCTCTTCCGGCGTATAGGAGCTCCATTTGAGGTATTTATCGATGAGCCATGGGAGATCTTCTCTCCAGATCACGCTGTGGAGCGGGCAGATCATCCGGATCTCGAGCCCGGCAGCCTTCTTTAAGAGACCCTGTACGGACATGCCGAATTTTCCAACGATATTTGTATAATAACGTCTCGCCTCAGAGAGCCAGGCAACCTTATCGTCGATCTCGTCAGCAAAGATATTTCCGTCGACAGCGCCGAAGGAACCGAAGGCATCAGCGGAGAACAGGATCTTTTCTGTCTTTTCATAGGTAACCATGACCTCCGGCCAGTGCACCATCGGGGCCATCACGAAGGTAAGCTCATGGGAGCCGAGAGAGATGGTATCGCCCTCTTTTACCGGAATCGCGCGGCTGTCCATATCAAAATCAAAGAACTGTTTCATCATTCCCACAGCCTTTGCGGTGCATACGATCTTTGCCTCCGGGTAAACGGCGATCACATCGGCGATGGACGCACAGTGGTCCGGCTCCATGTGGTTTACGATCAGATAGTCCAGAGTGCGGCCCTTTAAGGCAGCGGTCACATTTTCGAGAAAATCATGGGTGAAGGACGCGTCCACGGTATCGAAGAGTGCTGTCTTCTCGTCAAGAAGAACGTAAGAGTTATAGGACATTCCTGTAGGAACCGGATAAACATTTTCAAAGAGAGCGATGCGGCGGTCATTGACGCCGACCCAGAAAAGGGAATCTGTAAGCTTTCTTATGTTATTCATGTTAGAAACCTCCTGATATTAATATTGCTGTGGCGTTTTCCGAATCTGCCAGAACGAGAACGGTGAAATACCGGAAAGGTACTGGCTTCTGAAAGAGTCACAAAAGGTCAAAAAATAAAATCATCTGGACCTATATATTCCTATTGTCGGCAAATTTTAACAATATAAAAGTAAATCCAGACAAGACAGAAATATTGACGCAGATATACTATCATTTTAAATGGAAAGTCTTTGGAAAGCAAGTGAAACCATCCGGTAAAATCTTAAAAAATTATTAAATACCAGTTGACAAGTTGGGTATGAAGTCATATAATTCACTTGAAATTGATATTCGTTATCAATACGATTATTCCCATAAATGGTTTGGTGAGAGGTGATGGAAATGCTTACAGATGTAATTGTTTTGTTGCTGGTTGCCATGGCTGTGATCGGTGTGATAAAGAGTATCCGGAAACAGAAGAAGAGCGGTTCCTGTGGGGGCTGTTGCGGTTCCTGTTCCGGTTGCAGCGGATGCGGCAGTGTCCATTACGATACAGCTCCGAAAGCTCATAAAGCCTGAGCGGATGGGAGTGTAAAGAGGAGGAAACATGATGCCAATGACATTTTTACGTGCCGGTGAGACCGGCATGATCCAGCGTGTCGGCGGAGCGGAGGACACAAAGAGATTCCTCGCGAATCTTGGCTTCGTGGACGGAGCGGCAGTGACAGTGATCTCTGAACTCAACGGAAACCTGATCGTAAACATCAAGGATTCCAGAGTCGCGATCAACAAGGAGATGGCAAAGCACGTTATGGTGCAGTAGCTGTGAAAAAAGACGGTGACTGTTCAGCAGTTTGCCTTATCCCGCAGGGAAGTGCAGACTGGGAAGAATGGGCAGTTATGGATGATGAAAGTTCAAGTGGGAGATTTCCCACTTTGCTTTTTCCCCAATGGTTAGTATGCGCTAATTAGCATTGGCTAATCGAAAACTTTTGGAAAAAATTCACAAAAGGCGGGGGAATGGATCCGGACCGCAGGAGCGGTTCACAAGGATAGAAAGGAGAAGACATGACATTACGTGAAGTTCCGGTACATACAACGGTTAAAGTTGTAAAGATCAACGGAGAGGGCGCATTCCGCCGCAGAATCATGGACATGGGCATTACCAAAAACAGCGAGATCTACGTTCGTAAAGTAGCGCCGCTCGGTGATCCGGTCGAGATCACGGTCCGTGGATATGAACTGTCTTTGAGAAGAGACGATGCGGAAAGTGTCGAAGTCGTTACAGTCTGATGACGGGATAAATGTTTTACCTGATGTGTATGCAAAACATTGGCAAAACACGGTTGCTGTCCTCGCGGAGTGTGGACAGTGACAACACAAGTGCAGGAAAATAGGAGGATGAAAAATGGCTATTAAAATCGCATTAGCCGGCAACCCGAACTGTGGTAAGACGACCATGTTCAATGCCCTCACAGGCGCGAACCAGTACGTCGGAAACTGGCCGGGTGTAACTGTAGAGAAAAAAGAAGGTAAATTAAAATCTGCCAAAAGCGGTGAAGAGATCATCATCACAGACCTTCCGGGTGTTTACTCCCTTTCCCCGTACACACTGGAGGAAGTCGTAAGCCGTGATTACCTCGTTCACGAGAAACCGCAGGCGATCATCAATCTGGTAGACGCAACAAACATTGAGAGAAACTTATATCTGACGACTCAGATCCTCGAGATCGGTATTCCGGTTGTAATCGCGTTAAACATGGCTGATCTGCTTGCAAAGAGCGGGGATAAGATCGATGTGAAGAAGCTTTCCGAGATCTTCGGCTGTGAAGTCGTTGAAACCTCCGCATTAAAGGGCACAGGCCTTAAGGAGGTTGTCGAGAAGGCAATCGAGGCAGCGAAGAAGAACGAGTGGAAGAACCCGGTCGGCATCTTCTCCGGAAGCGTAGAAAACGCAATTGAGAAGGTTGAGGAGGCTGTCGGTGACGCTGTGGACGCAGACCAGAAGAGATGGTTCGCGATCAAGCTTCTTGAGAAGGACAGCAAGGTCATCGAGCAGTTACATCTTCCGGCATCCGCTATGGCAGCGGTCAACACGGAGGTTACACGTCTTGAGAAAGAGATGGATGATGATACAGAGAGTATTATCACAGATGAGCGTTATACATACATCGGAAGCGTGATCGACAGGGCTGTTAAGAAATCCGGCAAGAAGCTTTCCATCTCCGATAAGATCGATAAGATCGTTACAAACCGTATCTTAGGTATCCCGATCTTCGCGGCAGTAATGTGGTTCGTTTACTACATCTGCGTAAGTACACTTGGTACCATGGGTACAGACTGGGCAAATGATACATTCGGCGGCGGCATTCAGGAATGGGCAGGCGCGGCACTCGCGGCAGCAGGTGCAAGCGACTTCATCCAGAGTCTTGTTGTAGACGGCATCCTCGGCGGACTCTTCGCTGTATTCGGATTCCTCCCACAGATGGCACTCTTATTCTTAATGCTTTCCATCCTTGAGGACTGCGGATACATGGTACGTATCGCATTCGTCATGGACCGTGTGTTCCGTCACTTCGGACTTTCCGGTAAGAGCTTCATTCCGCTCCTTATCGCATCCGGATGCGGTATCCCGGGTATCATGGCTTCCAAGACCATCGAAAACGATAACGACAGACGTCTTACCATTATGACAGCCACATTTATTCCGTGCGGCGCGAAGCTTCCGGTTATCGCTCTTTTAGGCGGCATCATGGTCGGCTGGACCTCCGGAGATTACTCCGATGCGGGAAATACAGCATTCTTAATGTACGCGTTAGGCATCGTCTGCGTCCTTGTCGCAGCGATCATGTTAAAGAAGACAAAGCCGTTCTCCGGCGAGGCAGCTCCGTTCGTTATGGAGTTACCGGCATACCACATCCCGTCTGCAAAGACCGTTCTTATGCACACCTGGGAGCGTCTGTGGGGCTTCATCAAGAAAGCCGGAACAATCCTGTTCCTTGCATGCGTGATCATGTGGATCCTCTCCACATTCGGCTTTGAGAATGGTTCCTTTGGCATGGTAGAAGATACAGAGAACTGCCTGATGGCAATCCTCGGAAGTGCACTTGCATGGATCTTCACTCCGCTCGGATGGGGCAAATGGCAGTGTGTTGCAGCGGCGATCTCCGGATTCTCCGCAAAAGAGGGTATCGTTTCCACAATGGGTGTCCTTGCAAATGTCAGCGAGGATCTCTCCGAGGAGACAGACGTTGTCGCAGCCGCGATCAGAGACTGGTTCCCGACAATGGCAGCAGCCTTCTCCTTCCTTGTATTCAACCTGTTAAACTCCCCGTGTCTGGCGGCTATTTCCACAATGGCCCAGCAGATGCAGTCCAGAAAGTGGTTCTGGTTTGCAATCATCTTCCAGAACGTATTCGCTTACTGTGTAGCACTGATGTTCTACCAGTTCGGACTTCTTATGGAAGGCGGTTCCTTCGGAATCGGCACAGCAGCAGCTGTTGTTGTTCTTCTCGGATTCCTCTATATGCTGTTCCGTCCGGATCCATATAAGAACCAGAAGAAGGCATCCCGCCGTTCTGTGGCAGCATAATACCAGTACTCCATTACTCACCACCAACAGAGGTAGGAGCCTTCTCAGCTGAGATAAAGATCCAGGTCAGAAGTATATGTCACTTCTGGTTCTGGATCTTTTCTTTTCCGTATTACACGGTTTGATGGGAGGATTCATAGCTTATAGAAGGAGAATTGTGAAGATCTGACCGTGATTCGGAAGGTCTTTACAGAGTGAAGGAGATAAAAATAATGGGAATGATCATTCTTGGAATCCTGATTCCATTTGCCGGGACAACAATAGGGGCAGCAAGCGTTTATTTTATGCGGAATGGGATCCGGGATCACGTGAAAAAGGGATTGTTGGGCTTTGCCTCCGGTATTATGGTGGCAGCTTCCGTGTGGTCTCTTCTGATTCCGGCCATGAGGATTTCCGCGAATCTGGAGCGTCTTGCTTTTTTGCCGGCTGTGGCCGGATTCTTCTGCGGGATCCTGTTTTTGATGTTTCTTGATGGCCATGTGCCACAGCTTCAATTTGAAACAGAGAAGCCGGAGGGGATATCCGGTACATTGAAAAAAACGACGATGCTTGTTTTAGCGGTAACACTCCATAATATTCCGGAGGGAATGGCGGTGGGAGTCATGTTTGCCGGGCTCCTTATGGAAAACAGCGGGATCACGCTGGCGGGAGCGTATGCTCTGGCAATCGGGATCGGGATTCAGAACTTCCCGGAGGGAGCGATCGTTTCCATGCCGATCCACAGTGAAGGAATAAGCAAGAACCGTTCCTTTCTGTATGGGACGCTCTCCGGGGTGGTAGAACCGGCTGCTGCCGTTCTGACACTGCTTTTATACCGTCTTCTTGCTCCGATTCTCCCTTATCTGCTGGCTTTTGCGGCTGGAGCGATGATGTACGTGGTCGTGGAGGAGCTGATCCCGGAGACCGCGGAGGGAGAGCACTCGAATATCGGAACCATCGGTTTTGCGGTCGGGTTTGCCCTGATGATGATGCTTGACGTGGCACTTGGGTGATACAATATGGACGATTGAGTGTCATCTGTCTGCCCGCTGTCCGGTGGAAAAAAGACAGAAAAACAAAAAGGAAAGTGGATATCCAGAGTCCATGATGTGACTCTGGGATATCCACTTTTTATTTCCGGCAATCAGATTTTTCAACACGGATCAGTCAAATTGTCAAAATTACATCTATTATCGGTAATGTTTGCTTAATTAGAATCTCTTCCAGGTACCCCGATAGAAAAGCAGCAGCAGCGGGAAGAGCTCCAGACGTCCGGCAAGCATATCAAAGGTCAGGACAAGCTTGGAGAAGTTGGAGAAGAGCCCGAAGTTCTGGGCCGGGCCTACAAGTTCCAATCCCGGTCCGATGTTGTTTAAGGTCGCCGCGACGGCGGTAAAGTTTGTCACAAGATCGAAGTTGTCGATGCCGATGAGCAGCACGGAAATAGCGAAGATCAGGATGTATGCCGCCATGAAGACATTTACGGAGCGGAGGACCACATGATCCACCGCGCGTCCCTCAAAATGGATCTTGCGGACCTGATTCGGATGGAGACTCTGGGAGAGCTCTTTTGTCAGGGACCGGAATAACAGCACGACACGGGACACCTTAATGCCGCCGCCGGTACTTCCCGCGCAGGCACCGATAAACATTAAGAGCACCAGGATCGTTTTCGGGATCGTTGGCCAGAGGTTAAAATCCACGGTGGCGAAGCCGGTGGTCGTGATGATGGAAGCAACCTGAAACGCGACATGGTGGAACGCGAGGAACAGGCTGTCGAAGAAATCCCGGACAAAAAACGTGATGACAAGGATCGACGCGGCAATGATCCCGAGGTACCATCGCGCCTCCTCGCAGCGCAGTGCTTCCTTCGGCTTTTTCATATAGAAGAGGAAGTACACGTTAAAGTTGATGCCAAAAAGGATCATAAACACGGTAACTACGCCCTGCAGGTAGGTGGAATAGCTTCCGAAGCTGTCATTCTTGATACCGAAACCTCCGGTTCCCGCGGTGCCGAAAACGGTACACAGGGAATCAAACACCGGCATCTGTCCCACAAGCAGGAGAACAAACTCCATAACCGTCAGGAACAGATAGAGTCCATAGAGGATCTTTGCGGTGGACTGCACCTTCGGGACCAGCTTTGTGACAGAGGGGCCCGGGCTCTCTGCTTTCATGAGGTTCATATGATAGCCGCTTCCGGTAAGAGGAAGCAGGCAGAGGAGGAACACGAGAACTCCCATACCGCCGATCCAGTGTGTAAAGCTCCTCCAGAACAGGATGCCGTGCTGAAGCGGTTCCACGGCGGGAAGAATACTGGCACCGGTCGTCGTAAATCCGGACACAGTCTCAAACAGGGCATCCACCGGATTTGTGATGGATCCGCTTAAGAGGAACGGGATGGAACCCATGATACTCATGACGATCCAGCTTAAGGCAACCGTCACAGAACCTTCCCTTGTGTAGAATACCTTGTTTTTCGGCTGCTTGCGGACAAGGATCACACCTGGGATCAGGCAGAGGACGATCGTGATGAAGAATGCCAGCGCGCAGCTTTCATGGTAGATCAGGGAGACTGCCAGGGATGGCACAAGAAGCGCCGCCTCCACGTCCAGAATCCAGCCGATAATATAAAAGATCATCGAATAATTCATGGAATCGCTCCTTTATGATTTTAAGATATCCCGGATATCACCGAGACCGCGGTTTGTGGTCACGAGAATCACGGTATCCCCGACCTTGATTATATTCTGACCACGGGGGGTGAGGATCTGACCGTTGCGGTTGATGCAGCAGATCAGAAGGTTGTCTTTTAAGTTTAAGTCCATAAGCGGCACATTCGTGACAGGGGAATCCTCTTTGATGGAGAACTCCAGTGCTTCGGCACGGCCGTCCAGGATCTTATACAGCGTTTCCACGTTGCAGCCGATGGTGTTCTGGCGGGCACGGACGTACTGTAGGATATAATCTGCCGTCAGGTACTTCGGGTAGATGATGCTGTCGATACCGAAGCTGTCGATCACGTCGTCAAAGGCGATCTTATTGACCTTCGCGATGAGCTTTGCGTTGGAGTGGAGCTTTCCGTAGAGGGCGAGGAAGATATTCTCCTCGTCAAGTCCGGTGAGGGCCACAAGGGAATCAGCGTAGGTCAGGCCTTCTTCCAGAAGAAGATCCCGATCACTTCCGTCCCCGTTTATGATGTCAGCGCCGGGAATCACCTCGCTTAAGTAATCACAGCGCTCTTTCCGCTGCTCGATGATCCGGACACGGAACCCGATCTTTAAGAGGTCCTGGGCCAGATAGTGGGCGATGGTGCCGCCGCCGATGATCAGGGAATTTTTTACGGATTTTGAGCGGAGACCGATCTTTTCAAAAAACTGAGCCGTATTTTCAAGAGATCCCACGATAGAGAGGATATCCGTATCCTGAAGGACAAAGCTTCCGTTCGGGATCACGACCTCGGATCCGCGCTCAACGGCACAGATCAGGACATCGCATTTTAACTGCCGCATGATATCCATGACAGTTTTTCCGCCGAACCCGATCTCCGGCTTTAAGCGGAAGCGGAGAAGCTCGACACGTCCTTTTGCGAAGGTGTCGATCTTGATGGCGGACGGGAATTTTAAGAGCTTTAAGATCTCTCTGGCCGCCGTCAGCTCCGGGTTGATGATCATGGAGAGTCCGAGTTTTTCCTGAATGAAGCGGATCTCCTTATTATAGAGCGGGTTTCTTACGCGGGCGATGGTGTCACAGTGTCCGGTCTTCTTCGCCATCAGGCAGCAGAGGAGGTTTAATTCGTCCTCGCCGGTGACAGCGATAAAGAGGTCCGCGCTTTCCACACCGGCCTCCTGCTGGATATTGAAGCTGGCGCCGTTTCCAACGATTCCCAGGGCATCAAACTGGTTGGAAAGATGTTCCACTTTCTGCGGATTCATATCGACCATAACGAGATCGTGGCCCTCGGAGCTTAAGCGCTCCGCAAGGCTCACGCCGACTTTTCCGCAGCCGACAATGATGATCTTCATATGTTTACCGGTCCTTTCAATTAATTACGCTTCCCAGCGTCCGGAAGCGCCGCACGGGAGTACAAGTTTGGAACTTGTAACCGGAAGTCCGATCTCCTCGGAGCTTACAGTTCCGCCGAACTGCGGAACAACGGCTGTTCCGAGCATATAAGTCAGCACCGCCGGGGCGAGACCGGTGGTGTAGGAGTTGATCAGGTAGAATAACGGCTTGTCGGAGAGGAGCTTTGCGCAGAGCTTTACTAACGGGTAGATTGCGTCCTCGATCTTCCAGATCTCGCCCTTCGGGCCTCTTCCATAGGAAGGCGGATCCATGATGATCGCGTCGTAGTGGTTTCCACGGCGGATCTCACGCTCTACGAATTTTACGCAGTCATCCACGATCCAGCGGATCGGCGCGTCCTCAAGGCCGCTGGACTTCGCGTTCTCCTTTGCCCAGGCGACCATGCCCTTGGAGGCGTCAACGTGGGTCACGGAAGCTCCGGCTTTCGCGGCTGCCAGTGTCGCTCCGCCGGTGTAGGCGAAGAGGTTTAAGACTTTGACCGGGCGTCCCGCGTTTTTGATCTTTTCGCCAAACCAGTCCCAGTTTGCCGCCTGTTCCGGGAAAAGACCGGTATGCTTAAAGCTGAAGGGCTTTAACTGGAAGGTCAGGCCTTTGTAGTTGATGCTCCACTGCTCCGGGAGACTGAAGAATTCCCACTCGCCGCCGCCTTTTGAGCTTCTGTGGTAGTGGCCGTTCATCTTTCTCCACTGTGGTGCCTTTTTATCGGTATCCCAGATAACCTGGGGATCCGGACGGACCAGAATATATTTTCCCCAACGCTCCAGCTTTTCACCGCCGGAACAGTCGATGACTTCATAGTCCTTCCATCCATCTGCTATCCACATAATTGTATTCCATCTCTTTCTTTAGACTTTTTTTGCGTAAAAACGGATCAGGGGCATAAAATGCCTATGATATACCAGTATAATAGATTCGGGGGATACTGTCAAATAGGAGTGGGGATGGAATGCGGGATGTTGGCGGAAATATGGGGAACATGAACGGAAAATGTGTCTTTCTGTGGCGGGAATGCGGCAGAACTGTGGTGGGGACTTAAGAGAATTGACAGGTATTTTCTGTTGAATAATCAGGGAGTTACTGGTAAAATAAAATCAGATGTATTGCGAAATGAAAAATACGGCCGGAAGGCAGAAATCCCATCGGCGAAGCTGATCCGGAATGGATGTTGGCGATAGTTATGCGCCTTTTGGGGTACAGGAAGGAGACGGAGCGAGTGAAGAAAAAAGGGTTAAGAATACTGGCAGCAGCGGCGGTCCTGACTTTCGGATGTCTGACGATGAACGCCTACGCAGCGGAAGGCTGGGCGCTTTCCAATAATATATGGACGTATCTTGATAAAAACGGAAACCGCGTGACGAATGAGTGGAAAAAGGGCGCGGACAATCTCTGGAGATATTTAAACAGCAGCGGCGAGATGGCGGTCAACAGCTGGGCAGACAATGATTACTATGTGGATTCCAACGGAATCATGGTGTCAAATAAATGGATGCAGCTGGCTTCCCCGTACAGCAGGGATAATGGGACGACATACTGGTTCTATTTCGGTTCCAGCGGAAAAGTCACGAAGGACAGCTGGAAGAAGATCGACGGAAAGAGTTATCTCTTTGATTCCGACGGAATTATGCAGACCGGATGGTCCGAGGATGGGGATTACTATTTAAGCTCCAGCGGCGCTATGGTCACCGGCTGGAAGTATCTGGAGCCGAAGGATGAGGATAAGGATCTCTACGGACCGGAGAGCGACGACGGAAAATACTGGTTCTACTTCTCTGCGAGCGGAAAGAAGAACAGCCCGTCGACGAGCAGTAACGGCGGCGATTATAAGGTGATGAAGATCGATGGCAAATATTACTGCTTCGACGAGGACGGACGGATGCAGACCGGATGGGTGTATTTAGAAGGTGACCCGGAGAATGCAAGTAAGGACACGATCGAGAACTGGAGATATTTTGCGGAGAGTGGGATCCAGAACGCGACTCTCGGTGCGTCGATCACCGGATGGCTCTCCTTAAATCCGCCGGAACAGCTCCAGGACAATGTGGATGAGCCGGTTGTCTGGTACTATTTCGAGAAAGATGGAACACCGAAGACAGGTCCGGAGGACGGAAAAGCGTCCACAAGTGACTTTGTCAAGATCAACGGAAAGACATATCTCTTTGACCAGAAGGGAAATCCGGTGAAGGGATTAAAGAAGATACAGATCGGATCGACAGGAGAGTACACCTCCTATTACTTTGATGCATCCTCCAGAATTTCCGTAAAGGGAAAGATGACAGTGGAGGAAGGCGATGGAAATAAGACGACCTTCTACTTTAATGAGGGAACCTACGCGGGACGCGGTGTCAGCGGTGTGAAGAATGGCTATCTCTATTATATGGGTAAGCTTCAGGAAGCGGACAGCTCCAGCCGTTACGCATTGATCAGTATCCCGAATGGAAGCAACGGATACCAGACTTACGTTGTAAACTCCTCCGGACGTATCTCAAAGAATACGACGGTGAAGGACCGCGACGGAAACAAGTTTAAGGTAAATTCCAGCGGAATTTTGACTCAGATCAACGATGAGACGGCGAGCACGAAAGAAGAATACGGTGAGCCGACAGAACCAGTATTTGAGAATGATTGATGTGGATCTTGGATAAATGATAAAGGAGTTTTTGAAGGACCAGGGGCAGAGATGTTCCTGGTCTTTTCCGTTAGCTGCCATGTATCCAGGAAACTTCCGGCAGCAGGATCTGCAGCAGAGAACTTTTACATATGATGGTTAAATAAAAAGAGGATTCCGACTGCAAATACAGGCAGTCAGAAATCCTCAGTTTTTTAGTGCTTTAAACTTTCTCGCCGTTGATCAGCACATGCTTGATCACACCTGTCACATCAAACGGGCAGCCGTCAACAATGACAACATCGGCGTCTTTTCCTTCTTCCAGAGAACCGACACGGTCAGCGATGCCAATGTGCTCAGCCGGGTTGATGGTTACGGCGCGGAGTGCCTCATACTCGTCCATACCGGCTTTGATAGCGAGCCCTGCGCAGAGCGGCAGGTAGTGGAGCGGAGTTACCGGCGCATCTGTGATGATGGAAACATGACATCCGGCTTTCGCGAGAATGCCAGGTGTCTCCCAGGTCTTATTCTGGAGCTCAAATTTGGAGGCATGTCCGAAGGTCGGACCTACCGCGAGCGGGAGATTTTCCTTCGCGAGTTCATCCACGATCATATGGCCCTCGGTCACGTGCTCCAGAGTCAGGCCGACACCGAATTCTTTCGCGATACGGATCGCAGTGAAGATATCGTTTGCCTGATGGGCATGGGCTTTTAACGGGATCTCATGGTTTAATACCGGGATCAGAGCTTCGGACTTCTGGTCGTAAGCTGGAAGCTTGGAGGCGTCATCACCGGCAGCCTCGATCTTTGCCTTGTAAACCTTCGCTTTATTTAAAGCCTCGCGGATTTTTGCGGCATTTGTCATACGGCTGGAGATTCCCTGTTTCTGGTAGCAGCGTTTCGGGTTTTCACCGAAAGCGCATTTCATAGCGACGGGGAATTTAACGATCATATTGTCAACACGGGTTCCAACCGGTTTGATAGCAGCGAAGGTTCCGCCAATGGAGTTGGAGCTGCCTGGACCGGTTGCGAAGCAGGTAACACCGGCTTTCGCGGCCATCTTCATACACGGGTCAAACGGGTTGATTCCGTCGATCGCCTGTACCTGTGGAGTTACCGGGTCATTCAGTTCATTGTAGTCATGTCCCTCGTAGCCGATCCCGTAGCCGTCAAGACCGATATGGCAGTGGGCCTCAACAAATCCCGGATAAACCTGGAGTCCGGTGGCGTCGATAACCTCAGCACCGTCAGCAGAGAGACCTTTTCCGATCTTTACGATCTTTCCGCCGTCGATCAGGATGTCAGCGATAAAAGTTTCCTTTGATACCGCTGTGTGAAGTGTTCCGTTCTTGATACAAATCATGGGAATTCCTCCTCTTTTCAAATCATAACTCCATCATACATGAATTGCGAGAATATTTCAAGGATTCTTTCTGTACAGTAGTAAAAAAAGGTTACGATTCACGCTTTGCGCAAACAGTAATAAAAAAGGAACTATATCATCTAAAAAAAATGAAAAGTTCCTTATATTTGAGTTATGAAACTACATTCACCGGTGTTCCCTCAAGGAATCCTTTTACATTTCCGGCAAGGATGGAAACGAGACGCTGTCTTGTCTCAAGTCCCTTCCAGCCCATATGCGGGGTGAGGATCACGTTGTCGAGGGTGTAGAGCGGGTTGTCGGCTTTCGGCGGCTCAGTTTCCTGGACGTCGAGGCCTGCGCCTGCGATCTGGTGCTTTTCAAGCGCTTCGATCAGAGCCGGTTCATCGATGAGAGCACCGCGGGAGGTATTGATCAGGAATGCGGTCGGCTTCATGAGCGCAAGAGTCTCTTTATTGATCATATGCTTTGTCTGCGGAGTTAACGGGCAGTGCAGGGAAACATAGTCACTGTTCTTTAAGACTGTCTCAAGATCCACATAGCGGATGCCGTCTTCGTCGGCTCTCGGTGTTCTTGTATACACGAGAATGTTCATATCAAGAGCTTTTGCAATCTTCATTACAGTCTTTCCAATATGTCCGGCACCGATGATTCCTAAAGTCTTTCCGTTTACCTCAACGTGCGGAACCTGGAGATTTTTCGTAAAGTTATCATGGTTTCCGTTTGCCAGCATTTTCATCTGGACCTGCATGGTGGAGCTTAAATTTAAGATCATCATGACCGCCGTGTGGGCTACGCGCTCGGAGCTGTATGCCGGGATATTGCAGACGGTGATCCCCTTCTCCCTTGCGGCATCAAGATCCAGATTGTTGTATCCGGTACCGGCCTCACAGATCAGCTTTACGGAAGCTGGAAATTTGCGGATCAGGTCACCGTTTACCGGCATCTCCTTTGTGACGATAATATCAGCTCCCTCAATGCGCTCCAAAAGCTGTTCCGGGGTGGTATCATCGTAGATGGTCACGTCGGAAGAGAGAACGGAAAAGTCGAGATTTCCGTCAAAGTTCATTTTTTTTGCGTTTAATACAACGGTCTTGTCACTCATGGGTAAATCCTCCTGAGAATAGTAATAGTTCGTGATTAGCGGACATGTTTATTATAGCGCTCTTGAAACAAAGTAACAATAGAGATTTTGACCATCGTTTTAGTATTGTCGTGGCCTGATGGGGATTCCGACGGCTTTATCCGTCTGAAACTTGTGTGCCCAAGAGCGATACTTCCAGAAGAACTTAAACGGGCCTGTGAGACAGTGAGTGGGAAATATGCCACTGCCTAAGTGCTGGAAATTAGCGGGAAGCTACTTGCGCTGTCCTGATTTCGGAAGTATACTTATGCCATAATATTTGAAATGGATGGAATCATATGCTTGGATTAAAACCGGTAAAACTGATGCCTGCGAGGGAGCGGGTTGCTTCGGCGCTCAGAAAGGCAATTATATCGAGACAGATTAAGGAAGGCGAGACGCTGGCGCTCGAGGCGACGGCTCAGGAGCTTGGGGTGTCGATCACTCCGGTGCGGGAGGCGTTTCAGATCCTCGCGAGGGATGGGCTTTTAGAGCTGAAACAGAATAAAGGAGCCACCGTTTTAGGGGTTACGGAAAAGACGCTGCGGGATCACTATCAGATCCGGGCAGTGCTTGAAGGGTACGCCTGTGTGCTCTGCGTGGAAACCGGGGCAGATCTCTCTGCCCTGCAAAACTGTCTGAAGGCATCGGAGGAGATGCTCGCTTCCGGAGACAGCAGCAGATATTCGGATATGAACCAGTCGTTCCATTACGAGATCTGGAATGCGTCGGGGAATGAGAAGCTTGTGACAATGCTCTCAGAACTCTGGAACGGACTTTCCATGGGAGTCCAGATGACGGAGATGGAGTACGCGAAGAAATCGTTTGCGGAACATAAGGAAATTTATGAGGCGATCGCGGCGAAGGACGCGGAGACCGCGAGAGCGCGGATGGAGAAACATATCAGGAGAAGCCTGGATGATATGCTGACGCGGTACAGAGAATAAATACGATTTGTCTATAATGCACAAAAACATAAGCTACAAATTAGACAGTATGATGAAAAAGTAAAATTAGTATTGACTTTTTCATCATACTGTTTTATTTTAAATACATAAATTGTATACATGATAAAAAATAAAATATCAAACACAAGAAATCAACATGCAGACGAAAATCAAATGACTGCCGGAAGTCAAAATTAAAGCACGTACAGTCAAAAATTTTAAGGAGGTTATATGATGAACAGAGAGGAGCAGGTGGAGAAGCTTACCACATATATCGCCCATTTTACGGACTATATCGGAAAGCATCTCCCGGACGATGTAAAGGCAAAAATTTCAGAATTAGCAGAGGCGGAGACAAACCCGCTTGCAAAGTCCATCTATGAGACAATGAACTTAAACCAGAGATTAGCCTCTGAGTTAAACAGACCGAGCTGTCAGGATACCGGCGTGATCCAGTTCTGGGTAAAATGTGGAACAAAGTTCCCTCTGATCGATGATCTGGAAGTTCTTTTAAAGGAAGCGGTTGTCCGCGCGACTGTGGATGCCCCGCTCCGCCACAACAGTGTCGAGACTTTTGATGAGTACAACACCGGAAAGAACGTCGGAAAGGGAACACCGACCGTATTCTGGGATATCGTCCCGAACAGCGACCAGTGTGAGATTTATGTCTACATGGCAGGCGGCGGATGCACACTTCCTGGAAAAGCGATGGTTTTAATGCCAGGTGCCGGATATGAGGGTGTTGCGAAGTTCGTTCTGGACGTTATGACAAGCTACGGCTTAAACGCATGTCCTCCGCTTCTTGTTGGTGTAGGCGTTGCCACATCTGTCGAGACTGCAGCACTTCTTTCCAAGAAAGCACTGATGCGTCCGATCGGAAGCCACAATGAGAACGAGCGTGCCGCAAAGATGGAAGCACTTCTCGAAAAGGGAATCAATGATATTGGTCTCGGACCGCAGGGCATGGGCGGAAAAGCATCCGTCATGGGGGTCAATATCGAAAACACCGCAAGACATCCATCTGCAATCGGTGTGGCAGTAAACGTTGGCTGCTGGTCCCACCGCCGCGGACACATTATCTTTGATAAAGATTTAAATTACACGATCACAACACATTCGGAGGTGACTTTATAATGGTTGAGGTAAAGAACGGAAAGAAAATTCTGACAACACCGATCAGCGCTGAGGATCTCGAGGGGATCCATGTAGGCGATATCGTATATTTAAACGGAAGCATGACGACCTGCCGTGACGTGGCTCACCGCCGTCTTGTGGAAGAGCACAGGGAACTTCCGGTGGATGTAAAAGATGCGGCGATCTTCCACGCAGGCCCGATCATCCGCCCGCTTCCAGATGACAAATTTGAGATGGTCTCCATTGGACCGACAACGAGCATGAGAATGGAAAAGTTCGAGAAGGAATTCGTGGAGCAGACCGGCGTCCGCGTGATCATCGGAAAAGGCGGCATGGGCCCGAATACGGAGTACGCATGCAAGAACTTCAAGGCGATCCACTGCGTATTCCCGGCCGGATGTGCTGTTGTTGCCGCAACCCATGTGGAGCAGATCGTGGAAGCACAGTGGAGAGACCTCGGAATGCCAGAGACCTTATGGCACTGTGATGTGAAGGAACTTGGACCGTTAATCGTCTCCATTGATCCGGACGGTAGAAATCTCTTTGAGGAAAACAAGATCACATTTAACGAGAGAAAAGATAAGGCGTTAGAGGAGATCTATCCGCAGGTAAGTTTTATCAAATAAAGATAACAATATAATAAGTTTTGGGGGAGTACATCATGGATAATAAATTAGTCATCTGCATTGTCATATTTGCATTGACGCTTTTAAGCTACATTATCAATAAGATCCCGATGTGGGTCACTGCACTTTTATCACTCGCTGCGCTCTACATTACCGGCTGCGTGGACGCAAACGGTGCTCTCGGTGGATTCGCAAATGTCAACACGATCCTCATGGGCGCATGCTTTATGGTAGCATCGGGATTCCGCCGTACATCGCTCGTAAAGATCATGTGTGACTGGCTTTTGAAGCTCACAAATGGTTCATTCATGAAAGTTTATTTCGGATATCTGCTGCTTGGCGTATTGTTGACAAACTTCATGGGAAGTCCGATGGTTGTTTATGCTATTATTGGACCGTTACTCTGCGCACTCTGTGACAGAACCGGAAACAGCCGTTCCAAGTACATTTTCCCGTTAATGGTTATCGTGGTTGCCTGCTGTTTCGCACTTCCTCTTCCGACCTCCATCCAGAAAGCCGGTGAGTTCAACGGTTATTTGGAAACTTACCAGTTTACCGGATTGGAATTTGCTCCGCTCGATTTCTTCTTTGCAAGATTTCCGGTTATCATTCTCTGCCTGGTATGGGCTATGACGATCGGACCGAAAATGTGTCCGAGCAAGGCGGCAGTTGAACTTGCGGCAGCAGAAGAACAGAAGGATATTTCCAGCAAATTGTCTCCGATGGTTGATAAAATTGGTATGGTGATCTTTGTCGTAACCATGATCGGTCTGATTTTCTCCACACAGCTCCACATCGCATCCTGGTGGATCGCCCTTGCAGGCAGTATCCTGATGGCGATGTTCGGAGTTGTGGATCAGAAAAAGGCTCTGGCTGAGATCCCGTGGGAAATGCTGATCCTCTATGCAGGTGCTCTTGCACTTGGAAACGGACTTGTAAATACAGGCGCCGGTGACGCGATTGGTGGCTGGCTCGCGACAGCAGTCGGTGGTACCCACAACAACTACCTCTTAGGCGCTTTATTCTTCGTCATTCCGTTCTTCATGACCCAGTTCATGCTGAACCGTTCCGTGCAGGCAGTATTTGTTCCGATCTGTCTTCTGACCTGCCAGTCCTTAGGGGCAGCCCCGATGGGACTTGTTATGTGCGTGGCATCTGCATGCCAGACTGCATTTATGACACCGATGGCGACACCGGCAGTAGCAATGTGTATGGGAGAAGGCGGATATGATCTGAAAGCGCTCTTTAAGAGTGGCTGGCTGATCTGTATTCTGCTTTCAATCGTCAATGTTGTTTATACCATGACTGTATATCCTGCATTCTGATTTTACGGGGGAGATCTGGATGCGATCTCCCTCGCGGATAAATTTTTATAGGAGGAACTACCATGAAGATCACAGATGTAAAACTTGTTTTTGCGAAACATTACCTGTTCGTCCATGTTTACACGGACGAGGGCATCGTCGGACTCGGAGAGGCGGGCAACTGGGGTTATCTGATGGCGACAGCTGCGGCTATTGAGAAATTCAAGGAATATTTGATAGGAAAAGATCCGTTTAAGATTGAGGATTTTAACCAGAATTTTTACCGTTCCGTATATTTCCGCGGATCCGTAGTCATGAGTGCAATTTCCGCCATCGATATCGCACTCTGGGACATCAAGGGAAAAGCTCTCGGCGTACCGGTCTACGAGCTGCTTGGCGGTCTCACAAGAGATAAGGTCCGTGTTTATGCATCTCCGATGGTGCGGGATAAGGATCCGGAACAGTTGGCGAAGCGTTATATAGACCTGAAAAAGCAGGGATTTACAGCAGCGAAGATCTTTGTCAACGGAAATGACAAGTCCTTAAAAGAAGGCCATGACGAATATTTCTCCGGTCGTATCGAGATGGAACTTGAAAAAGTGAAGATCTGCAGAGAAGCCGTGGGATATGATTTCGATTTCATATTAGAGGCACACCGTGGAATGACGCTTCCGGAAGCAGTTGCGTTCGGACGTGCAGTGGAGCCATATCGCCCGATGGTTCTGGAGGATCCGGTGACACCGGATAATTACGATACCATGGCGGAAGTCGCGTCAAAGATCGGCGTTCCGATCGCTACCGGTGAGCGATTCACAAGTCTCAGAGAATTTGAGGTCCTGATGAGCCGCCATGCTGCTCAGTATGTCCGCCCGGACGTATGCGCCATCGGTGGAATCACCACCGCAAAGAAGGTAGCAGCGATCGCGGAGGCACACGATGTTCTCGTGATCCCGCACAATCCGTTAGGTCCGGTATCCACCGCAGCCTGCCTGCAGATCTGCGCAAGCATTCCGAACCTTGGAATTCAGGAGCTCCCGGGATTCTGCCTGAATGGTCAGGAAGATGCAATGGTGAAGGAACCGTTAAAATTCAAGGACGGTTATCTGGAAATTCCATCCAAACCTGGTATCGGTGTGGAACTTTCGGAGAATGCATCGGAGCTTTATCCGCTTCATGAGCGTGGAAGCAACTCCGCAAAACGGTACTTTGACGGTTCTGTCAAAGATATGTGATTTAGCCCCCTCATTATATAATTTTTCATATACCCCTTATTTTCAGTAACTGCTTAGAATTGTAGGCGGTTGCGATCGACAGCCGCCCCTGATCTCAGAGGCGGCTGTTGTCTTATTCTAATACACAGAGACAGGGGAGAGGGGAATCAATCGGCCACAAAGGGCAATTACAGGAAGGAGATCATCTATGAAGTATAGTTATGATAATCTGGAAATGACAGTAACATATAGAAAAGATAAAGAAATAGAAATCCGGGTCGCAAATCATAACACGTTCCGTGTCGGGAATATTACGGTGACAACAGAATACGCAGGAAAAAAACGGACAGAGTTTATTGGGAGGATCGAGGCGCATGAAACATGGAAGAGTGGAGATCGTACAGAAAATATCCCTCCGTTTCATGCGGCTTCCTTTTATGAAGGAAAAGAACAGATCATAGATCCGGGACTGTATGATGAAAAATCGGGAGTTTATCGCGGAGAACCCTTTCATGCGCTTGTATGGAGAGATGAAGAAAAAAGGAAAACATGGCAGCGGTCCCATACCTGGGTGTCTGAGGATCCGGCAGCAGAAGTAACATTAAGTTATTTTGCGGACGGACCGAGAGTGGCTTTCACCGGAAACAGCTTTACGGGACTCTGGGACAGTACTTATGAATATTTCCGTCAGATGGCGGAGGCGGACGGATACCATGCGCAGGTGGCATACAGCTACTGGGGAGGAACGGGACTTGCCCAGTATGCGGGACTGATCCCGGAGAGCATGGAACGTGCTGAGCAGTGCCAAAAGGTATTAGACGCGAATGAGGAATATGATTTTTGCTTTTTTGCGGGAAACAGCGATGAGGCTTTGTCAACCCATAGCGGAAAGCCGGGAGCAGAGGACTATTCGCTGCGGGAAAATATGGAGAAGGCAGTCAGAATCCTGAAGAAAAGGGCAGAAGAAAAACACGCGAAGATGGTTCTGTGGGCACCTCATGCTTATCAGTAGGGATTTTTCCGGGATAAGACAGCGAAACCATGGAAGGCAGGAAACGTGGGAGACTGGTATGAACGGGATGGATGGAGATATCAGCTGACCCTGTCGGAGCAGGAGATGGTGGAGAGGAATATGGAGTGGTACCGACATCTCTGTGAAGAACCGGAAAATAAGGGAATCCTGCTGGCACCGGTGGTGAGGGCATATCATGAAGTCGTGAAGTGTGGAATCGGAGATCCATATCTCGCAGAAGAGAAAACAGGAGATTTTGGACACCAGAATAATCTTGGAAATTATATCTCTGCCTGCGTCTGCTTTGAAATCGTTTTCGGAGAGATGCCGAAAGCAGACTTTGTGCCTGTCTCCCACACCTGGGGAATGGGAGGCGGAACACTTACGCCGCATCAGGCGGCGATGATCCGTAAGAAGGTCCATGAGGTGATGGAAGAGGAGCGGACTCGCTAAATACGATAAATCAGCCCCCACCTTGGGAAAAATAAGGCGGGGGCTATATAATGAATATTGGAGGAAGCAAAATTATAAAGAAATCAGCAAATTTAGTCATGCAGTACATCCGCAAAGACGCGGAGCGCATTCTGATAACATATCTTATCGATCTCAGACGGGGAAAATTCTTTTTCCATAGCGGCGATCAGTCCCGGAAATCCCGAATAATCCTTCATTTCCAGACCACACTCAATTCCGTCAAAATCAGATCCGATGGCAACGGTATCGATTCCGGCAACATCGGCGATGTACCTCATATGATGGACGATCTGTTCATTTCGGCAACAGATTCAAGACCAAACGACTTTAATCCACGGGCATGCTAAACGGGGGAATTGCTGCTGGGATATCCCATACAGTTTTCATAATTCCAGATCAGACCGATCATGCGGACACCACGGTCATAGAATGTCTGAAGATTGGAAAGATTTCCGTCAGCGGATGTACAGTCTTCCATGGTGAGCAGCGCAGAAATTTTATTCTGAGAAGGTGCTTTCCGAATATCGTAGGAGTTACGGACCGGCATAAAAAGTTCCGGCATGGAAGTAATCTCGCGATCAAAGAGATCTACGGTATCATGAAACCATTTCAGAGGAGAATCAGTGATCTGGTGGCGTTCCGCAATTCCGTTTGTCGGTGTAAACACGGCAAAGCTTTGGAGAAGAGAGTTGCCGATGCAGAGCTTTTCCGGAGTAATATGTCCCTCATATTCCGATAAATGCTTGTTCTGGAATCGAAGCTCCAGCAAAGTATCACAGTGGAGATCAACGATAAGATGAGAATTCATATGACAATCCTTTCCTTATATAGAATACGTACTGCCGCAGCAAATAGATGCAGCGGCAGTACTATAAAAAAAGAGAGGCAACGAAGTGAATAAAAGGAGGTTTAGGAGGGTTAAAAAGTATGGGTATTATCTGATTTCATTGCCGTCTATCAAAACATGATGGATCTGACCGCTTATTTCAAACGGGGATCCATCGGTGATCACAACGTCAGCGTCCTTGCCGACTTCAAGAGAACCAACCCGGTCAGCAATTCCGATATGCTCGGCTGCGCAGATCGTAATTGCGCGGAGAGCATCGTATTCGCCCATTCCGGCCTTGATTGCAAAACCTGCTAAGAGCGGAAGATAATGTAGAGGAACAACAGGAGCGTCTGTGATGATGGAAACATGGCAGCCAGCGTTGGCTAAGATACCGGCGGTTTCTCAGCATTTATTGTGCATTTCGAATTTTGACGCATGTCCAAAGGATGGATCAACGGCAAGAGGAAGATTTTCTTTTACAAGCTCATCTACAATGAGATGACCTTCAGTGACATGCTCCAGAGTGATATCAAGACCAAATTCTTTTGCAACACGGATCGCGTTGAAGATATCGTTTGCCTGGTGTGCATGAGCTTTTAATGGGATTTTATGCTCAAGGACCGGGATCAGAGCCTCACATTTTGCGTCATAGACCGGCATCTTTGTAATGTCACCATCAGCAGCATCAACTTTTGTTTTGTACTGGATTGCTTTGCGGAATGCCTCACGGATCAGTGCAACATTTGTCATACGGGTCGCAATTTTTTTATCACCATAACGTCGCTTGGGATTCTCACCGAAAGCACATTTCATGGCAATCGCTTCCTTGACGATCATATTGTCAACACGCTTTCCGTTCGGTTTGATAGCGGTAAATGTTCCGCCAAGAGCGTTGGTGCTGCCTGGACCTGTTGCAAAGCAGGTGATACCGGCTTTTGCGGCCATATTAAGGCACGGATCCATCGCGTTAATTCCGTCAATAGCCCGGAGCTGCGGAGTGACAGGGGCATTTGTTTCATTGTAATCGGCACCAGCATTTCCGGAGCCGTATCCATCGAGACCAATATGGCAGTGCGCCTCCACAAATCCCGGTCATACGTCAAGCCCGGACGCATCGATCACCTTTTCAAAGCTGCCATTGATCTGCGGTGCGATTTCTACAATTTTACCGGCATCAATAAGAATATCAGCCAAAACCGGTTCTTTTGAAACTGCGGTATGAAGGGTACCATTTTTAATACACAGCATGGCGAATCTCCTTTTCGTTTAAGATATCTCCAGTTTAATGATTTCAGAGAAGAAAGTCAAAATCCCAATAGTTTCTTTAAAAGAAACTTTTTGCTAAAATTTTACATTTGGAATAGAATTTAAAGTAGTATTGTGCTAAAATAAAGGGAAAAGGAAAGAAAACAGTCATATTTTATCAAAATCTGGATTTTAACGACACTTGCAATAACACAGAAAGAGATGAAGAGCAGGGACCGCTGGCGGTACTATTACGGGAAAGGAAGGGAAGACAATGTCGGAATTAAACCGGGAGATCGGAGGACTTATAAGAAACTACAGAAAAGCGAAGAATCTTACGCAGGACGAACTTTCGGAAAAGATCTGCAAAAGTAAATCAACGATCTCGAAATATGAAAAAGGAGAGATTGCCGTGGACATTGAAACGCTCTACGAGATCGCGGACGCGATCGGTGTCCATGTAGAGCAGCTTCTCTCACAGCGATCATTTGAACGAAAGGAAATGCAGAACGAGTTTTGTCCGGCATTCTTTCGGGGAAGAAACCGTTTTTATGGATATATATTTGATGGAAGGAGCAATCAGTTAATACGCTGTGTATTTGACCTTCTCTCAAAAGACGAAAGAAACCGTGATAAAGTTATGATGTATATGAATTTTAAGGATTACGCGCACTACCAGAAATGTGAAAATACATACTGGGGATACATGGAACATTATAACGCAGTTACTAATATCCACCTTGTAAATCAGGACTCTCCGATGGAGAAGGCAAGCGCCCAGTTACTGGCGTCATATCTTGATTCAGATACAAAATGGGGACTGTTTAATGGGTTTTCATCCAGACCTATGATGCCGATCGCAGCAAAGATGCTGTTCTCAAAAGAAAAACTGAAAGAGGATGATGCACTTTTATCCTCTTTAAAAATATCAAAAGAGGACATCCGGGTGATGAAACTTTACAATATGATGGCGATCACCTGACGGAAAAAACAATGCCGGATAGTATGAAAAATGTAACTGGCAGGTTTCCTAAAAATCATATTCTAAAAAGAATTAGGGGATTTTTTGGTGAGAAGGATATAATTTTGGAGGATCGGTCAAAAAAGTTTATTTTCATTCAAAAAATAAATATAAAAATCCACTCTGAGGAAACAAGAGGCGTTTTGACAGAGGGGATGCTGATTGGTACAATGTGTTCATAGCAAAGCATATTGCACAAAAAGAGATCAGCATCCCCTCTTTTTTGTGCAAAAAACGACAAGAGGAAAGGAGAAAACGAATGACAAAGCTTTCCATGAAAACGATACGTTTCCATATGATCACAGGAGTCTGTATTGGTATGATCTGGATGATATTTTCCCACGACCGGATCGGAGTTATGTACTTTGGAAAGCTTGTAGAGATGGCAGATGCGGATGAGCTGTTCCGCTACCCGCTGCATCCGTATACACGGTCACTTTTATCAGCGATCTCGGAACCGGATCCGATCAAGGAGAAGAAAAGGGTAAAAATCCATTATGACCCGTCGATTCACAATTACAGTGATGAGAACAGACCATCTTACCACGAAGTAAGCCCGGGTCACATGATCTACTGCTCAGACAGTGAGTTTGAAGAGTATAAAAAGATCAGACAGGCTGTAACAATCCAGTAGATAAATAGGAATCATTACAGTAAAAATAATGAAATTGCGAGGAAAACGATATGTATAATTTTGATGAGATCATTGACAGACGTCATACGAATGCAATGAACACGGATGGTTTCCGTGACTATATCTTCCATGCGGATGAGACAATGAAATTTCCGTATCAGGATGAAGAGTTTATCCGTATGTGGGTGGCGGATATGGAGTTTGCCACACCGGATGTTGTCATCGACGGAATTAAAAAGAGACTGGAAAAGCGTATTTTCGGTTACACAAGAGTTTTTGAGAAGAGCTATTATGACGCATTCGCGGCATGGTGCAAGAGCAAATACGACTGGACATTCGACCGCAAAGAACTGGTAATGTCCAACGGTATTATCCCGGCTCTGTTTGAGATGGTTGAGTATATCTGCAAACCGGATGAAAAGGTTCTTTTCCTGACCCCATCCTATGCATATTTTAAATATGCGGCAGATGCCAGCCACCGCGAGTCTGTTTGCTCCGATCTGATCAACACAGATGGATACTATACCATTGACTATGAGGATCTTGAAAAGAAAGCGGCAGATGAGAAAACAACGCTCTTTATCCTCTGCAATCCTCACAACCCAAGTGGACGTGTATGGAAGGAAGAGGAGTTAAAGAAAATCGGTGAGATCATTGAAAAGAACAATATGTGGGTGATTTCTGATGAGATCCACTGCGATCTGCTCCGGCTTGATCAGAAGCATATTCCGCTGGGAAAGGTTATGCCGGACTATAAAAAGCTTGTAACATGCATGGCGCCGAGTAAGACATTCAACCTTGCAGGTCTCATGATCTCCAATGTCATGATCCGTGATGAGGGATTAAAAAACATTTGGCTTTCCAAACATTATAACTTTGATAATCCATTGAGCATTGCAGCTGCCCAGGCCGCATACGAGGGCGGAGATGCATGGCTTCAGGAGTTACGTGCTTATCTTGATGGAAACTTTGAATTTACGCAGGAATACTTAAAAGAGCATCTTCCAAAAGCAACCTTCCGTATTTCTGAGGCAACGTATCTTGCCTGGGTAGATCTCAGCAAATATTTTGAACCGGATGAAGTTCTTACGCTGTTCTTTGCATACAAGGCAGGCGTTCTTCTCGAAGGCGGAAATATGTTTGTACAGCATTCAGATGGATTTATCCGCCTGAACCTTGCATGCCCACGCGCAACTCTTGAGGAAGGTTTAAAGAGGATCTGCGAGGCAGTCAATACGAAACATACAGAGAAGTATTATGGAGAAGAGAAGTAGTTAATACATAAATACAAAAAGCGGTTCTTCCCGCAATGGGACGAGCCGCTTTTTGTGTGATGGGTTTCTATCTGAAATTAAGGATTGTTGATGGGCTGTTTTACTGCGCTTTCCGCTGCATTTTCGCAACGAGGGCGCTGGTCCTCTGACGGTAGTCGTCGAGTTCGGTGACGATTCCCATGAAAGAGGAGATAAGATCTAAGGAGGCGCGCAGAGAACTCTGCTCACCCTGTACGACTGCGCGTTTTGTGAGGCGCATAGCCTGCTGCGGCGCTGCCAGAAGCTTCTCCATATACTGCTCCACAAATGCGTCAAGCTCTGCATCCGGGACGCAGTGGGTAACGAGCCCCATATCTGCGGCTTCTTTTCCCTTTAAGGTCCGGGCTGTCCAGAACAGGTCTAAAGCTTTGTCCCGGCCGACGAGACGGGGCAGGAAATATGCTCCGCCGTCACCAGGTACAATTCCGGCATTAAAATAGCTTTCCGACATGGAAGCATTCTCCCCGGCGATCCGCACATCGCACATGAGAGCCATGTCAAGACCGGCACCGACTGCGGCACCATGGATCTTGGCAACCACCGGTTTATCGATTTCTTCTAAAAGAAGCGGAATTCTTTGGATTCCCTTCCAGAGTGAATTCTTTCTTGCGAGGGCTGTGGAGGAGATATCTTCATGACTTTCGAAGAATCCGTCACCGGCTGCCATTGCCTTGACGTCACCGCCTGCGCAGAACGCTTTTCCGTTTCCGGAAAGCAGAAGCGCATATACATCATCGTTGTCACGGACATCTTCCAGTGCTTCTGTCCAGAGACGGATCATCTCCTCGCTGAAACAGTTGAGCTGCTTCGGACGATTCAGTGTGATGCGTGCAAGGTGGTTGTGTACTTCGTAGATCAAGTCTGCCATAGAATATCTCCTCCTCTATTTACTCTCTCAATATACCATATTGTGGAACTGATTTCATTATATGGAATTTCACACAGAATGTCAAGCCCTTGAAACTGGTTTTAACGTAAAATTTGCAAAAAAATATTGTCCAGAATCGAAAAATCCTGAACAATATCACAAATCGAAAAAGTATTGCATTCTATATCACAATATGAAATTCTGTTACAGACGTAATGATTGAACCATCCGCACACTTGATTTACAGAGAGAGCAGCATCCACCCCGCCGCGCACATAATTATGAGAAATATGAGATTGTAAAGGGTGAATACCATCATGTACGTTCCGGACTTTGCTTCCGGAATCCCAGCGTAGGCCCGGTAGGAGATCACGCTTGCCATGGATGCGATCAGGGTCCCAAGACCGCCGACATTCACACCAAAAAGCAGAGGACGCACCGCACCGGTAAAGCCGGAGAGCAGGATTGCCGCGGGGACATTGCTGATGCACTGGCTTAAGAGAACACCTGCCGGAAATTCATGACCGGAGATCAGCTTCGTGAGGAGTCCGGAGATCGCAGGGATCCGTTCCATATTGCCGATAAAGATAAAAAAGCAGACGAATGTCAGGAGCAGAAAGTAGTCGACCCGGATAAACAACGAGCGGTCCCTTATGAGAACAGCGGCCAGGATGATGAAAAACATGACCGGCCAGGAATAGATCCGAACGACGCAGCCCAGACAGACGAGAAAAAGCGCCAGATAGAAGATCAGAGAAGTCTTCGTGGGACAGCCGTCCTGGTGAAGGGAGGTCCGGCTGAGGGTGATGGCTTTATTTTTCAGCAGAAAAACGGCAGCTACAAGCAGCAGGGCTGAGAGTACCGTTAACGGCAGCATGTATCCCACAAGCTCACCGGCAGAGAGGCCAAAGGAAGAGTAGAGATACAGGTTCTGTGGATTCCCGATGGGTGTTGCCATACTGCCGAGGTTCGCGGCGATGGTCTGAAGGACGATCACGGGGATCATGAGTTCCGGAAGTCCAGCCATATTGAGGATCAGGATGGAAAACGGGACAAATGTGATCAGGGACACGTCGTTCGTGATCAGCATGCTGGAGAAAAAGCAGAGTGCTGTCAGGGTGAAGGCAAGCTGGCGAGTGGAATGCATTCCGGCGAGCAGGGATGATCCGAGATAACGGAACAGACCGATCTCCTTCAGCCCGGCGACCACCGTCATCAGGGAGAAGAGGAGTGCCAGAGTGCGGAAGTCAATGTAAGACAGATACTCCGGTGACGGAGCGACAAAAAACATGGAGAGGACCGCCAGAACCGCTGCCGCGGAAAGGACTGGTTCTTTTTTTATGAATGACATGGATCGATTTCCTTCCTTATATAAATATCATGCATGCGGCAGAAGACAGAAAAACTGTATACAAAGTGCCGCCCTGCAATTCAAGTCGAACATCCGAGAGACCTGGCGCGTGATTCTGGTCAGCGAAGCTGACAAATCCTATCAGAGTCACTGCGTATCCTCGCGGGATAGGAACAACCGTGTTACTGTACACGGGTAGGAATTTTCTGAACTGAAAATTCCGTACAATACAGTGGTGGTAGTGGATTTTGCCGATTTGGAATGCGAAGCATCGGCAAAATCAGTTACTGTTTGCGCAAGGCGTGAACAGTAACCAACCGCAAAACTTCTGTAATTATTATAAACAGTGGCTTTACGAATGTAAAGAAGAAGAGTATACTGTACATGTTTGGTCATTGCACACAGGTAGGAATTTTCTGAACTGAAAATTCCGTACAATACAGTGGTGGCAGTGGATTTTGCCGATTTGGAATGCGAAGCATCGGCAAAATCAGTTACTGTTTGGGCTTCTTTCATGCCCGTATCGACAATGATGTCAGAATAATGGAAAGCGGCAGCTCTGGATGAAAATTCCTGGGTGCCGCTAATTTACGCGGAATGGCAGCGCATAAACAGGACAGGATGTCTGCTGTTTCTGTTTGAGGGAGGAATATTATGGGGAACAACAAGTTTTCAATCGCCAGTGTTGGAAACCGGCGGGCATTCCGGGATGGAGCCCGGGATGGGGTGCCGATCGCGCTCGGGTATTTTGCGGTATCTTTTTCACTGGGAATCGTGGCGCGGAATGTCGGGATGACACCGATTCAGGGAATGATCACAAGCGCACTCTGCAACGCGTCCGCAGGGGAATACGCGGGCTTTACGATGATCGCCGCGGGGGCAGCGTATATTGAGATGGCGATCGTGACACTGATCGCGAACGCGAGATATTTACTGATGAGCTGTGCCATGAGCCAGAGAATGGATCCGGATATGCCGTTTTTCCACAGGCTTCTCATGGCATTTGATATTACCGATGAGCTGTTCGGAATTACGATTGCAAGACCGGGCTGCTTAAATCCCTGGTATATGTACGGGGCAATCGCATTAGCACTTCCCGGCTGGGCTGTCGGAACAGCCCTCGGTGCGCTGGCAGGTAATCTGATGCCGTGGCGTCTTGTGAGCGCCTTCAGCGTGGCACTCTACGGAATGTTCCTTGCGATCATAATTCCACCGGCGAGAAAGAGCCGCATCCTTGCAGGGCTCATCGCCATCAGCTTCGCGGCAAGCTACCTTGCGGAGCATCTGCCGGGGATCTCATCGATCTCCAGCGGCACGAGAACGATCATTCTGACTGTTGTGCTCTCATCCGCAGCAGCGATTCTCTTCCCGCATCCGGCAGAGGACAGTGAGATCGAGGTTCAAGAAGAAAACCAGGAAGGAAAAAATAATTCTTCTGCAGGTGCAGCAAAACAGGGAGCTTAACTGTATATATAGTAGAAAGCAGTTCTATTTGTAAGAAAAAGGAGTATTTACGAAAACTGTATCGTTAAATTAAGAGGAAATACATAAAAAACATGGAAAAGAATATTTATCTCTATATTGCGGTGATGGCGGGCGTTTCATATCTGATCCGTGTCCTGCCGCTCACATTGATCCGGAAACCGATCAAAAATCAGTTTATCCAGTCATTCTTATATTACGTCCCATATGTGACGTTAGCTGTTATGACGTTTCCGGCGATCCTCTCCGCCACAAACAGTACGGTGTCGGCGGCGTTGGCGCTGGTCATCGGAATCATCGCGGCATGGTGCGGAAGAAGTCTCCTGTCCGTTGCGGTGATCTGCTGCGCGATGGTATTCATTACGGAATTTTTCTTAGTGTAGTAAAAATACATAAAACACATATATTTAATAAAACAAAAGCAGTTTCGGTACCTGAGCATCCATCAATCAAATGACCGTGCTGCTTTTTTACTTTATAGAAGACCGATTACGACGTTCTCGCAGGGCGTGAAAAACCAAGAAAAAAAGCAGTACATGGCGCAGAATAACGGAATGCGGCGGTATCCCAGGCCAATGCTTTAACGTTGTAAAATAAATGAGATAAAATCCCATTGTCTGAAATTTCACAATACGAAATATATTCCATTTTAGCAAAAGTGCTGATTTTCTAAGCGGAAATTTGGCAATTATTTGGAAGAATCGTACTTGTATTTGTGCGGGAAAGTTGTTATAATCAGTAGCCGTGTTGAGCGAAAAAAAGAGTAATGGCTCATAAAAGCTGATTACATGGAGGTTTACCCATGAAGAAATTATTTGCATTCTGCGCAGGACTTCTGGCGGTCTTAAACCAGACTGCAGTTACAGCGCTTGCGGCAGAACCAGAGGCTGCCGGGGCGGCAGCACAGACGCCGTTATGGCTTTGTATTCCATTTGCAGGACTCCTGCTCTGCATTGCGGTCCTTCCGCTTGTGAAAGCAGAGTGGTGGGAGGCGCACCAGCCGCACGCGGTCGTGTTCTGGTCCCTGCTGTTCCTGATCCCGTTCGCCGTGAAGTACGGTGTGCCGAAGGCGGCGGAGACGACACTGGAATGTATCATAAACGACTACCTGACATTCATCGTCCTTCTTTTCGGATTGTTCTGTGTGTCCGGTAATATTACCCTGTCAGGTGATCTCGCTGGTTCCCCGAGGATCAATGTGGGACTTCTGGCACTCGGAACCCTGTTATCCAGCTGGATCGGAACCACCGGAGCCAGTATGTTAATGATCCGTCCGATCATCAAGATGAACGCGTGGAGAAAGAGAAGACGCCACATCGTGATCTTCTTTATCTTTATGGTGTCCAATATGGGCGGCTGCCTGACTCCGATCGGAGATCCGCCTCTGCTCATGGGATTCATGCGGGGTGTCCCGTTTTTCTGGAGCTTAAAGCTTTTACCGATCCTGATCTTCAATATGATCATCCTGCTGTTCATCTTCTATCATTTTGATATGAAGGCATACAGAAAAGATATCGCGTCAGGCTTAAAACCGGATATCAGCAAACCGGGTACTGAAGTGAAGATCCGCGGCGGCCACAACCTGATCTTTATCATTATGATCGTGATCGCCGTTATCTTAAGCGGTACCCTGCCGTCCATGCCGATGTTTCAGGATGCCGCAGGAAATGTCCTCGGGATCCATGTATTCGGAGAAGTTACATTATCCTATCCGGCGATCATTGAGTGCGTGATCATCCTTGTATCCGCATTCCTGTCCTTTAAGACGACGGATGGATCGATCCGCCGAGAGAACCACTTTACCTGGGGCGCGATCCACGAGGTTGCAGTTCTCTTCGTCGGTATCTTTATTACAATGCAGCCGGCTCTTATGATCTTAAAGGCGAACGGAGCGGAGCTTGGGATCACAGAACCGTTTGAGATGTTCTGGGCGACCGGTCTGTTATCCAGCTTCCTCGACAATACGCCGACCTATCTGGTATTCCTGACAACAGCAGGCGCATTAGGATTGTCACAGGGCATGGTGACGGCCCTCGGAACCGTTCCGGTCAAGATGCTGGAAGCGATCTCCTGCGGTGCCGTATTTATGGGCGCGAATACATATATCGGCAACGCGCCGAACTTTATGGTCAAATCCATTGCGGATGAGAACGGTATCCGGATGCCTTCGTTCTTCGGATATCTGATCTGGTCCTTTGGAATTCTTGTTCCGGTATTCATTGTGGATACTCTGGTATTCTTTTTATAGGAAGGGGGAGGAAATATGGCTGCAACGAAAGAAGAAATCAAAGAACTGGCAGAACATATCTACGATCTGGACGCGGAGGTCTATGTCCACCTTGGTTCCTCCCTGGGACGTGTATTCAACCGTGACAGAGAGCGCTGCGTCAATGAACTTACGGAGCTCCTCACAACAAGACCGCAGGGACATTTAGTCCGCAGCGAGCTTGGGCTGATCGCGAACATGGCCCGTACCATCGAGGATAAAGAAGAACGCGCGATGTGTATGACCGAGTACAACCGCATCCTCAATGAGGTCATGAGTCTTCCGACAAGCTTCGCCAGCGGCGATGTGATCGACCCGATCCTCGCGAAGTTAAACAGCTTCAACGTAGCGAACCGTTTCTCCAACGACGACCATCTGATTATCTGCATCAGCTGGACATACGGAAGCGGCGGAATCGATGTCGGCTTCAAGCTTGCGGATAAGCTTCATATTAACTACTACGATGCCGATATTTTCGCGGCAGTATTAAAACGCCTCGACGCGGAGAAGGATAAGACGATCCGTGACGCGGCGGGATATGCCCACGTCTCTGAGGAACTGCAGCAGAGTCCGGCGAGCGAGTTTGAGGCAGTGACCCATATGTCCCTGAAGGATCATATCAAATATTTCAGCCGTTACCACGGCCTGAACCGTCAGGATGCCGTCTTCTTCAACCAGAGCGACCTGATCTGTGATATGGCGAAAAAGGAAGACTTTATTATCATGGGCCGCTGTGCCGATGCGATCTTAACGAACAACGGTATTCCGCATATCAGTATCTATATCACTGCACCGATCGAGCAGAGGATCCAGCGCGCGATCGAGGTAAACTCCGGATTAGACCGGAAAAAAGCGCGCCATTTCCTGAAAAAACTTGACAAAAAACATGCGCATTATTACAATTTTTATACCGGAAGAAGCTGGGGAAACGCGAATAACTACGATCTATGCATCAACAGCGCAAGCTACGGAATTGACGGTACTGTCGATTTTATTCTGAGAATGATCGGTCGCGATAAGGATAAGAAAAAATCGGAATGATCCCCAAATGAAATGTGCTGCCGGCCTGTTTGCCGGACATGACAAATTATGATTTTGATGCCTGGCTGATATCAGTCAGGCATTTTTATGTAAAAAGAAAGGATCAACAGCATGCAGCTCGATATGACAAAAGGAAAACCGCTGCCGGTGATTTTGCAATTTACGATTCCATTGGTGATCGGAAATATCTTTCAGCAGCTTTATAATATGGCGGACACGATCATCGTCGGCCGCTACGTCGGTGCCGGGGCGCTGGCGGCGGTCGGCTCCACCGGAACGATCATGTTTCTGGCGACCGGCTTTGCTCAGGGAATCACTGCCGGTTTTTCGATCCTTACCGCCCAACGGTATGGGGCAGGGGATGAAAAAGGTGTGAAACGCAGCGTGGCAAACGGAATGATCCTGGCGGTGATCGCAGCGGTCATCCTGACACTGGTCTGTGTGGCGATCATGAACCCGCTTTTGCACCTGATGAATACGCCGTCAGATATCTTTCAGGATGCCTACACGTATATCATGGGAATCAGCGTCGGACTCACGGCAAATATCTTCTACAACCTGTTTTCCTCCTATCTGCGGGCGGTGGGAAACAGTCAGATCCCACTCTTTTTCCTGATATTTTCCGCCTGCCTGAACGTGGGTCTGGATCTGCTTTTTATCATCCGCGGCGGCATGGGTGTGGCAGGAGCAGCCTGGGCGACAAATCTGTCCCAGGCGATCTCGGCGGTGCTCTGCGCGGGATATATCTGGGTGAAGGTTCCATCCTTAAAGCCGGAGAGAGAACACTGGAAGATCCACGGAAGCGACACGAGAAACCAGCTTGCGGCCGGGATTCCCATGGCGTTTCAGTTCGCGATCACAGCGTCGGGAACCATGATCATGCAGTCCGCTATCAACCTCTTCGGTTCCGTGGCAGTTGCGGCTTACACAGCTGCGGCGAAGCTCCAGAGTCTCGTGATCCAGGGCATGATCGCCATGGGACAGACGATGGCGACCTACGGCGGGCAGAACTACGGCTGTGGGGATGTGAAGAGGATCAAGGCAGGGGTAAAGGCAGCGCTTCTTGCGGAGTTTGTGTATTCCGTCGCAGTAGCATTACTCATGTGTGCGCTGCTCAGACCATGTCTCGGACTTTTCTTTACCGGGGACGTGGATATTTCAGCGATGATGCCGTGGGCGGAGACTTACTGCTATATGACTGCGATGTTTTTCCTGCCGCTCTGCACGATCTTTATTTTCCGCAATATCATGCAGGGCTGCGGATATGGCTTTCTGCCGATGATGGGAGGTGTATCGGAGCTCATCGCGAGACTGATTGTCTCCATGGCGGCGATGAAGCTTTTGAGCTATCCGCTCGCCTGTTTCGCCGATCCGGCGGCATGGATCGCAGCGGCGGTATTTACGGGTGTCTCGTATCTCTTTGTGATAAAAAAGATCGGGAGAGAGCTTAAGGAAAAGACAACTTAGGTTCCTGAGACTGGTGATGTGACACATGGCTATCTGTGGTTTTTACTTGCGGGAATTTCCCTCACTGGTCTTCTTGCACGGATACTCGGAAAGGAGCACTCTGACAGAAGGAGAAAGAGCTGATGGCAGAAGGAAAGAAGAAACAGAAAAAAAGCCCATGGTGGTACAAATTAGGAATCCTGGTGTTCGGCGCGGTGTTTTGCGTCTCCGCCTTTATGGCGGGCCGGGATTACCTGGCGGCCAAAAAGGAAGCGGACGCGTTCGACAGCCTGAGTAAGCTGGCGGCGGATTACGCGGAGGAAAAAGCTCCGGCAGATCTGACGGAGAGTGCCGGGGAGACAACGGATCAGGAGAAAGCGGCGGAGTGGGCAGAACTCTTAAAGGAGGCTGCCGGATACGCGGCGCTTAAGAATGAGAACCCCGATTACGTCGGCTGGATCAGGATCCCGGATACAAGGATCGATTACCCGGTGGTGGACCGGGAGTCTGATCCGGAATATTACCTCCACAGGGCCTTTGATGGTTCCAAGTCATTTGGCGGAACCCCGTTTCTCGGCGAGGCATCCGGCGTGGACACGAAGTGTCTGATCATCTATGGGCACAACATGAAAAACGGGTCCATATTCGGAACCCTTGATTCCTACAAAAAGGCTGATTACTGGAAAGAACATCCGATCGTCCGTTTTTACGTCGACGGAGAACCGCGGACTTATGAGGTCTTTGCGGCGGTGGAGACGCAGGTGCTCTATGAAGATGAGGATGGATTCCGGTATTACCGCTACGACGGGGATATTCCGGAGGAGGAATACGATGAGCTGGTGACCTGGCTCAGAGGACATTCCGACTACGACACGGAGATCGTCCCGGAGTACGAGGACCAGATCCTGATGCTGTCCACATGCAGCTACCATACGAAAAATGGACGGTTTGTGGTGGCGGCGAGACGGGTTGCGGAGCCGTAAATATAAGCTACTATCGCGCAGGTCCGCGATCAATGGAATGCGGGCCGTGCAGGACAGGGAGAAGAAAAATGCCTTCTGGGTGGAAACTCAGGGGCATTTTGCTGCTGATCCGGAAAAACGCTTGACAGGGCAGGTGGTCTGGGGTATCCTCGACCTAAGACAGATCCGGATTCGGAGAAAGGAAGATGAGCTATGGCAGAGAAGATTTTGATCGTTGTGGATATGCAGAAGGATTTTGTGAACGGAAGTCTCGGCAGCAAGGACGCGGAGGCGATCGTCCCGGCTGTTGTAAAGAAGGCAAAAGAGTTTGATGGGGACCTGATCTTTACGAAGGACACGCATTTCGAGAATTATATGGACACCCAGGAGGGACATTTCCTTCCGGTTCCCCACTGTATGAAAGGAACCGACGGATGGAACCTGATCCCGGAGCTTGAGAAGATTTTCGTGGAGCGCGACGCGGCGATGTATGAGAAGATCACCTTCGGATGTCCGGAGTTAGCGGAAGACCTTCTTGAGAGAAATAAGAAGACACCGATCGAGTCCATCGAGCTTGTGGGACTCTGTACGGATATCTGTGTGGTTTCAAACGCACTCCTCATCAAAGCGTTCCTCCCGGAGACCCCGGTCTTCGTGGATTCCGCATGTGCGGCAGGCGTGACGAGGGAAAGACATGAGGCGGCTTTAGAGACCATGAGAAGCTGTCAGATCGTGGTGAAGTAAGAAAATTAAAGATTTAGAGTGAAATGATGTGCAGATATGGAGATCCTTTTATGGAGGGGACCTATATCTGCACATTTTTGTATATAGGAAAATTCGAGGAATGCACTGCTATACCAGAGGACGATAACGTATCAGGAATACGCATCTGCGCAAAAATACAGACTGCTGCGGCGCGGGAATGCGTTGAGATATAGGATAGGAATCTTGCCCGCATAAATTCTCAAATTCTGTAATAAGATGGTAAAAATATCATCGAGGGGCAACCCTATGAAGGAATATATTGAAGAACGGGCGATCCAGATCGCGAACTATATTATTGACGAGAATGCGACGGTGAGACAGACGGCGAAACGGTTTGGAATCTCAAAGAGCACGGTACACAAGGATGTGACGGATCGTCTGATCCATATCGATCCGTCCCTGGCGGCACAGGCGAGAGTGGTTCTGGATATCAACAAGGCGGAGCGGCATATCCGCGGCGGGCTTGCGACGAAGGAGAAGTACGAGCATGAACATCAGCTGCAGGCCTGCAGCAGGGTGGAGATGTGAGAGGGAAACTGCTGCGGATATTTTGAGAGAAAAAATCTCAGTATCGACAAAAGGTCTGAAAACTGTTGAAAAATCCGATTGAATTTTCGAAATACATGCGATAGAATGGGAGCAGGACTGTTTCTGCAAGGGGAAACCCGGAAAAGATTCCTTCCGGAACAGCCTTATCAGAGGCAGAAAAAGTGACATGAAAGAAACGAACGGAGGAATAAATCATGAGCAAAATAGAGGCAATAATCGAGAAAGTTAAAGCACTTATCAATGCGCCGTCCTGCTGTGCGGAGGCAAATGAAGCTGCAAACAAATGGCTTGAAGCCGTCAATACAGAGAAACAGGACGAGGCAGCAAAGGCGCTGATCGAGGAGATCGCGGCAGATATTATCCCGATCGATGGTCTGATCGCTTTTGCGGGATCTGAGGATGGGAAGAAGATCTTTGGAGAGGAAAAGGCAGCAGGAATCGAGGCTCACGCGAAGAAGATCAAGGCAGAGGGCGCGAGATTCTGCGACTGTCCGGCATGCACAGCTGTTGCTGCAATCTTAGCTGACAAAGCAGATCTCTACGCACCGACATACAGCCTCACATGGACTGTTACCGATGACATGACCGCAAAACGCATCGGCAGCGCCGGTTCCAAGATCCTCTCCACCCCGAACATGGTGGCTCTTATGGAGGACGCAGCCCTGGAACTTGCGAAATCCTACCTCGAAGAGGGACAGACGACCGTCGGCGCGGAGATCCACTGCCGCCACCTGGCACCGACACCGGTGGGAATGAAAGTGACAGCTACCGCGAAGCTCCGCAGCATCGAGAGAAGAAAGCTCTGGTTCGACATTGAAGTGAACGATGAAAAAGGCAAGTGCGGAGAAGGTTCCCACCTGCGCGTTATCGTAAACTCCAAGGCGATGAGTGAGAAGGCGGAGAAGAAAGCAGAATAATCCGACAGCAAAGGAGAAGAGACACATGGGAAAACACACCATCGATCCGCAGATCAGCGCGGAACACCTTGCGGGCGCGGTCCGCTTCGCAACCGTATCAAACGCGGACAATTCACTGACTGACTACACAAAATTTGACGCGTTCCACGAGTATTTAAAGGAAACATACCCGTTAGTACATAAACACCTGACCCTGGAACATACCGGACAGGCAGGACTTCTCTATCACTGGAAAGGAACCGGAAAATCCGGTGCCGCGCCGCTTCTCTTAATGGCGCATCAGGACGTTGTCCCGGAAGGCGACCTTGAAAAGTGGACATATCCGCCATACTCCGGAACCATCGCCGATGGAAAGATCTGGGGCCGCGGATCCAGTGACTGCAAGAGCAACCTGATCGGACAGCTGGAAGCCGTTGAGGAACTTCTGGAAAAAGGCTGCGAGCCGGACTATGACCTTTACCTTTCCTACGGATACATGGAAGAGGTCGCAGGCGGAAAGATCCCGGCGGAGACACTCCGCGGAACCGGCATCCGCTTCGGCGCCGTCCTTGACGAAGGCGGCGGAGTCCGCCCGGGAAGTGATTACGGAATCGACGATAAGGGACTCTGCACCATTGGTCTCTGCGAAAAAGGATATGTGGACTTTGAACTCTCCTACACCGCAAAAGGCGGACACTCCAGCCGCCCGGGCGAGAATTTCGCGACGACCATGATTGCAAAGGCACTGATAGCGATCCAGGAGAATCCGATGCCATATCGCGTGACGGATACGATCCGACGCCGCTTCGAGGTCCTTGCGCCGTATATGGCGAAGGAAAATCCGGAGCTGGCAAAGCTGCTTGAGAAACCGGATGAGAATCTGGAAAAGCTTGTTCCGTACTTTAAGAAAGATCCGGCCCTCGACGCGATGTTCCACACCACCGTCGTTCCGACGATGCTTTCCGGATCCGCCCAGGCGAACATTCTTCCGGCGAAGGTCACCGCAGTTGTAAACAGCCGTATCCTCACGGGAGATACCGTTGAGAGCGTAAAGAAACACCTGGAAGACATCGTGCCGGATGAGGTGGAAGTGCGCGTTCTCAAAGGCAGCAACGCGTCCCCGACATCCCTGTACGATGGAGCCATCAAAGACCTTCTCGTTGAGATCAGCGGTAAGATCTATGGCGATGTGATCCCGTGTCCGGAGATGATGCTCGGCGGAACAGACGCGAGATTCGTCTACGATCTCAGCGACCGCGTATACCGCTTCTCAACGATCTACGCGCGAGAAGACCATCATGTCCATGCAGCGAACGAGTTCACAGGAGTAGAAGAGCTGGCGGACAGCATCGACTTCTATATGGAACTGCTGACCAGATATGGGGAGACCGCGAAATAATTATATGAAAATCTTTTAAGCTAACAAAAACAAACTCAGAGCCAGGGATATAAGTCTCTGGCTCTTTCTGATTATTATTAATCTAAATAACTTTTCATTGCCTTTAAGGCATTTTTTTCCAGACGGGACACCTGCGCCTGACTAATTCCAACTTCCCCCGCAACCTCCGTCTGCGTCTTCCCCTCAAAAAACCTCATATCAATAATCCGCCTCTCCCTGACCGGCAGCCTCTTCATCGCCTCACTCAGAGAAAGCTGCTCCACCCAATTTTCCTCCCGGTTCTTTTTATCACTGATCTGATCCATCACACAAAGCGGATCCCCACCATCCGTATAAACCGGCTCATAAAGACTCACCGGACTCTGGATCGCATCCATCGCATAGGTGATCTCCTCTTTCGAGATCCCCACCTCATCCGCGATCTCCATGATCGTAGGTTCCCGCAGATTCTTCTTCGTGAGAAGCTCCCGCGCTGAAAGCGCCTTATAAGCCGTATCCCTGAGCGACCTGCTCACCCGGATCGAATTATTATCCCTCAGATACCGCCGCACCTCCCCCAGGATCATCGGCACCGCATAAGTTGAAAACTTCACATTCTGCGACAGATCAAAATTATCGATGGCCTTGATAAGCCCGATGCACCCGATCTGAAACAAGTCATCCAGATTCTCACTGCTCCCTGAAAACCTCTGGATCACACTTAGAACAAGCCTCAGATTCCCCTTAATATATGTTTCTCTTGCGTCCGTATCTCCATTCTGGATCCGTCTGAAAAGGTCGGTTTTTTCCTCATTCGTCAGAAGCGGGAGTTTAGAAGTATTTACCCCGCAGATTTCAACCTTATATCCTGCCATGATAAGAACCTCCGCAATTTGTTTTCATAGAAAAATGATTCACGAAAACAGGGCAGTTTATACATGAAAAAAACGGGAGTTATTTCCTGAGAATCATTCCTGATTTTGACATCTTATGCGGAATTTTGACATCTTGTGCAGAAAGAATTGCGGGTGGAACAGAAAAAACGTATAATAAAATCAACTATGAACCGTGGAATGGTCTGAAATTTTGCAAGTATAATCCAAAAGAACCTGTCATAAAGGGGGAAATGAATATGAGAAAGAGAAAATGGTATGAACGTATGTCAGCAGCAGTCCTGATTGCAGTCCTTCTGGTCAATCATGGCGATATGGGAATTATGGCGAAGGCGGAGACAATAACTGCGCTGGAAGAAAATCTGGAAAAAGAGAATAAAAAAATCGAGGCCGAGACAGCCAGCGCGTCCAATGCGGACGAGAAGCGGGATACAACTGTGGATTCAAACGAGACGACCGAGTCCGACCTTGAGAAGGAGACCGCGACAGCATCGAATGGGAAAGAGAACCCGGCGACGAAGAGAAAAATGGCTAAGCGTGCGATGAATGCGGAGTCGGTTACGGAAGGAATATATACGATCAGCCAGACAGATGGGAAGTTTAAGGTTGTTGGCGGAAGCTTGACAGAAGATGGGGAAAACTTAAATAGTCTGACAGATGCGTTCAACAAGATTTTGAGTTTCGGTACAGATACGAACATAAATATTAATTTTGATAATGTCAATATTAGTAGAGAAGCGCCGACACTTACGGAAGGCTGCGAATTGACTTTGAAAGGCACATATACGAGTGCAGCTGAAGCATTTATTATTGGCTCAAATGACACATTTATTATACACAATGAGGCTGATATAACAACAAGTTCGTACGTTATTCGTAGGTCGTCGAATGCTAAGAATTCTACAGCTATTTTTGAACAAAATGGCGGTACTGTTAAGTCTGTAGATGGCTTTTATATGTATGAAAATGATGTGATTTCTTTAAATGGAGGAATAATTAATGGAAATGCCAGAGGAAACGGTGGAACAGGCAGTATTAAAATAAAAGACGGTACATGGAATGGACAACTGGCACATATAAAAGATATAGATATATGTGGGGGACAACTCAATAATATAAAAGATGATACGAGTACGATTACTGCAATTAGCGAAAGCGAAGAGGTTTCTATCAGTGGTGGAAAAATTTATGCCAAGAACACTAATTCATCAGGAAGAGCTTTTGCAATTTCAATGTTAGATAAGACAAAATTATCATTATCAGGTAATATTGATATATCTGCTGAAGGCGGAAATACGAATGGATCGATATATTATGGTAGTATGACTAATTCCTGTGCTACTATTGATGCTGTGAATTTAGAAACGATAAATGACTCATTCAAATTTGTGGTAAGTGACCTTGCAATGAAGGCCAGTTCTTCATTGAAAAACTGGATCAAAGGTTCATACACGAACATGGAGAAGTTAGTCAAAGGGATTCATTTAAGCATTGTCAATCATAATTCTGATAGTGGATATGCGGATCAGTATCAGAGTTACGAAGCGAGAGCTGTGGGCAACTATATCCGTATTATGGATCCAAAGGCTGAATCAAGTTTGATTCCGGCAGGAAATATTAAAAGTGCAGAAATCCAGTTACCTTCCGATACGGAAAAGTATCAGGTTAAGATTACGTATGACAAAACTGAGGATGGGACTGAGAAAGTAGAGACGGTCAAGTACACTAAAGCCGAAGTTACAGTATCCGGAATTATAGATGAAATTCTGCTGAGAAACACTGGAACGGATGGATTAGAAATCAGTGTGGGAAGAACAGAAAATCCAATTGATGGAGATATTACAGTAGATTCAGGCAACGCTGACGATAAACCGGTTCTGCTTAAGGGAAAGATCACTGGAAAAGTAAATGTTGTTGGAACGGGAACTTTGGAATCTGAAATTAACTGCAGCGGTTTCAATGGAGAGACAAAAAGTACGATCCATATTACAGGTGGGGAGATTATTGGAACTGTGAATGCAGATAATGCGAATGAGTCTGTTATCACATTGACCTGGGCAGATCTGATTGTAGATGGTAACGCGCATATTGTAGATCAGTCCGCTTATTCTTCGCAAAATCGATATGCGATCAGTGCAATTGGTGGAGTATCAGTAACAATTAAAAATGGACTGATTGAGTCAACATATAACACAGCTGTTTATATAAACAGACTTGGAAGCAGCGGATTACAGAAAGACCATGCTAAGTTCGAGATGACAGGGGGAACGATCAAAGGCGGAGAGTATGGTTTAAAGCATACCCAACTTAATGAAATTACCTTGTCTGGCGGAACAATTTCCGGTGGTGAGAATCAGCCGGATGTTTATATGGCTTGGGAGAAAAACAGTGTCAGCGGGACTGCAAAATTTACGGTTAAAGGAAATTTCCCGTTCGCATCTATGAAGATCGAAAGTGCATCAAAAATAAATGAGATCGATTTTACAACGGCAACGGCAACAGGAGAAGAAAACCTTCAAATTAATCTCCCGTGGGACGGAAATGAAACAGGGGCGAACATGAAGCTTTTCAAAGCCTCGACCTCAAATTATCGGGATCTCCTTGAACATATTACACTGTCAGGCGGAAAGACTCCAATCTTTGCAGTATATAATGAGCATATGATTTCTAAAAATCCGGAAACCACTGAGATTTATGCATTCAGTGCACCGAATATTTATACGGTTCACGTGAAGTATTATACTAAAAGCAGCGAAGCGGCTCCGTTTTACGATGAATATCTTCTGAATCTTGACGATGATCATCGAAGCTATTTGAGCAATCTCGGGTTGCCAGATGGCGCGGCTTTTTCAGTATGGAGATACAAAGAAAATTCAAACAGAAATGGTACTGCGACAGATACAACAGCAACAGTGAATCAACTTGTCGAAGATAGGTTAAATCCACAAGGTCAAATACCGGAAATTGAACTTTACGCAGGATATCAGGTTAAGTTTGACGCAGCAATATCATCTGATGATATCAAAGAGAATTTTGCGACTATAAAGGGAACTTCAGATGGAACAAAAGTATACTATACAAATTCTAATTATCAAGGATACACTGGAGAAGCGCTCAGAGCAGAAGCAAAGAAAGAGGATAGTAAGGCGAGCTTTGCAACAGTAGATGTAGAAAATGGTAAATTTTCTATTGAATTGAATAATCTCTCTGTTGATACGTCATATACATATTATCTTGTAGCAGAGAATGATAATAATGATGTGTCGGAAATGCAGACAGTCAAATTTAAGACTCTCAAACGCACGCTGACAACGGATGATTTCCAGATAGTTGGATCCACTGAATTTACCTATACACATAATGGTGATATACATGAGATAGAAGTGCGACCTGTAGAGGGAAAAGAAGGATCGTTTGGCATCGATGCTGTTCAGTATAAGGAAAAAGTTGGTGCAGAGGATGCTGATAATTTCATCGGTGCTCCGGCGGCAGCAGGAACCTATGGAATCTATGTAAGCACCAATAGTGAAAATGGAGTTGAACGTGTTACAAATTTGCGGATTGGAGAGATAACGATCAAGAAAGCCACGTTCAATCCTGACTGGTTTCAGACTGTAACAAGCATCGACTATGGAAAAGATGAAGAGGACTACCTTAAACCGGGAATAAAGGACGCTTATTCCGTTGGCGGACATACGGTGACAGGTTATGGAGAGATCCGGTTTGAACTGTATCGTGACGCAGAGTTGACCCAGAAGGTTTCGAGAAATGCAGAAGGACATTATGAGGTCAATGCAGATCCGGATCAAGAATATGCAACTTATTATATGGGAATTACCAGCAGCGGTGGAAAGAATGTGGAAGCGCAGGAAAATCCTGTACGCATAGGGACAGATTTAAAGATCTATCGCGCTTCAAACACAATCTCCACAGTAACATGCCCGGATATCCGCTACGGAGAAACACCGAAGCCGGAGCTCACGGCAGCGGACACCACAGGAGAAATTAAATACACCTACAGTAGTACCGAAAACGGTGAATATAAGGAATGGAATGCAGAGAATAAACCTGGACTCTGGTATGTAAAGGCAACCGTAAGCCAGAGCCGGAATTACAAGAAAGCGGAAAGAACCCCGGTCGCATTTACAGTCTCCAAAGCGCAGCTCGTTCCTTCTGTAAACACTCTTCAGTCAAAGACCTATGATGGAGATACAAACGCTGAGGGAACGCTCACGCTCAGTTCTGCTGACGGAAAACCGATCCTACCGGAGGATGCGGGGAAATTAAAGGCCAATGGAACTTTCCAATGGACCTCCAGCGATTCCGGGACAGATACTGTGAATGTGACAGAGATCACATTGGATCCGAAATTTGCGGATCGCTATGAACTTACAACGAGTGAGCTTTCCAATGTTTCCTGCAGCGGTGCAAAGATCGAAAATGCCCAAATTAAGAATGTTTCTGTACGGCAGATGATGGAATTGACCTACAATGGAAGGGAACAGTTGCCGAAAGTCACGGCAACAGGAAGTACGACCGGTGGAACGGCTATCACCTTCCGCTATGGCCTCACAGCAGAACAGGCCGCAGACGAAACGCAGGCATTAAAAACTGCTCCTGCCTTCACCGACGCCGGCATCTATACGGTATACTACACTGCATCCGCAGCAAACCATGATTCCGTATCCGGCAGCTTTGAAATCGAGATCAAAAATGCCTCGATCACAGGCGTCGACGCAGCCGGATATACAGGAATCTACGACGGACAGTCCCACGGAATCAAGATCACCCTTTCCGGAAACGCTGGAGACGGTGAGATCCTTTACGGTGAGTCCGAAGATAACTGCACGCTCACAGAAAGCCCTGTATACAAGAACACAGGCAGCTATACCGTATACTACACGGTGACAAAGAAAAACTTTGACACCATAAGCGGCTCCGCAACCGTTGCGATCACCCCGGCACAGCTCACTGTGACGGCAGAATCAAGAAACGTGACCTATAAGGACGAACCGCCGGTATACAGCAGCACGTTCGAAGGTTTCGTAAACGGAGAAAACGCAGAAGTCCTCGGCGGAACACTCTCCTACGAGTGCGCTTATGCAGACGGTAGCGATGTGAACGAGTACGAGATCATCCCGTCCGGCCTTATAGCGGAAAATGGAAACTATGTGATCACATATCAGCCAGGAAAACTGACCGTATCCCAGGCGAAGCCAGAGTTTGAACTTCGGAATCTGGATCAGTTAAACCGTGTCTATGACGCGAAAAACACCGCGCCGGAGGCATGGACGGACAGTGATGGAAACATGACCGTGACGATCAAAAAGGGCAGCGAGATCTTAACGGAAGTGCCGATGAATGCCGGAACCTACACGGTGGAAGTTCATACGGAAGCCGGAAAGAACTATGAGGCTGGAAACCAGACATTCTCCTTTGAGATCAAAAAAGCTCCGCTCAGCGTAAAAGCAGTGGATCAGAATGTCACAGTCGGAGATGCGATTCCGGAGTACAAAGTCCTCTACGAAGGATTTGCGGGAACAGATACCGCGGATGTGCTGAACGGCAGCTTGCAGTTTACCTGTGAATACGCGCCAGACAGCGCGGCAGGAGATTATTCGATTCTGCCGTCCGGTCTGACATCTGGAAATTACGAGATCCTCTTTGAGAACGGAACACTTCACGCAGTCCGCAGAGCAAGCAGCGGATCCGATGATTCCGACAATTCCGGCGGTTCCGGCAGCACAAAGAACCCGGCGGCAACGAACTTTGGAAAGAATGTTTCTAACAGCAGCTCTTCTGAAAATGACGCACAGGGAACCTGGAAACGCGATGAAAAGGGCTGGTGGTTCGAATTCAAGGACGGCACCTATCCGGCAGGAGAAAAGACCAGTGATCAGAACGGTGAAAAGCTGGGATGGATCCAGAAAGACGGAAAATGGTGGGCTTTCGGTTCTGACGGCTATCTGAAGACCGGCTGGGTGTTCGATGGCGCAAGCGGAAAATGGTATCTGCTTAATGAGAAGACCGGAATGCAGATTGGCTTGTATTACGATGAGTCAGGACGCTTCTGGTATTATCTCGATCCGGCGAGCGGAGCGATGCTCACAGGTTGGCAGTTCATCAATGGAAAATGGTACTACTTGTCAAAGACATCCGGAGCTGTGCCGCTTGGCTCCATGTACAAAGAAACCAGGACACCGGATGGATATTATGTCGACAAAGACGGTGCATGGGATGGACTTGAAGCAAAAGAAAATTAAGACATGAAGTAACTGTTCAGTAGGTCTGCGCATTTACTGCGCTGACCGTAAGAAAACTTAGAATAGAAGGCAAAAATCCTATCGGCACAGCCGATTAGGAATGGATTTTTGCGCGTAACTGTGAGGGCACTGAACCGTTACGACATGAAGTAAAAAAGATCCGCAGGATCCTAAAAATGGGAACCTGCGGATCTTTCTTTTTCTGCAATCGAAATTCGTGTGAAATGAAGCCATAATACGCTTCACTTCCGGCATTTATGCGATATTTAAGCGAAAAAAAATCTCCCCATGCATTGCTGCATGAAGAGACGATGATTTTCACCGCGTTACCACTCTGATTCGTCCATAGAAGACGTTGCTTTACAGGGTACCGGCCGGATACCCTTTCCCTGTAACGGGAGAACCTGTTTCCGCCTACCGTTCAATTTCAGCGGAACCGCTCAGAAGCGAGTTCGGACTGTTTCATCCCGCCGTGCTCCCAGCAACCACGGCTCTCTGTGGGGAATCCTGCAGCCTACTATTCTCCGTCTACGCGTATTTCGATTTTTTACGGCATTATTTTACTACTTTAATGTGAGATAGTAAAAAAGTCTGAAAAATTACAGTGAACGATCGAAATTGCCCGGAAATATTTTGCTATTTCTATCATGATTCTGCAGACGGAATTAAGATCACCGATGCGTAGAACATCCCGTTCTTCCATTCAAACCGCGCATCTCCATGGTGCCGTTCAGCGATGAGCCGGATGGACTGTGTGCCTATGCCGGGGCCACTGTGCTTTGTGGAGAGAAAACGCTTTCCTTCAAGAACTGGAGGATTTCTGCAGGGATTGTCCACCGTGATGGCTATGAGGGAGGTGGCGGTCTGGCGGATATGGACCTTGATCGCGCCGCTTTCATTGTTTTCCCGACATGCGTCCACCGCGTTTTCTAGTAAATTTCCCAAAAGCACGCAGAATTCCGGCTCCGGAACTGGTATTTCTTTTTCCATCTGTGCCTGGATCTCCAGAGCAGTTCCGGCTTTTTCTGCAATCTGCGCGTAGTAGCTAAGGATCGCGTTGACAGCTTGATTTTCACAGTAAGCAGGCAGCCATTCCGGCATCATATGTTTCCGGAAGGACGCGAGATAGTCTGAGATCGCGTCAAGATCTTTGTTCGCCGCGTATCCCGAGAGCACCGTGAGATGCTGACGGAGGTCATGGCGGGCGATCCGCGTCTCATCGATGGAGCGCTGGAGATTGCGGTACTGGGCACTCTGGAGCTGCAGAAGCTCATTTTCCCTCAAAAGTCTCGTATTCTGGTTCATCTCCGATGCCATCAGATAGAACATAAAATAGAAGAGCAGGAGGAAGGTCAGAAGCGCCAGAATTAAAATCGGATAAAACTTCATGACCCGGTTCGTGTAGAGCGTCTCATAGTAGCGCGGACGGATCAGGCGGTTCAGCAGGAAGAAGGCTGCCGGGAATACCCAGAATATATACCAGATCTTCGCCATTTCGATATCGTCCACCAGCCATTTCGCGGCATGGGTTGCCGGATACCATACGATGGCCACGATGAGAACGGAGAGCAGCAGGTGGATCCCCGCGCCCGGAAGCGTGAACAGACCGGAGGTGTTCGTCCGGTCAATGAGGGCATCCGCGAAGAGCGTCAGGTTTGTGATACAGGAGAAGACCGCGCAGACGGAGAGCAGGATACTGAACGGCTTCCAGAGGGCAAGATCACAGACCCGATGGAAGAATACTGCAAACAGGATAAAGGACGGCAGGATCCAGAAGTCTCTCGCAATCCCGAAGTCTGCGCAGACGAGGCCTCCGGCGAAAGCCCAGAGGATCGAGAGCGGGATACCGGTGAGAAAAATATTCAGCGGTTTTATGCGGAGCCGGTCCTGAACCGGAAGAAAGCAGAGAACCGCACAGGGCACCATGGAAAAAAATTCCAGAAAATACCGCATGACAAGGGACCAGAATGGGCTGTTCATACTCAACAACCTCCTCTCGTTTCTATATGATCCATTATAACAAAGTTTTACTGTTCTGAAAGTATAACTTATGCAGGATTTTGACATCTTGTGCAGGGATGAGAAGTTTTAGGATACACAGAAAAAAAGGTATTCTTTTTTTACGATCTATGCTATACTAACCCCATCAACTTGAAACTTTACAGTGATATAGTGATGTAGCGGGCGGATCATGATCGCCCGGAGATATTTATGGTGTCGAAAAGTGAAAAGTCGATCACATCGAGGGAATTTTTTGTTAAGAAGGAGAAGATACATGAAGCTTGAGAATTATGAGGTACATCTTCCGAGCTATTCCATCGGAAATACCATTTACAATAAGATCGGTCCGGTCTGCGAATCCTACGGAAAGACAGTCCTGGTGATCGGCGGAAAGCTGGCTCTGGAGGCGGCTTATGATAAGATCAAGGCGGTTGTGGATAAGACGAACCTCACGATCATCGGAAAAGAACTGTTCGGGGAGGACTGTACCTACAAGACTGTGGAGGCGCTCCGGGCGCTGCAGGTCTATCACGAGGCAGACATGGTCTTTGGTGTCGGCGGCGGAAAAGCGCTGGATACCGTAAAGTGCCTCTGCATCACGGACGATAAGCCGGTATTCACATTCCCGACCATCGCCTCCAACTGCGCCGCGACGACCTCCGTCTCCATCATGTACAACGATGACGGGACATTCTTAAAACCGCACTTCTTTATCCGCCCGGCGATGCACGCCTTCATTGATACGGAGATCATCGCAAAAGCTCCGGCGAGATACATGTGGGCTGGAATTGGCGATACTTACGCAAAATATTATGAGGCGAAGATCTCATCCAGGGACGAGCGTCTGGAGCACTTCACAGCGGTAGGCGTCGCGGTCAGTGAGATGTGTCTGCAGCCGCTTCTTGAGTATGGTGTAAAGGCGTATGCGGATCATCAGAAAGGGCTCTGCACTTACGATGTGGAGCAGGTGGTCCTCGCCATCGTTGTCACCACGGGAATTGCGTCTATCTTCCTCACAAAGGACTGTACTCCGGATTACAACAGCGGACTTGCCCATGCGGTCTTCTACGCGCTGACGTCTTATCCGGTGATCGAGAAACGCCATCTTCACGGGGAGGTCGTTGGCTTTGGTGTTCTCCTTGCACTGCTTGTGGACAGACAGGAAGAGGAGTTTGAGAAGATCTATAAGCTGAACCGTGAAATCGGACTTCCGGTATCCCTAAAGGAGATCGAGATCACAGAGGACGAGTGGGAGGAGAGCATGAACCGAATCCCGGAGATGTCCGATGTTGCCCATTATCCGTACAGGGTGACAAAAGAAATGCTGAGAGATGCCATGGACCGCTTAAAGGAACGGGCAGGAAAGGACGCCTATGACACAGAAAAATAAAGCCGGTTCCATGATCTTAGGGGTTGCGTTTGTGTGGTTTACGACTCATTTCGGCGGCGGTTTTGCCTCCGGCGCGCAGATCTACAGTTACTATGTGCGTTATGGGATCTGGTGCCTGATCATGCCGGCGGCCGCGATGCTCTATAATACAGTGTTTTTTGCCTACTGCCTGCGGTTTGCGAGAAAACATGAGGTGCACGATTACCGGTCCTACAATAACGCGTTTTACGGAAAGTTTGCACCAGTCTTTTCCAACCTGTTTGAGATCCTGTATCTCTGTGTGATGTGCGTGGCCCCGGCGGTTGCCTTTGCGACGGGCGGCGCGACGCTGTCTGCGCTCACGGGACTTCCGTATTTACTCTGCACGTTTGTGATCGGTGTGTTTATTTTTATCGTGGCGATCTTCGGAACGGATCTTGTCTGGAAAGTGGCATCGGTGCTTTCCGTCTGCATCATCGCGGGACTACTGATCGTGTATATTCCGAACATCGCGGCAGGCTTCGGCGCGATCAAAGAGACCGCAGCCGCAATGCAGGCGGAGCCGGTTCCTTTCGGGAAAGCGCTGTATTCTGCATTCCTCTACGGAACATTCCAGTTAGCGAATGTGGCTGTTTTCGTGCAGCACGCGAAGTCCTTCGAGAAACCGGATGACGCGGTGAAAAGCATGGGGATCGGATTCGTGGTGAATACGCTGATGATGACTATGGTAGTTCTGGGAATCATGACGGTTTGCCAAAACCCGGAGATGAAAAACCAGAGCGTTCCGACTTTATTTATGGTTCAGAATGGTGTCGGAAAGGCATTTATGACACCGCTGATCTCGGTCCTTATTATTCTCGGGGCAGTCTCCACGGCGGTCAATATGGTGGCTGCGATGGTGAGGAGGATCTGCAGCGGAATCGAAGCCGGATGTGCTGACAGAAAGAAAACTGTTTTGGCCGGAGAATCCGTGAAAAACACAGGCGAAACGCCTAAGAGAAAGATCTCCCGCCACGAGATCTTTGCAGCCCTGATTTGCTGCATTGTAGATTTCGCCATCGCCCAGTTCGGTCTCCTGACCCTGATCCAGCGTGCGTACAGCGTCCTCGCATACCTCGCGATCCCTGTGATCCTGATCCCATATCTGGTGCATATGGCGGTTACGAGATTTGATACGAAATAAATAGAAATTGTATGGATAAAAAGCATTCATGGTGCATTTGATATGTCCCTGTCAGGAAGACAGGTGGGATATTGGAGGCGCTGTGGGTGCTTTTTGTTATGGAGTTGGGGTAAGTGATCAGCAATCAGTGAAATAGTGGCGTCAGAGGATCCTGCCTGTTTGGAATGTGAAGAATAGAAAGAAATTTGTTCTTAAAAATATGTGTATGATATGAAGCAGGTATGATATACTTTATAGTATGATATTCTGCAGTTAGCCATTATATATGAACAAGATAACAGTAGGCAAGAAAATAGAAATCATATAGAAATATTTGGAGTGAAAAAGGAATGCTGAAAATCTTTCTCGGAAACATGGGTGGAGTTATTTATCATCCGCCTACATATTTTGACAATCAGTATGAAGATGAGTGGATCACAGATCCATTGACAAAAGAGATGGTTAAGGATGTGGATCAGTCGGAGGTTATCAGCTCCAGACTAATCGACAGCCCTGTTCTTGGACCGGTTTCAGTAAAGGAATTGTCAGGTGGTGTGAAAACCCTGATCCTGCTTGCATTTGATAAAAATCAGAAGATATTTAATATATCCGTATGTGGAAACAACTGTGCGAAGTGGATTCTGGAAATTGGGAAAAAGAAAGATCTCACGGTCAATCTTCGTCATGTCATGAATTTTGGAGACGGAAAATTCGAGATCGAAATACTGAACACGGGTGAAATTGTTTATGACATGGAAAAGTTTTCGGAAATCGCCGGGAAATATGTGTAGGAGAGAGGTATGAAAGGAAAATATAAAGTAATTGTACAGAATAACCGGCTTCACTATGAACTGGAGATCAGACGAAATATCACGATTATTCAGGGCAATAGCGCGACAGGGAAAACTACGCTGGTCAATATGTTAAGGCAGGCAGAAAATCTGGGGAATTCCAGTGGAATCGATGTTCAGTGCGATGTGCCATGCAGAATTCTGGAGGGAACATCCTGGAAACTGATTCTTGAGAATTCACAGAAAACGATCTTCTTTATTGATGAAGAAAATGCGTTTATGAACACAGAGGAGTTTGCATCAGCTGTATGCAAGTCCGATAATTATGTTGTTCTGATTACAAGAGAAAATCTTTATAATCTCCCTTACAGTGTCGAAGAGATATATGGCTTGCATTCATCGGGAAAATACCAGAATACAAGAAAAGTGTATCAGCAAATGTATCAGATTTATTCCAATATGGAAAATGTTCCGGTGAAACCGGAAATATTGATTACGGAAGATTCAAATTCCGGTTATGATTTTTTTTATGCTGTCGCAAAAGAAAAACATATGGAATGTATGAGCGCAGAAGGAAAATCTAATATTTACTTTAAGCTGAACGGATTGGAGCAAAAAGAAGTCTGTGTCATTGCTGACGGTGCCGCGATAGGACCGGAGATGAACCGGTTATATGAAATTGTGAGGAAAAAGAAGAGGATTCATCTGTATTTGCCGGAATCCTTTGAGTGGCTGGTATTGAGTTCAGGATTGATTGAGGGGAAAGACATTGAAAACATGCTGGAAGAACCAGAGAAATATATAGACAGCAAAGAGTATTTTAGCTGGGAAAGGTACTTTACAAAAGTCCTTGTAGATCGGACGCAGGACAGTTATCTGCAGTATAGGAAAGCAAAGCTTAACGCGGCATATCTGCATGAGAGAAATAAGAGGACGATTTTGAAAAGTATTCGCGGAATTGAATTTTAAGTGTCAAGTATATGTGATAAGCAGAAAATATGATTCTAAATAACGAAAGGAGACGACTGATTGCCGTCTCCTTAATTGTTTTATAAATAAATACCAGCCCATGGTCTGAGCGCAACATCATAAACTTAAGGAAAAAATGGAAAGGAATCTGTT
>NZ_QWGL01000018.1 GCF_003435375.1 Clostridium sp. AM34-11AC | reverse complement strand
AGGGTTTTACATACTGTTCAGTTTTCAAGGAACTTTGTTTTGTTGTTGCTGTATCTCAGCGGCAACTCTGATATCTTATCACAGTGTTTGCTGTTTGTCAACAACTTTTTTCATCTTTTTTTGAAGTTCTTTTTTGAAGTCCTTCAAGCAGATGAACGGAGAAAGAGGGATTTGAACCCTCGCGCCGGTTTCCCGACCTACACCCTTAGCAGGGGCGCCTCTTCGGCCTCTTGAGTATTTCTCCTTATTACCGTAGCTAATTATCATTTATTAAGTTTGTCGGGCGAACTCGCCAGACGCAGGATTAATTATACAAGCTATAGTTCTTTTTGTCAACAACTTTTTTCATCTTTTTTTACCATCTTTTTACAGTATGATTTTTCTCTATACTTTTATACCAGAAAAGCGGGGAATCAACTCCTTTTCCGGCTGTCGATTCTCCGCTTTCTCATCTGATATTATTTCTGATATTCCTTGATTGCCGTCTCATACAGGTTATTTCCCTGGGAATCGATCACGACGACCACCGGAAAATCTTCTACTTCCAGTTTCCGGATTGCCTCAGTTCCAAGATCATCGTAGGCAACGACCTCCGACTTTTTGATGCGCTGGGACAATAGTGCCCCCGCACCGCCGATTGCAGCAAAGTAGACGGAACCATTTCTCACAATAGCATCGACCACCGCCTGACTTCTCTTCCCTTTTCCGATCATGGCACCCAGGCCAAGGTCTAAAAGCTTCGGCGCGTACTTATCCATACGGCTCGCCGTTGTTGGTCCCGCAGACCCGATAGGACGTCCCTCTCTTGCCGGGGACGGTCCCATATAGTAGATGACGTTTCCCTGCATCTCGATGGGCAGAGCTTCCCCCGCGTCCAGCGTTTCCTGCATTCTCTTATGCGCTGCGTCTCTCGCTGTATAGATGGTTCCCGTAAGAGTCACGTAGTCCCCGGCCCGGAGAGACACTGCGTCTTCTTTCTTAATTGGTACACTGATCTGTCTGTCCATGGTTTCCTCCTGTTTCTCTTATTAAATAACGCGATGCGCATGACGGTTTACATGACAGCAGATATTCACTGCCATCGGAAGTCCCGCGATATGCGTCGGATATGTCTCGATATTGACGGCCATGGCAGTCACACGACCGCCGAGTCCCCCCGGTCCGATTCCGAGTCTGTTGATCTTTTCAAGCATCTCTTTCTCCAGGTCTCTGACATATGGAACCGGAGATTCCTCTTCCAAATTTCTCGTCAGGGCATGCTTTGCCATCAGGGCGCACTTTTCAAAGGTTCCGCCGATACCGACGCCGACCACCATAGGAGGACAGGCATTCGGACCAGCGTCACGGACAGCCTCTAATATCTTCTCTTTCACACCCTCAATGCCATCAGCCGGCTTCAACATGAACACGCGGCTCATGTTCTCGCTTCCGAATCCCTTCGGCGCAACAGTGATGTCCACCTGGTCCCCGTCTACGATCTCGTAATGGATGATCGCCGGGGTGTTGTCTTTTGTATTCACGCGGTCGATAGGATCACGGACAACAGACTTTCTTAAGTATCCGTCCACGTATCCCTGTCGGACGCCTTCATTGATGGCATCCGTCAGATTACCTCCCTCGATATGTACTTCCTGCCCGACTTTAATGAAAACGACGGCCATGCCCGTGTCCTGGCAGATCGGAATCATGTCTCTTCCAGCAATCTCAAGATTCTCCTTAAGCTGATTTAAGATCTGTTTTCCAAGAGGTGATTCTTCCTTCTCCACGCTCTCATTAAATACTTTTTTCATGTCATCCGAAAGGAAATGGTTTGCCTCGATGCACATTTCCCGGATGTTTTTTGTGATCTCACTCGTCTGAACAGTTCTCATAGACGATTTTCCTCCCGATTACTTTTTTGGATTGATTGCCATAGGACGGATTTCTTCCGGACATTCATGATGGCCTATTATTATGAAAAATACAGGAATCCGGCATTCCCGGATTCCTGTATCCAATCACTCCAGAGTCAGAAATCCTGTTTTATGGACGAATGGCGGTCTCATAACCGCTCTTCATATTCATGAACATTACTCCTCCGTGGTCTCCCCGTCCTCATTCTCCATGGATTCTGGATCTGCCACGTTTTCGTCCTCCTCGTCCTGGCGGCTGCTTTCCCGGACTTTCGCGATGGAAGCAACGCGGACATCAGAATCGGCATCAATGCTCATCAGTTTTACGCCGGATGTATTTCTGCCGATGATGGAGATATCGTCAACACCCATGCGGATCAGAATGCCCTCATTGGTGATCAGCATGATATCTCTTCCGTCGTCAAGCAGCTTCATTCCGACAAGATTTCCTGTCTTTTCTGTCACATTGTAGCAGAGAAGTCCCTTACCACCGCGAAGCTGCAGCTTGAATTCAGAGATTCTCGTTCTCTTTCCGTATCCCTTTTCGGATGCCACGAGCATGTACTCGCCCTGGCTTGCCATCTGCATGCCGATGACCTCGTCACCCTCGTCGAGCTTCATGCCGATAACACCATAGGAAACACGGCCGGTAATTCTCGCATCCGTCTCCTTGAAGCGGATGGACATACCGAATTTCGTCGCGAGGAAGATATCCTCGGTATTGTCTGTCACCTTTACCTCGATCAGTTCATCTCCCTCGCGGAGCAGGATTGCCTGAAGACCTGTCTTTCTCATGTTGCTGTACTCGCACATTCTGGTCTTCTTCACCATTCCGCCCTTTGTGGCCATAAAGAGGTACTTGTCATCATCGATCTCACGCATCGGGATCGCCGCTGTGACCTTTTCGCCCGGCTGGAGCTGTAAAAGGTTCACGATAGCCGTTCCGCGGGCTGTTCTTCCTGCCTCCGGGATCTCGTAGGCCTTGATCCGGTAGCATCGTCCTGTGTTCGTGAAGAACATGATATAGTGGTGGTTCGTTGTCATGAGAAGATCCTCGATGAAGTCCTCATCGATGGTCTGCATTCCCTTGATTCCCTTTCCGCCGCGATTCTGGCTCTTGAAATTGTCCACGGACATTCTCTTGATGTATCCAAGATTGGTCATCGCAATTACAGTGTCATCGTCGGAGATCAGGTCTTCCACGGACATATCATCTTCAAAGCCGATCTTTGTCCGTCTGTCGTCACCGTATTTCTCGGAGATCACAAGGATCTCTTTCTTGATCACACTTAATAATTTATTTTCATCTGCAAGGATTGCACGCAATTCCGCGATTTTTGCCTCCAGTTCTTTGTACTCGTTCTCGAGCTTCTCGCGTTCCAGACCTGTGAGAGCGCGCAGACGCATGTCCACGATCGCCTGTGCCTGCGGGTCTGTGAGTTCAAAGCGCTCCATGAGGACGCGTTTCGCCTCCGCGACATTTGCGGAGCCGCGAATGATCCTTATCACCTCATCGATATGATCTAAGGCCTTTAATAAGCCCTCTAAGATGTGGGCGCGTTCCTCGGCCTTATTTAAGTCGTACTTCGTTCTTCTCGTCACAACGTCCTTCTGGTGGTCCAGATAGTACTCTAACATCTGGAGAATATTGAGGACCTTTGGCTCATTGTTTACCAGTGCAAGCATGATCACACCGAAGGAATCCTGCAGCTGTGTATGCTTTAAGAGCTGGTTTAAGAGGACGTTCGCGTTCACATCTCTCCTGAGTTCGATGTTGATGCGGATTCCCTCACGGTTGGACTCATCGGTGATTCCGGTGATTCCGTCAATCTTTTTCGTCTTTACGAGCTCCGCGATCTTCTCGATGAGTCTCGCCTTGTTGACAAGGTACGGAAGCTCTGTGACGATGATATGGCTCTTTCCGTTCGGAGCTGTCTCAATGTTTGTCACCGCACGGACTCTGATCTTCCCGCGGCCTGTGCGGTACGCTTCTTCGATTCCTCTCGTTCCCAGGATCTCAGCTCCAGTCGGGAAATCCGGTCCTTTGATGATCTGTAAGATCTCCTCCATGGAGGTCTGTCTTCCTTCTTCCACCTGGTTGTCGATGATCTTTACGACAGCCGCGATGACCTCGCGGAGGTTGTGGGGCGGGATATTTGTGGCCATGCCGACCGCGATACCGGTTCCTCCGTTTACAAGAAGATTCGGGAATCTGGCCGGAAGTACCGTCGGTTCCTTTTCCGTCTCATCGAAGTTCGGGATAAAGTCAACGGTATCTTTATAGATGTCCGCTAACATCTCCACAGAGATCTTGCTGAGTCTCGCCTCGGTGTATCGCATGGCAGCGGCACCGTCGCCGTCGATGGATCCAAAGTTTCCGTGGCCGTCTACGAGCATATAACGCATGGACCATCTCTGGGCCATATTTACCAAAGCACCATAGATGGAGCTGTCGCCGTGCGGATGGTATTTACCCATGGTATCACCGACGATACGGGCACTTTTTCTGTGGGGCTTATCCGGACCGTTGTTCAGTTCCGCCATGGAGTAGAGGACACGTCTCTGTACCGGCTTTAATCCGTCACGGACATCCGGGAGCGCTCGCGACGCGATAACGCTCATGGCGTAGTCGATGTACGACTTCTCCATGGTCTTTTTTAAGTCTATCTCATGAATTTTGTCAAAAATATTCGGTTCCATTCTTTCCTCCAATGCAGCCTGCGCTGCGCCTTAAACCTGCGTAAACTGCGCCGCATGACCATCCGGCGGGTTTACCGCCTTCCAGACAGCCCTGCTGCCGCATTAAATGTCAAGAGTTCCGTATTTCGCGTTCTGTTCGATGAATTCACGGCGCGGCTCCACCTGATCTCCCATGAGTGTTGTAAAGGTGAGGTCGATCTCCGACGTCATCTCCTCGTTCATGGTCACACGTAAAAGGATTCTGTGCTCCGGATCCATTGTAGTCTCCCAGAGCTGTTCCGCATCCATCTCACCAAGACCTTTGTAACGCTGGATCTTGTTGTTCTGGTCACGTCCGATCTCTTTTAAGATATTGTTTAACTCCTCATCACTGTACGCGTACCATACCCGCTTGTTTTTCTCGATCTTATAGAGCGGCGGCTGGGCCAGATAAACATAGCCCTGCTTGATGAGCTCCGGCATAAACCGGTAGATAAATGTCAGAAGCAGTGTGCTGATATGGGCGCCATCCACATCGGCATCGGTCATGATAATAATCTTGTGGTAGCGGAGCTTCGAGATATCGAAATCCTCGTGGATTCCTGTTCCGAAGGCTGTGATCATGGATTTAATCTCCGCGTTTCCGTAGATCCGGTCGAGTCTCGCCTTCTCCACGTTTAAGATTTTTCCTCGAAGCGGAAGAATCGCCTGGGTGCTCTTGTTTCTCGCGTCCTTTGCGGAACCGCCGGCGGAATCTCCCTCTACGATGTAGATCTCGCATTCCTCCGGGTGCTTACTGGAGCAGTCCGCAAGCTTTCCCGGTAAGGATAAGCCGTCAAGGACCGTTTTTCTTCTTGTTAAGTCTCTCGCCTTTCTCGCTGCGGCGCGGGCACGCTGGGCGAGGACGGATTTCTCGATGATCGTCTTTGCTACGGACGGATTCTGCTCGAGGAAATAGGTGAGCTGCTCAGATACCACGCTGTCAACAGCACCTCTCGCCTCGCTGTTTCCGAGTTTCTGCTTTGTCTGACCCTCAAACTGCGGCTCCTCGATCTTGACGCTGATGATGGCTGTTAAGCCCTCACGGATATCCTCGCCGGTGAGAGCCGGCTCATTGTCCTTTAAGAGCTTATTCTTTCTTCCGTAATCGTTGAATGTCTTTGTTAAGGCATTTCTGAAACCGGTGAGGTGGGTTCCTCCTTCCGGTGTATTGATATTATTTACAAAGCTGTAAATATTCTCGGTATAAGAATCGTTGTGCTGCATGGCAACCTCTACCAGCACGTTGTCCTTCTTGCCCTCGCAGTAGATCACATTGTCATAAAGCGGCACGTTGCTGCGATTTAAGTAGGAGACAAACTCCTTGATACCGCCTTCGTAGTGGAATACTTTTTCTTTCTTGTCCTCGCGGTCATCTCTGAGAATGATCTTTAAATTCTTTGTAAGGAATGCCGTCTCACGGAGACGGATCTTTAAAGTATCGTAATCATAGACAGTCTCCTCAAAGATGGTCTTGTCCGGAAGGAACGTTACTTTTGTACCATGTTTATCTGTCGGGCAGTCACCCACGATCTTTAACGGGTACATGGTCTTTCCGCGCTCATAGCGCTGCCTGTAGACCTTTCCTCCGTGGTAGACTTCAACCTCCAGCCACTCGGATAAGGCATTTACAACAGAAGCTCCTACACCGTGCAGGCCGCCGGATACCTTGTATCCCCCACCGCCGAACTTACCGCCGGCATGAAGGATCGTAAAGACGACTTCGACTGCAGGAAGTCCCGCTTTTTTCTGGATATCGACCGGAATTCCCCGTCCGTCATCGACAACGGTGATGGAATTGTCGGAATTGATCTGTACATCGATGGTATCGCAGTATCCCGCAAGGGCCTCATCCACCGCGTTGTCTACGATCTCATATACCAGATGGTGAAGTCCCCTCGAAGACGTACTTCCAATGTACATTCCCGGTCTTTTTCTTACAGCCTCAAGTCCCTCCAGAATCTGGATTTGATCTGCATTATATTCTGCGCTCATGAAGTTCCTCCTTTAGTCTTCGCTCTCTACCGTTCCTTCAACAATCTTAAAAATCTTGTCCATCCGGAATTTGCTGTTTACAAACTCATCCAGTCCCGTACATGTGATCAAGGTCTGAATGTGGGTAATTTCTGAAAGTAAATGTTCCTGTCTCTTGCTGTCAAGTTCAGAAAGGACGTCATCCAGAAGAAGCACCGGATAATCCTTTACGATCTTTTTCACCAGCTCGATCTCCGCAAGTTTTAAAGAAAGAGCTGCCGTTCTCTGCTGTCCCTGGGACCCGAACCGCCTGATATCCGTTCCGTTTACGATGAAGTTCAGGTCATCGCGGTGGGGACCGGTCAGAGTCTGCCTCTGCCTGATCTCCTGAAACTGGTTCTTCGCAAGCTGCTCCCTGAAATTTTCCGGCGACACATTCGGCTCGTAGGCGATAGAGAGTGTTTCCTTTCCGCCCGAGAGCCCCGCGTGGATCTCCGCAATCAGGGGATTCAGCTCTTTTATAAACTCAGAACGCATAATTATAAGTTCTGTGCCGTACTTTAAGAGCTGCTCATTCCACATGGGGAGCGTCTCTTTTAAGGACGTGTTGTAGTCTATGTCCTTTAATAGTTTGTTTCGTTGTATAACCGTTTTGTTATACTGTGCCAGATTGTAGACATACAGCCTGTTTAGCTGGCAGAGTTCCAGGTCGACGAAACGTCTCCGCTCGGCGGGTCCGTTCTTGATAATGTTCAGATCTTCCGGTGAAAAGAAGATCACATTGACGATTCCGAAAAGTTCACTGGCTTTTTTGATCGGAACTCCGTTCACCGCGACCCCTTTTGCCTTATTTTTCTTCAGATGCATATCGATCCGGTAGGGAATTCCATCCCGCCGGACCATCATTTTGATGTGGGATTCGTCCGCGCCGAACCGGATAATTTCTTTATCTTTGCTGCCCCGATGCGATTTTGTTGTGCTGCACACATAGACTGCCTCCAGGATATTTGTCTTTCCCTGGGCATTATCTCCATAAAGAACGTTCGTCCCTTTATGAAAATCAATATGTAAATGACTGTAATTTCTGTAATCTGACAGCTCGATGGATTCTATAAACATGAAAAAATCCTTTAATTTTCTACCTTAAATGTCTTTCCGTCATAGGAAACCGTGTCTCCCGGGTAAAGTTTTTTGCCTCGCTGGGTCTCAACTTCCCCATTTACTTTTACAAGCCCGTCCTGAATTACAAACTTTGCGTCCACTCCGGAGCCGACCAGACCTGCAAGTTTCAATGCCTGTCCAAGCTTGATAAACTCATCTTTTAAGTGAATACTTTCCATTTTTCTCCTTTTTTATTCCAGATATATGAAAAAATCGACCCGAAACCCCGGATTTTACCGGAACTTCGGGGAAATTTCATCTGATTTTAAATCGCAGCGGCGTTAAAGTTTACCGGCAGGATCAGATAAATGTAGCTCTCATCCTCATCTTTGATGAAACACGGAGATTTCGCATTCATCATATAGAGGGTAACTTCCTCATCATCAATGATCCGCAGCGCATCACTTAAGAATTTCGGGTTGAATCCGATCATCAGATCCTGTCCTGTTTTGTGGATCAGGATCTCCGCGTTCATGGTACCGAAGCTGGAATTTAATTTCAGGCTCATTTTTGAGTCTTCAATGTTCAGAATGATCGGTTTTTTGTCATTTTCGCGGATTAAAATGATAGCTCTCTCGATGCTGTCCAGGAAATCTTTCTTATTCAGAGACACTTTTGTGGCATAATCGCTGGAAAGCATCTGGTCTACTTTGAAATATTCGCCCTCGATCAGGCGGGAAACTACGATCGTATCATCAAATTCGAAGAGAATATGGTTCGCTCCGAAGAAGATCTGGACCTCTTTTTCGTTGTCACCGGTGAGAATTTTACTGATTTCGTTCAGAGTTTTTCCCGGAACGATGACTTTTGTGCTTTCATATTCATCTTTTAATACAATTTTACGAATTGCCATACGATGTCCGTCGAGAGAAACGACTCGGAGTGTATCACCGTTTACCTCAAAAAGTTCGCCTGTCATCATCTTGTTGCTGTCGTTGACAGAGATGGAGAAGATCGTCTGGCGGATCACCTCTTTTAAGGAAAACTGGGAGAGTGTGATGTTTTTATTTCTCTCAATATACGGAAGATAGGAGAATTCCTCTCCATCTTTGCCCTGAATTTTGAATACAGAGTTCTCACAGGTGATCACAGTATTGAATTTTTCATCAGATTCGATGGTTACAAGGGAATCTGAATCGGATAATTTTCTTGCGATTTCAGAAAAAAGCTTTGCATCCAGTGCAATTTTACCTTTTTCAAGGATATCACCTTCAACTTTTGTCTCAATGCCGAGCTCCATATCGTTGGCAGTCAGCTTGATCTCATCAGTAGAAGCGTCGATCAGAATGCACTCTAAAATAGGCATCGTTGTTTTTGACGGAACTGCCTTGAGAACAATATTGATACCGTTTAAGAGAGCGGTTTTCTGGAATGTCAGTTTCATAGTTGTTGATAACTTCCTTTCTTAAGAAACGTTCACAAATAAAGAAATATATAAAAGATATTAGTCTTAACAGTAGTAGGGAGTGTGAATTTGTTTATAAGGGGGAAAACCCTAATGAAACCATGAAAAAACCTCTGTGAAAACCATTGTGGGTAACTCTGCAAATCCAAAAGGACAACCCGGGAGTTTTCCACAGGCAAAAATCGGGAAAAATCATCCTCATTTTATCCACAAATTTTCAACGGGATTTCCACGAAAAAATCCACAAGCTTACTGTGGGTTGATTTTTTTCTTTAAAATATCGATCGTGTTCTTTAAATTCTCGTCGGTCTTTAATTCGCTGGCAATCTTTTTTGTTCCGTGAATGATCGTTGTATGATCGCGGCCGCCGAGAGCTTTTCCGATGTTCTGGAGAGACTCGCTCGTCATATCGCCGCAGAGATACATGACGATCTGGCGCGGGAATACCAGTTCTTTACTTCGTTTCTGGCCGATGAGATCAAGGGGTGTGATGCCGAAATGCTCAGAAACTACATTAATAATAAGCTGCGGAGTCACTTCGCGGGCAGCGTTCGGGGAGATCAGATCTTTTAATGCTTCCTCTGCAAGTTCAAGATTGATTTCCTTATTATTTAGTTTGCTGGAAGCAACGATTTTTGTGAGGGCGCCTTCCAGTTCACGGATGTTGGATTTTACATTGGTAGCGATATATTTGATGATCTCGTTATCGATGTTGTATCCTTCAAGTTCTTCCTTTTTCCGGAGAATCGCCATCCGGGTTTCATAATCCGGCGGCTGGATATCTACGGTGAGTCCCCATTCGAAACGGGAACGGAGACGGTCTTCCAGAGTTTCAATTTCTCTTGGAGGACGGTCGGAGGAAATAATGATCTGCTTTTTTGCCTCGTAGAGGGCATTGAATGTATGGAAAAATTCCTCCTGGGTACTTTCTTTTCCGATAATAAACTGGATATCGTCGATCAGAAGCACGTCATTGTTTCTGTATTTTTCACGGAATTCCGTGGTGGAAACGTTGTTTTTGTTTCGGATCGCGTCGATCAGTTCGTTTGTAAATTTCTCGGATGTCACGTACAGAATCTTTGCGCTCGGGTTATTTTTCAGGATGAAGTGGGCGACGGAATGCATTAAGTGCGTCTTCCCGAGTCCCACGCCTCCATAAATAAATAACGGATTATAAATTTCGCCCGGGGATTCCGCAACTGCAAGGGATGCGGCATGGGCAAGGTTGTTGTTTTTTCCGACGACAAAGGTATCGAAGGTGTAACGCGGATTTAAGTTCGCGTTTTGGAGAGCAAGCTGACTGACCGTATTGTTGGTTACATTGATCAGACGGTTCTCTTTTTCCGGTTCCTTCACGTCAGATTTTAACTTGAAATCGAGTTCGCACTGAAATCCTGTAATTTCTTCGATCGTAATTTTCAACAGGAACTCATATTTCTTTTTCACATAGCTGATAAACGCGGAATCAGGCACCAGGATCGTGAGGATATCTTTATCCACAGAATCCGGGATCAGCGGCAGCAGCCATGTGCGGTAGGACACCTCTGAAATATCGTGTTCTTCCTTTATATTTAAGAGGATATCATCCCATTTCTCTTTGATTTCTTCCAGCATATTCATACTCCTAAACATGTGTATAACGATGTGCATAGTTGTGGAAAAGGCGGAAACCTGTCCACAAAAGCATATAAACCCACTCTGAATTTATTCTAGCGTAAAACGGAATAATTTTCAATGTCAAATGTGAAAATCCACAACTTTTCCAGTGACTTATCCACAACTTATCCACGATTTGGGGATAAGTTGATAATTATGAGTGGAAAACATGTGAATAGCCACATAACAAGATGTGCGCCAGGAACGGACAGAAAAAATACAATAAATTGTGTCCGTGGGAGAAAGACACCGAAATCAGAAGGGAAAGAAAGAACGATTTTAGAGGACTGGACGTTGGAGAGGGCGTATATGAGGGAAAAATGAAAAACCGAAAAAAATTAAGGCAGCAGGGGAGAAAAAAGGGTGAGATCGGGAGAAAGAAGGCGACAACAGGAATTATATTGTAGGAAGTAAAATTGAAAAGTAAAAATAAATGGAAAATTTTAGAGAAAGAATTTGACGGCATCACGCTGACACGCTATAATGCAAGACGTGACTATATTGCATTGTATCTCGCAAGAGAACAGTAGCAGGAGGAAAAAGAAAAATGAAAATTGAAAAGAAAGTTCTGGACATGTCCCTCGCCGGGATCTTCACTGCGATCATCATCGCCATGTCGGTCGTACCGTTTCTCGGTTACATTCCGTTAGGCTTTATGAACGCAACGATCATCCACGTCCCGGTCATCATCGGAGCGATCATCCTTGGACCGAAGTACGGCGCTTACTTAGGACTGGTATTTGGTGTGACCAGCCTTGTAAAAGCGACCATTGCCCCGGGAGTGACCTCCTTCGTATTCAGCCCGTTCGTTACGATCGGCGGATACAGCGGAAACATGTGGAGCGCCGTGATCGCCATCGTGCCGCGTGTATGCATCGGCATCGTTGCTTATTTTGTTTATAAGCTGATCATGAAAGCAGCTCACGGAATCAAAGGCAGCCAGACCGTTGCCCTCTGGGTGGCTGGTATCGCAGGAGCTATGACAAACACACTGCTTGTCATGAACGGAATTTATATCTTCTTCGGACAGAGCTACGCGGCTGCGTCCAACAAGGCAGTGGAGCACATCTACGATGTGATCCTGGGAATCATCCTGGGATTTGGTATCCCGGAGGCGATCGTCGCAGGTATCCTTACGACGGCCATCACGAAGGTTCTGTTTAAAATCATGAAAGATAACGGCTGATCGGAAAGAGCCGGTTATATAGGAATACCTTTCAGAAGCGTGGTGTGGCAGCTTCCGGAAGAAGATCAGGTATAAAAAATGAGAGCAGCGGAAAATAATAACGCTGCAGCTTCTATAATATGATACCAGGGTCAAAAGGTCAGAAGTTCGACGCAAGCTTGCTTGCAGGAGAATTTTTGACCTTGGGACCCGCCAAAAACATGAGTAAGTAGCCATTTTTCATAGAAAAATGAGCGAATTACGAATGTTTTTGAGAATTGCGGGAGCACGCAGTGCAGAGCAATTCGGTATCAGAGGGGTCAAAAGCTTTTGACCCCAACATCATAATATAATGAAGAGATACTAAATATAGTGACATAAAATCAATACATACATTTTATGGGGGATAGCGAAACGCTGTTCCCCTTTTTTATTACTGAAAGACCGAAAAGTAACGTTCCATGCAAAAAGCAGAATGTGGATATACAGCGAAAAAAAGGAAAAATCATATGGGAGAAATCCCCATGTTTTAAGGATTTTTTTGAAATTTAGTCTTGACGAAGGGCGGCAATTTTTATATAATCGATACGATGCTTCAATATGTCTTAGTTTATATGTACATGAGAAGGTACTTGAATTTAGAGTAAGAGGAGGTGCCGGGTTTATGAAGATGACATTTCAGCCGAAGAACACTCAGAGAAAAAGAGTTCATGGTTTCAGAGCGAGAATGGCAACAGCAGGCGGTAGAAAAGTTTTAGCTGCCAGAAGAGCAAAAGGTAGAGCTAGATTATCTGCTTAATGAACCAAGAGAGTATCCGGAAGTTTAGGAAAACTTTTGGATGCTCTTTTTTGTTATGCGGGATTTTTACGGCTTTATCGACTTAGTTTTGCAGAGGTATTGAATGAAAAGGTTCAATTCGTTAAAGAAAAATCAGGATTTCCAGACGGTTTACCGGGGAGGGAAGTCCTACGCAAACAAATATCTGGTCATGTACGTGATGGATTCGGGACGGGAGGACACGAGAATCGGAATTTCCGCCAGCAAAAAGGTCGGAAACAGCGTTGTAAGGCATCGGTTCGCGAGACTTGTCCGCGAAAGCTTCCGGTTAAATAAGGACATATTAGAAGAAGGAAAAGACATCATTGTTGTCGCACGTGCTGCGGCAAAAGACAAAAATTTCGACAAGATTGAGAGTGCTTTTCTGCACTTATGCGGGCTTCATAACATTTTAAAAGAATCGAAGTGAGTGGTTTATGAAATGGGTTCTGATTGGTCTGATTAAGATTTACAGGAAGTTTATCTCTCCCTGTATCGGCCCTCACTGTATTTATACGCCTACCTGCTCCCAGTACGCCATGGAAGCAATCAGAAAATACGGCGCTATAAAAGGTGCTTATCTTGCTTGCAGGCGGATTTTGAGATGTCACCCGTTTGCAAAAGGCGGTTATGATCCAGTCCCGTAAAAAACCCAGGAGGTAAGATATGGTTTTGACGAAGGCTGGTTCCATTCTGGGACCGATCGCGACTGTCCTTGGCTATGTCATGGACATCCTCTTCAGATTTACGAGCAGCTTCGGCGTGTTCAACGTAGGTCTGTGCATCATTCTGTTTACGATCGTAATGAAAACACTGATGATACCGCTCACGATCAAACAGCAGAAAACCACAAAACTCATGTCTGTCATGAATCCGGAGATCCAGGCGATCCAGAAGAAGTATAAAGGAAAGTCGGATCAGGAGTCCATGCAGCGTCAGAACGTGGAGATTCAGGCTGTTTACGAGAAGTACGGCACAAGCATGACAGGCGGATGTCTTCCACTGTTGATCCAGATGCCGATCCTTCTTGCACTGTACCGTGTCATCTACAATATTCCGGCATACGTTCCGTCTGTCCGCGTTTATTTCGACAACGTTGTCACTCCGTTGATGGGACAGGCTGACTATGCTCAGAAGTTACAGGAAATCACAAATATCGCAACCGCCTGCGGCGGAAAATTAGACAAGTTTGATTTCACAAATGCAAACCGTCTTGTAGACATGCTCTATAAATTCTCCACATCCCAGTGGGGAGAGCTTCAGGCACTGTTCCCGGCAATCTCTGATGTGATCGGCCAGAATGCTGCTGTTGTCGAGAGAATGAACACGTTCCTCGGTTTAAATATGGCAGAGGCACCGGGCTGGGTACCGTCCTTCGCATGGATCATCCCGGTTCTTGCGGCAGTGTCCCAGTGGTTCAGCACAAAGCTCATGAGCGGAAATCAGCCGTCCACATCCGCAGATGCAGAGAATCCGATGGCCCAGTCCATGAAGACTATGACAACGACAATGCCGTTATTCTCCGCGTTCATCTGTATCACGATGCCGGCAGGTCTTGGTATCTACTGGATCGCGACCAGCGTTGTTACAATTATCCAGCAGCTCATCGTTAACGCGTACATGGATAAGGTAAACATCGACGATATGATCGCAAAGAACCTGGAAAAGGTAAATAAGAAACGTGCGAAACAGGGACTTCCGCCGGCTAAGGTAACTCAGAACGCTACCGCATCCTTAAAGGCGATCAAGGCTGAGGAGGAGAAGGAAAAAGCTGCTGAGGAAGTTAAGAAGGAAAAGATCGCGAAACAGATCGAGGAGTCCAGCAAGTACTACAACACCAACGCGAAACCGGGAAGTCTCGCTTCCAAGGCAGCGATGGTCCAGAAGTACAATGAGGCACATGACAAGCGAAAATAATAAGGGGGTTCTGTTATGGAAATGATTACAGTGACTGCGAAAACTGTGGAAGATGCAATCACACAGGCATCCCTGCAGCTCGGTGTGAGCAGTGATCGGATTCAGTACGAGGTCGTGGAAAAAGGAAGTGCCGGAGTTCTTGGCGGACTCTTTGGTTCCAAGCCGGCAGTGATCCGCGCGAAGAAGATCGAGACCGTTGACGATAAGGCCGTAGATTTCCTGAATTCCGTTTTCGACGCAATGGGCCTTGCTGTTGATGTGGAAGTGAAAATGAATGAAGAGGAAAAGGAGATGGATGTCAACCTGACCGGCGAGGAGATGGGACTTCTCATCGGCAAGAGAGGACAGACACTCGATTCCCTTCAGTATCTTGTAAGCCTTGTTGTAAATAAGGAATCTGAGGACTACTTAAGAGTCAAGCTGGATACCGAAAATTACAGAGAGAGAAGAAAAGAAACACTGGAGACTCTCGCAAAGAATATCGCTTACAAGGTAAAGCGGACAAGACGTCCGGTTTCCTTAGAGCCGATGAATCCGTATGAGAGACGGATCATCCACTCCGCACTCCAGAACGATAAATACGTATTCACAAAGAGCGAAGGTGAGGAGCCGTTCCGCCATGTTGTGATCGCGTTAAAGAAGGAAGAGCGCAGAGAGAGAAGACCGAGATACGAGAGACGCGAAAGAACCGCTGGTTCTGAGAATAGCTATCGCAGCAGCAGTCAGGAATAATAATTCACAGATCAGCCATGCGCCGCACTGTGCGGGAACGCATGGCTGATTTTGTCTGGAAACAAAGGTAACCAGGAAGGTGCTGAATAGTTGCAGATATCGTGATAGAGGGGGTTGCCTATGGCAGCCCCTTTGTGCTATGATAGGGTGATTAATTGTGTGAATTTCCGTGAGTTTACAGGACTTGCGGAGCCAGAAAATAGAAGATCATTCAGCTTGATGTTTTAAGTCAGCAGGCGTGAGTGACAGGATGGAGATTATGGAATATACAGATACGATTGCAGCGATCGCCACGGCGATGGGAAATTCAGGAATCGGAATCGTGAGGATCAGCGGTGAGAACGCGGTTGAAGTCGCGGAAAAGGTCTTTCGGGAACCTGGAAAGAAAAAGCTTTCTGAGGCGGAGAGCCATACGATCCATTACGGATACGTTTATGACGGGGATGAGGCTGTGGATGAGGTCCTTTTGATGCTTATGCGAGGACCACGGAGCTACACAGCGGAAGATACCGTGGAGATCGATTGTCACGGCGGAATGCTGGTCACGAGACGGATCCTGGAGACAGTCTTAAAGGCCGGGGCGAGACTGGCAGAGCCGGGTGAATTTACGAAACGGGCGTTCTTAAACGGCAGGATCGACCTCTCCCAGGCGGAGGCGGTCATCGACGTGATCAACGCGAAAAATGAATATGCGCTGCAGTCCTCTGTGAGCCAGCTTCGGGGAAGTGTATCGAAGGAGATCCATGAGATCCGGGAACAGATTATCTATGAGATTGCCTTTATCGAGTCGGCGCTTGACGATCCGGAACATATTTCCCTTGACGGATACGGGGAAAAATTGCTTAAAGTTGTTCTTTCTGTGAAGAAGAAGCTTGAGAAGCTGATCTGTTCTTCCTCCAATGGACGGGTGGTTTCTGAGGGCGTAAAGACTGTTATTTTAGGAAAGCCGAATGCCGGAAAATCGTCCCTGATGAATGTTTTAGTTGGCGAGGATCGCGCCATTGTTACGGATGTGGCGGGAACGACGAGAGATATCCTTGAGGAACATATCTATCTTCAGGGAATCAGCCTGAATGTTGTGGACACTGCGGGAATCCGGGATACAGAGGATGTGGTGGAGAAGATCGGCGTTTCCCGGGCCATGGAAGAGGCGAAGAAGGCGGATCTCATCATCTACGTTGTAGATGGATCGAGGAAGCTGGATGAGAACGACTATCAGATCATGGACTTTATTAAGGAACGGAAGTCAGTGGTACTCTTAAATAAGAGCGACCTGGAGCCGGTAGTATCCGCGGATGAGGTGGAGAAGCGGTCCGGGCATAAGGTGATCGGAATCTCCGCGAAGGAGGAGACGGGAATCGACCTCCTGGAAGAGGAGATAAAGTCCTTATTCTATGAAGGTGAGATCGACTTCAACGACCAGGTTATGATCACGAATGTGCGCCATGTGAAGGCTTTAAAGGACGCTTTCGAGAGCATGTCCATGGTGGAGAACAGTATAGAGAACGGCATGCCGGAGGATTTTTATTCGATCGATCTGATGGATGCCTATGAGAAGTTAGGTCTTATTGTCGGGGAGTCTGTGGAGGATGACCTGGTGAATGAGATATTCAGCAAGTTCTGTATGGGTAAGTAAGATTATGGTGGAAAGAAATTGGCGGATCGGAACGTTTTTTATGGGAGATTCTGCTGGGAGTATAGAAGAGACAGTAGGGAATTGACAAGAAAAGAGGAAATAAAATGCCGGTAGTAGAGGAGACATATGATATTGTAGTTGTCGGCGCGGGCCATGCGGGATGCGAGGCGGCGCTTGCGGCAGCGAGACTTGGGTTTGAGACGATCATGTTTACGGTCAGCGTGGACAGCATTGCCCTGATGCCATGCAACCCGAACGTCGGAGGAAGTTCCAAGGGACATCTTGTCCGTGAGCTGGATGCCCTCGGCGGTGAGATGGGCAAAAATATTGATAAAACGTTTATCCAGTCGAAGATGTTGAATGAATCCAAGGGACCTGCGGTCCACTCCCTGCGTGCTCAGGCGGACAAGCAGGAGTACACGAGATCCATGCGCCGCGTCCTGGAGAACACGGATCATCTGACGATCCGACAGGCGGAGATTGCTGAGATCCTCACGGAGGAAATCCCGGGCGAGTACGGAACCTTTAAGAGGGAGCATGAGGGGCAGCAGGAGAGCAGTTATCCGGTGAAAAAGCGGATCGTGGGTGTAAAAACCTACTCCGGCGCGGTCTATAGGTGCCGTGAGGTGGTTCTTGCTACAGGTGTTTATCTCCGTGCAAGATGTATTTACGGCGATGTGAGCAACCCGACGGGACCGAATGGTCTGCAGGCGGCGAACCATCTGACAGATTCCTTAAAGGCGAACGGAATCGAAATGTACCGTTTTAAGACGGGAACACCGGCGAGAGCGGATAAGAGAAGTATCGATTTCTCCAAAATGGAAGAGCAGTTTGGAGATAAGCGGGTCGTTCCGTTCTCATTTTCTACGGATCCGGAGTCGATACAGAAGGAACAGATCTCCTGCTGGCTGACGTATACGAATGAGAAGACCCATGAGATCATCCGGAACAACCTGGAACGTTCCCCATTATTCTCCGGTGCCATCGAGGGAACCGGTCCGAGATACTGCCCGTCCATCGAGGATAAGGTCGTAAAATTCCCGGATAAGGAGCGTCATCAGGTGTTTGTGGAGCCGGAGGGACTCTACACGAATGAGATGTACCTCGGCGGAATGTCCAGCTCCCTGCCGGAGGATGTTCAGTATGCCATGTACCGGACGGTTCCGGGACTGGAAAATATCAAAATTGTTCGAAATGCATATGCAATTGAGTATGATTGCATCAATCCGAGACAGTTAAAGGCGTCCCTGGAGTTTAAAAATATTGACGGACTGTTCTCCGGCGGCCAGTTTAACGGAAGCTCCGGATATGAGGAGGCAGCCGTTCAGGGCTTTATGGCCGGTGTGAACGCGGCGAGAAAACTGCAGGAGAAGAGCGCGGTGGTTCTTGATCGTTCCCAGGCGTATATCGGGGTCCTTATCGATGACCTTGTGACAAAGGAAAATCATGAGCCGTACCGCATGATGACATCGAGAGCGGAGTACCGTCTGCTCCTGCGTCAGGACAATGCGGATCTCAGACTTCGCGGGATCGGACATGAGATCGGTCTTGTATCCGATGAACAGTACGAGTATGTACTTTGGAAAGAAAAGGCCATTGAGGCGGAGATCGCACGTCTCGAGAAGACGAATATCGGTGCGAACGAGAAGGTTCAGACGTTCCTGGAGGCTCATGGAAGTACGGCGTTAAAGTCCGGAAGTACACTGGCGGAGCTCATTAAGAGACCAGAATTAAATTATGGGATGCTGGCGGAGTTAGATGAAAAGAGGCCGGAGCTTCCGGCGGATGTGCGGGAACAGGTTGACATAAATCTGAAATATGACGGATATATCCGCAGACAGAAGCAGCAGGTGGCACAGTTTAAGAAGCTTGAGGGAAGAAAAATCCCGGCGGATCTCGACTATACAACGGTAAACAGTTTAAGAAGAGAGGCTGTCCAGAAGCTGAATCTCTATAAGCCGGAGAATATCGGACAGGCATCGAGAATTTCCGGCGTTTCACCGGCAGATATCTCTGTCCTGATGGTGCATTTAGAGCAGATGGGAAGGAAATAATTTGATGACAGATGAATTTGTAAAATTATTGGATCAGGGCTGCGCGGATCTTGGAATCGAGCTTTCGGATCAGCAGAAAGAGCAGTTTTTTAAATATTATGAGATGCTGATCGAGAAGAATAAGGTGATGAACCTCACGGCGATCACAGAGCTTTCCGATGTGATCACGAAGCATTTTGTGGACAGCCTTCTGCTTGTTCTGGCTGCGCCGGAGCTTGGGTTAAAGCTTGACGGATCCGCAGAATACAGCTGTATCGATGTGGGTACGGGTGCAGGATTTCCGGGAATTCCGTTAAAGATTGCGTTTCCGGGACTGAAGGTCACACTGCTTGATTCTTTAAATAAGAGAGTGGGATTCTTAAATGAGGTGATAGAGGCACTGGGACTTACGGATATTACGGCTGTCCATGGACGTGCCGAGGACTACGGACGCGATGCGAAATACCGGGAACAGTACGACATCTGCGTATCCCGGGCGGTGGCAAATATGTCCACCCTTTCCGAGTACTGTATCCCGTTTGTGAAAAAGGGCGGATATTTTATCCCGTATAAATCCGGAAAAGCTGACGAGGAGATTGCCCAGGCGAGATCTGCTGTGAAGCAGCTTGGCGGAGAGATGAAGGATATTATCGTAAAGGTTCTTCCGGAGACGGACGTGGAACGCACCTTTGTTCCGGTAAAGAAGATGGCGATCACAGCGAAGAAATATCCGAGAAAAGCGGGACTTCCGGGGAAGGAACCGTTAAAGTAAAGAAAAACAGAATAGTAAGAAAAGGAAAGAACTTCAGGATCTTGTGAGTATGGATCGTGAGGTTCTTTTTTTACACATTCGAAGGGCGAGCAGAAAAGTCAGGAAATGTTTCACGTGAAACATCTGAACTGAAGAATTCCCAAAATTGTTACAATTAAGTCATGACATTTTTGGTTTTCATATTTGTAAAACAAAGAAGCATGATGATTCACTATATGCTGATTTGGACGAAAAAAGCACTTTATAATAAGCAGACTTCCGACAAAATTTTTTATCCAAGACAGAATGTATAATTGAAAACTTGTAACTGTTCAGAACCCCCTTCGGGTTCGTTGCCAGTTATTGTGCAAAACAAAGAATCGAAAAATCTTTTTTACTCTGATTTGCTGTTACTCTGTGGATAAAAGTGATGAATTTTTACTTGTATATCAGTCTTGTGGATAATCCTTAACTACCTACCTTTTATCCGCTTCATTTTCCTCTTTGGAGGCGATATTGAATATATTTGTAAGCATTTGCACCTTCAAATTTAATACTTATCCACCGTCATTTTGCCGAATGGATTTTTCGACAGATTCGCTTTTTTACAGCGTTTCCGCTATAATAAAAATGCAAAATCCAGCGGAAAGAAGGTGGTTTGAATGCCCGTTAACATCACAGAAGAATTCGTTCACCAGCTTATGGCACAGATTGATTTTCTCACGAAGCAAAACAGCACATTAACAGCTACAATTGCCGAGCTGAATCAAACCATCAAAGAGCTGAAAGAACAACTAAACAAAAACTCCAAAAACAGTTCCAAGCCACCTTCCTCTGACGGTCTTAAGAAACCTGCGGTAAAAAAGAACCGAAGCCTTCGTGAATCTTCCGGGAAAAAGCAGGGCGCTCAGCAAGGTCACAATGGTGTCCATCTTTCTGTCATCTCCAATCCGGATCACACCATGGAACATATGCATTTTGACTGTAACGGATGTCCTTATCGCGAGAAATGTCTGGATAAGGCTTGTATAAAAGAAACCCGTCATGAGATTGATGCGGTTGTGACTGTAGATGTCACTGCGCACAATCTTATTGAAGTGCGCGAATGCCCGTTGCATGGTGGCGTAAAAACAGGATCATTTCCTAAAAACATAAAAGCAACTGTCCAGTATGGCAAAAATCTTCAGGCGATGGTTGTGGCTTTCAATACGGTTGGTGCAGTCAGCATCAATCGCACTCATGAAATCCTGTCCAGTGTGTTTAATATTCCATTAGCAACGGGAACCATCAAAAACATGGTAACCCGCTGTGCGGAATCACTGAAAGATACTTATGAGCAAATCCGTCTGAAAATGATTACGCTCGGACTGATCCATTGTGATGAGACTGGTAGCCGCGTAGATGGAAAAACCTGCTGGGTTCACGTTGCATCCGATCAGAATTACACATATCTGACCATAAATCAGAAACGTGGTCAGGCTGGCATGGATGCTGCGAATGTACTGCCGCATGCCAACGGGATCATTATGCATGACTGCTGGAGTTCTTACTGGAAGTATCAAAATGTGACACATGCCATCTGCTGTGCGCATCTTCTCAGGGAATTAAACGGTGTGATTGAAAATCATCCGGAGCAGACATGGGCAGTCCGTTTTAAGAAGCTTCTGCTCGATATGAAAAAGGTGCGAGATAAAGCACTTCTTTTAGATAAGGATGAGGTCAGCTACTATCACCGCCATAAATTTGATATGGAGTATGATTCCATTATCAAAACTGCATATGGGGAAAATCCATTCCCCGAAACTCCTGCAAAAAAGCGCGGTCGCAAGAAAAAGAGCAAAGTATTAAATTTGATCTGCAGACTGTATAATTACAAGGAATCAGTCTGCCTGTTTATAAAGAATCTCTGTGTACCATTTGATAATAATCAGGCGGAACGTGATCTGAGAATGGTAAAAGTAAAAACCAAAGTCTCTGGATGCTTCCGAAATGAAGAAGGTGCACAGGAATATCTTACAATTATGAGTTATATCGGATCAGCTCGCAAGCACGGAATAAATGCTTTCACAGCTATCCGCGAAGCACTGAACGGAACCCCTGATATCATTTTCAACTAACTGGGTTCTGAACAGTTACGAAAACTTTAAACTAAAATTAACAAGAGTCCTGTAACACGTAAATAAATCAGAGTTGATGGAAGATTTATGACTATTCGGGAGATATGTGCAATTGATGCACTGAATCATCGTAATGAATAAAGATTTATCATGCACAGCAGGAGTACCGCATAATGTACTTGATGTACCGGCCGTCGTAAATGATAGACCTGAAGATAAAATATTGATCGATGTGGTATATCTCGGTCGAGAAGACGTCAACATCTTTTGAAGTTAAGAAGAATTTCTGAAAATTAACTCTTGATAAAAGTTACTTGTAACTGTTCAGTCCCCTCACAGTTAAGCGCAAATTCCATTCCAGAGCAGCTCCGCGGATGGATTCTTGTGCCTTCAAGTCTATGCTTCCTTAGCTTACAGTCAGCGCGGCAAATGCGCAGATCTACAGAACAGGTACTAAAAAATCAAAAAAGATGCCGCTACTGTTTAGAAAGTAGTGGCATCTTTGCAAACACCGAAGAAATGTTTCACGTGAAACATTTTAACAGATCTGATTTGAAGTGTTAGTTGAAGAACATCTGGACCGTGGAACTGACTTCTTCAGGGTTCTCAATTTGAGGAAGATGTTTGGTGTTTGGAATTGTACTGGACTCAATGGCCGGGTTACATTTTGTATATTCTTTTATGATCAGATCGATATCCTGCTCAGCTTCGCCGCCGAGGATGTAAATACTGTTGTCAATTTTTTCCAGAGTCTTTGTAATATTACATTTTGTATAATTACACTGGACACTGGCGTAGACGGATTTCGGGGAGTCACCAAGGTGGGCGGACTCGTGATATTTGTCGATGTAATGCGGGTTAACATCATAAGGATTATAGAAGTAGCTTTCAGAGAAGGTTCTGGAGATAATACTTCTTGCGGACGCAAAGTTGTAGAGCAGTGTACCAATGATCGGAAGATCAAGGATAAACTTATAATACCTTGCGGATTTTCCTGGTATGTGGCTGCAGGAGAGCAGAGAATCCGGATTGATAAACATCATCTGCTCGAAAAGATCCGGATTGTATCCGCAAGCCATTGTCACGATAGGAGCGGACGCACCGGTAGCAAGAATGTTTGTGCGGCGTCCAATCTCGGATTTTACAAAATCGTTTAACAACTGCACATAGAGAAAATTTGTGTAAGTTAAATTTGGCTTCTCTGAACGTCCGCAACCTAAAAGATCTATGGTGTAGACAGTATAGTGCTCTTTTAAAAGTGGAATCAGAGAATCCCACTCACAGCTGCTGGACGCGTGAGTCAGGTCATGTACGAGAAGAAGTGGTTTACCAGTGCCGGTTTTTGTATAGTAGATATTGCCAAGTCTCCAACGACAGCAGCGCGGTTCCGGCTGAGCAAGAAGATTTCTTGAAATGGCAGACATCTTGATATATTTGTTAATCAGTGCTGTTCCGACTGTTGCACCGGCTGAGAGGAGAATAGCAGTGATGATTTTATTTTTAGCTTTCATAGTTCACCTCGGGTTTAGATGATGATGTTATAGAAATACAGTTTCAAGGGATTGAGAGAGGAGAATAGTGGTTTCATGACTATATTCCTATTTGACAACTCCTTATTATATTATAATATAATTGGTAATGAGATACAACAGGCGAAAATGTGAAATGTTTCTGAAGATAAATGTTTCACGTGAAACATAAAATGATGCTTGTATGATTTGCAAAAATGTTTCACGTGAAACATTTTTAATTTTATAAGGTAAAGCAATAGGAAAATAAGAAAAATTGTGTTATACTAAGTTTCGCTAATGATCGGATGGGAAAGATTATCAAGATTCAAATGATAGAGAAAATCAGTAAATATGGTTAAAATGAGCTAAACCAGACTGATATGCGAAATAATTACAGGATAATAAAAGTAGAGCTGACCTGCAGAAAGGATAGAGGTATGGGACGTATTATTGCAATTACAAATCAAAAGGGTGGTGTCGGAAAGACGACGACTGCAATCAATTTATCCGCCTGCCTGGCTGAAGCAGGACAGAGGGTGTTGACTGTGGACTTTGATCCACAGGGAAATACAACAAGTGGACTTGGATTGGAAAAAGGAAATATTGACAATACTGTATACGAACTGCTGATGGGAGAATGCACCGTGGATGAGTGTATCAATCCAAGTGTGCAGGAACGTCTGGACGTGATGCCGTCGGATGTGGACCTTGCCGGAGCAGAGATTGAGCTTCTTGATATGGAAGAAAAGGAGAGCATTCTCAAGAAAAATATGGAACTGTTAGACGGAAAGTATGATTTTATTATCATTGACTGTCCTCCGTCCCTGAACCTTCTCACGATTAACGCACTGACTGCGGCCAATACAGTTCTTGTCCCGATCCAGTGTGAATACTATGCCCTGGAGGGATTAAGTCAGGTATTAAAAACGGTAAATCTTGTTCAGAAAAAGCTGAATCCATCTTTGGAAGTAGAGGGCGTTGTTTTTACAATGTATGATTCCAGAACAAATCTGTCTCTGGAAGTTGTAGAGAACGTAAAAGAACACTTGAATGAAAATATTTATAAGACAATTATTCCGCGAAATGTCAGACTGGCTGAGGCACCGAGCTACGGCATGCCGATCAATCTTTATGACAGCCGATCATCAGGAGCGGAGAGCTACAGACTTTTAGCAGCGGAAGTCATCAGCAGAGGAGAAGAAATATAATGGCGAAGCGTGGATTAGGTAAAGGTTTAGGCGCGTTCTTCGGGGAAGAAGTCACAACTACGAAAGAGAACGCTGCAGAAAAAGTGAGCAGAAGTGAGAGAAAAGACCACCTGATGGTAAATCAGGGCACCACGAAAAATACGGAAAAAGATGGAACAGGGAAAAAGACGGACAGCAGTAAAACAGCAAAGACGGGCACGAATGCTGAAACGATCGTAGTCGAAAAGATCGTCGAGAAACCGGTGGAAAAAATTGTTGAGAAGATCGTCGAGAAGCCGGTCGAGAAAATTGTCGAGAAAATCGTAGAAAAACCGGTCGAAAAGATCGTGGAAAAGCCGATAGAGCAGACGTTGAAGCTCAACCTGATTGAACCGAACAGCGAGCAGCCGAGAAAAAATTTTGATGAGGAAAGCCTTCAGGAGCTGGCGGATTCTATCAAACAATATGGAATCTTACAGCCACTGATTGTCCAAAAAAAGGGAAATCATTATGAGATCATAGCCGGTGAGCGTCGTTGGCGCGCGGCAAAACTTGCCGGAGTCACAGATGTTCCTGTATTGATCCGTGAGTATGATAAGCAGCAGACTATGGAGATCGCTTTGATTGAGAATGTACAGCGTGCTGATTTAAATCCGATCGAAGAAGCACAGGCATTCCAGCAACTGATTCAGGAGTTTCATCTCACGCAGGAGGAGATTGCAAATCGTGTATCCAAGAATCGTGCGACGATTACAAACAGCATGCGCCTTCTGAAACTTGATATTCGTGTGCAGGATATGCTGGCAGAGGGAAAGATTTCCAGCGGGCACGCGAGAGCACTCCTGGGACTTGAAGAAGGTGAACGCCAGTATCAGGTAGCTGCAAAAATCATCGAGGAAAAATTAAGCGTACGTGACGTGGAAAAACTTGTCAAGATGATGAACCGTCCGCCGAAAGAAAAGAAACCGGAAAAGGGACCGGATATCGATCTCATCTACCGGCAGGTGGAAGACAAATTAAAGTCTATCATGGGTACGAAGGTCGTTATCAACCAGAAGGATAAAAATAAGGGTAGGATCGAGATCGAGTATTATTCCCAGGAAGAGTTAGAACGTCTGATCGAACTTATGGAGTCTTTAAGAGTGTAATAAATCAAACGAAAAGCACAGACACAAACGGAAGGACAGAAAACAGAAAATGGAAAACAGTATGTTATACAGTATCCCCATCGATCCAATGGTACTGATCGTCGGATTTTCAATCCTGTCATTGGTGTTATTGATCGTGGTGATCATTTGTATTGTAAAGCTCAATAAACTGTACCGAAGATATGATATCTTCATGCGAGGAAAAGACGCAGAGACACTGGAAGATACGATCATGGATATCATGGATGAGATGGAGGAGCTGCAGGAAAAAGATCGCTCCAGCAAGGATGCAATGAAACAGCTTTCCAGGCAGATCAAGTCCTCATTCCAGAAATTCGGATATGTTAAGTACAATGCATTCAAGGGCATGGGCGGCAATCTAAGCTTTGTTATCGCAATGTTAGACAACAAGAACAGTGGTTTCATACTGGACGTTGTACACAGCCGTGAGGGCTGTTATATCTACTTAAAAGAGGTAGAGGAAGGTGCGACAGAGGTTCTCCTTGGCGGTGAAGAGCAGGAAGCGCTGGAGCAGGCGCTGGGATACGTAAAACGTCCGACGATGGATGAGCGCCTCGCAATGAAGGAAAAGGCCGCAAACAGCAAGAAGAAAGAGTTAAAAAGCGGCTCAGGAGAGCAGGATATCGAGGTTCCGAGCAGTGAGCGCAAAAAGAGCGAGCGCATGAAGGAATTGAGAAAACGTCAGGCAGAGCGCCGTGAGAATGAGGAAGAACGTGTAAAAAAGTATGCTGACGCATACGATGTAGAAGAAGTTGAGATTGAGACAGATACCATCGGGAATTTTGATGCTCTGTCATATGATCCCGACGGTGAGGATAATAAAGGAGATTATTGATCCATATGCATAAATTTTTACGTGCAGCTGGTTTCAGCATGTATACAAAGAAAAAAGATATTGAAAAATTGCTGGATTTGCTGGAACGGCAGCCGTCAATGACACGATGTGTTCAGGTCGACGAGGAGAGCAATGTCTGCGAAATGCGTACAGAAGTTGCTCCGGGCCTTGGAATTTCAATCATCGGAGAACTGAACGAAGAGGGGAATTTCGAGCGGGAGTTTTACTTCCCGTATCAGGAGAGCCATATAATCGGATCCACGGAAGAGTGTTCCGTTCAGAGACATACGGAGAAAGAGACTTACTCCGGCATGGTGGATGAGAATAAGGTCGGTATCACATTGATCTTCTACATCCAGAATTTTCTGGAATTTAGGGAAAGAATGTTGGATAAAGAACATCACTCCAAGATTAGTTCCGTCTGCTTTTCCGGGATGTCCATCGGTGGAAAGATCCTTCTTCCGATCAAGAAGAGCCAGAAACAGATCCAAAAGGCAAAGGTTGCTGCGAAAAACCGCAACAGTCTGATTGAGGCCGCAAAAAATGGGGATGAGGACGCCATGGAGAGTTTGACCATCGAGGATATCGATCTTTACTCCCAGATTTCCAGAAGAGCCATGAAGGAGGATCTCTACTCTATTATAGACTCCTGTTTCATGCCTTGCGGAGTGGAATGTGACCAGTATTCTGTCATCGGAGAAATTGAAGAAGTTGAAAAAATCCGAAATATTTACACAAAAGAGGAAATTTATCGTATGAAGATTGAGAGCCACGATCTGGAGTTTGTGGTCTGCATCAACAGTAAGGACCTCTTAGGTGAACCACAGCCGGGCCGTCGTTTTAAAGGACAGATCTGGATGCAAGGGACTCTGAAGCTGGAAGACATTATAAGAAAACAGGGAATAAAATAGGTTATAAAATAAAAGCCATCAGGGCACAGAATCTCAGATTACGGACTGTGCGCGATGGCTTTTAGCTTTTCAGTACAGCTTTTCGTGTAAAGTGAAGCTTTGATGTCTTGACTTTCAGGGTGTTGTTTGTTAAGATATATAGCGTAGCTTTTTTAAGTTGCGTGTTTCTGTGGATTCGCCAGACGAAAGTGGATGAGTTCATAAAGTTGGTTACCGTGACCGAAAGGCTGAAAAGCCCGAAAATACGGAATTTGTTCCCATAGTTAAATGGATATAACAAGCGCCTCCTAAGGTTGTGCTCTACCAGCTGCCTTACGGGGAAAAGTGATCGTTGCCAGTCTCAATTTAATATAAGTCTCTGTAGCTCAGCAGGATAGAGCGTTCGCCTCCTAAGCGAAAGGCCGTGGGTTCGAATCCCGCCAGGGACGCCAGCAAACACGCCGAAAACCTTTGATTTATCAGGGTTTTCGGCTTTTCTTATTTCTGCGGCTTTTGTGGCTTTTTTGCAAAAAACCTTGGTTTGCTAACATTTGCTAACGAGATTTGGCCTTTTGCTAAGAAAGGCGGTAAGTCAGAGGTTCGATTTTTACCAAAGGAACTTGCAAACATTTGTTAGCAGAAATTAGAGGAAGTTGCAAACAAAATCGCGAATTTGCTAACATCGCTCAAAAATGCTTTCAGAACCTTGCTAACAAAAAAAGTGTTTGGTCACTGTGCAAAGTGGTTCAAACGAAGAAAACCTCTCACAAAGTGAGAGGCGTTCTTCTGAGGGAGGGACTTTATAAAGCTTTTGCCAGCTGCTTGAGCAGTGCGGCAGTTTCGGGATTTTTAAGCAGTTCCAGTATCTTCGCTGCATCACTTTCATCACTTTCAGTGACGGCAGTATCCGCAGTTTTAGGCTCTGTATCTTCAACAGGGTCAGGAGTCTTAGAGGAATAAAAAGCTTCCTCCAATCGCTGAGCGTTTATGCACCGATCCTCGTCGATGATGTGAGAATAGACATCCGCAACCATTTTAACCTGAGCATGACCAGAGTCACCCTGGACTGATTTCATATCGCCGCCATTGAGTTTCAGCTTGTAGGTGATGCTGGAGTGGCGAAGAGAATGGAACACAACATGAGGCAGTCCGTTTTCTTTGATAAGTTTATTGAAAGCACGGTTAATCACCTGACTTTCCATCGGACGGCCATTGCTGGAGCAAAAGACCAGGTTATTGTCGATGTATTCATCTCCAAACAGATCCATCAGCTCATCAATTTCTTTTTTTCTCTCTACCAGCATATAGGCAACTGTTTTCGGCAGGTACACGCGGCGAATACTGGTTTTGGTTTTAGGCTCTTTCAGGACCAGAGCAGTATGGGTACTGGCTATGCAAGGTGGAAACTTCTTAATAACACCTTTGTCGCTCAAATCGTCCAATGCACCTCGTGTAACCCGTTGCAGCTCTTTGTTGACGAATATATAAGCTGAACCATTTTCTATGCTCTGTGGTGCAATATCAATGCAGTCCCAGGTAAGGCCCAGCATTTCGCCAATGCGTAAAGAGCAGGAGAACGCCAGATTTAAGGCAAGGGAGAGGATAGGATCATCACAGACTTCCATAGCCTTGCTCAGCGTTTCGGCAGTCCATATATCCCGTTCTTTATGTTCTTCTTTGGGAAGTGTCGCATTCAGGACAGGGTTACGGCTGATTAGTTCCCAACGCACCGCCTGATTAAAGGCACTGCGAAGTAGCTTGTGAATTTCTCTTACTGTATGCGGGGTCAGATATTCGCTTGTGGGTTTGCGGTTGTTGACGCTTACCGTTTTCACAGAGAGCAGATCACGGTAATACTTATCCATCATCCTTGGAGTGATGTCGGATAGTAACATATCTCCGATAATAGGAGTTATGTAGTTTCTCGCCAGACCACGGCGGCTTTCATATGTTGACATTGCCCAGGTATTTACACCATAGATGGACATATATTCATCGAGCAGATCGTTCAGGGTCTTTGCCGTAGGAATAAAGAAGGTTCCAGAGTCCTGCTCATACTCAATTTGCTTTTTTCGTTTTTTTGCTTCTGCATTTGTGCTGAAGGTTTCCCAACGCTGTCTGCGTTTTCCGTTTTCATCTGTGTAATCATACACCACAGAATATTTGCTTTTACGCTTCACGATAGATGCCATTTTCATTGCTCCTTTCTGAGATTTTCACATAATGAGTTTGCTTTTGATACCAGGCTTCAAAACTGCTGGTAATGATACGAATTCTTCGATCAATCAAGGTCGTCTCAAAATAGCCCCTTTTAACAAGGTCATAAGCTGTGCCAGATTTCAGCCCCAAAAGATCCGCCATTTCCGGAACTGACATCGTAGTATGCCTCCATTTCTCTCCGGGCGGTGTACCATCCACTTTTTTATAGTGGAACTGGCCGGCATACCAATCTTCAAAGCTATCCAGCATAACTCTCATTCGTCCGGCCACTTGAATTGTTTTGAAATAGTTCTTTTTAACCAACCAGTAGGATTCTACTTTACCAAGCCCAAGCATTTTGCCCATCTCTGGTACAGACATACTGGTCTTTACTCTTTGTTTTTGCATGGCTTTTGCCTCCTCTATAAAGTTTTTCTTGCTATGGCCTCATTGTAAGAGAAAGCAGAAAAAAAGTTAAGGATGTCGATTTGGAGATCGGCATCCTTGACAAATCATTCATCTGCGTGATCCAGCCAGTCATCAAAGCTCTTTTTGGAAATGCGGATATGACCGCCGACTCTGACGCTGTGGAATACACCCTGTTTTACCAGATTATATGCTGTGGGACGACTGATACCCAAAATGTCCTGAATCTCATCGACCGTATAGGTTCTTTTGTCATAGCTGACAGGATTTTGTTCATTAAAGCGGTTCAATTCCGCAATTCTTGCTTCAAACATAAAAACGCCTCCTTTATCCGGTAAGTGGCCTTACGGAGCCTCCATTTCCTCCGGAATATGAATATCTAAACTAACTTGCAGAGCATCATCAATCGCTCTCATTTCTTCGCGAGATACGCGCCCAATGTACGATAAAACACGCCTTTTATCAATCGTTTTAATTTGCTCCAGCAGAACAACAGATTTCAGTCCAAGCTCTGGAACGCTCTCCAGTGCATAGTGTGTGGGCAGCTCCTTTTTCTTAATCCATTTACTGGTGAGTGGAGCTACGATCAAAGTGGGGCAGAAAAAATTCCCCACATTGTTTTGAAGAACCAGGACAGGACGGGTGCCGCCTTGCTCTGATCCAAAATAAGGGTTCAAATTGGCATAATATAAATCCCCACGCTTATAAATCCAATCTTCTTTCATGTTCATCCTCCTATGTTTTGAGATTTGATTATGTAAGAAGGAGGCTCTGCAAATTACAGAGTCTCCTTCAATTTAGCGCCTGTTTTATCCCTTACTTGTCCACGACACCCCAGGGATTTGGGTAATCATTAAGCCGCAGGTGGCTGGCCTGCTTCTCAGGAGTTTCACCTCCACTTCGTTTGGTCTTACCCATGGCCTGCGACGGTTATTATCACGCTCGGACTATGGCTGTAAGAGAGCTTTCCTCCTTGTTATGCCATGACCGGATGCCATCCGATGTATTCCAGCCTGATATATTTCTGATAAACCGAAAACTCATCTATACAGCAAAAATGGGTTGGCCTGTTATGCGAGTGGCAGCTCTCAGAAAATATACCGCTGATGTAGCGGCTATTACGCCCAAAGAGGATCAAACTTAATGATTCGTATATGAGGTTGTCAAGGTGCAAGTGAAAGGATTTCCCTCTCACTTGCTACTGCCACTTTTTTAGAAAATCGCAACCAACTTTTTTATTTTTTCTTCAATTTTTTTCAATCGCTTATCTGCGGCTTGCCGAGTAATACCATATCGTTGGGCTAAACAAGTTGCATTTGGTATTTTCATTTCATAATAGGACAATATAAAATCTCGTTCTGCCGGACTCAGTTTCAATAGAGCTTGGTGTAAATCCTCAAGAAGTAAATTCTGAATAGCTTGTTCCGCAGTATCAACAGATTCATCCACAAACAAATCTGTATCCTGATAACCTTCCTCTGTGCCGTCACGATCTCCCACATGAGAAGCCGGGAATATAGAGCGACTTTTCTCATGTTCCTGGAGATAGCGGCTGTGGCGGTCCTCCTGTTGGTATTTTTCAAAATCTTTGCGAGAACATTCCATGATAATGCGGTCATCTTCATCACGGAACATTTTGACTGTTTCAACAAAAAAGCGCCCAGTAAAGCAACCATTGCGGCGTGCCTTACTGAACGCTGAAAAACTGATTTCCTCCCATTCCTGTGGGCTGTTATTTTTCCAAATGAATACTCTCGTCATATCCTTTCCTCCGTTCAAATTCTTGGTAGTCAGCGAATTTGAACGGTGTCATGGATATTTTGCTATGTACGCCTCCCAGCGCATACCGGCCTCCTAATACCGGGCAAAGAAAAAGGCCGGAAGTGTTTTCACCTCCAGCCATGTTCCTGCCGCCATATTGCAGCAGGAATGAAAAAAGCCCGGTTAATGCCGGGCCTTATGTAGAAAAGTATTCAATTTAGCGCATTCCTGCCACTATAACAAGTATAGCAGGTCGGAAGTCGGAAGGGAGTAGGGATTAGGTCGGGGATTTGTCGGGATTTAGTCGGGATTTAGTCGGGGCAGCTCCTCCAGGACTTCTGGAATAGAATATCCAAACAAGCAAACAGAAAATAAATAGATGGCTTCTCGTTTTCGGTCATAAAAGACACTGCGCTCTATATTTAGTTCTTCCAGCAATTCTTTCTCTGTACTGTTGAACCGATAGATAAATTGCTTAGTCAAAATTTCATAGTAAAGTTCTCCTCGATCCGGATACCGTTTCAGACGAAGGAGTGCACGGTCAATAATATTGACCAGCATTTGATTTTGAACAAGGCAGCAAACTTTTTCTTCAAAGGCTTGCAGTTCAATATCTGGTGCAAAATTTTCAAGATAGCAGAGGCCAGACTCTATATCTTGTTCTCCCATAATCCAAGCAGTTTCTTGTAATTCTTCTGCCCGTTCACTCAGAACCCAGACTACATCACGGTAAATCTTTAGAATCAGCTTACTTCTATGAAACGCAGCGTCGCTGTTAAGCCCCAAAGCTGTTAGCCTGCTGTTACATTTTTGGATTGTTGTGCTTTCTTTTCTCATAGAACATCCCTCCTTGTTCGCAATATTGCGAACATATTAGGTACAAAATAGCATAGCAGAGGAGCGTGAGAGAGGGCAGTGCCTCTCTCTATTCCCCCATTTGGTTATATCAGGTTTCTGGATTTTAGACGAATCTGCATTGCTTGCTTGGAAACCTCAAAAATATTTGCCATTTCAGCAATGAGCTGTTCATCTGTCCGGCCTATTTTAAGCCGGTAAAAACATTTTTTGATCTGCGGTAAAGGCATCAGCAGAGCAGAAGCCAGAGTATCCGCCTGACGCTCAATTATGCCATGACTTTCGTCGGAAGAAACATTTCCGTTATAAGCAGCAACATCTCCAGTACCGGAGTACAACTTCTTATGTAGTACCCAATGAGCCAGCTCATGGGCACAGGTAAAACGGAGCCGCCCTAATTTTGACGGATCACAAAGCCGTTCATCAATTAAGATTGTACCGGCTCTTACTGCAATCATTCGATACTGTCTCTGTATCTGGTCATATAAGACAACAGCACCGTCATCGAAAATTGTTTCCCCTAATATCTTGGGGTTTTTTCTTAGTGTATGAAACTCCAGGATTAGATCAAACTTTGTCTCGATAATGGTTTCGATTGGCACAGGACATGGTTGCCCGGATAGCAGAGAGGGATCATATTCCATCAGGATTTTTCGCCCTACTGCCTCGATTGCTTCTGTACGGATTTGTGGAATTGACAAAGCTCTCCCCCCTATCGTTTACGCTCCTTTAGCATTTTCATAAATGTCTGCCATTCTTCATCGGTAGCATCTACTTCTTTTGCCACACGCAAGGCTGCCCGAACAATATCTTTTTCCATGATATAGTCTGGCAAATCAGCAGATACTGTATTGCGTGATTTTGCAGCCAGATCCAAAAGCAACTCATGTTCTGATTTATCCAAATTCAGAAAGGCAGAGATGCGTTCCACAAAATCTCCATTGGGTGCAGGACGGCGGCTTTGCTCAATATCACACAGATAACCGTAAGCAATATTCAAATGCTTGGCTGTATCGCGTAAATTGAATTTGTGCGCCTTGCGTTTCTCGGCTATAAATGATCCAAAAGTTATATTGCCCACAGCATTCACCTCTCATTTGTTCGACGAACTGCGAACATCTTGCTTATATTGTATATCGAACATCTGTTCACTTCAAGGATAAAAATTTCATTTGAAAAGAGGTGTTAAAAATCAATAACACCTCTTTTGCGCTATATAAATTCCTGAGCGATTTGCTGCATTTCCGTAATGCACTCTTTGGGAGAGAGAATTTTTATTTTCCCTTTGAATTTGAATATCCAGCCATAAAAAGTTCCACTGGGGTTCACTTCAATTTTGGCTGTGAAGTGTGTATCATCATACCTATCAACAGCAGCATCTTCTCCATAATGATCTATGATTACTCTCATCAATTCGTTTTCACATAGAAGGGTTACTTCCTTCGATGACTCCGATGTAAACATATCAACCATTTTATTTGTATAGGAGGCTACATCAAATCCCTCTATCGGCATAAAGTAAGTTTCCAGATTTTCTACACTTGTTAGCCGATCTACACGGAAGTGAGCAATTTTCTGATGCTTCAGAGAAAATCCAATCAAATAGTAATGGTCATTTTTCCATTCAAGCGCATAAGGATTTACGACATAATAATATCCATCATGCTTTAAGATTTTCTTTTTTTCTTGAGTATATTCATAGTATTGGAACCGAATTTGCTGATGGTTTCCAATCGCTGTTTGGATATTGTCAATGATGTAGTAAACCTTTTCATTATGCGGTTTGACACGGCTGGATAAAGCAGCAAATTTTTGAAGCTGCTTTGCCTGATGTAGACTGGTCAGACGGCATAATTTCTGCACCAGCTCCTCAGACTTCTTGGCAGAAATGATCTTCGAGGATGCTACTGCGTCTGTCAGCATTTTCAGTTCTGGATACTCAAACAGGCGGTTTCCCATAAAATATTGGTTTTGGGTACTCTTAACCACCACAATATCAATCCCCGCATCGATCAGCGCATTGGTATCTGCGTAAACAGTCTGCCGCACTGCCTGAATTCCTTTTCCATTCAGATGGGCAATGATGTCAGATACTGTGGCGGGATGGTTTTCATCGGTCCGCTCATAGAGAAACCGGAGTAATTCCAGTATCCGCATATTTGTTGAATTCTGCATACTTCACCTCCTCGATTCTTAAAATGGCCTATTTTGTATGGTGTCCAGCCCCAAAGACCAGAAGCAGGGCGACAGCACAGAGAAGCAGGCCGATCCAATTTCGATCTATAATCAGCTTGATCACCGCCACAAGCAGAAGTCCGCCTACCAGGAGCACAACGCCATTCATTCAGCGTCCTCCCGAAGCATAGTTTCCCATGTTGATGTCCAGCACCCCTCTGGGCGGCTGGATCAAGGCATCTTCATATTGGCACTTCCACTGGATCTCCCGGCACATCTGGCCATCCGCCACGCCGTCTATGGTTTCCCCATCCTCAATGGGGTTATCATGCTCCAGAATATAGGACGCTGCATTATAGGCGTGGTTTACCACCCAGTTGGGGTCCATGCCGTGGAAGTGGTACTGGAGATCCGGCAAAAACAGGGTGCTCATGCCCACCGTGTCGATGAGCATATCCTCCGTGCCCTCGATGTTGAAGAAACGGACATTGACGCCAAAGCGGATGAACCGATCCGGCCCCTCAATCTGATGGGAGCGCACATCCTCTGCCAGAAACAGCTTGCCGCAGTTCTGGAAATAGAACGCCTCACAGGTGGGGTACAGCTCTGCCAGAGCCTCCAGAAAGTCGGCATCCAGGTTGGCACGCTCCAGCGCTGGAAGCGCCGCAGTCAGCATATCGGTGGCCACCACCTGATATTTGCACTCCCGGAAGATCCGGTCACGGTCCTCCTGGCAGTCCCACATCTGGCTCATCAGAAAGGCATCAAAGCCTTTGCCCTTGAACTTGTCGCATTTCATCACCATCAGCTGTACCGGGCACTTGCCGTCCTGAAATTCCGCGACATGATCCAGGGCGGCAAAGCCGGCCATTTTCTTATCATAACAGAAGCACTCTGTTGATCCGATGTGCTTCTCCATTATGGCAGTCATTTTTTCTTTATCCGGCATTTCTACCGGCTCTTTGAACAGCATCTGAATGAGATAGGGACCTCCGGGCTGGGGGCCTTTTTTGTCGTCCAGATTTTGCTGGAAAGCTTTATTGCTCATTTGGGTTCCTCCTTCTTTTCTGGGAACAGTTTCCACCGAAACTCCAGCTCTTTCTGGACAAACTCTTTCGGCAGGCCGCGGGGGTTGGCGATGAGATACCATACCCGAAAGGTGCGCTTCTTCGGATCTGTTTCCTGCCGGTAGAGCTGATAGCCCGCCTCATCCTCCTGTGTCCACTGTCCTGTCTGCCGCTTGGCCTGCACAAAGGGTTCCACCACCTGGTCCAGTTCCTCTCTGGTGCGGCTTGAGGCCCAGGCTTGATCCACATCATTGGCGTGGGAGAGGTGGAACAACATCGAACCCATCCAGTTCTTTGCCTTGTGTCCAGGCGTTCCGCGCAATTCCGCCTGACGGCGGTACTCCTCCATCTGCTCCGCCGTTCCGTACCGTTCCACCATCTGCTCCCGCACATAGATGAACCAGCTGTAGTCCTCCGCCTCGGTGAAGGGGGCGCAGACCGGCTGTAATGCCTCCACGGGGTCTGCCTCGAAGCGGTCGATGAAGTCGAGGTAGTTGGCTTTGACCAGGGGCAGAAAGGTGTCCAGCAGCCCGGTGTTCAGCCGCAGGTCCTCTGTCAGCATCCGAAAGAATGAACCGCCTGTTGTGGGTTCAATTCTGAAAGAGTAGAGGTAGTCATCTCCCTGCTTTATGATACAGCTGAAGCCCACCTCCACATTCCCATGGCCGATTTCGTAGTCTATGTAATTGTAGCGGCTCCGGTCAAACCAGATCTGATAGGTCAGCCCGTTTTTCATTTTCTTTTTGAAGTCGCCCTTTTTCAGACGCTTCCAGCCCTTTTCCTCCAGGCCCAGGCCGTTCCACAGGTAGTCCAGAAGTTCCTGAATTATATCTGCCGGCCGTTTTTGTTCCACGGTCTCCACCCCCTGACGAATTCTCTTTAATAGTCAAGCAGGATAGGCACCTGCTGCTCCTCGGCAAACCGCATGGCCCGCCAGAACATGGAGAAGGCAAACTTGGCAAGGGATTGAGTGTCATACTGGGTGTGTTCCGGGATGTCTGCCTTGCTGTACTGTCCATCTGAGTCTACGGTTCCGTCTACCGGGTATCCCTCCGTGTCTGCCCAGCCAAGGATAGTGTCCTCATCGGCCTGCCACGCCAGCTGGTTCAGCTTTTCCAGCTCCTTCCGCAGTCCGCCCAAGGTGGCGATAGCGGCGGTGTCATCGGTAGGCAAGGACCCTTGGAACAGAAAGCTGTCAGAAAGAGGGAGCCACCAGGTAGCCCCACGAAACAGGGACCACACCCGCTCCTCATCTGATGCAAGGCGGGCGACCAGAGGATGCTCCCCGAAGATCCAGTCCTTCTCCACGGTGGAAGGCACCGGTTCCTCGTATGTACGACAGGCGGCCACCAGCAGCATAGCGCCGAAGGCATCCCAATCCGGCTTGTCGGTGTAATAAGGTTTCTCATTATCTTCAAGCCAGGGAGCGTAGGGGGGCTGGCCCGGCTGAGAAATGGCGCTCAAGATCTGATCCCGCCAGTTCTCCACCGCCGCCTGGACCTCAGCCGGGGACATTTCTTCCTCGTTATCAGCAGGTTCCCCGTCCGGGGTGATGCGGTTAAAGGTGTATCCGTTTTCCTCCGCCCACTGCTGAACAACAGTTTTCCAGTTGTGAGAATAGTACCGGGTCAGCGGCCCGGCGTAAATATCAAGTCCCATAGCAATGTCTCCTTTTCTGTTATGCAGTCATTCTTTTGCTGGAGCGAACATCTGGTCAATCTTCTCCAGATCGTATTCCAAAATCCAGTCATGAAATTGATGATAGAGAGGCAATAGCAGCTTCTGTGAGCCGCCCAGCACATCCAGCCCACGGTCATCGTACAAATGGTAGAGGAACGGCCCCGGCCCAGCCAGATAGACGCTGGACACAAAGCCGTTCCAGCCGCCGATGTCCCCCAGAATGATTTCCCGAAGAAGCAGCTCTGGTTGAAAGCTGATCTTGCTGAGATCCCAGTAAAACTGCACTTGTGCATGGGTATCCCCATCTTCATCCTGCTCTGTGGCCGAAAGTTGTTCATCGGGAACTGGGAGGCCCACTCGCTGCCGGATAACGGTCAGCAGGGACTCGGCGGGTTCTTCATCGGGATACCCGTCGATCCGCAGAAGGTCCGGCACCGCCGGAAGTGCCCGATAGATCGCGGCGGCTCGGTCCAGCGCCCCCTGAACATAAGCGGGGTTGGTTTTCAGCTTCGCCGCACGCCTATCCAGATAGATTGGTTCCTCCCCGCCGATCTTAAAACGAATGCCCACCGGTGCATGGTAGAACAGAGGGTGTTCCAGCCCAGCCATGCCCAGATCATGTAAAATGTGTTCAAACCGCTTTGCCAGCATGGTATCCCTCCGTTCTCATGTCATTTCATACAGCAGAGCAGCATCGCCCTGCACCAGTTCCAGATGGGAGCGCAGCGTATTAAGCCCGCTTTGCACCGCCTCGGTGGGCAGATCCCAGTCCGGGGCAATTTCAGCGGCCAGCTCCGGGAGATCCTGCTCCCGCAGAGCTGCCAGCAGTTGAGACGCCAGCTCTCCCTCCAGCAGAGCGCAGTCCAGGGTGTCTTCCGTCTGGGGAGCAGGAAAACGGACATCCAGATCCAGTTCGCTCTCACACCAGTCCCAGATGGCCATATAGACCGCGCCGGAGCAGTCACCGTCGGACAACTCCTGCCGCTGGTTATTTTTTATCAGATAAAAGGACGCGATCTGTGACATGGTGGTTCCTCCTAAATGTTATTCGCTTCCATCAGCCCTTCGGCCTGCAACCGGATCACATAGAAAGCCCGCACCCAGTCCAGTTCCTGCTCCATGGAGTCCTCCAAAGCCAGCAGGCGGCGCTTGCCAAGCCTGCGATCCAGAAGGGCAAAGATACGGACAAGGGGATTCTCGCTGACAAGGCTTTTCTCGATGCTCTGGTTGTCAAAGATCCCAAACGCCTCATAGAACACCTTTTGGTCAAAGGTGCCCTGCTCCAGCGCATAGGCATGAGCCTGATTGATGGCCTCTTTTGCGGAGTCGTGATCTTTCAGCGTGGTGGAGCGCAAGTGATGAAATTTCGTCCACACATTTTCAAAATAGGTGTAGTAGTTGCTCCGCAGCACTTCCACGCCGTCCACACGAATGGCGGCCCGGCCCTCATGGTCGGCGCTTTTGCTGTAACTGGTGGCAAAATACTGGATGTGGCCCCGGAGTGCCGGGCACAGGTAGTCATTCTCCAATTTGTTCCGGATTCCACTCCAAGTGGATACTCTACTGTTTGACATAGGTGTTGTTTCCTTTCTGCTGATTCCTACTGCTTTTGGAGATACTCCCGGAAGCATTCGATGAACTCCCGATTCCGCTTAGGGACATCGAACCCCTTCCGATGGGGGAAGAACCCCTCCTGTTCCACATCGTCCAGCAGCTTGGGCAGATTGGAAAACCGGGCAAAGAATGGTAGTGCATAGTCCTGGATCTGCCCGGAAATTTCCTGGATAGAGCGTTCCCGCTCCAGCAGAGTAGATACCTCATAGCGGGGGAAGTCATCATACCGGTGGGTCAGCCGGGCGATGGAGGTACCCACGATACCATCATAGGTTTCCTCCGTCCCTTCCTGCTCACTGCGCCACTGGGCAATCACCGGGGAACTCACATCGAAGAAGGCAGTAAAAGTGGTGGAGCCAAAGCGGATGGAGGGGGAAAAGTAAAAGGAGAACACAAAGATGCCGTCTTTTTTGTAGATGTCATTTTTGCTCTTGCGGTATTTGTAGCCCAGCGGGTTCAAAGGCTCCGCGATCCGCTCACAGGTATAGACGAAGATCTCACGGGGCTTGGTTCCCTTGGGAAAATCCTTCTTCTCCATGTTGCCACCTCAATCAAAATCCATCCAGACCAGGTGTTTTCCGCAGTGGAGGCACTGGAACAGATAGCATTGCAGATGCCCGCCATTGACGGATTCCTGAATCATTTTCTTCTGTTCGTCATCCCACATGGGATCGTCCAACACTTCCTCGAGCACACCCAGCGCCCGCAGTTCTCTGGCACCCACATGGCCCAGGTAGGCGCAGTAGTCGCCACAGTGGGCGCGCCAGTATTCCTGCTGCCAACCGGAGTAGCCGGGAGTTCGGTGGATGAGCTCGTCCAGCTTCTCTGGATCGTCTACACCATTATCCAGAGAGCAATCGTCCTGGAAGCAGCCGTCATATTTCCGGGCTGCTTCGCCGTTGGCGATGCACTCTGGGCACAGATATGCAATATCCTCCACGGCGTAAAAGGGGGCTGTATAGAAAATATGGGTCGTCTTGCCACAGCAGTCGCAGACAACGCCGTCTGCGGATTCCTCAAAAGCCCCAGTTTCCAGAGGGTTTGGGTGATACCGGAAGGCGGGCAGCCCCAGCTGGGCCTGCCGTTCCTTCTCTTTCTGCTTTTCCTCCGGCGTTTTGGGCTTGGGGAGGGCATAATGATTGCCCCAGTTTTCCGCATAGTCCTTCAGCGTGCCCAGCCGCTTGAGGGTCTTTTTATCGGAACGATTTCCGATTTGGCAGAGCAGTTCGTAGGCGTCCTTCTTAAAGTCCAGCAGGTCATATACATCCACCAGCACTTCCTTGGCCTGCTGATCCTCACTCTGCTCAAGTTCTTCCTTGAAGGTATATAGAGCGCGGACATTGTCTGGACCTTCATTGGTCGCAACAAACTGTTTTTTTAGTTCGATATAGGTTTTCTGATATTCTGTCATTGGTCGCACCTCCCATCAATCCCACCAGAAATACCAGACAGTGGACTGCCACAGGACATCTGCCAAGGAGCCAATGCTTCCATCCTCATTCTGATCCAGATCTGGGCAGAAGCCATATTGCTCCACAGCCACTTCCATAGCTCTTTCCTTGGAGATCGGAGTCGGAAGTTCAAACTCCAATTCATCGTGGCTCATGGCGGCAGGGATGGCACCATGCTGCTCGAACCAGTATTTCGCCACTGCCATCAGGTCCGGCGTGTCGGGGCACTCATTCCAATTTCCAAAGGGCAGATAGGCGAAGATCTCCCAGGGGTTCTTGACCGGAATTTTGGCCAGAATGAGCGGATAGGTCATGTGGCTATCCGAATCCCAATAGCAGGAGAAGCGGTCATTGTCATAGCCGCCCTCCATCTCGCCCAGGACTTCCGCCTCCCAGTCCATGTCATCGTCCTCGGCTTCTTCCTTGCGCTGGCCGGTCAATTCCTCCAGAACCGCCTTTCCGTCCTTGATGGGAGCGGAGAGCATCTTCTTTCGATACTCCTCTACTGTTTTGAGGTCAAATTCGTAGAAGTCCGCATTGTGCTCCGGATCGGCGTTCATCACCAGACACTCCAACAGCGTTTCATCATCCGCCTTGATGAGCACGGGAACAAAGCCCTCCCGTACCCCCAGCCGCTGGGCGTAGCTGTATGCCGACATGATGGGGTCATCATCTGCCATGGATGGGAAATAGGTACACTCGCAGTCCAGATACTCCATGATGGCCTGAGCAACCTCGGAAGGCTCCAGCGTGTCCTCGTCGAAGTCCTGTCCCTGCCAGTTTTCAAACCGTTCCCCGATCACCTCTGCCATAGCCTGATAGTAGTCCTCGTCAAAGGGGATGAACAGGTAGGCTTCATCCTGGAACTCATCAGAGTGATACCGCTCCGGGCCGAAGAAGCGGAGGGCGTTGTCGTCAACATCGGCAGGATAGTAGGGGCTGTCGCCCTCTCCGTAGTAATAGCCTGCAAAGGCACGGCCTTGCTGATTGAACAGCACAGAGAACAGACAGCCGTCCAGCTCATCCCGGATAAACTCCCTCAGATCCACATTGGCAGGATCAGCTTTGACCTGTTTGGTCACTTCGCTGTATTCTTTCAAGAAGTCCTCGCCCATCAGGTCGTGCTCCATACACCAGCGCAGGTAGATGGCCATGTGGTTATAAGCATTGATGGGGTCAATAGGCAGTTCCTTCTCCTCAATGCTCTCGATATGATAGGAAGCATCGTCCATCTCACCGTCAAAATCATCATTGGAAAGGGTGCCACGGGTGATTGCATCCTGGCGGGTGGGGTTCACCACAAAGCTGATCCCCGCCATCTTGTCCAGCAGAGCGTCTACATCATGTTCCAGTTTATAGTCCAACTCGTCCTCATAAAGCGGAATGACCTGATAGAAGTTGACCTCCTCGCCGCCCGGCAGAGTGCAGACCTCGCTGCCATCCTCCGTACCCTGAGGACCGATCAGGGTAGCAGTACACAGTTTGGTGTTGTCTGCAAATGGTTCCCGGTTCTCCACTGTATGACCATGCCCCAACCAGCTGTCACAGTTGATAGGCAGACGGGCCAAGGATTTCAGCAGGCGGATGGGCCAGTACCACTTTTCGTCTTTCATGGACTCCTGATCCAGCTTCCAGTCCGCAGGCAGGGCAATGGCCAGCTCCGCCCGCTCCAGCTTATATTCCGCCAGTTCCTCCGGCACATTCATCCGGTGAGCGCCCATGCCCATGGTGACCAGGGTGCAGTAGTCCCGCTCCTCAGAGGGCGGCACCACGCAGATGTCCACATGGATGTCGGGAGAAACCAGCTCATGGAACACATTCTCGAACTTGCCGAAATACTGCTCAATGTGCCCCTCGACGGCTTCCATCTCCTCCTCGGTGTAGACTTCGGGATTACTGAATTCTTCCTCATCCTGCGTGTCATCATTGTCTGAGTGGTCGCAGCTGTCATCCTCTGGATCTCCCTTTATAGGCTCGTAACCGATCTTCAGGGTCATCTGTTCTTCTGGCAGAGAGACGCCGGGGCTGCGGGTGATGGTGTGCTTATCGTCCGCAGAAAAACCGATGGTCTCGCCGTCTTGCAGCGTCACATCACACGCCAGCACATAGGAGGCAAGGCTTGCCAAAAAGTCCCGTAGTTCCTCCGGCTCAGCGTCGGTGTTCAACACCTCCATTTCCTCCTTGCCAAACACATCCATGCCGTAGGTGTAGCCGTTTAGGCCCCCCTCGCTCCGGTACAGGCCGAACCAAACCCAGTTGAAGATGGGCAGTTCGTCCTTTTTGAGCATATCGGCAAGGCCCTCATAGAAACGAGGCTCAAATACCACGCCGCTGGTGTAGACACCGGTGGCGTATTTCTGCTTGCAGCACACTGCCATCGCCTTGGTGAACAGCTTACCTCGTTCCAGCAGTTTTTCCTCCTCGCCCAACACAGCCACCATGATATGGGCCTTGTGCGCTTTGGCCACTTCTACGGCCTCTGGCCACATATAGTTGTTTTCGGCGTTGATCTCTGCTTCATTGTCCGGGATGTGACCGTGGAAGAGTGTCACGATCAGCATCATGCCGCCGACCCGCATTACCACAGCGTCATCGCTGTTCTCATCATCTTCGTCGCCCTCATCCGGCTCCTCATCTACGATGCCCCATTCTTCCCGCAGATTCCGGATCAACTGCTCCTTGTCCCATTCCGCTTTGGAGAGGAGCACAGACCCGGCAAAGGAGCCCTTACGGTCAGTTTTCTCCTCGTCGGCGTCATCCTCAAGATCCTCTACATCTTCATCCGGATCATAGAGGGATTCATGCTCCAGTCCGCGGACAAATTCCTCAAAGCTGTCTGCCAGATGGGTGATCTTGTAGTCGTTTTCCTGATCCACATGGACTACCGCAGGCTCTCCCTGGGGACCGCAAGCCCGGTAGTCCAGGAAAATCATATCGTGTCCGGCGCTTGGACAGTCGCAGATGGCCACGCCGATGGCAGGATACTCCCACTCATCGATCATAAACTGGCTGCCCAGCTCTCCGCAGAGAGAGCAGCTCTTTTCTCGCCCGATGCCGAAAATGCCGGTGATAGCCACATGGTCATCTGCCCAACAGGTAGGCTCATCGCAGGGATAGCAGGTATTCACCGGAATGCCGCCGTTGTGCTGCTTCATCAGCCAGATATAGGCGGCAGGAAGTTTATAGCCCAGTTCCTCCTCCACGCTGGCGATCAGCTCATCGGAAGGCGGATCGCTGACATACTCTTTCAGCGCATACATACTGTCGTCCCAGAAGTTGGTGAGGTCGAAGCCCTCGAAGGGGGTATCACCGGGCACGAATTTGGCCTTCTTCCGGCTGCGCTGGCGTTTCCGGATCTCCGCCTTACACTCCTGAATCACCGCCGAGGCATTTTCGTCCTCTGGGTCCAGTTCTGCCCACCGCTGGGCGTAGGGAATGGCCTTTTCCTCCTGACCATAGAGATACTGATAGCCGTAGGCCATCCGCATATTCCACTCCGCCTTGTCCTGGCCTTCCTCCCGGACGGACTCCAGCACCTCGATGGCGCGGCACAGGGCCTTGTCTCCCTTATAGCGAGGGGTGCCCTCGTCATGGTCCCCGATAATGGCGTAGTTTTCCAGCGCCCGTGCCAAGGCGTAGGCGGTGCGATAGTTCCTCCAGTCCTCTGGGATGGCATTCAGTGCCTGGATACAGCGGGTGTACTCATCCTCGTCGTTCCACTGCTCCAACTGAGCGAAGAATGCTTCGGCGTTCTGTTGGGTGTAAGGAATATAGTCCATGCCCGTCAGCGTTTCGTCCAACTCGTCATCCTGATTCTCAGTTTCTGTCCCATCATCTTGTTGCTTTAGGGGTACAGAACCGGCTTCACGGCGGAAGGTGTGGAAGATGGCCCATGGGATGTCCGTGCCTTCAAAGAACTCTTTCGCCATGTTCAGCGCCTCTTGGATGTCCCAGGCGATGAAGTCCACATAGCCACAGTAGAGGCCGGTAGCCCCGCCGGTGAGAGTGAGCACTTCCGAACCATCCCCGCCGGTGAGCACTTCCTCCAGTTTGTCCCGGAAGTCGAAAATTTTCTGACTGCCTTCCTCCTCACGCAGGGTATCCAGGGGATAGCAGAAGAAGCCCGCCACCGCGCCGTCGGCATGGAGATCGTCCATAAAATCATTGTCGGCATTCAGATAGCCGTTGATGAGCGGCACACAGCAGGTGGAACCGGCCATTACATCCAGCCGCCAATCGGCGTCCGGGTCCTGTTTGGGTTCCATTTTGTAACCAAGGTAGCTCTCCAGATAGGCTTCCGGGTCGGTGGAGAGCTCCAGGCCCTGCTCCCGCAGTTTGTCGGGCAGCTGGGACAGGAGGAAGGACGGCTCTGCCTTGGGTTCCTCCAGCACATCAAAGCTGTCTATGTATCTCATGTGGGAGATCTCGCCCAGCACTTGGTCGGTGAGGGTAGTGAGCATCCACCAGGCCCGGCCTTCTTCCTCTTGAAGCTTAGGCAGCAGCTTTTCACAGTAAGCGGAGATGGCGAAGCTGTTTTCACCCTGTTCCTCCAGCCAGATCTGCACATCATCCCCAGAGATATTCCATCCGTCCTCGGTACGCAGGCCGATGTTCGGGAGGGGCTGACGGCCCACAAGGATGTTCCAGTGCTCCAGCACCTCCTTGGAGGCGTGTTTCTGGAAGTAGACCAGCTCAAACAGCTTGACCTTGTCACCCTCCGGAGTGAGGATCAGCTCGTACTTCTCGCCGTTGAAGCCCATCTCGAAGGAGATTTCATCAAAAACCAGATTCAGGGTTTCCTGCATTTGGGCCACGAGTTCTGCGCCGCGGGTATGGTCTTTGTCCTCGTCCATCATCTGGCGCAGCTCTGCTTCCATCTCGGCAAAGGTTTCCCACCAGTCCTCTGTCCTTTCCCGGAAGCACTCCGAGAACTGAGGCAGAGAAATACCCTTCTTGCACGAGTCAATTAGTTCCTCCATGTCCTGTCGGGTGTTGAGCTTCGGATCATCACCGGGATGCAGTTCCAGAGCTTTTTCAAAATGCCGCAGAGCGCGGCCCTCCTGATCCAGATAATAATAGGCATACCCCATACGGAAATTCCAGGAATAAGTATCTCCCAGTTCCTCCTCATGGGACTGCATCAGTTCCAGTGCCTGGTGAAGCAGCTTCCTTCCCTCCGGCTCGCTGGGGTCCGCCAGATTGTTGTAGGCGCAGGCCAGCTCCATATCAATTTCCGGGGTACGCTCCTCGGCGGGGATGGCCTCCAGCGCGTCAACGATTTTCAGGTGTTTGTCCTCCTCATGCCACTTCTGGCACTGCTTCAAAATGTCCATATCAGGGTCCTCCTCGTCCTCATCCGGTTTCCAGTTTTTGATCTGCTGGAACACTCCGTTCTCATCCCGCTCAAAGGCGCAGGGGGCGGGGGTGTTCAGCAGAGGAATGATGTCGGGATCGTCGTTGCAAATTGTGTTCAGCTTGTAAATCCCGGCGTTGTTGGGGTCGTCCATGTACGCCTCGCTCTCGTCACCAGCGGTGAAGCGCCAGCCACTGTCCCAGCCGCCGTCCGGCTTCTCCCTGTAGCAGTAGCCAACCTTGCAGCCCTCCACTGTGATGCGGTTGGTGGCGATACAGCCATCGGCACCCTCCCAGTCGGGGAGCAGATCTTTTACATCTTCCGCCTTTACATGGTAGTTCCGGTTGCGGCCAGAGGCTTCGTACAGCTCCGTCCGCAGCATCTCCACCTGAGAAGCCATATCCGTGATCTCATCCTCGCCCATCATCTCGCTGATGTCGTATTCCAGCGGGGCATGGACAAAGTCCGCCAGGGCCTTGTCCATGGCCTCGTGCTCCTCCGGCGTAGCAGTGATGCGGATACGGCGGGCGGGGGTGTTGTACTCGTCCAGATCCTGAAGGTTTACACTGCCACTGACGCTGCACTCCAGCAGGATGGCGGCCAGGTCGGTGACCACATCAATGGCGAAGTGGAAGTCCATCTCCACGCCGTCCGAATGGGTGAACTCCAGATACTCCACGGTCTGGCGGAAGTCCCAGTTCTGCTTGTCCAGACCAATCTTGGCGAAAATCTCGCTGAGGGGGATCTCCTCTTGTTTCTGATCCTCCAAAAATGCCATAAGGTTCAGGCTGTCGTCCGAGCCTCCGATAAAGTTGCCCCAGTATTTTTTGATATACATGCGTCATGCCTCCTGTTCCGAGATCAGCCGCTTGATGAGCCAGTCCAAATGCTCTGACCACACAGGAGCGATCTCACCGCTGTCCTCGTTCTTCCAAAGATCCACAATCTCACGGATGCCGTCCTCGTCCGGCACCTCGTTTTTGATGTCGGTGAGCTGCCGCAGCAGGAAAGCAAGGGCTTCTTTGGATGCTGTGAAACCGGTGACTTTATCCCATATAGCTTCTTCATAATCGTAGTCCAGCTTGCCATTATCCTTCCATTGGAAATACAGCTCCGCCAGAGCCATCGCAGTATTGTCAAAGAGGAAGTCGATTTGTGAGAAGTCAGCTCCCAGCATGACTTCCTCTTTCATCAGTTCGATCATCTCGCCCAGATCCATTACCGGATGCTCCGGTACATATTCATTTTTGAGGATGTCCAGTACATCCAGCCCTTCGTCACGCTCTAATGCTTTTATGCCCCATGCTCCCATGTCGGCACCTCTCTTTCTTTATTTTGTATCAAGCTTCTATTGTCAATCATGGTTCTCCAGCCGAATGATAGGCCGATAAAAGTCATAATCTCCGTTTAGTTCATTGTCCTCCTGCACTTCCGGCTTACAGTGGGGCGAACAGGGTAGGAAACCGAGAAATGGGCCCAGCCCACCGCAGATATTGCATCCGCCATCGCCGCCACAGGTGGTAAGTCTATCAGCCTGCACCACTTCCCGCATATAGGGATCGTAGGCGATGGACAGGCCGAAGAAGTTGGGTTCCTCCATGTCATAGGGCCGGTTCTCATCCTCATCCATGTCCTCAAACCAGCGCAGACGCATGGAGTAGTCTAACCCATCTCCCCACGGGAACAGGGTCCGACACCCGCCGCCACACAGGTAGGACCACTCGTCCGCCGTAGGCAGCGAAAGCCCCTGCTTTTCCAGCCCGGCAAGAAGCGCATCGTAGTCTGTGCGGTTATAGATGCAGATCTGAAAGCCCTTTTCCGTCCGCTCAATGCGGGCCGACTGATGCAAGGTAAGACTGCTGCTGTCACTCCAGGCAAAATCACGAAATTCCTTCAGCCAGTCAGGGTGGGCGGTCAGCCTGGGATCGTCCATCTTGACTGGCTCCCAGCAGAGTTCCTCCAGCTCCCGGCCCACCAGCATGGGGCCAATGGCCGCCTGCCGAACGGGAGCCATACTTTCCCGGATCATCTCCTCCGGGTTCTGCGGTTCCATTTCCCATTCCCGGAACAGATACTCTAATTCCTCCCGGCTCTCCTGATTCAGTCCCACGGCAAACTGCTCCCAGCCCAGGGTGACGGTATCGCCGGGGACAAAGACGAACTCCCGGCCATCTTTCTTGAAGATGCCGGTGGTGCAGTTCTGGCCCCAGCGGTCAAAGGTATGTAGACCGAGAAAGGTCATATCATAACGAGCAGCCAGGCTTTCCATCAGCGCCTGCTTCTCGGTGGTTTCCATTTGATTAAATTGGGTGCGAAATAGTTTTTCGTTCATAGCAAGTCCTCCTACTTCCCGCTGACCAGGCTGGGCGGTATTTTTCGTTTGCCGCTCCAGAAGATGACCTCCACATGGAGCACTGCCCGGTTTTCATCTGTTCCGATCATACCAGTCGCTCCATTCCTGCTTAATCTCCGAATCGCTCCGCAGCATCCTGGTAAACGGTGATGCTCTTAGCCACTTTCTTTTTCTGGCTGCGGATGCGGAAGTAGTCCCGCAGAACGCACTTCAGTTCCGGGTTTTCCACCTTGCGGGGCAGCAGACTGATGAACATTTCGTCGTAGCTTTCGTACAGAACACCACTCCGGTTGTAACTTTGCCAAGTCACCGTAGGCTTTCGACCTTCAGGGTCTTTGGCCAGATCAAAAAGCCACCGCTCATCCAGCTCCACATAGCGTTCAAACATAAAGGTCGTGTCATAGGACCCGTAGCGGTCATAGCCCCAAAAGATGAACGCAGTCATTCCATCAGGCCCCAGGCGTTCATAGATCCAGTCCTCCGGATAACAGCGGTAATCCAGCATCCCCAGAGCATTGAACAGGTAGATTTCTTTGGGAGTGCCCAGCAGGAGCGAATAGGTTTCATACACCTGTTCCTTGGGCTGGGTGATAATTGCTTTCATAAAGACTGGAATCAGCCAACTGCCGCCATAGCGTTCATATAGTTCATCGGCCAGTGCTTGTAGTCGTGTATCCGGGTTTCGAATCAAGGAGGCGGTCAGAATCAAAGCCGGAATCTTCTCCATTTCCTTTGGCTTTACTTTATAGAGCCCCAGTCCTTGGGAAATGTGCCATGTAGTGCATTTGTCACCATCATAAAAGGGGGTGTGCTTGAGATGGCCGATCCGTTCCGCATTTTCCGCCAGAAAACGGTACACCTCCAACATCTTGGGGGAGGCTTTGCCCAGCATCAAATGAAAACAGAAATTCATCTGTTCCACCTGTCCCTCTTCCAGCGGTTTTGTATCCGCCTCATCCAACAGCAGGGAGAGGGTTTTCAGGATGACTGGGGCAATCTGCTCCGATACACAATCCGAGCAGGCATCCGACATGATATGGCTGCCCATCCATTTGCCCTTGACCAGCTTGGCCCACAGTGGGGCAGCAGGGGCATACTCCAGCTGCGCCAAAGCCTTTTGAGCAGCCGTTTTGCACTTGCCCTTTTCTGTATTCACAAGCTGGAGAAGCAGTTCGCCGTTTGCTTCCTCTTTGCCCAGCGCCAAAATGGCCTGTTCTCGCTTTACACCCTTGGGAGGCAGTTGTTCTAAAGTCATCGTAGTATTCATAGCGTCTCATCCTCGTTCATAAGTTGTCCCTGCACCTCTCTGGGCAGGTCGTTCCACAAAATATCGTATGTAAAATCCCGAATCTCCGGGTAACACTCCCGTGCGGTCTTTTCCGCAATATCTCTATTCAGGTAGTGCATCTCTTGGTGGAAAAACCAGTTGAGTTTTTCCATCAGCCGATAGAGTCGGATCTGTTCTTCTTGGGTCATGGGATTGCTCCTCCTATTTCAACTTCAGCACAAATCCCCAGATACTCACCACAATCAGGAGGACACCCAACAGAAAGAACACCACCCGCCGGTATCCTCTGCTGTGGCGGTGGGCATCCCGCGTACCAGTGGGGTCGCAGAGCCAGTTCCAGTTGCGGATTGCTCCAATTAAAATCACGGCCCCGATGAGCACCGAGGCAATGTACCAATGCTCTTGCAAAAATGCTGTGATCTGTTCGCTGTTCATTCTACTTCCTCCTTACGCAAATACCTGCTGGTATTTCTCTTTTCATACCGTGCGACTTTTTTAGGTCTGCTGGTGCTGCATGGACACGATATGGCAGTCCGGGCAGAATTCCACATAGAGCGTGCCCTCCGCACAGTCAAACACCGTATCCCACTGGATCTGGGCCAGATATTTCATAGGTTTCCCGCAGTGGGGGCAGGTCGTATATTCCGCGTCCTGTACCCAGTTGGCAAAGCCACCCACCGTGTTCACATCCTGGCAGGCCGCACCGTAAAACAGGGGCACGGGCGCTTCGCCCAGCACAAAGGGATTTTCCGTGAGGGCCTTGTAGTCCTCGGGACTGACATAGCAATCCGTTTTCTCCGCCCCGTCAAAGAGCTCGGAGGGAAAGACTTCCACGCCGCCATCCAGGGTAAAACTGTTAAAGGCTGGACCTTTCAAGAATCCCACACAGTTGGGGCAGCAGGTGGCAGTCAGAATACCATCCAACCCCAGAAATTTCAGCCGCTCATCCCGGCCATCCAGCACCAGCATGTCCACCATGCGTCCGCCACAGTGGGGGCATGTGTCCTCCCGTGCCCGGCCAATGCGGACGGGAGATTTCTCGCTGGTGGTTCCTTTGACCATAGGATAGCAGGTATCGAAGTTGAGCTGGATTTTCTGGCCCTCCTTGTCGAAGGTCCAGCCTCCGATCTGCGCATAGCTGGATGGGTCTACATAGAGGCCCTTGCGCCAGGGCCGGGGATTTCGCTCCAGCTCCAGCAGAGTCTCCATTGCCTTGTCATCTCCTTGCATAGCAAGGCAACTCATCAGGTTGGAGGCCGCGCTGGAATATTCTGCGGACAACAGCGCATGGATCAGACCATCCCGCACATCGGCGGGAGCATGATAATAGATCTCACAGGGCCAGAACACCTCTGCGGCCAGTGCCACTCGCTGAATCTCCGGGGTGATGGCATCATGGTAGCCAAGCAGCTGCCAAAAGTCGGCGAACTCTGGGTCCTCCATATCAGCCAGCCTCTGGATGTTCTGTATCAAGTTTCTTTGTTTTTCGACAATTTGTTCCGGCATCCAGGCCAGAGCAGCTTGCCGTTCTTGCTCGCACTTACATTTCCAACACAATCCCTCATAACCCAATGGGGTTCCACAGCTGGGGCAGGTATATTTCAGACTCATGTTCTCATACTCCTTTCAGGCAATAAAAAAGCCCCACGCCGCACTGTCATAAAGACAGGCTGACGCAGGACATGAAGAAGCCGCGTTGAAGGAGCCGCATCCACCAGCAGATGTAGTTTCTTCAACAACCAAAATATTTTTTTCGTATCTTAAAGCAGCAAATTGCTGTCCAATATATTTGTTCATAGCGGCACCATTTATTCTGAGCGTAGTTTTATATCTTATTATATCACAGCACCCCTTCAATGAAAATATTTTGTTGGAAATGCTAATGAAAAATTTTTGTGAATTTGTTAAGGCGCAGGGGCTGTTATCTCCATAGTGTCTGGATGGATCAGAGTGATTACTTTTCCCTGATGTAAGGCATAGTTGACTGTCTGTGCTGTGCCTGAACGCAGCTTTTTCTGATTATCAAACACACCGATGAGGTACTCTGCATGATCGACCATATAGTAATTCCTTTTTTTATAACTGGAAACATCCGCAGAATGTGAAATAACAATGGAATCGTTTGCGTTTTGGATCAGCTTTTTCAATCTATGTCTACTCTGATCCGGCCATTTAGAGTCATAACCGATGAAGGGAACTACAACGACAATTTTAATATCTTCGTATCCCGTTTGTGCCCTCAATGTCAGCAGCTGTTCTCCAGCCCACATATCCACACCAAGAGCACCGCCGACAAAAAAAGTACGGACAAATTTCTCGTCATGAAGTATCCGAAACTGCTCCAGGAGACATTCTTTTAATTTTTGGCATAGGGGATCTTCCTCATTATATCCAAAGCAAAATCTTGTTGGTCGGTGGCCGGTAATGGCGCAGGCATACTGATTCATATAAATCACCCTTGATAACTGCCTTGATTACGCATATAAAGCAAAAATAACGCAAATAATAATGCGTATAAAGGTTGTATTATAAAATTATAACACAACACATACGAAGTATCAAGAATTGCTTTCTGCTATGCTAAAAGAGCAGAGAGGTGAGCGTATGGACGAAGAATTTATCCGCAATCGAATCACAGAATTACGATTGAAAAAAGGCGTTTCAGAATATCAGATGAGCATGGAGTTAGGGCAGAACAGAAGCTATATTCAGGCGATTTCTTCTGGGCGTTCTATGCCGTCTATGAAGCAGTTTCTCAACATCTGTGAATATTTTGAAATCACACCGCTTCAATTTTTTGATGCACAGGAAAATAACCCTCAGCTTATCAAGAAGGCTTTGGACGGAATGAGAAAGATGTCAGATGACGATCTGATTATGCTGATTGGTTTTATAAGTCGCTTAAACACAGAAAACTAACGATAGGAGGCAGTAAGCGTCCCGTCGTTAGTTTTTCATTTTATGCGCAGCATATTGTGGCAAGCAATGCTTGTGGCTATCCATTTCGCCACAAGCTGCTTGTTGAGGGCAGCGCCCCCAAGCCCCTTTGAACACAGAATTTCATTCTGTGGCTGCGCGTTCTGCGAACGCTTTTGACCATGACCAGCTTACCGCTGGCCGTGGTCTTTTTCTTTTTCAACATCCTGTTCTACCTCCATTTTCAGCACTCGGTCTACATTAGCCTTTGCCGTTAAAAGCTCCCGCATTTCTTCACGGGAACGCCGGTACTCGGCATAGGTCTTTTTCTTTTCTTCCAGCAATTTCGCGTACTCCGTCTGCAACTCTTTGACCTTGGGCAGCTTCTTGACGCCCATCTCATCAAAGGCATTCTTAGCAGCCTGGTGGAGCAGAATTTCTTCCTCATGTTCCTCCCGGAATTTCTTAGAGTAGCCGGCCTTGCGGTAGTCCACATAGACCTCACGGGTCTTGGCATAATTTACGATGTGAGTACGCAAAACAGCGATCTCTGCCATACGCTTTTCAGCCTCCTTAATTTGCGCCGAAAGCTCATTGTGATGTGCCGTGGCGGCCGCAGCCTTTTCTTCCAAAACCGCATACTCCAGCAGGTTATGCTCTGACAGGTAATTCATGGTCTGCGCCATTTGCTTCAGATTGAAAACTTTAGCCCATCGCGCATAGCCAGCACCTTTTCCTGCCTGCAATTTTGCCTGAATGTCCACCAGCAGATTGACCTTCTGCGTCTCTGCCTGTGTAACTATTTTCTTTCGTGGGGTATGCGTTTTCTTCCCGGAGAGAACCGCCTGCAAATCATCTAATCCATATCCTTCGCCCAGGCTGTCCATTCGGGCGGCTTTCTCCCAGCCGGGGAGTTTCAAACGATACGATTTTCCGCGCTTTGATACTTCACAGCCGGACTCTTGCAGCAGCTTCAGCAGTTCCTCAAAATTAGCAGGACTTTGTGATAATGCGTTGTCAATCGCTACACGCAGCAGCTCTCGGTGAGAGGGCTTTGCCTGATCGCCCAGCCACTTGTTATAGCTCTTTCCGTGAGGTTTCGGATTCTCCACAATGGACAGTCCGTTTTCGACGCAGATGGTGTCACTTAACTGTCGGACTGCCTTGGTGCTGCCCCAAAAGTTTCGGAATTTCCGGTCATATTCTAAGCTGACCGATGACCAGATAATGTGATTGTGAATGTGCGACTTGTCTATGTGGGTGCAGACCACAAAGGCATGATTGCCCTTGGTGAATCGCTTGGCAAATTCCACACCCAGCCGGTTCGCTTCTTCCGGAGTGATCTCACCGGGGCGGAACGACTGGCGCACATGATAGGCAATCACATCATCCGCACCTCGCACTCGTCCGGTAGCGGCAATGTACTGCCGCTTTGCCAGAAGGAACTCCGCATCCACAGTCCGGCTGTCACACGCATAGCCGGTAATGAGTCTGCCGTCATCTGTTTTCTTTGGGTTGGCCACATAGTCGATGATGTCACTGATCGCCCGACTTTCTGTGCGGCCCTTGCCGACATGAAGCGGCATGATTCTTGTGGTTGCCATAGGTCAGACCTCCTTCCCGAAAAGAAAACGGCCTGCCATAGCAGACCGCTTTCACTATTCTATAAAACTTTCTTCATCGAAAAAATTGAACTCATCATCTTCTAAGTGTCTTGGTGGAAATCTCATTTCATATTGCTCTTGCGCCAATGCACGGACATCAGGCCGCCTATCCTTTAGTCGATTTTTCAGCCAGGACAACTGCTCTTTCGATAGCCTCCATGGAAGATTCAAAAGACGATTCAGTGTCATCAGTTCAGCCTGCTTTTCTGCTGGTAGCGAAGCACAGGATTTACAAATGTGGGATGCATGACCTTTGCCTGAAAATTTTTCGTTGGCTTTGTATTCACCACAAACTTTACAATAGTGTCCATGCTTTTTCATAAGCTGATGCCCTTCTCGCAAAGAACATATAACCTGCGAATTGCTTTCATAATCACATCCCATTCCAAATCAGAAGCATAAGAAAACTTTTTACGGTATGCCTCCCAAAGTTTTTGCATAACCGAATCATTTTCCACTTCGTCAAAAACTTCTTCAGCCTGGTTAAGATACTTCTCCGATCCCCGTTTATGAGCAGTTGCCAGAAGCGCATCATGTAAAATTTTCGGGTTCAGCGTGGTTCCATGCAGCTGTTCTAAAATGTAAATATCGTAGAAATCTCTCATGCGGGTATTGGTTGTGGTTCTGGTAATAATGGTTTCCAGTTTTTCTGCCAGCACAGTTTCTAAATTATAAGCCCAAATATCAATGGAGCGATCTTCCAGCATAAGTTTGAATGAATACCGAACCTCTCTTGGAGTGATTGCATCTCCCGTAGAAATATCAATTTTCAAAGGGGTCACTACACCATCGAATGTTGTACTCATGCTGACACGAATCCCCGGATACTCTGCTTCATCCATAATCTCCGAAATACTTTTCAGCTGAAATTTAACACCATCATCAATCGGAACAGTTACGATTGATGAAATTAGATTCTCAATATCCTCCACATTAACATTAGCTCCCTTTATGGTTGCATCCAAATCCATCGTAGAGCGGGCATCCAATCCAACCATAGCCGCTACCAACATACCACCCTTCAAGATAAACTTATCACGATACTCAGAAAGAGAAATACGCTCCAAAAAACGCTCCATCATGTAGTTCCTCATTAAAATCTGAGCATCTGCGGATTTTTCTCTGGAAAGGTTTCGTATTAAATCTTTAAGCTGCCTTGCTGTTTTTATCATAAAAGTACCTCCAAATACTGTCGTAAAATTTTTTCCACCTTGAACATCCCGGCATATTGCATTAAAGCTCGCAGGTTCTTATCTTTTCTACGGGCATACGCTTTCAGTGCTCCCTGAAAGGTCTGAATTTCAATTCTGCTACGGCTTCTGAGCAAATCACAGATCGTTCGCTCCATATCATAAACCGGCACAGTATGCCCGAACGGAGTTTTCGCTGTTGTAAGTCCTACATCATGTAAGTCTGCTTTAATCGTAAAAACTTGAATGCCTTCTGCTTTCATTTTGCTTGGATTGCATCCAGTTTTGACCGTAACTGTATATTCTATTGGTTCACGGTCTGTCAGATCGTGAAAAAATAAAGCTGTTTCATGTGAAAATACTGCTTGTTCAAATCGCAAATGAAGCAGATACATGGCATCCACCCAGGAATCTTTGGACAGATAAATCCCATGTGCAACTCTATCCAAATCTCGTGAACGCACATAATCATAAAATACCGGCTTTGAAATTCCAGAGGATACGACCTGTGATGTTCGCAGCATTCCTTCTTGTGCTGTTAGCATCTGATCCAGCTGTTCAAATTGTCCCATCATGTCACTTCCTTTCGTACTAATATTATATTCAATATTAGTTCAAAAGTAAAGTCGTGGATATATAGTTTCTCTTTCCAAATTTAACAGACGGTGTTTGGCATTTTGTGGCTTTGCGTATTTTTTATCCATAAATCCAATCCTGAATGGCAAATTTCAAACTCTGCACCTTACCCATCAGCCAGATTGCAGCCAACGGCAGCCCCATAGGGCTAATCAAAAATGCCATAACCAGCAAAATCACACCATTTTGCGGGGAATAGGTAATAAGCACAGCCACGCCAAGCAGAGCAATTACAGTGCTGAGCAGACCAAGCACCAGACCGGATATGTAGATCAGCCCCGTGCAGAGCCAGACAAAAAGCGTCAGCACCAAAATGACCGGTGCAGTTATAATCATCAAAAGCCCTTTCAAAATCTTCATGTTATTTCCTCCTTGCAGCGTTCTTGGTATCTTTTCTAATCATATTATCCGGCATGGGCAGGCAAAAGACAAGGATACCGATAAAAAGAAAAAGCGGAGAGAGGAGCAGCGAAGTAATGCCGTTCCTCCCTCCGCAAATGGAGTATCTATCCCTGTTATAAGAGTTTGGAAAGCTGGGTAAGGATTTCCTTCAAACCCTCCCATAACTGTTCCTGCCGCTGGGATATATCCTCCAAGTCAGCATCATAAACCCGCCCAGTCTCATGCACTTTACGGGTCAGCTGGTTTAAGTTGTTGCTGTTTCGGCGCATCAGGGAAACAAGCTCCTTCAGCTCCGGCAGCTCCAGCTTGACTACATACCCATCCAGCGCCATTTTTCTTAGATAGGCTTCACGGTTGGAGGTTCCAAACTGAGACATTTTTTGCTCAATCACAGCAAGCTCCTCCGCTGAAACTCTAAAGTTTAATTGCATATCCCGCTTACGCTTTGCCATAGTTATCGCTCCGGCTCCCGTTTCTTCGGGGCGGCAGGCTTATGGGCAGGCAGCTCCTGTTTGAGCTTATCCCGTACTGAGGGGCGGGACGGTTGCAGTTTTTCTCCCTGAGTACGGCTGCGCTGCTGTTCTACACGCACCAGATCAATAAAGCCATCCAGCACAGCAGGGTGGCTGTTTAAGGCATAACCACAACGGACAGTTTCGGGATTATCGTTGGGAATGGTCTTAGCCCATTCTTTGTTGCGTCGGGAGTAGCGCCCATCCCAGTCCTGAAGCTGGACGGTGTTAGCCAGAACCATAGCCACACGCTCCATGCCATAGATCTCGATCACACCCTTTGCCGCATCGTGACTGAGATACATTCCGTCGAAGTGTTCCCGCACCGCCGCTTCAATGGACTCCTTGCATTGGAGATTTGCATTGTTGGAAGCCCGGTACTGCTCCAACTCCCCATGTTCTCTCGCATAGGCGGCAGAATGGGGATAGACCGGTGTTGTTCGCAGTTCCTCTTTAGCTCTGCACACATCGTCGGCACGGTTCTCAATACTGTCCCGGATCACATCCATATAGCCGGTCTCCAGCTTTTCAAAATAACGGTACACATCCGCCAGCGGAGAGGGAGATTCCAAAAGTGCCTGAGCCTGGGCATCAGTCAGCTCCAGTTCCTCCATCGCCATCACAATGTCCTCGCGGATGGTGTACTCATAGGCATGGTTTAAGACTTCTTCCGGGGGCTGGATTTTCAGCCATTCCCGGAACTTGTCCTGTTCGGCAGCCATCTTTTCATAAAGGGCTGTATTTAGATCGTTGGTATTCATGTTATCGCACCTCCTCATGCTGTTTTGGCTTCTTGTCTGTACTGCGGGGCGGCACCGGGCGTTTTAGATGGTCCAATACCGAAGGCCGTGTGCTTTTGGCAACGACAGCTTCATCGTGTGCCGGTCCCTTTCCGTCGATGTTGAGCAGGGTATCCAGCTCCACCAGACGGGCGTTTTTGCTTTTTAGTTCTTCTTCATAAAGGAACGGCTTTCCAACTTCCTCCTTTGCCGCAGCCTGCTGCTGATAGAGGTTATCCATCTGGGCCTTTGCCGCCTCCAGACGCTGCGGCATCTGGGCGAGGGCATTGTCGATACGGGTAAGATTTCCGCGAGGGTCTGTACCAAGGGTTGCCCTGTGGGTCATCTGTCCTTTTAGCAGGAGCGTATATTCCTGTTTCCAAGCGGAAAATTCCACAGACATGGCATAGCCCCGGTAGCTGCCGATCTGCACCGGATCGGAGGTTTTGACCTCCTTGCAGGCATCCAAAAGGGCAGCACCGGCGTTCTCCTTATCGGTCAGCAGATCTCCACGAATCTCCATACCGGCAAAGCCGTCCTCCGGGTGCGGGTGAGCTGCCAAAACCTCCAGGTCAGATTCAAAGCCTTTGATAAAGCCCTTGTGCTTTTCAATCTCCTCCGGGAAATATTTGAGCAACTGATCCTCCAAGCGGTACTGCTTACTCTGGTGGTCGGCTTTCATCAGCTTCAGGCGGGATACCTCCACATCCAGATCCATACGCTCTTTGATACGGGGGTCTCCGGCGCACAGAGCCTTGATCTCGGCAAAGGAAAGCGCCGTTTCATCCACATCATCGCAGGAGCGCACCGGCGATTTAGAAGTCATGATCTGGCTGATGAATTTCTGCTTATTCTCCACTGTCTGCCAGAGGTATGCGTCGAAAGTTCCCTCGGTCACATAGCGATACACATGGACAAGGGGATTCTGGTTGCCCTGGCGCTCGATACGGCCCTTGCGCTGGGCAAGGTCTCCCGGTCTCCACGGACAGTCCAGGTCATGAAGTGCCACCAGACGGTCCTGCACATTGGTGCCTGCGCCCATCTTGGCGGTGCTGCCCATAAGCACACGCACCTGACCGGTACGGACTTTGGAGAACAGCTCCTTTTTCCGCACCTCGGTATTGGCCTCATGGATAAAAGCGATCTGATCAGCAGGCATCCCCTGGGCAATGAGCTTCTGACGAATATCGTCATATACCGTAAAGGCCGGTTCCTGCTCCGGCAGAGGTACAGCGCCTTCCAGTGCGTGAAGCAGTGGATTATCCAGCGTTTTCGCCGCCTTGCTTGCAGGAGCTTTTGCCTGCGGGGTAGAAATATCACAGAACACCAGCTGGGTCAGCTTGTCAGCTTCGCCATCCCGCCAGATCTGCATGATGTTCTCCACACACTGATTGACCTTTGTGCCAGGTTCATCCGGCAGCATCTGGTTGACGATCCTCTGGTCCAGCCCCAGCTTGCGGCCATCCGAGGTAATTTTGAGCATATTGTCCTGGGACGGATCAACGGTTCCGCTGTGTACCAGCGATGCGCGCTCCGAAAGGGCCTTGACCATTTCCTGCTGATGTTCGGTGGGCTGCGCCACAACATTGTGGTATTCCACCTCCGGGGTAGGCAGATTCAGTTGGTCGGCGGTCTTGATGTCCGCCACTTCTTTGAACAGGTTCATCAGCTCCGGCAGATTAAAGAACTTGCTGAATCTCGTTCTTGCCCGATAGCCGGTGCCTTCCGGTGCCAGCTCCAATGCTGTGACGGTCTCCCCAAATCGGGAAGCCCAGCAGTCGAAGTGGGTCATGTTCAGCTCTTGCAGGCGTTCATATTGAAGATAACGCTGCATGGTGTAAAGCTCGGTCATGGAGTTGCTGACCGGTGTGCCGGTGGCAAAGATCACGCCACGGTTTCCAGTGATCTCATCCATATAGCGGCACTTGGCAAACATATCGGAGGATTTCTGCGCGTCCGATGTGGAAAGACCAGCCACATTCCGCATTTTTGTGTATAAAAACAGGTTCTTGTAGTTGTGGGCCTCGTCTACGAACAACCGGTCTACACCCAGCTGCTCAAAAGTTACCACATCGTCTTTTCGCCCCTCGGCTTGCAGCTTTTCCAGTCTGGCTTCCAGCGACTTTCTGGTACGCTCCAGCTGCTTGACGGTAAAACGCTCACCGCCGCTGGCCTGCACCTCTGCGATACCCTCGGTGATCTCGTCGATCTGCTCATAGAGAAGCCTTTCCTGACGCTCCCGGCTGATGGGGATACGCTCAAACTGACTGTGTCCCATGATGATGGCGTCGTAGTCACCGGTCGCAATACGGGCGCAGAACTTCTTGCGGTTATGGGTCTCAAAGTCCTTTTTGGTTGTGACTAAGATGTTGGCAGAAGGATAGAGGCGCAGAAACTCCGATGCCCACTGCTCAGTCAGGTGGTTGGGAACCACAAAGAGAGATTTCTGGCACAAGCCCAGGCGTTTGGCTTCCATCGCAGCGGCCACCATCTCAAAGGTTTTGCCCGCGCCTACTTCATGTGCCAACAGGGTATTTCCTCCATACAGCACATGGGCGATGGCGCTTTTCTGGTGTTCCCGCAGGGTAATGGCCGGGTTCATGCCGCCAAAAGTGATATGGCTGCCATCATACTCGCGGGGACGGGTAGAGTTCATTTCTTCGTTGTACTGGCGCACCAAAGTCTGGCGGCGTTCCGGGTCTCTCCAGATCCAGTCCCTAAAGGCTTCCCGGATCGCCTGCTGTTTTTGAGCTGCCAGGGTGGTCTCCTTGGCGTTCAGCACGCGGCGCTCTTTTCCGTCTGCGTCCTCTATGGTGTCATAGATGCGGACATCCCGCAGGTTCAGGCTGTCCTCTAAAATCTTGTAGGCATTGGCACGACTGGTCCCATAGGTGGTATAAGCTGCCACATCGTTGTAGGATACAGAAGATTTCCCCTTGATCTGCCATTCAGCGGTAAAGGACGAATAGTTGACCTCGATACTGCGCTGGAGATAAAACGGGGTGTTGAAGGTCTCGTACATAAACTGCTGGATGTACTCTTTGTCGATCCAGGTAGCGCCCAGACGCACCTCAATCTCCGACGCATCCAGGTCTTTGGGCTGGGCGGCGGTAAGAGCTTCCACATTGACTGCATAAACCGGGTCCTGCTGTGCAGCCCGTTGCGCCTGACGCAGTTTGCGGCGTACATTGCCGGAGAGGTATTCATCAGCAGTCACATAATGGGGTGTGCCGTCTTTCTCCAGCTGTCCCGGTACACGGAAGATTACGCCTTGCAGCTCTCCGGCCAGTTCTTCTTTTGTTTTTCCGGTAAGCTGGCTCATATAGTCCATATCCACGCGGGCTTTTTCCGAGATGGACACCGCCAGTGCTTCACTTGCCGTATCCACCACAGCCACCGCCTGATGGGGCTTGATGGTCCGCTTGGTGAACATATCTGCCTTGCGTTCCAGCTTTCCGTTCTCGTCGATGACTTCCAGCGCACAGAGCAGGTAATAGGAAGAATCGTCTGCATAGGCCAGACGGTTTGCACGGTCATTGATGAGACCGCATTGGGAAGAAAAGCTGTCATAGAGGCTGTTCAGTTCCGCCTGCTTCTCCCGAATGGTGCTGTCCGGAACCGCTGCATCCATCTGAAGGTCGATCAGTTCCTGCACACAATCACGCAGTTCCACAAGACCTTTTACACGGGCTTCGGCGGTGGCGTTGAGGTCAGGGCGCACCATACGGCTGTTTTCCCGGTAGTACACCTGCCCGTCTACAATGGCATAGGAATAGTTCTTCACATTGGGGTCGGCAGGAATGGAGGTGTCAATAGCTTCGCCTTCGCCCAGTTCCGGCAGCTCTGCCTCCTGATAAGTCCCATGAATGTACTTCACAGCATCATGCAGCTGGTCGGAAAGCTCCAGTCCCTCGATAGGATTCACAGTGTAGTCCATACCATGAGCAGTGCTTACCGGCTCCTGTCTGCCCAGCACCATTTCCGGGTGGTCGATAAAATACCGGTTGATGGCAAATCCGTCCTCCGTCTGTCCGGTTTGAGTCCATTCCGGCATGATGTCCAGCGGGCGGTCCCGTTTTTGGAGGAAGATGATGTCCGATACCACCTCGGCACCGGCATTCTTTTTGAACGCGTCATTAGGCAAACGGATAGCTCCCAGCAGCTCGGCACGCTGGGCAAGATAGCGGCGCACGGTGGAATCCTTGGCGTCCATGGTATAGCGGGAGGTTACAAAAGCCACCACGCCGCCGGGACGCACCTGGTCGAGTGCTTTGGCAAAAAAGTAGTTGTGGATGCTGAAATTCAGCTTGTCATAGGCTTTATCTCGAACCTGATACTGGCCAAAAGGCACATTACCAATGGCAAGGTCATAGAAATCTCGCCTGTCGGTGGTCTCAAACCCGGCCACGGTGATGTCGGCCTTGGGGTAGAGCTGCTTTGCAATCCGTCCACTGATGGAATCCAGCTCAACGCCATACAGACGGCTGTTTCGCATTTCTTCCGGCAGCATACCGAAGAAATTGCCCACACCGCAGGACGGCTCCAGGATGTTGCCGGTCTCAAAACCCATGCGGCCCACGGTCTCATAGATGGCCCGGATTACCGTGGGACTGGTGTAGTGCGCGTTGAGGGTGGAACCTCTGGCGGCGGCATATTCCTCCGGGGTCAGCAGCTCTTTCAGCTGGGCATACTCTAAAGCCCATGCCGGTTTTTCCGGGTCAAAGGCATCGGCAAGACCTCCCCAGCCTACATAGCGGGATAGGACTTCCTGCTGTTCAGGGCTTGCCTGCTGTCCGGCAACTTCCAGCTCTTTCAGCAAACGAATCGCATTGACATTTGCCTGGAACTTGGCTTTCGGACCGCCTTCACCCAAATGCTCATCGGTAATACGGAAGTTCTGTGCATTGCGGCGCAGGTTGGCCTTGTATTCCTCATAGGAGGCTTCCTCGGCAGCTTTGGCATTGGGGAAGGTCTGCCACTGGCCATTGACCTGAATGGAAACCGGGTGTTCGTCCAGCACTTCCTCAAAGGTTTTCTCCGGCTCTGTCACAGGGGCTGGCGGCTCCGGCTCCTCGATATGCAGCCGTTCCACCACCACATCATAAGGCAGATGGTTCTTGTCGCCCGGATAGACGGCCACGGTCTCGGAATGGAAGGCCGGGGATTCGGCAGCCGGTTGGGGCTGTTCCTGTCCAAAGCCATCCAGCTGACGGGCATACATCCCGCGCAGCAAAGGCGCAACTTCATCCCAGCGGAAATACAGCACAGCCAGACGCTTTTCCTCTGCATCCATGACTTCCAGTTCTATGCCCTGTGCCGTGGTACGGTAATCGGCAATATCGCCGGTCTCCAGATTCAGTGTCTCGATCTCACCGGAATAGGCTCTGCTCAGCCAGTAGGCGATCTCGCTGTTGCTCCTGCCGGATTGCAGCAGCGTGGAAATCTGCTTTTTATCCGCTTCATCCATCAGTCCATGAGCCAATACATCCCGCAAGTCCTGATCTGCCTTGTCCGGGTCAATAGGAAGAAACTCGGTATAGTAAGCATTGCGGCGGTCTGCCCGAAGCAGCTGCTCGAACTGTTCTTTGCGCTCTGCCCGGTAGATGGGATATACCATCCCGGTTGGCAGAAGCTGTACGGTGTCCTCCCGCAGCTCGGTGATCTGATAGGCGTCATCCTCGATATACACGGTATCGCCCACGGCATAGACCGGGGCGGCTGGGTCATAAGAGGTTCTTTGCAAAATTGGGCGACGAACTGCGTCATATTCCTCATCGGAAATGGAAACTTCGGAAGTCTGCTCTATCTCGGCATCTGCGATCTGCTCGGCATCTGACATCACCTGTTGGATAAACGGGGCATTGTCCAGTTTTTCCGGGTCTGCCACCTGTCCGTTGACGATCCCTCTTTCTTCCAGAGCTTCCCGGATGGCGATTGGGTCGATGTCGTCAAAACGGTCCTGTTCTTCTTCGGTATAGAACCGGTCCTCCTGAATGAGCTGGGCAAGCCTGCGCTGTACCTTCGGCCAGGGCAGCTGCGTTTCCTCCGGGCTGCCGGCACGGACAACGAACAGGCTGTTGCTGTTACTGCCGCCGTATTCCTGAGCCAGCCATGCGGCGGTATCTTTTTCTCTTGCATGGTCTTTCATATAGCGGACAACAGCGTGTTTACTCTCAATATTGCCGTTCCATGCACAAAGGGCGGTATCAATATCCTCCTGAGAAAGAGGGCGCAGAAGCTCATGGAGCTTTGGATAGGTCTCGTCGATCACTTCCCAGTGCAGACGCTGACGGAACTCCGGCACATCGGAATAGAGCCGAATCAGCTCCATATCCTTAGAGCCAAGAACCGCACGGCGCACAGCGGCATTGCCCTCGATGACAGCATTTTCACGGTCGGAATGACCGCAGGCATTTCGATATGCCACATCCTCAGATATGGCGGCAGTCACCACAGGCTTATACTGCTCAAACTGCTCCCGAAGGGTAGGCTTTGGCGTTTCTTCCTCTATCTCCGGCTGCTGGGCATGAATGGCATCTTCTTCTGCCAGATCCTTTTCAGCCTGGATCTTGTCATACTGCGCTTGTTCCTGTTCGGTAAGATAGCGGCCTTTCTGGACAAGTGAAGTAATGCGCTTGGCAACCTTTTCCCAGTTCAAGTGAACATCCGGGCAGTCCTGCTTTTTATAGTGCAGTCCTTTCCCATCGTGATCTTCGCCGCTGTGTGTTGCACCGGACAGGGCATGAGAGCGTCCGCCAATGCCATACTCGTCTTTAAGGAATCTCACTTTTTCCTTATCCGTATGGTTTTCCATGAAGAACGCATAGATACGGCCCTTTCCTCCGGCAAAACTGCTGCCGCCGGTCATGGCGGCGTCGATCTCATCCTCGGTAATGAAATGCTGGACGGTTGGCACTTGGGAAAGGTCCGAAGAAAAAGTTCTGCGTGGCAGGTCAAGATCCTTCAGGTTCTCCCAAATTTCCCTTGGCCTATGGTAATGAAAGCGCAACAGGTCACGGTCCTGCTGATAGGCAGTCCAGAAGGCGGCGTATTCTTCCTTGAGGGTCTGGCGGAAAGCCGGGTCACTCAGCTGCTCGGCAAGCCATGCAGTTTCTTCCGGGAACCCGGTTCTCTGAATACCGGACAGACAGGACAGATACCCGGAATCTCTGGCTTTATCGCTGAAATCGTGGTACAGATGCCAAAGTTTTTCTGCAAGGAGGGAGCGTTCATAGCCTGCCGCTTCTGCAAGCTCCACATTGGAGGCAAACTGGCCACTTTCCAAAAGTTCCCCGATGCGCTCTGCGGCACTCTCCCAGGAAATGACCTGGGCAGACCTGTCATAACGGACAGACTTCCCGTGGGAAAGATGGATGCCATCCTCGGCATACCATACGCTCACGCTGCCAAGGCCGTTGCCGCCGTGGTACAGCGTTTTCAGTATCTCGGCAATCTCAGCGGTGGTTTTCTGCTTTTCAAAGGCTGCAACCACACGCTCCCTCTGACGATCTGTATTGCCTCCCAAACGCAGCACATGGTCAATATCATTTTGGGCAAAAGAAAAAGCAGAGGATGTATGCGCTACATTCTCTGCTTCATCTATGGATTGGATCTGCTCCGCTTCGGAGAGGAACAGGTTTAGGGTCAGCTGTTGATAAGCTCCGCCATCAGGATCTCCTCTGCCTGGGCTTTGCAGGTGTTCATCAGGCCCACCCACTTCATGGGATCGCTGGCTTTCAGTTCCTCGGTGGCTCCCGCTTCCTTCGCCAGCTGGAGCATCATCTGTTCCAGTCTGCTCTGGGCGGTCTCGTCGATCTCGATGAGGTGCGGGTACAGCTTCTCGCTCAGCAACATCTGGTTGTAGAGGATGGGACGGTGTTCCTTCAGGTAGGTTTTCCTCATCCTGCCGTACTTGCCCAGGGGTTTCTCCGGCTGCTGGCTCAGCTTCAGGTCGGGAATCTGATAGTCTCCGTTCTGGATGTAGGTCATGGGATTGTTCATCTTGCTTGCTCCTTTCTTGGTTGGCTTCGCGCTCTGCATTTCGGACGGTAACGCCGATCTGCCGCAGCACCTGCTGGTTGATCTGGCTGACCGCTGTTCCCAGCGCCCCGATGGTGGACGGGGTGTTGAAATCAAAGATCGCCATGAAATCTTCGTGGTCGAAGTAGCGTTCCGGCTCCAGTCCGCAGCGAGACATCAAAGCGTAAGTGATACTGACGGTGGCGGCTGCCTTGAACTGCACTCCGATGTTATACTCATCATATTCCTCCAAAAAGGAACCGTCAACGATATAGAAGAAGTCCTGCTGATGCTCCGTCCAGTATTCCTCGGCCAGTTTTCCGGCTACCTCCGTGAGCTGTCCGGCAAGATCCTCACCGGAAACATCATAGGTGCGCTCCAGCATGGCCTGCACGGAATCCAGATAGCGCTCCTTCAACTGCCACAGCCAGGGAGTGCGGGAATGTTCACGGGTTCCGGTGTCGGAAATGTCAAAGACATAACGCAGGCGAGGTCTGTCCCCGGAATCATCCACCAGAGCAATCCCTTTGGAACCGCGCCTTACATAACGGCCCATCTTTTCATTCCACAAATCGTACTCCGCACAGGCGGTGGCGTCCGGTCGCTGGGCATAGATCATCAGCTGCTCATGGAACGGGTACTTGTAAAGGCGGGAAGCAGTAGTGAGAAACCCTGCCCATTCCTGCCAGCTCCCCGTGAGCTGTGTTGCCACTTTGTCCGCCATCTGTGCATATAGTTCAGCTTTGGTTGGCATAGTGTTCTGTCCTCCTTTCAGTTTTGGGGTAAAAAGGTGGGGTGGCAGATCGCCACCCCATCCCTGCGGTTATGTTGTTTACTGGTCAAAATCCGGGTACAGCTCCAGTTCGGCAAACTTCTCATCGGTCATCGCACAGAGCTTCGTAAGGGCGCTGTCGGTCAACTCTCTCAGCTCTGTTTCCTCCGGCGAAAGCTCGCCGCGCATCTCACGCAGACTGTCAATCAGCCCGGTGCGGCTGCCGGTATTGTAAATGCACATCAGGTTCATTTCCTCAAAAGTAAAGTTTCCCATATCAAATCTCCCTTTCCGCACTCTTTTTGGGTGCTGTCTTTTTGTGTTCTGTCTTGGGCTGGCCTTTCAGCTGCTCCATGACGGACTTTTTCTTTTCCCGTTCCTCCCGATGGGTGGCGGCTGCCAACTCCATCAGGGAAATGGGCTGACCGCTTCGGGCCTGCTGTTCCAGCTCTGCCACCGTGGGTTCTTTTGCGCCATTGTTGATGATACCGTCAATCATGCCGTAATCGTCCTCCAGCATCATTTCCGCATTTTTCAGCGGGTTTTCTGGCAGGAATCCGGGGATCTGGGTAAAACCAACACTGTCACAGTAATGACAGGATACCTTACCGTCCTGTCTGATCGCAACGATGTCGCTGACGCTCATGGAGGGACTGTGAAAGTCCACGGGCTTTTCCAGATTGAATTGCTGATAGAGTTTTTCCAGCTGCTCCGGCACAGTGCCAGACTCCCTCAGAGGAGCTGTGTAAATGAGGTCATAATTGCTGCGGTCTATGGAAATGTTATGGGACTTTAACCAGTCCAGATTCATAAAGCGCACATTCTGCGGATCGTCACGACTTACCTGATAGATGGCAAAGCAATCTCTGTTCTGGGAGAGAAATGCCTGTTCGCGTTCCTGCTGATGTTCCTGACGCTCCATGACCTTTTCGTGGAACTGAGGGCTTTTCTCCCATTCCTCATGGTCCACACCGAAAAGACCGCCATGATCCATGATTTCCTGCGGGTCAAACACCATGCTCTCCGTATTGTCCTCATACAGCACATAGACGGTCAAACCGGCGGCATCCAGTTCCAGCGCCCGTTCTCTGGTAACAGGGAGCATCCCATCATAGGTGTAGCCATATTCCTGCATATCCGGTGTGGATACCTGCTCATCCGGCATGGGGTATTCATCCAGTGCCTGCTCCTGCGCTTCCGGCAGCTGGGAAGAGGCAGTCATCTGACTGGTCTCTGCCTGCATCTGCTGATAGGCCGCTTCCTGCAAGGTCTCAACCATAGACAAGGGAGCGCGTCTGAGCGAAGTGCTGTCCAGATCGTTATCATCACAAATCTGGAGAACTGCCTTCATGCAGGAAAGCTCCGACATATCCAGCTGACCACCATCCAGCTCTTTCATGGACGCAGCATCGTAAAGAGTGTAGTCCCATCCGCTGTCACAAGGTTGGATATGAAGATAGGTAGTATCGTTGATCAGAAACAAAGCCTCCTGCTGGTTGGCATCCGCCCCCAGTACCTCCATTTCCGGCATGGTCGCAGCCAGTTCCTTTACCGCTTTCTGTACCAGCGGATTGTCACGGTAATAGTCGATTGCCTGAATAGTGTCCAGGTCAATGGTCTGCCCGGTCAAAATCGGAAAAGGTCCTTCATAGTCGCTTCCGTCTTTCAGCTCAAAACCAATGCCCTTGATCCCGTTCATTCGTTCTGCCGGAATCTCCTGATAGATGCGGACCGCTTCCTCCAAAGACAGGTTATCGTGGTATTCTCCGAGGTTTGGAAACTCCATGCACTCTGCCACATAGTAAGTCAGATTGCCGGTTGGCTGCTCTATCGGGGCGGTTTCCGGCTCTGCCTTTGCATGGGGGTCAATTCCACGCTCTTTGCAGATTTCCTTATAGTGGCGCTCAATGTCGGAGATCAAAGTGCCGGAGGTCTTGTTGATGGTCTCCAAACTGGCTCTCAGCTCTTTCAGCTCTTTGCCCTGGCTCCAGCTTGCAATATAGCCGAAGCTGTTTTCTCCGGTCTCGATGCCAAAATACTTGCAGACCGCATAGGAGATGCTTTCTGCTTCAAATGGAAACATTAACATTTCAGGCCTTATACTCAGCAT
>NZ_QWGL01000017.1 GCF_003435375.1 Clostridium sp. AM34-11AC | reverse complement strand
TTGTTGTAAAACAAGCTGGTATCGAATTGATACCAGCTAATATTTTATACGCTATACCCAAAATTCAGAAAGAACCACACTAAGGCAAAAACTTACACACTTTATTTTTTTTCTTACAGGCTATTTCTGTTGGAGCCATAATGTAAAGTATTTCCGTGTCACAGAAAACGGCACGGGGCCAAGATCGAGAAGAAACTTATGGAATTCCTTCGCGGAAAATCGGTTCCCCAGCTTTTTTTCTGCTTCCTCCCGCATCTCCATGATCTCCACATATCCGCCGGCGTACTCCAGATAATTTGTGGGATTGTCGATCATGGTCTGCCAGAGTTCCTCCACCAGCGCGTCATCCGCGTCAAAGCAGGTGCGGACAAAGGCGGCAGCCCGGTCTTTTGACCAGCCGTCATAATTGATCCCGATATCTAAAAGTGAGTGAAAACAGAGAGAAAAGGACCGCATGGCGGCCTGATAAGCGCTGGTTTCTTCAGAAAGACCATTATCATAGAAGTAGGACAGCTGTTCTACATAAGTTGCCCATCCTTCATTTGCCCCGGAACAGGTGAGCAGGGCCGCCAGAGGATTGTGTGTGTGTTCCCGGAAATAGACGGTCTGGTAGAGATGACCGGGAAAGCCCTCATGGGCGAGTGTTGGGTACAGTTCGTCTTTTGCGCTGGTGCTGCCGTTGTTGATATAAATCACATTCCGGGTGGGATCGTCAAGGGGTGCAGTAAGATAAAACGCCGGACTTAACGTAGATTCCAGCTGCGCGGGAACGTACCGGATCTCATATTTTTTTGAGGATTCGGAAAGAACCGGGAAATCTCCGGACATCTGTGTCTGCAGATCAGCCAGAATCGCAGGTGGATCGGTAAGGCGGAAGGAGAGATCAGGACCTGTCTTTTTCGAAAGAGAAGAAATCGTTTCCAGATCTTTCTGCATCCGGTCAGACAGAGCTGCCTTTAATTCTTCTATATTATAAGAAAGGCCGGGACCGGATCGTAGAAGATATTCATAATACCGTCTGCCATTCCGGAATCCGCAGAGCCCACCTTCATTGATACCGCGTCCCTTTAATCCGGAGAGCCCATCGATCAGATGGCGGTAAGCGGGAAGAAACGAGTTCTTTATGACCTCAAGATGGCGGGAGCGGAAATTATTTTTCTGCTGTTCCGACAGGGAAATATCTGTGGAAAGAGAATTTAACCGTGTCTCAAAGGTTTCCGTGAGAAAATTGTTCACGGGATCTATGAGATAACTCTGACAGGATTCCAGGATCCGTTCAATCGAGGCATCAGATGGTCCGAGTCCGGCAGCCGCCTTCTGCTCTTCAAAGTAGAGGATATCCCCATAATAGGAATCAAGCTGGGAAAGCAGAGTGAGATAATCTTCCACATCCTGAAGCGAGTGAAAAGAATACTCCGCCAGCAGGATCGGAAGCTGTGCCTGGATCCCGATGGTGGGAGCGAGAGGCTGATCATAAAGTTCTAAACCTTCTGCCATCAGACCGGTCTCAATTCTCTCGGAAAGGGAGTCATAGAGGATCTGCTGGTCATCGGGCAGCATATGGGGATCAAACTCGGAGAGCTTTTCCTTCAGGTCATGAATCTCACGGCTGTTTTTTATGAGCTCCGACAGACGGTATGTACCGAGAGCAGCATCCTCAGCATCAATTCCATAATTTTCCGGGTGCAGAAGTGTATAGTGAAGATCCAGAGTGCTGGAAGACTCCATTTCTTTCTGAAACAGTTCCGTGCAGAAGGCGTCGAAATCTGCCTGAAGCTTTCGCTCCTCTTCGGAATGACCGGATCGGGTAGAGGAAAGAGCATCAGAAGAATAAAATTCCCCGGTCTCCGGGGAAAGGGCCCGGGAGATCCGGTCATTCTGGCAGGCAGTAATGAAAACGGTCAAAACTAAAGCGGCAACAGCAAGGCGGAATGTTTTAAAAGCCATAGATCTTCGGACCTCCGAAAAATATTGGCTGACCAGGCGCGGAAGAAACAGCCATTTGGTTCAATATATGCTTTGCCGGTAAAAACAGAACTATACAGCGATAAAAAATGACCGACCGGTGGAGGTGCCGGGACTTATTGTTGAGAAAGAGAAAAGGGCTTATTGTTATGCTTGTGATTTGTCCAGAAAATCATGGATGATTTTCAAATAAAACGCTTTACGCCCAAACATGGACGTATGGGTCGCCCCCTTGATCAAAACTAACTGCGCCCGGGGAATCAGCCGGGCCATAAGGCGGGAGTGGGAGACATTCACCAGATCTCTCGTTCCGGCGATCAGGAGAACCGGCGCCTGGACATTTTCAAGTTGCTCCCGGGACATCATGGGAGAATTGCAGAGCAGGGAAGCGAGCTGTTGATGACGGAAAAGACATGAAAGGATGCAGGAAGCGGCAGGATTTTTTTTGCAGATTTCCCGGAACAGACTTGTCGCCGCTTTCAGACAGAAGTATTTCCCCACACAAAAAGCCCGGACAGGAAGAATCAGCCCATCCGGTGAGACATTTCCACTGATGGCAATCACGGCACGAGTCCGATCCGGAAACAGGGATGCGAATTCCAAGGCGATATTTGCCCCATCGCTGAATCCAAAAAGAATACAGGACGGGATATGAAGGATATCCAGAAGCGCTGCTGCGTCCCTCGCCATATCTGTGGTAGTGAACTCTGATTCCGCGTATTCCGGCTTGATCCGTGAGCGCCCGTGGGCGCGGCTGTCCATGAGAATGACACGGTATTTCATGGACAGCTTTTTTTCGTAATAATCAAAGATCAGGTGCGTCTCCGCGTTTCCGTGCAGCATTAAGATGGGAGTGCCGCGCCCGCTTTCCTTATAATAGATCCACACCTGAGGCGTATCCGCCATTCCCTGACGGCAGGTCATTTTTTCCATTTGTGCAGTTCTCCCTTAAGAAGAGTCAGAATGTAACCGCGGATCCCGTGTGGATTCTGGATCTCGACAGCGGCGTAGAGCATGCCCGGTGTCGGATATTTCGGAAGATATGCGTAGTAGGACGGAACCCATTCGGTGGGGCTGTACTTTTCTTTCGCGCGGTAAAGATCCCGGAATCCATAGCAGGCATTTAAGTGGTCATAGATAAACTGCAGAAGACGTTCCATCGGATTTTTGCTCTCGGCACTTAATCCTGCCAGAGGGGCAACACCGAGGCTGCCATAGCCGATGCCTTCTTCCTTGAATACCTGAAATGCCTCGTATATGATCGTCTCCATGACTCCGCTGGGCGCGTCTTTCCCGTGCCTTGTCACATCTGCCATGTAGCCGTTTTTTCCAAGAAATGGAACAAAGACGATAAAGGCAACCATTTTTCCATCAGAATTTAATGCGTAGAAATAACGCTTATCCATCGGATCCTCAAGCCCTACGGTACCCATGGTGAACTGGAGCATGCCGCTCTTCTTGCCATCCAGCCATTCATCGGTGATCCGGTCGAATTCCCGGTCAAGAGCCGGATTGCGTTTCTCAAGGACCTTGTATTCATGGACGGTGACACCGGCTTTTGTGGCATGGTTGATGTTCATGCGCATTTTCGCGCCTTTTTTGCCGCTGATCTCGTAATCGGTGAGTTTGAAACGCGCTTCCTCACCGCTCTTTACAAGACCGAACCCCTGCTTTTCGTATTCACTGAGATAATAGTCAGTCAGGCCGAGAAAGAAGATATTGTGGGCGCTGTTCTGACAGAATTCTCTGAATTCCGTCAGGAGAGCCGGAAAGTCCTCATCTCTGCACACAGGATCACCGTTTACGACGATGGTGTCACCGACAGTTCCATAAGGAAGCACGCCATAGACTGAGTGACCAAAATACAGGCATTTGTCATCCTCCAGTGCAAGATAGGAGCAGGGATTTTGGCTGTAAAGATTTAAAAGTGTTCTGGCATGCTGGATTTCCTGGGATCCGTGGGCCTGTTTCTGAATCCACGGGCGCACGGCACAGAGAATAGCGGCGAGAATACAGCCCCAGCTGAACCAGAACAGGACGAACTCCGTTCCATGGCGGTCAGCCATAGACGCGGGAAGACTTCCCATGCCGAAGATCATACTGATTCCCAGAGTGAAGCTGTCGGCAAAGGAGACAGAAGCACCGTCCGCGGTTCCGAGCCGCATATAGTGCCAGGTGATCCCTACATTTATGAGGACACCGATGATGGCAAAAAGTGCCAGAAACAGTGTTTGTCGGCGGTTTCCGCGTCCGGCCGGGCAGCAGAAATCTTTCCGCGTGATGAAAAACAGGATAAATAAGAAAAGGTCGAGAATCATGATCCCGTTGTGCAGCGGATGTCCCATTCCAATGAGTCCGCGCAGAAAATTGAGGACAAAGATCCCTACGGCGATTGTCCATGCGTTCCGTTTTCTCTTCCATAACTGCAGGGACAATACGAAAAGAACAATGGAAAAGGCACGCTGAACCATGCGCCCCATCTCAAAGGATCCCTGCATGGCCTTCGAGATCCTGGAAAACGGGAAAAAGGTTAAAAGGAACAGGAAAAAGGAAAAGACGGCGAGCAGAAGGATCGTGATATTTTCGACCCGGATCCGGAGCTGTCTTGCGCGTTCCTGATTGTTAAGTAATGTATGATTCATAAGCTCATTCCTCCAGAGTTAAGAGACGCCGCAGATCCGCAGGATACCGATGCAAAGATCTGTGAAAAAGTTTTTTGGTAACCACAGTGTAGTCTTTTGCGGATAAAAAATCAATAAAAATATCAGAGTTCATTTATGCGATGGTTTTGATGAAGATGCATGGCTGAACTGTAACATAAAACGCCGGAAAAACAAACGATACCTTGACAAATTTATTCGAACAGGATAGACTAAAGGAATCATATGGAAAAAGCTTGGAAGGGAAGAGTATGCCGAAAGGAAGCTTTCAGAGACCCCGGTTGGTGAGAAAGGGGAGCAAAGAGACGGCAGAAGATGGTCCCGGAGCTGTGCAGGTGAAAGCGGAAACCGTGTTAGCCTGTGCCGGAAGCGCCCGTTAGCGTGTCAGGTTGTTTTTGACAGCCGGTGAGGGCGATGACCGTGAGGCACCGCCGAATTTAAAGTGGTAACACGGGGAGACTCGTCTTTAATAATTAAAGACGGGCTTTTTTTATTTGACAGGAAACTCCGAAGGAACGTCCTGTTAAACAAAAACGCACACTTGCGCGAGGAGGCAGGTTGTCGCAAGAGACTGCGCGAGAGCTCTGAACGTGCCAAAGCACATTCTTTTTTATGTCATTGTGCAATAAAAACGACCGGCAGGAGAAGAGCCGTAAAAAGAGATAAAAAAACAGGAGGAATCAATCCATGTGTACAAACTGTAAGAAACCATACTACATTTCCACAGCGATCGCCTATACATCTGGCAAACCGCATATTGGAAACACTTATGAGATCGTATTAGCAGACGCGATCGCACGCTACAAGAGAGAACAGGGCTATGACGTTTACTTCCAGACAGGAACCGACGAGCACGGTCAGAAGATCGAGTTAAAGGCTGCAGACGCAGGCGTAACCCCGAAGGAGTTCGTAGACAACGTTGCAGGTCAGATCAAGGAGATCTGGGATCTCATGAACACTTCCTATGATAAATTCATCCGGACCACAGATGATTACCATGAGAAACAGGTCCAGAAGATCTTCAAGAAATTATATGATCAGGGCGATATCTATAAAGGACATTATGAGGGACTTTACTGCACACCGTGCGAGTCCTTCTGGACTCCGTCCCAGGTCGTTGACGGAAAATGCCCGGACTGCGGACGTCCGGTACAGCCGGCAAAGGAAGAGGCATATTTCTTCCGTATGAGTAAATATGCTCCGAAGCTCATCGAATATATCAACGAGCATCCGGAGTTTATCCAGCCGGTATCCAGAAAGAACGAGATGATGAACAACTTCCTGCTTCCGGGACTTCAGGATCTTTGCGTATCCAGAACCTCCTTCAAGTGGGGAATCCCGGTCAGCTTTGATCCGAAGCACGTTACCTATGTATGGCTTGACGCGCTGACCAACTATATCACGGGAATCGGATATGACTGTGACGGAAACAGCGACGAGAAGTTTAAGAAATACTGGCCGGCAGACCTTCATCTGATCGGTAAAGATATCATCCGCTTCCATACCATTTACTGGCCGATCTTCCTAATGGCTCTCGGCCTTCCGCTTCCGAAGCAGGTATTCGGACATCCGTGGCTGTTACAGGGTGACGGCAAGATGAGTAAATCCAAAGGAAATGTCCTCTACGCTGATACACTCGTTGACTTCTTCGGCGTTGACGCAGTCCGCTACTTTGTACTTCATGAGATGCCGTTTGAGAACGATGGCGTGATCTCCTGGGATCTTATGGTTGAGCGCATGAACTCTGATCTTGCCAACATCCTTGGAAACCTTGTAAACCGTACCGTTTCCATGACAAATAAATATTTTGGCGGAATTGTCGAGAACAAGGGCGCTGCAGAGCCGGTGGATGAAGAGTTAAAGGCAACCGTTCTTGAGACGGTCAAGAAAGTAGACGAGAAGATGAACAAGCTCCGCGTTGCAGACGCGATCACAGAGATCTTCAATATCTTCCGCCGCAGCAACAAATATATCGATGAGACAACTCCGTGGACACTCGCAAAGGACGAGGCAAAGAAGGACCGTCTTGCAACCGTTCTTTACAATCTCACAGAGGCGATCACCATCGGTGCGTCCCTGTTATTCTCCTTCATGCCGGAAACTTCTGAGAAGATCCTCGCTCAGTTAAACACAGAGAAGAGATCGCTGGAGAACATGAATACCTTCGGTCTGTACCCGAACGGAAACAAGGTTACAGAGAAGCCGGAGATCCTGTTTGCCCGTATGGACATCAAGGACGTTATGGAGAAGGTTGAGGCCATGAAGGCAGCAGCCGCAGCAGAGAAACAGGAAGAGAAGAAGGAAGAAGAGAAGCCGGGCATGGACGTTGAGAAGAAGCCGGAGATCACATATGATGATTTCGCAAAGCTTCAGTTCCAGATCGGTGAGATCGTGAAGTGTGAAGAGGTTCCGAAGTCCAAAAAATTACTTTGCTCCCAGGTTAAGATCGGTTCTGAGACAAGACAGATCCTAAGCGGAATCAAGGCATGGTATAAACCGGAAGATATGGTCGGCAGAAAGGTTATGGTCGTTACGAACTTAAAACCGGCGAAGCTCGCAGGCATGTTATCGGAAGGCATGATCCTCTGCGCGGAGGATGATGAGGGCAACCTTGCATTAATGACACCGGCAAAGGATATCAAGTCCGGTTCTGAGGTCTGCTAAGTGAAAGTGCGCTTTTGCTTTTCGGCGGAACAGATAAAAAACATTGCCCTGGTCAGCATGGTCATCGACCATGCGGCCGTTGGGCTTATTGAACAGTCAGAACTGGCTTCGGGCGTTGCCTGGAGTCTCTGTGGGACAGCCATGCGCCTTGTGGGGCGTGTGGCTTTTCCTCTCTTTGCGTTTATGATCGCGGAGGGTGCGGCGCATACGAGAGACCGGAGATGGTATGCGCTGAGGCTGCTTCTGCTGGCAGTTATTTCGGAGATCCCCTTTGATCTTGTGGCGGGGGGAACATGGCTTTTTCCGGCGGATCAGAATACGGTGTTCACATTACTTCTGGGACTTCTGGCAGTCTGGGTTGGCGATCTGATCTGCGGGAGTGGATCTGGAGTGTCATACGGAAACAGGAAAAAAACAGGAGATGGCGGCAGGAAGGCAGTAGGCCAGAGGAGATTTCCGTTGGAATATGAGCGGTATATCCGGGTTCTGGCGGCGGTTCCTTTTGGACTGGCAGCTGATTGTCTGAAAACAGATTATGGCTTTATGGGCGTGCTGCTGATCGTTATATTGTATACATTGCGCACGGAACCACAGCTTCGCACAGCTGTCTGCGTTGTGCTTTTATTTTGTATGTATATGGATTTCTATGGCGCTGCGGCTTGCGTTGCAATTTTTCTGATAAACCGTTACAATGGAGAAAAGGGCAGTGGGAGCGGAAGAATTTTCTATCTGTTTTATCCGTTGCATCTGCTGGTGATCCGGGGAATCAAGATGGCTGTGGGACTGTAGAAAATGAGATGGTGCAAAAAGTCTTACAGATGCCGGCTCCGGATGAAAAAGAAAACGACATATGACTCGAGGACAGAAAGAATGGACTATATTTTTGACACACACGCCCATTACGACGATGAGGCGTTTGATGCGGACCGGGAGGAAGTGCTCACGGGACTGAAAGAACAGGGAATCGGAACCGTTGTGAATGTCGGCGCGAGCATCGCATCCACAAAAACAACTCTGGCGTTAGCTGAGACGCATTCCTTCATGTATGCGGCGGTGGGTGTGCATCCGAACGAGACGGCGGAGCTTACGGACGCGGATATGAAGTGGCTGGAATCCCTGGCAGAAAATCCGAAGGTTGTGGCGATCGGTGAGATCGGTCTTGACTACTACTGGGACGAGCCGGAGCGGGAGATTCAGAAACACTGGTTTTCGGCACAGCTTGAGGTAACAAAAAAGACGGGACTCCCGGTGATCATCCACAGCCGTGACGCGGCGAAGGACACACTGGACATTATGAAAGCGGAACATAACGGTGCCACCGGCGGTGTAATCCACTGCTTTTCCTACGGAGTGGAGATGGCGAGGGAATATCTGAATATGGGATATTACCTTGGGATCGGCGGAGTGCTGACCTTTAAAAATGCGAAAAAACTGATCGAAGTGGCGGAATACGCACCGCTAGACAGGATCGTTCTTGAGACGGACTGCCCATATCTGGCACCGGTGCCGAACCGCGGAAAGAGAAATCATTCCGGAAATCTGCCGTATGTGGTGGAGAAGCTGGCAGAGATCAAGGGTGTTTCCAAGGAAGAGATCATCCGGGAGACGACGAAGAACGCTAGAGCGCTGTATCGGATCACAGAGTAGGAGTTTCGGGATGATCAGACCGATCGGACTGCGATATCGGAATAGTATCAAATTTTGTATACAAGATGCATCTCATGTAACAAGTGAAAACACGCTTCGCGAGTTTCCCCTTGTTATCGCGACAGTCGCCAAGGTCTCGCGCAAGCGCGGACTTTGGCTCGTTGTTCGCGTAAATAAAAGCACCTGCGCAAAAGCGCAGTCAAAAATAGAAAGAGAGAAATAAATGGCAAATCTGGGAAACCCAAAGAATACCATAGAAATCATACAGAAGTATGAATTCATGTTTCAGAAAAAGTTCGGTCAGAACTTTTTGATCGATACCCATGTACTGGAGAAGATCATCTCTGCAGCCGGGATCACAAAGAATGACTGTGTCCTTGAGATCGGACCTGGGATCGGAACCATGACCCAGTATCTGGCAGAAAATGCCGGTCATGTGGTCGCTGTCGAGATCGACCGGAACCTGATCCCGATCTTAAAGGAGACACTGGCGGATTATAACAACGTGACCGTCATCAACGAGGATATCTTAAGAGTCGATATCAAGGCACTGGCAGAGGAATACAACGGCGGAAAGCCGATCAAGGTCGTTGCGAACCTGCCGTACTATATCACGACTCCGATCATCATGGGGCTCTTTGAGAGCGGCGTGCCGATCGACAATATTACCGTCATGGTCCAGAAGGAAGTGGCGGACCGCATGAAGGAAGGTCCGGGCTCCAAGGATTACGGTGCCCTGTCCCTGGCTGTCCAGTATTACGCGGAGCCGGAGATCGTAGCGAACGTACCGCCGAACTGCTTTATCCCGCGCCCGAATGTGGGATCAGCGGTGATCCGGCTTACAAGACATAAGGAGATGCCGGTTGAGGTGAGGGATCCTGCCCTGATGTTTAAGATCATCCGCGCGTCCTTCAATCAGAGAAGAAAGACGCTGCAGAACGGTCTCGGAAATGCGCCTGAGCTTCCGTATACAAAGGAACAGATCGCGGCAGCGATCGCAGAGATGGGACTCACTCCGACGATCCGCGGCGAGGCGTTAAGCCTTGCACAGTTTGCGCAGTTGTCGGATATTCTTGGAGAGATGAAATAAGAAGCACGCGGATATCTGGTCATGCGGGAAAATGAGTCTGTCCACAGCATGGACTTTGTATACAAGCCAGAGCGCTATGGTGAAGCAGAAGAATAGAATGTAGGACGGGAGGAAGCATTATGGGATTTACAGAACTGTCACATGCATTTATTGCGGCAAAATATTATGTTTACCTGAAGGAAATCTTCAGTGACCGCGGCGAGGCGGCATTTTTGCATGCCACCCGATATTACGGCGAACAGCGTGGACGTCGGATGGCACAGCGGGCGATCCGGGACGGAAAACCTCTGACTTATGAGACATACTGCCAGTACGGTGAGTGGGTCAACACGGAAGAGGTGAAAGCACAGGGACTCGGAAACCAGTCCGAGACGACAAGCTTAAGCCCGGACTTTCAGATCCACATCCATGTCTGTCCGTGGCATACCCAGTTTAAGAATATGGGACTCCCGGAAGCGGGGCTTCTCTATTGTAAGGACCTGGATGCGTCCATTTCCCGAGGTTTCAACCCGGAGATTCGCTATGAGGTCTCCCAGACACTCCATGACCATGATTATTGTATACAGACGATCCGGAACGCCGGTTTGACGCCGGAGTCTAATATGGCAAAAAATCCGGCAGGCCTCAGATCTTTCGAGTACCACTGCGCTCACTCCTACTGGGCATACCGGGAAGTTTGTGAAGCAATCTTCGGGGAAGAGGGGACACGGATCGCTGAAAGAGTCCTTGATGATTTTGCCGCAGAGTATGGAAAAAAGATGGCAGACACGCTGGCAGGATATGCAAGGACGAATTTTAACATCGCAGACTAAGAAATCAGCAGCTTTGCAAAAAGAGCTGCTGAAATATTGCTGTTAGAAAGAAGAACAAGGTATATCGAAATACATTTTGAAGAATATTGAGGAGCAACACTTATGAAACAGATCAACATGCTGGAATCCCCGGTCCGCCAGGTATTTTTCAGTTACCTGGTGCCGTCCATCAGCGCGACGCTCGTGACATCTATTTATATTCTGGCTGACACGATGATGATCGGACGCGGAGTCGGTGGTTCCGGTATTGCGGCGATGAATATTTTACTGCCGCTCTACAACACATATTTCGGGATCGGAATGATGTGCGGAGTCGGCGGCAGCGTTCTCTTTGGGTTTTCCAGAGGACGCGGCGATGAAAAACGCGCCAGAAGTTATTTTACGGCGGCACTCTGTGTGGTGCTTGCTCTGTCAGCAGTCTTTCTGATATTGGGAAGAATCTTTTTCAACCCTCTGATTACTTTTATGGGAAATACCCCGCTCTTAAATGAATACACCGTGCCTTACGGAACTGTGCTCACAACAGCGGCTCCCATGTTTGCCCTGTCTTCATTCCTTCAGGCATTCGTCCGAAATGACGGTGCGCCGAAGCTTGCCATGGCGGGCGTGATCAGCGGAGGCGTCACCAATGTGATCTTGGATTATGTATACATTTTTATCATGAAATGGGGAATGGGAGGTGCGGCGCTGGCGACGGCCACCGGAACGACACTCACGGTGCTGATCCTCGCAAGCCATTTTTTCTCGAAAGATAACCACTTGAAGCTGGAATTTAGCGATGTGTGGAGACGGGTGCCGGAGGTGCTCGGAAATGGGCTCGCAAGCTTTATTCTGGAGGTTTCCAACGGCTTCGTGATGCTGCTGTTTAACCGCCAGCTCCTCGCTTACGTGGGAGAGATGGGAATCACGGTCTATGGAATCATCACAAACACCGCGCTTGTGGCATCGTCCATTTCCAACGGTATCGCTCAGGCAGTACAGCCGCTGCTCTCCGCGAACTTTGGCGCGGGAAACCTGAAGAGAGTCGGCGAGGCGAGAAAACTGGGAGTCCGGACCGGATTTGCCGCAGGCTTCATATTCACTGCGATCGGCATGCTGATCCCGGTACAGTTGTCCTATCTGTTCCTGGACCCGACACCGGAGATCCTCACAATGGCGGTCCCGGCGATCCGGCTGTATTTCCTCTGCTTCTTAGTCAGCGAGTGGAACATCATCAGCGGAATGTATTTCCAGTCTACTGTGAGACCGCGGTTTTCTTTAACGATCACACTGCTCCGCGGAGTGATCTTAAACAGCGTGTTCGTGTTCCTTCTCCCGGCACTCTTTGGTGTAGACGGAATCTGGCTTACGGTGACTGTATCAGAGTTCATCACGGCGGGCGTTGCGTTTGTGCTTATGAAAAGGGAAAAACATTAATATATTAAAAAATATGTAAACAACGGACTCAGGGATCTTTGAGAAAAAGGATTTCGGATTCCGTTGTTTCTTTTTTCATTACCGTGTTCCCAGAAGAACCTTCCGGTGGCAGGTTTTGCAGGTGTATTTGGAAGAAACAGGAGACAAATTCGTTAAACTTATTTCAATTGACACTATAACGGCCTATTGGTAAAATGGAGATAGCGACATTAAATAAAGAAAGAAGAGGAGAACAATATGACGATCAGAATCGGAATTATGGGTTATGGAAATCTTGGACGCGGCGTTGAGTGCGCCATCAAACAGAATCCGGATATGGAGCTTGCGGCAGTATTTACAAGAAGAGATCCGAAAAATGTCATGATCCTGACCGAAGGCGCAAAGGTTTACCATGCGGACGAAGCGAAGCATATGACAGATAAGATCGATGTCCTGATCCTTTGCGGCGGAAGTGCGACAGATCTTCCGGTGCAGACACCGGAGTATGCGAAATATTTCACCGTAGTGGACAGCTTTGACACACACGCGAGAATTCCGGAGCATTTTGCAGCTGTCGATGCAGCGGCAAAGGAAGCAGGAAATGTAGCAGTGATCTCCGCAGGCTGGGATCCGGGCATGTTCTCCTTAAATCGTGTATACGCAAACGCAATTCTCCCGGATGGAAAAGACTATACATTCTGGGGCAAGGGCGTAAGTCAGGGACATTCTGACGCGATCCGCCGTATCAATGGCGTGAAGGACGCGAGACAGTACACAGTACCGGTTGAGAGCGTGTTAGAGAAGATCAGAAACGGCGAGACCCCGGAACTCACAACGAGAGAGAAACACACGAGAGAGTGCTTCGTCGTAGCGGAAGAGGGCGCTGATCTTGCCCGCATCGAGAAAGAAATCGTGACGATGCCGAACTACTTCTCCGACTATGACACAACGGTTCATTTCATCAGCGAGGAAGAGATGAAGCGTGACCACTCCACACTCCCGCATGGCGGTTTCGTGATCAGAAACGGAAGGACCGGCTGGAACAAGGAGAATGCACATGTGATCGAGTACCGCCTGAAACTGGATTCCAACCCGGAATTTACTTCATCCGTGATCGTTTGCTGTGCCCGCGCCGCATTCCGTATGAAGAATGAAGGCATGACCGGCTGCAAGACTATTCTTGACATCCCGCCGGCATACCTTTCCGCAAAGAGCGGCGAGGAGCTTAGAAAGAACCTTCTGTAATCAAAAAGAACCTTTGAGGGTAATTGACAACAGAAAAAGTTACTTTTGATCAACCATATTTCTGCCCTGTATCCGTAACCGACAGATACAGGGCGGAAGTATCCATAGTTATGCACCCGGAAAAATCCAGTGTATGACGAATTTCGTAGAGGGTGAAGGTATGACACTTAAGAAGAACTATCCGGTGGGCTACAACGGGATCACGGACGGCGTGATCTGGCAGCAGCTCCTGCTTTTTTTCTTCCCGATCCTGTTTGGAACATTTTTCCAGCAGCTTTACAACACGGCGGATGCCATGATCGTTGGAAAGTTTGTGGGAAAAGAGGCACTTTCCGCGGTAGGCGGTACGACGGGAACACTGATCAACCTGCTGGTTGGTTTTTTCGTCGGAATGTCCTCCGGCGCGGCTGTCGTTGTATCCCAGTTCTACGGGGCGAAAGAAGAGCAGCAGGTGCGAAAATCGGTCCACACGGCATTCTGCCTGGCATTAGCCGGCGGGGTGATGCTTTTAATCATCGGTGAGATCTTTACCCCAGTGGCAATCCGTGCTATGGGCGCACCGGAAGAGATCCTTGGATATTCTGTCACATACCTCAGAATCTATTTCTTAGGTATTATCGGAAACCTGGTCTACAACATGGGCGCTGCGATCCTGCGAGCTGTGGGAGATTCTAAGAGACCGCTGTATTTCCTTGTGGCGAGCTGCCTGACCAATATTGCTCTGGATCTCCTATTTGTAGTCTGTTTTCATATGGAAGTTGCCGGGGCGGCGCTTGCGACGATCATGTCCCAGCTTTTATCGGCAGTACTCGTTATGATAACGCTGATCCGGACAAAAGAATCTTACCGTTTTATCCCGAAGGAACTCCGTGTGGAGCCGGTATTATTAAAGAGGATCATAAAGATCGGTCTCCCGGCGGGACTGCAGTCCATGATGTACTCGATCTCCAATATCCTGATCCAGGCAAATATCAACGGATATGGAACGAACACGATCGCGTCCTGGGCAGTTTATGGAAAGATCGACGGTATCTTCTGGATGACCATGGATGCTATGGGAATTTCTGTGACGACTTTTGCGGGACAGAACTTCGGTGCAGGAAAGATCAAACGTCTGAAAAAGGGCACCTATGTGGGGCTTCTCATGTCGACGATCATTACGGCAGTACTTGGTGTATTTATGTTTACGGCAGGTCCGGTACTCATCAGTCTCTTTACGAATGATGTGGATGTTATGGCGGAGAGCATGAGTATTATCCGCTTCCTGGTGCCGTTCTGGTTCTGCTACATCTGCGTCAACGTATATCCGTGTACGCTGCGCGGCGTGGGCGATGCCCTGATCCCGATGCTGATCATCTGTGTTGGAACATGTATCCTGCGTGTGCTCTGGGTATTCGGCGCGGGCGCGGTCCATCCGGGGCTGTATACAACGCTGACGAGTTATCCGTTAAGCTGGACTATCACTTCGCTGGCATTCCTGGTATACTATTACCGGTTTAGTGCGATGAGAAAGTTAAATAAACTGATTGAAGAATAAGCATAACTGTTCGGCAGGTCTGTGAACTTATTGTTCTGCTCTGCTGAACAATTATAATAAGTGTAACTGGAATATGGATGTTGAATTTGAATTTAAAGAGAAAAATGGGGGCGCTTGTGTGACAAAGCTTTTGGCACCAGGCGCCGTCTGCGTGGTACCGGAAAGTCTGGGCGGACTTCCGGTGACAGAGCTGGCAGACAAGGTATTTTCGGGGAGCACGGTGGAGAAAGTCTATCTACCGCGGACACTCACCCGGATCGGAAGATATGAATTTTATGGATGTGAGAAGCTTCAGGAGATCCATTTTTACGGGACGCTCCGGGAAGTCGGCGGCGGTGTGTTTACGGGCTGCCGGAATATCAGGAGTCTGACTGTGCATATGGGGGTGGATGAAGAGTCGGCGCTCAGGGATTTTGTGACGGAGATCAATGAGAGAGTCACAGTACATGTGTTTATACAGAGCGGACAAAATCGAATGCAGGACGAGAGAGACACGGACTCTGCACGAACATCGCTGGCTTCAAGTACTTTTGAGGAAGAGAACGGGGAGACAGAGACTGCGCGTGTGATCTTCCCGGAATACTACGACGAGGCGGTGGAAAATACGCCCGCCAGGATCACGGTATCCAATATCCACGGTGCAGGGCAGAAGTATCGCTACTGTTTTGAGGGACGAAAATTCCGATTTGACAGGTATGATAAAATGTTTGTGTATGAAAAAGCAGAGGAATCGGTTCTCATGGCATCGAAGATCGCGGTGACCCGGCTGCAGTATCCGAAAGGACTGTGGGAGAGCGCGAAAAAGGAATATGAAAAGTTTCTTATGGAGAATCTTTATGAAGTACTTCTCGGCAGCCTTGAGGACCCGGAGACGGTAAAATGGCTGGCAGGGCAGTACCTGACACCGGAAAAGAATCCGCTGACGGCGGATAAGATGTCGGGGCTGATCACGGAGATCTCGAAAAAGCATCTGCCGGAGCTTTTGGGGATGTTTATGGAGATCCAGAGGAAGAAGTTTGGCGTAAAGAAGAAAAAGTTTGATTTTGATTTGTGAGGAGGTCAGAAATCGTCATGAGAGAAGATGCGGCATGGTCGCCGATCCTGAGAGAGCAGGGCGCGCTGGAAGAACTGGCGGCGATCGGCGTTGAGATCATACGGAACGCGAGGAATGAGCTGTATCTTTCCATGCGGTTTCTCGACGTGGCCTTAAATGGTCTGTTCCCGGTGGCGGACAACAGCATCAAGGGAATCGGAACGGACGGAACCTTATTATCATTTGAGACAGGATACATCTGCGGCTGGTACCGGAGAAATCCTGTTTATGTAAACCGCATGATCCTGCACGAGACTTTCCACTGTCTCTTTGTCCACCCATGGTCGAGAAAAAAGCGGACAGAGGAATACTGGAATCTGGCATGCGATATCGCTGTGGAGTCCCTGATCGACGGGATCCACAAGCCGTGCGTCCATCTGCCGATGTCCCCGGTGCGGGCGGAATTTTACGGACGTCTGAGGAAAAAGATCAAGGTACTGAACGCGGAGAGCATCTATCACACTATGCAGGAGATGGAGCTTTCGGAGATCGAATATGAGCGGCTCTGCCGGGAATTCTGCCGGGACGATCATTCCAGATGGGAGAAAGAGGACGAGAAGAAATCTCCGAATCCCAACCGGAACCGAAAAAACGATTGGGATGACAAGCGGGAGAAGATGCAGGCGGAGATGGAGGCGTTTTCCAACGAGGCGGCGGATGACTCCAGGGAGCTGATGGATCAGATGGCGGTGGAGAACCGGGAGCGGTACGATTACCGGAAATTTTTGCAGAAATTTTCGGTGCTGAAGGAGACAGTCCAGATCGATCCGGATGCGTTCGACTATGTATTCTACAATTATGGCATGCAGTTATACGGAAATATGCCGTTGATCGAGCCCCTTGAGACGAAGGAAGTCCGGCGGATCGAGGATTTTGTGGTCGTTATCGACACTTCGATGTCATGTTCCGGGGAGCTGGTGAAGAAATTCCTGGAAGAGACCTACGGGGTGCTGGCCCAATCAGAGAGCTTCTTTAAGAAGGTCAATATCCACATTTTGCAGTGCGACGATAAAGTACGGCAGGATGTGAAGATCGAGAGCGAGGAGGACCTTCGGAATTACATGGACCACATGGAGCTCCATGGCATGGGCGGGACTGATTTCCGCCCGGCATTCCTGCATGTGGACCAGATGATCAAGGCGGGAAAGTTCAGCAGGTTGCGGGGACTTCTCTATTTTACGGACGGATATGGGACATTTCCGGTGAAAATGCCGCCATATGACACGGCCTTCGTGTTTATGCGGGATAATTATACTGACGCGGACGTTCCGCCTTGGGCGATGAAGGTGATTCTGGACCCGGAGTCGATGGAGGATGTGGGGAAAATATTAGATGGAAAAGGATGAGTTTCATAGGTCAGGTGCTGGTTGTAAAGATATAGAAGCAACAGGCAGAAAATTTTACCAGAATAATTAAGTTGGAACGTATTTTGCGTGTAGCTGTGAAAAGTCTGAGCAGTTACAATGGGAGAAAAAATGAACATCAAGCGTGCAAAACAGGAAATTAAAAATACGATACAGGTGTATCTGACGAAGAACGAACACGGGGAATACGAGATCCCGTCCATGCGGCAGCGCCCGGTGCTGCTCATCGGTCCACCAGGAATCGGAAAGACCCAGATTATGGAGCAGGTGGCGCGGGAGTGTGGAATCGGTCTCGTCTCCTACACGATCACGCACCATACGAGACAGAGTGCCATCGGTCTCCCGTTTATCTCGGAGAAGACTTACGGCGGGAAGAATGTCCATGTGACGGAATATACCATGAGCGAGATCGTTGCGGCGATCTACAATAAGATCGAGGACACAGGACTCTCCGAGGGACTTCTCTTCATCGATGAGATCAACTGCGTTTCCGAGACGCTGGCCCCGGCCATGCTGCAGTTTTTGCAGTATAAGACTTTCGGAAATCATAAGATCCCGGATGGCTGGATCATCGTGGCGGCAGGAAACCCGCCGGAATACAATAAATCCGTGCGGGAATTCGATATTGCGACCCTGGACCGCATCAAAAAGATTGATGTGGAGGCAGATTTTGAGGTCTGGAAGGAATACGCGAAACAGGCGGATATCCATCCGGCGATCTTGTCGTTCCTCACCGCGAAGCCGCAGTATTTTTACCAGGTGGAGACCACCGTGGACGGAAAAGTGTTCGCGACACCTCGTGGATGGGAAGATCTCTCCGGATTTTTGAAGGTCTGCGAGAAGGTGGGGCTTACCTGCGACCGGGAGGTTGTGGTGCAGTATATCGAGCACCCGCGGATCGCGAAAGATTTTGCGAACTATCTGGAATTATATAAGAAGTATCAGGCGAGATACCAGATCGACGAGATCCTGGAAGGAAAGCGGGACGAGCACCTGATGGAACAGGCGGCGAAAGCGCCGTTTGATGAGAAGCTTTCGATCATCAGCCTGATTTTAGCGAAGCTCGATGTGGAGTTCAAGGCTTATGCGCAGAAAGAGGATTATCTGGAAGTGCTGTTTGGAGAGCTGAAAGCATTCAAGAGAAGCTTGGAAGGTAAAGCGGAGGCCGGAGAAACGATAGAGACGGTGCCGCAGACTCCGATCGCCATCTTTTCCCAGCAGATCGAGGCATTCACTGCGGTATCCGAGCAGAAACAGAAAGCCGGACTCCTCACGAGGGCGGAAAAGTATCGCTGTGCCGATATCACAGCGGCCATGAACCGGTATCTACAGACTGTGAAAGCGGAACTGTTATCTGATGGCGGTGAGATATTCGACCGGTTCCGGGAGATGTTTGGTGACGAACGGACAGAACTTGAGGATCTGTGCGCCCATGCCGGACAGGCGCTGGAGTACGCCTTTGATTTCATGGAAGGAACCTTCGGCAGCAGTCAGGAGATGGTGGTGTTTATCACGGAACTCAACTCCAGCGCCCCGGCAGTGCGGTTCTTACAGGAGAATGAGTGCGAACGGTATTATGAATACAATAAAAATCTATTGTTTGATGAAAAACGGGCAGATATTTTGAGCCGGTTGGACAGATTGGGAGCATTTTAATTGGAAAGGAAAGTGATCATATGGAATATGAAGGAACCGTATACCGCCCACCGAGTGAGGCGAGAAGCTTAATTATCCAGGTAACTGTGGGCTGTGCCCATAACCGGTGCACGTTCTGCAATATGTACCGGACGAAAAAATTCCGTGTGCGGACAAAAGAAGAGATCATGAAAGATCTGGACGAATGCCGCGATTATTACGGACCGTATGTCAGCCGCGTATTCTTTGCAGACGGTGATGCACTGGTGGTAAAGACAGAACTTCTTTTAGAGCTTCTGGCTTACGTCTACAAAAATTTCCCGTATGTGGAACGGATCACCTCCTATGGGACTGCAAAGGATGTTCTGGCAAAGTCTGAGGAAGATTTAAAAGCCTTAGCGGCAGCAGGACTCGAGATGGTCTATATCGGAGCGGAATCCGGCGATGACCGTGTTCTGGAGCATATCCATAAGGATGTGACGGCGGCCCAGATTGCGGCGGCGGGACAGAAATTGAAGCGCTGCGGCATCAAGACCTCTGTGACGCTGATCTCCGGCCTCGGCGGAAGAAAAGGGATCCGGGAACATGCCATCAAGTCGGCGGAGCTGATCAATCAGATGAATCCGGAGTATGCCTCCTTCCTGACATTGCGCCTCTATGAGGGGACCCAGATGAATGAGGAAGTAAAACGCGGGGAGATGGAGCTTATCACCCCGGACGAGATCGTGGAGGAAATGGAGCTGTTTTTAACACACATTGATTCTCCCGGAACGATCTTCCGGACAAACCACGCGTCCAACTATGTAGTGCTTGCGGGAACTTTTAACGAAGATATTCCGAAAATGCTGGCACAATTGGAGGATGCAAAGAAAAGACAGCGTTACCGCCTTGAAGAATGGCGCAGACATATTTAAGTAAGAAGAACAGAGAAAACAGTCCCGCGGGCTTTCTGGACGCTTAAAACGGCAGAAAAATGGCTCGCGGGATATGCCATTTCAGGGGCTTTCCGGGACGATCCCGGAGTGGACTCTTCTTGTAGATTGTATTCAAAAAACAACAAGATATAGTTTTGAATCATGAATTTTTCACCATATATATGGTTTTGGTATATCATATTTATATAGCAGTACTCCTTGCAATCCGGGAACAATACAGTTATAATAGAATCGTTCTCGCGTGAGTGACTAAAAATAACGTGGCGGGAACATGACATGACCGCCTTAAGAGACTCGTGGCGGCAAGTCCGACAGATCAATCATAAAATATCTAAATCAGATAAAATTTCTGTATAATTCTGAAAAAAACAAACTGTATATACAACCAAGAAAACTATCAGCAACTGAAATGTACATGCCTGAGGCCGGCCAGTAAATGCGCGGACCTGTAGGTCAGCTGTGTTTTTTAGCAGAATAGACAGAAGAGAAAAACAGGCAACGGCAGTTGTGCGTAAAGCGGACAATTCTGCCAACACAATGAAATGAAACGGGGAATCAGGGATGAAGATCATCAAAAGAAACGGAGCGGAGGAAAGTTTTGACACGCTCAAGATCGTAAATGCGGTCCAGAAGGCGTGCAACGCCACAGAAAATGCCTATCTGGCACCGGAACAGCTTACGGATATCGCGGATTATGTAGAGTACAAGTGCAATAAGCTGGGACGTGCTGTGTCTGTAGAGGAGATCCAGGATATGGTCGAGAACCAGTTGATGGCCATAGGTGCTTTTGCGATCGCGAAAAATTATGTGCGCTACCGCTATGACCGCTCTCTGGTGCGGAGAGCAAACACGACGGACAACCGGATCCTGTCCCTGATCGAGTGCAACAACGAAGAGGTTATGCAGGAAAATTCCAACAAGAATCCGACGGTCAACAGTGTACAGCGTGACTATATGGCTGGAGAGGTCAGCAAGGATCTCACGAGAAGACTTCTTCTTCCGGAAGATATTGTTGAGGCGGATAAGCAGGGAATCATCCACTTCCACGACTCCGACTATTTTGCACAGCATATGCACAACTGCGACCTTGTAAACCTGGAGGATATGCTGCAGAACGGCACTGTAATCAGCGAGACCCTGATCGAGCGCCCGCACAGCTTTTCCACAGCCTGCAACATTGCGACTCAGATCATCGCTCAGGTTGCCAGCAACCAGTACGGCGGACAGAGCATCAGCCTTGCGCATCTCGCTCCGTTCGTCCAGGTATCGAGGGTGAAGATCCGTCAGGAAGTGATTGGCGAGATGAAGGATCTTGGAATTGCTGTGACAGAGGATCAGATCGATAAGCTCACGGAGGAGCGTCTCCGCAGAGAGATCACGAAGGGAATCCAGACGATCCAGTATCAGGTCGTAACACTCCTTACTACAAACGGACAGGCACCGTTCGTTACCGTTTACATGTACCTCGACGAGGCAAAGAATCCGCAGGAGAAAAAAGACCTTGCGATGATCATCGAGGAGACCTTAAAACAGAGATATCTCGGCGTTAAAAATGAAGCCGGCGTATGGATCACACCGGCATTCCCGAAGCTGATCTATGTGCTCGATGAGGACAATATCACTCCGGATGCGCCGTATTACTATTTAACAGAGCTTGCGGCAAAATGTACCGCAAAGCGCATGGTTCCGGATTATATCTCCGCGAAGAAGATGCGGGAGTTAAAGGGCGATGTGTATACATGTATGGGATGCCGTTCCTTCCTGACTCCGGACCGTTCCTACGTAAAAGGAAACCTTGCGAATGCAGGAAACTACCGGGAAGGCGAGCGCAAGTATTATGGCCGCTTCAATCAGGGCGTTGTAACGGTCAACCTCGTTGATATCGGACTCAGTGCAAGAAAAGACATGAACAGGTTCTGGGAGATCTTTGATGAGAGAATGGAACTCTGCCACCGCGCAATGCGCTGCCGCCACGAGAGATTAAAAGGAACCTTATCCGATGCGGCTCCGATCCTCTGGCAGTATGGCGCGCTTGCCCGCTTAAAGAAAGGTGAGACCATCGACAAGCTCCTGTATGACGGATATTCCACACTTTCCCTTGGCTATGCAGGCCTCTGGGAGTGTGTATACAGCTTAATCGAGAAGAAACTGACTGAGCCGGAAGGAAAGAAACTCGGTCTTGAGATCATGCAGAAGTTAAATGACTACTGCGCGAAGTGGAAAGAGGCGGAAAATATCGATTACAGCATCTACGGAACCCCGCTGGAGTCCACAACCTACTCTTTTGCGAAGAGTCTCCAGAGACGCTTCGGCATCGTAAAGGGCGTAACTGACAGAAACTACATCACAAACAGCTACCATGTACATGTAACGGAACCGATCGACGCCTTCAGTAAGTTAAAATTAGAGTCTGAATTTCAGGCACTGTCCCCGGGCGGAGCGATCAGCTACGTGGAAGTTCCGAACATGCAGGATAATATCCCGGCTGTTCTTCAGGTCATCCGCTACATCTATGACAATATCATGTACGCGGAGTTAAATACGAAGAGCGATTACTGTCAGGTATGCGGTTACGACGGCGAGATCAGGATCATCGAGGATGACGGAAAGCTCGTATGGGAATGCCCACACTGCGGAAACCGTGACCAGAGCAAGCTCAATGTGGCGAGACGTACCTGCGGCTACATCGGAACACAGTTCTGGAATCAGGGCAGAACACAGGAAATTAAGGAAAGGGTACTGCACCTGTAATGAATTACGGAGAGATCAAAACATGTGATATTGCAAACGGTGAGGGAGTCCGCGTGTCCCTCTTTGTGTCCGGCTGTACACATCACTGTAAAAATTGCTTTAATGATGTGGCGTGGGATTTCGGATACGGAAAGCCGTTTACGGAAGAGACGGAAGAAATGTTATTAAAGGCGCTGGAGCCGGATTATGTGGATGGACTTTCGCTTCTCGGTGGAGAACCCTTTGAGCCGGAGAACCAGCGGGCACTTCTCCCGTTCTTAAAGAAAGTGCGCGAGAGATTCCCAAAGAAAAATATCTGGTGCTATACCGGTTATCTTTTCGATAAAGAGCTTCTCGGTGAGAGCCGGGCGAGATGTGAGTGTACGGATGAGATGTTAAGCCTGATCGATGTCCTCGTGGACGGCGAGTTTGTTCAGGAACTTTACAGCGTGGCACTGGCATTCCGCGGTTCGGAGAACCAGAGGATTATCGATGTGAAAAAGTCTCTGGAAACAGGGGAGATCGTCTGGCATGATCTGGTGAGCCGGGGAATCTCGATGAAGTTTAATTAGAATATAAAGCTATATATAGAAAAGATCCGGCAGTTGGGTTGTTTTACGGGAATTTTTGATTCTGTAAGACAACTTGATTGTCGGATCTTTTTGATGTAATAGGAAATTCCGAAGAATTCCCTGTCACACAAAAGGCACTAACGTGCCAATGATGCGCACTTGCGCGAAGATGTAGATTGTCGCAAGCGACTGCGCGAATGTGCCAGGGTGCAAATTCCGGTCGACCTGGGGAATATGCAGCCAAGGCACCTCTTTTTTATAAAATCTGTAGTGCAGGTAAGGACATCATGTGAAGAACGAGATCTGGATATGGCACCTGGATAGGATTAGAATGCTTAGAACTGCCGCTGCTCTTGACTTTTTAAGAATAGTCCTGTATACTAATATAGTTCTAAATAGAACAGTTCACTTTTGAACCAGAGGTGATACACATGAAATTTGTTGATTTTATGGCGGACAGCCGGGATTTCTATACGGGGCTCATTGATCCGGTCTGCAAAAAATACGGGCTGACCCAGATGGAATTCAATATTCTGCTGTTTCTCGCCAACAATCCGGAGTGCGACACCGCCGCCCGGATTATCAAGAAGCGGGCTTTTACAAAGTCCCATGTTTCCATGTCTGTCCGCTCATTAGAAGAGCGCGGACTGCTCACAGGGGAATATTATGGGACGGACCGGAGGACGATCCATCTGAAACTTACAGACGCTGCTGCGCCGATGGTCTCTGATGGAAAAAACGTCCAGAAACGGGCTGCTGAGATCATCTGCCGCGGATTCTCCCCGGAAGAGCACCGGATGCTGTTCGAACTTATGAACCGGATCAATTCAAACATTTCAGATTACAGGAAAGAAGGAAAACTGCATGAACAACAGTAAAGAATTTCTTGGGACAGAGCCGATCGGAAAGCTTCTTTTCAAGCTTGCCGTTCCATCTGTCATTGCACAGATCGTCAACATGCTGTACAACATCGTTGACCGGATCTACATTGGACATATCCCGGGAAGCGGAAGTCTCGCCCTGACCGGTGTCGGCGTCTGCCTGCCGATCATTATGGTGGTCTCCGCCTTCGCGGCCCTCGTCGGCTCCGGCGGTGCGCCGAGAGCGTCGATCTTTATGGGAAAAGATGACATGGACTCTGCGGAGAAGATTCTCAGCGGCTGTTTTACGGTTCAGATCATCATTTCTGCGATCCTGACAGCAGTCTTACTGTTGTTTGGCCGCTCTATGCTCTTGACTTTTGGAGCCAGTGAAAACACCATCGACTATGCCGTTGATTACATGAGTATTTACGCTGTCGGAACGATCTTTGTCCAGATGACGTTAGGCATGAACATGTTCATCACGGCCCAGGGATTTTCAAAGACCAGTATGCTGACGGTTACCATCGGAGCTGTCTGCAACATCATTTTGGACCCGATCTTTATCTTCGGGTTTGGCATGGGCGTAAAGGGTGCGGCTCTCGCGACGATCATCTCTCAGGCGGTATCCTGCGGATGGGTTCTCGCGTTCCTGACCGGAAAGAAGACCTTCTTACGGATCAAAAAGGAGTATTTAAAGCCGGTTCCATCTATCGTTTTTCCGTGTCTTGCGCTGGGACTTTCCACATTTGTGATGCAGTCCAGTGAGAGTGTTATCTCGGTATGCTTTAACTCTTCCCTGTTAAAGTACGGCGGAGATCTGGCAGTCGGTGCCATGACGATCCTTACAAGTACGATGCAGTTTGCAATGCTGCCGCTTCAGGGAATCGGACAGGGCGCACAGCCGATCATGAGCTATAACTACGGAGCGAGAAATATCGACCGTATGAAGAAGACATTCAAGCTCCATCTCGTGATCTCCCTGATCTATTCCACGTTGTTCTGGCTCTTTGTCCAGCTTTTCCCGGCAACCTTCGCGGGAATCTTCAGCTCCGATCCAGAACTCGTTTCCTTCACTGCAGGCGCTCTGCGGATCTACTGCGGTGCGATGTTCCTCTTTGGAATCCAGCTCGCCTGCCAGATGACCTTCGTTGCCATCGGATATGCGGTATGCTCGATCATCGTGGCAGTTGTGCGTAAATTTGTGCTTCTGCTTCCGTTAATCTTCATTGTTCCGATGTTCGTCAGCAATAAAACGCTGGGCGTCTACATGGCAGAGCCGATCGCGGATGCGATCGCAGTGACATTCACGGCGATTTTGTTTTCAATTCAATTTAAAAAGGCACTTAAAAAATTAGATAAGGCATAATAATCTTATACGCATATAGAAAAATCCGATGATCAGGATAACTGCACCAGTAAAATCGTACAGTATCCGATTATCGGATTTTTATTTCAATGGAAACAGTTTGATTCAAGACTTTGCTTGTCTAGAAAATATACTGAGTAAAAGGTTTTAAAGAGCTTCCTTTCTTTTTCCATCACATTTTAATAATATATTTTTAACTGCCTGTTGCAATGAATGTACCAGAACCATATAATCTAAACCGCGTAAACGCTCAACAGGTCCGGAGTAGGTTAGTGTATAAATATGATCCGGCATAGGAAGTGGAACTGCTACGGCAGCGACTCCCTCATCTACCTCCCCTTCGGAGATACAATATCCCCGCTGCCGGATTTCTTTTACTTGATTACGCAGCTTTTCTTCCAGACCAGGATAATTTTGAATTAGACGTTCAACCAATTCATCTGATTGTGCAGCCAGCAAAGTCTTACCGGTTGCACCACAATCTAAAGGTACAATATAACCGTTTTCACTTGAAATTCCCAAATTATGATGTCCTTTTACAAGATCCACGCAAATGCCCGTATCTCCGCGCAAAGAGGAAAGCACGACGGTTTCATTGTGTAAATCACACAAGCGGCGCATTTCTTCACTGATTAGCTGGCGTGTGGTATAGTGCACAGACACGGCAGATGCAATCATTAAAATACCGCTGCCCAACCGGTATTGTCCATTGGTGCTGGATTGCTCGATCCAGCCTACAGACTGCAGTGTGCGCAAAATACGGTATACTGTTGTTTTATGCAGACCAATCGCGCGGCTGATCTCAGTTAGGCTTAAATATTCCCGGCGCTGGGAAGCATAGTAATCTAGAATTTTTGTGGCATGAAGTACCGAATTTACCATAGGTGTGGAGGATTCAATAAAATTCGTATCGCCCATAAAGATTACTCCTTTTCTGTGTCCATTTTCTGAGTGGGGTGGCACTTTGCGGTCAGCGCAGTAAAGGCGCGGACTTATTAGACAACTACTAATGTAGTTTCATTATAGTAAACTGCCTGAAAAAAGTCAATCTGATATGTACTAGAATAGAAACAAACTGTTTCACGTGAGTGTCTGTATTTCAAAATAGACAACAAAACCTTGACTTATTTCTTAGATAGCATATAATGATATCAGAAAGACACAAAAACAAAACGCGTTTCAAAATTGTGACTAATAGGAGGTTTATTATGAATGCTTTTACTGTACAAGATGCACCGTTAAATATGGCACCTACTGGTATTGCGACTTTTGCTAAAGTACCGATCTGCTATGATATTCATCACGCTAATGCAGATATCGCTATTTTGGGCGCGCCATTTGATCTGGCGATTCAGGGAAAAACAGGATGTCGCCTTGGACCGCGTGGAATCCGCAATGCATCTACCCGCTTCCGCATGAAAAAGGGCGGCAACTATGATCCTGAGCGTAATAAGAGTTATCTGGATACCGATCTGTGGCGCGTGGTAGATTGTGGTGACTGTGATTATGTTCCGGGTGATTTAACTGCTACGAATAAAAATTTGGAAGAAGCAGTTCGCATTCTGGCAAAGCAGGGGGTTATGCCTATCGTTTTAGGTGGTGACTGTTCAGTCGGTCATCAAGCTGTAAAAGGATTAGATTGTTATTCCCAACTGGACATCATCCATTTTGATTCCCATCTGGATTGGACAAAACCGCTGAATGGTCAGCCATATTTCAATGGTTCACCTATGCGAAATAATTCCACACTGCCATATGTGGAAAAAATGATTCATCTGGGCATTCGCGGTATAGGAAGCAGTGGACCTGCTGATTTTGAGGAAGCACGTGCAAATGGCGATAAAATATATTCTGTTAAGGATTATCGTCGTGTTGGAATTGAAGAAATTTTAAAGAATTTGGAAGCTGGCCGTAATACGTTTATCCATTTTGATATTGATGCTATGGACTATCCGTTATCGAAAGGTACAGGATCTCCTATGCTGGGTGGATTTACATACGATGAAGCAACTGAGATGTTGGAAGCGATTGCGAACCACTGCAATGTAGTTGGTATGGCTATGACAGAAGTTGCTCCACAGTATGATGATGAAGGTGACACTACCTGTTACACAGCGGCTCGCCTGACTTGTGATCTGATGGGGTTTGCAACGAAAGCACGTGAAAAATAAAAAACTTGTCTGCTTTACAAAAAAAGGAGGATGCGCACATGTCGTTTGAGGTCATTGATTCCCTTTTTACCATCAAGGCTGATGGTATTATGACAGTTGCCATGGCTGCTGTGATATTGCTTATCGGTTTCTTTATCAAGAGCAAGGTTAAATTTTTGGAAAAATATTGTATTCCAGCACCTGTTGTTGGCGGATTCCTGTTTATGTTTGTCACTTTTATTGGTCATGTGACGGGAACATTTGCATTTTCGTTTGACAGTATGTATCAGTCGCCATTTATGCTTGCTTTCTTTACAACAGTTGGATTGGGCGCAAGTATCAGTTTACTGAAAAAAGGTGGCATGTTACTTATTGTTTACTGGCTGATTGCGGGTATTATCTCTGCTTTTCAGAATGTGATCGGCATCGGTGTAGGCAAGCTGGTTGGATTGGAGGCTCCTTATGCATTGCTCTCCAGCGCTATTTCCATGGTAGGTGGTCATGGTGCAGCGGCTGCTTATGGCAGTACATTCGCGGATATGGGATATACAGCAGCACCTCTGGTAGGAGCGGCAGCAGCAACGTTTGGATTAATCAGTGCTGTTATGGTAGGTGGCCCAGTTGGACGGCGGTTAATTGTAAAATACAATTTAAAACCGGATGCATCTGAAAATTTCGAGAGTGATATTAATACAGTAAACGCAGCCGGAGCAGCAAAGCTGAGCAGCCTGGATGTAATAAAGAATGTGACAGCTTTACTTGTTTGCATGGCGCTGGGAACTATGGTTTCCGGTTGGATTGGAAAGCGAATCGGAATGAGCTTTCCTACTTATGTGGGCGCAATGTTTGTAGCGGTAATAGTTCGCAACCTTAATGAAAAATTTAATTTTTATAATTTCGATTTTGCGATAGTTGATGGAATCGGAGATGTTATGTTATCACTGTATCTGTCTATTGCACTGATGACGCTGAAATTGTGGGAATTAGCTGGTCTGATCGGCGGTGTTCTGGTGGTGCTGATCTGTCAGGTAGTATTCATGGTTCTTGTCAGCTACTTTGTAGTATTCCGCCTGTTAGGAAAGAACTACGATGCAGCTGTAATGTGTGCTGGTCTGTGCGGCCATGGTCTAGGTGCTACTCCATCAGCAATTGTGAACATGACTGCTGTGAATGAGCGTTATGGCATGTCCCGCCGCGCAATGATGATTGTTCCTATCGTTGGCGCATTCTTGGTTGATATTATTTATCAACCGCAGACAATTTGGTTTATTAAGACCTTCGTACAGGGGTTTGTCGGTTAAAACCTTATGAAAATGCATTTAAAAACTCTATTAGGTTTTGCACATAAGTGTTCAAATTGATTATATAACACTTACATAAAAAATCCGGTAATCGGAGATAACCGCAAAGTATCATTGCGAGATATCCTGATTACCGGATTTTTATGATTCGATATGACGAGTCTGTTTTTACTTTGTAGTTATCGTTTGTGCTGACTGGCTTATTCCGGACAAACGATCTTACCAGCCACTGCACATGCCGCAGCCGTTCTCGGGGAGGCGAGATAGATCTGGACCTTGGATGTTCCCATACGTCCAAGGAAGTTACGGTTGTTGGTAGCGACAACACGTTCACCGTCTGTCAGGATGCCGCCTGCGCGTCCGCAGCAGAGACCGCAGCCCGGATGGGTGATCATAGCACCCGCCTCGGCCAGTGTCTCAAGGATTCCAAGGTCAGCGGCCTGTCTGTAGATCTTTCGGCTGGCCGGAGTTACGATCAGCTTTACGAATTTTGCAACCTGTTTGCCCTTTAAAACTTCGGCGGCAGCAGCCAGATCTTCCAGGCGTCCGTTTGTGCAGGAACCGATGAATACCTGGTCGATCTCTGTGCCTTCAAGTTCGCTGACATTGCGGATCTTGTCCACCTGGGACGGACACGCCATGACCGGAACGAAATCTTCCGCGTTGTATTCCATCACGCGGCAGTAAGCTGCGTCCGGATCGCCGAAAAGACTCTTCTGGTAGTCGTTTAAGGTAATATCACAGTATTCCGCCGTCTTTTCATCCGGTGTGAACAGAGCGCACTTTGCGCCTGCCTCGATGGCCATGTTAGAGATTGTCATACGGCTTGCGACAGTCATGCTTTCGACAGCGCTTCCGGAGAACTCCAGCGCCTTGTAAGTAGCGCCGTCCGCGCCGAGATCGCCGATGAGGCGGAGAATTACGTCCTTAGACATCACATTCTCCGGCAGTTTTCCGTTGATGACGACTTTGATAGTCTCAGGCACACGGATCCACATGGTTCCGGTGCCTAAGATACTTGCCATCTCCGTGTAGCCGATACCGGAAGAGAACGCACCGACGCAGCCGTAAGTCGTTGTGTGGCTGTCGGTACCGAATGCGATATCGCCCGGCTTTACATATCCGGCTTCGGTCATTAACTGGTGGCAGATTCCGTCGCTTCTGTGTACGTGGGTCATGCCGTACTTTTCAGCGAATGCATTTCCGATGCGGAAGTGTCTCGTGTCGTCCTGCTGGCTTGCCGGAACGAGGTGATCGTAGATCAGAACGACCTTGTCCGGATCCCACAGCTTTTTAAAGCCCATTTCTTCAAATTTTTCAGCCACGAACGGAATAAAAATGTCGTGGATCATGACGCGGTCCACATTTACGATCGCGATATCGCCTGGATTTACGGACTTTCCGGTATTATGTTCAACGATTTTCTCAATTACTGTCTTTCCCATTGTATTCTCCCCCTTTAATCGAGACCATTCAGCTTGCGCATGGCTTTTACAAGACCGCCTGCGCGGATAATGTCCATCAGGTTCTCCGGAAGAGATGCGATCGGGTAAGTTTTGCCGTTGTAGTCGATGTGTTCGTTCATCACAACGGATACGGTATCGCCCTCTTTGATGTCATCGTGAAGTGTTGGCTGTTCGATTAAGAGCAGGCCGTTGTTGATGGAGTTACGGAAGAAGATCCTCGCGAAGGATTTCGCGATCACGCATTGGATTCCCAGCGCTTTGATGATCTCCGGGGCCTGTTCCCTGGAAGAGCCGCAGCCGAAGTTCTTTCCGGCAACAATGATATCGCCCGGCTTGATCTGTCCTGCAAGCTCCGGGCGGAGCGGACTGAATCCGTACTGTTTCATATCGTCAATGGTTTTTAATGCAAGGTACTCGGTCGGGATGATGATGTCGGTGTCGATGTCATCGCCCAGGACCCAGACCTTTCCGGTCATTTTTTCCATGGTTGTTTTCCTCGATTTCTATAATGGCACAACTGCCCGCATGAAAGGACAGGCAGCTGTGAAAAACGTTCTTGTAAATAAAACGAAATTATAAATCACTCGCTAACGCGATCTCGCCTTTAATTGCAGAAGCAGTAACAGTCGCAGCGGATCCAAGATATACCTTGGAGCTCGGATGACCTGCGCGGCCCTTGAAGTTTCTCGTACCGGTGCTGATCAGGACTTCGTTCTCGCCGATCACACCCTGGCAGCTGCCCCAGCATACGCTGCAGTTCGGGTTCATAACAATTGCACCGGCTTCCATAAAGATGTCGATCAGGCCTTCCTTCAGTGCCTGGAGATAAACGGTCTGGCTTGCCGGAACCACAAGGAAACGAACTTTTTCAGCGACCTTCTTTCCTTTAATGATGGAAGCGCCGACTCTCAGGTCCTCGATACGTCCGTTGTTGCAGGAACCTAAGAATGCCTCGTCGATCTTCACGCCGCGGACTTCCTCAGCCGGAACCAGGTTATCAACGAAGTCTGGTTTTGCCACTACCGGACGGATCTTGGAGAGGTCAAAGGTATATTCTCTCGCGTATACAGCATCCGGATCGCTCTTAAAGAGTGCCTTCGGCTTTCTTCCGTGAGCTTCCAGATATTCGATGGCTTTCTCGTCCGGCTCGAAGATACCGGTCTTGGCACCTGCCTCGACAGCCATGTTGCAGAGGACCATACGCTCGCTGATGCTCAATGTCTTAGCGCCCTCGCCTGTGAACTCCATAACCTGGTAGTTGCAGCCGTTTGCGCCGATGGTGCCGATGATGGTTAAGATCAGGTCTCTCGCGTAAACGCCTTCCGGCAGCTTTCCGACGAGGTTGAATTTTACAGTCTCCGGAACAAGAACCCAGGATTTTCCTGTCACCATGCCGTAGAGGAGGTCTGTACATCCAACGCCGGTACCGAAGGCACCGAGAGCGCCGTAAGAGCAGGTGTGGCTGTCAGCACCGAAGATCAGCTCGCCCGGGCAGACATAATGTTCCATCATGACCTGGTGGCAGACGCCTTTTCCCTCCCAGAAATCAATGTTGTTTTCCTTCGCGAAGTCGCGCATCTTCTTCTGGGATGCCGCTGTCTTCGGGCAGTCGGACGGAACATTGTGGTCTACAATGAATACCATCTTTTTTGTGTCCGCGATGTGCGGATGTTTTAATTTATTGCGGTACATGTCAACGGTCAGATGGGTAGTTCCGTCGTTACTCATCATACGGTCTAATGTTACGGTATGGATATCTCCCGGTTTTACGCTCTCAACACCGGCTGCCGCCGCGATGATCTTTTCTGCGATTGTCATTCCCATTGTCCTATTCCTCCTCACGGTTTAAAGAAGCGATCAGTCCGCCCTGATTTAAGATGTTCTGCATGTATTCCGGTAACTTGGTACAGGAATAGGTCTTTCCGTTTGCGTGAGCAGTTCCGTCAGACATGGAAAGTTCCATGGTATCACCGGTCTTTACATCATCCGGCAGGTCTTTACAGACGATAACCGGAAGTCCGATATTGATGGCATTTCTATAGAAAATCCTTGCGAAGGATTTTGCAACGACGGCCTGTACGCCGAGGGCTTTTAAAACGCCCGGTGCCTGTTCTCTGGAAGAACCGCAGCCGAAGTTCTCGCCGCCGACAACAAAATCGCCCGGTTTTACTTTTTTGGGGAAATCCGGGTCGAGAGACTCGAATGTGTGCTCTTTCATCTCTTCCAGATTCGGTAAGAGCAGATATTGGGATGCAATGATCTGATCGGTATCAAGGTCATTATGAAATTTAAAGATCATTCCTTTTGCCATGACTTTATATGTTCCTTTCTTATCTAAGAAATATTAAAAGACAGCTGCGAAGATATAGACCGTCAGCCGCCGTAACAGTTCATGAATTCTTTCATTCCCTCATTATAGCATAGGATCAGGCATAAATAAAATGGCACGTATTGATATGGCACATAACTTAAAGTTATAAAATTATAGTACTCTCCAGCGCCGGGAAAAGGACATAAAAATTGCTGCAGTTAAACTCTGTATTTGAGCGGACATGACAGCTGTATTTTTACACCGCCGGTCGGATCATCACGGAAAACTGCAGCAAAAATGGAACTTATCTGGTTATTTCAGCTTCAAAACCGCCGTTTGCGGTCTCGTCTCAGCCGTCAGCACCAGTGTGTTGGAGTCGTACTCCACCACATTCCGGCAGAGTCCTGTAAATTCCTCAAGACGTCCGATCACCGGATAGCCGAAATGGTCAGAGCGGTAGTGCATCGGGATCACAACGCGGGGCGCGAGGTCATCCACCACAGCCTTCGCCTGGACCGCATCGATCGTATAATAACCGCCCACAGGGATCAGGATCGCGTCGAGATGCTTTAACAGATCCTTTTGTTCTCTGGTAAGAGGACATCCGATGTCACCCATATGGGCAATTTTAAGTCCATCTGATTCTAAAATGTGGATCCGGTTCGGTCCGCGGAGGGCTCCCTGTTCCGGGTCATGCCAGGTGTCGATCTTCGTGATGGAAAACGGGTTTTTTGTCCCGCTGTGCTTTAAGGTTACTGCGTCTGTGTATCCGTGGTCACCGTGCTCGTGGCTGCAGAGTACCATGTCCGCAATGAGGGAAAGCGGAGCGAGTCCCGGTACTGTATTCGGGCCATATGGATCAAATACAATGGAAAATCCATCTTTTTCAACGGTAAAACAGGAATGACCATTCCAGGTGATAGAAATAGAATTCATAATTATGTCCTCCTCTCGAGCAGTTAGAAATGATTGAGCAGATGACTATATTTTATCATGAAACGCAGGGAGATTCAATGGACGAAAAGCAAGGTCCCATCTGAGCCAGAGTGGGAAATTTATGTGATCAGTGCTTGAGAAATCAGGAGCAGCCGCGGTATAATAGTGGATATAATATCGGGCATAACAGGAGGAAATGGCGATGGATCTTACACAGGTAAAGCACGAGATTGAAACATTGGCGGAGAAACACCGGGATGAGTTTGAGGTTGTCAGTGCATACATATTTGCTCATCCGGAGCTGGCATACCATGAAACGCTGGCGCAGGATCAGCTATGCGGGCTGTTGGAAAAGCATGGCTTTAAAGTACAGCGGGGAGCCGGCTCTCTGGAGACCGCATTTGTGGCGGAATACCAGAGCGGAAAGCCGGGATTGACCTTTGCGTTTATGTGCGAGTACGACGCGCTCCCTGAAATTGGACATGCATGCGGTCACAATCTGATCGGCACCAGCGGAGCCGGGGCCGCTGTGATATTAAAAGAGATCATGGAAAAATACGGGATCGGCGGAACCCTGAAGGTTCTTGGAACACCGGCAGAGGAAAACGGAAGCGGAAAGATCACGATGCTGGACGAAGGAATTTTCGATGGTGTGGATATGGCGCTGATCATGCATCCGAGTGATATGTCCATGGCAGATGATATCTCATTTGCAGCCGTAAATAAGACCTATACCTTCACCGGCAAACCGGCACATACCGCAGCGTGTCCGTGGATGGGGGCCAGCGCGTTAAACGGAGTTCTCCAGATGTTCCATGCGGTAGATTCCCAGAGACTTCATTTTAAGGATTATACGAGGGTTCACGGAATTATCGTGGAAGGCGGAACCGTTGTGAATATTGTTCCGGAGAGAGCGGTCTGCAGATTTAATATCAGGGCACTGGATGCGGAGTACCTGAAAGATGTGATCTCCGTGATAGACCGGTGCGCGAAAGGCGCAGCCATCTGCGCCGGTGTAGATGTGGAAATTCAGCAGAATGGCTATCTGATAAAAGATGTCCGCAACAACAGAGAACTTGTGACGGCAGTGGAAAAGAACATGGATTTCATTGGAGAACATCATATCCCCCGTGATCTGACTCAGGGAATCGGTTCCACGGATGTGGGAAATGTGACTCAGGCACTTCCGGCTGCCCAGTTTTATATCGGTGTGGGCGAAGGCTTGGGAACCCATACAGCAGCATTTGCGGACGCTGCAGGAGGAGAAGCAGGAAGACGTGCTCTCACTGCAGCAGTAAAAGTGCTGGCAATGACAGGACTTGATATGATGTCCGGCCGATCATAAAAATAACAAAGCATGAAGGTGGTTGTTCATGCGATCGGGACGAAGATGAAAGAAATCTAAGAAAACGGAAGAATCGACAGAAATAAAAATCTCTGCCCGGACACGCCGAGGTGCGTCCAGACAGAGATTTTTTGTGCACTGTGGGAAAATATAGATTGTCGCAAACGACCGCGCGAGATGCGAGTAACAAAAAACGGACACAGAATAGATATTTCTGTGTCCGGATGTTTGGCTGTATTACAGTGCCGTCGCCTTCGGCAGCGTAAAGATAAATTCCGACCCGACCCCCTGGGTGCTGATCACATCAATATTTTCCCCATGTGCCTGTATGATCTCTTTTACGATTGCCAGACCGAGTCCTGTTCCCTTCTTATCCTTACCTCTGGAGAGATCCGACTTATAGAACCGGTCCCAGATCTTCTTGATACTCTCTTTCGGAATACCGATTCCCGTATCTTTCACGGAAATAAAGACTTTCTCGTACTTCAGCGAAGTCTGGATATAGATCACAGAGTTCTCACGGCTGAATTTGATGGCGTTGTCGATCAGATTGTAGAGTACCTGCTGGATCTTACCGAGGTCTGCATACACCATCTGGATATCCGCAGCGAAGGTGAGATCGAGAACGATATCCTTGGCATTGCAGGTTCCTTCAAAGGTTGCCGCGGTATCTTTAATAACGCGATTGATATCAAAGTTGCTCCGTGTCAGGAATCCCTTGCTGTCGAGAGAGTTTAACGTCAACATGCCCTGAGTGAGTTTGTTTAAGCGCTCTGTCTCGGAAATCAGGATACCGAGATATTTATCATATAATTCCGGCGGGATCGTTCCGTCTTTGATCGCTTCCAGATACCCCTTGATGGATGTCAGCGGGGAGCGGAAGTCGTGGGAGACGTTGGCGATAAAGGAATGCTGATATTCCTCCATCTTATTTAATTCACTGGACATATAATTTAAGGTGTTGGCAAGATACCCCATCTCATCGGCAGAATTTACCTTGATCGTATGACTTAAATTTCCCGCCGCGTATTCCTTCGCGCCCGCAGTGATCTTTTTTAACGGGACATATACAGTCTTTGTGAACACGAGAAGAATGATCAGGGAGAGGATGAAAACCACCAGCGCTGTAATGTATACAATGTTCAGGATCCGGTCTTTCCCATGTACGATCTGTTCGATGGGCATATGGATCACTACATAACCATATGTATTGAAGTTGCCCGTGATCGGCGCAATGACGGACAGCATCTCCTTATCAAACATGCCGAAAAATCTGCCGGTCATATACGAGCGGTTTCCCGCCACGGTGGGATCAAAACCATCGATGGCGGTGCCGATATGGGAGGCTGGGGCAGTCTCCGCAACGACGCTGCCTTTCTGGTTGATGACCCAGGCCTGTGCCTTTAAGTAGGTGGCAACGGCCTGCAGCTGCGGGTTTGCCGTGGACAGACTGATATTTTTGCCCTGATAGATATCGCTGTAGGTGGAGGCGAGAAGATTCGCCTCATCGTAGAGCGATTCAGACTTTTCTTCTAAGAGATACTGGTAGGTGATCTCCGAGGACATGGTCGCGATGAAAATGAAACCGAGAAGACCAAACACCAGATATCCGAGAAGAAACTTGGTATAAAGAGAACGGGTCATCGTCTTACCTCGAATTTATAGCCGATTCCCCAGACGGTGGACAGCGCCCAGTTCTCGTCGTCGCGGATCTTCTCGCGAAGACGTTTGATGTGGACATCAACAGTCCGGGTGTCACCGATATACTCATAGCCCCAGATATGATCCAACAGCTGTTCTCGGGTAAAGACCTGATTCGGAGAGGAGGCAAGGAAGTATAAAAGTTCCAGCTCCTTCGGCGGCATATCCACAGAGTGACCTTTGTAGAGGACGGAATAGTTCGTCAGGTTGACGATGAGATTCGGATACTCCACATATTCTCCCTGCTGTTTTGTCGCAGCGGACATACTGACCGGGGCCGCCTGATAGCGGCGGAGAACAGCCTTGACTCTGGCGACAAGTTCTTTTGAATCGAACGGCTTGATCATATAGTCATCGGCACCGAGTTCCAGACCTAAAACTTTGTCGAAGACCTCGCCCTTTGCGGACAGCATGATGATCGGTACCTGAGAGGTCGTGCGGATCTCCCGGCAGACCTGATAGCCATCCATGCCCGGCAGCATCAGGTCGAGAAGGATCAGGTTCGGCTTAAAGACCGGAACCTCCTTCAATGCGGATTCTCCGTCCCCGACGATCTTTGTATCATAACATTCTTTCATCAGGTACAGGGAAATTAACTCTGCAATATTCTCGTCATCGTCGACGATGAGAATTCTCTGTTTATCGACCATGGAGGTCTCCTCCTTCTAAAATTTATCGTAAAAATTTCGTTTTTTGCCTGTAAATCAGGGCAGGTTTCTATTTCCTATAGGATGATGGGTAAAATTGAAACCTTTGCGGTTAACATAACTTTAAAATAGTACTGTTCAGACAAAATCCGACGCAGTTCCTAATTGAAAGTTACTTGAAGGTTACGATCGTAACTCCCGTATCGCCTTCCCCAAACTCACCAAGTCGGAATTCCTTCACATATTTAAGCTTCTTCAAATGCTTATGAACCGCAGCCCGCAGCGCTCCTGTTCCGCGCCCATGCACAACGCGGACCTGCGGAAGATGGGCGAGATAAGCATCATCCAGATACTTGTCAAGAACAGGCATCGCCTCGTCCGTTGTCATTCCGATGAGATTGACCTCCGGGGAGACGGAGAAGGATTTTGCCATTTTGATCTTTCCGCTTCCGGTGTTGTTCCGCTTCAGGGCAGCCGGATCGAGGCCCGGTCCGGATACGGACGCCTCGTCTAAAAGTTCCAGATCTTTGATATTTACAAGGGAGCGCAGGATTCCCATCTGCACATAGAGATCGCCTTTTGCGTTCGGCAGTGTGCTGACTGTTCCCTTTAAGTTCATTGTGAGGACTTTAACACCGTCACCGATCTTTAATTTCTTCGGTGAGATCGTCTTTTTCGGCCCCTTATTGTTCTTCAGACTTAAGCTTTTATCGACTTTATCCAGCTTTTCGCGGAGCTTTGTTCTCTCAGCTTCCAGCTCTTTTCCGACACCGGAGCTTGCGGCAAGCTTGTTGATATTCCGGATCGTCTGGTCCGCGGTCTCTTTCGCCTCGCGTAAGATCCGCTGGGCTTCCTCGTTGGCGTTCTTTAAGAGCTTTTCCTTCCGCTCATCAAGCCGCTCTTCCTTCTGCTCGATATTCTTCTTTAAACGGGAGATCTCTTCCTTGTAGCTTGCGATTTCCTCACGCTCTTTTTCGATGGTCACGCGGCTCTGCTCTAAGTTCGCAAGCAGGTCCTCAAATGCCTCATCATTGGATTCCAGATGGGTCTTTGCATCATCGATGATGTAATCCGGCAGACCTAACTGTCTGGAAATCGCGAATGCGTTGCTCTTTCCGGGAATACCGATCAAAAGCTTATAAGTCGGACGCAGTGTTTCAACATTAAATTCACAGCAGGCGTTCTCAACACCCGGCGTTGACAGGGCGAATACTTTCAATTCGCTGTAGTGGGTGGTCGCCATGGTCCGGCACTTCATATTGTGAAGGAAGGACAGGATAGAGATCGCTAAAGCAGCGCCCTCGGTGGGGTCCGTTCCGGCGCAAAGCTCATCGAAAAGGCAGAGAGACCGGCTGTCTGCCTGATTTAGGATCTTAACGATATTTGTCATGTGGGCGGAGAAGGTACTTAAGCTCTGCTCGATGCTCTGCTCATCGCCGATATCCGCGAATACCTCGTCAAAAACGGAAAGCTCGGATCCGTCAAACGCCGGGATCTGCAGACCGGATTGTCCCATCAGGGTAAACAGACCGACCGTCTTTAAGGATACGGTCTTACCGCCGGTATTCGGTCCTGTTACGATCAGCAGGTCGAAATCTCTTCCCATCCAGATATTGATCGGAACGACCTTTTTTGGGTCAAGGAGCGGATGGCGGCCATCCTTGATATGGATATAACCTTTTCGGTTAAACTTCGGCATGGAACAGTTATAGATTCTTGAGAGAGCAGCCTTCGCGAAGATGAAATCCAGCTTTGTGAGGATCTCAAAATCCGTTGTGATCGGCTCGATATACGGGACGAGCTCGGTGCTTAAGGCAGCTAAGATCATCTCGATCTCTTTCTGCTCCTTTAATTCCAGTTCACGGAGTTCGTTGTTTAGCTTGATGATCGCCATCGGCTCGATAAAGAGTGTGGATCCGGTGGTCGACTGGTCATGGACCATTCCGGCAAACTGGCTCTTATACTCGGCGCGGACCGGGAGACAGTAGCGTCCGTCACGCATGGTGATAACGGCATCCTGCAGCATGGTACGGCTGGAGTTTAGGATGGAGTTCAACTGGGTGTGGACTTTATCTGCCGTGATCTTCATCTGGCGGCGGACGTGGTGGAGTCCCGGGCTTGCATCATCGGCGATCTCATCTTCACCGAGAATACAGCGGGTGATCTCACTGTTCACATTCGTCAGTGGTTCCAGAGTGCGGAACATCTCATCGAGAGAGTCATCAGGAAGTTCCATATTTTCCGGATGGCGTCCATAATTCTTTGCGCGGGCCGCACAGGTCAAAAGTCCGCTGACGGAGAGAAGCTCCGTGATGCTTAAGGAGCTGCCGATCTCCAGACGTTTTAAGGAATCCCGTACATCCCGGACTCCGGCTAAGGAGAGACTTCCTTTCTGGCGGACACGGGTCACCGCATCGGCGGTCTCGGTCTGGGTCTGGACAATCTCGTTGAAATTCGAGGACGGTGTCAGCTCCCGGCACATCTTCTTTCCCGGTTCGGACGCCGCACAGTCGGTCAGGCGGTCAATAATTTTATAATATTCAAGTGTTTTTAATACTTTCTGATTCATAGGTCGATCCTTTTTTCCTTTCAATACGCAGACATTCCGCAGTATGAAACATGCGGAGATTTTCAGTAAAGATGCCTGCCTGCACAGAAAAAGTATAACACAAACGTGTTAAATATCATAGAGATTTTTTCTTACGGTGGAGGTGTCCGATTTGGGAGGGAGAGCCTGTGGAAAAGGTTATCGAATGGTACGGAGAAACTTGTATACACCATTTTTTTGTTGCATAATAAGAGGAAAAAAATTATAATGAAAAGAAAATAGGCTAAACGCAAAGAATCCGCAAATGGAATCATATTTTGATGGATATTTGCCTGTAGCAGCAGGAGTAAGGGCTGCTGTAAGATATGAAAAGGAGACTTTTTTCATGTCAGATACACCTAACGAGAAAAAATTTATGAGGGAAAAGGTCGTAAAACCTCCGATCGATAAGCGTAGGGCCGCGGGCCGGATCCTGTGCTATGTTCTTTTTGCGGCCGTTTTCGGTGGAGTTGCTGCGGTGAGCTTTGTGGCATCACTGCCGACAGCGAAAAAGCTTTTGGGTAAAGAGCAGCCAGTGACCTCCGCACCGATCACGATCGAACGGGACCAAGATCCATCCGGCGAGCCGACACCGGTGGAGACCATGGCGGAGACCACAGGAGAGGGGATCCGCGCGGAAGATCTGAAGGATGAGGTGGATAAGATCGTTGGGGACGCCATGGAAAAGTTCCCATGGACGACGAAAAACCTCACCGAGTTAAACGACGCGTTCCGGAACATCTACCTGGAATCCGAGAAGAGTATCGTGACAGTTTCCGCAGTGAAAAACGACGTGGACTGGTTTGATAACCCTATTGAGACGACAGGACAGTATGCGGGAATCATCATCGCGGTGAATTCCAGCGAGGCGCTGATTCTGACAGGACAAAGCGCGGTGGCTGGAGCCGACTCCCTGCGGGTGACCTTTGGGGACGGATCCACGGCGGCAGTAGAACTGAAATCCCAGGACATCACCTCCAAGATGGCAGTTGTCAGTGCGAAGATCTCTGATATTGAAGGGCAGACCGTAAACTGGATGAAGGCGGTGGAACTCGGAAACTCCTATTCCGTCCGTACCGGGGACATGGTCCTCGCGGTGGGAAGTCCCTCCGGACATGTCCATTCCGTCAAGCAGGGGCTGATTGCCTATGTGGCAAAGGGAGTCCAGGCAGTGGATGGTCAGACGCGTATCCTGTATACCGAGTTTGAGAGCCATGCAGACGAGGGAACATTCCTCTTAAATCTTTCCGGCCAGCTGGTGGGCTGGGCAACCGACACTTATCAGTCCGGTGATAATGGACAGACGGAAGATAAGACGATGGCGATACCGATCTCGGAGTACAAGGGCGTGCTCCAGAAGCTCACAAACGGACAGTCCGCCCCGTATTTCGGAATCCGGGGACAGGATGTGACCTCCGTGATGATGGAGAGCGGAATCCCCAGCGGAGTATATATAACAGATTCCATTGCAGATGGACCTGCCTACAACGTGGGGATCCAGAACGGTGATATCCTGACAAAGATCAGGGACACGGAGATCCAGACGATCCGGGACTTCCAGAACCGGCTGGAGGACACGAAGACCGGAGATTCTGTAAAAGTTACGGTAAAACGGAAGTCTATTGATGAATATAAAGAGATAGAGTATCAAGTGACGATTGGAGCCAGGTAGTTATTACTGCCTGGCTTGTAACTGCTCAGACTTACTGAACAGTTATCTAGTCCAATAATAACGTTTCAGCCTTAAAACTGAAACGCTAGATGTAAAGACAGAAAACGTCTGTCGACGCAATGAATAGAAGGAGAGATTATGAGATTTATTGAAACATTCCGGGAAGGAAACCACATTTCGGATGTATACCTGTGCAAGACAAAACAGATCGCGCTCACAAAGAATGGAAAAGAGTATGGTTCTCTTGTACTGCAGGATAAAACAGGAACTGTTGACGCGAAGATCTGGGAGTTAAACTCTCCGGGAATCAACGAGTTTTGCGCACTGGATTACGTGTATGTTGACGCAGACGTGACTCTGTTCCAGGGACAGAACCAGTTAAATGTAAAACGGATCCGCAAGGCGGATGAGGGCGAGTACCATCCGGCAGATTATCTCCCGGTGACCACAAAGGACATCCCGACGATGCAGCATGAGCTCACCCAGTACATCACAACCATCAAGAACGAGTACTTAAGAAAGCTGGCATCCGGCTATTTCAACGACCCGGAGTTCATGAAGGCGTTCTCCTTCCATTCCGCGGCAAAGAGCGTTCATCACGGCTTCGTCGGCGGACTTTTAGAACATACCTTAAGTGTTGTAAAAATGTGCGATTACTTCTGTAAACAGTACCCGGTGCTGAATCGCGACCTGCTCTTGACGGCAGCGATGTTCCATGATATCGGAAAGACAAAAGAACTTTCCGCGTTCCCGGAGAATGACTACACAGATGACGGACAGCTTCTCGGCCACATCATCATCGGCTCCCAGATGGTAAAAGAGCGGATCGACACGATGCCGGGATTCCCGAAAAAGCTGGAGAGTGAGCTGATCCACTGCATTCTTGCACATCACGGTGAGCTTGAGTACGGTTCCCCGAAGAAACCAGCCCTGATCGAGGCGATGGCATTAAATCTTGCGGACAACGCGGACGCGAAAATGGAGACCATGACAGAGATCTTAAGAGGTGCCGGGGACAACATGGGCTGGCTCGGCTACAACCGCTTCATGGAGACGAATGTCCGCCGGACGAGTGAAAACTAGTATGTAGAAAAATTGACCCGCAGCGGATCATAAATCGTGCATAATTTTGATAATAATTTGTCATAGAAAGACAGATGACACGAAATGTCCGCGTGAAAAAGATATATGTGCGCTTTGCACTGATAAGAAACCGCAAAGATCAAAAAATAACGGTTGACAAAATCACTTTTGTGACTAAAATGAGTGTTGTTCATATTCAAATGCGATGAACGGGACAGGACTTTCTAACAGGATCTTATTCAGAGAACTGCCGGTCGGTGCGAGGCAGATAAGAAATTAGAAGGTTATCACCTGGAAGCAGCCGGGATGAACAGCTCATTTTAGTAATTCCGGACGGAAACCTCACCGTTAAAAGGGGACCGATTCATCTGAGAGTACAGCAGATACTTGAGGAGGATGGGACTGAGAGGCCGGTTTTCCGGCAACAGAAGTGGTAACGCGGAGAATGTTAGATCCTTCGTCTTCTAAGGGAGCGATCCCTGTGGAGACGAAGGATTTTTTGCTTTATACGTATATTCCACAGCAATTCCTGCCGTATTTTCAGGATCGTTTGAATATGGATGGACTACAGGGACCGGAATTCGCGACATTCCGGTATGACGAAATGAATTTACAAAGGAGCGAAATGACATGAACACATTAGTAATCGTTCTCATCTCAGCTGTGTGTCTGTTATGCGGATATATGGTATACGGACGCTGGCTGGCAAAGACCTGGGGTATCGACCCGAAGGCAAAGACACCTGCCTATACACATGAAGATGGACAGGATTATGTACCTACAAACGGCTGGATCGTTTTCTCACACCAGTTTTCCTCTATCGCAGGTGCCGGCCCTGTAACGGGCGCTATCCAGGCGGCTGCATTCGGCTGGGTTCCGGTTCTTCTCTGGATCCTTGTCGGCGGTATCTTCTTCGGAGCTGTCACAGACTTCGGCGCTCTTTACGCAAGCGTAAAGAACGAAGGTAAGTCCATGGGACTCCTGATCGAGAAGTACATCGGCAAGACCGGTAAGCGGTTATTCCTGATCTTCTGTTGGTTATTTACACTGATCGTTATCGCAGCCTTTGCTGACATGGTTGCAGGCACATTCAATGCTTATACGGTTAAGGATGGTGTTACAGAGCTGGCCGCAGCGGCTCAGACAAACGGCGCCGCAGGCTCCATCTCCATCGCATTTATCGTATTTGCGATGGTTTTCGGTGTTCTTCAGAAGAAGCTCAACCTTGAAGGCAAGAGCGAGTTCTTCGTAGGACTTGCATGCACGGTTGCGTCTCTTGCAATCGGTATGGCATTTCCGTTAATCGGCGGTAAGGACGCATGGACAGGATTCACATTTGCGTATATCTTCTTTGCATCTGTTCTTCCGATGTGGCTCTTAAAGCAGCCGCGTGACTACATGACAACATTCATGTTTGCAGGAATGATCCTCGGCGCTGTTGTCGGTATTGTTGTTGCGCATCCGAACATGAACCTTCCGATGTACACAGGCTTCACAAATGAGAAGCTCGGAAACATGTTCCCGATCCTTTTCGTAACCGTAGCCTGCGGAGCCGTTTCCGGTTTCCACAGCCTCGTTTCCTCCGGTACTTCCTCCAAGACCGTTGAGAACGAGAAAGATATGTTAAAAGTTGGTTATGGCGCAATGGTTCTCGAGAGCCTCTTAGCCGTACTTGCACTCTGCGTAGCGGGTGCCGCCGCAGCCGCTGACGGTACCGCAGCAGTAGGAACTCCGTTCCAGATCTTCTCCTCCGGCGTTGCTGGACTTCTTGAGATGTTCGGTCTTCCGATCTATGTTGCACAGTGCTTCATGACCATGTGTGTATCCGCTCTTGCTCTTACAAGCCTTGATGCAGTAGCACGTATCGGACGTATGTCCTTCCAGGAGCTTTTCTCCGTAGACGATATGGAGAATGCGGAGGGTTGGAGAAAATTCCTCTGCAACAAATATGTATCCACGATCATTACACTTGCATTCGGCTATATCCTTACAAGAGTCGGTTACTCCAACATCTGGCCGTTATTCGGAAGCGCAAACCAGCTGTTAAGTGCACTTGTTCTGATCACACTCTGCGTATTCTTAAAGGTAACAGGCAGACAGAACAAGACCCTGATCGTACCGTGCGTGATCATGCTCTGCGTAACCTTCACAGCACTGGTTCAGAGAACGCTTGCTCTTGTAAACGCATTCAGCGCAGGTACCGCAGTATTTATGGTTGAAGGACTTCAGCTGATCGTTGCGATTCTTCTTATGGTTCTCGGTGTGATCATCGTTGTCACATCCGGTAAGGAGCTGTTAAGCAAGAAGGCAGGTTCTGAGGCAAGAGCATAATCGAATCAGGTAAGCAGCAAAGTGGATTGCGAATACCCACTGGACATTGCGATTTACATAATGTTTAACGTATAGAGTTGATATGTTAAGACCGGTTTTCCGGTTCCGGGGACTTCTGAATGGGAGTTTTCGGGGCGCGGGGAGCCGGTTTTTTGTATTGACGTAAAAACGTGACTCATTTGAAAATGCGGATCGGATTCACTTTTTCACTGTTGTTTTGCCTGTATGCGGTATAGGGCAGAGATTTTCACGTTCGTTTATGTGATGGGGGTTGCAAATGCGGGAGTAATTCTTGTATACTTAAGAAAAACTGAGCATTGAGTCTTATTTTTAGGTCTGTTCTGCACTTTGTGTATTCGGTATATTCTCAGTACGGGATATACGCTATTAGTTTGGGTTAGTGAGGTGAAAGGACAGAGTGGGCTCAGCGATAAAAATGTACAACAAGAATATTTATATAGAAGGAACGAATTATGGAAATCAAGAAGAACGATAAATTTACAGTGACCATCGAGGATATGGGAGAGGACGGTGCAGGTATTGGCCGCGTGGACGGATATATCTGGTTTGTGAAGGATGCCCTGATCGGGGATACGATCGAGGCGTCAGCCATGAAAATGAAAAAAAATTACGGCTTTGCCCGTCTTGTGCGCGTCATCACCCCGGCCAAAGGCCGTGTGGAGGCGAAATGTCCGGTGGCGAGAGCCTGCGGCGGATGCCAGCTTCAGGAATTGGACTATAAAGAGCAGTTAAAATTCAAGGAAAAGAAAGTATACAATCACTTAAAACGCATCGGTGGCATGGAAAACCTGTTCCTGCCGGAAGAGGCGGAACAGGCAGCGGGAGTGCCGGACGCGGTCGTCATGGAACCGATCATTGGAATGGAAGACCCGTGGAGATACCGCAACAAAGAGCAGTACCCGATCGGCCGCGGAAAAGACGGAAAATCGACGGCGGGATTCTTTGCCGGACGGACCCACTCCCTGATCCCGGTACCGGAGCTGGACTGCCTGCTTGGATGTGCGGAAAATAAAGATTATCTGGCGGCAGTGTTAAAATTCATGGAAGATTTTGGTATGGAACCTTATGATGAGGCAAACCACAAGGGACTTGTGCGCCATGTTCTCTTAAGAAAAGGTTTCGCCAGCGGTGAACATATGGTATGTCTCGTGATCAACGGAAAGAAGCTTCCTCACGAGAAAGAGTTCATCGAGCGGATGCGTGAAGTGGGAGCGGACAGTATCTCCCTGTCCTTCAATATGGAAAAGACAAACGTGATCCTGGGAACCGAGATCAAAAATCTCTATGGGCCGGGTTATATCACGGATAAGATCGGAAACATCGAGTACCGGATCTCTCCGTTATCCTTCTATCAGGTAAACCCGGTCCAGACAGAACGTCTCTACGGAACAGCTCTGGAATTCGCTGATTTAAACGGCGGTGAGACCGTCTGGGACCTCTACTGCGGAATCGGAACAATCTCCTCCTTCCTCGCCCAGAAAGCCGGAAAAGTCTGCGGTGTCGAGATCATTCCGGCAGCGATCGAGGATGCCAGAGAGAATGCGAAGCGCAACGGTCTCGATAATGTAGAATTCTTCGTCGGAAAAGCCGAGGAGGTTCTTCCGGAACAGTATGAAAAAAATCATATCAAAGCCGATGTAATCGTTGTCGACCCGCCAAGAAAAGGCTGCGATGAACTCTGCCTCGAGACTATCGTAAAAATGTCCCCGGAGAAGGTAGTTTACGTCAGCTGCGATTCCTCAACCCTGGCGAGAGATGTGAAGTACCTCGGAGAAAACGGATATGAGGTAAAACGTGTCAGAACCGTTGACATGTTCGGAATGTCAGGGCATGTGGAGACGGTAGCGTTATTAACGAAAAAATGCCTACACTGTAATTAGTTGGGAGATGAAAATGAATCAGGATCCTTTCAAAGAATATATAAGAGAATCAGAGCCGAATAAACGTGAAAAAGGCTATGCATGGCAGACAGCAATTGGGCTGCAGGCAGTAGATGGGCTGAAAACGTCAAAATATCTGATCGATACTGCGATTCGGAATATCGAAGGTGATATTTCAATTGATGAGGCAAATTCGCTTTTAAATAGCTACTATGAAGAAAACCCAAAACAGGATCCTGGAGACAGAACGGAGGAAGCGGATAAGGTTTCTGTCCGGATCGTAAAGGTTTTGTCAGAAACGGGTTTTAGTTTTACTCCAAATGAATATATCTCGATTCATAAAAAACTATTTACTGGAATCTACAGACACGCCGGAAAGATCAGGGATTATAACATCACAAAAAAAGAGTGGGTATTAGATGGAGAAACAGTTCTTTATGGAAATGCGTCTGAACTCCGTGACACGTTGGAATATGACTTCTCCGAAGAAAGAACATTCAGCTATAAAGGTCTGTCGATCAATGAAATAATTCATCATCTGGCAGTGTTTGTCTCAAGGTTATGGCAAATCCATATTTTTGAGGAAGGAAATACCAGAACGACGGCAGTATTTTTTATCAAGTATTTAAGAACGCTGGGATTTGATGCCACCAATGATATATTTGCCGAGAATGCATGGTATTTTAGAAATGCATTGGTGCGGGCAAATTATAATAATTTTAAAATTGGGATTCATGAAACAACAGAGTATTTAGAGCTATTTCTGCGAAATCTGTTATTGAATGAAGAAAATGAACTGCATAATCGGGTCATGCATATCAGCGGAAAGTTTGTGATTCCTCCAAAAGCGAACGATGAGAGTATAAAAGCGAACATTGAAATGCAAAAAGTGAACGATAAGAGTATAAAAGCGAACATTCGTAAACAGATTGGAAAAATAATTCCTGGATTATCAGATAAAACAGTGGACCATATTCTGCGTATATATGAAGCATACGGAACAGCAGAAGCGTTTGGAAGAAAAGATATAATGCTTTTGACAGGATTAAAAGCAACCAGAGCATCAGAAGTAATAAAGTTATTGATAAGCGCAGAGATCATTGAAACGGTCAAAGGGCATGGAAAAGGAAAATATTGTTTTATAAAAAAGTTAAGTGAAAAGCCAGATTATGAGGGGAGTGTGTAAAATGAAAAACGAACAGGAATACATCATTCTCCAGATCCAGGAGGATGACTATGGCTGTGAGGAACGCCCCGCGGGGGCAAAGAAAACAGTTTTCGTCCGGATGAAAGACGCTGAGGAAAACGAGCGGATGATCCGTCAGGAAGATGACTGGCTTTATGAGCAGGAGATTGATGAAGGTGATCTGGTAGTATTAACGGAGAATCACCTGTATAAAAAAACGGAGGAGAGATAAATAAAGATGGAATTACAGACAGAACGCCTGATTTTAAGACCATGGCAGGAGAGCGATGCGGAGAGCTGCTACGAATATGCGAAAGACCCGCAGGTCGGTCCGGAAGCAGGATGGCCGATGCATACGAGTGTGGAGAACAGCAGAGAGATCATCCGGGAAGTTTTATCGGCGGATGGAACGTATGCGGTGGTTTTAAAGAGTACCGGAAAGCCGGTGGGCTGTGCAGGCCTTACAGTGGGCGCGGCATGCAATATGCCGGTACCAGAAGATGAGGGAGAGATCGGCTGCTGGCTGGGAACTCCGTACTGGGGGCAGGGAATCATCCCGGAGGCGATAAAGGAGTTGATTCGGTACGGTTTTGAAGATCTGGGGCTGAAACGAATCTGGTACGCGTATTTTGACGGGAATGAGAAATCGAAGCGCGTGGCAGAAAAATGCGGCTTCCGGTATCATCATACGAACAGGGATCTGGAGTGGAAATTGTTAAATAAAACAGTGACAGAACATGTCCATGTGCTTGAAAAAAACGACAGGAACGATGAAATCTAAAGAAGGCAAGAGCAGCATGGAGATAGATGCGCTGATCTGTAAAAGGAAAGGAATCTGCTGAAATGATAAAACTCATGATCGCGTCCGACATCCACGGCTCCGCGTACTACTGCAAAAAGATGCTGGAAGCATTCGACCGGGAGCAGGCGGACCGTCTCCTGCTTCTGGGCGATATTTTATACCATGGACCGAGAAACGACCTCCCGAAAGAGTACGCCCCAAAGGAAGTCATCAAAATGTTAAATGAGCGGAAAAACAGGATCTTCTGCGTCCGCGGAAACTGTGATACCGAAGTGGACCAGATGGTTCTGGAATTCCCGATCCTCGCGGATTACGCAGTGATCCCAACGGCGGACCGCCTGATCTACGCCACCCATGGACACCACTTTAACTTAAAACAGCTCCCTCCGCTTCAACCGGGGGACATTCTTCTTCATGGCCACACCCACATCCCGGCCTGGGAATCGTTCGGCGACGGCAACCTGTACCTGAATCCGGGTTCCGTGTCGATTCCGAAAGCGGAGAGCGAGCACAGTTACATGATCCTACAGGATGGGGTAGTTGTCTGGAAAGATCTGGACGGTGAGATCTACCATAGTCAGAAACTGTAGTTTCTGTGGGTGAAAAACCGGCTAAAAATCTTATAAATACTGTTATTACGGATAAAACGGGAACGGATCAAAAAATCTATCCCCGTTTTTTATAGAGCCTATTGCATAATAATTTCTGTAATGCTAAAATATCTCCCATAACAATCGAAGAGGCATCCGGTGCTGCTGCCGCTGTGAAAAAGTTCATGAGAACAGGCGGACAGCAGGTAAAAGGGAAACAGGTGGAAGACCTGTACGATCTCGTCACTGTGAGCAGGGAATACAAGACCATGCGCGAAAGCGCGGTCACTGAGGAAGAAGGACAGTTGGATAAACTGTCGTGAAAGCTTTGGGAAGGCGGTTTTGTGTGATGATCTGTAAGTCAGGAAACCTGCCGGACTGCTGGTACAGGAAGAAAATTTCCAGGTCACGAGGCATTGATCGTACCGTTTATATGTCGGCTGATTCCAGCGGACATCTTTTTCTGATGCATAAGCATTTCGGTATTTGAAAAATTCTCAGATGGAACATCTCCATACCAACTCCGAAGTTATAAATAAAATACAGCTATCCATCAGCCCTGTACAATTACCGGGTCCGTTACAGATAAGGATAGGCCGGGAGGCAAAACAATTCAATATTTACACAACCTGGAGGAGAACATGAAGAAGAAACATGCAAGTCTGCTCTTAGCGGCAGCAATGGCGGCATCCGTAATCTCAGGATGCGGAAATAGCGCGAACAACAGTGCGGCAGAGACAGAAAAGACAGAGACAATTGCAGCGGCAGCGACAAGTGCAGCGGAGGAAACAACAGCAGCCGAGGCAGCGGAAGACACAGAGAAAAACGAGACAGATGAGGTCGTTATTGCGACTCCGCGTGACGCTGTACAGGGAAGCGGAGACGCTTACTACTGTTGGGAAGGCGCTTATGTATGGGAAGCGCTCACGGCAAACAACGGCGGCGTGATCGATCCGTGGCTCGCAAAATCCTGGGAACACAACGATGGCTGTACCGAGTGGACATTCAACCTGCGGGATGACGCGTATTTTACAGACGGTGTCCAGTTTGATGCTGACGTATGCTTAAAGAACATCGAGCGCTGGGGTCATGGAATCACCTCCACATATACGACACTCAGTATCGAGAAATCTCTCCCGAACCTCGATAAGATGGAAAAAGTCGATGATTTCACCGTAAAATTCACCTTCACACAGCCGATCACAACGCTTGAGTATGTCCTTTCCGACTATGGCAGCCCGATGTACAGCCCGAACTGCTTCGACGAGGAGACAGGCGTGATCTCCGACTACGCGATCGGTACAGGCCCATACAAGATCGTTGACCATGTAGAGTCCGAGTATGTGACACTTGAGAGAAACGACAATTACTACGGCGAGAACGGCAAGGTAAAGACCTTCAAGATCCGCTGCATCCCGGATGCAGAGACACGTGTATCTGCATTAAAATCCGGTGAAGTTATGGGACTTGCGGACAACGGCGCGATCACCATGGACGCTGCGAAGAACCTCTGCGACACAGACTCCAGCTTCGAGATGGACAGCACTCCGAGCCATATGACCGAGTATATCATGTTCAACGATAAAAATGAGTACCTTGCGGACAAGCGCATGAGAGAGGCTTTCAACCTCGCAACAGACCGCGACAGCATCTGCAGCGTGATCTATGGCGGACTTTTACAGCCGGCATACTCTTTCTTGAGCACCCAGTCTACATTCCATCTGGATATTCAGGGAGCTTACGACATGGAACAGGCAAAGGCCCTCGCAAAAGAGGTTCTCGGCGACAAAACTGTGGACATGACCATGATCATCCGTTCCAGCACTGCATCTGACTACAACTGCAAGGCGGTTGCAGAGTATTTAAAGCAGGTTTACGCAGAACTCGGCGTGAACATTAATATCGAGATCGTAGATTCCTCCCTCTACAAAGAGAGACAGCAGGAGGGCAGCTACGATATGACACTCACCGTATTTGGAATCAACAATGCAGATCCGACTTCCACATTTAAGCAGTACTTCGCAAGCGAAGGAAACAGCAACAAGACATTCAATTACAACTATTATAATGAGACGATCGATGAGCTCGTTGCAAAAGCTCCGACGATCGCTGACGTGGAAGAGCGCAGTAAGATCTACGATGAGATCCAGCAGGAACTCTTTGATGACAGTGCATGCGTTCCGATCTGCTACCAGATCAACGTTAACATCCATAACAAAGCGATCACACACTACGCAGGAAAGACCTTCGGTGTCGGCCTTCCGACAATTTCCTGGGTAAAATAATATCTGAGAGCGATCCGGCGGGTCAGATATCCGCCGGTCAGGCAGATAAGACATGAATTTGGCAGGACTGTCTGAAAAAGGCAGTTCTGCTGTTTTTGAAAGGAACACATATGGCACTTTTAAAGTACATTCTGAAAAAAATGCTGATGCTCTTGCCGGTACTCATCGGAATCAGTATCATTGCCTTTGCGCTTGGGATCATGTCGCCGGGGGATCCGGTAGACCAGGTGCTGAATCCAAATGGAAATGAATCCTACACGCAGGCGGAGTATGATGCCATGGCGGCAAAAATGGGCCTGGACCAGCCGGCGGTAGTCCAGTATTTCAACTGGGTCGACGGTCTGGCGCACGGCGACCTGGGCCGCTCATTTTTCACGAATAAAAGTGTCATGGACCAGCTCGCGAAGCGGATCCCGATCTCGTTAAAGCTGGCTGGTTTCAGCATAATCTTAACGATCGTCTTCGGCGTGGGATCTGGTGTCCTGATGGCGGTGAAAAAAGACCGGCTGCTGGACCATGTTCTGGGGACATTTTCCACAGTGGCCCTGTCCGTCCCCGGATTCTGGATCGCCATCGTCCTGATCTTCATCTTTGCCGAACAGTGGAAGATCCTGCCCAGCAGCGGAATCTCTGACGGCTCCGGATTTATTCTCCCGGCAATCACGCTGGCACTCCCGAGTATCGGAGTCTGCGCGAAACTGACACGGAGCGCGATCCTTGATGAGATCGGACGCCAGTATATGACCGTGGCTGACGCGAAAGGCATGAGCCGCCGCCGCGCGGTGATCCGCCACGCCTTCGGAAACGCCCTGATCCCGATCATCACCTACCTGGGAAACCATATGGCGGGCATTATCGGCGGCGCGTCCATCGTGGAGACGATCTTCGCGATCCCCGGAATCGGAAGCTACGCTATCGCAGGCGTGCAGTCGAAAGACTACTATGTGGTCCAGGCCTACGTTCTGTTCTCCGGATGCATCTATGTGCTGACAAATATCCTGATCGATCTGATCTACATCGCGCTGGATCCAAAGATCCGTGCGGGAGAGGCGGTGGAATCATGAGAAAATTAAAAGAACCCCGTCTGACCGTGAAGGCGAAGACCGGTCTTGTGCTCTTATTTATCATTCTTCTCACCAGCGTCCTGGCACCGGTTCTCGCGCCTTATGATCCGTTGGTATCGAACCTGTCAGAGGCGCTTCAGAAACCGTCGGCTGCGCACCTTTTAGGAACCGATAATATCGGCAGGGACACCCTGAGCCGTGTTCTCTACGGCGGAAGACAGTCCATTCTTCTCGCACTGGCTGCGACGGTGCTCTCCATGCTGCTCGGCTTTGCTCTTGGACTCTTCGCGGGATATTTCGGTGGCTGGATTGACGGAGTCATCACGACGATCTCCAGCATCTTCCAGGGACTTCCGGGCCTGACGCTTATGATCGCCGTGGCAGGTCTCCTGGGACAGGGCGTAAAGAGCATGCTGATCGCCATCGTGATCAACTCCTGGGTAGGTTTTTCCAGGATCGCCCGTGGCGAGGTCATGAAATTAAAGCAGGAGAGCTTTATCAAGGGACTTAAGACCATCGGAGCCAGTGATCTCAGGATCCTGTTTCTCCACATTTCGCCCAATATCCTTGGAACCTTATGCGTGCTCTTTGCCACAAGAATTGCCGGAAACGTGATCTCCGTGGCATCCATGAGTTATCTGGGTCTGGGACTCCAGCCGCCGACACCGGACTGGGGCGTTATGATCAACGACGCGAGGCAGTATTTCCGCCAGGAACCGCTGCTCGTCGTCGCACCGGGACTCTGTATTCTGCTGCTTTCCCTGAGCATCAACCTTCTCGTGGATGAGCTGCGTGACCGGCTGGATGTGAGGAAAGATGTCATGAAGAACATGTAGTGCCAGGGAAATGATCCGCTGTAAGCCCGCCTGAGAAATTTAACGCTTAACGTTGTTGAAGGAAGCTCGGATCACGAAAATTTATGAGCAGCGTGAGCGTGCAAAGTACAGGGGCTGATAGCAGATACAGAGCACAGAGAATGGGGAAGATTAAATGGAAGATAGAAAAAAAACAGGAGAAAAAAGCGACATTGAGATCCGGAACCTCTCCGTCTCCTTCCAGGACGGCGGCGAGACGGTACATGCCATGGAGGGCGTCAACGCGTACTTCCCGGCGGGCAGTGTCACCGGACTCATCGGGGAGAGCGGCAGCGGAAAATCACTTCTCGGCATGTCCATTTTAGGACTTCTCTCTGGTCAGGCGAAGGTGGAAGGAACCTGCATGTATAAGGGCATGGATCTGTACCGGCTGCCGGAAAAGGAGATGCAGGAGATCCGCGGAAAAGAGATCGCCCTGATCCCACAGAATCCCACGGAGTCGTTAAACCCGATCCGGAGAATCGGAAAACAGCTCACGGAGTGCATGACTGTCCATGGAAACAAGGATAAAGAACTCGCAAATTCCCGGCGGGATGAGTTCCTGCGCCGGTTTGGATTCGCTGACCCGGACCGGATCAGCCGCGCCTACTCCTTTCAGCTCAGCGGCGGCATGAACCAGCGTGTGATTTCCGCCATGGGACTCATGAACCGGCCGAAGTGGGCCATCGCCGATGAGCCGACAAAAGGTCTGGACGCCATCTTAAGGCGGCAGGTCTACCAGGTACTGAAGGAGATCTCCGAGACGGACACCGAAGGAATGATCGTGATCACCCACGATATCGCCCTGGCGGGCGTGCTCTGCGACCGGCTGATGGTGCTCTATAAAGGAAGTATCATGGAGGTCGGGGACACGAGGACGATCCTGGAACATCCGGCTCACCCGTACACGAAAGGACTGGTCGCGTCGCTTCCGGCGAAAGGAATGAACCCCATCGGGCGCGCGGTGAGAAAGAACGAAGGAAACTCCGGCTGCAGTTTTTATCCGCGATGTCCGTATGCGGCGGACGCCTGCAAAAACGGGCCGGTCCCGGAGGCGGAGCTTCCGGATGGACGGAAAGTGAGGTGTGTCCTGTATGCTTAAGGTCAGCCATATCTGCAAGACATTTACGGGCGGAATCATCAGGAAGACCCGTGTGGATGCGGTAAAAGATGTGTCCTTTACGATTTGCAACGGGGAGACATTCGGAATTGTCGGGAATTCCGGCTGTGGAAAGTCCACGATCGCCAACATGCTGCTCTCCCTGATCAAGCCGGATTCCGGCACTATCGAGATCGACGGAACGATCCAGATCATCTTCCAACACCCGGAAACATCCTTAGATCCGGCAAAAAAGATCGGTTACAGTTTGGAAGAACCGATGCTCATCCATAAGATGTATGACAAAGCCGGGAGAAAAATTCACGTGAAAGAGTTGTTGGATCTGGTGGATCTCGGGGAAGAACTTCTGGACCGCTATCCGCACCAGATCAGCGGAGGCGAGGCACAGCGCATCATGATCGCCAGGGCGCTCTCTTTGGATCCAAAGATCCTGATCTTAGACGAGCCAACGAGTATGCTCGACGTCTCCGTACAGGCACAGGTCATGACACTCCTAAAAGAACTTCAGGAAAAACTGGGTCTCAGCTACCTGTTTATCTCCCACGATCTCGATGTGGTCCGTTGGTTCTGCGATGAGATCGCGGTCATGGAAGAAGGAAAATTCGTGGAGACTGGACGGACGGAGGATGTGATCGGGCATCCGAAGGCGGAATTTACGAAGAAGCTGGTGGAAAATTTTATATTAGAGTAGAAGCTGCGGTGCGGGAAAAAGTTCCTGCACCGTTTTTGTATGACGAGACAAAGCAGAAGATCGTGAAAAGTCTGCCTGTGACATGAAAATATGTTGGGGCACATTATCTTTTTACAGATTGACATTTAATACGTTAAAGTGGTACGATTTCGACATATAGATCTATAATCCACGCAGTTGGAACAGGCGATGACCTGTTTGCAGAAAATAATAGACCTGGAGGAGAAAACTATGCTGAAATTTGACACGCTGAAAAACGATTATCCATCGCGAAGAAGTGTGATCTACGGACGAAAAGGTATGGTCTGCACGAGCCAGCCGCTGGCGGCACAAGCGGGGCTTGATATCATAAAACAGGGAGGAAATGCCATTGACGCGGCGATCGCCACAGCGGCCTGTATGACCGTGCTGGAGCCGACCTCCAACGGGATCGGAAGCGATGCCTTTGCCCTGGTCTGGACGAAAGGGGAGCTTCACGGCCTCAATGCCAGTGGAAGAGCGCCCATGGCGATCACGGCAGAGAAGGTAAAAAAGCAGGGATACACCGCGATGCCGAAGCGTGGCTGGATTCCGGTGATGGTCCCAGGTGCTCCTTCGGCCTGGGCAGAGCTCTCGGAAAAGTTTGGAAGACTGACGCTTGAGAAGGTGATGGAGCCGGCAGTTACATACGCGAGAGAGGGATATCCGGTGAGTCCGGTGATCTCAAAGCTTTGGAACAATGCATACAAGGAATTTTCCGGGACACTCAAGGACGAGTGCTTTAAGCCCTGGTTCGACACGTTCGCCTGGGACGGACATGCCCCACAGCCGGGAGAGATTTGGAAATCGGAAGCTCATGCGAAGACGTTAGAAAAGATCGCGAAAACTCACGCAAAGGCGTTCTATCAGGGAGAACTTGGGGATCAGATCGACGCATATTCGAGAAAGACCGGCGGTTATCTCCGAAAATCGGACTTGGAGAACTACTGGTGTGAGTGGGTAAAGCCGATCCATGTCAATTACCGGGGATATGATATCTGCGAGATCCCGCCGAACGGGGACGGAATCATCGCGCTGATGGCGTTAAATATCCTGAAGGGATATTCCTTCACGGACCGAAGCTGTGTGGACACGGTGCACAAGCAGCTGGAGGCGATGAAGCTGGCATTCGCGGACGGCAACCGGTATGTGGCGGATCCGGAGTATATGCGCGCGCCGGTGGAGACGCTTCTGTCGGATGAATACGCGGCAGAGCGGAGATCCCTGATCGGGGAAATGGCGCAAGATCCGGAGCCAGGCGATCCGTTCCGCGGCGGAACGATCTATCTCTGCACGGCGGATGGGGAAGGAAACATGGTCTCCTACATCCAGAGCAACTATATGGGATTTGGCTCCGGCATCGTGATCCCGGGGACAGGAATCGCGCTGCAGAACCGCGGGGCAAATTTTACTCTGGACGCGGACATGGAAAACCGCCTGGGACCGGGAAAGAAGTCCCTTCACACGATCATTCCGGGATTTCTGATGAAGGATGGAAAAGCTGTGGGGCCGTTCGGCGTCATGGGTGGTTTCATGCAGCCCCAGGGACATGTGCAGGTAATCATGAACACGCTGGATTTCATGATGAATCCGCAAGAGACTTTAGATGTGCCCAGATGGCAGTGGGTCGGCGGAAAGAAGATCCAGGTGGAGAAAACATTCCCGGCGGAGATCGTGGAAGAACTGAAGCGCCGCGGACATGAGATGGAAGTTCTGGAGAGTTCCCTGACCTTTGGCCGTGGACAGATCATCTGGCGGGATGAGAACGGCGTGCTCTGTGGGGCGACGGAGCCGCGGGCGGACGGTGCGGTGGCGGTGTGGTAATACAGCATCTCTGCCAAGAAAGAGCGAGTGGGAAAACACAGTAAAAAGCAGTTTCCTTTTTAAAGTGATTGTGGTAAACTCGAAATTAAGCAGATAAAGAACTGTTAGGAAAAGATGCATTGAAATAGCATGAAAGAATATGGCTGTCAGAAATGGCAAAATGTAAGCCATTCTGGATATGAAACGGGAAGACAGTTCAGCAACGAAAACGAATTCGCAGGAGGAAGCGCAATGAATTTCAATGAAGCAGCGTTAAAGCTCCATGAGGAACATCATGGAAAGATCGAAGTTGTCAGCAAGGTTCCGGTAAAGACGAGAGATGACTTAAGCACAGCCTATACACCAGGCGTTGCGGAGCCGTGCAGAAAGATCCATGATAATAAGAAAGACGTTTACAAATACACCGCAAAGGGCAATCTGGTAGCGGTTGTCTCCGACGGAACCGCAGTTTTAGGCCTCGGAAACATCGGACCGGAAGCTGCTATGCCGGTTATGGAGGGAAAGGCAGTCCTCTTTAAAGAGTTCGGCGGCGTTGACGCGTTCCCGATCTGCCTTGACACCACAGACACAGAAGAGATCATCAAAGCAGTAAAATACATCGCTCCGTGCTTCGGCGGAATCAACCTGGAAGACATTGCTTCCCCGAAGTGCTTCGAGGTAGAGGCGCGCCTGGAGAAAGAGCTCGATATCCCGGTATTCCACGATGACCAGCACGGTACCGCTGTTGTCGTTACGGCAGCCCTCTTAAATGCATTAAAAGTTGTCGGAAAGAAGATCGATGAGATCCATGTCGTATTAAACGGACCGGGATCTGCCGGAACCGCGATCATCAAGATGTTGCTTGCGACAGGCGTAAAGAACATCATCGCATGTGATGAGAACGGAATCCTCTACAAAGACCGCGGAGTCGGCATTAAAGATCACAAGAAGATGCTCTGCGATATCACAAACCTTGAGGATAAGCGCGGAACACTGGCTGATGCCCTCGTCGGTGCGGACGTATTTATCGGTGTGTCCGTAGCAGGCGCACTGAAACCGGAAATGATCAAAACAATGGCGAAGGATCCGATCGTATTCGCAATGGCAAACCCGAACCCGGAGATCATGTACGATGAGGCGATGGCAGCAGGTGTAAAGGTTATGGGAACCGGCCGCTCCGATTTTCCAAACCAGATCAACAACGTCCTCGCGTTCCCGGGAATCTTCCGCGGCGCGTTAGACTGCGGCGCAAGAGACATCAACTATGATATGAAAGTAGCTGCAGCCCAGGCCATCGCAGAACTCGTAACACCGGATAAACTCTCCGCAGAGTACATTATCCCAGGTGCCCTCGAAGAAGGCGTTGCGGAGCATGTCGCAAAGCGTGTGGCTGAGGCGGCTGTGAAGTCCGGCGCGATCCGTAAGTAATAAAAAATATCAAATACTAAATTTCATAGAATGATCATGAAGAATACTCCTTCCGCATATACATAAGTGCAGAAGGAGTGTTTTTGATTATGGCAGATTATCGCAGACTGATTTCTTATATTTACGAGTACGAAGGAAAACAAAAAGGAAAAAATGTGGGATTCGCGAAGCTGGAGGCGCGGAACGGGCAGTGCAGGATCAATGTGAACGTGAAGCGGATCTATATGGGCGGAAACGCCATCGGAGTGTACCTTTTGGGGACAGGCGGTCGCGAGACATTTCTAGGGAATGTGTTCGTGCGGGGCGGAAACGGGGAATTCCGTGCGAATGTGGACACGAAGAACGTGGAAGGAACAGGAACAGGTCTTGATACATATTTCGGACTCTCGGTCCATGACGTGAAAAATTCCTGGCGGTGCTACAAGACGATCTGGGAGGACGCGCTGGCAGCAGAAGAGGGAAATACCGGGGAGAATCCAGTTCTTTCTGTGCCGAAATTTACTGCGGAGATGTTGCCGGAAGCAGAAAAAGAGATGACACCGCAGGCAGTCTCAAAAGTAGTAAAAGAGATCGAGGCCGAGATCGCCAAAGAGGAGGAACGCCGGGAACAGGAGGAAAAGACTGCGCATGCGGCGGAGCTGCGGGATGAAGCGCAGGAGACGGAAGAAGCTTCATCGGCACAGGGTGAGACAACGGTGCAGGATGATGCAGAAAAGGATGAGAAGCCGAAGCAGGAAGAGAATAGTGAAGAGCATGGGATGGTATACCTGTCGGAGGAAACCGAAGAGATCGACCAGGCAGAGGAAAAGACAGATCGGGCAGAAATAACAGAACAACCAGAAGAATCGCGTCAGGATCCGATGCGGTCGATGAAGAATGCAACGCAAAATCCTGTGGGTGGGCAGCCGGTAATGTCCAAGTCTGCTTCATCAGCGGAGACTCAAACTCAGATAACTGCCCCTGCATCGGCTGCACCATGTCCCTCCCGGCCGCAAAACAGCCAGACAGCGCGGACAAATGCCGCCCCAGCCCCCATGGTCTCCCCGGAACTCGAAAATCCGGAAGTCCTGCGCTATTTACAGGAGACAGAGGATCTGGCAGCGGATCCGGAAAAACTCTGGGAAGAACTAAAAAAATCATACCCGAAGATCCAGCCATTCGAGTATGAGGACGGATGCGATATCTTAACGATCCGCCCCCAGGACATCGGAAAACTTCCGCGGGAGTGCTGGATCCACGGAAACAACAGCTTTCTTCTCCACGGTTACTACAATTTCCGCTACCTGATCCTCGTAAAACTCGGCGGAAACAAAAAGAAAGCCCGATACCTCTTAGGGGTTCCGGGCCACTATTACAGCAGTGAAAAATATATGGCAACGATGTTCGGCTTCCCGAATTTCGTCCTCTCCAGACGCCAGCCCGTGGGAGACGGACGGTTTGGGTACTGGTATACGGACCTTAGAATACGTTGACGATCAGGGAAACGACGGTCTTTATGACTCCGGCCAGCACCATCACCCAGATCGGGTTCATTTTAAACTTCTGAAGCAGGACAACGCAGACAGCGAAGATCACAACAAGAAGCCAGTTTGTGTTCGCGAGGGCGACCGCTGCCTGACTGCCCCAGAACGCGGTGATGAGGATCGAGATCCCGGCAGAGGCGATCAAAGCGACGACCGCGGGACGCAGGGAGTTTAAGATCCCCTGTAAGAGTGCCAGATTTCTGTATTTTAAGTATAGTCTGGCGATACAGGTCACGATGATGCAGGACGGCAGGATGCATCCGAAGGTGGCCGCGAGGGCGCCCCCGGTTCCCGCAATCTTTGTTCCGACAAAGGTTGCGGAATTGATGGCGATGGGTCCCGGTGTCATCTGGGAGATCGTGATCAGATCCGTGAATTCCTCCATCGAAAGCCAGTGATGGGCAGTCACGACCTGTCCCTGGATCAGCGGCATTGCCGCATACCCGCCGCCGAAGCTGAACATGCCGATCTGCAGAAAACTCAAGAAAAGCTGTAGATAGATCATTTTTGTGCTCTCCTTTCCGCCGCAAGTGTCCGCAGCGCGCCGATCAGCCCGCAGGCGATGACAACGAAGACGACGTTGACATGAAAAACGCAGGAAGCAAGAAAAGCGGCAGCCATGATGCACATGGAGACGGCATTCTTCCCGTGGACAATTCCCGCCCCCATCTCATATGTCACAGAGGCGATCACAGCCCCGACACCGGCCTGCATGCCGGAAAGCATCTGGCTGACGATAAAGTTGTCACGGAACGCGTTGTAGCAGACCGAGATCAGGGAGATAACGAGGAACGGAGGGATGATCGTGCCGATGATCGCTGTGACCACGCCGGTCATCCCGGCCAGTTTATAACCGACCACGATCGCCCCATTGACGGCGATTGGCCCCGGAGCTGACTGCGCGATCGCAACAAGGTCCAGCATCTCGTTCTCCTCGATCCAGTGGTATTCATCTACAAATTTTTTCTTCATCAAGGTCACGATCACATATCCCCCGCCGAACGTAAAAGCGCTGAGATACAGGGTCGAGACGAAAAGCTTCATAAGAATTTTCTTTCTATTTTCCATAATCCTTCCTTTTAGCCGGGTATTCCGGCAGCAATCTGCATGAGCGGGCGGAGCGCGTGGTCCAGGAACGCCTGATAACCACAGAATGTATCACCAGGCATACATGCAGTTTCCCGCTGCATGCGTTTACATCCGCCGCCACAAAATTTTCGATACTGACAGGCGGAACATAATTCCGGAAGCAGATCTCTGACCTTACATGGAGACACTGCGGACTTTTCATAGATCGTCCGCAGAGAGTCAGAAACCAGGCTGCCGAGCCGGAACTGGTCGAGACAGTAGAAATCGCAGGGATAAGCGCTTCCGTCCGCTTCCACGACGATCTGGGGCTGGCAGTACCCGCTGATTCCGCAGGAAGTCACGAGCCCCTTTGCAAGCAACTGAAGAAGATCGTCAAATAGCTTGATGCTCCGGTAATTTCCCGTGGCGAAATCCCGGTACCAGAGATCAAAAAGATCAGAATAAAAGTGAAAAAAGCGTTCCGGGGTCAGGGCATATGCGGAAGAGCCGGGAGAATTGAGATCTCCAAGGCAGGGGGTAAACTGGATATAAGACAGATCCAGCTTTTTGATTTGTGCCCAGACCTTCGCGGGATGTCTTGCTGTCTGCCGCGTCAAGGTGCAGAGCACGTTATGCTCGATGTGATATTTCTTCAACAGGGAGATGGAACGAAGAACCTGTTCGTACGTTCCCTGTCCGGCTGTGTCGACCCGGACCGCGTCGTGGCTTTCCGGGAGAATATCCAGGGAGATTCCGATGAGAAACCCGTATTTGGCAAGAAACTTGCACCAGTCATCATCCAGAAGAATTCCGTTGGTCTGAAGGGTATAGTTTATATGGATATTTCGTTTTTTTCCCGCAATATACTGTACCAGATTCCGGTAAAAAGGAAGTCCCGCAAGCATCGGTTCACCGCCCTGAAATGACAGTGTTAGATAGTCCCCATCATCAAGATCTATAAATATATGATCCATGACAGCGGTCATTGCGGACTCTTTCATGACTCCGAAAGAGGAAACCTCTCTGAGACTCGTAATATCCGCATAAAAACAGTATTTACAGCGTAGATTGCAGAGTGAAGATGCCGGTTTCAGCATGATGGTCAGGTGTTTCATGGTTTTGCTCTCCTCAAAAACATTTTCCTTTTGGGCTCATTATGTCATAATTTCCGGATGGAACGTCCCTCATAGATCCGCAGATCCATGAGATATGAGTATCCGTTTCCGCAGTATTCATGATTCTGAATCATCTTTAGCAGGCGTTTGCCAACCTGAATTCCCATATCATAACCCGGATGAATGGAACAGGTAATTCCACTGCGTTCCCAGTCTTGACCGGAATAGTCAAAGCAGACCAGAGAATAATCGTTTGGGACGGATTTACCGTTTTCCTGAAGAAAATGCAGGACAGACTGCAGGATCATGTAGTTGCAGCAGACAATGGCGGTACACTTCGGAAGTCCCTTTAAGAACTTGCCGATTTCCTTGTAGAATCCATCGGCATGGGCTTCGTTGGAAATACACCATTTGATGTAATCATCCTCGAATTTCAGTCCTGCGCTGCGGAGAGAGCCTACATAACCACGGAACTTTTCAATGCTCTGATAATTGTCGTAGACGAAGATCCCGGCAATTTTTTTGTGCCCCGCTCTGGTTAAAAGACCGATCAATTCTCTGGCGCATTTGTAGTCATTGTTAATCACGCGGGGATAATTTAATTCTTTATAGTAGTTGTTGTAAAAGATGACCGGGATCTTTTTCGCAAAGATGTTCCGATAGCAGTCAAGATTGGGATTTAAGAGACTTGCCTTTACCCCGTCCACAATAAACCCGTCGAATCCCTGATGTGCTACCACATCGAGACAGTTTCTCTCGTTGGAAAATTTATTGTCTGTAAAAAAGATCTGAAGATCTACGTCTGTGTCAGACATCACATCACGGATCCCATCGATCAGGCGGGAATTTGCGTGAGAGTCCTGCCCTTGAAGGATCAGTCCGATCTTATATTCAGCGTTTAAACTTCTGGCGGGTCCGGAAACGGCGGCATCTTTATTGATGTAGGTTCCACTTCCCTTGACACGGGTAACGAGATTTTCCTCGACGAGCCGTGCCATGGCGGCACGTACTGTTTCGCGGCTTACATCCAGTCTGCGGCAGAGTTCATTTTCAGATGGAAGCCTCTGGTTGGAAGAAAATTTATTTTCATCGATGTAAGCCCGAAGCCAGTTGTAAATTTTATCGGCCTTTTTCCGGCCTGGCTGTATACCAGAATCAAGCATATGGAGTCCCCCCTGACAAAAATCCGGCAAAACACACTGACAGCATGTCCTGCCGGATGATACATCCCAGTTGTTTTGCGGCATTACGCCTGATCAACGATTACTGGCCGCGTATGCTCCGCTTTTTCGATCCATGCGAGCAGCTTCTCTCTCATTTTCAGACGAACAGAGTCATAAGCATGGTCATGGATCAGATTTGTAAGTTCATATGGATCCTTTTTCAGATCGTAGAGAAAATCGTCTGCGTAGAGGTCTGCGGACGCGTATTCCCCGCCGTTCTTTCCCGGCGCATATACCGCGTACATGTAGTCCTCGGTGCGAATCGAACGGCCGACACGGCTTTCGGAGATCTGTGAATAAACTTCGTTAGCTCTATTATCGGTCTTTCCCTGAACTACGTCAAGAAGATTCTCACCGATCATGGCATCGCCGACATCGACCCCGGCGATGGCTAAGATCGTTTTTGGAAGACTTTCCGTGCTGACGAGTTCCGTGATTTCTTTTCCGCCTTTGAACGCACCGCCGGCGATCACGAGTGGGACATGGGTGGCGGCATCGTGACAGCTCCGCTTATAATCGTCATAGCCGTTTAAATGCTCATCGGTGTTTCTGGTCTTAAAGTGGGAACCATGATCGGAGGCAAAGATGATCACTGTATTATCGTAAAGTCCCTCTTCTTTCAGGCGATTTACAAGTCTCCCGAGATTTTCATCAAGACTTGCGCATTGACCGAGGTAATCAGGATATTCTTCGGCAGCATTTCCTTTTAAAGCGGCGAGATCGCCCGGAAGAACGAAATCCTTATATTTTTCTTTGGAACCGGCAGGTCCTTCGTAATGATTGTGGTCGTTCTGATGATGCGGTTCAATCTGGGAAACCGTCATGAAAAATGGTTTTTTCCGGTCATACTGATCAAAGAACTGAAGAGCCAGATCTGTGATGCAGTCTGGACGATAGCCCTTAAAATCGATCTGGTTATTGTTCTCATCAAACACATATCCATCATATCCGTGGGAGGTGAATTCCAGCACATCGGCCGCCCGCCAGAATCCGGTATATCCGCCGCGGAGTTCCTTCGGCACAGCGGTGATCGTGTGATCGATGGTCGGCGGTTTTTCAAGCTCACCGTCGCTTGCGAGATGCCATTTTCCGATGTAAGCTGTCTCGTAACCGGCTTCCTCGATATAATTCGCGAGAGTTTTTACGTTCTTCGGAAGCATGATATTGTTGCGGAAACAGCCTGTTTCTGTCGGATACTTTCCGGTCTGGAATAATGCCCGGCAGGGACCGCATACCGGCTGCGGGGAAAAGGCGTTGTCGAATTTTACACCGCCCGCAGCCAGTGTGTCGAGATTCGGAGTGATATCTAACGGCTGTCCAAAACAGCCGCAGGTATCTGCCCTCTGCTGGTCAGTAAAATAGAAGATGATGTTTTCTCTCATGGTTAAGCCCCTTTCTGAACGTTCCGGTCCCGTAATTTGCTTCGGATGATCATTGCTACAGCGCCGATGATCAGGATGATAAATGCGATGCAGTATGGACTGCTGACAAAAATGGAAGGATTTCCTTCTGAGATCAGGAGTGCCCGGCGGAAGTTTGTTTCTGTCATGTTTCCGAGAACAAGACCGAGCAGGATCGGAACAGTCGGAAAATCGAGCTTATAGAGAAGCCACGCGATGACTGCGAACGTCAGGGTAACGGCAACGTCAAAGTAAGATTTATTGACAGAGTAAGCGCCTGCAAAGCAGAAGATCACGATGATCGGAGTCAGGATCTCCTGCGGGATCGATACGACTTTGGCAAAAAGCTTTGTCAGATATTTGCCCTGTAAAAGCATGAACAGGTTGACGAAGAGCAGTCCGAGCATGATGGCGTACATGATATCGCCCTGGGTCGTGAACAGGCTCAAACCAGGATTCAGTCCATTGATCATAAGCGCGGAAAGCATGATCGCGACACAGCCGTCGCCCGGGATACCGAGTGTAAGAAGCGGGATTAGTGTAGCGCCGGTAACCGCGTTGTTGGCGCTTTCTGCCGCTGCGATTCCCTCAACAGAGCCGTGACCGAATTCTTCTTTATGTCTGGACATATTTTTCGCTACATCATAGCTGAACCAGGATGCCATGGAAGCGCCGGTACCCGGAATGATTCCGATGATGACACCGATGATGGAAGAGAGCAGCGCCGGGCGGGCCATGCGCTTGTACTCGTCCTTTGTGATCTTTCCGTCATCCATGATCTTTGAGGTGTCAAGCTTCAGACGGTCCGGTTTTAACTCTGCCTTTTTCAGGATCTCGATCAGGGCAAAGAGACCGATGAGGCAGATCGCCAGATCAAGTCCGAGATAAAGTCTGGAAATTCCGAAGGTAAACCGGTCATAGCTTGTCTGCGGGTCAGCGCCGATGCAGGAGATAAATAAGCCCAGGCAGGCTGAGATGATCCCTTTGATCATGCTTTTACCGGAGATTCCGGCGATGATCGTGAGCCCAAAGACACAGACAAGGAAGTACTCGGCAGTTCCGATGTTTGCTGCGACCTTTGCAACCTGGGGAGCCAGAAATAAAAGAGTCAGTGCGGAGAAGATCCCGCCGAAGGTGGACGCGTAAAGGGCAATCTTCAACGCTGCCTTGGTACGGCCTTTTTCTGACATGGGATGACCATCCAGCATGGTGGTCGCCGCGTGGGGAGTACCCGGTGTATTGATCAGAATTGCAGATACACTGCCGCCGTATCCGCCGGCACAGTAGATTCCAAGAAGAAACATCATGCCGGGGATCGCCGTCATCTTGTAGGTAAACGGCAGGAACAGGATGATGCAGAGAATAACGGTCAGACCGGGAATCGCCGCGAAGACGGAACCGATGAAGACACCCAGATTGATCCAGATGAAATTCTCAACGGTAAACAGCATTTTCATAGCAGGGATGATATATTGGAGCATATTCTGTTCCTCCTTTCTAAAATTTTACGTTCAGACCGAAACGGAATGCCGCCCAGATGAGCACGGCCATTCCGATGGTGATCGCATAGTAGGACCGTTTTTTGCAGCGGAAATAGACAAGGAACGCAATGGAGCAGAAAATTGCTCCCAGAACAAACAGATCCGTGATCCGGCAGATGAAATAAGTGATAAAAAGGATCGTCAGGATCATGAGTGCCTTCACCTCAGTCAGAAGATTAAAGGTGCTGACCTGGACCGGCTGTTTTTTTGAAATTTTAATGATATTCTGGATGATGAGGACTGCACTGCAGATCATCATGAGTGAAAAAAGAAGCTTTGGGAAGACGCGCCCGTTTATGACATCATTTTCGGAAATCGGCACCTGAGATGGCAGCATGAAAAACAGGACAGCGCCCAGGAGAAAGAACAGGATGGATCCGGCGAGGTCGGTTGGGATCGAAATCTCTTTTTCCTTCATGCGTGTTGCGAGCTCATCTAATTTTTTCTCGTTAAACATAAGATTTTCTCCTTTCCGCGGAACGTGCCGCAGGATATCCGGCATCATAGAATAAAAGCGGGATGCCGCTTTTGCAGCATCCCGGTTTTGAAAAGTTACTTACTGGACAACCAGGTCTTTGTACTCATTTACGATATCCTGTACATTCTGGATATGTTCAAGAACCTGATCATTTGTCATCGTATCAACTTCAAGAAGCATCGTGTCGGAAAGCCACTCGGTAACGCTCTTATCTGCGAGAATCTTGTCATAGAGTTCTTTTAACTCGGCAACTTTCTTCGCGTCAGTACCTTTTCTCGCGAGGATCAGGCAGCGGTTTCTGAAGTATGGATAACCGTATTTGCCAACACCCTCAACTCCTGCGAACGGACCATCGGCAATGTCTTCACCGTCGAACGCGCACACGATGGTAACGCCGCCCTGCTGATAGGTTTCAAGGATCTGGGACTGGTGGGAGACTGCGAAGTTTGTCTCGCCCTTTGCAACTGCCTGTGCAGCCTCAGCAGCAGAGCTATAGGCAACGATCTTGATCTGGTCACCGTATCCCATTGAGCCGAATAATGCGGCTGCGAGGAATGCTTCAGAACCGGTTGCGCCGTTTGCGGCGATGGAGATCTGATTTCCTGTCTCCATGTATGTCTTCAAATCATCAATATTCTTGATATTGAGCTTGGAATCAGCAGACATAACGAAAACGGAAGAATACAGGTTTTCAACAAACTCGAAATCATCGTAAGTGAACTGCATCTTTGCCGGATCAAGAATGGAGGTGATGGAGAAAAGTCCCTCACCTGCGAAAACGAGTTCCGGATCGTTTGCTTTCGTTTCAGCAACCCAGCTATTTACCGTTGCCGCGTCACCCTTTACTGCGTCAGCGACGAGAATGATCTTATCAGAATAAGTATTTGAAAGACTTGCTGCCTTCTGGCTTACCATAGCAGCGACTCCGGAAGGAGCCCAGGGACATGTGACCGTCCATGTAACCGCCTTTTCCGAACATCCCACGAGTGACATAGCCACCGTCATAACGGCGAGACCGAGTGCTAATAATTTTTTCTTCATACTACCTCTCCTTTGTTAAAAATTGATGATTCATGAGTGCTTTTCTCGTATCTTGTGATACAAGATTAACATACTGGAAATGTGATTTTCAACAACTTTTGTCATTTTCTGGACAAAGTTGTATGTTTGTTGACGAATCAAACAGAAGCTGTAATCGAGATTGATATTTATTAGACATTCTGCACATGAAAAAGGGAGGAAGACCGGACATCGGGTGATTTTCTCTTGCCAGAACTCAAAAATACGGTAAAATAAGAGGCAGGAGTATTTGAAATGAATTTGGAGAAACGTATGAGAAAGATGACGATAGAAGAACACTATATGAAAGAAGCGATCCGTCAGGCGAAAAAGGCGGCTGCGCTTAAGGAAGTGCCCATCGGCTGCGTGATCGTCTATGACGGAAGGATCATCGCGAGAGGATATAACCGCCGGACGGTAGATAAAAACGTACTGGCCCACGCGGAGATCATCGCGATGCGGAAGGCCTGCCGCATTCTCGGCGATTGGAGACTAGAGGACTGTACGATGTACGTGACCTTGGAGCCATGTCCGATGTGTGCCGGAGCCATCGTTCAGGCGAGAATTCCGAAGGTGGTGATCGGCTGCATGAACCCAAAAGCCGGTTGTGCCGGATCCGTGCTCGACATGCTCCACGAGGACGGATTCAACCACCAGGTGGAGACAGAAGTGGGGCTGCTGGGAGATGAATGCTCGCAGATGCTGAAGGATTTCTTTAAAGCGCTGCGGGAAGAAGGAAAGCGGAAGAAGCTGGAACAGGTGCAGAAAGAAGCAAATAAAGAAGAAGCTGAAGACAAGCAGGGTCTTAATTCTTAAATAATATTTGGAGTGCTTGCGTTTATCAAAACCATGACAGCCCACAACAGCAAATTCATATAACAATGAAATTACGGAAGAAAAATAAAATAAGTGTAACTATTCAGTACCTTCATAGTTACGTGCAAAAATCCATTCCAGATCAGCTTCGCTGATGGGATTTTTGCCTTCCAGCCTATGTTTTCTTACGGTCAGCGCAGCAAGTGCGCAGACCTACTGAACAGTTACAAATAAGTTTACATAACAAAACCACCAACAGAAATGAATCTGTGAGGTGGTTTTGTCTATGCAGACGATTATTCAAAATCAAATTGATTCAAAAAGACGATAGAAGTGTCCAAGGCCAAAAAGAGTGCTGATTCTATCACGCACTGATCTTCTTCGGCCGGTACCGGATATCCGAAACTTTATACACCGTGATAAATGCCCCCGGATCACTGGAACTGATATAGTTCATGAGTGCCTGATACTCACGCTTGTCCACGATCGTAATGATCTCATTGTGTTTCTCAAAATTATACGCACCGATCGCTTCATAGATCGTTGCGCCGCTGTGCAGATTGTTAATAATGAACTCGCGGAGTTCTTCCTCTTTCTTCGTGATAATGCAGACACGTCTCTTGACATTCTGGTCAAAAATAAAGTAATCGAGGACGATTCCGTTCACATATGTACCGAGCACACTGAGCACGACGGTCTTCTTGTCATAAACGAACGCGGAAGAAAGCGCCACGCACATGCCGGAGAGAGACATTGCCTTTCCGAGATCCACATGCAGGTACTTGTTCATGATCTTTGCAACGATGTCCAGTCCACCGGATGATGCATTCATGTTAAAGAGCATCGCGAGACCGATGCTGACTACCAGCACATAGCAGACCGCATCCAGCTCCTGACTTCCGGTGAGGGACGTAAAATCCGGGAAGATTTTCTCGAAAATACCTAAGAAGACCGGCAACATGACACTCGTGTATACAGTTTTTGCGCCGAACTCCTTACCGCAGAAAATAAATCCGATGATCAGCAGGAGGATGTTGAGCGCCATCGTGATCACAGAAAGCGGAAGCGGGATAAAGTGGGTCAGAATAATTCCGAGACCGGAAATACTGCTGATCGATGTGTGGCTTGGTACCAGAAAAAAGAAAACCGCTATGGCTGTGATTGCGTCAGCCAGGGTCATGACAAAAATTTCTTTGATCAATCCCTTGTTGTTCATAATACAGAACCCTTTCCCATTTGTGATTTGGTGATCTGCTGTGAGCATTATGCGTTATGTCTTTCCCACAGCTATAATTTTCGGTTCAAGTATATACTGGATGTACATGAAGTGCAAGAACATGTAGTGAAGTGTGACCATGTTAAAAGGCTGTTGTAAGACGGGAAGAAAATAGACAGGAAATGTTAAGGGAATTTATATATGGGAGTAAAAAGTATATGGTAATATAAACCATATAATCAGCTGGGGAACAAGCGGTTCTGCCCGATAACACGACGAGTAAAATAAAAGGTGGGGAAACAATGAATAATAAAAAGAAAATTTTGGCGGCAGCAGGCATCCTGATTCTCTCAGGAGCTACCGCGATGGCATTTTATATATGGAAGAAAAATAAAACTCAGGTGGTGACATCAGTAGGCATTATCGGCGGTGCGGACGGACCGACATCGATTTTTCTCGCCGGTAAACTTGACAATTCCGCCGATGAAGGAACAAAAGCCGCAATTTTGGACCTCGAGACCGCAAAAAAACAGCCCTATGGTCAGGTAGTGGAGCTCGACTATGTGAGTATCGACAGGATCTCCCTCCACGGTTCCTTCGGATACATTGCTTTCGACATAAATGGCTCCGATGATTCTGCGACAATGGAGCCGGTGGCAGCCTACACCCTGGAAGAGGCTGGTCCCATCGTGACACAGGGCGATGAGTATACGGAAGTTCTCGGAAGCGCGGATGGCTGCGTGGTGGCACCGAAGGCGTATATGAAGGAAAAGAATCCGATGTACCTCTACTCCAACACCTATGGAGATGTGACGGAGCTTCCGGAAAAAGTCTGCAAGATCCTCAGAGAGAATAAAGAAAACGGCAGCTTCAAGGATGCATATCTGACGGACGACCGTCTGAATCAGATGGCATCGGATATCTACAACGAATATGGCAGCACACTGCTATACGGCCCGGTGGCGATCCCGGAGTTTGACAGCGAGGTCTACGGCTTCCTGGCAGCGGACGGTGACAATCTGGAGGACATCTGGTACGGAATCTGGCATGCGCCGCTGGAGGACCAGACATTCCCAATCACAAAGATAACACTGTTTGATTAAAAATAGATATTTTATATTTAACAAGAATCAGCAAGAATTCTCCCACCTCTATAGGTGGTGAGATGAATTGCCATCTCTTGCATAGTGCCATAGTTGGTATGTAGATATCAGATTATTGCACATAGCTGTGTTGTGTATTGTAAACTTCTCATATATTGATTTTTATAGTCGTGCTATATCATCAATCCTGCATACAATGAATAAGCCTGAAGGAAAAATAGATTGCAGATCAAGCAGAACAAATGTTCTAGAATGTAATAGACAAATGATCTCATTTGTGATATAATTAAATCAGTCGAAATAGAAAGAAAGGCTGATAAATATGAGAGAACTTGACAATAATGCACATTCA
>NZ_QWGL01000016.1:73014-73326 GCF_003435375.1 Clostridium sp. AM34-11AC | reverse complement strand
ACCTATAGAGGTGGGAGAATTCTTGCTGATTCTTGTTAAATTTTCATGTTTCTTTTCGAATTTTTTGGTTTCTGTGAACTTTCCGGACATTTTTCTTCCTGCTCGCAGCGCATGATTCCCACACCCATCGATTGCTGTTTTTCCTTATAAAATAAGGCTTTGTGAGGTTTTTCTTGATCCCGGAAGATTCGCCGAAAAAACTTTTTTTCAAAAAATTGAAATTTTTTCAAAAAAACGCTTGCATTTTTTTCAAGGTCATGCTATTATATACAAGTCGCTGGTAAACAGCGCAAAACAAACGTTCAAGAACAT
>NZ_QWGL01000016.1:0-73004 GCF_003435375.1 Clostridium sp. AM34-11AC | reverse complement strand
AACGTTCAAGAACATCGAGGCGTGGCTCAGTTTGGTAGAGCGCTGCGTTCGGGACGCAGAGGTCGCAAGTTCGAATCTTGTCGCCTCGATTCCGGCCTGTTGGTCAAGCGGTCAAGACGACGCCCTCTCACGGCGTAAACCCGGGTTCGATTCCCGGACAGGTCATGAAGCTGTATGGAACTTCCATACAGCTTCTTTTTTTATATCTATCATAGTTTTCATTAATACAAGAAAACCCCAGAGGTGGCAGCCTCTGGGGTTTTTGCGTCGCATGAGAAAAGTTCACCACATTTCTTAGCTGCCTACATCATATTCTATTTTTTTTTAAATGTCAATATGATATCAAAATCACCCATCCAAAGAACTCCAGACCGAAACCTATTTCCATACGCTATGACTTATTTCAATTTTTTTCACAAATAATTCATGTTTTCTTTCCTCTTTTTGTTACAATTTATGCTATAATGTCAATAGACGAGTCATGGTGAAGTATCATGACTCTATTTACGCAAGAAAAAGCTGATCCGCTGCTTCTTTTGGACCGGTTTTTGCGCCACTGACCCGGCGGCGGCTGCCGCCTGTACCCGAAGGAGGAACATCGAGAACTTATGGATTACGCAGTATTAAAAAAGAACTTTGAAAACCATCGTTTTCATACATCATATTTCGAGACAAAGGAGGAAGCTGCCGCTTATCTGAGTAACCAGATCAAGGGCGAGAAGGTCGGCTTTGGCGGCTCTATCACCGCAAAAGAGATGAATCTCTTTGAGGTCCTCGGAAAAGACAACGAAGTGATCTGGCACTGGGAACAGGGACCGGATGCAAGGATCAAGGCGAAAGATTCCACCGTATATATCCTGAGTGCCAACGCGGCTGCCGCGACCGGCCAGATCATCAACATCGACGGAACCGGAAACCGTCTTTCCGAGAGCTTATTTGGACCGAAACGAGTATACTATGTGATCGGGAAAAATAAAATCGCGCCGGATCTGTCCTCCGCAATGGATCGCGCGCGAAATATCGCCTGTCCAAAGAACGCGGCGCGTTTTAACAAGAAGACTCCCTGCGTCGTGTCCGATGACAAAAAGTGCTATGACTGCAATAGTCCGGAAAGGATCTGTAACGCGATTCTGATCTTAGAACGCCCCTGTACCGGAATGGAAGTTGAAATGGTATTTATCAATGAAGATCTTGGATATTAAAGGAGAGACACATGAATATTCTGTTTTTTCTAACACCAAAGAATGATGTGGCATTTATTTATTCCGACGCGAACCTCAGAGAAGCGATCGACCTGATGGAGGCGCACGGCTATTCCGCCCTGCCGATTCTCACAAAGCAGGGACGGTATGCGGGAACGCTGACAGAAGGTGATCTGCTCTGGTACATGAAGAGCCATCTGAACCAGAGTTTAAAGGATATGGAGCTGATCTCCGTCATGGAGGTAAAGCGCCGTCAGGACAACAGCCCGGTAAACGCCGGAGCAAAGATGGAAGATCTGCTGGATAAGGCGATGCAGCAGAACTTCGTCCCGGTACTCGATGACAATAAATCCTTTATCGGAATTATCACGAGACGTGATATCATGAAATATTTTTCCGGTTCCTATAAGAAAACAGGAAATGCTTAAGTTATTGGATTCCGGGTGAAATGGCTTTTTTCAGACCGTCGCATAAGTTCCTGTCATTTTCTTCCAGCATCATTTTCTGCCGTCCGGTTATACTGATACCATCCCAGAAAAAGGTGGTGAGAAATGATGAATCAGGAAAAGAACGACAGCATCCAGTGCTCGATCCATAACTGCGTGCATCATGCGGAAAATGTGGATTACTGCACCTTAGACCGTATCCATGTAGGAACGCATGAACTCAATCCTACAAAAAAGGAATGTACCGACTGTGATTCCTTCCAGTGCAAGATGTAGTCCGGTCTGATGTTTGACGAGAAAAGAGATCCCTTCCTCCCATAAATTTTATGGAAAAGGAACGGGATCTCTTTTTCTATTCTTCTACCGTGAATTTCCCACCGCAGCCGGCTGCGGATCGAAGCTCGGGTTGAAGGCGTAGAAGTTTCTGGAGTCCAGCTTCTCCTGAAGACCGCGAAGAGCTTCTCCGAAACGCTGGAAGTGGACGATCTCGCGCTTCCTTAAGAAACGGATCGGTTCGCAGACATCGGGATCTGTCACGACACGAAGAATGTTGTCGTAGGTGCTCCGGGCTTTCTGTTCTGCTGCAAGGTCCTCGAAGAGATCCGTCACCGGATCTCCCTTCGACTGGAACTCGCAGGCGTTAAAGGGCACACCGCCAGCCGCCTGAGGCCAGATCCCCGTGGTATGGTCGATATAGTACGGGCCGAATCCCTGCGCTTCCAGCTCCTCCGCTGTTAAGTTTCTTGTGAGCTGGTGAACGATCGCCGCGACGATCTCCAGATGGGCGAGCTCCTCCGTTCCGATATCCGTCAGAACCGCTTTCTGCTCCCCATACGGCATTGAGTAGCGCTGGGAGAGATAACGCATGGACGCACCCATCTCGCCGTCTGGCCCACCGTACTGGCTCATAATGAACTGCGCCATCTTCGCATTCGGTTCCTTTATATTTACCGGAAACTGCAATCTTTTTTCGTAGACCCACATCTTAGCATCCTCCTTCCCATGGCCATTTTTCAGTTACCCAGTTCCAGGACATGGACGTGACATCGGTGTATCTCAGCGGCCCAAACCGCCTCTCATAGGCAGCCATGGACTGGTCACGCATGTCACGGACCGCTTTGTAATAGCGCAGTGCATCCTGATTTTCCGGATGAGTGTCTAAGAACAGGACAACGTCATCCATCGCAAAACCGGCTTCCATGATCTGACGCATCAACAGCTCTTTATCCTGTACGGCCATGCCCCCGGCACTCTGGCACGTACTGCACGCAGGCATCGCACTCTGTGCTGACAGGCGGGAGTCACGCATGGGTTCTGCCGGCATTCCCGGCATCATGCTGCATCGATACATTTCCCTCATCTTCTGCACCTCCCCACAGCAAATGGAAGATCCAGGGACGGGAAGATCGTTCCCCGGACAAAACCTCTGGCTAACGGATATATGGTCCCCCACATCTGCATCGGAACATATCCCATTCCTATCGGGAATCTTGGATCATTGTCGTCAAAACAAAAGTTGGCCACCGGACGCACAACAGGTCCCGGGCCGGAAATATCAGACAGACTTCTGCCGCAGTCGCAGGACGGAGCCATAGCGGTATCCGGCAGATCGGAATTTCTGCAATTCATATGCGGATGTCTCCTTTCTTTGTTCTGATATTAGAATATGCATCATCCATAAATATGGGAATGCTCAGGTCTGAACACTGCAAAAAACCTCCAGAGAGCTTCCCTGAAGGCTTTTTGCACTAAACTTTTAAAATATTCAGCAGATCTGCACACTTGCTGTGCTGACTGTAAGAGAATTTACGCCGAAGGACAAAAGTCCATCGGTGCAGTTGAGCCGGAATCGATTTTTACGTGTAACCACGCTCTCTCACTCCAGAAAATCCAACGCATCCACCGGCACGCCGTCCTTCAGAAACTCAAAGAACACATTTGTGCCCTCCACCGTGTAATATTTTGTCGGCTCTGCGACGTAACCTAAGAGATCACCCTGGTGGATGTACTCGTTTTCTACAACGGGAATCTCTTTCAACTGGCCGCAGACAGCGGTATATCCGTTTCCGAGGTCGAGGTTGACATAATTACCGATCTCCTCATTTGTCCCGACAGAGACGACTCTGGCGTCCGCCGGAGCCGATACCGGGGTGCTGACCTCGCTCTGGATCACATTGGCGGGGTTGACTTTGTACTGGTCCAGAGTCGGGAAGTAGGTCGTGGTGTCCATGCTGTAGCCAAGAACGATATTTCCGGTCACAGGCCAGGAGAGCTTGTCTGTGTCTGCGAAATCGAGGACCAGGGATTCGCTGACAGCGGCACCGGCTTCCGCCATGGGATTATCGCCTGTCAGGGCGCTATCTGATGCATCAGCAAGACCGGTATCCATCGAAATTTCTCCGGCAAAATTGCCGGGATCAGCGCCAGTTCCGGCAGCATTCTCATTGTCCGCCAGACCGACAGCCGTGCCGTCTCCGGCAGATTCCCCATTCCCGGCTTCATCTCCCGATGCCGCCAGTTCCCCCGCCAGTGTATCGCCGCCGGACTCCGCTCCTGCGTTGGAATCCCCTGCGATCACATGGTCCGGGTCTTCGATCTCCAGATAGGGGCTCTCTCCGATATTTTCTCTCCCCTTCTGGATTCTTACAGCGCCTGCTGCCGCAACAATAGTCAACAGGCCAAGTACGAGCATGACAAGGACAAATTTGTCCTTGAAAAGCTGATTTCCTCTTTCTTTCACGTTTATCACCTCGGTAATATTCTTACCCGCGGCGGTGAAGTTATACACGAAATCATACTTTTTTCTGGAAGTATCCACCTTTTATCTTTTGTGATCCACCTTATGCAGGCTTAAATAAATACTCTCCGGCATTAATAAGCGAAACCTGGTCTAAGCTTCTTTCACTCCGCAATTTTCACGATCTCAATCCCCTGAAAATAATATTTCAACAGTTCCCGGAACTCACTCCCCTGCTCTCTCTCCATCGCATCCGCCCCTGTCTGGGAGAATCCGTATCCGCTGCCGATCCCTTTCGATGACACCCGGATCTTCCCGTCCGCAGACGAAAAGTGGAAACAGGACGATAAAAGCCCCAGAGAATCCCGGACTTCATCCCCAGTGTAATCCATATCCCCGATCTGCACCCGCTTCACATACCCGGCATCATCCCGCTCGATGATCTGAATTTTTTCCGCAATGCCGTCCGCTCCCGGACGCGGCCCGCCGATTCTTCCGATCTTATCCGCAAACTCCGCTTCCGTAAAGGTCCGGACGCATAAAAATTCTCCTGCCTCCAGATCTCCCGGACTCTCCACAGAACAGATATATGGATATGCGGCAAGTTCCCTCGTCTTTCCTGCCGACGCCTCACAGTAGAACGGTTCGATCAGCTCCCCATCGTACTCCGCAACGAGTCCTTCTGTCTCCTGCACCGCGGTACGGATCTTCCCGTAATACTCTCTAAAATGTTCTTTCCCCCATTTTTTCTCCATCTCCCTCATGCTGAGACAATCTATGTCCAGTTCCTCTTCCCGGATACGTTCCAGCCCCGGATCCACAAGCCGGTAGATATATGTCCTCGCAAGCACCGCCTGTGCTTTTAATGTCTCGATCCCGTACTCTGCCGGGATCTCCGCCGCAACGACTCCGGTAAGAAACTCTTCCGCCGGGACTTCCGTCCCTGTATCCGTCCGGATCCGGCCTGTCCACGCCAGCGTTGTCACATAGGGGATCATGACCGTCATCCATAAGACCATAAAAAAACGCTTCATAAAAAATACCCGCCTCATACACCTGTGATACCGGATTTCAGATCCGGAAGTCTTCCGGGCGGATTGCCCGAAAAACTCCATGCCGAATTTTCCTGATATCACTATTGTATGAGACGGGTCTGTTTTTTATGTTATCCGTAACTGTCAAGCACCTTCACAGTTACATTATTTCAGCTCTACCTTAATCTTCTTCAGATGCCAGATATCTCTTACGTATTCCTCGATCGTACGGTCGGAGGAGAACTTTCCTGCAGATGCGGTATTGAGCATCGCAGTTCTCGCCCACCACTTCTCGTCGCGGTATGCCTGGTCGATCTTTCTGTGAGCTTCCGCATAGGAACGGAAATCCTTTAAGATAAAGTAGGTATCTGCGCGGTCGCTGCTCTGGGTGTTGAGCAGGGAATTGTAGATATCGCGGAACAGCTCCGGATCCTGCGGAGAATAATAGCCGTTGATGAGCTGCATCAGCACACGGCGGATATCCTGATCATTGTTGAAGATATCCATCGGGTTGTAGCCGCCGTTGTTTTCAAGGTTGATGATCTCATCTGCGGACGCACCGAAGATGAACATATTCTCCTTGCCGACTTCCTCCGCCATTTCCACATTTGCGCCGTCCATGGTTCCGATGGTCAGAGCGCCATTTAACATGAACTTCATGTTTCCGGTCCCGGATGCTTCCTTACTTGCTGTGGAGATCTGCTCGCTGACATCCGCAGCGGAGAAGATCAGCTCTGCGTTGGATACACGGTAATCTTCAATGAATACGACCTTTAATTTGCCGCCGATGGACTTATCGTTGTTGATCACATCAGCCACATTGTTGATGAGCTTGATGGTCAGTTTTGCACGCTTATATCCGGCTGCTGCTTTCGCACCGAAAATGAAGGTTCTCGGAACGATGTCCATATTCGGGTTATCTTTTAACTGGTTGTAGAGATACATCACATGAAGGATGTTCATGAGCTGTCTCTTGTACTCATGCAGACGTTTTACCTGAACATCGAAGATGGAACGCGGATCGACATCGATGCCGTTGTGCTCCTTGATGTACTTCGCAAGACGGATCTTGTTCTGGTACTTAATGTTCATGAATTCCTGCTGGCACTTCTCATCATCCACATAAACAGAAAGCTTTTTAATATTGGAGAGATCTGTGATCCACTCATTTCCGATCTTGTCGGTCACCCAGTCTGCAAGCAGCGGGTTGCCATGAAGCAGGAAACGTCTCTGGGTGATACCGTTTGTTTTATTATTAAATTTCTCCGGCATCATCTCATAGAAGTCACGAAGCTCCTGTTTCTCGAGGATCTCTGTGTGAAGCTTCGCAACACCGTTTACAGAGAAGCTGCCGACGATCGCAAGGTAAGCCATGCGGACCTGTCCGTCGTAAATGATCGCCATTCTACGGATCTTCTCGTTGTCACCCGGATATCTCTGCTGGATCTGGGCTACAAAACGGCGGTTGATCTCCTCAACGATCTGGTAAACACGCGGAAGCAGACGGGAGAACAGCTCGATCGGCCATTTTTCAAGAGCTTCAGCCATGATGGTGTGGTTTGTGTAGGCACAGGTCTTTGTCGTGATCTCCCAGGCCTCATCCCACTCTAAGTTCTCCTCGTCAAGTAAGATACGCATTAACTCAGCAACCGCAACGGTCGGATGTGTATCGTTTAACTGGAAGGATGCCTTCTCATAGAATTTATGGATATCGTCATGTTTTTCCTTGTACTTTTTGATGGCACGCTGAACACTGGCAGAAATAAAGAAATACTGCTGTTTTAAGCGAAGCTCTTTTCCGGAATAATGGTTATCATTCGGGTAAAGGACCTCAACGATGGTCTTCGCCAGATTCTCCTGCTCAACAGCTTTCTGGTAATCACCCTTGTCGAACTCGCTTAAGTTGAAGGTGTTCACCGGCTGTGCATCCCAGATTCTTAAGGAGTTTACGACATTGTTGCCGTATCCCACGATCGGAATATCATACGGAACTGCCATAACGGACTGGTAGCCCTTCTGTACGAAATGATTTCTCTTTCCGTCCCACTCAGTCTCCACGTAACCGCCGAATTTGACCTCCGTCGCATACTCTGCGCGGCGGATCTCAAACGGATAGCCGTCCTTTAACCACTCATCCGGGACCTCGATCTGATATCCGTCACGGATCTGCTGTTTGAACATTCCATAACGATAACGGATGCCGCAGCCATATGCCGGATAGCCTAAAGATGCAAGGGAATCCAAAAAGCATGCCGCAAGACGTCCAAGACCGCCGTTTCCGAGTGCCGGATCCCGTTCCTGATCCTCAATGGAATTCAGGTCAAAGCCCAGTTCAGAAAGTGCCTCCTCGATTTCCTTCTGCTCACAGAGGCTGATGATATTGTTGCCGAGGAAACGACCGGTTAAAAACTCCATGGACATGTAGTAAACAACCTTTGCATCCTGCTTTTCATACTCTTTATGAGTCGCGATCCAGCGGTCGATGATCATATCCTTGACTGCAAGCGCAACTGCCTGATAAATCATAGCCGGAGTTGCCTCATCGATCGTTTTGCGATAAAGACTCTTCACATTCAACGCAATGACCTTTTTCAGTTCATCCTTATTCATTGTCTGACTCACCCCTAAGTCCTCCTTCATGATGATTCCCTGCATTCTGCGAAACCCCCATTGTCCCGCAGAATACAGGTCCCTTGTTGTGTTGATTCTGTCATAGAAAGATCCGTGCGATCGCCGTATCTTATTTTGTCACTTTCACTACGCCGAATACAACATCCTCGCCGTTGATGTTCCATTCCTTCGTGTAGCCAGCCATCTCACCAAGCATAATGTTGTCAGCCATGACCTCGCTCTTTAACTCGTCCGCGTACTTCTTGATCAGATCTGCGATCTTCTCATTCTTGTCCGCGTAAACGTAGATGTGGTCCATAACCTCGAATCCAGCCTCTTTACGCATGGTCTGGATCTTGCTGACGATCTCGCGGTAGAAGCCTTCCTCGAGAAGCTCCGGTGTCAGTGTTGTGTCGAGAACAACGGTCACGGTATTGTCTGCCTCGGATACATAACCTTCTGTCTGTGCCATGTCGATCAGGAGGTCATCCTTTGTGAGAACGACTTCATTTCCGTCAAAGTTGAAGGTCAGAGCGCCCTTCTCGTTCAACGTATCCATCGCTGCGTTTCCGTCTAACTCAGCCAGAGCTTTCTTGATATTTCCGAGCTGTTTTCCGTACTTCGGTCCTACCGTCTTAAGCTGCGGCTTGAAGGTGTAGGAGGTAAAGCTTCTCACGTCGTCTGTGAACTCTACGGACTTCACATTCAACTCGTCCTCGATGATTTCCTGGTAGAACTCCGGAAGCTTCTCCGGTGCCTTTACGAACATCTTTGCGATCGGCTGACGGTTCTTGATGTTTGCGGTATTTCTTGCCGCACGTCCCATCACAACGATCTTTAAGACTTCATCCATCTTTGCTTCCAGCTCGGCATCGATATGTGCCTCATCAACGGTCGGGAAGTCGCAGAGGTGGATGCTCTCCGGAGCCGTCTTATCGATGGATCTTACCAGGTTCTGGTAGATCTCCTCTGTCATGAACGGGATCATCGGAGCTGCTGCCTTGCTGATCGTCACAAGAGCTGTGTAAAGAGTCATGTAAGCGTTGATCTTATCCTGCTCCATGCCCTTTGCCCAGAAACGCTCACGGCTTCTTCTGACATACCAGTTGCTCATGTCATCCACAAACTCCTGGAGTGCTCTTGCTGCCTCCGGGATGCGGTAGTTCGCAAGGTCATCATCCACTGCCTTAACAGTAGAATTTAACTTGGATAACAGCCATTTGTCCATGACCGGAAGCTTATCGTACTCCAGTGTGTACTTGGTCGCGTCAAAGTTATCAATATTCGCATAGAGAACGAAGAATGCATAGGTGTTCCAGAGAGTACCCATGAACTTTCTCTGTCCTTCCATAACAGCCTTTCCATGGAAGCGGTTCGGCAGCCACGGTGCGCTGTTGATGTAGAAGTACCAGCGGATCGCGTCGGCACCATATGTCTTCAGGGCGTCAAACGGATCGACAGCGTTTCCTTTGGACTTACTCATCTTCTGTCCGTTCTCATCCTGAACGTGGCCGAGAACGATAACGTTCTGGTACGGCGGCTCATTAAAGAGCAGCGTGGACTCAGCGAGCAGGGAGTAGAACCATCCTCTTGTCTGGTCAACAGCCTCGGAGATGAACTGTGCCGGGAACTGTTTGTGGAAAAGCTCCTGGTTCTCGAACGGATAGTGGTGCTGCGCGAACGGCATTGCGCCGGAGTCGAACCAGCAGTCGATAACCTCCGGTACACGGTGCATTTCTTTTCCGCAGTCCGGGCAGGTGATCACTACATCGTCGATAAACGGACGGTGAAGTTCAACCTCTCCCTTGTCTCCATCCATCTCCTTGCTGTATTTCTTAACAACATCCTGATAATTCGGGCTCATCTTCTTTAATTCTTCACGGCTGCCGATGCAGTGCATCTTTCCGCACTCACACTGCCATACCGGAAGAGGTGTGCCCCAGTAACGGTTTCTGGAGATTCCCCAGTCCTGAACATTCTCCAGCCAGTCACCGAAGCGTCCCTTACCGATGGATTCCGGGATCCAGTTGATCTTATTGTTGTTGCGGATCAGATCATCCTTCACCGCTGTCATCTTGATGAACCAGGACTCTCTCGCATAGTAGATAAGCGGTGTGTCACAGCGCCAGCAGAACGGGTAGCTGTGCTCGAAGGCCGGTGCCTCGAATAACAGGCCTTTTTCCTTTAAGTCTTTTAAGACCATCGGATCCGCTTTCTTCACGAATACGCCTGCGTACGGAGTCTCCTTTGTCATGTCGCCCTTTGCGTCTACAAGCTGTACAAACGGGAGATCATAACGGCGGCCTACCTGGGCATCGTCCTCACCAAAGGCCGGTGCAATGTGTACCACGCCGGTACCGTCTGTCAGGGTTACATAATCCGCGCATGTCACGAAGTATGCCTTCTTGTGCTGTTTCTCGCAGATCTCAACTGCGCAGTCAAATAACGGCTCGTATTCCTTGTACTCAAGATCCTTACCGGTGCAGGTCTCAAGAACTTCATATGCCGGAGTTCCATTTTCCTTATCCGCAAGCTTTCCGAGAACGGCATCAAGCAGGGCTTCTGCCATATAGTAGGTATAGCCGTCTGCAGCCTTTACCTTTGCGTAGGTCTCCTTCGGATTTACGCAGAGAGCCACGTTGCTCGGAAGTGTCCACGGTGTTGTGGTCCATGCAAGGAAGTATGCGTCCTCGCCTTTTACTTTGAAGCGGGCGATGGCAGATTTCTCTTTTACATCCTTATATCCCTGGGCAACCTCATGGCTGGAAAGCGGTGTTCCGCAGCGCGGGCAGTACGGAACGATCTTAAAGCCCTTATATAAAAGTCCCTTATCCCAGATCTGTTTTAATGCCCACCATTCGGATTCGATATAGTCATCATGGTAGGTAACATACGGATTATCCATATCAGCCCAGAAACCAACGGTGCTGGAGAAATTCTCCCACATTCCTTTGTATTTCCAGACGCTCTCTTTACATTTCTCAATGAACGGCTCAACACCGTACTGCTCGATCTGCTCTTTTCCGTCGAGACCAAGAAGCTTCTCGACCTCAAGCTCTACCGGAAGTCCGTGGGTATCCCATCCGGCCTTACGCGGAACCATATAGCCCTTCATGGTGCGGTATCTCGGGATCATATCCTTGATAACACGGGTAAGTACGTGTCCGATATGCGGTTTTCCGTTTGCGGTAGGCGGTCCGTCATAGAATACGTAAGGGGTTCCTTTTCTGCGGCTGTCGATACTCTTTTCAAAGATCTTTTCATCTTTCCAGAATTTCTCAACCTGTTTTTCCCTGTCCACAAAGTTCAGGTCTGTTGATACTTTCTCGTACATGACACATTTCCTCCAATCAATGTTTTGCGCATAACTTTCTCGTTGTTATGCTCTTCGTGTTTTGTGTGTCGTATGCTGAATTAGTAATGAAAAAGAATGTGCCTTGGCACATTCTCGCGCCTCGCGCGGTCGCTTGCGACAGTCTACATCTTCGCGCGAGTGCGCATCTTTGGCACGTCAGTGCCTTTTTATGTACCAGGGAATTCTTCGGAATTTCCTGGTACATAAAAAAGCCCCATTCTCAATGAGAACAGGGCGAAAATAACGCTTTTAACCACCTATTGCTGCATACTGACATATGAGTTCCCTTTAACGGCGGAATCACCGGGTACACTTACTTTCCAAAAGCAGTACCGCTTTCAGGGTTCAGCTTCCAGCTCGGGAGTGATCTTCCTTTCACGAAAAAGCACCGGGCTTCCATCGTCCCCGGCTCGCTTTGGCTTTCTGCTTGTGAACCTACTGTCTCCGTCATGGCTTTTTTCTATGGATTGTCTGAATGTAACCATCGAATCTGTTCATAGTTACATTTTTTTACACTCAGACAAAATAATGATGTTGGGGTCAAAAGGTCTTTTGCCCCCTTTGATACCGGATTGTTTCGCACTACGTGCTTCCACAATCCTCAAAACATTCATAATCCGCTCATTTTTCTACGAAAAATGGCTACTTATTCATGTTTTAGGCGGGTCCCAAGGTCAAAAATCCTCTTGCAAGCAAGCTTGCATCAGATTTCCGACCTTTTGACCTTGGTATCAAAATAATTATAGTAATAAGGTATTTAAAAGTCAAGGGAATCCCTCGGGAGTTGCGAAATCTTTCCATATTGATGCCGTCTTCCTGTTTTCTTTCTTAACTTTTTAGGCACATTTTACGTTCTTTTGAAGTGTTCGTTACTTTTTTAACACGCAATTTGCCTTTTCGCACAAGAACTGATATAATCAACCACAACACGTTTGACAGCCGCCCGGTTCTTTTGGGGTGAACCGCACTTAAGCTGTCGTTATCGTCCGGCATTTTTATACGCTCCGGACTGCTGCGTTTAATATTCCGCTGACACTTACCGCGGAGAAATTTAAGGAGAAACATTATGAGCAAACGAAACCTGACGCTGCTTACAGATCTCTACGAGCTGACCATGATGCAGGGTTACTTTCATGCAAAGGATGCAAATGAGACCGTCATCTTCGACGCATTCTACCGCACAAATCCGGATGGAAACGGATTTGCCATCGCGGCCGGCTTAGAGCAGGTTGTCGAATACATCGAAAATTTACACTTTGATAAGGAAGATATCGATTATCTCCGCACCACAGGACTCTTCGGGGAAGATTTTCTGGAGTACCTCTCCACCTTCAAATTCACCGGTGATATCTACGCAATCCCGGAAGGAACCGTCGTATTCCCGAGAGAACCTCTCGTAAAGGTCATCGCCCCGATCATGCAGGCCCAGCTTGTTGAGACCGCGATCTTAAATATCATCAACCACCAGAGCCTGATCGCAACAAAGACTTCCCGGATCGTCCATGCAGCCCGCGGAGACGGAGTTATGGAGTTCGGTTTAAGACGTGCCCAGGGTCCGGATGCCGGAATCTACGGTGCGAGAGCCGCTATGATCGCCGGCTGTATCGGTACCTCCAATGTTCTCTGCGGCCAGATGTTCGATGTCCCGGTAAAAGGAACCCATGCCCACAGCTGGATCATGAGTTTCCCGGATGAGCTCACCGCCTTCCGCACCTACGCGAGACTCTATCCGACTGCATGTATCCTGTTAGTCGACACTTACGACACCTTAAATTCGGGTATCCCGCATGCGATCCAGGTATTCAAGGAGATGCGCGCCGAGGGAATCCCGCTTACCTTCTACGGAATCCGTATGGACAGCGGAGACCTCGCTTATCTCTCCAAAGAGGCGAAAAAAATGCTCGATGCGGAAGGCTTCACGGACGCTGTGATCTCCGCATCCAACGATCTCGATGAGACCCTGATCACAAGCTTAAAGAACCAGGGCGCAACCATCAACTCCTGGGGTGTCGGCACAAACCTGATCACCTCCAAGGACTGCCCGTCCTTCGGCGGTGTTTATAAGCTCGCGGCGATCATGGACAAGAAGACTGGAACCTTCATCCCGAAGATCAAGCTCTCCGAGAACGAGGAGAAGATCACAAACCCGGGCAACAAGACCACCTACCGTATCTACGGAAAGGACAGCCACAAGGTCATCGCGGACATTATCTGTCTCGTGGGAGAGACCTTCAACGAGGACGAACCGTTACTGCTCTTCGACCCGGTGGCAACTTGGAAAAAGACCCTCCTCGCTCCCGGAACCTACACGATGCGTGAGCTTCCGGTACAGGTATTCAAGGACGGCGAGTGTGTCTACCACTCCCCGAAGGTCATGGATATCCAGAAATACTGCAAGGAAGAGCTCAATACCTTATGGGATGAGACAAAGCGTCTTGTAAACCCGCATGAGGTCCATGTGGATCTTTCCAAGCCGCTTTGGGATATGAAGCATGCTCTGCTAGACAAATATCATTTCGAGTAAATTCCAGTTCACATGTTCCTCATGACAGCGGCATGCACCGCCGGATCCATTTAACCATGAAACCATATACCGCCCGGAGTATTTTCAGTCTCCGGGCATTCTGCAAAAAGAGGGAAATACTATGAGCGCAACAGATATCGCCACATCCGTCGATGTGGACCTTGACTTAATTTATGAACAGACAAAAGCGATCGCCGAGGAGCTGATCAATACCGCCGCAATGAAACCGGGGCAGATCCTGGTGGTGGGCTGCTCCTCCAGCGAGATCGCTGCCCACGCGATCGGCTGCTACTCCAGCAGCGAAGTCGGACAGGCTGTCTTTACCGCCCTTTCCCATGTGACAAAGAAACACGGTCTCTACCTCGCTGCCCAGTGCTGTGAGCACTTAAACCGCGCTCTGATCATCGAGGAAGAGTGCGCCGAGAAATATGGCCTTGAGATGGTGAATGTAAAGCCGCAGTTGAAGGCCGGCGGTTCCTTCTCCACCGCCGCGTGGAGTGGCTTTGAGCATCCCTGCGCAGTGGAATTTATAAAAGCACACGCCGGGATCGATATCGGTGACACCTTGATCGGTATGCATCTGCGCCATGTCGCCGTTCCGGTCCGCACCACCATCAAATCCATCGGCTCCGCCCATGTTGTCTGTGCGAGAACACGGCTCAAATATATCGGCGGCGAGCGGGCTGCTTATCAGAAATAAAAAAGGGGCTGTCGCACTAACGTGCGGCAGCTCATTTTATATATCCAACACAAAACGCCGAGCTTCGAAAAGCCCGGCGTCCGTGGTATAATCAGTTTATGCGACTAAACAAAATAATACAGAAGGATTATACCTCATCCTGAATTATTCACGGCAAAGCCGTGATCGTGGCTGAAAGCCACATAGTTATTGTATTTTAATTACATATTGATTTTCACTTGTTAAGTGAATAAAAAGAGCATCCATTTGTGGTAAAATTAAGGTGTCTAATCAAAATAAAAACCAACAAAGGAGCCCTTTATGAGTATTGTAAACACCTTTTCACTTCAAAGCAATAGGCAAATTAAAATAAATTTTGATGAAGGCGACCTATCCTCCGATGCAGGCTTACTCCTCATCAAAGAGTTCATAAGCAGACTTGGCATTGAACGGATTTTAAACCGTTCATTTAAGACCGATGATTCTGCAGTGTTTCGATATCATACGGACAGGGATAACCTTCTCCAGATGATATATATGATCATGGCCGGTTACTTCGAAGATGATGCTTCGGATGAACTGACCAATGATCCTGTTTTTAAAGCTGTACTTGAAAAATCCGCATTAGCATCTCAGCCAACCGTATCAAGATTCTTTAACCGCATGGATGAAGATACTTTAAAGCAATTCCAGGAGATCAGCCGGATACTCAGAAAAAGGATCTACAGCATCCAGATGCCTCAGGCCGTGATCCTGGATCTGGATTCCACGCTCCTCGCAGCATACGGCAAACAGGAAGGCAGGGCATTTAACTTCCATTATCAGAGTAATGGCTACCATCCGCTCGTCTGTTATGACGGAATCACTGGTGATCTGATAAAAATCCAACTCCGTGATGGAGCGGCTTATTCCTGTACCGGTGTAACCGATTTCCTGCAGCCGATTCTCGACGAGTACCTGAATGATTATCCAACCATCCATCTCCTGCTTCGCGGCGATAGTGGTTTTGCAACTCCTGATCTCTATAAACAGTGTGAGGAAAACGGAACAAGCTATGTCATCCGGCTGAAACAAGGTTCTCCGTGAAAAAGCGTCGTTTCTTGCAGATGCACTTACCAGTCGGACTCAAAATAACAAGGTAGACTACGCTGTGGTTTACGGTGAATCCATGTACAAAGCTGGTCCATGGCCTTATGAAAGACGCGTTGTGTGCAAGGTTGAGAAGCCAGAAAACCAAATGGTTTACATGTATACCTTTATCGTCACAAACATGGATTCCTCACCGGAATACCTTATCAAATTTTACTGCAAAAGAGGTCTGATGGAAAACTTCATCAAAGAAAGCAAATCTGGTTTTGATTTTTCTGCGGTGAGCAGTCACAACAGAATCGTAAATGCAAACAGAGTCCAGGTACATGCTCTTGCCTACAACATATTTAATTGGTTTAGACGATTGGTATTATCAGCAGAAATGCAGAAACAACGCATTGATACCGTTCGTTTAAAACTGCTGAAGATTGCTGCAAAAGTAGTCCGTTCAGCAAGATATATCACATTCAAGCTGTGCAGCAGTTGTCCATATAAAGAAGAGTTTTATGACACCCTTTCTGCAATAGGTAAGCTGGATGTACAGCTGGAATAGCAACTGTCAACGAACCTTGACAGCCTGATAATTGCTCAAAAACTCGTCATAGGGATTTTATGCCCTTTTTTCTGACAAATTGAGAGAAGTTATGGCTGCATGGATCATTTTTTCAATTCATGGTGCAAGGTTTAGGTTAGAAATTGCTCCGTGAATAATTCAGGTTTGAGCAAAGTCTTTATGGAATCCATAATTTGTTCGTAAGTAATATCTTTCGCATAAGAAAACTGCTTGCGATACTTGTCCCACATTGTTTTGAGTTCCGGGCTTTCTTCGATGTTGTAAAGAATAGAAGGAACATCTGCAATCTGTTCTGTAGTGCCACGATGCTTGGCAGTTGCACTTAACGCATCAGCAAATACCGCATTATCGAATTTCTGCGTTGTGGTCAGTATATAGGTATCGTAAAAATCTCTGGGACGAGTATTGAACACGCCACGGCGTAAAATAGTTTCAACCTTTTCGGCCATGACGGTTTCAATGTTGTATGCCCACAGCTCATAAGATTTCTCATCATCGAAAATTTCAGAGAAGTTGTACTGCACCGCATGGGGTGTAATAGCATCACCGGTGGACACATCAATGCTAAGTGGAGTCAGCAGAGTATCAAACTTGGCGTTCAGCATGACACGGTATCCGCCGTAAATATCATCTTCACGGATGGGCGAAATTGTGCCAATCTCGAATACAACGCCGTCATCGAATGCGATGTCACAAACATCTTCCAACGCACTGCGAATTGCTTCCGGTGTAAGGGGCAGATTTTTAAGAGTGGTGTCCATATCCATGGTTGCGCGGTTGTCGAGTCCGACAATGGCGGCTACCAACATACCGCCCTTTAATACAAACTTCTCTTTGTATTCGGAAGCGGAAAGGCGGACAAGCAGACGCTCAAACATATAGTTCTGCAGAATGACCTGTGCAGGGATATTCTTCTGTTTTGCGATATTGCGAATTTTCGCCTTCAAACTCATTGCTTTACTCACAGAAGCACCTCCAAATATTGACGCAACACTTTTTCAACACGCATCTGTTTTGCATATGTATTCAGTTGGTTTAGGTTTTTCTTCGGGCTTGCGGCGTACATTTTAAGTGCCGCTAAAAATGTTTCAGTTCCCAATTTGTTACGGCTGCGAATTACATCACAAATGGTGCGTTCAAGATCGTATGCAGGAACATCATTTCCAGCAGGTGTTCTCAGCGTTGTTTTGCCAAGTTCAAACAATTCAGGCTTGATATAATACACTTTGCATTCAGATTTAATTGCCGCAGAAGGAATACAACCAGACGGTGCAGTAACCGTATGCTCAAATGGAGTACGGTCAGAAATTCCGTGAAGGTAAAGAGCTGTTTCGTGAGAAAAAATGATTCTTTCTGAACGGTTACTGATTGCCAATAATTCATCCTGCATATCATCGGGAAGAATGTACTGGCCTTTTACAATACGATGGATTTTATCTTCTTTGCACAACTTATAAAGCATCGCCTTGGAGATGCCGCGTTGCGCTGCTATTTTCGTTTCAATAATTCCGCCATGCGTTTTTGCAATAGCGGTGAGTTCAGTCATGTAATCCATACACTCACCTCGATTATAATAACTCAATAATATTATACTTATAATTACGATTAAAGTCAATATCTTGTTGGAAACATTCGAAAAATATTTACAATTAAATTACGACTGAAGTAAACGGCAATCTAAAGCAAGACATTTACCATACACCAAAAATCGAACAACAACAGAGGGGCTGTCGCACTAACGTGCGGCAGCTCCTTTTATATATCCAACACAAAACGCCGAGCTTCGAAAAGCCCGGCGTCCGTGGTATAATCAGTTTATGCGACTAAACAAAATAATACAGAGGGATTATACCTCATTTTCGCTGGATTATCAAATCAAACTTCCGCTGGATTTAGAGATTTCTATTCCATCTGATGATCCAGTTCGTCTGGTAAGTGCCTTTGTGGAGGAAATGGACCTTTCTGAACTCAGGCATACCGAAAGGGATGTCTGGGAATGAACTGTGTTTATAAGGGATGAGGGCGAAATCACAACCGATTTCGCCCCCATTTGGGCATAAAGCAGGGCTGCCGCCCAGCAAAAAATATTTGCTAATGCGACAGCCCCTTCTTTTCGATGCTTTTCATTCAGCAGGCAATGAAATAGAACAGTGCCATAACGTAAGCATATGACTTAATAATTTTCTTCGCGAACTTCAAAGTAGCTCTGCGGATGGCTGCAGACCGGACATACCTGCGGTGCCTTTGTTCCGATCACGATATGCCCGCAGTTGCGGCACTCCCATACCTTTACTTCACTCTTTTCGAATACAGAAGCTGTCTCCACATTTTTAAGAAGGGCACGGTAGCGCTCCTCATGGTGCTTCTCGATCTCGCCTACCATACGGAATTTTGCTGCGAGAGCATGGAAACCTTCCTCATCGGCGGTCTTCGCAAAATCCTCGTACATATCGGTCCACTCGTAGTTTTCCCCTGCTGCGGCTGCCGCAAGGTTTGCAGCGGTATCGCTGATTCCATCTAACTCCTTGAACCACATCTTCGCGTGCTCTTTCTCGTTGTCAGCTGTCTTTAAGAATAAAGCTGCGATCTGCTCGTATCCCTCCTTCTTTGCTACGGATGCAAAGTAGGTATATTTATTTCTTGCCTGGGATTCACCGGAGAATGCTGCCTCGAGGTTCTTTTCTGTTTTTGTTCCTGCGTATCTGCTCATAGTGTTGAACTCCTTTCTGATTCTTGTTTTCTTATTGTTTTCCCTTCTTTTTGCAAAATGATTCTTTCTGTTCCTGTAATTTACCGTTTCTGTCTGACGGTCGTCTTTTTTGTTGTATATCGTCTTGTCTGTTGCGTATCGTCTTGTCTGTTGCGTATCGTCTTGTTTATGGTTGTATTCTAACATACTTTGTTTTAAATGTCAATAATAGTAATTATTATTGTTTTTCAGGATTTATTTACTTTTGCTCCAAACAGTTTTTCACGACCTTCTGTCAAAAACGCCAAAAATACGCCCGGCACATTTGGAGCTTCCATTGTAGAAAAAGAATGTGCCTGGCACATTCTTGCGCCTCGCGCGGTCGCGTGCGGCAATTTACATCTTCGCGCAAGTGAGCATCTTTAGCACGTTAATGCCTTTTATGTAGCAGGGAATTCCCCGGCATTTCCTGCTGCATAAAAAGACTGCCGATCCACATATCAACCGATATGAACCCGCAGTCTTTCTCATATATTTTTATCTGTTTTTTCTTCCCTTAGTCCGCGAATAACGGTGTGGAAAGGTATCTGTCGCCGGTATCCGGAAGCAGTGCCACGATCGTCTTTCCTGCGTTTTCCGGTCTCTTCGCAAGTTCGATCGCTGCCCAGATCGCCGCACCGGAGGAAATTCCCACGAGGACTCCTTCCTTCTTTCCAACTAACTTTCCTGCCGCAAACGCATCATCATTCTCCACAGCGATGATCTCATCATAGATCTTCGTGTCGAGAACATCCGGAACAAATCCGGCTCCGATTCCCTGGATCTTGTGGGATCCTGCCTTGCCCTGGCCCAGTACCGGGGAGCTTGCCGGTTCCACCGCAACGACCTTCACATTCGGATTCTGCTTCTTTAAATATCTTCCGGTTCCGGTGATGGTTCCGCCGGTGCCGACACCAGCGACAAAAACATCAACCTTGCCGTCCGTATCTTCCCAGATCTCCGGCCCGGTTGTTCTCTCATGAACTTCCGGATTCGCAGGGTTTACAAACTGTCCCGGAATAAAGCTTCCCGGAATCTCCTTTGCGAGCTCCTCCGCCTTTGCGATCGCGCCCTTCATTCCCTTTGCGCCCTCCGTGAGCACAAGCTCTGCGCCGTAGGCTTTCATAAGCTGGCGTCTCTCCACGCTCATGGTCTCAGGCATAACGATAATGATCCGGTAACCGCGGGCAGCCGAAACCGACGCAAGACCGATTCCTGTGTTTCCGGAAGTCGGCTCGATAATCGTAGAACCAGTCTTTAAGATTCCCTTCGCCTCAGCGTCATCGATCATCGCCTTCGCGATCCTGTCCTTTACCGATCCGGCCGGATTGAAATATTCCAGCTTCGCAAGGATCTTCGCGTTAAGTCCCTCGGATTTTTCAATCTGTGTAAGCTCTAAGAGCGGAGTCTTTCCGATCAGCTGGTCTGCGGATGTATATATGTTTGCCATAAGTTATTACCTACCTTTCATATATGTTAATAGGATTATATGGCGATATCATCTGTTTGTCAAGTCTCATTCCGGATATCATGTTAGAAAATTTCTATCATATATCACAACACCTTTATCCTTTTCACTGTCTTTATTTCCCTTAAACCTTGTATTATAATAGGAATAATGTTAAACTTACATTACGATCAAAAATATTCAGCAACTCGCAGCAGCATGGGAGGATACAGATTATGATGGTTTCAACAAAAGGCCGCTACGCTCTCCGCGTCCTGATCGATCTTGCGGAGCACCAGACCGACGGCTATATTCCATTAAAAGATACAGCAGCGAGACAGGAAATCTCTGAAAAATACCTCGAGGGCATCATCAAAATCCTCGTAAAGGCAAAACTCTTAGAGGGGGTCCGCGGTAAAGGCGGCGGATATCGTCTCACAAAAGCACCGGAACAGTACACAGTCGGCAGCATCCTTCGCCTCACTGAAAACTCCATGGCTCCGGTAGCCTGCTTAGATCCCGGCAGCACCAACTGTCCCAGAATGGGAAGCTGTAAAACTCTCCCTCTCTGGCAGGGTCTCGACAAAGTCGTCAACGAATACTTAGACGGCATCACCATCGCCGATCTCGTGCAGAATGGTCAGCCCGGGGATGATTATGTAATATAAGAACTTTTCCTTCGCACAGCCACAACCAGCCGCCGGTCAGCATTCAGACACAGACGCATATTTTCCAGGCATGGTTTCCTCTTAGCTCGCGGGAGAATGCGTTGGGGGACAGGCGGCACTTGTTTGAGCCGAAGGCGAGTTGTGCCGACTTTTCCCCGTCCTTAGCATTCTTTCGCAAGCTTAGAGGAACCGCCCGGAAAATCCAAGCGTCTGAGGCTGAACGCTGACCGGCAGCGTACTCTCGCCAAAATCGTCGCTCCCGTCCCCCCCCCCCAAAAAAAAGGACAGCCTTGCGGCTGCCCTTCACCTATTTCCATATCCAATTCCATTCCCGGAAATATCGTCCCTAATTCCAGAAGTCCACCTTCTCCTTCAGTCCAATATGCTCCGCCTTAAACACCGGATTCTTTCCGGCCTTTTTCTGCTCTGTATAATCCTCAAGACACCGCAGTACCGGCTTCAGGAGAATAACGATCACCGGCACATTGATCAGCGCCATGAAGCCCATCAGCACATCCGCTGTATCCCAGACAATACCAAGCTTCATCGTAGCGCCGACGCACACAACCACCGCAGCAACAATCCTCATGCACCACTTTGCCCCATTAGATGGAGTCATGCCGCAAAGATACGCAAGCCCTGTCTCCGCATAATAGAAGTTTCCAAGCAGAGTCGTAAATGCAAACAGGAACAGGGAAACTGTAATAAACACAACACCAAACTTGCCGAGTGTGTTGTTCATAGCCGCCTGCACATAGGCCATTCCGGCCATATCCGCATCCGGCTCCACACCGGAGCAGAGCAGCAGCATCGCAGTTGCTGTACAGATCATACAGGTATCAAGGAATACAGAAAGCACCTGAACAAGTCCCTGCTTTACCGGATGGGAAACACCCGCGGAACCAGCCGCACACGCAGCAGCGCCGACACCGGCTTCGTTAGAGAAAAGACCTCTCTTGATACCAAGCATGACCGCAGACCCCGTAAATCCGCCGAAAATTGCTTTCACATCAAACGCGTTGCGGAAGATCTCTGCGAACACTCCTGGAAGAAGTGTGATATGGGTCACGATCACGAACACGGCAACCGCAATGTAAAAGAATCCCATGAACGGAACGATCTTTTCCGTGATCCCTGCGATCTGTTTTCCACCGCCGCTGATGCAGACGAAGAATAACACTGCAAGCACGCCGCCGATGATCCATTTTGCAAGGTTTTCATTCTGGGAGTATGCCGGAATGACACGGAATGCATCTGCGATATTGAAGGATGCAACCAGATTGAAGCCGACCATGTAGGTCAGGATCATGAACACTGCAAACAGGATTCCGAGCCAGTGTTTTCCGGTTGCCTGATCGATGTAGTAGGACGGACCGCCGTAGCAGCCGCCGTCATCGGAACGGCGCTTATAGATCTGAGCCAGAGTTCCCTCCACGAAAGCAGTAGACATTCCCAGAAGCGCTGTGAGCCACATCCAGAATAATGATCCGAGTCCGCCGAGACAGATTGCTGTGGATACGCCTGCGATGTTTCCGGTTCCCACACGGGATGCCGTCGAAACCATGAGTGCCTGAAAGGACGAGATCGCCTTGTCATCCTCACTCGGTGCGAGAACGACCCGCAAAGATTCCTTTAAATAGCGGAACTGAACAAACTTTGTGCGAACCGTAAAGTAGATTCCGCCTGCAACAAGTAAGATGATCAGGATGTATGTGTAAAGATAATTACTGAGATTCCCGATCAGTGCCCCATACAAATCGTACATGTGTTGTTACCCCTCTTTTTTCTTTTTTTGTTACCCCAAAATTTTACTGTAAGTTACCCGTATTTACAATCATTTTTCCAGAAAATTCTGCCAGAACTGCACCTTCCATTATACCTCCCTTTCCTAATTTTTCTCTAAAGAAGAAAGTTTCCGTCTGCCCATTTTTCTCTGGGTTCCCGTACCACTTTCATACTTTCATCGTAACCTGATGAACTGTTACCCTTCATCAAAAAAAATGCTCAGTCCTTCTTCGCAAAAATATGCAATTTCATCTGTGAGGAAAGGAACTGCAGGATTTTTCTCCCAGCAATGCTGTTTCCCTTTGCGTCCAGGGACGGACCATAGATTCCGATTCCCATCTTCCCGTCAACAACAGACAGCAGTCCGCCACCGACACCGCTCTTAGAAGGAATTCCCACGCGGACCGCAAATTCCCCGGACCCGTCATACATGCCGCAGGTCAGCATGATCGTCTTCACGACTCTCACGGTATCGGAATTCAGCAGCCGCTTTCCGGACGGATCCACTCCATCGTTTGCAAGCAGAAGTCCCAATCCCGCAAGGCTTTCCGCCGTGACGCTCAGCGAGCACATTTTCACATAGAAATCCAGCGCTTCCTCCACATTTCCATTGATCACGCCCTTGCTCTCTAAAAGATAGGCGATGGCGCGGTTTCTCGCCACCGTTGACATCTCTGAACCGTAGACTTTCTCATCCAGAACGATCCCGTCATCCTGACAGAAACATCTCGCCAGCTTCAGCATCTCCTCAAACGATACCTTCGGCTCAATAAAGCTCGCCACTGCGATTGCTCCAGAATTGATCATCGGATTGTATGGATGGCTGTTAGATCCCTCAAGCTTGATCAGGGAGTTGAAGGCGTCCCCCGACGGTTCCATCCCCACATTCTCAAACACCATGTCAAACCCGCAGACCTCAAGGGCTACCGCAAGGCTGATAACCTTCGAAATACTCTGGATGCTGAACCGGTCCTTCGTATCCCCGCAGGAGAACCGGCTTCCATCCCGGCAGAAAATACTGATTCCAAGCTTATTCTTGTCCGCTCTTCCAAGCTCCGGAATATAGGTCGCAACCTCTCCCTCTTTGATGTATGGGCGTCCCGTTTCCAGTGCCTCATTGATCAGATCCTGAAACATAACTTTTGTTTACTCCTTTCCTCTATGACCTTTCACTCCTGCTGCCGCACTTTCCATACTTCGCAGGAAACTCCTGTCAGCACATTTTCCGTGCTTTTTTCTTATTTTAAACGTCCTGTCCCCTCTCAAGCCGCTCTCTTACTTCCTTCAAAAACTCTTCCCCGATCCCGGAGATCGGCACATCCGCAAGTGTCACATACCCGAATTCCAGCTTCACCTCGCACCCCGGAATCGGCACAGAAACTGCCCGGAAATCCGACAGCTGCTTGTCGAAGTCATGGATCCCGATGCTGTAAAAATCCGTCTGTGAGATCAGGTTCATGAGCGTCGCACGCCCTGTCACATAAATCTCCTTCTTCTTTCCCGTACTTCCCCCATCCTCATTTGGTCCGAGGATATTGGAGAGAATATCGTCATACAGCCCCATATAGCGGATAAATCCGTAATTCGCAAGATTCTCCCTCGTCATCGGCTTCTTCTCCCGGACGAGCGGATGATCCTTTGAGATCACGATCTGCGGTTCCACATAGGAGAGGAACCGGTATGTAAGGCCTTTCGCCGCCGCCATCATCTGGATCTCCTCATGCCTCTGACTGTCGAAATGGAAAATTCCGATGTCGGCCCGCCCGGAGACTACATCCTCGATAACATCCTCCAACTGCCCCTCATACAGGCGGTGGGTGAATTCCGGCTGATCCTGGTACCGTCGCACGATAGTGATAAAGCTCTCCATCACATGGGAGAACTTTGTCATGGACACCGCCAGGGGCTCTGTCTTCTCCATCTCCTTTAATGGCCGCAGATGCATTCCTTCCATTTCCTTTAAGATCCGCACTGACCGCTCCAAAAACTCATTTCCCTCGGGAGTCAGCGTCACGCCCTGACGGCTCCTGTTTAAGAGCGGCGCCCCAACGGTCTCCTCCAGATCATGAATGATCTTTCCAAGATGGGATTGGGAAACATAGAGCATCTGGGCTGCCTTGTTGATGGAACCAAGTCTCGCCACCTTGATGAAGTATTCCAGATGTTTCAGATTGATATCATAGCTCATGTTCTTCCCTCCCTCATTTTTCTATCTCTCTTCCCGCGCATCGCTGCTGAAAAGAGTTTCTGAAAGCCGCACATTCCTGCGACTTTTCTTGTATATAATGTATCATTTTTTGCCATATCTTTCTACTTCTTTGTTATTCTTTATCAAACTAAGGTTATTTCTCACAGAAAAAACCTTATACATCAAAAGCGGAGTGCCGTCACCTGGACAACACTCCGAAACCATACTTTCATATCTTAATTCACACAAGATTCCAGACCTCAGCTCCCGATCATAATGCTGATGATCTCATCATTCGTCTCCTTCATTCCCTCTTTTGCGAGACGTCCCACGTTGCGGATCGTCGCCTCGATCCCGGCCGTCACGATTCCGTCGCCGTCATCAAAGTTCTGACCACGCTTTGCCATATAATAGCCGATGATCCCCGCGTCCACCGCCTCAGCGATCTTTGCCGCGCAGGACGCTTTCGCGCCATCACAGACCATACCGGAGATAATGGCGACCGCATTGATCACGGTGTGGACCACCTCATCATAGGACGCTCCGGAGAGATACGCGATCCCTGCTCCGGAACCCGCGCCCGCGCTGACTGCGCCGCAGTAAGCGGATAGTCTTCCGATGGGCGTCTTCTGGTGGATCGTCGTGAGATCTGAGAGTGCCATCGCCCGGTACATGGTATCTTCATCGACTCCCAGCTCCGTTGCGTATACGATGACCGGAACAGAAGCCGTGATTCCCTGATTTCCACTGCCGGAGTTGATGATAACCGGAAGCTCACATCCGTTCATTCGTGCGTCGGATCCGGCTGCCGCCATGGCTCTCGCCCGTGTACGGACATCATTTCCGTTCATATCGAGAAGAAGTGCGCCGATGTTGGATCCATACTGCCCACGCATTCCCTCTCTGGCGATTGCCATATTGTAAGTTTTCTGGCGCTCCAGAACCTCTCTGATATCGTTCACATCCACTGTATGGATAAAGTCCCAGATATGCTCCATATCGAGCAGTGAGCGATCCGTAAGACCTTCCTCCTCCTCACCATTCACCGGGATATCCCTAATGACTTCTCCGTTCTTTTCAATATGTACCACATTCGTGTGATAATTTGCGATGCGGACCATGCTGGTATCTGTTCCGCGTGTCAGTGTCACAATAATATCAAAGGTGATGCCGTTATCAATATGTTCCACTTCCACCGGGGTCGTCTGAAGGAATTCCTTCATCGCCGTGATCTGCTCTTTTGTAACAGACGCTATGACCTCAAGTTCCTTTTTCGGATCACCTGCAACGATTCCTGCCGCCGCCGCCGCCGGAATTCCCTTTAAATGATCCGTATTCGGGACGATCACGGATTTTACGTTCTTGATCATGCTGCCGCTGGCTCCTACCTTCACCTTCTCCGGGAGTCCGCCGAGCACTTCTCTCGCGACTGCCGCGCAGTAAGCGATGGCGATCGGCTCCGTACATCCCATCGCCGGCTTCAGTTCCTCTTCCAGAATACTCACATATGCCTGATATCTGATATCGCTTTTCTCCATTGTATCCGTCCTTTCTCCGTTCTTTTCTGCCGATCGGATCACTTTTTCCGCCTGCCATTCATGACTCCGAGTCTCACATCCTGAAAATTCGCATTCTATCCTGCTATTTTCTTGCAATTTCTATATTCTTAGCGTATCATAAGAAGTGCTAAAAGTAAAATTGAACGTTTTAAACAGATCGTTTATAAATTTTTATAGAGAAGAAAGGAATCCGCCATGGAACTTCGAGAGATCCGCACGTTTCTACAGATCGCGCAAAAGCAAAGTTTTTCAAAAGCCGCCGAGGCGTTAGGCTATTCCCAGGCCGCCGTCACGGTCCAGATCAAACAGTTAGAGGAGGAACTCGGCATCCATCTCTTTGACCGTCTCGGAAAAAAGACGGTCCTGACCCATCACGGGGAGATCTTTTACCGCTATGCCGTGACGATCCTTGGCACCGTCGCCGACGCGAAAAACGCGGTTTCCGCCTCCACTGAGCTCTCCGGTGACCTCACCATCGGAACCATTGAATCCATCTGTGAATCCATCTTTCCGGATCTTTTAAAGAAATTCCATCAGCTTTACCCGAACGTCTCCGTGAGCATCGTTCTGGACTCCCCGGATGTTCTTTTGGACCGCATGAACAAGAACTCTATCGATCTGGTCTATCTCCTCGACCAGCCCATTGACGACAAGCGTTTTATAAAAGTTCTGGAAGCGCCGGAAAATATCTCCTTTGTCTCTTCCTCCGTCCACACGCTGGCAAAAAATGATCCCACAGACCTTGCCTCGGTCATCAGCCACCCGTTCCTCCTGACCGAAAAAAATGCCAGCTACCGGTTCGTTCTTGACCGATATCTGGCATCTCTCGGAAAGGAGATCAAGCCTTTCCTGGAAATTGGAAACACTGAATTCATTATCAATATGTTGAAGCAGAACGCCGGGATCTCATTTCTCCCGGAGTTTGCCGTAAGGCATGAAGTGGAATCCGGTATTCTCTCGATCCTGCCGGTAAAGGATTTTCACATGGAGCTCTACCGTCAGGTCCTCTATCACAAAGACAAATGGCACACCGGTGAGATGGACGCCTTTATCGAGCTTGCGAAGGAGACTTTCCGGACTTCGCCCGTTTCAGACGAACACCCTCAAGAATGATGAGGAAGGTCAACATAATAAGCATCGCCGCGCTCACTCCAATGGTCAGCCTGTAATCTCCCGTTATATCATAAAAGGTTCCAAACCACATGTTGAAGGGCGCTCCCAGAAGCGTTCCCACCATGGTGGAATAGGCATATGCTGTACTGTAGGTCTCACCATTCCAGAAGATCCTGCAGAACAGCGGCATCATGACGGATGATAGGGGAAGTGTCACACCATAAAACAGGGAGCCCGCCATCACCGTCTCCGGAGAACCGACAAACAGCAGTACATGTCCAAGAAACGCCAGCGCAATCGAAACTTCAAAGGTCCTGATGATCCCAAGGCTGTCGCTGATCTTTCCGAGGATCAGCTTGCTGGACATGTTTCCGAGAAGGGAGATGCTCGTCATCATGGCCGCTGCCTGCAGCGTCAGGCCGGCTGCGATCCCACAGGGCGTCAGGAAGGAATTCAGGTACGCGCATGACACACTGGTCCAGTATGCACCCACGGCAATATAAAATTCCGGCTGACGCAGCAATTCTTTTATCGGGGTCCCGTTTTCCACGGATGCAGGCGCTGATGTGCCTGATACAGCCCTTTGCTCCACATTCTCTGCCCCGTACGGCAGAAGTCCCATCTCTTCCGGCTTATAGCGGAGAATGAACAGGGAGATCGGGAGGACCAGCGCGGTACTGACGATTCCAACCGCCACATAGCTCACCCTCCATCCGAATACCGGGATCGCCATTCCAAGAAAGCTGCTGCCGATCATGCCGACGAGACCGGAGAACGCCGCGGAGATTCCCACCGCCATTCCGGTCTTTTTCTTAAACCAGTTTCCAAGAATGATCGGCGCCGGGATCATGCAGACGAAGGACGAGGCAATTCCCTGAATGATGCCTGTCAAATGCCACTGCCACAGTTCATGGAAGGTACCCATGAGGGTCGCGCAGCCTCCGTATATGACAGCTGCAATGCTGATCACGATCCGCACATCATGTTTCCGAAAGCTTGTCGCCACAAATGGCAGCGCCAAAGCAGAACTGATGCAGTAGAGCATCCGGTACATCGTAAGTTTTCCCAGCTCAAACCCCAGTTCTTTGCAGATTGGGGAATAAAAGACACCGGCACAGTTGTTGATGAGTCCCAGAGTCGCCCCCTGCAGGATGCAGCAGCCCGCAAGGATGAACCAGGCATAGTGCAGTCTGTTTTTCTTTTGTTCCATTGTTATTTCTGCCTTTCCCCAGCTTTTTTCTTTTCCGCATATCGCCGGTATCCGGCTGTCCGCCCCGAAAACTTCCGGCCACATATCCACCCGGTTCCATCTCCGTCACTCACTCTTATGGCAGGCGCCTGGCCTCTGCGGGCATGCTGAATAAATCCGCGGAATATTCTTTATTCCTTAAGGTTATATTGTAGCATTTTTTCTCCCATTTTCCCATATTTTTTTCATCTTTTTGCCATAAAGAACTTGCAGGATAAATCTTAAGTACTTATAATAGAAAACACGGTAACTGTTCATTACATCGAAACAGTACCGCAGTAAAAAGACATTACCGCCCGACCCCGGCGGCAAAAAATACAATGCCGGTCAGACGGCAGAATGGAGGAATTTCCAATGGCAAAGAAAGAGATCGACTGGTCCAATATCGGATTCGGTTACATCAAAACTGATTACAGATATGTATCCAACTTCAAAGATGGTTCCTGGGATGAAGGGACTCTTACAACTGATGATATGATCACCTTAAACGAGTGTGCATGTGTATTCCAGTATGCACAGACCTGCTTCGAGGGCTTAAAGGCATACACAACGGAGGACGGCCACATCGTAACCTTCCGCCCGGACTTAAACGCTGAGCGTATGATGAACTCTGCAGCAAGACTTGAGATGCCGCAGTTCCCGAAGGAGCGCTTCATTGACGCGATCACAAAGCTGGTTGCGGCAAACGCTGATTTCGTTCCGCCGTACGGTTCCGGCGCAACTCTTTACATCCGTCCGTATATGTTCGGTACAAACCCGGTAATCGGTGTGAAACCGGCATCCGAGTACCAGTTCCGTGCTTTCTGTACACCGGTCGGCCCGTACTTCAAGGGCGGCGCTAAGCCGATCACAATCCGTGTCACAGACTTCGACCGCGCAGCACCTCACGGAACAGGCCACGTAAAGGCCGGCTTAAACTACGCAATGAGCTTACATGCCATCGTTGATGCTCACAAACAGGGCTATGATGAGAACATGTATCTCGACGCTGCTACAAGAACCTATGTTGAGGAGACAGGCGGAGCAAACTTCATCTTCGTTACAAAAGACGGCACAGTCGTAACACCGAAGTCCGACTCTATCCTTCCGTCCATCACACGCCGCTCCATCCTCTACGTTGCTGAGCATTACCTCGGCTTAAAGACAGAGGAGCGTCCGGTTCCGTTTACAGAAGTAAAAGATTTCGCTGAGTGCGGTCTCTGCGGTACCGCTGCTGTTATCTCCCCGGTCGGCAAGATCGTAGACCACGGCAACGAGATCTGCTTCCCGAGCGGAATGGAGAAGATGGGTCCGGTGATCCAGAAGCTCTACGACACATTAACAGGCATCCAGATGGGCCATATCGAGGCACCGGAAGGCTGGATCCATGTGATCAAATAATTAACCGTGTGAATTGTATCAGAGCAGGATTCCTTTGGGGGAGTCCTGCTCTTTTTTCTTTATAATTCTTTTATACCGGACTCCCTTGCTTTTCCAAAAGCACCATGTTAAGATACATTTAAGCAAGGTTTCTAATGAATTCTATTATCTAATATCATCTAAGCCGGATTCGGCATCTGAAGACTCTTTGCTAAAACACCAAAATAACCGGCAGGGAGTCGAAAGAAGCACTTTCCTGCCTAATCTCAGGAAAGGAAGGTCTGGTATGAAACAACAGAATCATTATGCTTATGATATTCCGGCGGAGTATGCGGATATCATTGATCCTTCGAAAGTAAATCTCAGTGATTTTGCCTTATTTCTGGCGGTCATGAAGCGCAAAAAGGCACATGAATGCGTGCTGAGTATTATTTTAGGGGAGCCTGATCTAAAGCTGAATCAGGTTCATGTGGAGGAAGTTGTACTTAACGCAAAAGGAGAACGGGGCATCCGGCTGGATGCATGGGCGGTATCTGAGGATTCCCGGCATTTTGCGACGGAAATGCAGAATGACTCAGACATCGATGATGTGCGAAAGCGATCAAGGTTTTATCAGGGACTTTTGGACAGTCCGATACTGAAGTCCGGAAGGAAAACAAAATACCGCCATCTGCCTTCAACGATCGTGACATTTATCACTCAGAAGGATATTTTCGGGAAAGACCGCGCAATGTATACGTTTACTGAGCGGTGTCATGAGTTTCCCGAGATGGAGTTAGAAGATGGAACTAAGAAAATATTTTTAAATATGACCAGCAAGAATGGACGGGATGAGCTTGTGAGTTTTCTTCAGTACTGTAAGAATTCTACGCTTGATAATCCGGAGATCACGATATTGGACGAACGATTGAAAACACTCGATGCGATAGTAGCTGAGGTTAAGCAAAATGAAGAATGGGAGGTCGCACGTATGAGTATTTTATCTACTGGAATTGAAATTGGTGAGAAGAAGGGAATCGAAATTGGACAGAAAAAAGGAATATTAGCAATGATTCGCATGGGAAGAGAATTCCATTTAAGCGATGATACTATTCTGGAACAAATATGTAAAAATTTTGATCTGGATCAGATCACTGCGAAAGAATACATTGATTCTTTTGGGAAATAATTATCCATATTCATCAAAAAGATCCGGGAGACCATCCATACATGATGGGATCCCGGATCTCTTTAATTTTTCTTTATTTATGCCGCATGGAATCTTCCATCCCGCCTGCAGATCTCCTCAAACTCCTTAAGCTTCTGCTTTGCCTCCGGACTTAAGTCATCCGGAACCTGTATTCTTACGACGGCGTACTGGTCACCGTGGAGTGACGGGTCTTTTAAGGAGACGATACCTTTGCCGCGGAGACGGATCTTTGTACCGGAGCGGGTTCCGGCTTTGATTTTGCAGACCACATCTCCATATAACGTGTGGACAAGAGTCTCACCGCCGAAGACGGCCGTGGTGAACGGAACTTCCACATCGCTGTAGACATCCATGCCCTTTCTCGTCCAGCCCGGCTTCTCACCGACTGCGATCTTGAGAAGCAGGTCGCCCGCGGCACCACCGCCGGTTCCCGGCATTCCTTTACCTGCAAGCCGGATGCTCTTTCCGGTCTCGATGCCTGCCGGGATCTTTACCTTCAGGGTCTGCGGTCTGCTGCCAGGCTGGTTCGGGTTCTGGATCGTGATGGTCTTTTCGCAGCCATGAACGGCCTCATCGAAGGTTATCTGGACCTCCGCATTTAAGTCGTTGCCGCGGTCAGAAAATCCAGAACCGGAAAATCCATTTCCGCCGCCAAAGCCATGGAAGCCGGAACCGCCAAAGCCAGCGCTGCCAGCTCTTCCTTTGCCGCCAAACATATTTCCAAACAGATCACCGAAGATATCATCCCCGTCACCGCCCTCAAAATGGAATTCATGATATGTTCCATCTCCGGAGCGGAAGGATCCAGACCGGTATGCTCCGCCGGCACCGTTTCCGAAGCCGCCGAAACCGCCAAAACCACCGGCACCTGCTCCGGCGCCCTGTCCGTAACCTGCCGTCTCATCAAAAGCAGCATGTCCGAACTGGTCGTAAAGCTTCTTCTTCTTTGGATCACTCAAAACGTCGTAAGCCTCATTTACATCCTTAAACATCTGCTCCGCCGTCTTATCGCCAGGATTGGAGTCCGGATGATACTTCTTTGCCAATTTTCTATATGCACGTTTAATTGCCGCAGCATCCGCGTCTCTCGAGATGCCCAGCACATCATAATAATCTCTCTTTGTCGATGACATATTCACCACCTCACTGTTCTATATGTAATGTAACATATCAAATATTCAATGTCAAGGGAGGTATGTGAATTTTTTGTGATATTTAAAGATCCCGCCGAAACCTTCCTCTGTACAATATCTGTACGTCCTGGCTTTTGGCGGGATCTTTATTTTTCAATATTTGCTTTACTGTTCTGATTATTCCTACTTTTCAAAAATCTGCCGGAATTCCTTTACCTGGGTCCGACCGATGGGCAATGCCTCAGCATCATAGTACTTCATCTTCACACAATATCCGTTATTGTAGCTCACCTGCATCTCCTTCACATAATCCAGATTGATCAGGTAGCTCTTGTGGATCCGGAAGAACCGGCTCTTTTTCAGGTGGGTCTCATAATTGTTCAATGACTCGTTCTGCAGATAGAAGGATCCGTCCTTCATATGGATCTTGCAGGAACGCTTTTCCGTCTCGATGAACACGATATCCGCCACGTCAACAACCTGAAAGCTGGAGCCCACGTTCACCATGATCTTCCCGATTTCATATCCGGGACCGGCGGCCTTTTCCTTTATGTGTTCATGGACCCGCTCCATCGCCCGTTTGACGCGCTCATAGTCAAAGGGTTTTAAGAGATAATCCACCGCCCCGATCTCAAAGGCCTTTACCGCGTATTCCTGGAACGCAGTGGCAAAGATGATCAGCGTGTCCGGCTGCTTTCTCTTTATCATGGATGCCAGCGTAGTGCCGTTCATTCCACCCAGATTAATATCCACAAAACACACATCAAAGGTCTCATTTTCCAGCATTGCAAGAAATTCTTCGCTTCCGTCGGCCTCCGCGATCTCCGCCTCCGGCTCACACTGTTCCACCAGATATTTAAGTTCGCTTCTTGCCGGGCGCTCATCGTCAACTACTGCTATTCTCATACCTCATGCCTCCCATGTTCTGTCAAAAACGCCGCTGTTCCAAACAGCAGGCTGCTGTCATCTGTTCTTTCAGAAGATCGTCAGCCTGGCGTTTTCTCCTGCTGCGCGCTTCCAGCCGCGCTGTCCGGAATGTTCATCCGCACGTCCGTCCCTTCTTCACTTGTCACGATCTGGAGTCCGTAGGACTTTCCGTATAAGGAGATCAGTCTCTGCTGCACGTTCATCATTCCGATTCCTGTGTGTTCCACTTTTTCCCCGCCGTACAGGCTCTGGACGATCCGGTAGTCCATTCCCGGTCCGTTGTCGATCACGTCGATCCTCGTGGACCGTTCCTCCCGTTTTACGTTTACGATGACCTTTCCGACTCCTTTTTCCCTCTGCATTGCCCCGTGATGGACCGCATTCTCCACGATGGGCTGTAAGATCAGGTTCGGCACGCAGCTTCGCAGCGCCTCCGGATCCGCATTGATCTCGATCGAGAGACGTTTTTCAAACCGCGCCTCCTCAAGCATCGTATAGGCTTTTACATGCTCAAGTTCCGTGTCAAGAGTTACCATATAATCGGTATCCTCCAGCATGCTGCGGAAATAGGAGCTCAGTGCCAGCAAGAGCTCTCTCGCCTTCTCCGGCTTTTCCCGGCAGAAGTAGGAGATCGTATTTAATGAATTGAACAGGAAGTGCGGATTGATCTGGGACTGCAGGGTCCGAAGCTCCGCTTTTCTCAGCTCTTCCTTCTGTTTCTCCATCTCCGAGAGCTTGATCTGCATCGCGAAGTGATTCGCCAGTCCCGTGACAAATTCAATATCCGCCCGATAGGAATAGGCATTTTTCTTCACCAGCATCACAAGCGCCAGAACCTTTCCCTCATCGAGGAGGATCGGTGCGGAGATGATCACATTCTCCTTATAAAGAGGATAAAATCCGTCCTCCGGTAAAGGCACGCGGCTGATCCTCGTTGTCTTGAAGGTCTTTGTTGCAGATAAAAGTCTCGGATAATTGTTCTCTGTGAGAACGATACTGGAAAATGCCCCGCTCCTTGCCAGAAATTTCATGTCATCGATCAGTGCCGCGCCCTGACAGTGGTACTCTTCCATAATAATGTCGATGATCTTTCCCGCCGTCTTCCGGTCCTTCTCCACAGAGCCAAGATACGGGGTACACCGCTCGGCGGTTCTCATTGCGAGGGAGACCTTGGACGCAACCTTCAAGTCCTCCGTGTTGAAGATCGATTTAAAAACATTAAAGAAGATCACCATGCCGACGGAATTGATGATCACCATCGGAACGATCACGATCTTTACGATATCAACGGCCGCATCAAACGGTCGGGTGAGCAGCAGGATCAGAACAATATGGATCATCTCGGAAATGAACGTGACTCCAAGCAGAAATGTATTCGAGTACTGGCGGTTTTCCTTCTTCTTCCAGCCGATAAAGGAACCGATGATCCCATGGATGACCGCGGAGAGCACACAGGCCACCGTGGAGATCCGCTCCGGGAAGATCAGATACCGGTGAGCCGCCGCAATCGCTGTCGTGATAAAGCCGGAGACAGGACCGCCCAGAAATCCGGCGGACAGGACACCGATCACCCGGGCATTCGGCAGCGCCCCTGTCACCTGAATCCCAATGTAATCAGAGATGATGCAGAAGACGCCGAAGATTACACCGAGAAGCACCTTTTCCCAGAGCCTCTGCCAGACGCTCTCTCCTCTTCCTTCCTCACTTCCGCCCTCTTCATTTAATAGAAGTCTCTGGACAAAGTCCATCTTCGTCATCATGAAGGCGAGCACTACCAATAGGCAGATGTTAAAGCAGATACTGTAAATAACATCAAGCAGCATGTTGTTTCCTCCTGTCTCTGACGATCCCTGTTTTTCTATATCTGTCCGCAGTGGTTATTGCAATCTGCGCGCAGCATGGATCACAACTGTCCGACGCCTGACCCGGTGTGTTCTAACAGACACATATAGAAAAACAGGGACCGCCGCAGTAAATTTTCTGCAGCAGTCCCTGTGCATTCACTGGTTATCTATGAAGGTCTACGCTGCCGCCGGTGCACTCTTCTTTGCAGCTGCTTTCTGGAATACGAATACAACTGCGCAGATCACGATACCTGCGATATCTGTCACAAGACCACTGTCGATCAGGAGATAAGCGCCAATGAGGCTGGCAATTCTCAATACGATGTTGACCTTTGTGAACAGGAAACCTTCGACTGCTGTACTGATTAAGAATACACCAACTGCAGCAGTTACTGCAACCTGAATCGCTTTTGCAAGCGGAGTATCAAGCAGCAGAAGGTCTGTATTGTATACAAACATGTACGGAAGAATGAATCCTGCAAGTGCAAGCTTTACGGATGCCCATCCTGTCTTCATCGGACTTCCGCCTGCGATACCTGCTGCCGCAAAGGCTGCAAGGGCAACCGGCGGTGTCAGGTTTGCGAACATTGCGAAGTAGAAACAGAACATGTGGGCAACCAGGGCCGGGATACCAAGCTGTACCAGAGCCGGAGCTGCGATCGTGGATGTAATGATATAGGACGGGATACTCGGAAGACCCATACCTAAGATCATGCAGGTGATCATTGTGAATACCAATGTGAACATCAGGCTCTTTCCTCCGATGCTGATGATGGTATTTGCCATATTCAGGGCGAAACCTGTGATAGAGCAGGAACCAACGATGATACCAACGCAGGCGCAGGCGATCGCTACGGATACGGTAGACTTCGCGCTCGCTACCATCGCATCAAGAATATCCTGGAAGGTCATTCTCGTATTCTTTCTGCACTGCGCCACGATGATCGTGAATACGATCGTATAGAACGCAGCCATGATAACCGTCTTTCCGGAGAAGAACAGCATGTAAACGAGGAAAATGATCGGAAGTGCCAGATGACCGTACTCCTTCATGACCTGGGACATCTTCGGAAGCTGATCCTTCGGGGTTCCCTGCATTCCCATCTTCTCAGCCCTCATCTGGATCTGGAACAGGATGCCCATGTAGTAGATAACTGCCGGGATGATCGCGGATAAAAGAAGTTCGTTGTACTTCATGCCAAGAGTATCTGCCATGATAAATGCGGCAGCACCCATAACCGGCGGCATCAGCTGTCCGCCGACAGAACCGGTCGCAACAACGGCGCCTGCGAACTCGTCGTCATAGCCGGATTTTTTCATAAGCGGGATCGTGAAGGAACCGGTCGTAACAACGACGGCTACGGCCGCACCGTTGATCATTCCGAGAAGTCCGGAAGCAACGACTGCTACCTTTGCCGGGCCGCCCTTTGTGCCGCCCGCGATGGCGTTTGCGAAGTCGTTGAAGAACTGACCCATGCCACACTTGTTCATGACTTCACCGAAGGCAATGAAGAGGAAGATGTAGGTGGACGCGACGTTGACCGATGATCCGTAAATACCTTCCGTGTTCGAGAAGAAATGGCTCATTAACTTCTGCCATGTATATCCTCTGTGGAGGAAGATGCCCGGGACATCGATCGGGATGAGTCCCTGCTTCGTGCCCATTAAGCTGTAGATCATAAAGATAATGGAGATGATCGGGAGAGCCATGCCGCAGACACGTCTCGTTGCCTCCAGAACGACCAGGGTTAACAGGGTACCGATTACGACATCCATCATGTCCGGCTTTCCGGCACGATTGATGATGTTTACATAATCTACGCACATATAAATCGGAACTGCGGCTGACAATGCGATAAATACATAATCATACCATGCGATCACTTTGCGGCTCGCTTTTTTCGTAGCCGGATAAAGCATGAAGGCAAGAATCAGGATCATGCCGACATGGATGGAACGATGCTTTAATGTTTCCGGCATGTAAAGACCGGATGCGAAAACCAGATGATATAAGGTAACGATGATCGCGAATACCCGGTAAGCTTTCTTTAATACCGGGGACCCGAACTTTCTCGTCTTGCTCTCTTTATCAAACTGCTCGAGGAGTTTCTGTTTTTCTTCCTCGCTCATCTCTGCTTCCGCTGTACTGGGGACGATGTTTTTTTCTTTTTCGCTCATACAGATTTCCCTTCCCTTCGTTGTCAGAGTTGTTGTCGATGTTTCTTCAGCAGTTTCCTTTTCTTATTTTTCAAAACCATTCCGGATCCTCAGCACCATTTTTACGTGATGCGGCATGTCAGAACCCTGAATCAGGAGCTCGCCATTCACCTTGATGTTCTTCAGGGCTGTCTGGGAATTGATCCAGTTGAACTGCGGAAAGACGCTTTCGATCTCATCCATGTAGACGAGTCCGTCTTCGTAGCGGTATTTGCAGTCCATCTCTGCCGGAATTCCGGCACCGAAGCCCGCGACCGCGATGGTGTGGAGAATGAAGCTTCCGTCTTTCTGTATTTCGTAATACTCGTACCATGGAATATGCTCAAAGGAATGTTCCCACTGGAAGGAAAGCTCGTCACCGGTCTTTACCGGAATCTCCCGGTAGACATTTCCGGTTTCAAGCTCTTCGATCACCAGAATTTTTTTCTGCTGCCGTATAAATACGGCAGCAGAGATTGCTGTGATTACCAGAAGAACCGGAATCAGGATTTTTAATTTAGTTCTCAGGAGTCTCATAACCGTGATCCTGCCACCACTTCGCAGCACCGTCATGAAGCGGGATCTTTACATCGTCAACACCGAAGGAAACATCGATGTTCTTGTCTGCTGTGTTGTGGGATGCCTTGATGGTAGCGATTCCATCGTCGGAGAAGATGCAGTCAAGCATATCGTAAACCATGTCATCGGATACGTCCTTATTTACAAGCATGATATTGTAAACGAATACGCTCTCCACGTCCTCTTTGTTGTTGTATGTATTGGCCGGGATCGTGCTTGCGGAGAAGAACGGATACTTCTCGATCAGGTTATCTCTGCCTTCGCCGTCGATCGGAACGATCACCATATCGTAGCTGAATGCCAGCTCGCTGACGGTTGCGTTCGGAAGACCGGAGGTAACGAATGCCGCGTCGCACTGACCGTTCTTCATCTGGTCGATCGCTTCGCCGTAGGATAAGTAGTCAACATCACTATCCTCATATGTCATGCCGTATGCTTCATAGATCATTCTCGCATTTAACTCAACACCGGAGTTCGGAGCACCGATACCGACTCTCTTGCCCTTTAAGTCCTCAACGCTCTTGATGCCTGTGCTTGCCACGGTTACGAGCTGTACGTAGTTCGGCCAGAGTCTCATCATGGCTCTCAGATCCGGCTCTGCCTTCTCAAACGCACCAAAGCCCTCATAAGCCTGTACGACGGAGTCCTGCATTGCGATCGCAAGCTCTGCCTCACCGTTTAAGATCAGGTTGATGTTCTCAACGGAAGCGCCGGTTGCCTGTGCGGATGTCTTATATCCTGCATTTCCTAATGCGGTTGCAAATGCGCCGCCGATCGGGTAGTAGATACCACTCGTAGGACCGGTTGCGACTGTGACAAACTCTTTCGCCCTGTCAATGCTCACGGGCGTGCTGCCTGCCTCCGCGCTGGAACCATCCGCCGCTTTCTCAGTTACGGCTGCCGCTGTTGTGTCAGCTGCTGCTGTTGTAGATGTATTGCCGGAACTGCTGCCGCATCCTGCAAGAGCTGCTGTCATTGTGAGTGCCATAGCTGCTGCTGTGATTCTCTTCACTAATCTCATACTGTTTACCTCTCCTTCTTTTTGTTTACCCGTAATTGTCCGGTCCCACCCGGATCATTACATACCCACTTTTCAAATGCTTCATATTCTTTATAAATATTTCACATTTCATGTCTAAATTTTAACGTAAACGTAGCTCTGATACAATGGGGTTCGTGCAAACTGCACAAAATCGTGTGTGAATGGTAAAAATTGATGTGTGAAATGCAGGAATAAGACTGCTTTCCTGTAAATCTATATGATATTATTTTAACAATTCTTTGCACACCTTTGCGATCGATCGATGAGTTCGCTTGATAAGTAGGAATTGATCGTTCCCGTTAATATATTGCTTTAATTTTTTAAACTTTAACGCGCGTAAGTGTTGACTTTTCTCTCTCCTGTCTTTATACTATGGACATAGCGGATCACGCCTCGCAGGCTTTGCCGATTTGGAATACAAAGCACCGGCATTCTTTCTGCGAGATGTGCGTTATATAACGCATGACCGGATATTACATCAATCATATAGAAACAGGGGAGTAACCGCTTATGGGAGCAATTGTAAAAGTAAGAAATGTAAAATTGGGAGACGGAATGCCGAAGATCTGCATTCCGGTTACGGATACAAATCTCGATGACCTGAAAAAATCTGTAAATCTGATCCGGAATACTCCGTTCGACCTGATCGAATGGCGCGCGGACTTCTACACCGGTATGGAAGATCCCGAAGTCCGGACCAAGGCAATGACCTTATTCCGGAATGCTTTAGGAAATATTCCGGTGCTCTTCACGATCCGTACCAGAGTGGAAGGCGGAATGATGGAGATCGATACGGAGACCTACACGAAGACGATCCTTGCCGTGATCGACAGCGGTCTCATCGACCTCGTTGACGTGGAACTCTCCCGTGGGGAAGAGACGATGAAAACGATCATTGCGGCAGCCCACAGGGTTGGCGTGAAAGTCGTCGCTTCCCGCCACGACTTTACCGCAACGCCGGATAAGAACATCATCATAAGCAATCTCTGCCTGATGCAGTCCCTGGGCGCTGATATCGTGAAATTCGCGGTGATGCCGCAGTGTGAGCGGGATGTCCTGACTCTGCTTGACGCAACGTTGACCATGAAGGAGGAGCACAGTGATACCCCGGTGATCACCATGTCCATGAGCCCCACCGGCGTCATCAGCCGTATCTGCGGTCAGCTCGTCGGCTCCTGCGTGACCTTCGGAACCGCAGGAAAGGCATCTGCGCCAGGGCAGATCCCGGCGAACCTGTTAAGCACGTTCCTGCAAACGCTGGCATAAATGACTGTTCACACGGATATGAGCTCCTTCACAACAATACCCCCTGTGTCCAGCTCCCCTCTGCTCACTTTCTGTTAAACCCCTATAAGCTCTAAATACCTTTACCATAAATTGTACCCGCTCAATGCGAGATCATATTCTCCGCAAAGATCCCATACCCCCTCGTCGGATCGTTGATAAACACATGGGTCACAGCCCCGATAAGTTTTCCGTCCTGGATAATTGGTGAACCGCTCATACCTTGAACAATGCCGCTTGTCAAATTTAAAAGTTCCTCATCCACAACACGGAGAACCAGGCCTTTATTTTTCTGAATGCTGCCGTAATCCACCTTCTGAATTTCGATCTCATAATCTTTTACTTCCCCGGACACATTGCTTCGGATGTACGCAGTTCCCTTGTGAGTATCCTGTCGGAAGCCGACGGGAATCGCATCGGTTTTTATTGAATCCAGAAAATGCTGGTTTACGGTTCCGTAGATTCCCTCTGCCGTATTCTCCTTCACTTCCCCCAGTTTTGTTCCTTTTCCGTAATAGATCACTCCCGACATGACTCCCGGCTTTCCGGTCTGGCCTTTTTCGATCCCGAGGATCTGGGTCTCGTAGAGTTCCCCACCTTCAATATCCACCAGTTCCCCGGTATCACTGTCACTGATTCCATGCCCAAGAGCACCAAAATTTCCGTTCATATCCACATAAGTCATGGTTCCGATTCCCTGAGTATCATCCCTGACCCAGGCACCAAGCTTATAGCTTCCGTCTTCCGCAAGAACCGGTGTCATATCAACCTCGATCCTGCGACCATCACGCCGGATTCCGAGCGCCAGCGTCTTTCCGTCTGACGCGCTCACCGCGTCCACCAGATCATTTTTATCTTCCAGATCTTCTCCGTCCACCGTCTGGATATAGTCTCCGGACTTTAAAAGCCCGTAAGCAGGTTCCACAACGTTTCCCGTATCATTTGTGATCTGCCCCGTCCCAATCACCATAACGCCCTTTGATTTTAAATAGATTCCCACCGGCGTTCCACAGGGGATCGCATAAGATCCATCCACTACCTCCACCTGAATGTCTTTCATCCGGATAAGTCCCAGGAACTTCATTCCAACCCGGTAGCTTCCCTCATTTTTCCCATACATAGAGACTGAATCCGGGCGTTCGATCCGGATCATTCCTTGCGGGATTTCTGAAGCATTCTTCAGGACAACCTCCTCGCTGTCACTCTCAAAGGTCACTCCGGGAGGAAGAGCGAAATGAAAGACTTCTTCCTCATTGACCACCAGATTCAGCCGATCCGGCACTGCATACCGGATATAGACCCAGGAAAATCCGATTGTAAAGACGAGAGAAATCCAGAATATCCGGATCAGGATCCGTCGAAACGATTCTTTTTTCATCATGGCAGCTCCTCCTTTATTCATTCTTTATCTGCAACGCCGCTGTCGCGCCTGCACTGCAGTTTTCCGAAGCTGCCGCTTCCCTTTTATCGTTTCCACTTTATCAGACAGTCATTCCCATCCGTCACAGAAACCGTTATAAAAAAAGGAGAGGCAGCTTTTTTGCTCCTCTCCTATTATGTGATGCTTTCTTATTTTCACCCTGTCAGTTTTTTCTCATTCTGCCGATTCATCCCGCTGTTTGAAGTACAGCTCTGTGATTCTTCGTCTCCTCGGCCAGACGTTTCATCTCCTCGGCATTTTCCCGTACTTTTTCCGTAATCTCAGCTCCGCCTAAGAGTCTTGCGAGTTCATCCACCTCATCCTTCTCTGTTAGTTTTCTGATTTTCGTCGCAGTCACACCATTCTCCACAGATTTTTTTATTTCAAAGTGCGTATCCGCCATTGCCGCGATCTGCGGAAGGTGGGTAATACAGAGTACCTGGTGCTTTTTTCCGATATAGGACAGGCGCTCCGATACCTTCTGGGCAGTCCGTCCACTGATACCGGTATCGATCTCATCGAAGATCAGAGTTGGAATATCGTCCGTGTCCGCAAGGACCGTCTTGATCGCCAGCATAATTCTTGAAAGCTCACCGCCGGAAGCAACTTCCCCCAGCGGCCTTGGCGGAATACTTCCCGGATTTGTAGAGATCAAAAATTCTACCTCGTCGGAGCCGGCTGCCGTAAAGTGATCAGTCCGGCGTACATCCACCCGAAATTCCACATGAAGGAAGTTCAGGTCCTCAAGCTCCTCCGTGATCCGGTTCTCCAGAATCTTTGCTGCTTTTTCTCTCTCCTTCGAGAGCCGTCCGCAGAGAAGTCCCAGAACCCGCTTCTGCTCCTCAAACTCGGCTTTTGCGGCAAACGCCAGTTCCGCATAGTTTTCCAGTTCCTCAAGGCGTTTTTTCTTCTCTTCCAGACATTTTAAGACAGCTTCCTCGCTGTTTCCGTATTTTGCCATAATTCCACGGACAAGATCCAGACGTTCTTCCGTCTTTTTAAAATCTTCCCCTGAAAACTCCATCTCATCCATATAGTCTGAGATCGACCTGCAGATATCCGATAAAATACTTTCCGCGTCAGAAAGACCAGCAGCGATCCCGGACAGTCTTTCATCGTAGGCTGCCACACTTTCCATCTCACGGTACGCACGGCCGATCGCATCTCCATCTACCGCCTGATAAGCTCCCTGTAAGCTTTCCATAATCTTTTGACTGTGGGAAAATTTGCGGAATTTCGCCGCAAGTTCTTCCTCTTCGCCCGGTTTTAATGCAGAATTCTCAATCTCATCGATCTCGAATCTCACAAAATCAAGTTCTCGCTTCCGGCTTTCCTCATCCAGAGAGAATCCGTCAAGCTTTCCTTTTAATTCCAGATATCTCCGGTAACTCTCTGCCACATTTCTTTTTAAGCTTCCCGTCTCTCTCCAGGAATATTCATCAAGGATCTCCAGATGCTTCTGTTTATGAAGCAATGACTGGTGTTCATGCTGTCCATGGATATCGAGAAGCTTTCCGGTCACGGCTTTTAAGCGCGCCGTCGTCACTGTCTCGTCATTGATCCGGCTGATGCTTCTCGTCTGGGTGATCTTTTTTGAGATGATCAAAAGACCATCTTCATCCGGATACACATCCATTTTCTTTAATTCTTCCCGTTTTTTCTCGTCATCAACCGAAAAAATAAGCTCAATATACGCATACTCTTCCCCACATCTGATCATATCCCTTGACGCTTTCGCGCCCAGCGCCAGGGCAACAGAGCCAATGATAATCGACTTTCCGGCTCCGGTCTCACCGGTCAGGATATTTAAACCGTTTCCAAACTCCACGTCCGCCTGCTCAATCAGAGCAAGATTTTTTACATGTAAACCAACAAGCATCCTGTTCCCTCGCTTTCCCTCTATGAAAATAAAACATTTGTTCGATTTGGTAAAACGAGTATAGCACACATACGTTCGATTGTCCAGTGTTTTTCGAACAGTTGTTCTCTTTTTTCCGTTCTGTTTCCTAAAAAAATCCCTGCACAGCAAAACCAGGTAATTATCCCGTTTCTGCTCCGCAGGGCTCAATATTTCTGCAATATTCTGCCTTAAACAAAAAAGTCCAAAGCCTATTTTCCTCCGTAACTGTTCAGTAAACAGTTACGCGCAAAAATCCATTCCAAATCGGCTGTGCCGATAGGATTTTTGCCTTCTATTCTAAGTTTTCTTACGGTCAGCGCAGTAAATGCGCAGACCTACTGAACAGTTACTTTCCTTCAATGATCTTCTTCAGCTTATCCATCAGAATGATCGTGTCATCCACGGTCCGCACCGCGCACATGATCGTATTGTCTCCGGCCACACATCCGACGATCTCATGAAAACCGATCACATCCAGTGCCTCAGCGACTGCCATCGCCATACCGGAAACCGTCTTGATCACAAGAATATTCTGTGCCATGTCCATGGACACATAGCAGTCCCTGAAAATACGGATATATTTCTCGCCAAAATCTTTCTGATGCTGCATGACTGCATAGCACTGGCGGCCATTTTTTCCAGGAGCTTTCGTGAGCTTCAGTTCACGGATATCCCTCGATACTGTCGCCTGTGTCACATGATATCCGGCCTTTTTCAGATACTCCGCAAGCTCCTCCTGCGTCTCGATCTGATATTTTCCAATCAGCTCCACGATCTTACTGTGTCTGTCAACCTTCATGTCTGCTGCCCCTTTCTGATCTCGTCCTGTATCAGTGTCCGTTTCACTTCTTTTGAAGAAATCCGCACACCGTCCTGCGTGTCCTGCAGCGCTATTCCGCTGTAAATTCACGCGTCGTACATCTTCATCTTTAAAATATCAAGGAATGACCGGTGATCAAGCTTCACAACTCTTGTCACCGTCTCTGCCTTTGTGATCTCAATATAATCCCCATTTTCCAGCCGCACTAACGTGTCGCCGTCAAAAGCCGCCACCTGACTGCCCCGGTTTGTTGCCGGGATCTCGATCCTGATCCGGCTATCCGCTCCGAAAACGATCGTTCTCGATGTCAGCGTATGCGGGCAGATCGGTGTAAGGATCATCAGCTGTCCGTCCGGCTGGGCGATCGGTCCCCCCGCCGACAGATTGTACGCCGTGGATCCCGTAGGAGTCGCAACGATCATACCGTCAGCGCTGAATTCATTTAAGAACTGTCCGTCCACGTAAAGCTTTAGTTTTAATACCCGTGGATCTCCGTCCCTTGTCAGGACGATATCATTGAGCGCAATGCTCTCTTTCACCGGCCTTGCGTTCCGGTAAACACAGCCCTTCAACATCATGCGTTCCTGAAGTTCATAGCAGTCCTCCAAAAGCGCATCCAGAAGCTCCTTTACATCGCCTTCCCGGCCGATCTGGGTAAGATAGCCGAGGCCGCCGAGATTGATACCGATCATCGGAAGATTTCTCCCTGCAAGATCCCTTGCCGCCTGGATCAGGGTTCCGTCCCCGCCCAGCGTGATGACACATTCGGTATCCGCAGGTACCTCCTCCGGATCCGTATACGGATTTCCATGTCCGGACACACTTTTCCCCAAGGAAACTCCCGCGCCGTGAGTCTTCAGGTACTTTTCAATAGCCGCCTGCATATTCTTCGTATTCTCTTTGTCAGGATTTGCAACGATGTAAAATTTCTTCATAAAATTATGCCTGTTATGCCTTATTTATCCAGTGTCTCGTGTGCCTTTTCAACGATCTCGGAAGCGCCGATGGTGTCGTTCGCAAATGTACTTCCATCCGTGCAGTTTCTTAAATGGAGCAGATATTCGATATTTCCCTCCGGCCCCTTGATCGGGGAGAATTCCAGGTGCAACGCCTCAAAACCGATGCTGCCCGCAAAGGACGCGACCATCTCGATCACCTCAAGATGCACGGATTTTTCACGGACAACGCCCTTCTTTCCGACCTTCTCACGCCCTGCCTCAAACTGCGGCTTGATCAGACATACGACCTCTCCGTCCGGCTCCATGAGCGCCTTCGCCGGCCCCAGAACCTTCGTCAAAGAAATAAAGGAGACGTCAATGGATACAAACTGGATCCTGTCCGGGATCTCCTCCGGAGTCACATAACGGATATTTGTCTTTTCCATGCAGACCACGCGCTCATCATTTCTGAGCTTCCACGCCAGCTGTCCATGTCCCACATCCACAGAATAAACCTTCACTGCCCCATTCTGAAGCATGCAGTCCGTAAATCCGCCCGTGGACGCTCCAACGTCCATACAGATCTTTCCCTCTAATGTCACGCCGAAATGTGTCATGGCCTTCTCCAGTTTCAGGCCGCCGCGGCTCACATATTTTAATGTGGTTCCGCGCACCTCCACGTTCGCTGTCTCGTCGAACATGGATCCCGCCTTGTCTTCCTTCTGTCCATCCACATAGACGATGCCGGACATGATGACCGCCTTCGCCTTCTCTCTGGACTCCGCCAGATTTCTCTTTACCAGCAGAACATCCAACCGTTCTTTCATTGGCTTTGCTCCTTATCTCTTCTCGTTTAAAAATTCCTTCTCAATGCGTCTGATCACAGAATCGCTGTTAATTCCAAGCATCTCCCTGAGCACAGAAACATTTCCGTGTTCTACATAGGCATCCGGAAGCGCGATCTGGATCACGCGGATCTCCGGGTGTTTTTCATGGATATATTTTGTGACATACATGCCCATGCCGCCGCGGAGAACATTCTCTTCCATGGTGACGATCAGTTTATGCGTCTTGCAGAGACGATCGATCATATCCGTATCGAGCGGCTTTACAAATCTTGCGTTCACTAAGGTACAGGGCTGTCCTTTTTCCTTTAATTTTTCCCGGACGTGTTCGCCGGTACTCACCATGCTTCCGAGGGCAAAAAGTGCGATTTCCGACTCCTCGTAGAGCATCTCCGCCTTTCCATATTCGACAGGAGTGCGAAATTCTTCCAGTCCGCGGTACGCCTGTCCTCTCGGATAACGGATGGCGAGGGGCGCGTCAAAATTCACGCCGAACTCCAGCATGTCCTGAAGCTCCCAGCAGTTTTTCGGTGCCATGATGTTCATTCCGGGCACAAGACTTAAGAAGGAAATATCAAAAATCCCCTGATGTGTCTCCCCGTCGCTTCCGACAAGACCAGCCCGGTCGATGGCAAACAGCACTGGAAGCCCCTGAATACAGACATCGTGAAGCACCTGATCATAGCCGCGCTGTAAAAAAGAAGAATACACCGCAACTACGGGCTTCAGTCCCGCTGCCGCCATACCTGCCGCCGATGTCACCTCATGGGCCTCCGCGATTCCCACATCAAAGAACCGTTTTGGGAATTCCTTCGCAAACTTCGTGAGTCCTGTTCCGTCCGGCATGGCTGCTGTCAGAGCCACGATTCTTTTATTCTTTCCGGCAAGTTCGCAGATCTTCTCTGAGAATACATCCGTGTAGCTCGGAAACTCCTTTTTCTTTAAAGGATTTCCGGTCTTGATATCGAATGGTTCCACACCGTGGAATCTCGCCGGATTTTCTTCCGCCGGCTTGTAGCCTTTTCCCTTTTTCGTGATAACATGGACTAAGACCGCATGCTGGACGCGCTTCGCCTCCTTAAATACACGGATCATTTCCTGAACGTTATGGCCGTCCACAGGCCCCAGATACGTGATCCCCATGTCCTCAAATAACATTCCCGGAACAAGGAACTGTTTGATCCCGTTCTTTAACTGGTACAGACCGTATGCCAGCGGTCTTCCGATCACAGGGATCGCGGAAAGTGTCCGTTCCACTCGGAGCTTTAGCTCCGCATATCCTTCTTTTGTGCGGACACTGCTGAGATATTTCGACATTCCGCCCACGTTCCTGGAAATGGACATCTCATTGTCATTCAGAACAATAATAAAATTTTTTCTGATCTGGGCCGCGTTGTTCAATGCCTCATATGCCATTCCGCCGGTCAGGGCACCGTCTCCGATGACCGAAATCACCGAATAATCTTCCTCTGTGATCTCTCTCGCCTGGGCGAGACCGAGACCCGCAGAGATGGAGGTGGAGCTGTGTCCTGTGTCGAAGGCATCGTAAGGGCTTTCCTTTCTCTTCGGGAATCCGCTCATTCCGCCAAACTGGCGCAGGTCATCAAAACCGGCTTTTCTTCCGCTTAAAAGCTTGTGGGTGTAGGCCTGATGGCCCACATCCCAGACGATTTTATCCTTTGGAAGGTCGAACGCCAGATGCAGCGCCATCGTAAGTTCCACAACCCCGAGGTTTGAAGCGAGATGACCGCCTGTTTTACTTATTTTTTCGATCAGGAACTGGCGGATCTCCCGCGCAAGCTCCGGATACTGGTCTTCTTTCAGTTTTTTGATGTCCGAAGACTGTTTTATATGATCAAGCAGCATGTTTCCAGACTACTCCCTTACATATTTTATATAGTGATTAGTTTCTCCTATTCACGAGCATTTCAATAATATTGTACAGAAATTCATTTTTTCCCGGCAGCCCCGCAAGTCTTCCTGCTGCCCGGTCAGAAATTTCCTTTACATCCCGTTTTGCCTTTTCAAGGCCTTCTAAGGTCACATAAGTGGTCTTTTCGTTCTTTTCATCGCTCAGAACCGGCTTTCCAAGCTCTTCCTGAGTGCTCGTCACATCGAGGATATCGTCCTGAATCTGGAACGCGAGACCGACCTCGGAGGCCATCGTTTCCACCTCTTTGATCTCTTCCACGGTCGCGCCCGCAAGGACTGCACCGATCATCATGGAGGCCTCGAGGAGAGCACCGGTCTTTAACCGGTAGATGAAATCAAGTTTTTCTCTCGGAACCGCCTTTCCGGTGAGCTCCACATCGACGGTCTGTCCGCCGATCATGCCATAGATTCCGGTCTTTTCTGCGAGGATCCCGATGGCGCGGCCGACTTTTGCCGGATCAGCGCCCATGGAAAAGGCCTTTGACGCAGTCTCGAACGCGTAGATCATCAGCGCGTCACCCGCCAGTACTGCCATATCATAGCCGTAGGCTTTCCAGGTGGTGAGTTTTCCGCGGCGGTATTCGTCGTTATCCATGCACGGCAGATCGTCATGGATCAGGGACGAGGTGTGGATCATCTCCATGGCCGCCATGAACGGCTCGATCTCCGGACCGTTTCCGCCGAACAGCCGGTACACTTCCCGCATGAGAAGCGGTCTTAAGCGCTTTCCACCTGCTTTTACACTATAATTCATTGCCTCAAAGATCGTCTTCTGGTGTCCGGTCTCCTCCGGCAAATATGAATATACGACTGTCTCAGTCTCCTTGACCGCCTGACTGAACCTTTCCTTAAAATTGTCCGCCATTTTCCTTTTCCTCCGTTTGATCTCCACTCAAAACAAGGATCTTTTTTTCGATCGTCTCAATTTTTTCGTTACAGCTCTTTACAAGCTTCATGCCCTCTTCATAATCAGCGAAAGCGTCCTCCAGAGATCCGTCTCCCTTTTCCAGCTTTCCGATGATCCGGTCGAGAGCCGCAAATGTCTCCTCGACATTCATCTGTTTTCTTGTCTCGTCATCCATATGATTCCTCACTGTGGCAGCATATCCTGCCGTATCGTTCTATTTTCCTACTTGAATTATTATTTAATTATTCGTGAAAATTGGTGCGATAGATAATATTCTGTGGTGGATTCCTACCGATACTTCTCAACATGATCTACAACAGCCCCGATTCGACCGTCCTTCACCCGGACCGTGATCCGTTTTCCGGCTTCCGCCTGTTCCACAGTCTCCAGACGTTTTCCATCCCCGTCCGTGATAAATCCGAATCCTCCGCTGATCTTCTTTAACGGGGACAGTCCCCACAGACGTTCACTCTTCACCGCAAGATTTCTCTTATCAGCCGCAAGCCGGTCCGCCATGGATCTTCTGAGCAGTGTCTCTGCATTCTGCAGATCACGTCTCGTCTCCTGCTGCCGCTCTGCGATCAGACGTAAAAGTGTATCTTCCGCGTCCGCCAGCCGTTTTTTCTTCTCATTCAACTGGCTCTTCGGGTCATAAAACCGCAATGTCAGCTCATCATGCTTTAACCTGCTTTTAGCCCGCTCAAGACATGTTCCCATCTCCTTCATCAGGCGCTGTTTTCTCGCATTCAGATCCATCCGGAACTGGAAATAATCAAATACCGCAAGCTCTGCCGCTGCTGACGGAGTCGGTGCCCGAAGATCTGCCGCGTAATCCGCGATCGTCATATCGGTCTCATGACCAACTGCGGAGATCACCGGCGTATTGCATGCGAAGATCGCTCTGGCGACTTCCTCCTCGTTGAAGGCCCAAAGGTCTTCGATCGAACCGCCGCCGCGCCCGACGATCAGGACATCCAGTCCCATCGCATCAAGCGTCCGGATTCCTTTTACGATGCTGTCCTTTGCGCCGTCTCCCTGAACCAGGGCCGGGTAGAGGATCAGCTGGACATATGGATTCCGTCTGTGGGAGATATTCATGATATCCCGGATCGCAGCTCCCGTGGGCGCTGTGACGATTCCCACGGTCTTTGCGAACCGCGGGATCGGCCGCTTATACTGCGGGTCAAACATCCCCATCTCTTCCAGCTCTTTTAAGAGTTTTTCAAATCTCAGATACAGGTCCCCGCGCCCGGAAAGTTCGATTTCTGACGCGTAGAGCTGGTATTTTCCGTCCCGCTCGTAGACATCCACAGTTCCTTTTACAACAACCTGCTGTCCCTCGGCGAGCTTAAAGTTGAGGCCGCGGCGCTGGCTTGCGAACATGACAGCCTGAAGTGTTCCGCCGCCGTCTTTCAGTGTGAAATAGATATGTCCGGAACTGTGATACTTACAGTTGGAAACTTCCCCCTTCACCGACAGGCGGCGAAGAAGGAAGTCCTGTGCAAACATATTTTTGATGTATGAATTTACCTGTGCAACAGAGTAAACACCTGCCATCGTTTAATTGCCTTTCTGGATCAGTTTTGCAAGGATACCGTTTACAAATGCCGGGGCTTCATCTCCGCCGAATTTCTTTGCGAGTTCAACCGCTTCGTTGATGGCAACCTTCTCCGGGATCTCCTCATCATATTTCATCTCGAACACTGCAAGACGTAAAATCGTAAGCTCAACTTTACCCATACGTCTTGTTCTCCAGCCTTCCGCGATCTCGTTGATCTTTTCATCGATCTCCGGGATCAGTTCCATGATCTTCTCGACGCGTTTTTCGAGATATGCGCGGTCCTCTTCTTTCTCAAACGGATCATGAAGGATCTCATCTTTTCCGTCTTCGCCGGTCACATCCTCCTTCGGCGCTTCAAAATATCTCTCTAACTGCTCTTCCTTCTCCTCTGCCGGGTAAAAATCCTGGCAGAACAGCATCTTAAAACAATGTTCTCTGGCTTCCCTTCTGGTCACTTTTCTACCTCCGTTTATCTGAACGGGCCGACGGGCTTTTCCGTCAGTCCGTGCTGCTCTGATTATCAATCTCTGAACTGCTCTTTTGCAGCCATGCTTCCGAAAAAGCTGCCTTTTGCAGCTTCTGCAGATGTGAGCGCAGAACAGAGTACTCCTAATTTAGGATTATACGTAACTATTCAGTACCTTCATAGTTACGTGCAAAAATCCATTCCAGATCAGCTTCGCTGATGGGATTTTTGCCTTCCAGCCTATGTTTTCTTACGGTCAGCGCAGCAAGTGCGCAGACCTACTGAACAGTTACGATTATACATGAAAATGTATATTTTCACAAGTCCTTATGTGAGAGATGTTTCTTTTATCCTTGTGGTATGGTATACTCTTTCTGATCCCTTCAGAATTCCAAACTTACCTCAGAAAGGAAAATAATACAATGAACAAAGTAAAATACCTGCCGCTCATCATCCTGTGCATGCTATTAACCGGATGCGGCAATAAAAATAATATTTCGGAGGAAGTCTCCACAGAAACAGCCGTACATACTTCCGAAGTCGAATTAAAAACGGCAGTGGAAACAGAGTCAGAAAGCACTTCTGGATCTGACACGAAAACAGTGGCAGAAGACAGCTCTGAAACCGATATGAAAACAGAAACCAGCCCTGTCGCCAATGAGGACACCGTAAATAATACTCCCGGGACAAAATACATTACCATCGACCTGTCCACAGCCAAGGAGACACATCCCACCGGTGATGCCGCCGCTCCTTTTGATTTAAGGATCGTATCCGAAGAAGAAAACGGTATCGATTTTGCAACCGAATGGTACGACAGGAAAGGATTATCCCTCCCAATGATCGGCACCGACTGGAACAGCTTTTATGATGACAACTACCAGTACCTCTGGTCCGGCGAAGAGCTTTATATTTTTGAGAACGGTACCGGAAACTGCCTGTATGTCTTAACCTATCCCACCGACAAATGGTACATCAACGGAAATAATGCCTGTCTGAAGGACGGTATTTTCTACGGAGCCAGCGTGACAAACGGCTACGCCCAGCCGGATACCTGCTTCATGTTCGCCTACGATCTGGAAAACGACAAACTCCTCTGGAGAAGCGCCGACCAGACCTGTAACTCCATGAACTTTATCGTAAAAGACGATGTGATCATCTGCGGATACGGCTTCACCTCCGAGGACGACTACCTCTACCAGCTTAATCTTCACACCGGAGAAGTCCTCTCCCGCCTGAAACTAAAAAAGCAGCCTGATCTCCTCGTATACCAGGATAATACACTTTACGTCCATACCTACAGCTATAACTACACAATCGAGATAAAATAAGTTTGCCAAAAAGGGCAGGACTCCCAGTGTCTCCCGGGAATCCTGCCCTTACGCAGTCACAATCTTTACTTTTCTTCCAGGCTGACCCCGGCAATCTTAATATTCACATCAAGCACCGTAAGCCCCGTCATGTTCTCGATCGCGTTCTTAACCTTCTCCTGCACCTTCTCGCAGACGTCCGGAATACTATATCCATATTTCAGATTCAGAGCCATATTCACGCTTACATGCTCCTCCGTAACTTCCACCTTAACGCCTTTGGAAAGGTTCTTCATTCCAAGCTTTCCAACCAGCTCGTTCGTAATATTTCCCGCCATGGAGTCCACGCCGTCAACTTCAGTTGCTGCCAGGCCGGCAATAATTGCCACGACTTCATCCGCAATCTGGACTTCTCCAATTTTGTCCTTTTCATAAACCTTATGACTGCTTCTCTCTGTTTCCGCTGCCACAACAATTACCTCCTGTATATCAAAGATACAGTTATTATACCATTTTCTCCTCTCTTTGCATAGTTCTTTTTATCACACTTTGCGCCTGCCGCCAGAGATACCGGGAACCATACCACTTTACGCCAATATTCCGTCACCATCGTCCTTATCACTCATCCACATCCAGCAGCGTGATCACGATCCCGTCCGCCCCGATCTCCGTCTTCCTCTTCACGATATCCTCGATCTGCGCCCGCTCCTGGTCCGAGAGCGATGCCGCGTTCACCACGACGTCCACCTTCCCGTCCGTGATGCTGACCACCGGGTCCACAAAGCCTTTTGCCTTTAAAAGCGTCTCCGCCGCGTTCTCCTTTTCCGAGATCTCCGTCATCCCGATGAGGTTCTGGATCGCCGTCTGCTTCTCCTCCTCCGAGATCTGGTCACTGTTGATGATCTGCATCAGAGTTTCCTTATTCTTTGCCCGGATCTGCTCCCTGCCAAGTTGGACGCCAGCTATGTACTCGGAGATCCCTGTTCCGCCGGTGAGCACCGCCTCACCCGGATTCTCAATTCCCGCAGCCGCTGTCTCCTGCCCGGAAACTTCTGCACCAGCAGATTCCGCACTCTCAGGCATCGCCGCCACCTCATTTCCATCGGGCAGAAGTTCCTCTCCATCCCCGTCAAGACTCGCAATTTCCTTGAGCTTTCCATCATCCACCCCATTCTTCGCCTGATTCTCCGCCAGAATGTCCGAATCGGAAATATCCATCATCCCCGCCTCGTACACCTCTGCCCCCGCCACTTCCTTCTTCGACGAGTAATTCAGGTATCCCGCTGCCGCGATCATGACCGCCAGCGTCGTGATAATGATCTGATTTCTTCTGAAGATCCGTTTCATCGCAAAACTCCTTCTTTCCCATACTTTCATACTTCCATTCTATGATTCCAGGATTGAAATATACCGCTGTAATTCTCTCCTCTGTAAAAAACAGAACCCATTTTTGCCGATACTCTGCAATCCACTGCCTTTATTTCACCGCCCGCTTCATCACCTTGATCTTATTCGCCGGAAGTCCTAAAAGCGCCTCCATCGCCTCCGAGATCTCCGCCCGGATCACCGCACTTCCGCCGCCGTCCGCGCTGATGACTACACCGGAGATCTCCGGTTTCACTTCCTTCTCCATCACCGGTGACTGGCTCTTCCCGTCAAGCACCGTGCTCTCTGACTGGTTCTCCTCCCTTATGACCCGTGAACTCCCGGAGCTGCTCCCACTCTCCTCCGTCACTGAGGACGTGCTGCTCTTATCCACATGCCAGATCCTCTCCTCCGAAGATTTCAACACCACCATCACATCCGCCTCCCCGACGCCATCCACACTCTTTAATAGTTCCCGGATCCGCTGCTCCAACTTCTCCTCGTAAGAACCACTCTCCTCCTTCGCTGCAGCTTCCTCCCCGGTATCTTCCAACGCAGTGCTCTCATCGTCCCCGCTGACATCCGCAATCACCTCCACCGTTCCAGCTCTCAATCCGGAATCCGTTGTCTTCCCATTCGGCAGTGAGATCACAAACAGCAGCAGCCCGGAACAGAATAGAAAAATCACCTTCTCCTTATTCCCTTTCAACATCGACCTCAATGTCCCGTTCTTCCACTCCATAATAAGCACCTATCTTCCTTCTGACCGAAGCGATCTCCGCTCCTGCCTGATTCTGCTCTCCCCGGACCACTAACTTCACATGGCTGAGATTTCCGGCATCCGCCACCCGGGCCGATACGCTCACGCATTCCAGACCATCACTCTCTGCCATAGTCCGGATATCAGACTCCACCGCCGCCCGGTACCGCTCATAAAATCCTGCGATCCGCCTCTCATCCACGGCTCCAAGTTCCTCCTTCAGCGTCCGCACATCGTCCTCAAAGATGATCTTCTCAAACATGCCCGCTATCGCTGTCTCCATCCCCGTGATCCGTGCAAGCGGCCCAAAAGCCAGCAGGATCATAACCGCCCCGGCAAACAGCCGCAAGTACTTTTCGTATTTCGGATCCGGCAGAAGATTCATGACCATGGTCACGAAGATCATGTAAAAAACGATGTCTTTTACCCAGTTTTCAATCGCTTTCATGCCGCTCCCCCACTTCTCCGCCACTGTCCGCATTTTGCACAGCCACCTTGATAATATGCAGTGTGACAACAACTCATCCCGCATAGTACACCGCATTCGTAGAATAACTGATCACTGCGATGGTCACCGCAAACAACGCCAGCGAATACCCGACGATTTCGAGTAACATCCCATGCCCCACGGCATTCTGTGCCATGCATGCAGCCAGCCGCTTATCACATACAGGCTGCATCACAGCCGCTGCCAGATAGTAGAGCGCCATGAGCACCGCCAGCTTCACCATAGGTACCGACGCCAGAAAGATCAGGACCGCCACCGCCGCGGCACCCGCCGTGTTCTTTATGAGAACCGCCGATCCCATCAGAAGATTTGACATCGCCCCGGCCCCTGCGCCGATTCCCGGAACCGCCTCGATGGTCCGCACGACCGCCGCGTTTTTCATGGCATCCGCCTGGGGCAGAACCAGCCCCTGGATCAGGTGAAATCCCACAACGATACCGAACATGGTCTTCACGGTCCACCCCACGACTTTTCCCAGGAACTCCGTCATCACCGAGAACATTTCTTCCCGGAACAGATTTCCCACCAGGGAGAGCACCATGTAGAGCTTCATGATCGGCAAAAGGAATCCCGAAACCACCGCCTGGATCACGCCAATGGCCCCCAGCGTGAATCCGCAGACCGATGCCGACGTCACCGCCCCACCCGCCATAGTCACTGCAAGGAAATATGCCGGGAGCAGAACCTTCATGAACCCTAAGATATCCCCTGTGGTCTCCTCTGCAATGCGAATACTGGCAAAAAAGCTCGCCGCCAGGAATGTCTGCACGCAGATACAGATCACGTAGGCCCCCGTCTCCGACAGCTGGCTGGAACCGAAAATTCCGAAAAAGCCGGAACATGCCGCCCCGCACAGGGACAGGATCAGGATTTCCGCTAAAAACGAGGTGTTCGTCCGGATCTCCGAGAACAGTGCGGAGACGATCCTGTCCTTTCCATATAAGAAGACGTTCTCCGCATCACCTTTCCGGATCATGTCCATTAAGTCCCGGAATGTAAGTCCCGCTGTATCATCACCGCCGATCTGGTCTAAATACTCCTGGATTTCTGTAACGTCAATATCTGCTATCTCATCATCCTGCTGCGGTTCCGCTCTCTGCCCGAAATCCACTGTTTCCGCTGTTGGTATCGGAATTGTCCACAATCCAGCCTGCCGCCCTGTTTTCTGTCTGAAACCGGTCTGCTCTGCGGCAAAAGCTGTAACCTCACTCTGTCTGATTCCCCAGAATATCCCCATAACAAGCCCCAGCATCAGAAATACATTTCTCTTCCATCTCATTCCATAAACACCTTCAATGTCTCCACCAGCGACAGCACCACCGGCGCGCTCACCGCGAGGATCGCCAGCTTCCCAACCATCTCCACCTGGGTCCCCACTGCAGAGTATCCGGCATCCTTGCAGATCCCCGATGTGAACTCTGCGATATATGTGATTCCCGCCATCTTGAATAACGCCGCCAGATACACATGCCGGATCCTGATCCCGTTTCCTATCTCCCGCAGGGTGTCCAAAAGCACACCCAGTCTTGCCAGACCAAGAAATCCGACTCCGATGGATGCCGCCAGAACCAGGTACACCGCGTACTCTGGCTTCAGCGGTTTTAACTGCGCCGCAAGCAAAACTGCCGTAAGCCCCAGAAGTGCCGCCTGAACTACCGCCATAACTCTCCCTCCTTTCACAGCGAAAACAGATTTTTAATTGTCTCAAACAGATCATAGATATACGGCACGATCCAAAACAGCACCAGGATCAATCCTGCGAGACTCGTGAGAAACGCCTGGTCCTCGCGCCCGCTGTGCTTCAACACCTGACACATCACCGACACCAGGATCCCCACCGCCGCGATCTTAAATATCAGATTTACCCCCATAGTCTCCCCCTTACGCAAAGAGTACCAGAATAAAAAGTCCTGCCGCCATTCCGAGAGACCGGTAAAGCTTCGTCCGGCTCTCCATCTCCTTCTTTAAGAACGCCAGGGAGTCATCCGCCTGTTCCAGATAGAACAGGATCGTCCGCTCCTGGGTCTTTTTGTCCGCGTAACCGAGATTTTCCCCCAGTGCCTGGAGTGCTTCAAGATCCTGTTTTCTTAAAGGAAGGTCGTCCGGGAATTTTTCCATCTCTTCCTTCCATATCTCGGCAAACGGCTTCCCAGCTTCTTCCTCCATCCGCTTTTCCACCCGTAGAAAAAAGAGTCCTGCCTCCGCCGCCATCCCGGAATTCCCGTCTGAAAACCGGCTGCCGATCTCCTTTAGCGCCTCCGGCAGCGTCTCGTTGGAGTACAGGATCCGCGCCTTCAGATAGACCGCCATCTGTCGGAAGATTCCAAGCATCTTTACCCGCATCTCCCACTCCCCCGCCAGCAGAAAACCTCCAGCTACCGCCGCTGCCGCCATGCACAAGAGTCCTAAATATTTCATGTCTCATCCCCCGTCCACTCACGATCTATGTCTTGTTTAAACCTTAATTTCTTTTATCCATTCGCTGAAAATTCACATCATAAATTCCCACTATCGTTCCCGGTCCCGGAACTCCGGAAAGAACCACATACCGGGAAAACACCTTCGCTTCCGCCAGTTCCCGCCACGCCGGCCGCTTCATGATATCCCCAACATCTGCACCATGGACCGTCGCCAGGATCCTGCACCCGCAGTTCATCCCATACTTCATCGCCAGGATCTCGCCTTCCCCTCCTGCCTCGTCCACCGCCAGCACCTGGGGTGCCATGGAGCGCAGCATCATGAGCATTCCCTCAGACTTAGGGCACCCGTCCATCACGTCGGTCCTGGGCCCCAGGTCACACTGGGCAACTCCTCCAAAACACGCTGCGATCTCCGAACGCTCGTCCACCACGGACACATTCTTCCCCGCTCCCCATGTTCCCCCGCATGAAAGTTCCCGGATCAGATCCCTCAAAAGTGTTGTCTTTCCTGCTCCCGGCGGGGAGATCAAAAGCGTGTCCAGAAATGTTTCCCCATCCATCAGGTACGGCAGCACGTTTTTTGCGCAGCCCTTTACCTCATGGGCAACACGGATATTTAAAGATGAGAGATCCCGGACCGTCCTCACATGTCCGTCCTCCACCACCGCTTTCCCTGCGATTCCCACACGGTGCCCCCCGCGGATCGTGAGGAATCCCTGACTGATCTCCCGCTCGTAGGCGTACAGCGAATGCCTGGAACAGGTCTCCAGAATCCCGCGGATCAGCTCTTGGTCTGCAAGAACTACGCTCCGGTCTTCTCTTATCTCCAGCGACCCCATCTTTTTCTTTCCATAACTTTCCGTCTTTCCACAGGTCCCATCCGAAAAAAGGAGGTTTTCCCCGCTTTCCAGCAGTATCATCACCGGTTTTTCCGTCCGGATTCTGATCTCCCGAATCGTTTTCCCGTCTGGAACCGCCTGTTTCAGCAGTCTTTCAAAAGTTTCCGTATTCATCCCGCGCTCCTTTCTCCCCGTGTTCTGCCTGTCCGCCTTTCCCGGAATTGATACAATATATGAACACCCCGGATTTTTATGATATTTCTCGGAAAATAAAAAAGCACATCCACCCAGTCAGTTTCACCTGACCAGACAGATATGCTTTCTAATTCCATTATTTCAAATACCGGCTGTTAATCCCCGTAAACCCTGATAATTCCGGACACCTCACGAAGCACGGACATGCCCTTCACGATCATCAGCGCGTCGTTGAAATGGCGCTCCAGAACGGAATCCGTGATCACAACAAGCTCTGCAACACCGTCCCTCGCGCGTTTCTGAACGACCTGGGCGATGCTGACATCGTTGTTTCCGAGAACGCCCGCAATATTTGCGAGGGCGCCCGGCTTATCCGCGACCTGAAGACGGAGGAAATATCTCGATCTCGTCTCCTCGATCGGCTTCACCGGATAATTCTTGTACGCCACGCCGCCATTCCAGCCACAGTTGTCATGAACGATATTTCTCATGACGATGATGATATCACCCATAACGGCGCTGGCCGTCGGCATCTTTCCCGCACCGCGTCCCATGAACATCGCGTCATCGCAGGCCTCGCCGTGTACAAACACCGCGTTGAAGGAGTCGCGGACCGTCGCAAGCGGATGCTGCTCCGGGATCAGCATCGGGTGGACCTTGACCTCGATCTTTCCGTCCACCAGCTTTGTAACGCCGAGAAGCTTGATCACATAGCCAAATTCCTTCGCGTAGCGGATATCATTGGAGGTGATCTTCGTGATCCCTTCCATATAGACATCGCTGAAGGTCACCTTGGAGTTGAACGCCAGGGAGGACATGATCGCGATCTTTCGTCCCGCGTCGTAGCCTTCCACGTCCGCCGTCGGATCCGCCTCCGCATATCCAAGCTCTGTGGCCTTTGCCAGCGCTTCCTTGTAATCCATCCCCTCTTCCGACATCTTTGTCAGAATGTAGTTCGTGGTTCCGTTAACGATTCCCATGATCTCCGTCAGCATGCTGCCCGCGAGGCTCTGCTTTAAGGGACGGATGATCGGGATCGCGCCTGCGACTGCCGCCTCAAACTGGATATCGCAGCCGCTGTTTTCCGCCAGTGACAGGATCTCCTGTCCATGCTCCGCGAGCACGTCCTTGTTGGCGGTAACCACCTGTTTTCCGGCTTCCAGGGCCTGCACGATATAGGTTCTCGCCGGTTCCACGCCGCCCATGAGCTCGATCACAAGCTGGATCTCCTCATCTTCCAGGATCTCCTGCCAGTTGTCCGTCATGATCTCCTTCGGGATCCCCGGGCGGTCCTTCTTTGTGTTCCGTACCAGGACCTTCTTAATTTCCAGGCTGGCACCGGTCTTCTGGAACATCTCATCCTTTAACATCTCGGCGAGGGCATACACGCCGCTTCCAACCGTTCCAGCGCCGAGAAGCGCCGCCTTGATCACATTTCTCTCTCCCATGGTTCGTATCTCCTCTATCCCCGGAATAGCCGCATTAGTAACTGCAGACATCCGTCAGTCTTCTCTTTTATTCTTCCATGACCGTGAGTCGTGGACATTTGTCTTTTTTCAAAGTGACGTAATTATACTACACTACGTTAAAAAATGCAAGTAACTATTCAGTACCTTCATAGTTACTTGCAAAAATCCATTCCGGATCGGCTGCGCCGATGGGATTTTTGCCTTCCCGCTTATGTTATCTTACGGTCAGCGCAGCAAGTGCGCAGACCTGCTGAACAGTTATAAATGCAATTAAAAAACACACCATAGATCTCTCCATGATGTGTTTTGTTACTGTGCTTTATCTCCTCACGTATCCACCGGCACATGGTCCCAGTCTGCCTTCTCCCCGGCTCCCACGAGCCAGTTTAACGCTTTATGGCGCTCAAAGACCACACCTCCGTCCATTCCCGCAGGCGCGGGAAGATCCCGCATCCTCGTATCGGTGCATGCCCAGTCCAGACAGAAGATCATATCGCAGGCATCGAGAAGTTCCTTCGCGCTCCTCGGCTTCGCCGCCTCCAGGATCTCCCTCATGGAGTGAAAGGCTGTCAGAAGCTGCGCCGCCTCCGCCACTGCGCAGAAGTGATCCGGGAAATCTAACGGCCCGTCGATCAGTCCCAGCGCCCACTCCATCACATACAGATTCTCGTACTGCCAGGAATAGGATATCTTCTCTGATTCTTTCGGATCCTCGTTGTGCAGGTAATTCCACTCCTTCAGGGAGAAGAAATCATCCGCCCCGAACTCGTTGATCCGCTTCTGGATAAATTCCAATGCCTCTTTCTGGCTCATCTTTTTCGCCAGCATGGCCTCAGAAAATACCGCCACCAGCATGAGCGCCACCGCTCTCGCCGCGATCTCATATGGTGTCCGGCAGTCTGCCTCCGCCTCCGTCTCCAAAAGCGGGTAAAATACCGGAACATACACGCCCCGCGCCTCAAACTCTCTCCGGTTCTTCTCCCTGCGGTTCAACTGTTCCGTCTCGATCTCATTTCCCGGAACATAGCCCACCGCTTGATATGGCAGAAACCGCTCCATCTCACTGTTTCCGTTTCCGTCCAGGATCAGCTTCTCCATGCCGGACGCATCCAGGCAGTAAAATCCCCTTTTTTCTCCCCTGAACGCCATGACTGCACGAAGATCGGAAAGAACACGAAACAGTGTCTGCTCCATATTTCTCTTCGCGGCCTCCTCTGCCTCTGTCAGGAATTCGGACTCTTCCCCCTCGAACACATAGTCCACCGAAACGATACTCTCGGTTCCTTCCAGCTGATAGAGAAGATTCGTTTTCACATCCACCACCGCGGTCTCGACCCTGGAAAAGTGGCCTCTTGCCCGGTCAGACCAGCTTCGGACCAGCTCCTGCTCCTCGTCACCCGCGCTCTCGCAGTAGATCCTGAGCGTCACATTCAGATTCCCATTGTGAAGTTCCAATCCTGTATCATGTGCGCTGCCCGGAACGTCAAAGGCGTCCCGCAGGCACTTCATGATCCGCTCCTGTGAAGATTCCTTGCAGAAAAGAAAGATCTTCCCCGCTTTCTGTTCCTCTGTCACTCGTTTTGCCTCCTTGCCAAGTCCCCATTTTTTACTTATGATATGGTTCTCCCTGGATGATCCGGTAACTCCGGTAGATCTGTTCCAGAAGAATGACCCGCATGAGCTGGTGCGGGAATGTCATCTTTGAAAAGCTCAGTTTATAGTCGGCCCGTGCCAGGACCTGGTTGGAAAGTCCTAAAGATCCGCCGATGATAAACACGATCTGGCTGATCCCCGACACACCCCATTTTTCTATTTTTGCCGCAAGTTCCTCAGAATCCAGCATGTTTCCGTTGATCGCAAGGGCAACGACAAAGCTACCATCCTTGATGTTAGACAGAATCCGCTCGCCCTCTTTCTCCTTGATCTGCGTCTCCACCGCTTCGCTGGCCCCATCCGGCGTCTTTTCGTCCGCCACCTGGACGATCTCCAGCTTACAGTACCGGCTCAGGCGCTTGGAATATTCCGCGATGGCGTCCTGAAAGAACTTTTCCTTGATCTTTCCGACTGTGATCAATGTGACCTTCATGATTTCTGATCCCCGAATTCCAGGATCATGTCGTACCAGACTGCCCCGCCGTGGACAGACTTGGAAATGCCCATGTTTTTGTATCCAAATTTCGCGTAATAGTGGATCAGACGGTCCTTGCAGGTGAGGATCAGGCCCTTTCTTCCCTTATTTTTCGCGTCTTCGATCATGTGATCCATGAGCGCCGCCGCGATTCCCTGGCAGCGGTAGTCCGGGATCACATCCAGTCCGAAAATAGACTGGTATGCGCCGTCCGGCCTATGGCAGGCGGAATTTTCGTACATCTCGTCATAAATCGTTTTGGAATCTGTGGCGCAGCCATTGATGAAGCCTATGATCTTTCCGTCCGCTTCCGCAACAAAAAAGCACTCCGGAAATGCCGCGATGCGGGCCTTAAATGATTCCTCTGCTGCGGCTTCCGCCGCCGGGAAGCAGATTGCTTCCACCTCGGTAACTGCCGCAAGGTCCGTCGGGCGGACTGGGCGAATTGTGTATGTCATAAAATTTTTCTCCTTTAAGTTTTAATTAATTTTGTTGGTTAGTCCGCAGTGGAGCCCTGAATTGGTGCAGGCCCCAACTCAGGGCTCGCGGGCATTCGCCCTATAAGATCAACTGTCCGACTTTCGGCTTATGTGCAAGCACAACGCCGAAAGTCAGTCTGTTGATCTTGCACTGCTCATCGCTATGCGCGGAAGAAGTAGCCTACGCCCCATTTTGTGTGTACATACTTCGGATCACTCGGGCTAGGCTCAATTTTTTCACGCAGTCTTCTCACATGCACATCCACCGTGCGGACATCCCCGCTTACCATGGCCTTGTTTCCCCATACATACTCAAGCAGGGACTCACGGCTGTAGACCTTATTCGGATTTGTGACAAGAAGTTCCAGCAGGTCGAATTCCTTCGCGGTCAGGTTGATCTCCTTATCTTTAATGAAGACTCTGCGGCTCTCCCTGTCAAGCTTTAAGTCGCCCTCTGTGACTACGCTGGATTTCTGGCGTTTCGCGGCGCCGCTCTTCTTATTGTTTCTGCGGATGATCGCCTTGATCCGCGCTTTTACTTCCAGGATATTGAACGGTTTCGTGATATAATCGTCAGCGCCGTACTCCAGTCCCAGGATCTTATCCATATCATCGCCTTTTGCCGTCAGCATGATGATCGGCATCTCGGAAAACTCACGGATCGTCTGGCAGACCTCAAATCCATCGTGTCCCGGAAGCATGACATCCAAAAGAACCACGTCATACTCCCGTTCTTTTGCCCTCTCGATCGCCTCATCACCGTCGTAAGCACAGTCCACCTCATATCCATCCTGTTCCAGACTGAAGCGGATTCCCTTCACGATCAGTTTTTCATCATCAACTACCAGAACTCTTGCCATTTCTCTCCTCCACGTTATGCTGTAATGCGCAGGTCCTCTCCTGCTGCTTTTCTAATGTCTATGACCTGATTTCCGCCTCCTGTGTTTTTAAATGTCACAATCAGCATGAATTATACGTTTTTTTTAACTGTTCAGTAGGTCTGCGCACTTGCTGCGCTGACCGTAAGAAAACATAGGCTGGAAGGCAAAAATCCCATCAGCGAAGCTGATCTGGAATGGATTTTTGCACGTAACTATGAAGGCACTGAATAGTTACCGTTTTTTCATCTTTTCACACCGTAATATTATCCTTTATCTTCTGAAACCCGGCCTCTTTGATACCGGATATCTTCATGATATCCTCGATTTTCTTAAAGCCACCGCTCTTTTCGCGGTAGCGGATAATATCCTCGGCTTTCGCCTCCCCGATGCCCTTTAAGGTCATCAGCTCCTCTTTTGTCGCCGTGTTCAGGTTCACAAGCCCGGAACCGGAGGTTCCGCCCTGACCGGTGTTTCCTACTGCAGACCCGCTGCCCGCCGGAAGCGACGCGGCCTCTTCCTTATTGTAGATCGTGATCTGCATGCCATCAGAAACTTTTGAGGCGAGATTTACACTCTCCCTCGCCGCGTTCTCCGTAAATCCCCCGGCGGCATCCACTGCCTCGTAGATCCGGCTGTCCTCCGAAAGCTCATACACACCTGGGGCTGCCACCTCTCCGCAGATATACACATAAACTCCGGATTTTTCAGAGTTTTCCACATATTCCTGCGTCTCCACGGTACTTTCTCCCTGTACACTGCCATTTTCATCCCTGAATGGTTCCTGAATCTCCTGTTTCTCGGTACTGCTTCCAGAATCCCCCTGCGGCAGACCGTCGCTTTTTGCAGAGCCGTTTTTCTCCCAGCTGATGTTCCCATCCGCATCCAGTGATCCGCTCATAACGACCGCTCCGGATTCATCCAGCTTCTGGATTCCACTCCGGCTTCTTGTCATCCCAAACACAAGTCCGGCTGCGATCAAGAAAGCCGCGGCCGTCAAAATTTTTTTCTTATCTTCTTTCATACATTCCCTCCTGAACATTTTCAGGGGGATCGTTCTGCCTGTCTCTATTTTACCGAATCAGTCCTGTAAAAACAAGGGCATTTTTGTTATGTACGCTCTCCATTATAACCTCAGTCCGATTTTTTCTCAAGCCTCGCATTCTCCTTCTCGCACCGAGCATACTCGATGCCAAATCAACCGTTCTCTGGCTTTCTCCCGCCAGATATTTCACGCTCCGCCCACCTGCTTTCATTGCAATTTCTTTAAAATTATGCTATATTTGGCAAAAAGCGTGCAAAGACCGTTTCATCCGCTCCGGCAGCGAAAACAGCACGTTCAATTTAATCATACTTAAGGGGAATTACTGCTATGGAATTACATCTGATGCACTTTCTGATCGTCTGCCCGCTGGTATTTCTCGCCGGTTTCGTCGACGCGGTTGCCGGAGGCGGAGGACTGATCTCACTCCCGGCTTACATGATCGCCGGTCTTCCAGTCCATTTTGCCATCGGAACAAACAAATTAAGCTCCGGAATGGGAACCACACTGGCAACAGCTCGCTTTGCGAAAAACGGTTATATTGCCTGGAAGAACGCGCTTCTCTGTATCGTTACAGCTCTCATCGGTTCCTCTCTCGGCGCAAAACTTGCTCTGCAGTTAGACGATTATTATTTTAAGCGCCTGATTCTCGTGATCCTGCCCTGTACCGCCCTCTATCTCACATTTGGAAAACCGTTCGTGGGAGAAAAAGAGTCTTTCCCGGTCCGCAAGATGATTCTTTTCAGCGCTCTGATCGCCTTCATCATCGGCATCTACGACGGCTTTTACGGTCCCGGAACCGGAACATTTCTGCTGCTTCTCCTCACTGGAATTGCCCACATGGGACTGAAGGAAGCCAACGGGATCACAAAAGCCATCAACCTGACAACGAACCTGACAGCCCTGGCGGTCTACCTCATGAACGGAAAAGTAATTTTCCTTCTTGGCCTTATTGCCGGTATCTTCAGCATCGCCGGAAATTATCTCGGAACACGCTGTTTCGACAAGGGCGGCGCAAAGTTTGTAAAACCCTTGATGATGGTGGTTCTGGTGATCTTCTTTATAAAGACATTGAGCGAGATTCTCGGTGCCTGATACATATCTGCAAAATCTGATCCGGCAGAACGAAAATACGGAGATCCGCTGGGCCCCACTTACGAAATGCTTCGAAAAAGAAAGACTCCGGAACAGATCATGGAGTCCGCGTCGAGGACCATCCAGGACCTCAGCGACCGGCTCACAGTGGATGGGTTTAAAGAATGGTACGAAAAAAGACAGAAATGAAACCTCACATTTCTGTCTTTTCTATATATAACCTTGTTCGTAACTATTCAGTACCTTCATAGTTACGTGCAAAAATCCATTCCAGATCAGCTTCGCTGATGGGATTTTTGCCTTCCAGCCTATGTTTTCTTACGGTCAGCGCAGCAAGTGCGCAGACCTACTGAACAGTTACCCTTGTTCTTTCTCTTAGTTTTCCTTCATATACTCCGGTGTCACATCTCTTCCAAGGCCTTTCAGCATTTTCTTATCACTGCGGATCGTTGCGCATGCAACCGTTGTCAGCATATTGCCGGTAATTGTTGCGGATGCTCCGGAGCAGAATGCGGTCTCACCATCGTTTGTCAGCAGCGCGCGGCCTGCGCCGAGGCGGATGTTTGCCTCCGGATTGATATAGCGGAAGAATGCGATGGTGCGGAGAATATCGTCCTCAGAGATTCTCTCCAGATGTTCCAGAGGAGTTCCCGGAATCGGCATCAGGGCGTTTAACGGAATGGAATCGATTCCAAGCTCCGCAAGGCTCACTGCCATATCGAGACGGTCCTCCCATGTCTCACCCATTCCGATGATGCCGCCGGAACATGCGCACATACCCTCTGCCTTGATCATCTTTAGGGTGTTGATCTTCATGTCGTATGTATGAGTCGTGCAGATGTTCGGGAAGTTTCTTCTGGATGTCTCGATGTTGTGGTGGTAGCTTGTGACACCTGCTTCATGGAGACGGTGAAGCTGTTCCGCGGTCACAAAGCCCATGGACGCGCAGAGGTCGATCTTGCATTCCTTTTTCATAGTCTCGTAGGCGTGGATCGCTTTATCGAACTCCTCCCCCGTCAATGCTCTTCCTGATGTAACGATGGAGAAACGGTCAACGCCCTCTTCCTCATGGACGTGACACATCTTTACGATCTCTTCTTCCGGAAGGAAATCATAGATCTCGCAGCTTGTGTGGTGGTGTGCAGACTGCGCGCAGTACTTGCAGTCCTCTGGACATCGTCCACTCCGTCCGTTGATGATGGAACAGAGATCAACCTTATCTCCCACACATGCCTTGCGGATCCGGTCTGCGCCCTCGCAGAGTTCCTTCAGATCGCATGTCAGAAAGAAATTTAAGTCATCCTCTCTTGTAATTCTTCTTCCGTCGATAATTTCCTGTGCCAGTGTCAGTGCGTCCATAGTATTCTCCTTATTTTTCTGATTTTTATGTGCAATCGCCGTTTTCGTCATCCGGGCTTTGATCTCTGGTCCTGGTCCGTCTTCCGGATTTTTTCTCTGAATTATCATGTTACGATTGTAAACTTTTGCTCTACGTTATAGTTCACAATTATATAAAAAAACGCCGTGAAAGTCAACCGTTTTCCGTTTATCAGTTAACTTTCAAGGTTTTATAATTTTAATACCACTACCAAAAAAGGTCCTTCGATACCGGAATTTATATTCCAGTGCCGAAGAACCTTTTTCATCCACTATTTTCCTGATCGTTCAATAAGCTTCCAATCTTATTTTAACTCGTCCGGGATCCACCATAATCCGTCGTTGTTCTCTTCCATGTACTGCTTGAACTCGTCAGAATGATAAGCGTCCACAATTGCCTTTGCCCACTCTGCGTCCTTGTTCTCTTCCTTCACAACGACCTGAAGTACCAGGTGATCCTGGATATCCTCTGTTGCGAGGGCTGTGGACGGGTCGATGCCTGCGTTGTATACAACGCTGCCGGTAATTGCCACATAGTCAAAGTCCTGGATCGCTGCCGGGATCGTTAAGCTCTTCATCTCTGTGAACTCGATGTTATGCGGATTTTCAACAATGTCATCCTGGGTAACTGCGGACGGATCCACATCATCGGCAAGCTTGATCCAGCCGATCTTCTGAAGCATCAGATAGCATCTTGCGGTGTTGGAGGCATCGTTCGGAACTGCAACCTTCGCACCGTCCGGGATCTCATCAACAGATGTGTATTTTGCAGAATATACGCCAGCCGGTACAGTCGGGATCGGGCTGATCGGCACAAGATCCGCATTGTAGTTTGCGTTGAAGTTCTCAGCGTATGCGGCGTGCTGCTCCACGTTGACATCAACATCGCCGTCGTTTAATCCGATGTCAGCTGTCTGAAGATCAGAGAAGTCCACGCCCTTTACGGTGTATCCCTCTTTTTCAAGAATCGGAACGATGGCAGCCTCAAAGAGCTCTGTGTACGGCCCCTGGGATTTTCCGTAAACGATCTCTTTCTTGTCCTCCGTATCAACCGCTGCCGCTGTGCTGTCTGCACTCTCTGCAGCCTGCGCCGCTGTTGTCTGCGCGGTGTCGCTCTTTCCGCATGCCGCAAGGCTTAACACTGCTGCTCCCATAAGTACTCCCGCAATTGCTTTTCTCATAATTTTTTCTCTCCTCTTATTTAAAATTTATTTATGCTGTCTTAATTTACCAGAAATCGTATTTCCGAGAATCTGTAAAAGCTGTACCAGAACCACCAGGATCACAACTGTGAGGATCATGAGCGGTGTGTTCATCTTTTCATAACCGTATGTCAATGCCAGATCTCCGACTCCGCCGCCACCGACATATCCGGCCATTGCAGACGCTCCAAGAAGTCCGATGGTTCCCGTTGTCAGTGCAAGCACCATGGAACCTAATGTCTCTGGAACCAGGAAATATCGGATGACCTGCCATGTTGTCGCGCCCATGGCCTCTGCCGCCTCCAGGATTCCCGGATCGATCTCAAGCAGGCTGTTCTCCATCAGCCTCGCAAGGTACGGACTTATATAAACTACTAACGGCACCAACGCTGCCGTACTTCCGATGGTCGTTCCGACAATAGCACGGGTGATCGGCATGATCGTTACAAGAAGAATAACAAAGGGGATACTGCGCACCACGTTGATGTAGACGCTGACGATCATATATAACGGTCGGTTCTCCACCAATCCGCCTTTTCTGCAAAGCACCAGGATCAGTGCCAGGATCATTCCGATGATCGTTCCGATGAGAAGTGACCATCCAACCATGTAAAGAGTCTGTCCGCCGTTCAACAGCAGACGCTCCACCGTGACCTTAAAGATCTTTGTTTTCATGAGTTCTTCCATCTTACTCCACCTCCAGTCGTTCTCTTAAGACGCCGTTCTTGTCGATCTCCGCTTCCGCCTTATCGATGCTCTCATCATCGCCGATGAGCTGTAAGATGAAGACGCACATGACGCTGTCCTCCAGCTCCTGTACCGCCGCGCCGAGGATGTTGACCACGACACCCTTTGTCTTGCAGATATCGGAGATTACCGGGCGCTTCACGCTGGAACCGATAAATTTCAGACGGTCCACACGGAAGTTTTCTTTCTGTTCCTTCACGAGGCTTATGATGCTGTCCGGGATCTGGTCCCGGATAACCGTCTGGACGAACCGCTTTGTCACCGGCATCTTCGGGGATCCAAAGACCTCCAGAACGCTGCCGGATTCCACGATCTTTCCGCTCTCCATGACCGCTACCTTGTTGCAGATCATCTGGACGACCTGCATCTGATGGGTGATGAGAAGGATCGTGACACCCATTTTACGGTTGATCTTCTTTAAAAGCTTTAAAATCGATTCCGTTGTCTGCGGGTCCAGGGCGCTTGTAGCCTCGTCGCAGAGAAGAAGTTCCGGGTCGGTGGTCAGCGCTCTCGCGATTCCCACACGCTGTTTCTGTCCTCCGGAGAGCTGACTGATGTAGGTGTCTTTCTTGTCCTCCAGCTCAACGATCTTTAATACTTCCTTAACCTTCTTGTCGATCTCCACCTTCGGAGTCTTTGCAAGGATCAGCGGAAGCGCAATATTGTGGTACACCGTCTTGGATTCCAGCAGGTTGAACTGCTGGAATACCATTCCGATCTTTCTTCTCAGCGCCCGAAGTTCCGGCTTCTTCAATGTGGAAAGCTCCTTTCCACAGACAGTGACTTTTCCGCTGTCCGCCGTCTCAAGACCGTTTACCAGGCGGATCAGTGTGGACTTTCCGGCTCCGGAAAACCCTATGATACCGCAGATATCACCCTTTTCCACATGGATACTCACGTCGTCCAACGCGTGGACGGTTCCGTATTTTCCTGAAAAGGTTTTGCTTACATGTTCGATCTGGATCAATGTTTCTTCCTCCCCATCTGAGAAGCGCGATTTTAGGACTTCTCAAGTTTTCGCGGTCTCTGTGATTCTCCGCGTAAATAAAAAGCCCGGAAGCTTTTACACTTCCGGGCGCATTTTCTGGCATTAACAGGAAACTACTTTCTGTATACAGGTACCTGGCTGCACAACAAAGCACCTGGCCGTAAAAAACGCCCGGAAATCCACATACAACAGCAACAACACATATTGTTCATGTTATTTCTTCCCGCATTTCCCATACCTGTATCTCCTTTCCAACCGCCTGCTATCCTGCAGTCCAATGTTTCCTCATCGTCTGAACTCCCTGTTCGAATCCGATGGCGCTATAATAACCCCTATTTCCTAGTTTGTCAATATGATTTTATTTATTTTAAATCATATATTTAATTTTTTTAAACTTCTTGCATGATCGTTTTAAAATTTTCATATCACTGCTATTCCGAAGCAACACGCTTCTCCCATGCCTATATATTTTCCCCGCGCTGCAAAATTCCTCATAGTTTCGAAAATTTTTATAATTTTATATACCAAACTACCTTGCTATCCCGCATATCCTGTGATACGATATCCACACAAAATCGTAAACTATTCAGTACCTTCATAGTTACGCGCAAAATCTATTCCAGATCAGCTTCGCTGACGGGATTTTTGCCTTCCAGCCTATGTTTTCTTATGGTCAGCGCAGCAAGTGTGCAGACCTGCTGAACAGTTACACATAATCCTATAAAAGCATATTCTCTAAGTTTCTATCCGGACTACGATCCGTCTTTTCACATTTCGGAACTTCATTGCTTTTATATCCTTTACCTATTTTCAATCAATTTAAAAGCAGGAGAATCCGAGATGCATTGGAAAATGGCTGATCATGTTGTCCACTTTGCATGTTCTGACTCCTGCGCAAAGGAGGTATGAACTTGAGCACAATTCCAAGTGCGGACATCAGTGACAAAAAGTTCTTTTCCGACGATGAGCGCTACGCTGACCTGATCAATGGACTCATCTGCCAAGGCAGACCGGTTGTCCGAAAAGAAGACCTGCAGGATCTGGACACCCAGACCGGGATCTGGAACGATCCGGCAATCCACAAATCAAAGAACCGACGACGTGTAAAGCTTCGTGATCTGGTTAAAAAAGCATCCTTTGGCGTAAATTTTCTTGTCATCGGTATTGAAAACCAGCAGACCATCGATTACTCACTGCCGCTTCGCTGTATGACCTATGAAGCCGGTGAATATGAGCGCCAGGCCGCAATGATACGCCGCGCAGTTCGAAATGCCGACATCAAACAGAATCCTGGAGAATATCTTTACAGTTTTTCCAAAGAGAGTCATCTCCATCCTTCAATCATCATCGTTCTCTACTATGGCGAGCTTCCCTGGGATGGATCCGTCGACCTTCACGGAATGATCGATTTTTCCGGGATTCCGGAAGAATTTCATCCTTTGATTCAGAATTACCGGATTCATCTTGTGGATGTCCGGCATTTACAGAATACCGATGTTTTTAAGACGGATATCAGGCAGGTATTTGATTTTATCCGGTATTCTGATGATAAGACGTATCTAAAAAAGTTGTTGAATACATCAGAATATCAAATGTTAGATAAAGATGCATATGAAATGATTGCCACTCATACGAGTATGTCGACTTTACTAGAACCCCGTATGATGCAGACAAGAGGAGGAAAGATAAATATGTGCAAAGCGATAGATATTTGGTTAGCAGAAAGGGAAGCAAAGGGTCTCTCCCAGGGCCTCTCTCAGGGCCTCTCTCAGGGCCTCTCTCAGGGTATATCCCAAGGCAATGATGAAACTAGCTATAAAATGCTCATGAAAATCATTGTCTCGCGCTTCGGCAAAAAGGCAGGAGAACTCGCCTCACCCACAATTAGATACCTCACCTCTGACGAGCGCATAGATCTCGTAGAAACGGCTGCCACCACAGATACCTTCGCCCATTTTCAAGACGCCCTGCGCCGCGCTACCACCGAAACACAACGATCCCCGCAATCGCCAGCGCCGCACCAATAAGCTTCCGCCACTCAAATGCTGCTTTCTCGACGCCGAAAAGCCCAAATACCTCAGCAATATAGGAGACTAATATCTGGGTCACAACAATGAGCAGCGTCGCCTTAGCCGGTCCCAGACCGTCCATGCTTTTTATCACGGTCCAGGTGATGAACGCGCCCATGACACCGCCGAGAAGCATATATTTCCGGTCGATGGAGAACATCCCCCAGATCTCCCCACGCCCGGTAAAAAAATAGAGAACCACACATGTCAGAAACGCCGTCAGCTGCACCCATCCTGCCGCCGCCCAGATACTGCTCTGCTTCGTCACCTCCGTATTAAAGATCCCCTGCAGGCTCATAAGCGCCCCAGAAAGCAATGCCACCAAAATTCCCCACATAAAAAACCTCCTGAAACCATGTTTCCCTTAGGATTCCATAGTCAGGAGGTTTTTATACGGCCTGACTATTCCATATTTTCTTCTGAATACGAACATATTTTTAATTTCTTTTTTATCTCCCAAAGGTAATATTGCGGCATCATTGACAGCACCGCACGCCTTGTAAGAATCATGCTTAATGCATAATTAGAGGTGGCTGACTTCATCAAATAAAATGATAACTCTGCCTTCTTTATCTGTCTAAATAAGAATGTGCTTTGGCACATTCTCGCACCTCGCGCGGTCGCTTGCGACTATCTACATCTTCGCGCGAGTGTGCAGCTTTGGCACGTCAGTGCCTTTTTATGTAACGGGGAATTCCTCGGAATTTCCTGTTACATAAAAATCCCCGGCTATACCCGCCGGGGACCCTGTTCGAAAAATCCTTTATCCTGAATTATTCACGGAGCAGTATCTGAACTGGTAAC